>NZ_JACVCV010000003.1 GCF_017811155.1 Lunatimonas salinarum | reverse complement strand
GTAAATTTACAGTTTTTAAACTATTTTACGTCCGATTAATTTAGGGGCCGGTACAATTTCACCTTGAGTTATTACCGCAATAGAGATAGATGGGATTTTGTATTCCACCATTTTATCGCTTATCGAGCTAAAACTTTCTGGCTCGTCCAAAATCTTTACCTGACCACGAATCTCATTTTCCAGTCTTGTTTTACTTTCATCCAATTCTTGGGGTTTTGAGGTGCAAGAACCTATAAGGACGAGAAAAAAGATTGGAAGGAATAACTTATTCATAGATGACTTCATTGGTTTAATCATATTCATTGTAATTAAATTGTTGCTGGGATTTTTTAATATGCAATGGCCTAAATGGCACTTTTTGTATAGGTTTTGTAGATCGTTTTATTCAAAATCAGTAGTTAGTTGGAATCAGATTCTTTTGCAATGGATTTGCCACCTTTTACAATCAGCCATATGGCAAAGCCAAGCTCACCTATTGCCATGGGAAATGCCAATATCAATTCTACCTTAGCCACGATTTCCAAATTTGTAGGTCCCTCTTTTAAGAAAGGAACAATTACGTATGATGCTCCGGCTAAAAACATAAGATATACTAATAGCTTGTAAATCGCATTTTGAACCATCATTAAGTAGCCGATGAGGATTAAATGAAATCCAAAAATTACCAAGCCCCAATTCCAAATGGTCTCAAATAAGTCGAAATTTTGATGAATCTGGAGATTGGATAACTCATGATTCGCTGCGTTGCCTATTAGAAAATAGATGGCTACTCCAAAAAACAGGGTGTACAGCATTCGGAAAATAGCCGCGATGAAAGAAACTGTTTTATTGACTTCCTCGAAGTAGTGGTAAAGCGTATAGGTTACGAGTAGGTCCAAAAGAACGATTACAAATAGCCCTATTAGCATACTTACATAAAGTGCTTGTCTTGCCTGAATCAGGTGCGTTAAAGATTCTAGGTTACCCGTTTGATTAAATTCAGGAAAGGCATATCCCAGAGAAAAGCCCGCTAAAATGGCCATTACTACGAGTGCCCATCCTGTAATACGTGCAGTTTTTCTTTTGTTCATTATTGCTACTAGTAGATATGTTATTACAATTGGGCTTTTTTCTTGATAATCGTAGCTATTCTTGAATTATCGGTTTTGTTTTGGACATGCTTCGAGTCCTTCAACAATACCGTACTTTCCAGGGAAGGGAAGATTTTCTTCGCGCGTCTGATCATTTTTCGTCCAGGAAATAGAATGTCATTTCCTGCGGCAATCAATGTGATAGGTGTGCGGATCTTCATAGCCTCTTTTGATTTTATAACCGGAACCGGGCTAAAATCCATCGTAAAATGACGAAAGACCAAGGCTAAACTTTGCTTTGCAAAATCATCCTGATCTGTGAAGGCACTGGCCAAAAACTGTTCGAGGTATTTGTCTTTTTGAGTTTTCATAAACCGCTTCATGGGTATAAAAAACCGAAAGAGTGCCTTAATTGGATTTCCATTTACCACAAATGCAGGGGCTGTAAGAAAAACCTCCTTGATTTTCTTTTCATTGTGAATGAGCGTCTTAAGAATGATCAATCCCCCAAATGAAAAACCGGCAAGAATCACATTCTGAATGTTCAGCTCCTTAATTATCTCATTCATCCAAATACCATAAGAATTATCCTGCATACTCAGGCGAGTTTCTGCGCTTTTGTTGGGCTGAGCAAGCACGTCCACAGCAAAAACGGAGAATGAATCGAGCAGATCCCTATAGGTTTCCAAAGCAATCGGTGCACAACCATTCGAACCATGAATCAAAATGATGGGCGGCTTTTCTGGATTCCCAGTTACGATGATGTTGGTCTTTCCAAAACTCGTATTTATCATTCTGACTGAATACGCGACCCCAAGACTTTCCAGTTTTTGGTCGTAGAGCCGAAGTATTTCTTGCTTTCCCTGTTCCGACTTAAATAATGATCCCATTTCTAATCCATTTGGTATGCCCGTGCAAATTTTTATTCAGATAGAGGTTAAGAAAGCCACGCCGCATTGATATAATTCTTAATTTAGGACAAGTTTACTAAAATAATTTGAATTAGGACAGGTTTACTAATTAAAGATTTGGATACGAAAACAAAAATATTAGCCGCAGCAAGATTACTTTTCAATGATTTTGGGTTTAGTAATGTGACAATCAGGATGATAGCGAAGAAGTTGGATATGAGTTCCGGGAACTTGAACTATCATTTCAAAACCAGGGAGGATATCTTAGAAGCCCTGTATTTTGAAATGGTGAAGGAATTTGACAATAGAATAGAGCAGTTGGGTGTGCAGGAAATTACTTTTCAAACCATCAAACAGGATATCCATCAGAGTTTGAAGAGGATGGTTGATTACCGGTTTTTCTGGACTGACCTTTATAATCTACTCAGGCTAAACAAATCCATAAAGGCCCATTTTGAGGCAGTTTACCTGAAGCGATTTGAAGGTTATGAATTTCTTATGAAGTATTTAACAGCCAAAGGCTTATTACGGAATTTTGAATTTTCTTCCGAACGACAATTTCTAATTGAACGGATGATTGGTTTCAGCAATACTTGGCTTTACAATTCCTTTATTTATGAAATTGACATTAACGAAGATTACCTGGATCACCAAACCGATAATTTATTGCTGATGATTTATCCCTATTTGACGGATTTGGGAAAAGCAGAATTCAAGAAAATTAGACCTGACTGCTTCATTTGATTCTTTTTTTTTGAAGCACCGGAGAACTACACCAAGGTATCTCATTCCGGAGGGATGCTGAATCGCGTAGATATAAACCCGACGAGCTTTTGCCTTAAATCAAGCCTATACAATATATCCTTGGTCGCCACAATTAGAAGCCAATCTTAGTCTGGAAGAAATTATCCTTTCGACTTTGTTCGGTTCGAGTGCCCCAAGGGTCCAAAACAATAATTTCAGGGATTTGATCCAACCTGATTTTAAGCTGTCCTTTTCCTGACTTTATTCGCACTTTTTGGGAGAAGACGATTTCTTGATCATTTTCGATGTTTTTGGGATGGGTTAAAAAAGCGGCTAATTCCATCTCCTCATCCATGGATATTTCCAATTCTGAACCACTTTATCCGAATCCATAAATCCTACCTAATCAACCGGCATCAAATTGAGTTTGTAGAAGGAAACCAAGTCAGTATAGCTGGGGTGAAACTGCCTGTTGGTCAGACTTACAAGTCAAACCTGTTGGGTTTTTTGAATTAAGAAGGCAAAAAATTGACTGAAGCAGATCAAAGCAGATCCATATAGGTAATGGAAGCCAAAATTCTCAGACTTCATGGAGGAAATTTTGTTTATCATCGAATTAAACCTTCTGAATTTTCTGTCTGGAAAATGACGTGGGATACTAACCTTGTCCTTGAAAAATCACGCTTACAATTTGATTTTTTCGTGTTGCTCCCAAAATCTAGTCTCTATTTTCTCTATCGCTTTTAGAAATTCCGGTCTATTTTTGATCGGTTCAAAGACTGGCTCGTCTTTCAGGTACAAAAACCAAAACTGATGATTGTCTTCTTCTGCGAAAGCTTCCAGGTGATTCAAGGCCATGTCTTGGTTATTCTCCATAGCAAATTTGGTCGCTAAAGCTAGGTTCCGATAAACCGAATGATCCTGCTCGGCAAAGCCCACAAATTCCTCAAAAAGCCGATTGGCCTCTTCCTTCTTTCCCACTTTTTCATAAACAAGGGCTATTTTGGCATTTTCCAATTGGTAAATATTCAAGCCGCTTGCCTTTCTTGCCTCTACAAATTGACGATAGTAAACAAAGGCGCTGTCGTACTCCTCATCCAGATAAAAGAACTTCCCGATATCCTGTAAAATATCTAATCGAGTAAAATCTTTTTTCCATTCCTGGATGAGGCGCTGAAGCATTTTTTCCTTGTTATTGTCCCGTGCAAAAAGAATGTATGATCTGAGATGCGGAGCATAGTAATTGTTGGGGTCTAAAGCCAAGGATCGGTCGATATATTCTAAAGCTTCATCAATGAAACCTGCTGTAACCAAGGCATTGGAGAGCTGAAGGTAGCTGTAGCTTTGGGCAGTTGAGTCGGTGCTTGCCACTTGTAGCTTTACCCCCCGAAGAGCATATTCAAGGTATTTTTCCGTATCTGGTGCGAGACGGAAATAAAAATCCGCAAGCATTTGTATTACCAAAGCCGAATTTGGATTGTATTCCAGGGCTTTTTCCAAATATGGCCGGGCCAGGGAAAATTCTTCGCTTTGAATGTAATAAAAAGCTTTGGCTGTCAGGCTTTCAGCGGATTTAGAATCGAATAACAGAGCCTTGTCGGCGTAGGAGTTGATTTTTTCGGTAAACTGCTTTTCGGAGCGAAACATCTCCAGCAGATAATAAGAAATAGCTACATGTGCATAGGCAAGAGAAAACTCTGGATCTTCTGCAATTGCCTTTTCGAATAGTGCTATTCCCTTTTGCAACCCTTCATCCGTACGTGAATGGTAGGGTTCCAAAGCCTGCAAATAGTAATCATAAGCTAGTAGAATCTCAGTCGGCCGCTTTTCGATTTGCTCGAGTTCGGTGGGAGTGACAATTACTTTAATAGCATCGGTGATTTGGGTAGCAATCTCATTTTGAATAGAAAAAATATCTGCCAATTGCCGATTGTACTGCTCCGCCCAGATCTGTCGCTCCGTCTCCGCATCGATCAGTTGGATGCTTAGCAAAACTTGCTCACCGACCTTTTGTCCGGTTCCTGACACGAAATAACTTACCCCGAGTTCGGCGGCCATTTCGGAGATACTTTTATTGGGGTTTCGGTACTTTTCTACGGACGAGCGACTGATCACACGGAGATTTTTGATTTTCTGAAGGTTGTTCAGCGTAGACTCCATCAGTCCATTGACAAAGTAGATATTGCTCGAATCGGCACTTTCATTTTTGAAGGGCAGTACGGCGATGGATTTTTCTTCCTCCGAAAGCTCGGAAGATGTTTTGGGCCAAAAGAAATATCCGATCGCGACCACCACTAAAACACACAGAAGGCCAAAAATCCATGTTTTGGAATTTCGGTCTTGTTTTGATTGAACAACAGTTTTTGACTCTTCAGGTGGGGTCTCTTTTTTTTGTTTTCCGACTTCACCGGGAGGAAAGCCGTATTGCTCCCGGAAGCATTTGATAAAATAGGATGCGCTCCCAAAACCTACCTGATACGAAACATCCGAAACGGTCATATTACCTTCTTTCAGCAAATCTATTGCGATTTCCAAGCGGATTTTTCTGATAAAAAGGCTTGCTGAAAGACCTGTTGCTGCCTGTACTTTTCGAAGTAGATTTGACCGACTCATATTCATCGCCTTTGCGAGTTCAGATACCCCAAACTGCTCATCAGCTGCCCGCTCTACGACGAGAGCGGTAGCCTGAGAAAGGAAGTCTTCACTATGTTTTTGACCTTCTGCCATGCTAAAAATCAATTTTCAAGGTAGAGAAATTTATTCAAAGACACCCTGACTTTTTCCAAAAATTCTCCTGCAAATGGGAGGCTTCTGCTTCATAGTTTATAGGCTTGCGTCATAATTCTTATCCTTGAGCGATACTTTATGCTTTTGGCAACCTGTCTTTTACATCTACCCCTGAGCTTTGCCCCAACTTTGTAGCGAACAAAAGTCAAAAAGTATTCAATCAAAAAAACACCATGATGAAAATCTCAAAAAACAACACACTCAAAATTATTGCAAGCCTTTTATTAGCAGTAGTTCTTTTGCCCGGATGTAATAAAGCGCAGGACCGTACTGGCCCAAGCCAGCAAATTGAAGCCCCTGAACTTGACATTCACACTGCAGTAATGACCAATAATCTTGCGATAATCAAGCAACACATTGCAGCAGGTTCGGACATTGATGCCAAGGAACCCTTCAGTGGATCCACTCCTCTGATTACAGCCATCACCTTTGACAAGCGGAAAATCGCCCAAGTGCTGGTAGACGCTGGGGCTGACTTGACTATCGCCAATAATGATGGGACGACTCCTTTGCATGCAGCAGCCTTTTTTGGCCGTGTAGAAATCGTCGAAATCCTCCTCGATGTGGAAGCAGATAAAAAACTGAGAAACAACTTTGGTTTTACACCACGTGAGACCGTCATGGGACCATTTGCCGAAGTCAAGCCAATCTATGAAATGATGCAGCAGCAACTTGGATCAATGGGGCTTCAATTGGACATGGAGCAGCTGGAGAAGACCCGTCCGGTCATCGCCATGATGCTGCAGTAAGTCGGATAATTAATTCATTGGATCATGACTACTCAAAGAAGATACGACATCGATTGGCTGCGGGTGATTGCGATCGCCCTGCTGCTGATCTATCACATTGCGATAGTATTCCAACCCTGGGCTATGTTTCTGGGTTTTATCAAAAGCGATGAGCTCATGGAAGGGCTATGGAAGCCCATGACCTTATTGAATGTTTGGCGAATTCCATTTCTATTCTTCGTCTCAGGAATGGGCGTGTATTTTGCTATCCGCAAGCGGAATTGGAAGGAACTCCTCATGGAGCGAAGCAGGCGAATCCTGCTTCCCTTTCTTTTTGGAGTGGTGGCGATTGTACCACTTCATTTCCTGCTTTTCCAGGCATACTACAATTTACCGCTCGGCTATTCGCCACATCCCGCCCACTTGTGGTTTCTCGGTAACATCTTCGCTTACGTGTTGATTTTGGCTCCGATTTTCTTCATATTGAAAAAGTCAGAAAATGGAGGATTTAAGAAAAGACTTGCAGCCTGGATGAGCAATCCGTTGGGACCACTTTCGCTTTCTTTACTTTTTGTCTTGGAAGTTATTTTGGTCAAGCCACAGGTCTTTGAAATGTATGCTTTGACTTGGCATGGGTTCTTTATTGGGATTTTGGCCTTTTTCTGTGGTTTTCTTTTGGTGTACAGCGGGGAATCATTTTGGAAGACAATTTTAAAATGGCGCTGGGCTTACCTAGGGCTAGCTCTCGGCATGTACTTGATGCGATGGTTTGCCTTTGATTTGGTCGCGCCAGGTTATTTGATGGCGGTGGAATCAGTCACCTGGATTTTGGCTATTTTCGGTTTTGGCTACAAATACCTCAACAAACCCAGTGCTACTTTGACCTATCTGAGTCAGGCGGCTTACCCAGTTTATATCTTGCATATGGTGGCTTTGCACACGGCTGCGTGGGTGATTTTGCCACTGAATTGGCCGGTTTTCGTTAAATTTCTCGCCACTATTGGGTTTACAGGATTGTTTTGTTTTGTTATTTTCGAATTCCTGATCCGACGAATACTTTTCCTAAGATCGCTGTTCGGACTTTCTTGGGATTTCAAAACTTCCAAAATCAAACCTATTTCCGTTCTATCCCTCGATTGAAATATCCTGGGGAAGCCATTTTATTTTAACAGCACTATGAATTCTTCCAAACGAAAGTATGCCCTTCTGGCCGGAATATCCCTGATTTTGATGGCAGTTTTGGCCGGATATGCCTATGGCTTTGTTTATGGTTCCTTGGTTTTTCCGGAGGAAAGCCAAAAAACCCTTGATGCTATCCAATCTTCAATCGGAACTTTTCAGTTGGGCATTGCTGCTTGGATTGGGATTTTGATCCTGGATATTTTGGCCGCATGGGCCTTGCATATTTTTTTAAAAGAGGTTCAGCCCCGTCTTTCTCTGATTACCGCTACCATCCGAATTTTCTATGCAACAGTGCTTGGATTGGCGATTTATCATCAAATTGCCGTTCTTTCGATGCTGGACGGTGAGGGAGCGGCAAGTCAAGTAATGCAGAAGTTGAAGGCCTTTGAAAGCATCTGGTCGCTTGGATTGATCGCGTTCGGATTGCATCTCATTGGATTGGGTGTGCTCTTTTGGAAAGCCGGATTTGTCCCTAACTTCTGGGGAGGACTTTTGATTTTCGCAGGCATTTGCTACTCAGGTATCCATCTGGCGAAAGCTCTTTTTCCGGAACAAATCAATCAAATCGTCCAAGTTGAAAAGATTCTGTCGTTTCCGATGGCTTTGGCTGAAATCGGATTGGCGGTTTGGCTCTTTTGGAAAGGTGGAAGAACTTCACACTAATCCTCAAAAATTTAAAAATGAAGATTTACAAAATAATACTGACAGGTTTTGGAATTTTTATCCTGTTGCTGGCTTTGACTGTAATCGGTGCCTTTGTTATCGATGCACGAAATACGCGCTACCTGCAGGTGGATAATAAAAATGGCTTTACCTCCAATAGCTATTTGATCAAAAATGTGAATGTAATTCCCATGACAGCCGATACTGTGTTGGTGGATCATGAGGTCTTGATTTTGGATGGAAAAATCGCTGAAATCGGAAGGGAAATTGACCCTCAATCCGGGGAGGTAATCGATGCTGAGGGAGCTTATCTGATGCCCGGTCTGATCGATATGCACGTGCATGTTTGGGATGAGTATGAGCTAGGTTTGTATCTGGCCAATGGAGTGACGGCAGTCCGAAATCTCTGGGGTCAACCTATGCACCTTCGGATGAAAGAAGCGATCGCTTCCGAGGAAATCCTGGGGCCGCTTTTCTTTACGTCGGGCCCGAAACTGACCGGGCCGGAATACCTTGGGAATGATAATTTACAGCTTTTTTCTCCTGAGGAAGCCAAACAAAAAGTGTCTGAATATCAGGAAAGAGGTTATGATTTTATAAAAACCTACAATGGGCTGACCGAAGATTTGTTTGATGCGGTTTTGGAAAAGGCCAGCGAACTGGACTTCGACGTAGTAGCTCATCCAAGTGCAGAAGTAGCCTATTCCTATCATTTCCGATCGGAAATCATCACGATTGAGCATGCAGAGGACATCGTGCAGCAACCATTGAATTATCAATTGGATACCGCCAAATTGAATGAAGTGGTGAATTTGTACGCCTCCCATCACGCAAGTGCACTTTGTCCGACGCTGACTGTTTATCACAATATTTATCAGCTGATGACCGATGTGAATATTATGAATTCGGAGGACTTGGACTACATGAATCCGCTGATCCGGATGGTAGACTCTCAGGCTCAATATGATCGATGGACCATTGCTCAGGCGAGTGATTCGACCTGGTCCGACAGGATCAAAGCCCAACATGAATTTCATCTTTTGACTATAAAAAAGTTACACGAAAATGGGGCTCTAATAGTAGCCGGAACCGACGCAGGAATCGGTGTGACCCCTGCAGGCTCGTCTATGCATGAGGAATTGGCCTTTTATCAGGAAGCGGGGATGAGTACTTTTGAAGCTTTGGCTACCGCTACGATCAATCCCTCTAAAACACATGATTTTCTCAAAGATCAGGGAAGTATTTCGCCAGGGAAATTGGCCAATTTTATTTTGGCCAAAGAAAATCCGCTGGATGCCATAAGTGCCTTGAAAGATCCTTTAAAGGTATTTATACGAGGTCGAAAAATTGAAAGAGAAACCCTGCTTGAATTCAAAGAAAAAGCCAAGAATCGTCCAAACACGCTGGTTTCTGGACTCCGCTATGCCGAAAATCTACTCATTGAAAAATAATGAAAGCTAAATCCATTTTCCGAATCCTTATGCCTCTTTTTGCTGTGGCTTGTACCATTTATTTCGTTCCCTGGCTGATCCTGCGGGCTTGGCTGGCACCGATTCCTGATACCATTCAGGAGCAAGTCGATATGGCGATGAAATACAAACTCGATGGGATCATCGTCTATGTGGACCAGGGCGAGAAAGAACCCCAATTCTATACTGCCGGTTGGAAAGATCGGGATAAAAAAATCCCAGCAGACCATAACTCACTTTTCAAAATAGCCAGTATCAGCAAACTCTACATCGCAGCTGCAGCCAGCAAAATCGTGGCAAGAGGAGCCCTTGCACTGGATGATACTTTGGCGGAATTGCTTCCTGAGGTCGCCAAACACATCAAAAACTCTGATCAAATAACGCTACGCCTGCTGATCCAGCATCGCTCCGGGATTCCCAACTATTCTGATCAGCCGGATTATCCCTGGGATAAGCCATTTACAGAAAACCGGCAAGCTTTGGAATTGATCTTTGACTTGCCAGCGGACTTTGTTCCCAATGAGAAATACGCCTATTCCAACACGAATTATGTGCTGATCGGTGAAATTTTGGACAAAACCTTGGGCTATTCTCACCATGACTACATCCGACGAGAGATTTTAGAACCTTTGGGTTTGAAGCGAACCTATAGTTTGCTTTCGGAAGTGGATCAAGAAGAAATGATGAGCGGGTATTTTGTCGGCTATCCATTGGATATCAAGGGGAATGACTTTATCCACCCTGGAGGTTCGATGATTTCGACTGTAGAGGAAGTCGGAATTTTTTTTAGGGCGTTGAACGATGGAACCTTGCTGACGGAAAAGGAGCAGGAAATTTACTCTTCCGTATATGTCTACGAGCATACCGGATTGGTTCCTGGCTATCAAAGCATTGCCAAATACCATCCCGATATCGATGCCGTCGTGGTCCAGTTTGTCAATACCAATGGCGGCTACGCATGGAACCTGCACGAGATCATTTATAATCGGGTGCTGAAGATTTTGATAAGGAATCAGGGGAATTAATCAATTCTCAGCTTCTTATTGCTTTCCTCCCAAACGCATTCGAAGTCCTAGATTGCCTCTCAGAAGAATTTCTTCAACAAGAAAAAAAGGAGTAGCTCCTTAGGAAACCTAAAAATGCAAGGGATTTCTGATCGGCTTCTCAATAGTTGGGATAATAAATATAAAGTTTTGATTTACTGATATTTTGTTTGAAAAAGAACGAAAATTAAAAAAAATATTCATTTGATAACTAATCGAAGAACTTGCTGCTTCATAAGCCATTTTTATCCATCAGGACAAATTGAAAATATTTGGCAAAATAAAAACCTATCCTTTTTAAACTGGTCAATTAAATCGTCTCTTGGGTTCGATCACTCTCTTCCCGAAAGAAGGCTTTCAAGCGATTCACTCCATGACGGGGAGCGATATTATCATGAGCCATCATACTCAGAAAAAACTCAATTGGTCCATAAGTCTGTGAACTTGTAAATGTACGCAAGAAGCTCAAAGCAGTCCGGCGCATCCAATCAGGAAGATGGACAATTTTCATACCTTTCCCCAGGGCCTCAAGGGCCAGTTGGCCGATTTCGTTTTGGGTGAAAATATCCGGCCCTCCGACTTCAACTTCGGTTTGAGGGGCAGCAATACTGTCAATAACCACCCGGGCTAAGTCGATTCCGTGAATGGGATTGAGCTTGCATTCTCCATCACCAAACAAATACACCCTGCCTGACTTTGCCATGGCTAAGATGTCCTTCATATCTGAGAAAAAGCCGCTAGGTCTGATGATGGTATACTCCAAGCCAGAGTCTTTCAGGGCATCGACAAAGCACTCTTTGGCGGCGGTGACTTTTAGGTGCCGCATTTGCTCACCGTTCAAAACCGAAACGTAGACGAACTTCCTTGCCTGATAGCGTATGGCAAATTCTAACAGATTCAAATTGGCGCCATAATCCACATCCATGTAGGTCAAACCATCCTTTTGGTGAGTGATTCCGACGGTGGAAATAACCGTGTCTATCGGCTCTTCGATTTTTGGAAAAGTGGTCAACTTTGTGACATCGACCACTTGAAATTTCTTATCAGCCAAGCCCATTTTTTTAAGCTTTTCTTCATTTCGCCCAAAAGCTAAAAAGTTATAGCCTTGGAAATTAAGTTCTTGGGCAATAAACCCTCCCAAATAACCGGTGGCTCCTGCCAGAATTATTTTCCCTTGCATTCTGATTGAGCTTGATTAGTTGACAATTGGATTTTACATGCCTCTGATTGATTTTGGATATCATTGATATTCCTAAATCCCTCGACTTTCCAAGTTTTTTGCAAGCCAAAAACCTTTACTTCTACAGAAATTATATTCTCATCCATTGCTTCTATTCTTTCAGTTTTCTTCCATACATCTTCCAGTTCATGTTTTATTAATGGAATAGCTCCAGAAGTTAGCAAGTGAAAGAAAAACAGGATCAAAATGACGAGGTATCCTATTTGCGTTTTCATTTTTAATTGGATTGAATCGGAGGAGAAATCCAGCAGGGTAAGCCTATGAATTCATCATGGCTTTTCCCTACTGAATTCTTTTAGATTTGATTTTTTTTTTAGACTAGAAGAGGGTGATCCCTACTCCGATAGAGAAATTGGTTGCGTCCAGATTTCCACCTTCATTTCTGGTAACCCGAGCCATGTATAGTCGGCTTTGGATATCCAGCGCCCACTTTTCACGCTGTAGTACTTCGTAACCTGTGGAGATCAAAACTCCCTTTCCCCACTCACTTTTTTTGGAGTCAGCTTCAGATTCGTAAAGTGCTCGCATATCCAAGGATGCACCATAGCCACCACTTATCCACCATTTGTCAGTGGCCCAATATTGAATGGAAGGGATAATTCCTTCAAAGCTTCGGTCTACTCCCTCGGACTCATAGATTTGTCCGACGGTATTGACATAGATGGCGGTTCGGGGAGATACAAACCATCCCATTTTTAGGTTGGGAAGGGATATTCCTCCATGGGTTGCTTTCTCACTCATGCCGTCGGTGAAGTGCAAGACACCTGCACCTATGGAAGCTCCGGCAGTGAAGCCTTTGCGGATGGGTTTATCAGTTTGGGCCTGAATATTCAGAGTGGTGATCAGGCCAACGAAGAAGATAAAGATTAGCTTTTTCATTTTTTTGTGTTGTTTAAGTTTTACTTGTGTTTGTTTTAAATTGATATGACAAATTTGGGCTAAAAGGAAAGGCCAGTCGTCTTGGATTATCATTTGGGACGTTTTGGTGAAATCCCGGACTTTTGCCCTAATGACGTTGGTTTATTCTTCTTTGGAGGATTTGAGCATGAAGTTGACCAGGCTGATTCCTCCGCCTACCGCCATTCCGGTACTGATCCAGAAGGTGATTTGATTGTCAAAGTCCACTCCCAATAATCCGAGTGCGATGATTCCGATGGCAGTGCCGATGGCTACTCCGAGTAGCGTTCCGATAGCGACACCGATTCCTGTTCCGAGGATAATAGCTTTGTTTTTCATAGCGAGTTTATTTATGTTTTTGATGAATGATAGGACAAAGTTGGACAGCAGACGGCCGCCAGTCGTCTTGAATTATGATTCGGGACCTTTTGGTGAAATCCCGGACTTTGGATCGGAGCGATAAAAAAACATTGCTCATCGGGAGTTAAAAAAAGAAAAGCCAAAAGGTGATTTGATTTCCTTTTGGCTTTTGATATTGTGGGTAGCTGCTTCTTTAGGTCCAGAGTAGATCCTCTAATTGTTCTCCGCTGAGCTGCTGCACGTTTTGAGTGATTCGCTTTAGAGGCCAGTCCCACCATTTCAAAGCAAAGAGTTGATCGATTTTTTCTGGAGAAAAGCGCTTGTTGATTTCTTGGGCTGGGTTGCCGCCCACGATGGTGTAGGGGGGCACATTTTTGGTAACCACTGATTTGCTGCCTATGATAGCTCCATCCCCGATTTGGACACCAGGCATGATGGTCGCACCGTATCCAATCCAAACGTCATTCCCGATGACGGTATCTCCTTTTTGAGGGTAGCTTTTTCCTTCCATCGCCTTTTCCCAACCATTTCCAAAAATGGCAAAAGGATAGGAGGAGAGGGATTTTGAAAGGTGATTGGCTCCGTTCATGATGAAGGTCACACCTGAGGCGATCATACAAAACTTCCCAATGATCAATCGGTCCCCGACGAAGTCAAAGAGGTATTTGACATTTTTTTCAAAATTGTGAACATCTTCAAAATCATCGTAATAGGTGTAATCACCCACTTGGATTTGGGGGTTTTTGATCAAATTCTTCAGAAAGCAAAGTCGATCATAGCTGGCTAAAGGAAAGGCTTGGTTTTTATCTGGTCCTATCATGATTTGATTTTTTTGGTTGATTCAAAGGTGGAGGAAAAAGTATAGCCAATCGTCCGGCTTTATGATTTAGGACTTATTCCTGTCTAACTTTTCCAGATTAATTTGATTCTGATTCGGGATTGGCTTTCACCTGATTGCTGACCAAAAAGACCAAACCTGCCGATAATAGCATCAAGATAGCCATCAGCCAGCCGATCTGAGGATAGTTTAGCAAAATGCCGTCCAACCCCTGAAAAATAACCCATCCGGTAATCGCCGCAGCTATGCCTCCCGCCAACTGCTGAATAGAAGTATCAATGGCTAAAAAGGCACCTCGATCAGACTTTTTCGGAACTGCGGTAGCCAAGGCTGTTGCAGAAACCATTCGTGCATTTACCCCAAAAAACAAGCCCACATGTACAAAAATAATCCATTCGAAGCGCTGAATCGCTCCAGCCGTGTACACCACTACGGTAGCTATGGAAAGCAGGGTCCCAATAGCGAATACAGTCCATTTACCGAACCGATCGGCCAACTTTCCAAAAATAGGAGCAGCTACAAGGCTAGTGACTCCAACAGCCCCGTACACAAAGGGGAGTTGGCTGTCCGTTAGCCCTAGATTATTGGTGAGAAAGGCGGCGTTGAAAGTCATGAAAATCACATCCCCACTCACGATCAGGATATTGGCACCATAAACTGTCCAATAAGATGATCTTTTCAAGTTGGAAATAATATGATCCCAAGGAGCGGAAAATTGGGAAGCAGGATTTTCCAATGGTCGAATAAGAAAAACCACAAGTAAAAGCGCTAAAACTCCAAAACTGAAAATCATCCCATAAGCCATTTTCCAAGAAAAAGAACTGGCAATATAAAGGGATAAAGGAAGACCCATTACCAGGCTAGGGGCAAAAGCCATTTGAATCCATCCCATCACTCGGCCCCTTTGTGACAGCGAAAATACATCCGCCACCATAGCGAAGCAAATCGAAGCAATCACTCCTCCGAAAGCTCCTGTGATAATTCGGGATGTTAAGAGCATGGGGAATGACGGAGAAAACGCACAAAGTAAAATTCCTATCAAAAAACCAGTGTAAAATACCAGTAGGAAGGATTTTCTTTCAAACCGATCCGCATAGCCTGAAGCCAGCAGCGCGGAAATTCCAGCACTCAGTGCATAAGCAGAGGCAATCAGTCCAAATTCATCAGTGCTAAGCTGGAGTTGTTCCAATAGTGTACCACTCAAAGCAGGAAGCAGCATGTAATCCAATACGACAGTAAAAAGAAGACCCGCAAGTCCGAGAATGACCATTTTTTGGTAAGAAGTGAATCCTTCCTTTTCAGTCATGAAAAATCAGTTTCGATGGGCTTTGACCCAAGCTTTTGGGGTGAGGCCAGTTGATTTTTTAAAAAAATCATTAAATACCGATTTGGATGTAAACCCACTATCGTATGCCATCCCCAATAAGGTGATGTGTGCATTGGCCTTGTCAATCACTTTTCGTTGGAAAATCGCCAAGCGATGGGAATTGACATAGTCGTTGAAATTTTGACCCAACTTCATATTGATAAGCCAGGAAAGCTTATTTGGGTGTATCTCGATCTGTTCGGCCAAAGATCGTAAAGTCAGATTGGTGTCGGTCACTACTTCTTCTAAGGCCATTTTTGTGCGTAGGCTTTGAAGAAAATGTTCGCATTCCTCCTTGGACATCTGACTGTTTTGGGCGATTACCAATTGCTGATTGGAGGGATGTTGGCGATGGGCTTTATGGTCTTGAAAATTCATCTGACGATAGATTTCCTGAAATCTATCGTCTTCCCGGATATTATCCCAAACCCACCAATATTTTAAGCTGACCATCATGCTTGATTTTTCTTCCAAACCTTTCTGAAGAAAGTATACAGCCTCATCGGGTCGATTCATCAAGCTATATAAAGCCGCAGGGTCGCAGGGATCGATATAGTGACTGTTTTTAAGTTCCTCGAGTACCCCTTCAGTCTCCCCACTGAGTACTTTGGCGGTCATTAGGTCTAGCTTGACCAATCCCTCCCCATTTGTCAGCTCGATGGCTCTGTCAAGTGTCTGAAAAGCTTCATCAAATCTTCCTAAATAACCCAAAACCAATCCTTTCCACCGTAAAGCCTCACTAAAGTTGGGGTCAATCCGTAAGCTTTCTTCAAAAGCGGGAAGTGCCTGCTCAAATCTCCCGGAGAGGTAATAGCACAGCCCCAGCCACCAGTAGCTGATGATGTGCAGCGGGTCCCGGGATTGATTTTCCTTGGCAATGGCAATCGCCAGGTCGTAATCCTTTTGAATGAAAATATAGTAGTTGGTGATAAAGTCGATCTCATTGTTCAGTCCTGCAGCAACAGCCTGATTGTAGGACTCAATAGCCGCTTCCCAATTCCAATCGTGAAACAGCTGCACGTAGGCCATGACCTTGTGCGCGCGCATGTCTTTTGGATTGATCGCCAAAGCTTTTTGAGCATATTCTCTGGATTTCTGAAACCCCTCTTTGGCCGAAATCAGATTGAAGCCTGCATGGTGGAGATAAGTTTCCCCGATAAAGGCATAAGCCTCGGTAAAATCAGGGTCCAGTTCAGTGGCTTTGGTAAACAACACCAGAGCTTCTTTGACATCTGCCAGGTCTTTTCGCTTGAAGTGATGACTGGCTTTCAGAAAAAGGTCGTATGCTTCCGGGTTACTTGTTTTGGAAGAGACGAGGCTATCCTCGATATCCATATGCCCAAAATTCTCCCGGATTCGGTCAGCGACCAAGAGACTGATTTCATCCTGCAAATCGAAGATATCCTCCAAAGTTCGGTCAAAGGTTTCAGACCAAATATGGAATCCATTGTCTGTACGGATGAGTTGTACAGCGATCCGAACGCGGCTGCCGGCTTTTCGGATGCTGCCTTCAATGACTGAGGAGACGCCCAGTTTATTCCCTATGATACGGACGTCGATTTTTTGGCCTTTAAAGGCAAAGGAGGAAGTTCGCGCAATAACTTTTAGGCTTTGGATTTTGCTGAGCGCGTTGATGATTTCCTCCGCCATTCCGTCTGAAAAATACTGGTTTTCCGGGTCTGAACTGAGATTATCAAAAGGAAGTACAGCGATGGACCGTTGATTCATCCAAAGGAAATAAAGCCCAAGAAAAGGTCTTGGAAATGGGAAATAGGTTTTGAATAGCTCTCAAGATAAAACTTCGTGAAGTTTTTGGCAAAAAAAAAGTTGTAAAAGCAGAGAATATACAAATTTCATAGTTTTTTCTAGGTAGGCTCACCATTTCTAAACGCTAATTTTTCGCTTTTGCTTACACTTTTAAAAAAGTCCCGAATCTCACTAAAAGGTCCGCAATTACAATTTGGGACGACTGAATTTCGCTAATAACCCAAATTTGTCCTATCAATTTGAAACAAATACAATCCCTATTTAAACAAGAAAAAAATGAAAAACTTATTAACCTTCATTCTGACAATTGTGACTGTAAGTGCTATTGCTCAAGAAAGCCTGCTGCTAGGCAAAGAAAAAAGTGTAGACTATAAATACAGAGTTAGTCTGCCCGGTATCACTGTCCCTCAGTTTTTTACCAAATCTTGGGATGATTCAACGAATACCCAGCATATCGAAATCCATGTGAAGCGTGATCTTGATAATAAAAATATAATTGGGTTTAAGTTTGCCACTTGGCGTTTATTTCAGCCAATGGGTATTCTTTGGTGGGATGGACTCTTGGATAAAGTAGAGTCCGGAACGGAATTCTATCCCGGGCATGTGAGAGAAACTGGAATTGGAATAAGCTATCAACGTATGCTGTGGAAAGGATTATTTGCCACAGTTGAAGTTTTACCACAGTATAAAACCTATTTAGATGAAGATAACAATAAAATAGGAAATGGCTTTAAACTCTATAATTCCTTTCATATTGGCTATCATTTGGCCTTTGGAAAGAAAAAGCGCTTTTTCGTCGAGCCACAGGTTCATTCGCAGTTTTGGGTTTTTGACACCAATACTCCTGAAGCATTCAAACAAATGGATGATAAATGGAAGAACTACTTCCTTTTTGAACCCAATATTTATCTTGGGGTGAAGTTTTGAATGATAAAAGAACAAGGGTAAGCCTTCTTTTTTTATAATATTTGGGAGTCTATTCAACTATTTGTTCCCAAGATATTTCCACAAATCTGAGTAGACAAATGGCTCCAAATCAGGAAAAGAAGCAATTCAATCATGGAAAAGAAATTTGTTCATGAGTTTACAAGTTTGATAATTAGTAGGTATCCGCAACAAATCTGCGGATACCTTTTTTTTAGATCAAGAGTTTATTACTTCCTCACAATGGTAGTGGTGGGTGCATAGATCCCGAAAGTCAAAACATGGACCAATCCATCCACAAAGGTGTGCTTGGTGGTGACCTCGTAATCTTTGGCACCCCGAGCCATTTTCTCAGGATCGGAAATTTTTAAGGGTGCCAGGCCTTCAATCAGGTAATGGTTTTTCTCTCGGTATTCAATGCCGGTTTGGGAGCCCTGTCCTACTGTGACCGTATAGGAATGGCAGGAACTCAAGAAAAGGGTAGCGGCAAGAACCACTGCAAACGATGAAATGATTTTTTTCATTTTGTTTTTGTTTAATTGTAAATAATTGGTTTAGTTATTTCTGAATCCTTTAATTATTAAGTAAATGCATAAGGTTAATTCTGTGATCACGGCAGTGGCCAATACGAGTATTTCACTTTGTGGCGCGTATTGCGGCAAGAGGATATTGGTAAAAGAATCAATCAGATAGGCAAACCCGGCGATGAATACGATGGCTCCAAGAATTTTGGAAAACCAACCGGATTGATACATCATATAGCCCAATAGGATACAGCTCATTCCAAATGGAATCCCACTAAGTAGATAGCCCATTCGATGTGATTCGATTAGGTAACCTATTTGTTGAGCTACCCATGGTGCATCACTGGTCACGTGAAAAAACTGGAAAAGAGTAGGAATCTGTAAGAGATGGATCAGATTTATTCCGATAATTCCTGCTTGAACCAAGCGGAAAAAGGCCGCCAGATAAGATAGCCTTGGAAAGTTCTGTTGAAATAAAATCAAGAAGAACCAAGCCAAGCCTACATCAGCTAGGACCATTAGCATGTCTGAAGCTACTCCCAGTCTAAGTAGGCTTTGGTTTCCTTGGATGTTTTCCATCGTCTGGATGAGGTCTTCAGGGAGGAATAATACACTTCTTACTCCCATTTCACTGAAGAGTCCGCAAACAATTACCAGCAAGTAAAGTACGCCTGTCAGTCCTAAATGGAGATTTCTGTCGCTTGGATGAAGTTCCTTTTTCATTTTCTAAATTTTCTACAAACCTAGGGCGCTGAAAAAGGCGGCACATTGATCTGGGTTAAGATTTCATGGAGGGTAAAAAAATTCTATTTCAGTTCTTAACCCAGATCAATTTTTAGCAAAGAGGCGGGTTTTACTTTTGAAGCGTAAATCAAAACTAAATGAACATGAAAGCATTTACCTTCAAAAAATATGGTGCTACGGATGTGTTGAATCCTGAAATCCTAGAGAAGCCAAACCCAAAGTCCAATCAGGTTTTGGTGAAAATTCACGCAACTTCCGTGACAGCGGGAGACTGGAGAGTCCGCAGTGCAACTCCTTTTCCTATTCGGTTTCATGCTGGGTTACTGAAGCCAAAGAATACCTTGCTTGGCCATGAGTTTGCCGGAGTAGTTGAAATGGTCGGAGAAGAAGTAGCCGAATTTCGGGTCGGAGACCGAGTGTTTGGAAGCATGGGGATGAAGTCAGGGACCTATGCCGAATACGTAGCAGTCGATGTTGAGTCGGCTTTGGCAAAAATACCCGAAGGATTGGGCTTTGAGGAAGCTGCAGTGGTTCCCATTGGCTTTCTTTCAGCGTATCATTTTCTTCAAAAAGTTAATCTGCAGCCAAAAATGAAGGTACTGATACATGGAGTTTCTGGATCGGTTGGATCTGCCATGCTTCAATTGGCAAAAGCAAAGGATGCTTATGTAGTAGGGGTTTGCAGCTCCAAAAACGCGAGTTGGGTGAGAAAATGGGGAGCTGACCAGGTGATTAGCTATGAGAGAGAGGATTTTGCGCAGCTTCCTGAAAAATTTGATTTGATTATCAATGCAGTCGGAAAAACTTCTTTTCGGGAAATTAAACATTTACTCAAGTCCGAAGGGAGATACTTATCTAATGACGCTGCTTTGGCCGATTATTTGGATTTGCTGACACAAACTCTACGTGGTAAAAAGGAGCAAATTATCGTGGGTATAGCCGAGCAGAAAAAGGAGGATTTGGCGGTAATCCAGTCACTGCTAGAAGCAAAAAAGGTAAAGCCTTATTTGGATCGAGTTTATCGATTTGAAGAAATTCCTGCTGCGCATGCTTATGTTGAAAAGGGGAGAAAGGCAGGGAATGTGGCTATTCAGGTCGCATAGATCAAGCTTTGGCAGCCAACCTTTTTCGGATGCGGCTTAGAGATTCGGGCTTCACTCCCAGATAGGAGGCGAGGATATACTGAGGAACCCGGTTGAGGAGTTCAGGCTGATTTTCCTGCAATTCCAAGTAGCGTTTCTCCGGTGATTTGATCATGTAGTCGGCGAGCATCTGCTGGTTTTTCCCAAACTCTTGCTCAATGGAAATGCGACAAAGTGATTCAAAAGCAGGTACCCGCTTGATTAATTCCTGCTCATTGTCATAGCTGAGAATAGTCAATGTTGTGTCCTCTACACATTCGAAATAGTGATTGGCCGGAGTTTTATTCAGGTAACTGGAAAGGGAAGCAATGGGTTGGCCTTCTTCAAAAAAATGAATGGTCTTTTCTTCTCCATCTATCAGGTAATAGAGGCGAACAAGACCTTTCAGATTGAAATAGGATTCTTTGGCAACCTGACCTTCTTCCAAGAGGATAGTGCCCTTCTTGAAAGTCTTAATAGGGATTAAGGTGTCAATTATCTGGGCTTCTTCCTTTGTCAGAGGAATTTCAAATAGGGTTGAGCTTCTAGTAATCATCTTCCAAGATAGGAATTTTCTAAAAATTTGAACGGATAAATCTAGGATTAAAAACTAAAGGATTTCACCAATCCATTTTCTTTTTCATCCGGCTAAAAAATTCGGGTGTGACGCCTAAATAAGAAGCAATGAGCTTTTGGGGAATTCGGGTTTCGTATTTCTTGAACTTTTCATGAAATGCGCGATATCGATCTTCGGCGGATTGGCTAATTGTTTCTAAAATACGCTCCTGAAAAGCCACAAAAGCACGCTGAGTTACAATTCTGAAAAACCGCTCCAGTTGAGGGATTTGAATATAAAGCTCTTCCAGATCCTCATAGGAAAGCTCCAAAACGGTACTTTCTTCCAACGCCTGAACATTGAAAATGGCTTCCCCTTGGGTAATGAAACTCTTCAAATCGCTGATCCACCAGCCCTCAAAGGCAAATTGGATGATATGATCCAGCCCTTTGGAATTAGTAAAATAGGCCATAACTGATCCTTCAACGACGAAATTGGTCACTTTGCTTTTTCCACCTGCAAAAACCAAGAATTGACCTTTCTTGAATTTGCGAGCGCTGAGTTTGGAAAGGATTAGTGCTTTCTCAGTCTCTGAGAGTGTGATGTATTTCTTTAGACTTTGCCAAAGAAGTTCAGAATTCATCTTGATCTAGGTTAATTGAAAGACTTAATCCAGATCATTCGACAGGGGAAATAATCTGTAGACCTTTGAAAAGTCATTATAAACAAAAAAACTAAAATTATGAAAAAATTAATGTTAATTTCTTATTTCCTGGCTTGTAAGGCAGGATTAAGCCTTGCTCAGGTAATGTCATCTGAGCCGGTCGGGATAAACCCTTGGGAGCCTGATAATGAAATTGGTACCCTTAACTTGATGACCGATCAAAGTCGTCAAAAGGGGTTAAGTCGGATTCGGTCTTAGCGGTCAACTGATTTTTGCAGGATTGGCCAGTCATTTTGGATGGTTTGGATTACCTGTTGAGCCCATTACCCTAAGAAAGATAATGGGAATTGCTCTGATGATATTTTCGGTTTCGCTTATCAAATCTTAGTCAAAGGATGAAAAGTCAAAATATTTTCAATCTCACCGAGCTATGGAAATTGGGCGGGATGAATTCAGGAGAATTGATCTCAAAAAAGGGAGTTTTTGCAAGTAAGGCAAACCGCGGGGATTGGCCTAACAAACTTTGGGTAGATGGGGAGTTGACTTCAGAAAAGTTGGAGATCATTAGCTCAATTGGAAAAGACAAACCTCTTGGACTAGCGGTTTGGGAGGATAGATTTTCGGATGAACTTTTAGCTAAAATTGGCTTTCATCCCACCATAGAATTGATTGGGATGTCGGGTGATATAGCCAATTTCTCTTATTCAGATCAACTGGATATCATTCTGAAAAAGGTCAATACAACTGAAGAAGCCATAGTTTGGTCTAGGGTTTTCTTTGATGCTTTTAGGTATGGGATTCTTGCTCCTACTATTCTAGCCTTGAAAGAAAAAGTTGATTTCTATACCGCTTGGTTAGAAGAAAAACCAATCGGAACTAGTATGATTTTCAAAGATTCAGCAGGAATAGCCGGGATTTATTCCATAGGGATTGCTCCCGCTTTTCGAGGAAAGGGTTTAGCTAATCAATTATTTGAAGCTACACTCTCGGAAGTCAAAAAAATAGGATCTAATAAGGCTATCCTTCAAGCTTCCGCAATGGGCTTGGGCTTATATAGGAAATATGGCTTTCACTCTGATTTTAAGATCAGATTTTATAAACACTAAAAAGGAAAAAAAGATGAAATTGATAGAAACATTGAACTGGCGATATGCCACCAAGAAATTTGACTCACAAAAAAAGATCGATTCTGGCAGCTTGGAACTGCTCAAGGAAGCAGTAAGACTTTCAGTGTCCTCATATGGTCTCCAACTTTATAAGGTATTGATTGTAGAAGACCAGAAAGTTAAGAAACTACTTCGGGAAGCTTCTTGGAATCAGTCCCAAATCACGGATGCATCACATTTATTCGTTTTCTGTAGTTACAACCAACACTTTTCCGAAGGCGTTGACTCGTATATCAATTTATTGCAGGAGGGAGTGGATGAATCTAAGAAACCAGGCATTCAAGCTTATGGACAAAGTATTAAAGAAAGTGTTGACTCGATGAAAGAGTCAGAGAGACAAGCCTGGTCCGAAAAGCAGGCATATTTGGCCATGAATAATCTACTGATTGCAGCGGCAGAACTCAGGTTGGATGCCTGTCCTATGGAAGGTTTTGAACCGGATAAGTATGACCAGATTTTGGGCTTAGGTGATCAGGGACTACATGCTGTATTGGTTGCTCCGGTAGGTTATCGATCGGTAGATGATTCTGCACAGTTTCGGAAGAAAGTTAGGAGAAGTAAAGAGGAGCTATTTGAGATAATTTGAAAGATGTGAAGGACTATGTGAAAATATTGAAACTGATTTCGTATGCCACTCCCCATCTGCCGAGCCGAATTTTTTTGTCGGGCCTTCGGGTAAAGTAGTACACCTAGAAAAGACGTTGGAACAAGTAAATTGCCAAGAGGGTATTCGTCTTTTATTTGAATTCTTGACTTGGAAAAATTGGAATTCAATCTGTTTTTGCCCTCCAGTTGCAATCAGAAATTAGCAAGTCTATCATTTTTGAAATTCATCCATCTTCCAAAATTCAGGTTTCAGTAGGGTTTTTCAGGGGCTGGTCCAGACTTTTTACCCCAGGTGTGTGGGCTGATCTACTTTTGGATCATCATTAACGCACAAAACAAAAACAAACCAATTACACACAAACTACACACACAATGAAAAAGTCAATGTTAACCTTGGTGGCTCTCATGAGCCTTGGACTGATGACCGCTTTTGGGCAGGAATCAATGAAGCAATCGGTAAAGCCTGTGGGCTTTTATGGATCGGTAATCAATGAGTTTATTTTTACAAAAAGCTCTTCCCCGGTAAGAAGCCATTACAGCATCGGTACGGAATTGGGCTTAAGATTTCAGGACAAAGTTTTCTTCGGCCTGTATTATACCAACTCCATCGTCCCGGTGGACCTCTGGAAAGAAACACCTAATAATGCGCTGGATATGAAGCAAGTACACTATGGTCTTTCCGGAAGCTACGTGCAGGATTTTGGTGGTCTTTTCTATGGGAAAGTCGGCTTGAGAGCTGCTTATGCAGACATCAAGCAGGACTATGAAGTCACCAAAGAAAACGGCAACGTGGTAAATAAGGCAGAAAGCCGTACGCATTCGATCGCACTTTCTCCTGACTTAAGAGTTGGAGCCCACCTCAACCGCTGGTTGGATATCGAAGCTGGGGCTACCTACAGAGCCAATGTTCGAAACCAAGAAAAGTGGGGCATCTCTACCGAAGGCTTCAATGGCTGGGGCGGCACACTCTCTGTAAAAGCTAGATTCTAAGTCCATTCACCACCAACCTAGCCGGCTCGTTTGAGCCGGCATTTTTCATCTGTTTATAATTTGTTTTTTAGCGGTCAGATGGAATCTCGCATGGATTATAATCATCCCACTGTGTGACGGGTACGTCATGCTCGATTTCATGTGTCTACAATTGTTTTTCAGTTGCCACATGGAATCTCGCATGGTTGCCCCGATAGCTATCGGGGCATCCCAGTGTGTGACGGGTAAGTCATGCTCGATTTCGTCCAAAATTTTAACCAACCACAATACCGAAATGAAACATATTGAAACCATGATCCGAATCTATGCTCCGGCTGGGAAAGTTTGGCAGATTCTAACCGACTTCGACTCTTATCCATCTTGGAACCCCTTTATCAGATCTGTTAGCGGAGAGCTAAAGGAAGGCCAGCAACTTCAGGTGAAAATCTTACCCCCCAATGATAAAGAAATGAGCTTTTCTCCCATCCTTCTCCGGAATCTACCCGGAAGAGAAATCCGATGGTCAGGTAAATTTCTGATTAAAGGAATATTCGACGGTGAACATTACTTCGGCATTGAAGAAATCGATGAAAATACGACCCTCTTTGTCCATGGGGAATACTTCTCCGGCTTGCTCGTAGGTCTGATGACTACGATGCTAGAGCAGACCAAACTCGGCTTTGACTCCATGAACAAAGCGCTTAAAAAGATCTGTGAATCTGAATGATTCACCCTATCAAAAATTCAACCTCTGCCCCTTTTTGGGGCTTTTTTAGCTTTTTAAAAAAGACCAAAATGAAGATAATGCTAGATAAAGAATTGCATCTGACACCTCTCCATCCCGATCATTCCAAATCCCTTTTTGAGATTTTGACTGCTCATAGAAGCCATTTTTCTCCTTGGTTGCCCTTTGTAAATGAGCTGAAGTATATCGAGCAAACCCAAAAATTTATCCTTGAATCCCAAGCATTAGTTGTTGCAAAAAAAGACTTCTCTTTTGCCATCATCGTGAAGAATCAGGCGAAGGGAATTATTTCAGCTAAAGAGCTGAATTGGGTTTCAAAAAGCACCGAACTGGGCTATTGGCTGGATCCGGAAATTCAAAATCAGGGAATCATGAAAAAGTCCTTGATTCGAATGGTCGAATGGCTGAGTGAGACCTTTGGGTTCCAAACTTTTTGGATCAAATGCGCTCAAGGCAACATTTCCAGTCAGCGAGTAGCCATCAAGGCTGGATTTGAACTGGTTGATCAGGAGAAAAGAACTAATGAAAAAGTGGAGCAGGTTTATTTGATTTTTCGACTTCAAAAATCTTAGGGTTTGATTTTACCAAGGCCTTAACCGGACCATCCGGATGAGCGTTTCTTCTGTTTCTTCATGAATTTTTTCCTCAAAAAAGGAGAACCCCATTTTTTCATAAAATAGGATTCCTGATTGATTTTTGGAAAAAACCTCAACGAACAGCTCCTGAAAACTTTGGCTTGCATGCTTTACCAACTCTTTTCCGATTCCCCTATATTGAAACTCCGGCAAGACAAATAATCCTCCGATTTCATTTTCCAAAAGAGATATAAAAGCCAAACAAGATCCACACTCATTTTTCCAGACCCAGGTTTGGCACAGAGGCAAATAAATTTGGGCGATTTGATTCTCCTCCTTTTGGATAAACTCCGCTGAAAGAAAAGGGTAAGCGGAAGTCGCGCTTTTTCTCCAGATCATTCGGATTTCAGGAAGGTTCTTGGGATGATAAGGTTGGATGGGAGTCATAATTGGACTAGGCGATCATTGGAACAGAAAGTAAAAAATTCCCTCTTGAGCCAAGAGGGAATTAGTCGTTGTTTGAACCAACTTAACATTATGAATTCTTGGTGAAATAGAGGTTCCAGAGTCTTCCCACATCTTTGATGAGGAATCCTTTTACTTTTCCTTTGGCATCGACTTGCCATTCTATCACCCCCAATTCTCGGGTCCGATAGGTATTTCCCTCTATAGGAATCAATTCAATCTCCTGAAATCCAGCATATTGAAGAAGTATCTCAGGAAGAATAAGCATCAGTTTTTCCTCCTTTTCCCTTACTTCGTAGGCTACATCCAAACCTTTATTTTTATACATCCCTATAAGCTGACTAGCAGGTGGGCTCGCTGCTTTCTGTCGGTTGGGATCCAGTTTTTCAGCCGCATCTAACTTTTTCCCCTGAATAAATTGGAGCGTTTGAATTCCATTTTTAAAGGAGAAAGCAACTTGCCCGTCAAATTCACGAATAAAAAACTCCGTCTCTGATCTGGTGATTAACTGAAAAGGAGGTACATCAGGCAAATGGATGAACAACCCAGCTTCTTCCTGCTTGATTTCAAACTGGACTCCATCCCAAAAGCGGTACTCACCGGCATACTTTTGGGTTTCCTCAGCTCGCAATTCAATTTCCTGATGAGCAGGTTGTGACACAGCACTAGCATAACCGGCAGTGAGGTATCTGGCGATAGCATGAGCGATAGCGCCTGGACTTTTTGGGAGCTTATCCGAATTGGAAAGCACACTGATTCCCAGATCAAGTTCAGGAATATAAATGACGTAGGAAGCATAGCCCGGCACTCCTCCTCCGTGAGTCATAGCTTGGAGAGAATTGATTTCTCGTTTTTCCAGGCCAAAACGATACTCCACCAACTTTCCTGTAGATAAGTTATAGTTGCCATCAAACATAGCTTGAACAAAATGGGATTCATTATGATTGGAAAGCATCAAGTACTGCATCCAACGCATCATAGATGGGAGGTTGAGGTAGATATTGGATTCCCCTGTGATGTATGTATTCTCAGGAAATTTCCTTTCAAATCCGGCTTGTCCAGGATGGTAAGGTATGGCCCGATTTGGAATAAGTTTCTTGGGTTTATCCATGACCGTTCCCTGAATACCCAAGGAAGGGAAAAGAGACTTTTCGAAGAAGTCTGCATAGGAAAGGCCGCTTTGGGTTTTAATGACCTGTCCCAAAAAGAAATAACCAGAATTGGAATACAGGAAATCAGTTCCTGGGCTGAAGTTGAGCTTTCTGTAATTGGCATGCAGTCTGAGTTCTTCTTTTTTACCCCAAGGTGATTCCAGAGATTGCCCGGCAAAGACTCTCAGATTATCCGAAGAGGGGATGCCCGAAGTATGGTGTAGCAAATGCATGACCGTGATTTTATCCGAATAGGGAAAATTGTTCAGGTATTGAATCACCGAGGTCTGCAAGTTTACTTTTCCTCTGTTTTCCAAAAACAAGAGGCCGTAAGCAGTAAAATGTTTGGATACCGAAGCTAGATTGAATTGAGTGCTGTCAGTGATAGGGATTTTATTTTCCAAATCGGATAGACCGTAGTAGTGTTCGATTAGGATTTCATTGCCAAAGCTGATTCCTACTGCAAATCCGGGCTCGTCCGAGCTTGGTATTTTTCCTATCAAGGAATCAAGAATAGGGACGCTGATAGGCGGAAGGCTGGAAGAATCTTGGGCCTGAATCAGTTGAACTGTGCTCAGACAAAAGAGAATAAAGAGAAGTTTTTTCATTTTGGGGTTGGTTTAGATAAGGAAGTAAGTGATGAGGTGAAAACCCATGTGTGTCAGGATTGCGAGGACCAATCCATACCGCCAAAAGGCATAGCCAAAGCAGATTCCCGCCCAGAAATTTCCGCCGAGAATGTAAGTGAGTGTCCAAAGGCTGGGAGAATGCACCTCATTAAAGAGGGCAGGCAAATGACCTGTCGCAAAAAGGATGGCTGTAAGAATATTCGCTATCCAAAACTGAATAGTTGAGTTAGGGCGATTGATCTCTTTGAGTATCCAAAGGAGCAAAGTCATCAATCCATAGCGCATCAGGATCTCTTCGGTGATTCCACCATAGAGTAACCGGGTCAAAAATGGTAACCCCGACCCCTCGATAACCTCCTTGTAACCAGAATCAAATCCCCAACTCGTGCCTAAATAGATAATCATTACTCCCAAAGAAGTCACTGCTGTAAGGACCAAAAGTGGGTAAATCAAACCCTGAAGAGTCAGACCCAAGCTTTCACCTTTTTTTCTTTCCAAAATTGGAAGATTGACGCCTGCGGCATCTTTTAGAAGAGTACCAATGATGATACTGACCAACAAAAGAATCATTGGGTTGATCAGCGTGATCCACCTAAGGGTAGAAGGATCTAATTCTATACTCGGAGGTAAAGCCGGAGGAGCAACCAGCAAAAGGGAAGCTATTCCTAATGAACCGAAGCCAAAAAGGCTAAATGCAATTCGAAGGTTGGATGAAGTTCGCATGAGGTAGTAATTCTCAGCGAAACTAGTTGGAGCGAAATCCTTCAGGAATTTTACTTGGATGAGTGCCTGTGTTTTCCGACCGAACCGTTAAAAAATGGCGATGAATCCAGACTAGTTTTCCTCGATCAAAGGAATTCTGGCAACATAAAAATCTCCCTCAGGGCCAAACTGGGGAACAACATCGGAAAGAATGAGGTATCTGTTTTGGATATTTTTCAGACCAAGTCCCGTGGACGGAGTAGGGTTGATTCTGACCTGAAGAGAATTTTTGACAACGAGGTGATCCTCTTCAATTCCGATGAAAATTTTCAACGGTTCATCTTTGGAAATCCGGTTGTGTTTGACGGCATTTTCGATCAAGAGCTGCATGGTTAGCGGAGCGATTAGCATAGCGTGGAACCGATGAGGAATATCAATTTGGACTTGGATTTTGTCCTCGAATCGGATTTGGAGGAGAAAAACAAAAGAATCCACAAAGTCAAGCTCCACCTTCAAAGGCAAGAGAGTATTGTCTTTTTGCTCCAAAAGGTAGCGGTAGGATTTGGCCAGCTGATCGATAAACTTCTCGGACAAGTCAGCGTCCACGTGAACGAGGGAACTCAATACGTTGAGGCTGTTGAATAAAAAATGGGGATTTACTTGATTTTTTAGGGATTCAAACTGAGCCAAGGCCATCCCTTTTTCCATCTCTTCCTTTTGCGAAAGCACCCGGTCTGTAATATCCCGATTGCTCCAGATTCGTCCCGCCAGCTTCTCATCCTGAATCTGAGGTGCAGAGTAGATTTCCAGTACCCTTCCGGTACTCAGATTTAAGGTCATGGTAAAAACAGCTTGGCTATTTTCTTTGAGTGTCTCAAATCCTCGTTCTATTTCTTCTTTATTCTCAACTTTTGGCTCGACTAGTCTACTGACTTCTTCTACACTGAGACCGACAGGATTTTGCTCCAGTTCCCAGAGAGACAAGAAGATGTCATTGGCATAAACTACCTTGTTTTGGAGATTGGCTAAAAGGAAGCCTTCTGCGGAGGAATCAATAATCGCTTGGTTGAAGGATAGCGAAGCCCGGGTAGAGGCTTCCGCCTCCGAGCGGGCTAGAGAAGATGTAAGTATCTCACTGCAAAGCTTGAGGAATCGGATGTCGTCTTCTGACCAGTTTTTGGGTTCAAAAAGCGCATCATACCCAATCATTCCGACCAACTCCTCATTAATTCGAAGAGGAAGTAGAAGAATTCCCACGGTACCATCAGCTTCAAATGCTTTTCTACATTGTTCCGCCTCTGGGGGCATTTCATCGAGCGTTTTAAAGTTCAGAATTTTATCAGCCCGCAATTGATCAAAGGTCCACTGCATGGCCTCAATTGGAATTCCTTTTTGATAGTAAATTGAGGGAATGAGATCCCCTTTTTGGCTACGCCATTCGTGAAGGCAGTGCCAATAATTTTTCTCGGGGCTCAGTTGGTACACGTAGACTCGGTCCACCGAGGAGAATCTCCCCATTTTCTCCAGCATTTCCACGAGGGCTGATTGAAAATCCATCTTGAGAAAAGATCCTGAGATGGAGCTGGTCAATTCGTAAAGTTCTTTTTGTCTTCTGATCAGCTGTTCAGTCTCGTAGCGCTGGGAAATATCCCTACAGGTCACAATCAGCCCTTCGATCATGGGGATTTTTCGCCCGTCGGTAATCTTTACTTCCAGCATTTTTACAGCACCGGCTTTGGTTTTTACCTGAAACTGATCAAAAAACACCTCCCCATCGCCTTTTTTCAAATACACTTCAAATCTGCTTTTTACTTTGAGTTTGTCCTCCTCAACTAGCCAATAAAATGGAGGAAATTCGATCAATTCCGCGATTGTGAAACCCAGCTGCTGCTCTGCTGAGGGACTGGAGTACTTGATTCTCCCTTCCTCATCCCAGACTTGGACAATATCCTCTACGTTTTCGATGAGTTGTTCAAAGTAATTTCCCAGTCTGGCAACGGTTTCTTTTACCTGTTTTTCCCGAAGGGTTTCCAAAAAGTGAATGATATTAAATCCGGTGAATAGCACTGAAAACAGCAAAAATGAAATGAGGGTATTGATGAAAATCTCGTTGTTCCCGGGAAAATCAGATTGATAGAGTAATTGAAAAAAATAGGCTGAAATCAATACCACTAAAAAACTGCAGACCAATCCCAATACTGTCGAGAGAAGTACCCGTTTTAGTGGTCTTTCCAACCAATTGAAAAACTGTTCTCCTACCTGAGTGACCCAGACTGCCGACTTCCATATCAAAAGGACGATAAATACATTGGCGAGAAAATTTTGCAAAAGTTCAAGCGCGTTGAACTCTGCAAAAAGGAATTGGTTAGTCAGAATCACCCCGCCAAATCCGAGGGCAACTACCATCTGAAATTTCCAAGAGTACATGGTCATCTTGGATTGGCTATTGGGAAGATGGAAAATTGACATAGGCTAAGTTTTAAAGTAGAGAGGAAATATAAGGAATTTGATTCTGCCAGAAAACCCATCCCTTCGGCAGGGATGGGTGTTGGTTTGTGGTAGTGGAGGGAGGTTTAGTTGTTCAAAATCCGGGCTTTTATTTCGCCGATGATCAGCTCAGGCTGATCTATATGCAAATAGTGGGAGCTTTGCACCTGAATATGCTTCGAACCTGGAATTAACAACGCGTATTGACCATGAAGTAGGCTTTTCAATTGGATATCCTCCCAAGTTTCTTCTGGGTTTTGCTTTAGTGCTGTGATTACCGTAACTGGTGCTGAGGGAAGCGGTGCAGCTTTGACCTGCTCGGCAGTTTTCAGTGAAGCGATAAACTCCCGCTTACTCCCTTCTTTGAGCCCCATATCCTGAGCGATCTGAGTCAACAGTTGCTCCGGTGTCAATCCACCCAAGTCTACTTCTTTCAGAGCGAGAATTTTATCCTCCAACGTGTAGTCTAGAAGAATCATTCCAGATACCAAGTGTGGGTATTTACCTGCAAAAATCCGTGCATAAAGCCCTCCAATCGAATGGCCAACGAGAAGATAAGGAGGCTTCAACTCACTCTTTTCGAGAAGCTTTCTCAGTTCGATCGCCATATCCAATCCCGTAGAAGGATGTCCTGCTTGAGTGGATTGTCCTACTCCAGCCCGGTCATAAGACAAGGTTTGAAAATCTCCAGCCAGTTCCTTTTGGATTATGTTCCAAGTGCCCAACTCGTCTCCAAGTCCAGAAAGGAAAACAATGGAATGACCATATCTTCCATGGGTTTTGGCATAGAGCTTATATCCATCCATTTCAACCCATTCTAACTTGGACTTGGGAATTCCGGGTTCAGCATCGATTCTGAACGTGCAGGATAGAAGCCCCATGAGCAGGAGCATTGCGGATGGTAGGAAAGAGATTTGTCGGTAGTTCATTGTGGTTTTGTTTGTTTTTGTTGGGTCAAAATTGATCATTGTCCTACAGCCGGGAAACAAAAGGACGATGAATGCCGGATTTTTTCGGCCGAGACCTAAAAAGTGAAGCTCCAAGCCTGGAGAGGTCTAGGATAAATTTTGGGAAATTTCTAATTTACGGATGAATTGTTTGCTTATGAAAGTCGTAATTATTGAAGATGAGCGCCTTGCAGTAGATCGGGTAAAGGGATTTTTGGAAAAATATAACGCTCAGATAGAATTACTTGCAGACCTTCCCTCGGTCAAAAAAGCGGTGGAATGGTTTACATCCAATCCTTTTCCAGATTTGATCCTCTTGGATATCCATCTGGAAGACGGGCAGAGTTTTGGGATCTTTGAGCAGGTAGCGATTGAGTGCCCGGTTATTTTCATTACCGCCTATGACGAATACCTGATCAAGGCATTTAAGCTTAATAGTGTGGATTATTTACTCAAGCCTGTCAATTTTCAGGAGTTGAGCCAGGCTTTGGACAAGTTTAAGAAATACCACACTCCCAAAAAATCCTTCTCTCTGGCAGATATCCAGCAGATTCTTCATCCTTTGGTGGAGCAGAAAACGAATTACAAGGAGCGGTTTCTGGTCAGTTCAGGAAGTAAAATCCAAACCATCCCTGTGGAAGAGGTTGCTTACTTTTTCTCACAGGAGAAAATCACTTTTCTAGTCAATCGACTCGGACAGAAATTTCCGCTTGATCTTTCTCTGGATAAGCTTCAGGAAGTATTGGATCCATCCAAGTTTTTCCGGATTAACCGAAAATTCATCGCCAGCCTGGAAAGTATATCTCAAATCCATAAGTATTCACCTACCCGGTTGAAATTGGCACTTGTGCCCGACCCCAAGCAGGAAGTGTTTGTCAGCATTGAGCGCTATTCCCAATTTAAAGACTGGTTGGATCGGTAAATGAACTCATGATGGAACAGATCACTTTGCCACCGCTCCGCATCGATCTCTTCAGTGTTTTCATTTTCATGGGATTGATGCAGGCTATGTATTTGGGCTTGGTCTATCTCGTTTTCCCTGCGAAGCGGACCCAAACCTCGGTGTTGCAAGGATTGCTGCTCTGGAGTATGGGGGGTTTTCTCTTGGAGATTTTTATGATGTATTCGGGTCGGATTTCCCATGCCTGGTTTTTGGTGGATTTCTCGGAGCCCTTGGGCTTTTTGATAGGTCCGCTGTTTTATGGGGTCATTCTTTGCCTGACTAGGGGAAAACTGCTGGCAAAGTTTTGGACTCATTTCGTTCCTTTTTTCGCCTACACGCTGTACATGATTCCCTTTTGGGCGCTACCAAATGAGGCTAAATACAATTCCTGGATTTCTGCTTACCACCCGGGATTGCCCCGAATTGATTTCACGCATCCTTATCCCTCCGATCCTTTATTGATTCGAGAGTTTGTCACTCCGATTACGCTTTTGTCGGTGGCTGTTTACGGATTGCTTTGTCTTCGTGAGGTTTCGGGATTTTTCTCCAGTCAACAAGCATCCATCTGGAAACCCATCACTGAAGCCCAAAAGCGACTTCGGATTGTACCTTTCATTCTGGTGACTGTTTTGATTTTTGTGACAGGGGTGAAAATCTTCAATCTAGAGGATACCGGGGATCATTGGTATGCAGCTTACATGGCTTTCACGGTGTATTTGACGAGTTTCCTGCACATCCGCAACTCCCATCTGGAGCATGCAGATCTCAAAACACCCGAGAAATACCAAAGTTCTAAGTTGGATGAGGAGACAAAAAAGGAACTCATCGAGAAGGTCAAACAGATTTTGGAAAAGGATCTGCCCTACCTGAATCCTGATTTTTCCCTTCCAAGTCTTGCCAAGGAAGCCAAAACCAGCGTGCATGCGCTGTCCCAAGCAATCAATGAGGGTTTTGGAAAAACATTTTTTGAGCTTACTGCGGAATACCGGGTCAAAGAGGCCTGCCGAATTCTGCAAACTGAGGAAGGAGCATACCTCAAAATGGAGGAAATCGCCGAACGAGTGGGCTACAGTTCCAAATCTTCCTTCAACACGGTATTTAAAAAACAAATGGGCATGACGCCCTCAGAATTCAGGAAAACAGTTCAAACGGGCTGAAATACGCGTTCGACTTTATCAAATCGTACGCTGACTTGATAAAATCAGTCGTCAGACGGAAAGAGATTTTGGAGGTTTGACCCATCAAAACCAAAAAGATCTCATGGAAATACAAGCAACTATCAGACGACACGATTTGGACTGGCTCCGGTTTTTTGCCATCATTCTCCTTCTTTTCTACCACACCGGTATGTGGTTTAGCACTTGGGGATGGCATGTCAAAAATGAAGAAACCAGCCTCGTCTTTAATTATTGGATGATCTGGTCTCATGACTGGAGAATGCCTTTGCTGCTGTTTATCTCCGGGGCAGGCACCTACATGGCTTTAGGTAAGCGCACCAAAACCCAGTTTGTCAAAGAGCGATTCAAGCGGTTGTTTGTTCCTTTGGCATTCGGGATGTTTGTGATTGTACCTCCACAGATCTATTTCGAGCGAATTCAGGAGTATTCAAGCTTTTGGGAATTTTACCCGACCACTTTTGATTTTGAACCTTACCCCAAAGGCAATTTCAGCTGGCATCATTTGTGGTTTATCGCCTATTTGTTGGTCTTTTCGATCTTGATTTTGCCCTTATTGGTATTTCTGCGAAAGCCAGCCTCTCAGGCATTCAAAAACTTTCTTGAACGGATTTTCACCACCCCTGCTGGAGCTCTGTTAATTCCTTCGGGCTTGATTTTGATCAGCCAATTATTGCTGAGGCCATATTTTCCGGAGGAAACCCACGACTTTCAGGATTGGGCCTACTTCGTCTTTTATTTTCTTTTCTTCGCTTTTGGGTTGATTTTCTACAGCAATCCGAACCTCTGGGATAGTTTGGGCAAAAACCGGAAAGTATTCCTAAGTGCTGCCCTTTTGATTTTGATTCCATTTTATGGTTCATATCTCCATTTCAGGGGAATTTGGCAACTGCCCATGACTTCAGAAGATTTGGCCACCTTCTTTGATATCACCTCGATTTTCTTGAGTTGGTTTACGGTCTCGGCAATTATTGCATATGGTCAATTTTACCTGAATCGATCCCATCCCCTCCTGAAGTATGTGAACGAAGGAGTGTATCCTTTCTACATACTCCATCAAACCGTGATTATTGTGGTTGGCTATTATGTGTGTAAGTGGGATTTATCGATTTGGTCAAAGTATTGGGTCATCTCTTTTGCCACTTTGGAAATCTGTTTGGGCATCTACATTGGGCTGATCAGACCCTTTAATGGAATGAGATTTTTATTTGGGATGAAGCCGTTTAAATCTGGAATAAGTGAACGGGAAACACTGAATATCAAAGAATCCGCCCTATCCAGTTTCCTAAAGTAAATGCTTTCAAGGCTTGTTGATCATAATTACTAATCCTTTAGGTAGATATATAATATTTACATTTGAAACATATAATTTGGGCGAATTGGTATTTGGAGGTCACTATGGATTGAATTTGTCGCCAACGCATTTTGAATAAGGAATAAACCGAATGGATAATATGTGGATACACTTGGTCAAATGTACTTTCCTTGCTGCTAAATCTTGCCAAACGGAAGTCCGATGCATGTCAATAGAAAAACGAGCCTTAGCGAGAAGATGAAAGAAACATAACGTTGATCTGTGTCCGCCAAGTTGGATAAGCGTTGGACAAGCTTCCAACTGCTTTGATTAGGGCAAAAAAGGAAACATCTAGAAAGACCGACGCTATGCCAATATTTGCAAACTGTGGGAAGAAGTCAAACCATGTAAAGACCAAAGCAGAAAAAGGCTTGCAGAGCAGTAAAAGTCATCCCAAGTTCTGTTTCCATCGCCGAAAAATTCACTTAAGCGATCTGCAGATCAGGGGTACGTGCCTTTTTTTATTTGAATTTCATCTGTTTATAATTTGCTCTTTAGCGGTCAGATGGAATCCCTGCCTATCGGCAGGCAGGTCGCACGAATTACAGTCGTCCCTCCGTGTGTCGCTTGCGTCATGCTCGATTTCATCAGCTAAAACAGGAATGTTCTTTTGAATTATTCCCCACAACATCTCAGGTTCAACCGAGTCATAGGCGTGGGAAATGATATTTCTTAATCCGATGATGTTTTTAGAAGCCGTGATTTGATGGATTGGGCTGATCGCCATCATTTGCCGTACCGCTTCTCCGATAATCTCTAAATCCCGCTCGACTGCCCGCTACAAAATGATATCATCAAAAAAATTTTGGAAGTCGTTATGAGTTTTTTGCTTAATAGACTCTATCTCCTCAATGATGCTTTCAATAGCTAAAATTTATTGGAGTAGTTTAGGCTGCATACAAATCCACCTTTGACTGGTAAACCTCTTTTTTTAAAATGGGGTTCTTAAGTGATTTGCTAGACACAAGATCTACCTTTCTATTCAAAATTTCTTGGAGCTGATCTAGCAACGAAAAGTAGTTGTCGGCATATTCCAGGACATCAATATCATTAGAAAACTCAACGAGTAGATCTATGTCGCTGTCTTCATTCATGGTACTCTTTGCAGCTGAACCAAATAGAGAAAGAGCCCCGACGTGATGTTGCTGACAGGCTGCTTTTATCTAATCCAGTTTATTTTGAACCAATTCGGTCATAGCTCAAAGATACGTGAAATTTCAAATATTTGAGTTGTAAACATCAGATTTATACCCCATGGGCGGAACTATCCAGTTCAGGTTTCTTTCTCCTTCTACTGGCACCAATCTATTTTTTTCAAATTCTATGAACTGGTAAATCTACCAGGTTGATGAAGCATAAACTCGTTTATTACCGAAGTGCTCCAGATACAGATTGAAACGAAAGGGAATTCTGAGGCCAGTTTTTTGAAGATGAAAAAAGGACCCTGTTTCCAGTATCCTTTAAAGTAGCGGGAACAGGACTCGAACCTGTGTCCGCCTAGGCGGATATGATCCCTTCGAGCTGGCAACTGTTGCTCCGGTCGGTTCAAAAAAAAAGGACACCGTTTCCAGTGTCCTTTGTAGTAGCGGGAACAGGACTCGAACCTGTGTCCGCCTAGGCGGATATGATCCCGTCGAGCTGGCAACTGTTGCTCCGGTCGGTTCAAAAAAAAAGGACCCTGTTTCCAGTGTCCTTTATAGTAGCGGGAACAGGACTCGAACCTGTGTCCGCCTAGGCGGATATGATCCCTTCGAGCTAGCAAGGGCCACTCCGGTCGGTTCAAAAAAAAAGGACCCTGTTTTCAGTGTCCTTTGTAGTAGCGGGAACAGGACTCGAACCTGTGTCCGCCTAGGCGGATATGATCCCGTCGAGCTAGCAAGGGCTGGTCCGGTCGGTTCAAAAAAAAAGGACCCTGTTTTCAGTGTCCTTTGTAGTAGCGGGAACAGGACTCGAACCTGTGACCTTCGGGTTATGAGCCCGACGAGCTACCAACTGCTCCATCCCGCGATATATCTTTAGTTGAAAATGTCTCGCTATTTAATTTGTTATCAGCATCGTTTTGCTGAAATCGTGGTACAAAAGTAGGTGTATTTTTGGTGAAATGCAAGGGATTGTTGGAATTTAATTTGGAGCCAGGGGTGTCTTTACATGGCTTCGTGCTGACTTTGAGGGATTTGGGCAAGGTGTTTTCTTCGGGCATTTTTTTGGTGTTTTTTTCGGTAACCTAAAAAAACGCTGTTTCACAGCCAAACTTTCTTTGGTTTATTCCCGGTTCTTTGGTGCCACACGGAAAAAAACAAGTACCTTTGCAGAAAAATTATTGTCATGACCGAAAACACACACAAGGCGGGCTTTGTCAACATCATAGGGAAGCCAAATGTAGGCAAATCCACGCTGATGAATGTGCTCATAGGTGAAAGACTTTCGATTATCTCCTCCAAGGCGCAGACCACCCGGCACCGTATCATGGGCATCATCAACGACGACCATTATCAGATCGTCTTTTCCGATACCCCGGGTATGTTGAAGCCCAAGTACGAACTGCACAAAAACATGATGAGCTTTGTGCACATGTCCCTGGAGGATGCCGACGTGATTCTTTTCGTAACCGATCTATTTGAAACCGACGAGGAAATAGAAGACGTACTGGAAAAGATCAACGAATCCGGCGTATCGGTGTTGCTAGTGATCAACAAAATTGACCTGAACAAAGAAAACAGGTTGGAGGAAGTGACCGCCTACTGGACTCAGCGATTGAAGACAGACACCGTTATACCGATATCAGCTACCGAATCTTTCAATACCGAGCGGATTCTTCAGGAAATACTCGACCGTTTGCCGGTTCACGAGCCCTTTTACGACAAGGATGAACTTACCACACGTCCGGAGCGCTTTTTCGCCTCTGAAATCATCCGGGAGAAAATCTTCCTAAACTACAAAAAGGAAATCCCCTACAGCACGGAGGTGGCCATCGAGGATTTTGTGGAAGACAAAAAAATCATCCGAATCCGTGCCGTGATCTATGTGGAGCGCAGCAGCCAAAAGGGCATAGTGATAGGCGAAGGTGGCAAGGCACTCAAGCGTGTAGGTATACAGGCCAGGGAGGAGATGGAAAAATTTTTCGACAAACAGGTATTTCTCCAAACCTTTGTGAAGGTGGAAGAGGACTGGCGAAAGAACAAAAACAAATTGAAGCGATTTGGTTACGACCAATAATACGATATAAAAAATGGCAAATATAGTGGCAATAGTGGGTAGACCCAATGTGGGAAAATCTACCTTTTTCAATAGACTGGTAGAGGAGCGTAAAGCTATCGAAGATAACCTAAGCGGTGTCACCCGGGACCGGCATTATGGCCATGCACAGTGGGGGGGGAAGTTTTTCTCTGTAGTCGATACCGGAGGATACGTTACCGGATCGGACGACGTCTTTGAAAAGGAAATACGCAAGCAGGTCAAATTGGCCATCGAGGAAGCCTCCGTGATCCTGTTCGTGGTGGACTGCATCGACGGGCTGACCGATTTGGACAAGGAGTTTGCCGACGAGCTCAGAAGTTCGAAGAAGCCCATTTATCTGGTGGCGAATAAGGCAGACGATCTCGACAAGATGCTTATGGCAAATGAATTCTATGCTTTGGGTGTGGGGCACGAGCAGATTTTTCCCATTGCTGCCGTAAATGGGAGTGGTATAGGTGACCTTCTTGACGAGGTCATCAAGAACTTTCAGGATACCGGAGACGAAGATCCGGATTTTGGCGTTCCAAAGATCGCCGTACTGGGTCGCCCGAATGTAGGTAAATCCTCCTTTCTCAATGCGCTGCTGGGTACGGAACGCTCCATCGTGACAGACGAGGCAGGAACCACCCGCGATGCGATCCATACAAGGTACAAGCTTTACGGGAAGGATTTTATCATCACCGACACGGCGGGTATTCGGAAGAAAGCCAAAGTTAAAGAAGATATCGAGTTTTACTCTGTGATGCGTTCCATGCGTACACTGGAAGACTCGGACGTGGTGGTCATCATGGTGGATGCCACAAGGGGACTGGAGGCACAGGATGTGAACTTGATTTCCCTTGCCATCAAAAACAACAAGGGGATCATGATCATGGTAAACAAGTGGGACCTCATCGAAAAGGACCATAAGACCATGCAGACCTTCAAGGACGAGATGATGGAGAAGCTTGGGGAAAATAAGTGGATACCCATCATTTTCATTTCAGCACTCACCAAGCAGCGGATTTTTCAGGCGATCGAGTTGGCAAACGAAGTGTATGACAACAAAACCCGGAAGGTAACCACTTCCAAGCTCAATGAGTTGATACTGCCGGAGATCGAAAAGTACCCTCCTCCGGCAATCAAAGGAAAATATATCAAGATCAAGTACATCACGCAGCTACCTACCAAAAACCCGGTATTTGCGTTTTTCTGTAACCTGCCCCAGTACATCAAGTCGCCTTATACGCGCTATCTGGAGAACAGGATCCGTGAAAACTTCGATTTTAAAGGGGTCCCGATTAAGATCGTGTATAAGAAAAAGTAGCCACTCCTTGGGTGAAATTAGTCCAATTTGCCGTAAAGTCACCTCCCAAAAGATGTTTTTACGGCAAATCTTTATGCAATACCAACCTTAGAAAGGCGATTTCATCGTTTAGGTTTAGGAACGTCCAGATTTTTCCATCCTTGCTAAAACTAAATACAGGTGCTTCGTTTAGGGGTTCCAGCGGATATTCCTTGGAAAGTGTGAAATTGGTATCAATAACCGAAAGGTATACTTGCTGCTCGATCCGTTTGGGGTAGAGACCGTCTTTGGACCTCTCGAAGGTAGTCGTATGGCTGAAGCGGTAGTAGACTTGATTGTCATTGTCCCAAAAAGGAGGATGGAATGATATATCACCGTATAATTTGCGAAAGGTCGCTTGGAATTGAGCTGGGTCCGAAGTTTGGATCGATCCGGTTGTTGTTTTATGCTTCGGTGATAGGCTGTGGGGAAATTCCTTGAAAATGAGTTTTTCGGTTCTAGGTTCGTAAAGGTATAGATCGGAGCTGACATCTGTGCTGAGACAGATGTATTGCCCAAGGAGTGTCACGTAGACCCTCGGTGCCCAAAGGTCAAACTGAGTTCCGTCATCAAAAACCAACGAGTAGTCAGAGAAATTGTCCCAGGCAGACAGCGGAGTGGTCGATTTGATGGAATTGTCCATGAGATCTAGCACCGTAAACTCAAAGTTCTTTCCCGGATACTCATTTGTGATGCCAAATACCAAGTTAGGAAAGTCGGGATACATGATTTCATACATAAAATCACGACCGGCTGGGGTCACCGAAGACTTGATCAAGGTAAGGTTCTCCAACAGACCGGTTCTGCGTCCTTGCAAGTCCATTACATAGGGAGCAGGCCATCCCTTGAAAAACAGCAGTTGATCTGAAAGTGCCAAAATCCCCCCTTTGCCCCGCTGACCAATTCCGTTCGGACCTTCCCGCTCTAAAGGGACTTTATGGGACAGGATATACTTGTCGAGATCTACGACTTCCAAAGACGGTTCGTCGACGTTGAAATTGTACAAGGTACTCAGGTCGGAAGAAACGGTGGCAGTACTAAGGCTCCAGTTTAAAAAAAGCAGTTCACCCTTTGAATCGATCGATACGGTGTCGTAGATTGAAACTTGGTTATAGGAGGTATTATTTGACGTTGGTTTGGTGCATCCCAATAGGGCCATTCCTCCAAGGATGCAAATACCGGTTAGAATGCTTTTTCCCATACTATTTCCGATTGACACTTGGAAAGTTAGGACAAAAAAATGAAATTTTACCGTTTGCCCTCGTAGGGTATATAGACGACTTTCTTTGTCTCGAAAAACTTCTCTTTGAAGTAATCTTCCAGGTGGTAGCTGATGTAGCTTACATTCATTTCTTCCAGCTCTTCGTCCACATCCCCTCCCTTCAGGTAGAAGATGCCGTTTTGGAATTCTGGATCTATGTCTTCTTTTCGGAACTTGCCTTTCACCCAAGGGAAAAAATTGGCCATTTGGGTGACGGCACGGCTTACGACAAAATGGTATTTGCGGTTAAGTTCCTCCGCACGGGTTTGCTGAGGCTCCACATTTTGTAACTTCAGCGTCTTCACTACGTCCTTAACCACCGTGATTTTCTTTCCTATGGAATCCACTAGATGAAACGATGCTTCAGGGAAGAGGATAGCCAAGGGTATGCCGGGGAATCCACCACCTGTGCCAATGTCCAAAATTTTGGTCTCCGGCCGAAACTGCACCACCTTCGCAATTCCCAAGGAATGCAGCACATGGTGCAGGTAGAAGTGATCCATGTCTTTTCGGCTGATCACATTGATCTTGCTGTTCCAATCGGCATAAAGCTCGCCGAGTTTGGTGAATTGCTCCTGTTGGGTCTCCGTAAGCCCCGGGAAATAAGAAAAAATCAGTTGAACGTCCATTGACGGCTAAGGTGATGGGTTAGATGTGTTTGCTTTTGCCCTGGGCAATTTCGTAGAGTAATTCACGTGATCGGTGAAGCTGTGCTTTGACAGTCCCTAATGGCTTGCCTAGCTCCTCGGCGATTTCATCATAGGACAGTTCGTCGAAATAGCGGAGCTTTACAAGCTTTCGGTATTTTGCCGGCAGCTTGTCCACAAAAATACGCACCATTTCAATTCGCTGGGTCTTAATAAATTCGTCCTGTGGGTTATTGTCATCGTCTTCCACGTCGATATTTACCGAATTGCCGCCATCATCGGTCAGCGTGTTATTTAGGCTCATCGTCTTGAGCTTTTTCTTTCGGATGAAGTCAATGGCGTTATTTGTGGCTATGCGAAAGAGCCACGTGCTGAAGGTGTAGTCTTTCTTAAACTTGTGAAGGTTTCGGAAGGATTTCGCAAAGGCTTCCATCGTGAGGTCTTCGGCATCATCGGTGTCCCGTATCATTTTCAGGATCATGAAGTAAACCGCCTTTTTGTAACGCTTCATCAGCGTGGCATAGGCCTGCTGATCCTTGTCCCTGACGGCCCGATCGATCAGGTCAAAATCCTCTAACGCCTTGTCTGAAAACTCTCTTTCGTTTATTTCCATCTAACTGTTTTTGACAGATACCCTTTGGTTCCGATAATCCAAAAATAGATCAAATACATAAAATCAAAAAACATGGTCCAAAGCACTTTGCCCACACCTTCTAATTTCTTTCTTGTATTTCGGAGTATCGCATATTGCAATGCAGCTCTCAGCAAAACCAACCCGGAAACCAACGCAATTGGTTCCCATGAGCGCTGCATTGTGAGCAGGATGATGCCGCTGCCCCAAAACACCAAGTGTGTAAACGTATAAATACCCAGTTTTAGTTTATCTTTTAACCGATAATATTTTCCGGCCTGAAAATGCCTCCTTTTTTGGGTGAAAAATTCACTGAAAGTGGTTTTGGGCTGGGACATGGTAACGCTTTCCGGGTGGATTACCACGGAGGTGTTCGTTTTATCTGCATGTTTGTTTACAAAAAGGTCATCGTCTCCCCCGACAACATGCCAAAGGCCGTGAAATGCTTTCTTTTCCATAAAGAAACTTTTCCGGTAGCAGAGATTCCTTCCTACTCCCATAAAAGGCGCCCGCCAAAGCCCAAAGGAAAAATAATACAGCGCGGTGAGCAAAGTTTCAAATTGGATCAGTTTGTTTAGTAATCCGGGTACCTCCAAGTAGGCGCCATGGCCCAAGGCGAAGGTTTTGTTTTGGGTTCGTACGGGGGCCGTCATCCGCTTAATCCATTGGTCGGAAACAGGGATACAATCTGCATCGGTGAGCAAGATCACATCATGGGATGCCACTTTGATGCCCAAGGTGAGTGCGTATTTTTTTGCCGTAACATGGTCGGGGACATACCGTATATGTACGGAACGTACGTTCGGGTAGCGGGATTCCTGCTCCCTCAGCCAGTCTTCCGTATCGTCTTTAGAACGGTCATTGACATACAGGATTTCGAAAGAAGGATAATCCTGTGCCATCAGGATCGGGAGTTGTTTTTGCAGGTTTTCTAATTCGTTTCTTGCTGCTATCAATATGGTCACCCCTTCCAACGAATCTACTGAGGGGATTTTTTGAGGTCTATTGGGGAAGAAAGCCAGTCTACCAAAAATGAAGAGCATGTACATTAACTGGACAGCTACCGCGAAAAAAAAGACCATCCACACTACTTCTTCCATACTTGGGTTTTTATTCAAGTGGCAAAGATAAAATCAAAATCGACAACTCTTTTGGCGAAATGCCTCTATTTTTGCGGAGATAAAAATAGTCAGGCATAACTTGCAGAATCAAACGGTTAACGAATGAATTTTACCCTCCATCACAAAGATGCCAACAGTAAGGCCCGTGCAGGCCACTTGGAGACTGCACACGGCGTAATCGAAACGCCCATTTTTATGCCTGTAGGTACTGCAGGTACGGTGAAGGCGGTGCATCAGCGTGAGTTGCGAGAAGATATAAAGGCTCAGATAATTTTGGGCAATACCTACCACCTTTACCTAAGGCCCGGGCTGGAAATCATGGAAGCTGCAGGGGGCTTGCATAAATTTATCGGTTGGGATAGGCCCATTTTGACCGATAGCGGGGGATACCAAGTGTTCTCACTAGCCGATAACCGTAAAATAACAGAAGAGGGGGTGTTGTTTAAATCGCATATAGACGGGTCAAAACATCGTTTTACACCGGAGAATGTCATGGACATTCAACGGGCGATCGGCGCAGACATCGTCATGGCCTTTGACGAATGCACGCCCTATCCCTGCGAACGGGGGTATGCAAAGAAATCCATGGATCTCACCCACCGTTGGTTATCACGATGTATACAGCGCTTTGACGAAACAGAAGGGAAATATGGTTATGCGCAGACCTTGTTTCCCATCGTACAGGGCAGCGTATTCAAAGACCTGAGAACCGAATCTGCCACTTTTGTGGCAGCGCAGGGAAGGGAGGGCAACGCCATCGGAGGACTTTCCGTGGGGGAACCTGCCGAATTGATGTACGAGATGACAGAGTGGGTTACGGCCATTTTGCCCGAGGACAAGCCTAGGTACCTGATGGGGGTGGGTACACCGGCGAATATCTTGGAATGCATTGCTCTGGGGGTGGACATGTTTGACTGTGTGATGCCAACGCGAAACGCCCGCAATGGGATGCTTTTTACCACGGAGGGAATCGTCAATATCCGAAATGAAAAATGGAAAGATGATTTCTCTCCCATAGACTTGGGGTTTGAAAGTGCCGTAAGCAATGGGTACACAAAGGCCTATTTACGGCACCTGACCATTTCGAAAGAAATGTTGGCAGCTCAGATTGCAAGCATTCACAACCTTTCCTTTTATTTGTGGTTGGTGGGGCAGGCCCGGGAGAAAATTAAGGCCGGTGAGTTTGCCTCTTGGAAGGCCGGGATGGTGGAGCGGGTGAGTCGCCGCCTGTAAATCATTGGCCAACCGAAGGTTTTACCTTTACGTAAGGAACAAAAGCAGCATTAGAAAGAAAGGTATACCAGTATGAAACTATTGGACAAACTGATCATTAAAGATTTCCTCAAAACCTATTTTTTTGTGGTTTTGATGCTGATCATGATTGTTCTTGTACTGGACTTTACGGAAAAAAACGATGCCTATATCCGGAATGATGTGCCGGCGTCGGAAATCCTGAAGTACATGATGAATTACGGGCTATACCTAAACAACCTGCTCACACCCATTACGGTGTTTATTTCCGTGATTTTCATTACTTCCAAAATGGCCGGCAGAACCGAGATTGTGGCGATTCTGAGCAGTGGGGTAAGTTTTATGCGTATGCTTGTCCCTTTTCTGTTTTCCGCCATCCTGATAGCCATCGTTGGGTTTCTGCTAAATGGGTGGGTGCTTCCGGTAGCTACCTTGGGGGTGTCTGATTTTAGGGTAAGGTATTTGGATGATAAGCGCAATTTTGACCAACAGAATATCCATATCAAAATAGCTCCGGACACCTATGCCTATATTTCGCGCTATTACACCTCAGGTAATCAAGGTTATAATTTCACCATGGAACAAATTAGGGATGGCGAGCTGATTGCAAAACTGTCTGCCGACCGGATAGTGTGGGATACCACCACCAATGCGTGGAGTGTACGAAACTGGAAGCTCCGCGAATTTAAAGAAATGCATGAGGAATGGACTACCGGTGAGCGGATGGATACGGTATTGTCGATCAAGCCGGAGGACTTTGACCTGCCCAAAAACCACCACGAGACCCTTACGCTACCCAAGCTGGAGGAACAGATAGAGATATTGTTGGATAGGGGGGCAGACAATATAAACTACTACCGGATAGAAAAATATGTGCGCTTTATGTCTCCCTTTGCGGCGATTATCTTGACCTTTATTGGGGTAATCGTCTCCTCCAAAAAGACGAGGGGTGGCTCTGGGTTTAAAATTGCGCTGGGCTTTTTGCTGGCGTTTGTCTACATTATTTTATTTTTGCTCTCCCGTACCTTTGCGGAAGCAGGCACCGCTTATCCGATTTTAGCGGTTTGGATACCGAACATGATTTTCGCACTGACAGGGTTGGTACTTTACAAGACAGTTCCCCGATAATATGATACAGGTAAGTTCACTGACGAAGGATTATCTCACCCTTCACCTGGTTATTCTTGTGTGGAGTTTTACTGGAATCCTTGGATTGTTGATCAGTGTCTCTGCGGTGGAGATCGTGTTTCACCGAACGTGGATCGCAGTGCTGACTTTGGGGCTGATTTTTTTCATACGGGGTCGTTCCGTGCGGCTAGGGCATAGGGAGATCCTTAAAATTATTCTGACAGGATTTTTGATCAGTGCACATTGGATTCTCTTTTTTTGGTCCACGAGGGTATCTACCGTTTCTGTCTGTTTGGCGGGTATAGCAACCTGTTCCCTGTGGACTTCGCTGCTGGAGCCATTGGCCAACCGAGCCAAGATTAAATGGATCGAAGTATTTTTGGGCTTGGTGGTGATTTTGGGACTGTACGTGATCTTCAGTTTTGAGTTTGGGTATTGGCTTGGCTTAAGCATGGCCGTGCTCTCCGCATTCATCTGTGCTTGTTTTATGGTGATCAATGGAAAATTAGCCAAGAGGCACAGCCATTATACCATCACATTTTACGAAATGATCGGGGCGTTTCTGTTTGCAGCGCTATTCATGCCCTTTTATTCCGCTTATTTCACCGAATCCGGAGTAGTCTTTTGGCCGCAAGGGATGGACTGGTTTTGGCTGCTCATCCTATCAACCGTATGTACCGTCTTTGCATTTACGGTATCGGTTGAGTTGATGAAGCGACTCACTGCATTTGCGGTGAATCTAACCGTTAATTTGGAGCCGGTGTATGGGATTCTGTTGGCTTTGCTGATTTTTGGGGAGTCTGAAAAGATGTCCTCAGCCTTTTATTGGGGCACCTTGATCATCCTTTCGGCGGTATGTTTATACCCGCTTATTAATTTCTATGAAAAACGAAAAGCTTCTAAGCGCCTGATGCGTGCATGAGAAGGGGGCTATAATTGAGTCCGAAAGCTAAAATTGGATACTTCGATCGCCGTTTGCGGTGGTTCTTTTTCAAACAGTCCAAATACCGACGAGCCAGAGCCTGACATGGCGGCGAAAAACGCACCCGAGTGATACAGTTCGTTTTTCAGGATATTGATTTTCGGGTGGTTGGGGAAAATGCTTTCTTCAAAATCGTTTTTCAGGCAGGATTTCCACTGCGAGGGCTTTTGCAGGCACTCTTCGAGTTTTGTGTCAATCGGTCTGGGCCTTACTCCGGCGTAGGCTTCTTTGGTGCCTATGTGAATGGAAGGATAGATCAGCAAAATCCATTTACCGCTTAGGTTCAGGCTGCTATCCTGCATTATTTCGCCCCTGCCACTCACCAGCCTAGGCCGATTGGTGATGAAGAAGGGGCAATCGCTGCCTATCTGAGCGGCATAATCCTCCAGTATCCAATCTTCTAAGTAGAGTTCAAACAGGGTATTCATGCTTTTTAAAGCAAACGCGGCATCGGAGGAACCTCCACCAAGTCCTGCCCCCATAGGGATATGCTTATGCAAATGAACCGAAATGGGCGGAAGGTCTGGAAAATCTTTCTTCAACAATCGATAAGCCTTGAGGATTAGGTTGTCATCCGGGTTGCCGGGGATGGGAATGCCGGAGGATTCAAACCGGTTTTTTTTGGCGATTTGGATCTCCAAAGCATCACATAGCGGTACCGGGTACATGCAGCTTTGGATTTCATGGTATCCGTCGGGTCGCTTAGCGGTGATGTAAAGCCCTAGGTTGATTTTGGCATTCGGAAAAACAATCATGCGAGGTACTAGTGTCTGTTCTGCTGCAAAGGTAGTGAATCGGAGATAGCAGGCCACAGCAGGCAAACTCAAATTGCCGGATAAAAAGAAAAAATTTTGAACGTAAAATAATATCCTTATCTTTAGGCTAAACTTTAGCCTGAAGAAAAACGGGTTTCCCTCTAAAATCCAACAGCAGAATATAATTTTGTATTTTTAACTAATTTGAATTATTTAGAAATAATATTTTCTGTTTTTTTAAAATATAAATTTAAATTTCCATTTTGTTCTAGAATCCTTTCGGTATGTTTTTTGGGGATATGAAAAAAAGAAATAAAATATTGTAAGTGTGAGATAAGGGTTTTAATATTGCATAATCAAACGCAACATAGGCCACGAAAGACCCCAAATCAGATATTAGGTATGTTCAGCATCGTCAGCATTATTAGCCTTGTCGTCATTCTCATCCAAAAAAGGTGAAGCGCTGAACTATTGTATAGAAATTAGAACAAAACAGTAAAGTGCTTCATCCAGGTGAAGCACTTTTTTTTATAAGCAATTAACAAACTATTCAGGAATCAGATGAGCAACTCGAAAAAATACAGCTGGGAAGTAAGTGATAATCAGGAGAACCCTGCTGCAATGGCCATGCTTTATGCTACCGGCCTCACGGACCAAAAGATGAAGCAGCCCTTTGTGGGCGTAGCAAGCTGTGGGTACGAGAGCAACCCCTGTAACATGCACCTGAACGATTTTGCCAGGGAGATCAAAGACGCCACCGTCAAGGCAAAACTTACTGGATTGGTGTTCAACACCATCGGTATCAGTGACGGTATCTCCATGGGTACGGCAGGCATGCGGTACAGCCTTCCATCCCGGGAGATCATCGCGGATTCTATCGAGTCATTTATATTAGGGCATTCTTTTGATGGTATCGTAGCGGTGGCAGGCTGTGATAAGAACATGCCAGGTGCGGTCATGGGTATGCTGCGGGTAAATCGCCCCGCCATCATGGTGTATGGTGGTACGATTCGTTCCGGAAAGTACAAAAACGAAAAGTTGAATATCGTGTCGGCCTTTGAAGCATACGGTAAAAAGATCAAAAACGAGATAAGTGACGAGGATTACATGGGCGTGATAAAAAACGCCTGTCCCGGTGCCGGTGCCTGCGGAGGCATGTATACCGCCAACACGATGTCTTCAGCCATTGAAGCGATGGGACTTTCGCTTCCTTACAGTTCTACCAATCCGGCGACTTCGCCCGAAAAGCGAAAAGAATGTCAAGATGCAGGTGAGTACATAAAGCTGTTGTTAGAAAAGGATATTAAGCCCAAGGATATAGTCACTCAAAAAAGCCTTGAAAATGCCGTTAGGGTAGTGGTTGCATTAGGTGGCAGCACCAATGCGGTATTGCACTTACTGGCGATTGCAAGGACTGCCGGTTTGGACTTTACGCTGGAGGATTTCAAGCGAATCAATGCGGAGACTCCGGTGCTGGGCGATTTCAAACCCAGTGGTAAATTTATGATGGAAGATTTGCACGAGATTGGAGGTCTACCGGCATTTATGAAATACTTTTTGGACAAAGGACTTCTCCATGGCGACTGCATGACCGTGACGGGCAAGACCTTGGCAGAGAATTTGAAGGATGTGCCGGCATTGGTGCCCTCCAAAGAGTCTGTTATCCACCCGATAGAACAGCCATTGAAGGAAACGGGACACTTGTGTGTCCTTACTGGAAACCTCGCTCCAGAAGGTTCTGTGGCTAAGATCTCCGGGAAGGAAGGCAAATCTTTTACCGGTAAAGCCAAGGTGTACGACAGCGAACACGAAGCCAATGAAGCCATGAAAGCCAAGCAGGTCGAAAAGGGTGATGTGGTGGTCATACGTTACGTGGGTCCGAAAGGAGGCCCTGGTATGCCCGAAATGTTAAAGCCAACATCGATCATCATTGGCGGTGGTTTGGGTGCAGATGTGGCGTTGATCACCGATGGACGGTTTTCCGGAGGAACACACGGATTTGTAGTAGGACACGTGACTCCCGAAGCCTATATGGGAGGTCCAATAGGATTGATCCAAAATGGGGATGAGATCACTATTGATGCAGATACACTGACCATCAGCTGCAACGTGACCGAAGAAGAGTTCGAAAAGCGCAGAAAAAATTGGAAAAATAAAGACTTGAGCCACCTAAGTGGAACGTTAAAAAAATATTCTCAGTTAGTATCTACAGCATCGGAAGGATGTATTACTGATAATGGATAATAATTATGAAAGATTCTAGAATAAGAGGGGCTGACATCGTTATTCGATCCCTGATCGCCGAGAATGCAAAATTCATCTTTGGCTATCCCGGTGGTGCAATTATGCCCGTATACGATGCGCTGTATGATTATGAAGACCAGATTCAGCATATCCTGACCCGTCACGAGCAAGGAGCAATCCACGCTGCGCAGGGGTATGCGAGAGTTTCCGGTAAAGTGGGCGTCTGCATGGCAACTTCTGGTCCCGGCGCTACCAATCTGATTACAGGTTTGGCAGATGCCTTGATCGACAGCACGCCCTTGGTCTGCATTACCGGACAAGTCTTTGCCCATCTGCTAGGAACTGACGCATTTCAGGAAACCGACGTGGTCGGCATGTCCATGCCTGGTACTAAGTGGAACATACAGGTACAGCGGGTGGAGGACATCGCTCCGGCCATTGCCAAAGGCTTTCACATAGCCCGTTCCGGACGTCCCGGACCGGTGCTCATTGATATTACGAAAAACGCCCAGAATGATTTGGGAGACTTTAATTACGTGCCCTGTCTGAATATTCGCTCCTACAAACCATATCCCAAAGTGGATGATGGGCAGGTGACGAAGGCAGCAGCATTGATCAACGAAGCTAAGCGTCCCTACTTGTTGTATGGACAAGGTGTATTGATCGGAAGGGCAGAGCAAGAATTGAAAGATTTCTTGGATAAGACGGGTATTCCGGCAGCCTGCACGTTGTTAGGAACAGGAGCCCTTTCAGAGGAGCATCCTAACTACGTGGGGAAATTGGGTATGCATGGGAATTATGGTCCCAATTTGCTGACCAATCAATGCGACGTCTTGATCGCTGTGGGGATGCGTTTTGATGACCGGGTAACGGGGGATTTGAGCCGTTATGCGAAGCAGGCAAAGGTCGTTCACCTCGAATTGGATCCTGCTGAAATTGATAAGAATGTAACCTGTACAGCGCCTGTATTGGGTAACTGCAAGGAGACCCTTGCCAAGCTTACGGAGATGGTCAGTGAGCGCAAGCATGAAGACTGGATCGCCAAATTCCGGGAGCTCGAAGCGGAGGAAAAACGTGTCGTTATTGGTAATGACCTTTTACCTACCAAGGAAGGCCTCACCATGGGGGAGGTGATCCGTCATGTCAATGAGTTTAAGGCAGACGATGCCATCTTGGTAACAGATGTGGGGCAACATCAAATGATCGCCTGGCGTTATTTTGAGTATAAAACCTCCCGGACACAAGTAACCTCCGGTGGATTAGGGACCATGGGTTTTGCGCTTCCCGCCGCCTTGGGGGCACAGCTGCACGATTACAATCGCCAAGTGGTTTGCGTGGTTGGGGACGGTGGCATACAGATGACCATTCAGGAGTTGGGCACCATTATGCAGACCAAAGCACCGGTAAAGGTAGTCTTGCTAAATAACAACTTCCTGGGAATGGTGCGGCAGTGGCAGCAGTTGTTTTTTGAAAAGCGTTATTCATTTACCGAGTTGGAAAACCCCGACTTCCCAAAGATAGCCGAAGCTTACCGCTTCAAGGTTCGGAAGGTGGAAAAAAGGGAAGACCTGAGAAACGCCGTGGCAGAGATGTTTATTCACGAAGGCCCTTACTTCCTGGAAGTGGTGGTCGAGAAGGAAGATAACGTGTTTCCCATGATAGCCGCGGGCAGCTCAGTAGAAGAAGTACGACTCAGTTAAGACATTACCCAATTATGAAGCGATATACGATTTCTGTTTTTACAGAGAACTTCATCGGTATTCTCAGCCGAATCACGATGATCTTTACCCGGAGGGGAATTAATATAGATGGATTCACCGCCTCGGAGAGCCGTGAGGAAGGGATCTACCGGATCACCATAGAAGTGACCACTACCGAAGCGCAGATTATTCAGCTTTCCAAGCAGATAGACAAGATTATTGATGTAATCAAAGCCTTTTATTACGTGGACGATCAGATGGTTTTTCAGGAGATTGCCCTCTACAAGATACCTACCCACAGTTTGGAGCCCGGTTTGGAAAAAGTAATCCGACAATACAATGCCCGTATAATTTCCGCCGAAAAGGATTTCGTAGTGGTGGAGCTTACCGGTCATAAGGAAGACACACAAGAACTCCTTGAAGTCCTAAAGGACTTCAATGTATTGGAATTTGTACGCTCGGGTCGCGTGGCAGTGGCCAAACCCATGGAGACAATCGATAAATATTTATAAACACCAAACAAATTTTACTATACAATTATGAAACTGAAATTCGGTACAGTTGAAGAAAATGTGGTTACCCGGGAGGAATTTCCTCTTGACAAAGCAAAGGAAATTTTGAAAGATGAGGTCATTGCCGTGTTGGGTTATGGCGTGCAGGGTCCTGGTCAAGCCTTAAACTTGAAAGACAATGGCTTTAACGTGATCGTTGGTCAGCGTAAAGACTCTAAAACATGGGACAAAGCAGTTGCAGATGGCTGGGTGCCCGGCGAGACACTTTTTGACTTGGAAGAAGCTTGTGAAAAAGGTACTATTCTTCAGTTTTTGTTGTCCGATGCAGGACAGATTTCCCTTTGGCCTACGGTGAAAAAACACCTTACTCCTGGTAAGGCGCTTTATTTTTCTCATGGGTTTGGTATCACCTACAAAGATCAGACGGGCATCGTGCCTCCTGCGGATGTGGATGTGATTTTGGTGGCTCCTAAGGGATCCGGTACTTCCCTGAGAAGGATGTTTGTAGAGGGGCGTGGCCTGAACTCTTCCTATGCGATCTACCAAGATGCTACGGGACGTGCAAAGGATCGCGTAGTCGCCTTGGGTATCGGCGTAGGTTCCGGTTACCTGTTTGAAACCGACTTCTACAGAGAAGTGACTTCCGATCTTACCGGTGAAAGAGGTACGTTAATGGGAGCAATCCAGGGAATCTTTGCAGCGCAATACGAAGTGTTGCGGGCAAATGGCCACACGCCTTCAGAGGCTTTTAATGAAACTGTAGAGGAGTTGACCCAAAGTTTGATGCCTCTTGTAGCTGAAAACGGTATGGATTGGATGTATGCCAACTGTTCGACCACAGCGCAGCGTGGAGCATTGGACTGGTGGAAGCCTTTTAGAGACGCTACCAAGCCCGTGTTTGAGCAGCTCTATAATAGCGTCAAGACCGGTCAAGAAGCAGCCAAATCCATCGAGTCCAATAGCAAGTCGGATTACAGGGTGAAATTGGAAGAGGAGTTGAAGGAATTGAGGGAATCAGAAATGTGGCAGGCAGGAGCCGTTGTCCGCAAGTTGAGACCGGAGAATAACTAACTAACTATGGCAGATAAGCTTTGGATATTTGATACGACCCTAAGGGATGGGGAGCAGGTTCCCGGTTGCCAGTTAAACACCGCGGAGAAAATCACTGTAGCCCAAGCCTTGGAAGCGCTGGGGGTGGATGTATTGGAAGCAGGTTTTCCGATATCCAGTCCTGGAGATTTCAATTCGGTCATGGAAATATCAAAGGCAGTATCTAATCCTATTATTTGCGCTCTTTCAAGAGCGGTTGAAAAGGATATACAGGTAGCCGCAGATTCCTTAAAATATGCCAAGCGTGGAAGAATTCACACGGGGATAGGGGTCTCCGGCTACCATATTCAACACAAACTCCGCAGCACGCCGGAGGCCGTGATGGAGCGTGCTGTGAAGGCCGTGAAGTTTGCTCGGAATCTGGTAGAGGAAGTGGAGTTTTACGCAGAGGACGCCGGAAGGGCAGATCCAGACTACCTGGTTCGGATGGTTGAAGCGGTGATTGCTGCTGGCGCCCGGGTAGTAAACATACCAGATACAACCGGCTACTGCCTGCCGGAACAGTATGGAGCGATCATAAGGCTGTTAAAAGAGCAGGTTTCCAATATAGATCAAGCGATCATTGCAACTCATTGCCACAACGACCTAGGGCTCGCGACAGCCAACACGCTGGCAGGGGTTATGAACGGTGCGCGTCAGGTGGAAGTGACCATGAATGGAATCGGCGAAAGGGCCGGCAACACCTCCCTGGAGGAAGTCGTAATGGCTATCAAGAGCCACAAGGAGATACCAGTGACTACCGGTATTGTCACCCAACGAATATACGAAACCAGCCGGATTATTTCCAAGCTGATGAACATGCCCATACAGCCCAACAAGGCGATTGTGGGGAGAAATGCCTTTGCCCATTCCTCCGGAATACACCAAGATGGGGTATTGAAAAACCGGGAGAACTATGAAATCATCGACCCCAAAGAGGTGGGGGTGGAGGATTCCTCCATTGTACTTACTGCGCGCAGTGGCAGGGCGGCCCTCAAGCACCACTTGGGTTTACTTGGATTTCCCATGGAAGGCAGTGAACTGGATGAGGTGTACGAACGTTTTTTGGTATTAGCGGATAGTAAACGCGATATTGGCAGAAAGGAATTGCTGTCCCTAATGGGTGAGCACATGGATCATTCGGCCCTGATTACCCTAGAAGAGGTGGCCTATCAGGGTGCGGAAGGCAAGGAGGCAAGTGCTTCCATCACCCTTTCCTTGGGTGGATCCCGACGCCATGGAGCGGCATCAGGAAACGGACCGGTGGATGCCGTGATAAAATCCATCAAGCAGGTGATCCCGCACCAAGTGATCTTGGACGAATTTTTGATTCAAGCCATGACCAAGGGAAGTGATGACACCTGTAAAGTACACATGAGACTAATGAGTGAAGGAAAGCCCTATCACGGCTTTGCCTCCGAAACCGATATCGTACTGGCCTCGGCCAAGGCATTTGTAGATGCCTTAAACAAGCTGCCGGTAAAGCAAAAATGAGTAAACAGTAGTAAGCAGAATGGAAAAGAAAACCTTATTTGATAAGATTTGGGATGCCCACGTGGTGAAATCAATCCCAAATGGTCCCGATGTCTTTTTTATAGACAAGCACTTTATTCACGAAGTGACCAGCCCCGTGGCTTTCCTTAACCTGGAGCAACGTGGCGTGCCGGTATTGTATCCCGAGAGGACCATTGCGACTCCCGACCACAACGTTCCTACGGTAGATCAGGACAAGACCATCAAGGATAAGCTCTCCCGTATGCAGGTGGATAAGCTGCGCGAGAACTGCAAGAAATATGGCATAGAACTGCATGATTTGGGTACAGATCATCACGGTATTGTACACGTAATCGGTCCCGAGCTTGGCGTGACTCAGCCCGGAATGACCATTGTCTGTGGAGACAGCCATACTTCTACCCACGGTGCCTTTGGTACCATCGCATTCGGGATCGGTACATCAGAGGTGGAAATGGTCCTTGCGACGCAGTGTATCATGCAGGCCAAGCCAAAAAAGATGCGCATCACGGTAGACGGTGAACTTGGCAAGGGTGTTACCTCCAAGGATATCATCTTGTACATCATCTCTAAAATCTCTGCGAGTGGAGGAACTGGCTACTTTATCGAATATGCCGGAAGTGCCATCCGAAACCTGAGTATGGAAGCCAGGATGACCATCTGTAACATGAGCATCGAAATGGGTGCCAGAGGAGGTCTCATAGCACCGGATGATACCACGTTTAACTACCTGGAGGGCAAACAATATGTTCCAAAGGGCGAAGACTGGGACAAAGCGGTTGCCAACTGGAAGACCCTTAAAACCGACGAGGGTGCAGTATTTGACTTGGAGTATCACTACGACGCTGCCGATATCGAGCCTATGATCACCTACGGTACCAATCCAGGCATGGGAATTAAGGTAAAGGACATTATTCCAACCACAGAAGGAATGGATGGCAGTACTAAGAAGACCTATTTGAAGTCCTTGGACTATATGGGATTCAACCCCGGTGACCCAATCAAAGGGAAAAAGGTGGACTATGTCTTTGTAGGGAGTTGTACCAACGGCCGAATCGAAGACATCCGGTCGGTAGCCCAATTTGTAAAAGGAAAGAAGAAGGCAGATAATATCACCGCTTGGATTGTACCGGGTTCGCGGGAAGTAGAGAAGAAGGCCATCGAAGAAGGTTTGGTTGCCATCTTGGAAGAGGCTGGATTCAAATTGAGGCAGCCGGGTTGTTCTGCCTGTCTGGCGATGAACGACGACAAGATTCCTTCTGGAAAATATGCCGTTTCTACTTCGAACCGCAATTTCGAAGGACGTCAAGGTCCTGGTGCACGTACTTTACTGGCCAGCCCGTTGACTGTGGCTGCCGTGGCGATTGCTGGGGAAATTGCTGACCCACGTGAAATATTTGATAACTGATAACGACTTTGCATCATGGCTTACGATAAATTTAATGTGCTTACCAGCCGAGTAGTGCCCCTGCCTACCGAAAATGTGGACACGGATCAAATCATTCCCGCTAGGTTTCTAAAAGCAACCGAGAGAAAGGGATTCGGAGACAATCTCTTCAGGGATTGGCGCTACGACAGCGACGGGAATCCCAAAAAGGATTTTGTCCTGAATGATCCCACGTATGAGGGGAAAATTCTGGTTGCAGGTAAAAACTTTGGATCTGGTTCCAGCAGGGAACACGCCGTATGGGCTATTTATGATTACGGGTTTCGCTGTGTGGTTTCTTCATTTTTTGCCGATATCTTTAAGAATAATTGCCTGAACATCGGTGTACTCCCTGTTACGGTGTCACCGGAATTTGCGGAGGAAATGTTTGCAGAGGTGGAAAAGGATCCTCAAACACAAGTTCGTGTAGATATCGACGCGCAAACGATCACGATAGTGAGTAGCGGAAGATCAGAGTCATTCGATATCAATGACTACAAGAAGGAAAACATGAAAAACGGATTCGACGACATTGATTACTTGTTGAACTTGAAGCAAGAGGTCGCCGAGTTTGCAGCAAGTCGTCCCTAGTACGGAGAGGCCTCCCGGTCGTTCCGTTCGGGTAAATCACTTAGTTTCTTTACTTACTAAATACTGTTGATGAGTGGTCAGAAGAAAATAGAAATCATGGATACTACCCTGAGGGATGGAGAACAAACCTCAGGGGTTTCCTTTTTACCTTCAGAGAAACTTCAGATAGCCAAGTTGCTATTGGAAGAACTTAAGGTGGACAGGATAGAAGTAGCATCTGCCAGGGTTTCGGAGGGGGAGTTGGAGGGAGTAAAGAAAATCACTCGTTGGGCCAAGGAGAAGAAGTTTTTGGGTAGGGTGGAAGTATTGGGATTTGTGGATACGCCCAAGTCGGTTGACTGGATTGTAGAAGCAGGCGCCAAAGTGCTGAACCTGTTGACAAAAGGGTCACTGAATCACCTGACCCACCAATTGAAAAAGACTCCCGAGGAGCACTTTCAAGAAATTGAAAAGTGCATATCCTACGCCGCCAGTCATGGGCTAGAAGTGAACGTCTACCTGGAGGACTGGAGCAATGGCATGCGGAATTCGGAGACCTACACCCTGGATCTGATCCATTTTCTTTCCACCCTACCGGTCCGCCGCATCATGCTTCCGGATACCTTGGGACTGCTGCAGCCAGAGGAAGTGAAAACGTTCTTGGACCTTATTACAGGCAAGTTCCCGAAAGTGCATTTTGATTTCCATGCGCATAACGACTACGACCTTTCCGTGGCCAATGTGCTACAGGCGGTGAAAAGTGGCGCCAAAGGCATCCACACCACGGTCAACGGTTTGGGCGAACGAACCGGCAATGCTCCTTTGGAGTCGGTAGTGGCCGTAATCAAGGATTTTACTGACTTAACGCTTTCGGTAAAGGAGAATAAGATATATCGGATCAGTAAGCTGGTAGAACAGTTTTCCGGCCTGCATATCCCGGCAAACAAGCCGGTAGTGGGCGAAAACGTATTTACACAGACTGCAGGAATCCACGCAGACGGAGATAACAAGAAGAACCTGTATTTTAGTGACTTGCTGCCCGAGCGTTTTGGCAGAACCCGAAAGTACGCACTCGGCAAGACATCCGGAAAAGCCAATATCCTGAAAAATTTACAGGAATTGGGTATTTCCCTGGAGCCGGACGAGTTGGCAAGGGTGACTCAACGAATCATCGAATTGGGGGATAAGAAGGAGCGGGTCACCACGGAAGACTTGCCTTATATCATCGCAGATGTGTTACAAAATAACAGCATCAAAAATGATATCAGTATCGATGGGTACCACATGGTGCATTCCAAGGGTCTGAAGCCATCTGTGCAGCTTCGGATGAAGGTTTACGACGAATTTTACGAACAGAATGCGTCCGGAGACGGTCAGTACGATTCGTTTATGAAAGCGCTAAAAAAGATTTACAAGGCGCTGAAAAAGGAGCTTCCGAAGTTGACAGACTTTCATATCTCCATTCCGCCCGGTGGAAAGACAGATGCCTTTGTGGAGTGTGTAATTACCTGGGATTACGGAAAAATCTTCAAAACCAAAGGGTTGGATAGCGATCAGACCATTGCAGCTATGAAGGCCACCGAGAAAATGCTCAACATCATTGAACAATTAAACAAAACCAAATCAGTAAAAAAGAATACCTATGGAAATGAATATAGCCCTATTACCTGGTGACGGTATAGGACCTGAGGTTGTAGACCAAGCGGTAAAGGTGGTCAACGCCGTAGCGAAGAAGTTCGGACATCAGATTACCTTTGAAAAAGCGCTTACCGGTGCAGCGGCCATTGATGCAGTGGGTTTGCCCTACCCGGACGAAACCCATGAGGTGTGCCTTCGCTCAGATGCCGTGCTTTTTGGTGCCATCGGTGATCCCAAATACGATAACGACCCTTCGGCCAAAGTGCGTCCTGAGCAAGGATTGCTTCTTATGCGAAAGAAGCTGGGGCTGTTTGCCAACGTACGTCCTACCTTTACATTTCCATCTTTAATAGACAAATCGCCCCTTAAGCGTGACCGCATAGAAGGCACAGACCTTGTCTTCCTTCGGGAGCTGACGGGAGGTATTTACTTCGGTGAGCCTCGTGGCCGTAACGAGCAGGGCGATAGGGCATTCGACACCTGCGTATACAATGTATTCGAAATAGAACGTTTGGCGCGAATGGGCTTCGAGTTTGCCCGTAAACGTCGTAAGCTGCTTACTTGTGTAGACAAAGCAAACGTGTTGGCGACTTCGCGATTGTGGAGGGAGACCGTACAGCGACTTGCACCGGAGTACCCAGACGTGAAGGTGGAGTATGAGTTTGTGGATGCCGTAGCCATGAGGCTTATCCAATGGCCAAAGTCGTATGACGTGCTGATCACCGAAAACCTGTTTGGCGACATCCTTACCGACGAAGCTTCGGTCATCAGCGGTTCCATGGGCTTGATGCCTTCTGCCTCTCTTGGTTCTGATATCAAGCTTTTTGAGCCGATACATGGATCCTATCCGCAGGCGGCTGGTAAGAACATAGCCAATCCATTGGCGACGGTGCTATCGGCGTCGATGATGTTTGAGTATGCATTTGACCTACAGGAAGAAGCAAATCTGATCTCAGAAGTGGTAAACCGATCCATTGAGGAAGGCATTGTAACCGAGGACCTGGCTGGAGACGGCAAGGCCTATAAGACTTCCGAGGTGGGTGACTGGCTCGCCGATCAGATCGCAAAATAAATGACCCTAAAAGGCCGGTAGAGATACCGGCTTTTTTTCTTAATAGACATTATCTTTTCGGGTTAAATACGTATTTTTAACACGTAACCTATTAAACCCCTTATCATGACCAACACATCCTTACTAAAGGCCTCGGTTTATGTTTTGGCCTTGTTTGTTTTTTCTGTCGGCACACTGCATGCGCAAGACGGCACCATTTATCCACTTGATAATCCGGAGGAGCCCAACGCCATTCCGTTAGGTACAGGCGGGGTAGAAAACCAACCCGCCCAGGAAACCTGGTTTCGCCAATGGGGAGATCCCATGGCCCGTAACATCACCAAGGCTACCTTAACTCCTTTTTTGCCGGATCCAGCGAAAGCAACCGGAGCAGCAGTAATCGTAGCACCGGGGGGTGGCTTTCGTTGGTTGTCCATGGGCAACGAAGGCTGGGAGGTGGCAGAGGCATTGAGGGAGCAGGGTATTGCGGCTTTTGTACTGAAATACCGGTTGTTTCCCACCCCGGAGTCATTTGATGAGTTTTCCGATTGGATGAACAGACCACGTACCCCCGCACCACCCGCCGAAGGAGCATCATCCAGTAATTCAGCACCAAGGCCTCCTCAGATGGATCTTTCCAATCAGCTTTCCGATGCCGAAGCTGCGTATAAAATGATCATTGACCGTGCAGAAGAATGGGGTGTGGATACTGATCGTATTGGAATGATCGGATTCTCCGCAGGTGCAGGCTTGACGATGCACTCGACGCTGCACTCTAAAACCATGAAGCTCGCTTTTATTGGTCCCATATATGGCGGCATGGGGCCGGTGGAAGTGCCCGAAAATGCCCCTCCCATGTTTAATGTCATCGCTACGGACGATTTTTTGTTCAGAGGACAATTCGGAGTGGTCGAATCTTGGTACAAGGCGGGCATACCGGTGGAATTCCATCTCTATCAAAATGGGGGGCATGGATTTGGTTTAGGCAATCCCAATCGCACGAGCAATCGCTGGTTTGCCGCTTTTATACACTGGGTGCAGGTGAATGGGTTTTTAGCGTCGAGGTAGCGTGAAGCATAGCCATATCTTTTCAACGCATAGGCAGGTTTGTGTGGATTGATTCACCCTGTAATTAATCTTTCGGAAATAGGCAGGGGATCACCTTCTTAAACGGGCTGGATAAATAGTCACTATTTTTTTTGCAACAAAGATGCAAATGCAATAATATTGCATAAAAATAGTAAAACAATTTATCCTTTTATGAAGAAAATTAATCTACTACTACTCGCCTGCCTAGGTTTCGTTGGGACTTCCTGCCAAGATACCGTAGACCCAGTTATACACGATGAAGAAGGTTATGCTGAATTGGAAAGCGAATGGATTAGACTGACCGCTTGGGAAACAAACGGCAGTATCCGTATGATCAATCCGGTGAAGAATGAAGTCTCGAGCCCGTCCGTATCACCATTTACAGAGGGCGCGGCGAATTACCTGTCTTCCTCCGGCCGTTATGTAATCTCTATTGAAAGACAGCAGGGCAATGTTAGGTTTTTTGATACGGGTATAGAAAACCATGGCGATCATGGTCACGAGTATTCGCCTAAATGGCTCGATGCGGTCGTGCAAGCGCCACTCCCAACGCATTTTTCGGCAACAAACGGTCAGGTTATCATATTTAATGATGGAGATGGCAGTGTGGTCGTTGCCAGGGAATCCACGATGGAGACCCCTACGTTTCAGCCGCTGCACATTTCTGATTTGGGTAATGGAGTCCATCATGGTGCCGCTACTTGGTTGATAGGCAACAAATACGCCGTCACCTACAAGGATGAAGCGGTGCCGGGAGCGCTGCCACAGTCCATCAAGCTTGTTAACGCGCAGGGAGAGGTAGTAGCCGAGAACGAGGAAGCGGTCGTAACGGGCATCCATGGAGATGCCTCCAATGGAAGGTTTGCTGCGTTTGGTTCTACCGATGGTATTTTGGTGGCCAGTCAAAACAATGAAATCAAGTTGATCCCGAATCCTTCGACTCTTTCCCCTACCTCTGGCAATTGGATCGGAACCATTAAAACCCATGATGCGATTGATGTTTTTTATGGTTATGCAAGGAATCATGGTGTTTTTGAGGTTAATCCTTCTACCAATTCGGTTCGGAAAATAGTGGATGCTCCTAGCTTAAAATCATATTTCCTTAGTTCTGGAGGAGGATATTTGATAGTGCACACCGCAGAGGACGAAGTAAAGGTTTTTGATACGGCTACCAGCTCGGAAATGAGGAGCCAAAGCATTGCTGCCGCAGGGGATATTGAAGGAACAGTGCTGAGAAAAGAGATGCCTACGCTGGAGTTGTATCGGCTTATGAACGAGCCTAGCCCTGTGTTAGCTGCATCGGAGGGGTTCCTATATATACTCAAGCCGGATAGGACAACTATTCAGATTTTGGATATTCAAACACTGAATGAGGTTTCTAAATTAGAGCTAGATTCACCCATTCATACTATGATGCGAGCCGGATTCTAGCGTTGAGGATTTTTTACTTTCCAACTTTTTGCGGGAGCTCTAATATCTATCGGTGCTCCCGCAGTATTTTTTGTTTTTAAATCCCAATTCCCATCCTATTAGAATTTTTTTGCTTAGGAAACCGAGGCTTTTACCTAGTTTATCTTACTTTTAAGTATGGAGGAAAAAAGGTTGAAATGCCGCTTATGGCTTGAGATTGACGGTAAGCGGTTTTTTGGTCCCGGAAGAGATCAGTTGCTAAAGGGGATAGAGGAGCTGGGATCGTTATCAAGCGCCGCCAAACAGATGGGTATGTCCTATAAGAAGGCCTGGGACATGATCCAAGACCTCAATTCCCGAGGCCCCCAACCGTTTGTTACCTTTCATAAGGGCGGAGCAAAAGGGGGAAGCGCAGAGCTAACCGAGTTCGGGAGACGGTTTTTGAGCCGTTATGAAGTGATCGTCTCAGAAATGTCCGCTTATAAAGCCACCTGGGAAAATAAACTTATCAGCATGTGGTCCGAGTAATCCGTAAATTAAACGTTTATTGGCCTAGTTTGCAGGAGCAAACCTAACCTCCAAACTCACCAATTCCCTGATCCAACGAGCTGACCGTTTATCTTGGGGTACCACCAGTCGAAAGGGCCCGGTACCCGCAGGCAGAGGTTGGCCATTTAACTCGTACACCAATAATATCCGTTCATTGGTAAATTCGGGATCGATTTCGGGTAGGGAAAAGAGAACCTCGTAACCGTCGCGGGCTTTGGCGATCAGGTATTTGACCAAATTTTCGCCCCGAAGATCGCCCCCCAAACTCACCCCCGCCCGATAGAGCACATCAACGAGGGCTACTCCGGTGTAGATAGCCTCTGTGCCGTTACGTTCGGTAGTGGTGTGGGTGAATTTTTCAAATGTGGAAAGATCTTCTATGCGCAGACTTAAGGGGGTCTGCACCTCTCCACCCACGATTACGACGGCACCGCTTTGTTGGACGAAGGCTGCTTTCGATGGAATCAACATCAGCATAGAAATGGGCAATAGCCACCATGCGGAGGCTTTTAGCTGTTTGTTCATGGTGTGTGGGGATTTGAAAATGAAGGATTGGTAATAAACAACGAATCGGTCAGCAGATGAAGAAAGGCGATGATGTCCTTTTTTTCCTGGTCGTGGAGCTTTAGTCCCAATCGCCCGGGGTCATTGCCAACCTCCCGTATAAAGGGACTCACCTGATCGTTTGGTTGGATGCTTTCGCTATAGTGGTCAAGTACCTCGTCTAATGTGGCAAAGCGTCCATCGTGCATGTAGGGAGCCGTAAGGGCGATATTACGCAGGGTAGGAACCCGAAATCGGCCTTTATCCAGGGCGTCACCGGTGACCGAAATCCTGCCCGGATCATCCGGTGTTGGGGCGAGACCGTTGTCGTGAAACAGTTCCTTGAACATTTTGGGAGTACCGTGGCAATGTGCACAGTTGGCTCCACGTATGGCCCTGTCAGGTTGGGGCATGGTCATAAAGAGTTCCATGCCGCGTTGTTCCTGAGGGCTAAGCCGATAGTTTCCGTTTAGGTAGGCATCGTAGGGCGAGCCTGCAGAAATCAACGTTCGCTGAAATTGAGCCAAAGCCTTCAAGATTCCGTCCGGACTGATTTCCCTACTTCCAAAGGCCCGTTCGAACGCAATAGGGTACGTGGGGACAGTGCTGAGTTTGCGAACCGACATTTCCAAAGACTGTCCCATTTCATCCGGGTGAGTTAGTGGAAAAAGCGCTTGTTTCTCCAATCCGTTGACACGCCCGTCCCAAAAAAGGTTGTTGACCCATAGGAGATTGGCCAGCGACATGGCATTTCTTTGGGTAGTTTTTCCATTGGTGCCCACGCTTTTTGGCGAGGGGTCTGCGAAGGCATTCGCCTGTTGGTGGCAGGACGCACAGGATCGGTTGTTATTTGACGATAGCAGGGGTTCATAAAATAACATCCTACCAAGTTCCACGCCTTCCACCGTAGTGGGGTTGTCTGCGGGTATCGTATATCGGCTTCCAAAATAGGATGGATGATCCAATCGGAGAGGGGTGGCGGTATAGGTGGTACGGAATGCGGGAAGCAGGATGAAACTCCCCGCCCCTGCCACTATGAGTGCAAGCCGGATGATGTTCCTTGAGAAAGGGCTCATTCTTTGTTCATTGTAAATGCCAGATTCAAAAAGAAATTACGGCCCGGTTCGGGAAATCCCTCCACCAAGGCATAGTGGCTATCCAATAGGTTATTGACTCCTCCTTCTATGGAGATAGCCCCGGATAGCTGATAAGCCATGCGGGTGTTTACCAAGGCAAAAGCGTCTGCAGTGGCTCCATAAGATGTGCTGTACCTTCGGCTGTTGTATTCCATATTTGTGAGGAGGTTCCACTTTCGTTGGAAGGTTATATCGCCAAACAGCAAAATCTTGTTAGTTGGAACGTCGGTAAATCGAATTTCGGGCGAGGTAATGTTTCTCCGAGAAAGATAGGTGTAGTTTGCCCCAATTTGAATCTGCTGGGTGAGTTTTTGTGTCAGGTTTGCTTCTAGGCCCATAAACCGGGCCTTGCCGGCATTTTGAAGCTGGAACAAGCCGGGCTCCACATCATCCACGCGCTGAATGATATCGGCGATATCGCTTCGGAAAAGGCTGGTAGAAAAGCTGAATGAGGAGGCAATGGAGCCGGAGTAGGTTAGGTCATAGTTCACCGCATGCTCGGCATGGAGGGATGGATTGGGAATAGCTGATCCAAGGCGGAATGAGTAGCGGTCTTTGATGGTAGCGAAGCGGGTTCGCCGGGAAATACTGGCATCAAGGGAGTGTCCATTGGCTAGCTGGGCGAAGAATCCGATCTGTGCATTCAGTGCTTGATTGGATTTGTTTGGAAAAAACATAAAGGAATCATTCTGCCGGTCGAAGTTTTTCGCTTCGGTACTTGCACGGGAATTAAAGGCTAACCCCGGAACGATCGAAAGGGCCGGGGTAATCGCATAGGGAGTCTCCAGGGCGATGGAGTAGGTGTTGTCTGAGAACACGCTTTGGGGTTCGCCCAGATTGTTTTCCCGATGCACATCCCGTTTCAAATGCCCGCCTAGATTCATGGTTAATTTTTCGGATAGGCTGGTCACAGTTTCCAGGTTAGCTCCGACGGTGTAGTCATCGTAATAGCTTTGAAACGCAAAGGGCCTATTTTGGGTCGTATAGGTGGCATCATCGAAGCTAAAGAGGGAGTTATCAAAGGTGTCGTAATAAATCCTGGACTTTAGCTGAGTGGAGGAGGTAATGGCTGTTTTTGAGATAAGGTATAGGCTTTCTTTATCCCAGTTGGGCCACCGCCAGTAGCGGGTCATGATACGGCTATCCGCACCTACATAGGGAGGTGTGCCTTTTTCTCCCCGCAGGAGTGCATAGCCGATGGCGTATTCATCCGTTTGATTCGGAGTAAATCCGATTTTGGCGCTTGCGCGGAAGTCATTTCGGTAGGAATTATCCCTTCGCCCCTCCACGGTTTGTTCTTTCAATGCATAGTTTCCGGAAAGAGGAAAGTGTTCCTGTGTGATTTGGGAAATGCCCAATTGCAGGTAATAGCGCTCCGAGGCGGTGCCGACATTGAGGTTCCACTGGCGGCCATTACCGCTAAAAACCCCAACCCGGGCGTCCAGGTCAAGCCGATTCGTTGGGCGCCTGGAGATTAGGTTAATTGCTCCGCCCATGTTATTGGCTCCATAGAGGAGGGAGCTAAATCCCTTCGAAACCTGGATTTGGGCGAGATCAAACGTAGTGAATCGGCCCATGTCGACATAGCCGTCGTAAGGAACATAGACGGGTACCCCGTCCAAAAAAACAGGGACTTGCCGAAGGTCAAACCCACGTACAAACACCACCGATTCATTTCTAGGGCCGATATTCGCCAATGTCACGCCAGAGAGTAGGTTGAGGGCGTGCGATACCTCAGTACGATTAAACTTAGCCATCGTAGCTGCTGTGATGTGCAAGGAACTGTCGGATTTGGCGGCTAAAACAGTCACCTCTCCCAACGAAAAAATCAAATTACCTTTTTTGACTTGTGTGTAAGATGAATCTTGCTGTCCGTAGGACGTATAGCTAATGGCCATCCAAAGGATAGCAAGAGAAGCACCTACTGTTCGCAACTTTCGATATATATTTGAATACATATCGAAATATACGGCATATCAGGGCATTTTGCCTATAGGTAGCGAGTAATTTCAACGAATGAGTCAAAAAAGGCGAAAATTTTTAAACAAATGCAAGGTCTTATAGTTTAGTGCCTAGAAAAAAACTGCCAAATGAATCAATAAAACATTTTATAGGTTCGGTGGTGCAGAATTGCGAGGAGTAACAGATATGATTTTCAAGAAGAAGCAAGAAGTCGGTACCATTTCTCCATTACTATGCTGGGATGTTTACGCCAGTGAGTTTCGGCATTTGGTGGAAAAATTTAAAAAGGAAGAAGAGATCCAAACCCTTCGATTTTTTGCCAAGCAAAAAGGGTGGGTGTTTGATTGGGATCGATTACACAACTATCGGTATCAGACAGTCTTACTTACTGGCGTTGATAACCGCATATTGTGGGTAGGAGATGGCTTTCATGAGATGACTGGCTACCCCAAAATGTTTGCCGTTGGAAAGAGTCCTCAATTTTTGCAGGGACCGGGTACCACTCATGAGGATAAGGAAGCCTTTAAAGAGAAGCTACGTGGGGGAGGAGAGTTTACGCAGCGAATCCTAAACTACCGACGGGATCAAACGGAATATGTCTGTGAGGTCACCGTTCTTCCGGTTATGGGCAGTGATCAACGTACAGCTGCCTTTTTGGCCTTGGAATCGGAGGTTTTTTGAGGAGATTTAATCTACAAGTGTTTCTTTTAAAATTGCTTTACAGGTAGCGATCTCTTTGGTATATAAGCCTCCAAAGGATGTAATTATCTTAAAATTTTAAATTTGTACGTTCAGTGTTTTTTGGGTTACAGCTCCTACACCAGGGGGTCTTCCTTTGTTCCATTTTAGTATTCAGATAGCTATTGAGTGGTCATACCTGTGTAAGATAGAAGTGAGAGGAATGCTTCGTTGTCTTTTTTCAGTTCTCTTTTTAGTTTAACATCAATGTGTGTACCATGCGCTAAATGTATACGTCTGTTACCGAAGAGGCTGCCAGAACAGCACTATTGAAACAGACCTGGCTGTCGATATGCCGGAACGAAAAGTCATGGAAAATGAATGCGTTCGGATGAACTGCCATCCAGCGGAAAATCATGGAACTTAAATTGGAGAGAATACCGCAAAAAAAATCAAGTCACGAGGGACTGGCTAGGAAGGCCGTAGGCCAACGAAGCCAGTCCTGTAGAAACCAAAATTTAAGGCCTACTTATTCGCCTGCGGATCATTTTTCAACTTCCTCCCTCTAAGTATCCCATACAACAGCATGCTTGATGCATACATCCCGAAAATTAGTTGAATACCTTTTATGGGATAAATCTCAAATAGATCCAGGCCGGCCGCCACCAGTAGAATCAGCCCTATGAGAATAGCTAGGTACCTCATGTGCATGCGTTAAATCCTTCTCTGATCCAACAAGTATACTGCCACACCGGTGAAAAAAAATTTCAGTCACCGATAATTTTTTAAACCTCTGTGGATAGTTCTGATGCGTATTCGAAGCAAGTTGGCGTAGGTTCGATCGTGAATAATTATAGAGCCGACGTGTGGAAAAATAGGGATTGGAGGTAATTTGTCAAGTATATCGTGCAAAATACTTGACAAAACGGAGTTGGTTTCCAAAAAGGGGTTAGCCACTGCTTAAAAACCTTGACAAAATCCATTACCAGGGGTTCTCGGTTTACAATGCACTGGATTTTATGTCCTGATTTTTTTCGTTTCTGTGGGTTTTTAGTTCAAAATAAGAAATTGAAGGGGGGTAAAAATCGGTATTTTATTGAATTTCCACGTCCTCCTGTACAAATCCTTTATTTCCACCCACTACCTCCTCTCCAACCACTTCTCTGCAAACTCAGGCCAGCTTTCTGCAGCTACGTTACCGGCCCGCAGCCCATAGCCGTGCCCTCCGGTAGGCAAGAAATGGAGTTCCACCGGGATGTTATGGTCTCTGAGGGCTCCGGCATAGACCAGCGCGCTGTTGCCATGCCGATCGTCAGCGGTGCCGAATAAGAAGGTGGCAGGTGCTTCGTCCAAGTGGGATAATTCCGGTGTCAAACTCCGGTTTTCCCCGAGGTCCAGATAGGCCGGGTAAATCAATAGGGCAAAATCCGGTCTCGCGGAAATCAGGTGATCATCCTCAATGGATACGTAGGCCGACGTATTGAATTGCGTAGATGCCCTAGCTGCCAGGCTGCCTCCAGCGGAAAAGCCGATTACCCCCAAATCGCCGGATTCAACGCCCCACTCGGCGGCGCGGCTGCGCACCACCCGGATGGCCCGCTGCAAGTCCATTAACGCTTCGGGCTGCTTATCCGGTACCCGATATTCCAACACAAACGCCGTATATCCCAGTGAGGTCAGCCATTCGGCTACTTCATACCCCTCTTTGTCTATGGCCAAGAAACGGTAACCTCCTCCAGGACAAACGATGATTGCGTCGCCGTTTTTAATACTGGGTTGTGGTTTGAATACAGTAAGTAACGGATTGGTGACATCCCAGACCCTGGTTACCAAGCCGCTTTTATCCGGTTTTCGTACGGCAGCAGTTTTTGGTCCAGTCTCCCCGGGAACTTGCTCGGGCCATAAGACAATGCGCTCTTGTCCTTGGGCAAGCAACAGGTGGGTACTTATTAGCAATAAGCATAGCATGCTATATCGTATGGTTCGTTTCATGGGGTGTTTCGTTACAGTAGCCTTCCAGGAAGGGCACGTTGACTTTACTAATATCTGAAAAAAGGGGATGTGTTTCTATCACAAAGTTGGAGATTTGTCTTTTTTCTCAAAAATTGGCCCACTAGCAGCTAAAATGATGCATGCCATGGTGTATTTTTCGGCAAGCTGCTTATTTTTGGCACATTCCAACACCAAACCCGAATTCCATGGAAGAAGCCACCAAAAGATCCACCCTGCTAGACCGTTTTCTAAATTTGATTGAACGGGTGGGCAACAAGCTCCCCGATCCGGCGATTTTGTTTTTGGTACTGATGATGTTCGTTTGGGTGCTTTCAGCATTGTTGGCGCCTATTGATTTTGGGGAGGTAAATCCGAGAACGGGTGAAAAGCTAAACATCCAAAACCTGCTTTCGGGTGCTCAGCTCGCTTCCTTTCTCTCCAATATGATCCAAGTGTTTATTAATTTCCCTCCCTTGGGCGTGGTGCTGCTTGCCATGCTGGGGGTGGGTGTGGCCGAACACAGTGGATACATCAATGCCGGATTGAAGTACCTCCTGGGCTTTACGCCGGCATCCTTGCTGACCCCTATCTTAATCCTCGTCGCCATTGTAAGCCATACCGCAGCCGATGCAGGGTACGTGTTGGTCATTCCCCTTGGGGGAGTCATCTTTTATGCAGCAGGTCGCCATCCCATAGCGGGCATAGCTGCCACCTTCGCGGGCGTGTCCGGTGGTTTTAGTGCCAACTTTATCCCTTCGGCCATAGATCCCCTTTTGCAATCATTTACGCAGTCGGCTGCGCAGATCATTGATCCCTCGGTGGAATTGAATCCGTTGAATAACATATTTTTTACCGGACTTTCCAGTTTGGTGGTTATAGGGGTGGGCTGGTACCTGACCGACCGGGTGATCGAGCCTCGTCTATACCGTTCAGCGCCAGTTGATGATCAACTGGATGATGTGCCCAAGATGGAAGAACTTCAGCCAAAGGAAAGGGCTGCTTTTAAATTGGCGACGGCTGTGATGCTGGTTTTTCTTGTCGCCATGGTCCTTTGGTCCTGGCCGGATAGTTCTGCGATGCGGGATGGAACCGGTAAGCTGACTACCTCTGCGGCGCCGTTGATGAAGTCCATTGTTCCATTGATTTTCTTGGTTTTCTGGTTCCCGGGAGTCGTTTTTGGCTTTGCATCCGGAAATTACACCGAGATGAAACATGTGGTGGCCTCTATGAGCAAATCCATGGGAAGTATGTCACACTATATTGTGATGGCCTTCTTTTGTGCGTTGTTTATAGACGCCTTTACCAAGTCGAATATTGGGGCATTGACGGCATTGAAGGGGGCAAACTTTCTACAAAGCCTGCAATTGCCCGGGCAGCTGACCATTGTCGGTATTATCTTATTGAGTGCATTTGTCAATTTACTGGTTGGGTCAGCTTCGGCCAAATGGGCACTGATTAGCCCCATCTTTGTGCCCATGCTGATGCAGTTGGGAATATCACCTGACCTCACGCAAGCCGCTTACCGGGTCGGCGATTCCGTGTCCAATATCATCACCCCCTTGCTGCCGTATTTTCCATTGGTGGTTATTTTTTGCCAGCGCTACGTGAAGTCTACGGGTATCGGAACGCTGGTTTCCATTATGTTGCCCTATACACTGGTTCTCTTGGTAGCGTGGACGGTATTCCTGCTGGTATACTGGGCGCTCGGCATTCCTTTGGGAGTCCAATCTACTTACGAATACCTGATCCCTTAGCTATATGAAACAACGTCTGCAATCCCAAAGGCATTCCACAGGCTTTGGGTCATTTTCTGATGTAATCGCCGGAATTCTAGTGGCACTTTGGATGCTCTTGGCTTCCTGTGCCAAACCAGATCCCTTAGCTACCTATCTGAGTAATTTGCCGGACAGTGTGGAGGTTTCTTTCCAGATCGGTTTACCCGGTGCGCAGTCAACTACAGCCTATCAGCAGGACAAACAGGTGCCCTCTGCAAGCATTATCAAAGTACCCATCTTAATTGCCTTAATGGAGGATGTACAGACTGGTAAATGGGCGCTTTCCGAAGAAATCGTATTAAAGGAGTCCGATAGAGTAGGAGGGGCTGGAGAGTTGCAGTATCAGGAGCCCGGAAGTGCCTATACCTTGGAGTTTTTGGCCAGGGAGATGATCCGCATCAGTGACAATACTGCCACAAATTTGCTCATTCAATCTGTGGAGATGGAGCGTATTCAAGACTGGCTAAAGCGAAACGGTTTCCGGCAAACCCAGCTAAATCGACTGATGATGGATTTTGACGCCATTACCGCCGGTAGGCAGAACTATACTAGTGCCGAAGAGATGGTTCGTATGCTTTTGGAACTTTTTGAGGGTAAGTACCTAGACGCTAAGGGTACAGCCTTCGTACTAGAACTGTTAATGGATTGTGCAGATCGGGATGCCATTCCTTCCCAACTCCCAGATGGAACAGCGGTCGCACATAAGACAGGTACGCTGGATTATGTGCGGGGTGATGCAGGACTTTTTCTGGGGGAGCATCCCCTGGCGCTATGTGTATTTGTGGAGGGGTTTTCCTCCTTGGAGCAAGCGGATGAAATCATCGGGCAGATCGCCCGCTTGGCTTTCGATACATACGGTTCCAAGTGACGCATACGCTAACCAAAGACCGGTGTTGTCGTCGGTTTTTGGAAATCACATGGAAGGAAATGGAACCAATGGCTAAACGAAATGAATATGAGTGAAGGCACATACTTGATCCTTGCGGACTATTTCTTTCTTGTTGTCCATAACCTGCTTATCGTGTTCAACCTTTTCGGATGGATCGTCAAAAAATGGCGCAGATGGCACCTTGCCTGCATCCTGCTTACCTTCGCTTCGTGGGGAATTCTGGGGATATGGTATGGTTTTGGCTACTGCCCGCTGACAGATTGGCATTGGCAGGTGCTGCGTAAACTGGGGGAGTATGACCTGCCCTCTTCCTATTTCAGCTACCTGCTGGACAGGATGCTGGACATTAGGTTGTCACCCACGTTGATAGATGCCTTGACCGTTGGGTCCGCACTTTTGGCACTTGCCGCATCTCTATGGATCAATTTCAGGAAAAAGTAAGCCCTTCCTGTAACCCAAACAGCCGATTGCGGTCTGTTTAGGAAACTGGAGGCACTTGATTTATACGAATGATTTGGAGGCGTTCTTTTCGACAACGATCTTGTATGAAGGATCGTCATCGGTGTAGTTCACGTTGATGATTTTTTCCGCTTTGTTTAACAGTACTTTGCTGCTTGTATTTAAATGTCTTATATAGACGGTTTTACCCAACTTTTCATACCGTTCGGTGACTTTGTGCACCGCATCTATGCCTGAATGGTCAACGATTCGACTTTCGGCAAAGTCGATGATGATTTCGTCAGGATCATTTACTGGGTCAAATTTTTGTCCGAAGGCCAACGCGGAGGCGAAGAACAGCGGACCGTAGATCTCGTAATGTTTCACGCCATTTTCGTCAATAGTTTTTCTCGCACGGATCATCTTGGAGTTTTCCCATGCAAAAACCAATGCAGCGATCACCACGCCGATCAATACCGCCAGGGCCAAATTATGCAACAATACCGTAACCAGGGTTACCAGCACCATCACCAGGACATCGGATTTGGGTACTTTGCGGAATACTTTCAACGATGCCCACTCAAAGGTGCCTATGGCCACCATAAACATCAGACCTACCAACGCCGCCATGGGTATCATCTCTATATAGGTGGATAAAAAGAGTATAAAAACCAGTAGACCTACGGAAGCCACGATTCCGGATAGCCGGTTTCTACCGCCTGCGTTCACGTTGATCAGGGATTGACCGATCATGGCGCAACCGCCCATACCTCCGAAAAAGCCTGTGGTGACGTTGGCTACTCCTTGTGCAACGCATTCTTTGTTGCCGTGCCCTCTCGTTTCGGTAATTTCATCGATCAAGGTAAGTGTCAGTAGGCTTTCGATCAAGCCTACTCCGGCCATGATGGCGGAATATGGCAGGACGATCATCAAGGTTTCCCAAGTGAAAGGTACCAAGGGAATGTGAAATTCTGGTAAACCGCCGCTAATAGAGGCGAGGTCCCCTACCGTTCGGGTGTCTATTCCGGCAAAGATTACCACGAGGCTGATGGTCAAAATAGCCGCTAGTGCAGAGGGTATGGCGGTGGTCAGTTTGGGTAGAAACTTGATAATGACCATGGTTAAAACTACCAGTACGATCATAATTAGTAGTGGGGTGCCAGTCATCCAAGCAGAGGCACCACTTTCTGTGGTAAATTTAAACTGGTCAAACTGTGCCATGGCAATCACGATGGCCAATCCATTGACAAAACCAAACATCACCGGATGAGGAACCAAACGGATCAATTTACCAAGCTTTAACACTCCGACGAGAATTTGTATCAATCCCATCAATACTACCGCAGCAAATAGGTACTCGACTCCATGCTGTGCAACGAGGGCAACGATGACCACGGCAATGGCACCGGTTGCGCCGGAAATCATACCGGGCCGGCCCCCCAGTATAGAAGTGATGAGTCCAATAATAAAGGCGGTATAAAGCCCAATAAGTGGGCTGACACCGGCTATGAGTGAAAAGGCCACCGCTTCGGGAACAAGGGCCAGGGCCACTGTTAGCCCGGAAAGAACTTCATCTTTAAGGTTGGCCTGCTTGGGCTTGAAAAAATTCAAAAATAATTGCGTCATTTTTTATTCGTTCAATAAGGTTTGTTCATCAGGTCGCGTAAGATTTGGCAAAACTTGGTAATCCAGATTTTCCGAATGGTTTCAAGAAAAGAACTAGCCTAAGTGGATGCTTATCGTAGTTGATGTAAAATGGTTTTGGGCAGGACTTGATGAAGAATGGCAAATTTACGAATAATAATTGGTTTTTTGTGATTGGTGTTCTCTGCGATGTGGAGTGGAAAGGTTTTTTGGCTAGAAAAGCAACGATATTTCTTTACCTATAGTGTTGGTGGATCTGGTACAGGATCTTTTCCATCTCCCGCTTAAGGTCATCTGAGGGAATCGGGTAGTTGTTGTGCATAAAGCTGAAGTAGAGCGTTTTTCCACTTTTGGTCAGCAGGTACCCACTCAGACAGATGGAGTTGTTGAGCGTGCCCGTTTTTGCGTAAATATAGGCTGGCTGCCCCTCGTCGGGCTTATACCAGGAGCGGATGGTTCCCTTTGTGCCTCCGGCCGGAAACACGTCGAAAATGGTTTCCTCCGGTACTTCTGCTCGTATTTTCCCCAGCAATTCGATGATGCTTTTGGGCGTAAATTTATTGTCGCTGGACAAGCCGGATCCGTCTGCCCATTGGGGTTCATGGCTGAGGTCATCGAGCAGGTTTTTTTTGGCATAATCGATGGCCGTAGCTGTATTAAGCGAATCGGTGAGCCGATCCGAGACCAACAGTAGCAGTTGTTCGGCCAAAAAATTGTCGCTGTCTTCCATCATTTGTTTATAGATCTGGGCGGTTCCCAGTCCAGGTAGCTTTTGGGGCTTTCTTCCCTTGGCGATATTGTAGGGGATCACCTGAATGGTTTTGCCTAGGGTGTCGCGGAGCAGGGAGGCGGTAAGGTGGGCAGACGTAATGAAGGGTTTATCTGTTTGAAAATTGCTTCCATCCGGCCAGTGCAAGGGTATCTGAAACCTGTTTTCATAAAATTTCCTCAATGGTTGTGATCCCGTGAAAGCGGGATCCGGGTAAAGCAACTTGCCGAAATACCTTGGGTAAAGGAATAAGTCGTTCGCTTTGGAAAACCGTACCACGTTGCCGTAGATCGGCAGAGCGGAGCGCTCGGCACCGAAATAATAGGTGTACCAACTCCAAGACCAGCCCGGGCCATTTGCCCTCACCTGCGGAAAATTGTCCGCCAGGTATAGTTTCTTGTCGGTTTTACCAAGCAACTCCAAAGCTTGGCCGCCTTTAAGGTCCGGGTGTAGCAACGATGGATCCCCCGTGCCCCAAAAGATCAAGGAATCGCCACTTTCGAGGTAATTGAGTGCGTATACCTGTTCACCGAGCAGTTTGTAAGAGGTGTAAAAGGTAAAAAGCTTGGTATTGGAAGCGGGAACGAAATAAAGGTTTTCGTTGAGGGCATAAAGCGGCTTGTCCTTTTCCGGATCCACCAGCATAAATCCCGTAAAACCGGATTTGTTGAAAACCTCCGATTGCTCTATGGCCTTCCCGACCTTTAGGGAAGAACAGGCGGAAATTGCCAGTAGCAAGCATGAAGAAAGGGCCAGTAAAAATCGTTGCATCTTGGTAGTTTTTTAGAGTTTTAGAGAGGAAACATACTCGTAGACGAGCTTACTGACCTGTGCGATGGTTTCTTTTCCCGCGGCGGCATCGGTAAGGTTTTTGGACAAAAGTACCAACACATACCGCTTCCCATCGGGAAGCTCGAGGATGGCGGAGTCATGCTGCACCCCTGTGATGGAGCCGGTCTTATGGGCTACCTGAACCGTCTCGGGCAGGTATTTGGGGATTAGGTCTTTGAAATACTGATCGCCGAGGATTTTCATCATTTCCTTGCTGGCTTCCCGGTTTACAGCGTTGCCGGTGGCGATGGCCTCCAAAACCACCATCAAGTCGTAGGCAGTGGTGGTATTGCTCATGCCGGCATCAAAAGCTTTTTGGTCTTCCACGCCCCGCAGCACCTGAATGTCAGCCGCGCCCAGTTCCCGCATGGTCTGGGTGACGGCTTTTGCGTTGACCAGCTCAATCAGGATATTGGTGGCCAGGTTGCTGCTTTTGATGATCATTTGGTAAGTAAGGTCATAGATGCTTGCCTGTCCGCCGATCCTACTGTACAGCTCCTCCTGGGAGTCGCTGCCCAGATCCATGGAAAAGTTGCTGCCATCCACGATGCTGGTGAATTCGTTGATCACCGGAATGGAATCCCGCAGCGAAAACTCGCCCTCCTCGGCCTGTTTGAACACCTCGATCATCACGGGAGTCTTCATGGTGGAGGCAGCGTGAAAGCTTTCCCGTTCGTTGATTAGGAGTGTCTGTGTGGTGTCGTTTAATAAGCGGAACGCCAGGGCAAAGTCACCCGCTGTCTCTTCGAATAGCACGTTGATTTCGTGGTTGAGCTTGGATAGGGGTGCTTCCGTAGAGGAAGTTTGGCAGGAAGCGAATAGCGCGAGTACTATGCCGGTAAGCATAAAACGGTTAGTGGTTGTCATACAAGAAAAAAGGCTTGGTGTATGGGGTGACAAGATAGGGCCAATTGAGATACTTTTCAACTTCCTTTTTCAAATCTGACTTTGGAAGCTCGTCAATCGAAAAATTCCTTTGTTGAGCCTGTCTGCCCCAGTGAAAAGCGGATTGATATTTTGAACAATGTTCACTAAATTTGCCTTGTTCAAAGCGTAAGTATGGGAGTAGCAGAAAGAAAAGCCAAAGAAAAGGAAGAGTTGAGAGCCTTGATCTTGAATGCAGCAAAGGATTTGTTTGCCGAAAAAGGCATTGATCAGACAACAATCCGCAGTATTGCCAAAGAAATCGAGTACAGTGTGGGTACTGTATATTTATACTTCAAGGATAAAAATCAGATTCTTCACGAGTTGCATTCGGAGGGTTTTTTAAAGCTTGCCAAGGAAATGAGGACTTTGTTTCATGTGTCTGATCCTATGGAGCGATTGAAAGCCTTGGGAAGGACCTACATGTCATTTGCCCTGGAGAATACTCAAATGTATGATTTGATGTTCAATATGCGGGCGCCTATGGAGTTTGTCAAAGAGCAAGAGGAGCAAAACTGGCATGAGGGCTCCAATGCATTTGATGCCTTGAGAAATACAGTCAAAGAATGTATGGATCAAGGTTACTTCAAAGGACATAGTCTTCAGCCCCTATCCTTTACCATTTGGAGTTGTGTGCATGGAATGTGTTCCCTGTATATCAGAGAGCGTGTAAAAGGCGCCACAGGGCAGGATCCAGAGAAGTTATTGTACGATGCTTTTGAAGATTTCTTGTTGATGCTCGTCAAAAGATAATAGATAGATCTTTAATCTCCGGTTTTTTTCATTCCAATTGCGAATTCAGTAAATCCAAATCTCCTGTAATAGGGAATTAAATGGTCTTCACATAAAAGTTGAATATGAAGGCCTTTTTTGGTGCATGATTCGATTAGTAATTTGCAGATTTGACGCCCGATTCCTTTGTTTTGAAATTCTGGAATAACCCCAACACCACATAGGTATGCGTTTATAATACCATCGGAAATCACCCGTCCGGTTCCAATCAAGGTTTTGTTGTGATAGGCATATACGACCTGCCAACTTTGCTCCATCGCTATATTTAAATCTTCTTTAGTTAGTTTTAAATACTTGTTCCAGTCTAACTTTTCATAAAGATCAAACATGTTGTCATCCGAATCGAGAGGTTTGTCTAAATATTGAATTTCCATGTTGGTTGATTTTTTAACTAATTTAAGACAGTTTCATTATGGGTCTGCTGCCTTGATCCAACATCCTAGACTGGTGGCTATTTTGTTAGGTTAGGTTTCTTTAAATTCAGGAAATGCCCGTTTTTTTATAATTCGGAGGATTTTTAATTTTCGTTCAGAAAAAATTCTCGAATTTCTATTGTATAAATGAACAATGTTCATTATGTTTGTTTTGTTCAAAAAAAACTTTAGATAGTCTGGGGGATTTCGACAAAAAGGAAGGAATAGAAAAACAGGGATTAACAGGGTTTTTGGATCAAGAATGGTTCATTAATCAATCTAAGAGCTTATTTTAAATTGTTTTAATGCCCATTTTGAAAATAGATAGTCATACGTTAAACTGAGGAGGAATTTATTGGGAGGTCAGTTGCTTGAGTTTAAAAAAATTTATCAGGTAAATGAACAATGTTCAATTTAAATACATAGGTCATTTTGAGAAAAATACTATTATTCGTGTTGGCGACTGGGATGCTAGAAGTATCCAATGCCCAAAGTGTTCTTGAAAGCTATATTCAGGAAGGCCTAGCGTCTAATCAGCAGGTGCAAGGGAGGATACTTGATTTTGATAAAAGTATTTTAGTCTTATCAGAAGCTCGAAGTTTATTTTTTCCAAGAGTGAGCGTTGAGACAGATTACTTTTTGGCAGGAGGGGGTAGAACGGTAGATTTTCCTGCGGGTGATCTGCTCAACCCCATTTATGGTACTTTGAATCAACTAACCGAAAGCCAAACGTTTCCTATGCTTGATAATCAGCGGATACTTTTGAATCCCAATAATTTTTATGACGTGCGGTTAAGAACCGCCTTACCAATATTTCAAGCAGAACTCTTATACCATAAAAGAATTCAGTCAGATTTAGCGGACTTTGCAGCTTTTGAATTGCTTATTTATAAAAGGGAGTTGGTAAAGGAAATCAAAATTGCCTATTACAACTACCTCAAAACCGTTGAGGCCGTACGCATTATCCAGACAGCTTTGCAGCTTGCAGAAGAAAGCAAACGCATCAACGAGGCTTTGTTTAAAAACGAAATGGTTAATAACACCATTGTAGTAAGGGCATCCCATGAAGTAATCCGATTTCAAAATGAACTGGAAGCGGCTTTCCAGCAATCAGATAATGCAAACGTTTATTTCAATTTCCTACTAAACCGGGATTTAAACGAGCAGATCCTTGAAACCCAGCAAACCTTGCCTTTCCATGAGACATTAATTGATCATAATTCCTTTTTGCAACGAGAAGAACTGCAACAGTTGATTGTATCTGCCACTGTAGATAAACACAAGCTGGATCTATCCAGAGCCTACTTGCTACCGCAAATTTCTGCATTCATGGATCTTGGATCACAGGGCTTTGATTGGGAATACAACAATCAGACCCGCTATTATTTTTTCGGTCTTTCTACCCGATGGAACATTTTTTCCGGTGGGCAAAATCGAATTCAGGTACAAAAAGCCAAAGTAGACCAAGCAAAAACCGCTTTAGTTATTGATCAGGTTTCTAAGCAGCTAAATATGGCTTTGATCGTGAGCCAAAATAATTTTAAAGCATCCTATAGCCAGTATTTGGGAAATGTTAGCCAAGCTAAAAGTGCTAAAAGAACCTATGAGGATTCCAGGAAACTGTATGCATCGGGGCAGATCCTTTTTATAGAATTATTGGACGCCCAAAATCAATTCATTACTGCTCAACTCCAGGAGAATATTTCCCTTTTTGATTGTCATATCAATATAGCGGAAATCGAGCGTGCCAGTGCTTCCTTCAATCTAAACACTCAAGGATTATGAAAACTTTAAAAACTGGGACCCTAGTCGTGCTTACTAGCTTTATTGCTTTTGCATGTTCTTCCTCAGCCCAACGTTCGGAAATAGAGGAAGGGTATGATGCCATATCCGTAACCTTGTTCACTTTAGAAGAAACTACAGAGGAAACCCATGTCACCGGTACAGGACTACTTAGCAGTATCAACGACGTTAAATATGCTTTTAAAATCGGGGGTGTAATTGACAGAATATTTGTTGAAGAAGGTCAGTCTTTTCCAAAAGGGAAATTGATTGCTCAATTGTTATTGACTGAAATCGATGCAGGCCATCTGCAGGCACAATTGGCCGTCGATAAGGCCTCAAGGGATTACCAACGTGTTCAGAATTTGTTTGCGGACAGTGTGGCCACACTAGAACAATTGCAAAACTCGAAAACAGTGCTGGAGCTTTCCGAACAGCAACTATCCACCGTAGCTTTCAACAAAAAATATGCATGTATCTATGCGGACAAGCCCGGATTTGTGGTGAAAAAAATGGCCAATGAAGGCGAGGTCATTGCCGGGGGAGCTCCTGTGTTGGCATGCAGTGAAAATGGGAACGACAGCTGGGAATTGAAAATAGGTCTCTCGGACAAAGAGTGGGCAAAGGTATCCATGGGAAACAAAGCCAAGGTGAGGCTGGAGGCATTTCCAGATAGCTGGTGGGAGGGAGAAGTTTTTAGGAAATCAGGTGCCGCAGACATGGGAACTGGTTCTTTTCAGGTAGAGCTCAAATTGGAAAACTTGACTGAATCTCCCGCGATAGGGATGTTTGGAAAAGCCATTATCCAAACAGGATTGCAACAGAAGTCCAAATTAATCCCTTATGAAGCGCTGATCGAAGCAGATGGAAAAAAGGCTTTTGTCTTTGTACCAATGGGTACCAATCGGGTCAAGAAACAACCCGTGTTGATAGAGAGCTTTGCCGACAAAGGCGTCAGCATCAGCGAAGGCCTGGAGGGGGTAAGCGAAATCGTCTTGGGGAACTCTGCTTTTCTAAATGAGTTTTCTACGATTCAATTCATAAAGCAACAACCATGAACCTCACAGATTTTTCAGTGAAAAACTACCAGTTTACCCTAGTGATGTTTGTAATGGTGGCAGTCATTGGAGTAGTGACCTTGCTGACCATGCCCAGGGCAGAGGACCCGCAAATCAATCCACCTACCTACCCAATCGTAGTGGTTTATCCTGGTACCAATCCACAGGATATGGAGGAGTTGGTGGTGAAACCTATCGAAAACAAAATCTATGAACTAGAGAACATTGATAAAATTGTAACAGCTATTGAAAATGGGCTGGCGGTGATCCGGGTAGAATTTAAGTATGGGGTTAATGTGGATGACAAGTATCAGGAAGTAGTGCGGGAAATAAATGCGCTGCGCAATGACCTGCCAGAAGATATATTGTCCTTTGAAATCCGAAAAGTAGATCCCAGCGATGTGAATATTCTTCAAGTGGCCTTGGTCAGTGAAAATGCCTCCTACAGACAGCTTAAGAAGCAGGCTGAAGACCTTCAGGATCAGCTGGAAAGAGTAGTCGATCTCAAAAAAGTAAAAATATCGGGAGTACCTGATGAAGAAGTTCGGATTGATCTAAAACTGGATAGGATTGCAGCATTTCAGATTCCCCTCAATGTGGTTCTGGGCAGTATCCAAAGCGAAGCTGTCAATATTCCTGGTGGAAGTGTTACCGCTGGTAACAAGACCTTCAATGTAAAAACCAGTGGGAAGTTTACTAGCCTTGAGGAAATTGAAAATACAGTGGTGAGTACTGCCGATGGTAAAATCATTTTATTGAAGGAGGTTGCTGAGGTTGATTTTAAGTATGAAGATGAAAAACACATCACCCGATTAAATGGTAGACGAGCTGTTTTGGTAAGTGCCGCTCAAAAAACTGGAAGTAATATAGCCAGTACCCAAGCCAAATATGAACCTATCATTTTGGAATTTGAAAGTAGTTTACCCGATAATATTAAGCTGTATAAGCATTTTGACCAGGCTGAGAATGTTTCCAGACGTTTATCCGGTTTGGGACTTGACTTTTTGATTGCCATTGTGCTGGTATTGTTTACGCTATCGCCTTTGGGTATTCGTGCCTCTTTGGTGGTGATGTTGGCCATCCCGCTATCCTTAGCCTTAGGTTTGGTTGGCCTAAACGCTTTCGGTATTTCACTGAATCAGCTGAGTATTGTGGGGCTAGTGGTTTCACTTGGTCTGCTGGTAGATGACAGTATTGTTGTAGTGGAGAATATCGAGCGTTGGTTGAGAGATGGGTTTACCAGAAAGGAAGCAGCCATCAAAGCCACCAAGCAGATCACCTTACCAGTCATTGCAACGACTGCAACATTGATTATTGCCTTCCTTCCGATGGTCTTTTTACCTGGAGGGCCTGGAGATTTTGTCCGGGGGTTGCCACTTGCTGTGATCTGCAGTGTACTGGCTTCTACGGTAGTATCCCTGACCATAGTACCCTTTATTTCCAGCAGATTTTTGAAGGAATATGAAAATCCAGAGGGAAATATTTTTCTCCGTACGTTGAAAAAAGTAATCGGAGCCACTTATGCAAAAGTGATGAAAGTGTCTTTGAATAACCCTGTGAAAACGCTCGCAATTTCGTTCTTATTATTTGGGGTATCCTTGTTGCTTTTCCCTGTAATCGGTTTTAAACTCTTTCCTACCTCAGAAAAACCCATCTTTTTGGTCAATGTAAAAATGCCTTTACAAACCAGCTTGCATGAAGGCAATAGAATTACCAGAATGGTGGAAGATAGCTTGAAGCGAAATGAATTGATCCGGTACTTTTCAACCAATGTGGGAAAAGGGAATCCGCAGATTTATTACAATGTGCCCCAGCAGGAGGAAAAATTTGACTTTGCCCAAATCTTCATTCAAATGGATCCTGATGCCAAACCCGTGCTCAAAAACAAATTGATCAATCAGCTTAGGAATCAGTTTGCCGTTTTTCCTTATGCCAAAATAGAAGTTCAGGATTTTGAGCAGGGACCACCAATCGAGGCACCAATTTCCATTCGGGTGTTTGGAGAAAATCTCGACAGTCTGCGCAAGTTGTCCTTTGAAGTGGAAAGGATTTTAGCCGCTAGCGGTGGGGCACTTTATATTAACAATGAATTGAATACCCTCAAAACAGATTTAAAAATCACTATCAACAAGGAAAAGGCCAGAACCTTGGGGGTGTTCACAGTAGATATTGACAGAACGGTTCGCCTGGCTGTGGCAGGACTCACCATGGGGACTTATACCGATGAAATTGGAGATGATTTTGATATTGTTGTCACTTCCCCAAAAGGAAAATACAGAGAGTTGGATGCCTTGGGAGATCTGTTTGTCAATAATGTCCAAGGAGCAGCTATTCCACTCAAGCAGTTGGCAGGCTTGGATTTTGAAACTTCACCCACAACCATCAACCACTTCAATAAAAACCGCTTTGTAAAAGTCACCTCTTCTACCCGCAAAGGAGTATTGGCCAATGATGTTTTGGCTGAAGTGGTTCCGCAATTGGATGCCATGGAAATGCCTGCCGGGTACTATTATAAACTATCCGGAGAAACTGAAAGCGAAGATGATGCCTTCGGAGGTGGTTTTATCACTGTGATATTGCTGACAGTTTTCCTCTTCGTGGCTGTGTTGATATTGCAATTTAAGACTTTCAAGGGGCTTTTGATTGTACTATCAGTAATTCCATTGGGAGTTATCGGAGGTGTCAGTCTTCTTTGGATTACAGGCAATCCCATGTCTTTTATCGCCATCATAGGATTTATTGGCTTAGCAGGGATAGAAGTAAAAAATTCCATACTGTTGGTTGATTTCACCAATCAATTGCGCAAAGAAGGAGTGGATTTACAGACTGCGATCGAGCAGGCTGGCGAACTGCGATTCTTACCCGTTGTACTAACTTCTTTAACTGCTATTGGAGGACTTTTGCCCCTTGCTCTCAACCCTAATCCACAAATATCACCGTTGGCAATCGTCCTGGTTGGAGGGCTGATCAGTTCCACCATCCTTTCGAGGATTGTGACGCCCGTGATGTACAAGTTAATTCCACCAAAAATCGAATCACTTTAAACACTATACAAATGAAGGAATACATTTTAATCACAGGAGCTTCCTCTGGCATAGGCTATGAAATGGCTCAACTATTGGCTGCTAAAAATTTCAACCTGATTTTGGTGGCAAGAAAGGTACATGTTCTGCAAAAGATGCAGATGGAATTATCTGCTAAATACAAAAATGAGGTCAAGTATTTTCAAGTTGATCTTTCCGATATAGAAGCTACCCAAGAACTTTACAATATTATCAAAGTCCAAGAGCTACAGGTAAGTCACTTGGTCAACAATGCAGGCTTTGGGGACTATGGGAGTTTTCTTGAAACTTCTTTGGAGAAGGAATTGAACATGATAAGCCTTAATATCAGTAGCCTGATGATACTTACCAAGCTTTTTGCTCAGGATATGGCTGTACGAAAATCAGGTAGAATCATGAATGTAGCATCACTGTTGTCCTTTATACCTTTTCCTTATTGCTTAGTCTATTCTGCTTCCAAGGCGTTTGTTTTGGCCTTCTCAGAAACTGTTGCAGCAGAACTTGAAGATTCAGGAGTTATAGTTACGACTTTATGTCCAGGGACTGTTGAAACTCCCTTTCATACTCCAGAGATGAGGAAAACTAATGCCATGAGCTCAAACATGCCTGTTCCAGCAAAGGATGTAGCAGAAGCAGGTGTAAAATTATTGCTTTCTGGAAAGGGAAAGAAGGTTGTTGGTTTTAATAATTGGTTTATCTCCAATTTACCAAGGGTGACACCATCTGCTATCATGATGAAGATCAAGAAAAATCTGGCCAGTCCAAAATTATAATGATTATGCTTGACTTTGTTTATGAATTGAAGGAAAGGAATGCAGCGCTCTTTTATTTTGGGCTCTTGTGTTTGCTGCTCTCTTTGGTCTTTTTGGTGATGACCAGGATTTCCAATGTGCAGGTTTATCAGGTCAATGCCTGGTTTAAACCTTTCAAGTTTGCCTTTTCCACGTTTCTGTTTGTTTGGGCCATGGCTTGGTATTGTTTCTACCTGACTGATTTTAACATAAGTATTTTCAATTGGTCGGTTATCCTTTTTTTGGGATTTGAAATAGGCTACATCGCCTTGATGGCGGGACAGGGCAAGATATCCCATTACAATGTTAGCACCCCGTTTTACTCCATAATGTTTTCCCTTATGGCATTGGCTGCCACGTTGGTTACTATTTACACCGCATATGTGGGCTTACGATTTTTTGCAGGTTCATTTCCGGCTCTACCAAGCTATTACCTCTGGGGAATCCGATTGGGGATAGTGATTTTTGCGATTTTCTCTTTTCAGGGTTTCTTGATGGGAGGACGCATGAGTCATACCGTTGGCCTGAGCAATGATAATTCCAACTTGTTTATTGTCGGTTGGAGTAGATTGGTGGGGGATCTGAGGATTGCCCACTTTATCGGCATGCATGCCTTGCAGGTATTACCCATCTTGGCATTTTATGTATTGAAGAACACCAAGCTGACGCTTGTAGTGGGTTTACTCTATGCGGCTTTGGCAACGTTTACCTTGTATCAGGCACTTCAGGGAAGACCTCTTATTCCTGAGTCTAAGTCGAAAATTTATACTACAAAAATTTAAACCATATATAAGAAATATAAGGACATAGAAGAAAAAGAATAAATATTTATATATTACCATTTATTTTGTATGGTTCCAAGTCTATTTTATCATTAATAAAAAGGACCAAAGCTTATTTATTTACTTTGTTTTTGAGAAATAAAATGATTAGCAATGACTTTACTAGACCACTACATCCAAGATTATTTCGGTGTCCTTAAGCAAGTAGACTTGAAGGCTGTAACGGAGAGATTTCATGAGGGAAAGCTTCAAAAAGGGGAGTATTTTCTAAAGCAAGGTCAGGAATCAAATAACATGAGTTTTATCAAAACGGGTTTGATTAGGATTTTCGCAAATGAAGATGGAAAAGAAATCACTCTGAATGGAACCCCTTCATTAGGTCCATTACAGGTGACGTAGCGGAAGGAGAAAAATTAAAGTATTGCTAGGGCCTCAAGGTGATAAACCAATGATTTTCAAGCCAAAGGTTTTGGCTTTTAGGCAAGCTCAGGAATTCCGATGGTTAGGCCACATGCTCATTCCAGGCATATTTGATGGGGAACATTTCTTTGAGCTATTGGAAAATGTAGATGGTAGCACTACCTTTATACACGGAGAGCTGTTCAAGGGCATACTTGTTGGAATGATGGCTAAAAAGTTGGATACTGATATCATGCAAGGTTTTGAAGAAATGAACGTGGCGTTGAAGAAGCAGGTTGTGGCATTGGCTAACGCTGCATGAAAGGTATGCAAGGGGACAATAGCCAAAATGGAAAATTCAACATTTTTACCGAATAAACGGAGCAGCGGTAGTGCCCAATGCCTTGGCGGGACATGATGTTATCATCATCGATGACATTGTTTTAGACGAATCTTTGAAAGGTAAAGGTGTTGGGTAAAGCACACGCTTACTATTGATTTTGCTAGAAGTCGGAAATTGAAGGTGATATAGCTTGCACCTTTTGCCAATAGTATATTTAAGAAAATTCCTGAGAATAGCAATGTTCTATAAAATCCAACTAGTATGAATCCCAAAGATGTAAAAAAGGAGTACAGCAATGGTGAAATCACGATTGTATGGCAATCAGCGAAGTGTATCCATTCTGGCAACTGTGTGAAAAACAGCCCTAATGTATTTCAGCCAAAAACCCAACCTTGGATTAAGCCGGAGGCAGCTCCTACAGAGGAACTTATAGAGACGATCAATAAGTGTCCGTCCGGTGCTTTGTCCTATTATTACAATGAGACGCTTCCTGATCGGTAAATTGATTGGTTGGTCCTGCTGAAACCTTCAATGGTGCACGTCTAGAAAGCTGTGCGATGGATTGTAGCTTACGACCACTACAAAATGCGTACTTTATGCCTTCCAAACGGCGGGGGGTGAAAAAGCGCGCAACCATATGAAGTGTTTTGTAAGACATGGGTAATTCTTATTGGCCATTTCTCCATTCTTTTGTGGACATTCAATTCTTATTTACGCGTCAAAAGTAATTGTTTCCGGAGCTGGTGGTCTAGTCTGTTCGTTTTTTATTGTCCCAGGCATGGTCTGATAATCTCAAATCAAATAACTTATCCGCATTTAGCAGCCTTTCCTGGTTCTCAATTTCTTTACGCGCTTGCAATATATAGCCTTCTTTTTCTTTGCGGGTTTTTGCTAGTTTGGACAATGCCTCTTCATCGTATTTGATAAATGAAAGTGCTTTTCGTGTGGCAGTATATTTTCTATAACCCAATCTTTCCAGTACATCTACACCCATTTGAACAGATGTGTGTAATGATTCGCGATAGACATGTTTAACGGATTTTTCCAACAACTCATAAGCGTCAGACCTGTTTTTTGACCGCATATACAATTCAACGTGGGGGAAATGTTGATGTAATATATCTACGAGCTCATTGTTCTTTTCGGGGGAATCAAGTGCCGAAATAAATATTTTTGCCTCTGCAATCCCCGCTTTTTCTAAGAGATCGACTCTTGTGGCATCTCCATAATAAACTTTGAACCCCATCTTTCTTAGAAACGCGACTCTATTGCTGTCATGATCCAAAATCGTGGCTGAGACGCCATTCGCTCTTAGAAATCTCCCTAAGGTGTTGCCAAAATGTCCAAATCCCGCAATGATCACCGGGTTATGAATATCTATATGATCTTCCTTTTTGGATTTTTGTGCTTCTTTGACCCCAAATTTCGGGGAAATGAGTTTCTCATGTAGGAATAGGAATATGGGTGAAAACAACATGGATAACGTGACACCTGCTACCAAAAAATCCACCATTTCTTTGGCTATCAATTGGTAAGAACTAATGGACGCAACCAATACGAATGCAAACTCACCCATTTGGCAGAGCAGTAATGCCAAAAGAATCAGCTGATCGAATTTTTGTTTGAATAATTTGCCTACCAACAAAAGAGCCCCTGCTTTAATGGCCATAATGGCACCGACAAATAGTAAGATAGAAGTCGTTTCGTTAAAAATCAGATCGAAATTCACAGTAGATCCAACAGCTGTGAAAAACAATCCCAATAAAATACCCTTAAAAGGATCTATATCGCTCTCCAATTCATGTCTAAACTCGCTGTTTGCCAGCATAACTCCAGCCAAAAAGGTGCCTAATGCAGCACTTATTCCAATTTGCTCCATAAGCCATGCTACGCCAATAACGATAAATAAGGCAGAAGTGGTAAATAACTCCCGCATACGCGCTTTGGCTATCCAATGAAGAGCGGGGTTTATTGCATATTTACCGGCCAATAGAATAAACGTAACAACTCCAATGATCACCAAAGTGGTCATTGGGGCACTAAGTCCATCTACCCAAGTTTCATGGGCGGATACCGAAGTAACCTCAGGAATATTGGTGGCGAGCAATGGGATCAAGGCAAGAATTGGAATGACAGCTATGTCTTGGAACAATAGTATTGAAAATGAAGATTTACCAGCGGCTGCATTGCCAAGATTCTTTTCTTTGAGGGTTTGTAGGACAATAGCAGTAGATGACATGGCCATTGTCAAGGCCAAAGCCAAACTGCTTTGCCATGAAAGGTTCAGTCCAATGTAAAAAACAAGGAAAATGGGAATGCTGCTTGAGATCATTTGTCCCGAACCCATACCAACGATCGATTTTCTCATTTTCCAAAAAGAAGCTGGATTCAATTCCAAGCCAATGACAAAAAGCATCATCACAACTCCGAATTCAGCGGCATGCATGATGTCCTCACCTTCCTTACCAATCCAACCCAATACATAAGGGCCAATGAATATACCGCCCAAAAGATATCCCAGTACACTTCCGATCCCTAGTCGTTTGGCTATTGGCACGGTCAAAAGTGAAACCCCTAAAAATATCAGGGCGTTTTGAAGAATGTCTCCTTCCATCGTTCCGTATTAAGGTGATTTAAATAATCAATATTTAAAAGTTTGTGAGCATCTACATCGGGGTGTTTTACAAGGGTTAGAATCTCTTTGAGTTTCCCTCCGTAGGCAATTAAATCAGATTCAAGTTGTCGGGATGCTGATGGTATAATAAAAGGAGGTAAGTAAAGCATCTGACATAAGTATACTGTTTGATTAAATGGCGCCAATAATTCCCGAAAAGTGAATCTGTTTCGGCCATTCTTCTGATATATTTCAAAATCACCACCTGCGGTAATTACCTGCAAAACCCACTTGTTTTTAAGTTTGTTGCCATTAGGACCATATGCCCATCCGATTTCCAATACCAAATCTATCCACTGCTTCATTAATGGAGGACAGGAGTACCAGTAAAATGGATGCATCCAAACCATGACATCATGAGCTTCAAGGTCTCGTTTTTCAAGGTCGACATCAATATTGAAGTCCGGATAGAGTTCATACAAATCTTTTACCGTTACATCTTTTAGGTTTGATATTTCCTGTAATAGGATGCTGTTCGCTTTGCTATCTTCAAACCTGGGATGAAAGAATAATAGTAAGATTCGTTTTGGCGCTGTCATACGTTGGCGGATCCATGTTCACGGGCCAAGATAATCAATTTTAAAGGCTGTTGTGTGCATGGTCTTAAATTTCATTTGAATTTAATTTTGTCGTAATTCACTGACAATAAATATTTTGAATTTTCGCTCCGGTTTAGTTATTGTCTGCTGAGTGCCATTTCGGCCCATGAACTTTCTTTACTAGTTCATTACCGTAATGAATACGCTTCTAGCCAATTTTTTTTTCAGTAAAAAAGGCTAGTTTGCGCAGTTGACGAGCGTCTCATTTGATTCAATAGTGCGAACAAGCGTTTAGGTTAATTGAAAAGGGCTATTTCAATGTATATGCAAAAGACTAAAAAAGTTTTGCTTCTGGTTCTCCTTTTCCTTTGTTTTTTGGGAACACTGCTTCCGTTGACAAGTGGATTTCAAGAGAAACCAGGCTATCGGATTTTCTTTATCAGTTCACTTGTCATTGGTTACGCTATCATTTTTTACCAAATCAAATTCTACAGGTCTAGGCCTTAGTGGCATATGACTGTAACCAGAATGAGGCCTTTCTGCTGAGCAATCTTGAACAAAAAGAAGGGTTGAAGCTCGGTATAAGGCCATAGCAGCAGTGTATTACACGAGACAAATTGAGTTTAACACGTTAATGGAGCGAATCAAACGTGTTCTGTTTGCGCTTAACCATTAAAACCTAGCATCTCCTAGTTGTTTTCTGGATAGTATCAGGGCATTGTAATAGTTCGAAAAAAATAAATCCAGTCAGACCCAACCCTAGTCGCCGTTTTGCAGTTTAAATGTGCAACTTTGCATTTATGAACCTAACAGCATCAACGGATACCAAAACCCAATTGCGTAACCATGCATTGGCGCAACTCACGGATACCCTTAATGATATTTTAAAACAATTGGGTGAACTGAGGGAAGCCTCTGATGGAGAGGAAAAAAACCCAGCGGGAGACAAGTACGAGTCCGGCAGGGAGTCTATTCACCAAAGTCAAACGCTGTTAGATAAGCAATACGCCAGCCTCACTCAGATGCAGCGGCAACTCAAGGAGGTGCCGGTGCAGCCGGTTGCTACGGTACAAGATGGTGCCTTGCTTAGGTTGCCCATAGGCAATATATGGGTGTCTGTACCAGTTGGCAAAGTCGAATTCGACGGCGATGTCTACCAGTTGGTCTCCAAAGATTCTCCTTTGGTGGAAGCACTTTGGGGGATGAAAGCAGGAGACAGCGTTGATTTCCGGGGCCGTAAGGTGACCTTGCAGGAAGTCAAATAAACAACTGCCTCTTTCCTGTCCAATGCTAGGCTCCGTATTATTATGTGGGAAATCAGTCCTTTTCAGCAGCTAGGCACGTTACTTCTTGATGGTGACCTCGTCGATCAAAAAGGTACCCAATGTTTCTTTGTCGTCAGCACCAGGTAGGGGCGGTTCCGGATCCTCGTTGGGTGTTTTCCGGTTTGGCAGGTCTCTGTAAGGTCCTGTTCGGAATGAAAGCCGCTCAACAGACTTAACGCCCTCGGCCAATGGTGCGTTTTCCACTACCATCTCGCCGTCTATTTCTAGGCTGTAGCTGCCAAAAAAGCCTGCATGTACGATCATTCGGACGTTGTGCCATTTTCCTTTTTGGTAGTTTTTCAAGGTCTTCTCGGAGTACCCGTCCACAGCGGTCCACTTACCAGCTTCATTCATGCTGATCCTTACCGGTCGGTTGCCAAATTGATCTACTACGTCTATCTCCAGCATGCCTTGGTTTTCCACCGGGGCGAACACCTGAAACCGTATGTCGGCAGTGGTGCTTTCTTCAAATATTCGGATCGCTCTTGCGTAATCATAGGGGTCTTCATCCCTCAGTTCCAGAGAAAGGCCGTCTTTTAAAGGGCTTTGCACTAAATTTACCGGGGCCCATTGAGGCGCATAAATGTTCCATTCCGGTACCGCTCCTCCTAGGGCAAGCCGGTCAAAATTGTCTGAAACACTACCCCTTACGGTATGCCTTATCGGCACCGGTACCCGGCTTACCCACATGTCCTCCTTATTCATGGAGTAGGTCAGCCACATGTCCTCACCGGGAGGATTTCCGTTGCCCGGCACGATGCCCCGCACGTAGCAGGGGCCAAAATCCTTCCATCTGCCAAAATAACGCCTGGGAGGTACCTCTCCCTGCACAAGCACCATGTCATCAAAGATGACCCCGTCGTCTGAGGAAACGGTGATAAGTGGATACCTGTATTCATCCAGATCGATTGGATTATAGACCATTGCGTAGCGGTTATCGGCTGTTTTTTGTCCCCATACTTTCCCGCCTGCCATGGTAAGGGTAGGTACTTTTACCGATTTGGAAAAGCTCTTCCCACCGTCGAAGGAAAGAGCGGTATGCGACCGCTTCCATAGTCCAACGATATTTCCGTCTTTCCGCTCAAAAAAGGAAAATGCCGATCCGCCGTACTCATCTCCGTCGTAGAAGCCATCCAGCCCCCTGTCTTCATCCCGCCATTGCAGGGTGATCAGGCGGTCTTTTAGCAGTGCCTCGCATGCTTCTATAAAGCCCTTGTCCGTAGAACGGGTATAAAACGGATAGCGGGTATTGGTTTCGTTCCACTGGGTGTGGGTGCTGTAACGAATGAAGTAAATGGGGCCAAAGCTGCCATCTTTGTGGATTTCCCGCACTACCCTTCCGATGCCGCCTTCCTCAAAGGGTTCTTCGGCATGGGCGTAAAATGCGAGCGTGAGTAGTCTACCGTTAGGAGCCACGTAAAACCCCATGCGCTGATGCATCATGTAGCCGTCGTAGCCTTCCGGTATTTCTACACCCTCCGGAGCCTCATAGGGAGGGAAAATTACTTGAGGTTTATTCCAATTTCTGCCGTCCGGAGAACGCACCAATAGCGTCTGCCCCGGAGCGATGTGTTCATCGACGGGGTTGCTCAGGTACTGCTGGTAGAAGTGTCCTTCCCAGTAAGCCAGACTCGAGGCGTGGTTATAAGTCCAGCCAAATCCCTCTGCCAATTCCGGTTTGCTGCGGTTTACCCGTAGTGTCTGCCTGCTTTCCACCCCCACTGCATACCTCAACCGGCCTTCGTGGAGGGCTGGGTCTATAGTTACGCCGCCTACATACCTAACCGGTTCGTGTATGCTCCCGGTCTGTGAATTACCCCACAAAGGAGCGCCAACGCAGATCAATATGAAAGCGGCTTTTAGGCTTGATTGGAATGTTTCGAGCATGGATTGGTAGGTTACAGCTTGATGAAGATGTTTCGTTTGAACAGCAAATAGGCAGGTATAAAATTGATGGATACGAATAAGATGGCATAGAGCATACTGGCCAGTTTGATGGATAGGCCTATAGCAGTGGCGCCCGATAAAAATTGATTGTTCAGTCCGCCGAGAACCTGCTCATTGTAAAATACCAAGGAGAGGACATCTGCCAGAACATATACGGTGATGGCGTTTGCTCCGAAGATAATTCCAACGGAGGTACCTCGTTGCTTGCCTAGGATATCCACCAAAAAATAGGTGGCCCCCAATACGATAAAGCCTGCACCGCCGGTTACTAAGGTGAATGGGCTGGTCCAAAGGTGCTTATTGATAGGAAATACTTGAGCCCACAGCAGGCCAAGCAGGACAATGGGCACCCCGATAGCCATGAGGTAGTTCGCTTTTTCCTGGGGGGTTTTGGTGCCTAGCAACAGGTGCCCGGCGAGCATGCCCAAAATTCCCGTCACGATGGCCGGTAGGGTGCTGAAAAACCCTTCCGGATCCCAAGTGCCCTCCCACATTTTGCCCGGTAGGATGTAGGTATCCATCCATGCGGCGAGGTTTATTCCGGGTTCCATCATGGCTTTTTCATAGCCCGGGGTTGGGATCAGCGTCATGGCCAGCCAATAGAAAACCAATATACCGGCCCCCAAATAGGCCTGGGTTTTCCAGTTCGTATTTAAAAATAAAAATGCACAGGCCATAAAAACAATGGCTATTCGCTGCAACACCCCTGCTATCCGCATATCCGAAAAATCAAAGTGGGGAATTAGGTTAAGTATTAGGCCGACCACAAAGATCTTTATTGTCCTAATAACGATTTTGCGATATAGATCCCCTTTGGGGGCGTTGGTTTGAAGTCGTTTTGTATAGGCGAACGCGATGGAGACGCCGACAATAAATAGAAAAAACGGGTAAATAAAATCGGTCACGGTGATACCGTTCCACGAAGCGTGAAGTAAGGGGGCATATACATGATCCCAAGTGCCGGGGTAGTTGACCAAAATCATTGCCGCAATGGTGAATCCCCTCATGGCATCGAGGGAAATCAAGCGGGCATGCTGTGTTGTCATAGGATAATTTCTTGAGTTTGGATAGTCGTTTTAATACTAGGTATCGTATTATTAAGGCTATTTAAACATACCGATTTATGCGTAAAAAACTCAACGTTTTCTGTTTATTCCTTCCTTTGGTTTTTTTCTATGCCTGCGGCGGGAATCCCTCTTGGGAAGGGGATTTGCAGGATATAAAGATCAAGTGGGAGCTAGTAAGTAATTTTTTGGAAGAGAGCGGCCAATTTGAAGCGAAGTTCGTCTTTCACAACGAAGGGAGCCGGGATTTGGGGAGCAATGGATGGAAGCTGTTTTTTAATATGTCGCCTCGTAGGATTCTGCCTTATCCCGATGAATCCATTGCCAAAATTTCGCATATAAATGGAGACTGGTACGAGGTCAGTCCGGGGCCGGATTTTGAACTTCCCGCAGGTGGCAGCCTATCCTTTACCTATCGGGGAGTAGAAGGGGTGATCAAAGAGTCGGATGCGCCTATGGGGTTGTACTTTGTGTTTTATGATGGGCAGGGCCAAGAGATGGAGATACTGCCATTTGACCAATTTACCGTATCGCCGTTTTACCGGAATGAGCAGTTGCTGCGTGGACACATGGATAGGGAGGATCCGGCTTCGGCCCAGCAGCGTTTTGTAGAAAACGAGAACCTGACGCTATTAAATAAGGAGGATCTGCATCCGATTTTGCCCACTCCTTTTCAATTGCAATACAAGCCCGGTGTTTTTAGCCTTACCGAAGAAACCGGGATCTACTATGCAGATGGACTGGAATTAGAGGCGAGCTATTTGCAGGATAAACTAAGGGAGATTACCGGTGTTTTATTGAAAATGGAGGCTGGTTCCTTGACAGAAGGAGGCATCTATATGGGGTTGGGAGAGATCGTAGTGGATGGCAAAAAGGAAGAGGCCTATGAATTGGATATTGCTGAAAAACATATACGGATTCAGGGTTCGGATGCCTCTGGGGTATTTTATGGTGTGCAGAGTTTATTGGCATGGTTGGGTCCGGAGGTTTTTTTAGGGCGAAAATTGCCTTTGGACTTAAGGCAGGCGAAGGTGATGGATGCGCCCCGTTTCTCATTTCGAAGCCTTCATTTGGATGTAAGCCGAAATTTTCAGAGCAAGGAAACCATTTTGCGCATGTTGGATCTAATGGCACATTACAAGCTTAATCATTTTCTCTTTTACACTACCGAGGACGAAGGATGGAGATTGGAAATCGAAGGATTGCCTGAGTTGACCGAGGTGGGTGCGCAACGACACCATGTGGCGGATATGCATGATCCGGCCTTGCATCCCGCGTATGGTTCAGGGCCTTTTGCGTATGCGGAGGGAAAGCATGGCAGTGGCTATTACACCAAGGCGGATTTTGTTGAAATCTTAAAGTATGCCAAAGAACGGCATATAACCGTTATCCCAGAGCTGAACTTTCCGGGACATGCTCGGGCGGCGATCAAATCCATGGAGGCCAGATATGAAAAATATATGGCGCTGGGAGATGAAGAAGCAGCAAACGAATACCGCCTTATTGATCCGGATGACCGTTCCGAATATTTGTCTGCGCAATCTTTTAAAGACAATACGGTTTCGGTTGCGAGGGAATCTACCTATCGTTTTTACGAAAAGGTCATGGATGAGATAGCCCGAATGTACGAGCAGGCAGGCCTAAAACTGACCAAAATCCATGCTGGTGGGGACGAGGTGCCCGAGGGTGCTTGGACAAAGTCGCCAATGGCTGCCGAGTTACTCCGGCAACTGCCCGATATAGATGATCCAAAAAACCTGCAAGCCTATTTTTTTAGGGAGTTACTAAAGCGGTTGGAAAAATTGGATGTGGAAGTGCACGTATGGGAGGAGATGGCCCTCAAGAAACAGCCTGACGGAAGTTATGTCCCCAATCCGGAGTTTGTGGGCAAACGGGTGATACCTTATATATGGAACAACATGTTTGATTACCCCGATATGGGCTATCAGCTAGCCAATGCAGGCTATGAAGTGGTCTTGTGCAATGTTTCCAATTTTTACTTTGACCTTGCCTATTCCAATGATCCCAAAGAGCCCGGTCTTTACTGGGCGGGGTTTGTGGATACCAAAAATGCGTGGACTTTTGCCCCCTTCGATTGGTTCAAGACCACCTTTCAGACCTCATTTGGCGAAAAACTGAATATGGAGGTCGCGGGAGCGGAAATGGTCAAGATCAAGCCTGAGGCTAGAAAGAATATCATCGGACTGGAGGCGCAATTATGGAGCGAGACGATCAAGGGAAGGGATATGGTGGAATATTACACCGTGCCTAAGATTATTGGCTATGCAGAAAGCGCCTGGGCGAGGGAACGAGATTGGGAGACTATTGAGCAGGAAGGGACTAGAAATGCACAGATAGCCGCGGGCTGGAATGTATTTGCCAATACGGTTGCGCGCAGGGAGTTTCCGAAGTTGTCTTCATGGAACGAGGGGTATGAGCTTCGAATCGCCCCCCCCGGTGCCAAGTTGGAAAATGGCATGCTTTACGCAAACGTGGATTTTCCAGGGCTAGCCATTCGGTATACAACCGACGGATCAGAACCGACTCCTACTTCTGCATTGTATACGGTTCCCGTTTCGGTGCAGGGAGGGGTTAAGCTCAAGGTATTTGATGCATCGGGAAATGCCAGTAGGTCGGTAACGCTCAGCAATGAATAGTTGCTTCCCGTAAAGAAGTCCCGAAGTTTATAATATTTCGGGACTTTTTTAGTGGAAGCAAGTAGGGATGGGATTGTTTGGGAATGGCATAGTTGCAATCGGTTGCGCCAAATTTATTTGATGTATTTTTTAAAACATTTTAATTTTTGATCGAAAATCAGGTGTTTATTTGGCAAGGTTCATTTTTCTGGGAGTTTTTTCGGTTAACAAAAAAATAACAAAATGCCGTGATTTTCACCTTTGTTAAAAAACCTAGTCTATTTTTAACAATAATGTAATTTAGGGTTCATTTTGTCTCGAATTTTTTAATTTATCAACTTCTTTTTGAGGTGTTTTTTGTAAGCTATTCATTTTCAAAGGGTAGCAAATCGGGTGTTTACGTGAAATGAAGATTAATATTCGTGATTTGCGCAGATTATATTTCCCAAAAATGGGATATTCATGAAATAATTAGCTAGTCGACCTCCAAGGCTGATTCGCAAATGAAAGTGGTAATTGAAAAGCGCACGATTTAATCTTTAACTTATGGAACAACCTGACAAAGCACTATTGGAAGATTTTCGAATGGGTAGCAACCGTGCCTTCGAAAAGATTTATCAATATTATCGAATGCCCGTGATTCGGTTCAGCGTCTCCATTATTAAGGATGAACAGGAGGCAGAAAATATTTACCACGAGGTATTCATGAAAATCCTTAAAAAGCGGAAAAATATCAAGCCGGAGCTGAATTTCAATTCCTACGTTTTTACCGCGGTCAAGAACGAAATTTTTGATTATTTAAAAGCGTTAAACAGGAATAATTGCCTGAAGGAACGTTTTTGGGAAAGGCTTCAACACGAGGAGGATGGTTGTGACCAGGCAAAGGAGGAAAATCTGACAAAGTTGGAAAGTATCATCAAGAACCTCTCTCCTAAACGGAGGCAGATTTTGGAGATGAATTACTTTGAGAAAAAGTCCTATAACGAAATCGCGGATATCCTGATGATTTCAAAAAATACGGTCAAAAATCAGCTGGTGAAGGCGAAATTTATTCTAAGAAAAGAAATGGAATAGTTGGTCGGAGGGAAATCCTCCGCATTTTAAGTTCTGATGAGATGCCCATACACGGCGGGTAGTTTAACATAGACGTTTACATCTGCATCAAACTTGCTAGATAGCATACGTTAATTCCTTGATCTTTTTACCACCTATACCGGCCCGTCCGGTTTTTTTGTGTTACGAGGTGCTTTTTACCGATTTTAAATTTGGCGATAAAACTTACGGTAAGATTGTATTGATATCATAAAATAAAGTAGAAGCCTTTGGGAAGGGTCTGCAATAACTTTGGTAGGATAAATGAAAAATCCAAATTTAAATCATTTTCCTATGAAGAAATCTGTACGTTTTCCAATTATTTGGGAAAAATGCATCTTACTGATGTTCTGCATATTGCTGTCCCAATTGGCTCATGCGCAGACAGGCAGTGTGGTACGTGGCACTGTTACAGACAGTGATGGGGAGTCTATCCCGGGCGTAAATGTTTTGGTGAAAGGAACCTCTGTTGGTACCATTACAGACATTGATGGAGGGTATACAATCAATGTGCCTCAGAATTCCAGCACATTGGTATTTTCGTTTATTGGATACCGTACCGTGGAGGAGGTACTTGGTGGACGGAGCCAGATAAATGTTCGCTTGGAGTCCGCCCTCTCGGACATGGAAGAAGTCGTGGTGATTGGATTTGGTGAGCAGTCCCGGGAGGTTTTGACGACGGCTGTCACAAAAGTCGATAGCAAAGCCTTACAAGCCGTTCCTTATCCCAATGCTGCTTCTGCGTTGCAGGGGACCGTTTCGGGTGTCAGGGTTCAGAGTACTTCCGGTCAACCCGGTGCAGCTCCTAGAGTAATCGTAAGAGGCGGTACTTCCATCAATAATCCAAATGGAGCGTCGCCGCTTTTTATCATAGATGGAGTAATCCGGCCCGATATGAACGATATTTCGGCAGATGATATTGAGAACATGCAGGTACTCAAGGATGCTGCTGCCACTTCGATTTACGGAGCTAGGGCATCAAATGGGGTCGTGATCATCACAACAAAATCCGGCAAGGCCGGACAGACCCGTGTAAACTACCGATACGACCTGACATTTTCTGAGCCTGGAAAGCTCTATGAAATGGCAAATGCCCGGCAATACTTGACCGCGTATCGCTTAGGCCATATCCGTCCGGATAAATTTCCCGATGAGACGATCAGATTGACGCTTCCCAATGGCTTTGGTACCGGAAATGATTTATCAAACAACACGGCGTTTACTACACAGTACCTGACACCGGAAAACGAACACAAACTTAACGAAGGATGGGAAAGCATGCCGGATCCGGTAGATCCTTCCCGAACCCTCATTTTTCAGGACAATGATATCCAATCGCTTATTTATCAGACTGGTGTTTCCCAAAATCACCATGTCAGTGTGCAAGGTGGTACGGACAAAGCAACCTTTAACGCCGGCCTTGGCTACCTTAGCAACGAAGGAACGGTTATTACCACCCAATACGATCGATTGACCTTCAACCTAAACGGGGACATCCAAGTTAAAGATAACCTGAGTATATATGGCAGGGTTTTGTATACCTATAACACCACGAATACTACAGGGCAGTCAACAGCAGTAACCTTTTACCGTTCGGCAGGACTCGCGCCAACTACTAAGATTTATTTTGAAGATGGGACACTTGCGCCTGGTACTGCGGCAAATATTGGCAATCCGTTGTATTTTCTAAATAACCGGGTGGCTGAAAGTACCGGTGAAAAATCCACCTATACCGTCGGGGCAAAATGGGATATTCTTCCTGGATTGTCTTTTGATCCCCAATTGTCGATGTATAACATCAATAACAACTCCTACAGCTTTCAACCGGGATTCCTGAATGGCCCATTGAATTTCGTGGATACCCGTGTGGCAAATGCCTCAACCTATCAGTGGAGACAGCGGCAGGCAGACTTGGTGTTATCCTACGGAAAAACGTTTGGGGTTTCCCATAATTTAGATGCCAAATTAGGGTTTGCTTATTTTGATAGGAATATCAATTCCATGAGTGCTGCCGGAAGAGGAGCTTCGACCGACCTGATTCCCACCCTGAATGCTTCGAGTGAGCCCACTTCGGTAAACAGCTCTATTACCGATCAGGTGATTTTGGGGTATTTTGGACGGGTAAACTATGATTTTGACCAAAAGTACCTTTTTTCCCTTAACATGCGCTATGACGGTGCATCGAACTTGGGCGCAGCCAATAAATGGGGTTTTTTTCCCGGAATATCTGCCGGATGGAACCTACATCGAGAGGATTTTTGGCAAAATGCAATCCCCGAGAATCTGTTGAAGATGAAGCTTAGGCTCAGTTACGGGGAAAATGGAAACATTGGTGGTTTAGGAGACTTTTCTGCACAGGGGGCTTATGGCGTAGGAGCCAGGTACGCAGGTCTTCCGGCTATCCAAAACACCATCATTCCCAATCCCGATTTGCAGTGGGAGCAATCCCGAACCGTCAATTTAGGTACTGATTTTAGCCTCTTTGACAATCGACTTAGTTTCATAGTGGATGTTTACCGGAGAGTGACTGATAACCTTATTACTAGTTTGCCACTACCTCAGTCTACGGGCTTTGCCAGCGTACAGACAAATTTGGGAAGCCTCGAAAATACCGGATTTGAAATGGAGCTCTCAGCCCAGGTACTACCCCGGAATTCTCGGGTACAGTGGAACTTGGGTTTTAACGCATCAAAAGTAAGGAACAAAATACTTCGATTGCCTCCCAATGGCGTGGAGCGCAACAGAGTGGGCGGTGTGTTGGTATGGGATCCGGGAGTACAGGATTATGTGTGGAAAGGAGGCCTACAGGAAGGGGGCCGCTTGGGAGAAATGTATAGCAGACAGCAAATCGGAATTTATCCCACCGATGAAGCTGCGGCAAATGCGCCGACCGATATGTGGATCGTGTCTTCCAACCGAACCAAATATGGAGGGGATACCGAGTGGTTAGATCTTGATGGAAACGGTGTCATTGACAGCCGGGATCAGACGTATATGGGGCAGGAGTTTCCTGTATGGACTGGAGGGATCTCGAATAATATTTCGTACAAAAATTTTAATCTCTATGTACGCATGGACTATACGACGGGCCATACCATCTTTAACTGGGCCAAGATGTTTATTGATACCAATTTATTTGGTGACAATAACATGACGGTTGATAAATATGAGAATTCGTGGAAAGAACAGGGAGACGTGGCAGAGTATTCACGCTTCTACTGGGGTGGAGAACGGGTACAACGAAATAATTTCAATGGCACGGCAACTACCGGTAATTCGGTGTTTTTTGAATCGGGAGATTTTCTATGCGTCAGAGAACTGACGTTGAGTTACGCTGTTCCCATGGAGATAGTAAAGAAGCTCCGTTTAAATGGAGTCCGGTTTAATTTCACCGGGAACAATCTTCATTATTTCACTGCCTACAAAGGGTTGAACCCCGAGGAAGGCGGAAGGGATGACGGACGGTATGCAGTTCCTAAAAATTACAACTTTGGAGTTAATGTGACATTCTAATTTCAAAAGAAACGAAGCCATGAAGAATCTAAAAATACTAGCCGTTTCAACGCTGCTTTTGCTTGCAGGGTCCTGTACCGAAACGCTGAATGTGGATCCAACCAGTGTGATCACGACCAATAATTTTTGGCGTACGGAAAACGACGCCAATGGAGCCCTGATGGGCATGTACGTGGAGCTAAGGAATTTATCCCAAGGCTTACATCAACTTGGCGAACACCGCAGCGAAGTGATGACTCCCGGTTTGTTTGGCGAGGGGGTATTTATTCTGCACCGCAATGAAATGAATGCCGACACGCCCGGTCATCCTGACTGGAGTGGATTTTACCGTGCTATCAACACGGCAAATCTTATTCTTAAAAACGTACCAAATGTTACTTTTGCCTCGGAAGCCCGAAAGAACAGCGTGCTGGCCCAGGCCTATGCGATGAGAGCTTTTCTGTATTTCACCATGACCAAAACCTGGGGAGATTTGATCATTCGGACAGAACCCACGGAGGGTTTTGGGGCCGAGGTTACCCTCCGGGAGCGGGAGTCCCAAGCGGAGGTGTTTGCGCTCATAAAACAGGATTTGGAGCAAGCCTTGCAGCTGTTTCCGGACAATTCCTTTTCCAACGGCAGGGCGGTATGGTCCAAAGCAGCCACCAATGCATTGAAAGGGGATGTGTATCTGTGGACGGCAAAGCGCAGTGGAGGCGGTACGGCCGATTTAAATACCGCATTGGCAGCGCTGAATGAGGTAGATCAAGCAGATGTCGCCTTATTGGAGGATTTTTCGGATGTTTTTGACTTTGAAAATAAGGGTAATAAGGAAATTTTAATGTCAATTCGGCACCAGGATCTAGAGCCAGGTAACTATCTGTGGTTTATGTGGATCATCGGTGCAGCGGCACCAAGCAATATTGATCAGGAAACCAGGGATAAAATATTTCCCATCGGAGGTGGACAGGGACTGATGGTGATGGACGAGCGGGTAAGGAGTCAGTTTACCGAAGATGATACCCGTAGGGCGTCCACTTTTTTTGAGATCGAAACCATTGAGCAAGACGGATCTCGAACGTATTTGACCAATATTCAGCAGAAGTTTCAGGGCACCATCATTGGTGGCAATCGGGTATTCTTGAGTGACCCCATTCTCTACAGGTATGCAGATGTATTGCTGATGCGTGCGGAGGCCAAGAATGCCCTTGGGCAGGATCCATCACAAGAGATCAACCTGGTGAGAGAACGGGCTTACGGCGAAAATTTCGATGCGTATCGATTTGTGTCCGGCAGTCAAGAAGCGAATGATGCCGCCATTCTAAAGGAACGACTATTGGAGTTGGTTTTGGAGGGGAAGCGATGGTGGGATCTGCTGAGGTTTGACAAGGCGTTTGAATTGGTACCTGCTTTGCAGAACAGGGTTGGACAAAACCACTTGCTTTTGTTTCCAATCGCTAATACCGTGCTCAGCCAAGAACCCCTTGTGCAGCAAAACCCCGGATATTGATCAATCCTTTGTAGTTACTGCCGGAATGTAAGCCGGCGTTTCGCAGTATTTGATCGAGCATACATTTGTTCTAAGCAGCGTTTAATAAGTTTTATTGAAGTATAAAATTAATGGAATATGATTCAGACTTGGATAATGGCCACAGGAATGGTTATGGGTGCTGTTTTGATGAAGCCAGCAATTAGCCCCACCGATCCATCTCCCAAAGAAAAGCAAAAGGTGGAAATCGTTAAGCGATTTGTGTCTATCGATAATGTATGTGCGTGGCCGAATTTGACGAAATTGGAGGATGGATCCATCCATGCAAGCATCTTTAATCAACCCAGCCACGCTCGGATGGAAGGAAGTGTGGAAGTATGGTCAACTGCAGATGGAGGGCATTTTTGGACAAAATCAGGCATTGCGACAAAGAATGATACGGGAACAAATCGAATGAATGTCGCCGCAGGTAAAAATGGTAGAGGAGAATTGGTGGTGGTAGCTTCAGGATGGGAACTAAAGCCCGGTGAAACACCTACTTCGCGAATGGATCTGGTTCGGGTGCTGCGTGCATGGTCTTCTGTTTCAGCAGACGGGGGAGTGAGGTGGAAAACATATAAAAATGGCTTTCCGGGAGCAGAAGCGGGAATGACCGAATTTATCCCTTTCGGAGACGTATTGGAAGCAAGGGATGGAAGCTTAAGGGTTCTTGCTTATGCACAGTCATTAGATAAGGTTGTAAACAAGGTATCTATGTTTAGAAGCGATGATCAAGGAAGGTCATGGAGCTGGGTATCTCATCTCAGTGATGCCTCTGGGCCTACCGCATTTGCAGGTGGTCACAACGAAACTGCCTTCTTCCAAACAGGAGAGAAAAGCTGGATTGCAGCCGCTAGGAGGTGGAAAGCGGGTGCAGCGATGGATTTGTTTATCAGCGAAGACGATGGGAAAAGTTGGGGCTACGTTAGTCCGATAACCGAGGAGCTGCAACATCCCGGCCACATCACTTCATTGTCCAATGGAGACTTGTTACTTACTTATGGCAACCGAATACCCGGAGAATTTGGAGTGGCAGTCAAGTTTAGTTCAGATCAAGGGAAAACCTGGTCCGACGAATATTTGGTAATAGATGATCTAAAAAGTCGGGACTGTGGCTACCCCTCTAGCACGCAGCTGCCGGATGGCAGCATTCTTACTGCCTATTACTCCGATGGGAATGCCACGCATGATCGGTACCATATGGGCACGGTAATCTGGAAACTTCCTTTGGGGCAAGTTCAATGAGGCCCCTGTTAGCGGATCAAATCCGGGGAGTGTGGGCAACCCTGTTGTTGCCCATCACGGAAAAAGGAGAGATAGATTATGCCCGGTTTGCGGATCAGCTTACCTACCTGGCGAAGGCTGGGGTGGACGGTGTCTATACCAATGGAACGGCAGGTGAGTTTTATAATCAGACGGAAAGTGAGTTTGATCGTGTCAGTGCGCTAACTGCTGAAATCTCCGAGCGGTATTCTTTGCCATTTCAGTTAGGGTGTAGCCATATGAGCCCCATAATTTCGCTGGAAAGGCTCCGAAGGGCAGTTGCGTTAAGGCCATCTGCCATACAAGTTATCCTGCCTGATTGGATGCAGTTAAGTTTTAGTGAGATCTGTGCCTTTTTGGAAAAGATGGCGGCTGAAGCAGCACCAATAGGCTTGGTGCTTTATAATCCTCCTCACGCCAAGCAGGTGTTGAGTCCCAAACAGTGGAAAGAGCTTGTTTCCACAGGAATCCCCTTGGTGGGTTGTAAAGTCGCTGCGGGCGATGCGGGCTGGTACGAAGAAATGCAGCCGGTATTGGAGCGGATTTCGGTGTTTGTCCCTGGCCATCGATTGGCCACAGGGATTTCCCGTGGAGCGCACGGTTCCTACTCGAATGTTGCCTGTCTGAATCCAGGTGCTGCGGTAGACTGGTTTCACTTGATGCAGAGCGATCTGCCGAAGGCCCTGGCCATTGAAAAGCGGGTGCTGGGTTTTTTCGAGGAGGCGATATTGCCTTTTATCACAAATCAGGGGTATTCCAATACAGCAGTGGATAAATTACTTGCCGCACTGGGTGGTTGGATACCGATTGGAACCGGTGTCCGGTGGCCCTATAGGGGTGTTCCCGAAGACGAGGTGTCGCATCTTCGGACAATTGGGCGAAAATGGATTCCGGAATTTATTTCTTAGAAAGATTAACTGAACACACATGTATTTAAATAAAGGTTTTGCACTGCTTGTCCTGCTTTGGATAGTAGGTGGTTTGGAATTAAAGGCTCAGGATTATGTGCCTACTTCCAAGGTAGTATGGGATAAGGCGCCTCACAATGCCTTCCCGGATCTTATCCGGTTTAAAAGTTATTTCTATGCCGCCATCCGGGAAGGAAACAATCACATGCCTGATAAAAGCGGGCAGGTTAGATTGCTTCGTTCAAAAGATGGGGACCAGTGGGAGGATATCGGCCTTCTGGAAATGGATGGTTACGATGTGAGGGAGGCGCGGCTTTCCGTTACACCAAAGGGCCAGATCATGGTGCTCACCGCAGTGGGGATATACGATAAAGGATACAAGGAATTGTTTCCCATGGTGTCATTCTCCGATCAATCGGGATTGAATTTTTCCGAGTTGACCCGAACAACTATGGGCCTTTCTCCTTCCCTTGATTGGATATGGAGCCTGACCTGGCATAAAAAAGTGGGCTACGGCGTTATCTATCAAATCAAGGAAGGAGGATGGGAAACCCACTTGCTGAAAACGGTGGATGGCAAGCACTTTGAATGGGTGTCACAAATTGATACCGGAGGAAATCCCAATGAGGCGACCATACGCTTTGATAAAACGGGAAAAATGTACGTACTGGTACGCCGGGAAGCGGATGACCAAATGGGTATGATTGCTTCCGCGGAGGCACCGTATAAGGACTGGAAATTCAGTCGATTGAACATTCGATTGGGTGGTCCCAACTTCTTGTTTTTAAACAAAGATCAATTGGTGATAGGATCCAGGTATCATCAGCCAGGAGGTCCAAAAACGGCTATTTTCACCTCGGATTTGGATGGCAATTTTCTGTCTACTATGGTGTTTCCTAGTGGAGGTGATACCAGTTATCCCGGAATGATCTTTCACAAGAATCGTCTTTGGGTGATGTATTATTCCTCCCACGAAGAAAAATCCAAAATCTACCTTTCTCAGATTCCCATTAACCAATTAAAACCCTAAATACGATGAGATTATTCAGTATGTACAGTCTTGTATTGATGTTTGCCTTTATTCTGCCTTCGTTTGCCGAGGGAGAGGTAGTGTTGCTCCCTCCGGACAGCACACAGCAGATAGCTGAAAAGGTAAAGGACATCGTTATATATCACGACGAACGGTATTATGCCGCTTTTCCTTCAATTGTCCGGAAGCCCGACGGAGAGTTTTTACTGTCCTTTAGGCGTGCTCCGGACCGACGAAATTTCGGTTCCAAAGGCTATAGCCACACCGATCCCAACAGCTACCTGGTACAAATGACTTCCAGGGATGGGATAAACTGGTCCGGAGAGCCCGAGCTGCTGTATGCCCATGATTTTGGAGGGTCCCAAGACCCCTGTCTGCTACAGTTGTCCGACGGTACCCTGCTTTGTACTAGCTACGGATGGACACAGATCAGTGAAGCAGACCGCAAAAATCTACGTACACCCAACTTCGTGACGGGTGGTGGCTACGTGTTTCTGGGCGGCTATGTGGTGCGGTCTTCCGATGGAGGCAAGTCTTGGAAGGGACCTTTTTATCCGCCTCACATTCAGCCGGAAATCAATTTCACTCCTACAGGGGATCCGGTTCCCGCTTATAACCGAGGGGCCCTGTATGAAGGAAAAGATGGCAGGGTCTTTTGGGTTGTCGCTTCCCATGATCAGCTGTCGCCCAGTAAAACTTCCAATCATTTATTGATTTCGAATGACAAAGGTCTTACCTGGCAGTATTCCGCTCCGGTGGCAGTGGATCCTGAGGTGGTGTTTAACGAAGCATCCGTCTACGAAACACCCAAGGGGGATGTGGTGGCCTTTATCCGAACAGGGAAATACGATGACCAAGCGGTTATCGTGCGATCTACGGACGGAGGCAAGAGCTTTGGACCATGGAAATCGATGGGATTTAAGGGCCATCCCTTGCAGGCATTGCGCCTGCCCGACAATCGGGTGCTGCTTGTCTACGGTTACAGGCATCAGCCCTACGGGATCAGAGCCAGGATTTTGAATGCGGAATGTACGGATTTCGAAACCGCTCCGGAAATCATCCTGCGCGAGGACGGAGGCAGTACGGATATTGGCTATCCTTGGGCAGTGGCATTGGACGAAAAGCATGCCTTGGTGACGTATTATTTTAACAAGGAAAATCAGACCAGACACATTGCCGGCAGTATCATCCGATTCTGAATGCATTCATTTTAGCAACATAAACCCCACGGTAATGGCAAATAGCGCTTTTTCCGTGGGGTTTAGTTGTATATTTAGGGATCAACCTTTCTTACCCGATCGATTATGATTAACCGGATTTCGTTTATTTGCTGCCTGCTGAGTGTCCTGACTGGACTGACTGTTGTTTTTGCCCAAGGTCCCCTTACCATCGGATCGGATAGGGAACTATTTGTGGACCGCACGCTGATTGAGTCGTTGGATGGTGCGCAGGTTATATTGCACGAGCCAGTGGACCGAGGCGAGGTTTTAGCCTTCGATAGGCCTTGGGAGGGAGCTTTTTCGGCTTATGTAACCATATTGAAGGATGGACCGATGTACCGGGCTTATTATAGGGGAGTGCCAATGGCCGGAAAGGATGGTAACGAGGCCGAAGTCACCTGTTACGCAGAATCAAAAGATGGGATCCATTGGGAAAAGCCGGATCTCGGAATTCATGAAATAGCCGGAAGCAAGGCAAACAACGTGATTTTGGCCAATGCGGCCCCCATTACCCACAACTTCAGTCCGTTTATTGATACCAACCCAGATGTGCCAAAACAGCAACGGTATAAGGCCCTGGGAGGTACCTCCTCTAGCGGGTTGGTGGCCTTTGTATCCGAGGACGGTATTCACTGGCAACGCCTACAGGAAGGTCCGGTATTTACCAAAGGGGTATTTGACTCTCAGAATGTCGCCTTCTGGTCTGAATCTGAAAGGCAATATGTTTGCTATTTCCGTTCCTGGACCGGCGGAGGTTACAGTGGCTACCGTTCGGTCAGTAGAACTACCTCTCCCGATTTCATCCACTGGAGCGACCCGGAAGCGATGAGTTTTGGAAACACACCCTATGAGCATCTTTATACCCAGCAGACCAGCCCTTATTTTCGTGCGCCGCACATTTACCTGGCCATAGGTGCCCGATTTATGCCTAATCGTCAGGTAATTTCCGATGAAGAAGCCAAGTTGCTGGGGGTGGATCCCAAGTATTATAAAGACTGTTCGGATGTAATATTGATGAGTTCCAGGGGAGGAAATGCGTATGAGAGGCAGTTTATGGAATCATTCATCCGCCCTGGGATTGGATTGCAAAATTGGGTTTCCCGATCCAACTACCCTGCGTTGAACGTGGTTCAGACCGGTCCCGAAGAGATGTCTGTGTATGTAAATCAAGATTATGCCCAGCCCACCGCCCACCTGCGCCGGTATTCCATGCGGCTGGATGGCTTTGCTTCTGTCTCCGCGGGGTATAACGGAGGGGAAATGCTCACCAAGCCGTTTATCTTTGATGGGAATGTGTTGCAACTTAACTATTCTACCTCAGCCGCTGGAGAGATACTGGTCGAAATCCTCGATGAAAATGGAAACAAAATACCTGGGTTCTCCAAAGAAGAATGCCGGCCGGTGATAGGTAATGAGATTTCAAGGACTGTTTATTGGAACAACTCAAATGATGTATCGGAGCTCTCAGGAAAGCCCGTCCGAATGCGTGTTTACCTGAAGGACGCGGATTTGTTTTCGTTTAAGTTTAATTGGTGATAGGATCCAGGTATTATCAGCAGGGCGGCCGGAAAACAGCCATATTTACCTCAGGTTTCAAAGGTAATTTTGTGTCTACCCTGGTATCGCCGATTGGAGGAGATACCAGCTATCCGGGGATGATCGTTCATAAAAATCACCTTTGGGTGATGTGTTTTTCCTCACACCGATTCAATCATTTATTGATTTCGCATGATAAGGGGCTCACTGGGCAGTATTCTGCCCCGGTGGCAGTGAACGATGAGGTGGTGTTTAACGAAGCCTCGATCTATGAAACACCCAAGGGGGGATGTGGTGACCTATTACTTTTACAAGAAAAATCATACCAGGCAAATCGCCGGCCCTATACTTATTCAATTCTTATCAGCGTTAGCAAGGGACCATCGACTGGCCTCATGTCCAGTTTCATAATTCCGTCAACAAGGGAAAACCAATAACCTAAGGTTCCTATTTTTAGCTGATAACTATAATAGTTATCAAAGCTTTCTTCAGCAAGCTCGTACATGCTGCCGTCGTGAAATTCTCCCCCAAACTCGTTTGTTACATCACTCGAAACGGATAGTATGCCGTCTTCCTGAAAATGATATACGATGTTATCGCAGGAGTAATTTTCGATTTTCCAACCCCCGTTTATCATGACAACTTGTTGCCATTCCACCAGCTTCCATTTTCCGATGACATTGTTGTCATCCCCTGCCACGGGTACCACCTCGCATTCTATGTCCGGATCATTCGGCCCCCAGCAGGCTGCAAGGTATAGCAGGGGCAACGTTATCAGTATAGGATAGATTTTTTTCATCATTGACAATTTTTTTGATTTGTTAGCCATAGCAAAACCATTTTAGTCTTTTTCGCCACATTTTTGGTTATGTGTTGAGATAATCTAAATGGCCGCAATGGAGGTAAAGAACTCTCCCCTGCGGCCCTATTGGTCAATGCCTGACGATCACCTTTTGGGCGAAATTGCCCTCAGGGTGGTGGAGGCGCACATGGTAGATGCCTTCTTTCCAGCCCGTAGTGGGGATATGCTCTTCTTGGCTGTCCGTTTCTTTTTCCCATACCGGGTTGCCGTTTTCATCGTGCATCCCTTTGGTATAGTACCCTGGGTTGTCCGTCGGCACTTTTCTGCTTTCTCCCTCCATCCGTACATGGATGGCTTCGGACGCGGGATTCGGATAAACCGTAAATACAAAGAAGCTGCAGCCCCTGGAGTAATGATTTTTAACGGTATCCATAGTTGCTTGTGCCAATGATCAGGACGTAGGTAGATGCATAAATGCTACTAGGAATATATCTTTTTTTAGATAAATTACCTTTCACTTATATTATTTTTCTAATTTACAATAATGTCCACCTTTCTTTAAATGATTCGTAATGTTTTATCACTTCGATCTTTCTGAAGCAGGTGCGATTTTCAGCAGCGATGAATTCAAACATAGCTATTTCCAGGCTGGTGTATGGGAATAAAAGTGCGGATATTACACCATTGGCAGGAAAACCAGTCAGAATGCGGGTATATTTAAAGGATGCAAATCTTTATTCCTTCCGTTTTCACTAATGCCCTCCCTTGGGAGTAGTCTTTTTCTGGTGTTATCGGTAAGCGATGTAGTATAAATCGGTAATTAATCAGTTTGCAAATGATCAAAAGACAACAAACCCAAAATAGTAACGAAGGCTTGGTGGTACTTTTCAGGGCTCAGCCGCCGGCAAAAAAGATAGTCTTATTCATTGCCATCCTTTTTTTGGTTCATATGCACGCCCTTGCGCAGCAATCTTCCGCCGAGCCAAGTGTCAAGGTATTCCGTGCCGGTGCGGCAAAGAGCGTAATTACCCCCAAAATCGGGACTTCCATTAACGGCAATATGCAGGATGTCAAAGTGAAGCATGTACACGACGATACCCACGCAAGAAGCCTGGTGCTGGATGATGGCGCTACCAAGTTGGCGATTGTTACCCTCGATCTGTGCATGACCTACCGGGAGACCATCGACAAGGCCAAGCAGCGGGCCCATGCGTTTACGGCAATCCCGGTAGAGAATATGCTGATTTCCTCCACCCATACCCATTCAGGCGGGACGGCCTGCTCGGTATTCCAAAGTGATCCCGATCCGGCCTACCTGGATTTTTTGGTGGAGCGTGCCGCGGACGCCATCATACGCGCAAACAATAACCTAGAGCCCGCAAAAATCGGATGGGGTGTAGGGCATGAACCCGGTCAGGTGTTTAACCGTAGGTGGAAGATGAAGCCCAGCGCGGTTCTGACCAACCCGTTTGGCGGCGTGGACCGGGTAAAAATGAACCCCGGCATAGGAAACCCCGATTTGCTGGAGCCGGCCGGACCCACCGACCCGGAGATTCCCTTCGTTTCGGTCCAATCAAAGGATGGCACACCCATTGCCCTGCTGGCCAACTATTCCCTGCATTATGTGGGCGGAACGGGCAGTGGAGAGGTTTCAGCAGATTACTTTGGGATGTTTGCGAACAAGTTTGCCCAGCTCATAGGGGCTGATCGGCAGTCCCCGGCTTTTGTTGCCATGATGTCCAACGGAACCAGCGGCGATATCAATAACATCAATTTTGGAGGAACGGCTCCTGATCCGTTGCCGCCTTACGCAAAGATGGAAGCCGTGGCCAATACAATAGCAGCCGAGGCTTACAAGGCATATCAGCACATTCCCTACCATGATTGGGTGCCGCTGGCGGTAGTACAGGAAGAAATCAGCTTGGATGTCAGAAAGCCAAGGCCAGAGGAAATTTCAAGGGCAGAAGGCATCCTATCCAAGGCCAAAGGCCCCAACATGGTCTCCATGGAGGAGATATACGCCAGGGAGACCGTTTTGATGAAGGATTTTCCCGATCGCGAGCGCATCCTGCTGCAAGCCATAAGAATCGGGGACTTGGCGATAACGGCCATACCCTGTGAAGTTTTTGTGGAGATCGGTTTGGAGATCAAGTCGAAAAGCCCCTTCGGTCAGACGTTTACGGTCTCTTTGGCCAATGGCTACCACGGGTACCTACCTACTCCGGAACACCATGAACTCGGTGGTTATGAAACTTGGCGTGCCAGATCCAGCTACTTGGAAGTCAATGCCTCCCGAAAAATCTCAGAACGGGTAGTTGCGTTATTGAACCAATTGAATACCATGCCTGCCACTTCCCGGTATTCCAAACCCTTGGATGCCAACGACAGGAATCTTGGCCAGAAGTTAGCCCTTTTTGACGGAAAGAGTCTGGCGGGCTGGTATACGTTCCTCAAAGACAGGGGGAAAAACAATGACCCGAAGGGAGTTTTTACTGTTAGGGATGGAATGATCCATATCTCCGGGGAGGAGTGGGGCTGTATCACCACCGAAGAGCCCTACGATAACTACAAACTGGTGGTGGAATTTAAGTGGGGAGGAGGAACCCACGCACCCCGGCTAGAGAAATCCCGGGATAGTGGAATCCTGTTGCATTCCCAAGGGATGGATGGGGGCTATTCCGGTACCTGGATGCACTCCATCGAAGTTCAGATCATCGAGGGAGGCACCGGGGATTTTATTGTGGTCGGAAATGGCACGGATCAGTTTGCCATTACCAGCCCGGTGGCACCCAAAAAAGTAGCCGGTGCCTACGTCTACCAACCAGACGGGGATCCCCTAAGCCTACATGGCGGAAGGGTTAACTGGTTCGGTCGGGATCCGGAATGGAAGGATGTGTTGGATTTCCGAGGCTCCCAGGACGTGGAAAAGCCGGTTGGGGAATGGAATACCCTTGAGTGCCATGTGTTGGACGGAGAAATTACAGTATACCTGAACGGGGTGTTGGTGAACAGAGCCTTGGATTCAAAACCAAAATGCGGAAGGATCCAAATACAGTCCGAAGCTGCCGAAATGTGGGTGCGAAAAGTAGACCTTTATCCCATTTTGTGATGGTTGGTGTGTGGTTTCATTGGCATCAGCATAGGTTTGTTGTTTTTTTGATCCTTTGGATCACTTGGGGCTGCGGGACCGATCGGCCCGATGCAGGCGGTGGCGAAGAAGTGATTTTTGAATTGCAGGATTCCCCGGTCAATTCTCCTCTGTATACTTATGCCGATTCGATCCAACTCAAGGCTGCCTTGGCCAGTTTCCAGTTGGAGCCGGGGCTGCGGATTGAGTTGATTGCAGCAGAACCTCTGGTAATCGACCCGGTGGCCTTTGCCTTTGATGAAAACCGCGTGATGTATGTGGCGGAAAACAGAGGTTATCCCGACCCCGCAGAAGGGGGGTCGCCTACCCAGTTGGGAAGAATAGCCCGACTCGAAGATCGGGACGGAGATGGCAAGTACGATCACCGAACCGAGTTTGCCGCAGGCCTTACCTATCCCAATGGAATCCTGGTCTGGCGTGGAGGTGTTTTTGTGACCTGTGCCCCGGACATTTTTTATTTCAAAGACACCGATGGAGACGGTGTGGCTGATGTCAAAAAAGTGGTGCTGACCGGCTTCAATGCCGATAAAACAGCTCAAATTAGGACTAGCCACCCCATCTTAGGGTTAGACGGTTGGGTCTATGTGACGGGTGGGCTGAACGGAGGTTCGGTAACTTCTCCCTTGCACCCCGACCGTGCAGCAGTAACGTTTTCTTCTTCGGATGGCCGTTTTCATCCCGATACCTTTGAGTTTCAGACCACAGGAGGGAGAAGTCAGTTTGGATTGGCCTTTGATCCTTTTGGCAGGCGATTTGGAACGTCCAATAGGCATCCGCTTCAGCATGTGGTAGTCGAGCCTTGGCAGTTGGCCAGAAATCCCCACCTAACATTCAACCGCACGACTCAGGATGTGGCCAAGCCAGAAGCAGAGGCGACGGTGTATCCGATCAGTAATGCGGTCATCACCGCAGATTTTATCCCCAAGCTAATCGGGTTATCCCATAAAGGCACATTTACCTCCGCCTGCGGTCCGGTACTTTTTCACGGGACAGCGCTGAAGCCTGAGCATGTAGGCAATGCTTTTGTTTGCGAGCCTGCTCAGAACCTCGTGCAGCGGCAGGTGCTGACGGATGAAGGGGTTTCGTTCCGTGCGCAAAGAGCCTACGAGGATCGTGAGTTTTTGGCATCCACAGACCGTTGGTTTAATCCGGTTTTTCTGGGGCACGGTCCCGAAGGGGCGCTCTATTTGGCAGACATGTATCGAAAAGCAATCGACCATCCCTCTTATGTGCCCGAGTCGGCGAGGGAAGGATTGGATTTTGAAAGCGGCAAAGACAAGGGACGCATATATCGAATAGTAAGCAAGGAATTTGCCTTGGCTAAGATGGAGAGTAGTCTATCCGGACGTTTGAAATTTCTCTTTGAAGATCCGGTGGCTATATTGAGTTCTCCGGATGAATGGGAACGGTCAGTAGCTCACCGCCTACTCCTTGAGAATGGAGATACCGGTGCCGGTTCCCGGATTCGTGAGTTGTTCCATCAGTATGAGCGGCCCGAAAGCAGGGCCAGGGCACTTTGGGTTCTACAGTCGATGGGAGCCTTGGATGTGAAGCTTCTACAATCCGCCCTCAGAGATAGGGATCCCGGAGTGAGAGAACAGGCAGTTATATTGTCCGGGCAATTGGTAAGTGATCATTCGGAATTGGTAAAAGCATTGATAGCCGCTACGGAAGATGAGGATATGCGTGTACGGTACCTGGCGTCGTTGGAACTGGGATCGCTCGAGGGACAGGAAATCATGGGAACCCTTGCCCGGTTAGCTGTGCGGGATGGGGAGAATCCTTGGTCCCGTAGTGCGGTGCTGAGTGGGATCGGAGGGCAAATTCCGGAGTTTTTGCAGGTTTTCCGGACCTTGGAATCGGAAGACGGCCCGGCGTTTTCGGCGATGATGCAGGAGTTGGGTGCCTTAGTAGGTCATTCGGCTTCACGGGAGGATTGCCGGAAGCTGTTACGGGATATGTTAGATTTATCTGGAGACATCCGCTGGCGCATGGCTACCGCACAGGGATTACTGAATGGGTTGGAAGGAAGAAGTAGCATTGCTGGGGAACTCAGTCTCGCTTATGCGTTGGATACGCGGCCGGTTTCAGAAAGCGAGTTGGCTCTAAGGAAGGAATTTATTTCACAAGTAGTTCAGCTAGGGTTGGACGAGTCGGAGCTTTTATCGGTGAGAACCACTGCCGTATCCTTGTTGGGGTATGCTCCCTTTGAATGGGTAGGGGTGCAACTGGACCAACTGTTGAAGCTCAATTACCCCGCAGAGATTCAACTCGCAGCAGTGAGGTCCATTGCCAGGATGGGTGATCCGGATGCGGTGGCGTTGTTGCTGTCCGCGGATGCTTGGTCTGCGTTTACGCCTCGGGTGAAGTCTGCGGTGATTGCCGCCTTAGTAACGAGAAGCGCCACGGTGCAGCAATTGCTTGGCGCCATTGCCAATCAGGTAATAGCACCCGCTGAGATTCCTTCGATTATACGGCAGCGGCTGATGAGCGACGCGTTCCCTGCCATCAGGGAACAGGCAGCCTCCCTCTTTCATGACCTAGAGGGAGGCGGGCGCATGGCCGTGTACGAAGCCTATTTAGATATTTTGGAAAATCCGGCTGATCCTGTATCGGGGAAGGTTGTCCTTGAAAAAAACTGCTCCTCCTGCCATTCCTATGCAGGAAAGGGTGGGCAGGTAGGGCCAGATCTGACCGGTGTGAAAAATCAACCCGGAGATGCACTGTTATTGCATACCCTAGTTCCAAATTACGAAGTGTTGCCTGCTTACCAAGCTGTTTCATTACAGACCAAGGATGGTAGAACGCTCTCCGGTTGGGTAGCTGCGGAATCCGACCAAAGCATTACCCTTCGAACCGCCTACGGAACCGACGAGGCGGTGCTGAGGTCAACAATTAATTCGGTTCGCCATTCGGGTTTATCTCTTATGCCGGACGGACTGGAGCAAAGCATGACCAAGGACGAGCTGGCAAACCTGATTGCCTTTCTCAAGTCAGATGGTATTGGTTCTTAGTATTCGAGCGTTCAGGAATTTCAGGTGAAAAAGTGATATTACGATCCAAGACGTCTCCTAAGCGACATGCTGTATATTGACCATTTTTCTAAATTCAGTGGGGGTCATCTTCTTATGCTTCTTAAATTGGCGGTTGAAGTTTGCGAGGTTGTTAAAGCCGCATTCAAAGGCCACTTCCACAATGTTCATGTCGGTTTCCGATAGCAGTTTACAGGCATGGCCTATCCGGACTGTGTTGAGGTATTCGACAAAGGTGATGCGATATTGTTCTTTGAAGAAATTGCAGAACGTGGTCACGGCCATATTGGCTAGGGCTGCAACTTCTGGCAGCGTGATTTCCCTATCGAAATTTTTGAAGATATACTCTTTGATTTTGGTGAGGCGGTCAGATCCCTGAGGATCTATTTGATCCAAATATCCAGGACTGGCCAAGAGTTCGTATTCTCGGGTTTGGGAAAGAATGTCAAAGATGGAAAGGAGGCTGGAAAGGCGTTGGATGCCATTCATGCGTACCATGCCTGTCATTAAGGCTCTTACTTGTTCTTTGGTATTTCCGCTTAGTGCTATGCCACGTTTGGAGAGTTTTAGGAAATTTTTGAGTGGTTCCATTTCTGGAATATTCAGAAAATCCTCTCCTAGAAAGTGCTCCTGAAAGTGGATCACGATGGCTTCTGCGGAGCCTTCGGCCTGACCGTTCACATAGTTGGAGTCATTCACCCAAACGTGGGGAAGGTAAGGACCCATGCAAACCAGGTCCCCTTCTTGGAAATAACCGATATGGTCTCCAACCATCCGGCGTCCGGTACTTTTTAACACCAAAACCAGTTCGTACTCGGGATGATAATGCCAGGGGCACGGGAAATAGCGTCCCTCCTCTTTGAATACAATAAAGGATTTGTCGAAATCCTGCGGTAGTCTGACTTCTATCGATTTCATCTGTTTATAATTTTTTTAGGCGGTCTAAACGCAAATTTGTCAGTATGCAATGAAATCCCGTTTATAGAAAGGCAGGCTAGCTGCATTGAGTCATCTTAGGTATGTGATGAGTACATCATACCTGCCTGCGTTTTCATAATCTCCTGAATAGGTTAGCTTAATATAGATTAAATATCTATAAGGTGAAAGTTTTTTGGCCTTCCTTGAAAAATAGTATCATAAATATAGATAATAATAACAGAGGATGACTCAAAAAAAGAGGCTGTTTGACAAGCGGTCTTTTTTGCTGAAAAATAGTATCACTATTGTAAAGGATATTAATAGTATCTGTTCAGGTTACCGGATACTTTTGGTATTGTGAAAATTTATCCGTTAGCACGTAATTGTGCCGACAGCCCATTTTTATAGAACAGGGAATGATAAAACCGAATGAGCTTGCGGAAATTGAACTGGGAGTAGTAGGCCTTGGATTGATGGGAAGCAGTATTGTGGTTGCTTTGTTGATTGCCGGGCATCCGGTGCGCGGAGTGGCACCTATTCCTTCGGACATGGAGGATGCCGAACTCCGTATCACGAAACAACTGAAACACGCTGAAGAAAGCAGCCTGCTACATCAGCCGATTTCCCATTACCTGTCCCGTTTGACGCTGTCCGAGGACTTTGGTATATTAAGGGACTGTAAGATTGTACAGGAATGTGTGGTGGAGCGGCAGGAGATCAAAGCTCTCATGTATCGGAAAATTGCGGAGGCCACCAAGGGGAAGGCCATTATTTCCAGCAACACCTCAGCGATACCGATAAGTGTACTTCAGGAGCTTGTGCCCAATCCGGAGCGGTTCTTAGGGGTGCATTGGGCCGAGCCAGCCTACCTAACTCGCTTTTTGGAAATTACCAAGGGGGCAAAAACTGCCGAGGAGCCTGCTCGGTGGGTATTTGAATTGGCTCATTTTTGGGACAAGGAGCCCACTTTCCTGCAAAGAGATATCCGGGGTTTTGTGACAAATCGGCTGATGTATGCGGTTTACAGGGAGGCGTTTCATCTGATCGAGACGAAAGGGGCGACGGTGGAAGACGTAGATAAGTCGTTTCGCTACGATGCAGGTTCTTGGATCACGGCCATGGGTCTGATGAAGCGAATGGATCTTTTGGGATTAGCGGATTTTCGGGTAGCGCTAATCCGCTTATTTCCTGAACTTAGCAATTCCACGGAGGTTCCAGCGCTTATGCGCCGAATGGTGGAAGAGGAAGCCCGTGGTATTCAGAATGCAAGGGGATTGTACCCGTATACCGAGAAGGAGGCAGGAGAATGGGAAAGGGCATTTGCTGCTTTCAATAAGGAAATATATAAGCTCGCTGCGGAAAATCGTTCTGCGGCTACCAAAAAACAAGATATATGACAGATAATCGATACAAAGAATCCGGAAATTGGCTGGATCGGGCCAAGAAAGTCCTGGCATCCGGCGTTTCATCGGAATTTAGAAAATACAACCATCCTCATGCCTTGTTCTATACCCACGGAAAAGGGGTACACCTATGGGATGTGGACGGCAACGAGTACCTGGATTTTACCCTTAGTCAGGGACCGTTAATTCTCGGCCACTCCAATCAGGAGGTATTGGATGCAGTTCAGTCCTATTCTGCACAGGGACAGCTGTTTGCCGGGCAGCATCAACAGGAAGTTGAACTGGCCGAATGGCTCAATCGCGTTATTCCCTCTGCGGAGTTGATGCGGTTCTGCTTGGATGGATCCGAGGCCGTGCACACAGCGATACGCGTGGCCCGAGCAAAGACGGGCAAAACCAAATTCATACGCTTTGAGGGACACTATCATGGTTGGTTGGATAACGTCGCTTGGGGAATTTCTGCGCCAAGTCCGGATGCATTGGGTGATCGGTTCAATCCGGTCGTATTTCCCTGGAGCCAGGGTCTCCCTTCTCAGGCCAAGGATGAGTTTATTATCCTTCCGTGGAATGATTTAGAATTGGTGCGGGCTAAGCTGGCCGAATGCCACAGCGAGGTGTGTGCCATTATCACCGAACCCATGATGTGTAATAGTGGCTGTATTCCACCGCATCCTGGATTTCTGGAAGGCTTGAGGGCACTGTGTGATGAGTACGGCATCGCTTTGATCTTTGATGAAGTCATAACCGGTTTCCGGTTGGGGCTCGCTGGTGCACAGGGCTTTTTCCAGGTAACGCCCGATATGTCTATTTTCGCCAAAGCTCTAGGCAGTGGTTACCCGATCAGTGCAATTGTGGGTAAGAAGGTATGGATGGAAGAGATTGCCTCCGCACGGGTGATTCATGCGGGTACCATGAATGCCTGCAATCCTACGGTGGCCGCCGCATTGGCGACAGTCCGTATTTTGGAAAGGGATAACCCTTATCCACATATGTTTACGATGGGGGAAGAGCTCAGAGATGGACTGAGGCAACTGGCAGAAGATATGGATGTCAACTTACTGGTGCAGGGCTTAGGGCCTGTGGTGCATACGGGATTCATTGACCGCAAAAGTGTGTCAGATTTCCGGGAAGTGCTGCAATACGATGGAGTTAAATTAAAGCGTTTTATATCGGGATTACACGATGAGGGAGTTCGCGTTATTGGAAGGGGGCTTTGGTATATTAGCAGTGCCCATGAGCCGGATCACATAACGCAGGCATTGCGAAAGGCCAAAGAAGTTTTGCATCGGCTAAATCAGGGGAAGCTATGAATTTACCCTATCCAAATGTGGCGGTGGTGGGAACCGGTCGTCTCCTTCCTGAGATCGTCTGTTGCCTTCTTCAGGCGGGACACCTGGTTCAGGTGTTGGAATCGTCCTCCGCTGAGGTGGATCTTACAGATTTATTCGATGTCGGGCGATCTGTGGCATCGGTGGAAGAACTCAGTGGGCGAATAGAGCAGGTTGCTGATCTTGGTGCCCTTTCGCCGGTTGATCTGGTAATCTTGGTAACGCCTGAAGACTTACCTACCAAAAAGCAATCCCTGCATGCTGTCAGTCAGCTCGTCCCAGAAGGCGCCGTTTTGGCGGTGAATACGGAGAGTTTTTCGCTAGATGAGCTACGGGATGGTTGTGCCCATCCGGATAGGGTCATCGGGTTGAACTGGGTAAGACCGGCACAAGTGACGTTATTTTCAGAGGTAATCGCGGTACCGGATACGCCGTCCTCGCTCTTAGGGTCATTGGTTTACCTCATCGAACGCTACTGGAAAAAGGATCCCTATGTGGTTTATGGGGGGAGGAGCATTCGATCCAGGTTATTGGCAGCGATGGTTAGGGAGGCGTTTTTCTTAATCGAGCATGGCTATGTAGGTGCGGAAGATATCGACCGTGCCTGCCGTAATGATGCGGGATATTACATGCCCTTTGCAGGTAACCTGCGATACATGGATCTCATGGGCACCAATGTATATGGTCTGGTAATGGAGGATCTTAACAAAGAGTTGGCGACAGGAAAAGCCCTGCCTTCTTTTTTTGAGGAGGTTTTTAGTGAAAATCCCAACCCAGGTATGGAAGCCGGCAAAGGGTTTTACCACTATGAACGGGGAGCTGTGGTTAGAGAGGAGGAAGCGATGATTGCGTTTGCTTACAAAGTAAGGCAACTGATGGATAGGTATCCTTTTCCGAGAGACATCCAATACGATGAAGTAGACTCAATGAAAGATAGTACGTCATTCATACAAAAAAATAGAAGCCTTTAACCTGGATTGATCTGAAATTTAGGTTCTATTACCTTATTCAAGACATGGATACAGAAACGTTAAAAACTACATTTGAGCGGGATGGATTTATTCTTCTTCCAGGATTCCTCACTATCGAGCAAATCGCCGAAATCCGCGAGCGATTGGATCATTTTATTAAGAATCAGTCGGCGGTTCTTCCTCCTGAGCATATTAAATATGAAGTGAAGGGAGATGCCAGCACCCTAAAGATGCTCCAGGATCTCCACGCTTACGATCCGTTTTTTGCCGATGTACTTTTCAACAGCACCTTTACCAAATTGGCAGAGGAACTTTTGGAGGAAAAGGTAATAGGTAAGACGGTGGAGTATTTCAACAAACCCCCAAAAGTTGGCAAAGGTACGCCTCCCCACCAAGATGGCTATTATTTTATGTTGAAGCCAATGAGTGCCGTCACCATGTGGATGGCCTTGGAGGATGTAGACGCGGAAAACGGGTGGGTGAGCTATGTAAAAGGTTCTCATAAGTTAGGCATGCGGCATCATGCCTATACCAATACACTGGGTTTTTCCCAAGGTATTCCTGATTTTGGTATTCCAGCGGACACTGAAAAGGAGGTTTTCTTCAAGACCAAGCCCGGTGATTTATTGGTACATCATGCATTGACCATACACCGAGCCAGTCCAAATACCAGTGAAGACCGAACTCGAAAAGCCATGGGACTGATTTATTTTGGGGCTTCTGCGGCGGAGGACGTGGCCGCCAAAGCCGCTTATGTGAAAGCACTGAACCAAACCGGACCATGAGACAATTCCCCGTATCCTGTCTGTTCCTGGCGTTGGGGTTACTTTTGATGTTGGGTGCCTGCGGCACACACGAGGATTCGCCCGTTTCGGATGCACTTAGGGAGCAGGCCGTTGAAGTGCTGGATGAGGTGATGCGGGAACAGGAATCATGGGTAAAGGTCCACGCGGCAGAATACAAAATATGGGCAGGCTACGGAGAAGGTGTTCGGGAGACCTATTTGGCTGAAAAGGTCCGTTTAGAGGAATTGCCCCAATATCGTGTGGGGATCTGGCGTGTATTGGCTCAGGCATCTCCGGAGGAACGGGATTTTTACGGACAAAAAGTAGTGGAAGCCTTTCGGGATCCTTTGGGGGAAGACCGCATTCACGCTGCGGAAACCGCCGCTAAGTTGGGAATTTCCTTAAGCGACCTGGCCCCTGAGGAAACAAAGGAAGTGTTGGCGGGCCCCATTAATTCGCTTTACGTTTATACCCTTTGGAGCACACTTCAGGGATCCCTGCAATCTCCCTCCGAGCCATCTTTGTTGGATCTTGTGCTGGATAATGTGGTAGAGGACTTGCCGAGGATGCAGGCTGCCTTTGCACTGAGAAATGAGCGAAATATTTCCCCAGACCAATGGGAGTCATTGGCATCCACGGCAATGGAAACGCGGGATGGGGATCTTTCCCGGGTGTACCTCCTTTCAGCGGCCTATGTCAATGCGCCAGATTCCTATCGGGAAAGCCCGCTTTTCTCCCAAATCAAAAAGTCTCTACTGGAACTGGAGCTTTCACCTCGAAAAGGGGAACGGATGGAATTATTGATGGCGTTGTCCATCGCTGGCAATGAGGAGGATCTTCCGCTCATGAAGCGGCTGTTTGATGGAGAAAACCCGATTTTGATACCAGGTGAAACCAAGGAGGCTTCGGTGAATTCTCCTGATAATGCCGATGTACGTGCCACGGCAGCCTATGCCATCCTTCAGCTAGATAGGAAGCAGCCCTACTCCCTTGCCTGGGGCGATTGGATGGTGATCGTCATGTATTTATCGGGTATGCTGGGAATAGGTTACTTTTTTTCCCGCCGAAACAAAAACGCCCAAGACTATTACCTGGGAGGTGGGAAGATGAATCCCATCGCCGTCGGTCTTTCGCTGTTTGCCACCCTACTCAGTTCGTTGAGTTACCTTTCCTATCCTGGGGAGATGATCAAGTACGGTCCCGTCATTTTTTCGGGTGTGCTGGTGTTTCCCTTGGTGTATTATGTGGTGGGCTGGTTTTTGATTCCAAAGTTCATGAAACTTCGTGTGACCAGTGCATATGAAATCCTGGAGATCAATCTAGGCGTGAGTATCCGGCTGTTGGCGACCTTTTTCTTTTTGTCTCTCCGGTTTTTGTGGATGGGCACAATTATTTTCATCACCGTCAACACGGCAATTTTGTCAATTTTTGGCTTTGATCCAGCCTACACCCTGCTGATCAGCGTATTGTTGATGGGTATAACAGTCGTATATACGACGATGGGTGGCCTAAAGGCGGTAGTTTTTACAGATGTTATTCAGTCAGGCGTATTGATAGGAGGAGCCTTGCTTACGCTGGCAGTGGTAAGCTGGCACTTTGGTTCCTTTAGCGCTTGGATTCCAACGGAATGGATTCCCTATTGGGGTGAGTTCAAATGGGGCTTTGATGCCCGAGAGCGGCTCACCATTGGCAATGCCCTGTTGACGACCTTCGTCTGGTACCTCGCTTCCTCGGGCTCTGATCAGATGTCCATACAGCGGTTTTTGGCCACGGAAAACATTCATACCGCTAGGCGTACCTTCGGGGTGTCTTTGATGACCACGTTCGTGGTGCAGATCCTGCTCGGTTTGGTGGGGCTGGCTGTGATGGCCTATTTTACGGCTTTTCCCAGGTACTTGGCGCCCGGAGAGACCCTGACCTCCCATGCAGACCAGTTATTCCCAAAGTTTATTTTGGTGGGATTACCGGTGGGTATTTCCGGTCTGGTGGCGGCAGGCATACTCGCGGCAGCCATGTCCAGCCTTTCTTCCGGACTCAATTCCACCTCCTCGGTGATATCGGAGGATTTATTGAAGCGTTTTTCCAAGAGGTACACGGCCCCCAAAAATCAACTCAAGTCCATACAAAAACTTTCCCTGTTTGTGGGTGTGCTGGCACTAGGATTGAGTTTGGGTATCAGCCGCGTGGAAGGTAATCTGTATGATGTGATAGTTAAGGTGGTCAACCTCTTTGTTTCGCCCCTGTTTGTGTTGTTTTTTCTGGCCCTATTTGTTCCTTTTGCCACTGCCAAAGGCACGTTTTGGGGTGGGATATCCAGTGTGGCAATTGCCATTGCCGTTGCGTTCTACAAGGTATTTGGAATAGAAGTATTGTATATCATGCCGGTTTCGCTATTCGTGGGCATCTTGGTGGGCACCCTGCTCAGCTGGGTGGATCACCGTATACTGGGCAATCCGGAAACAATGAAAAAACGGGTGCGCGCTGCGGCCATAATAAAGGAAAAGGTTATCTAACCCAATAGCCATGAAGATCATCAACCGTGGGACTGTAGGCGGTATTCCGGGAGGAGATGCCCTGAAAAGTAAAACCTTTCCGGCCTTTGAGGTCTTGCCCTCTGGCCGCTGGCTGGCAGGTTTCAAAGCTTCTGAGAAAAAGGCCGATGCCCGGTACAAGTCGGTATGGATGACATGGTCAGACGATCAGGGCACATCTTGGGTGCCGGCCTTTGTGCCCGTTGAGTTGCCTGAAGTATCCGGGAGGGTTGGTCAGGCAATATCGGTTTACTTTCTGGCACTAGGAGGTTCACGGGTACTGTTGGTGATTAACTGGGTAGATGAATCCGATCCTGAGGCGCCATTTTATGATCCCACAGACGAAAGCCTGAAGGATACCCGTATTTTCTGGAGTATAAGTGAGGATTCCGGTGCGCACTGGTCCGCTCCGCAGCTGATAGATACAACTGGGTTGGGCGGCCCTGCCCCCCTTACCGGACCGCCCATTCGATTGGGAGACGGTAGTTTGCTGTGTCAGTTGGAAATCAATAAATACAAGGGAGATCCCGCGAAGTGGGTTCACCGTTCGGCCATGTTGAGGTCGGTGGATGGATGTATCACTTGGCCGGAGACGCACATGGTTACCAACTACCCGGACTGGTATTTTTGGGATCAGCGCCCCAATGTACTACAAGATGGCAGGACGCTGGTAAATTACTTTTGGACCTTGGATGGCAAAAGAAACGAATACCTGAACGTTCATGAGGCGATTAGCCATGATGGAGGGGTAAGTTGGCGCTTTCCGAGGGACACAGGCATTTATGGTCAGCCTGGAAGACCGGTGCAGTTAGAGGATGGGCGTATTGTACTTATCTGCATTGACAGGTCCATTGTGCCGGTGATCAGCTTGTGGATTAAGGACAACTTGGAAAGTCCTTTCAAGAAGGTAGGAGATGTGTATCAGGCTGATTTAGCAAAGCAGGACTCACGGTATGTCAGCATGAATGAGGCTTGGGCGGAAATGGCTAAGTTTTCGGTGGGGCATCCCCAGCTGCTTTTTTTGGGAGGCTCAGATGTGCTTGCCTATTTTTACGCGGGCGAACATACTGACAGCACGGAAATCAGTTATGTTCATATTTCATTGTAATAAAAAACCATTGACAAGAACATGCAGTCAAAAAGTAATCCCTATAAATGGGAATATTCGGAAGTGGATAAGCGGATCATTTCCGGTCTGCAGGATTTTCTGCCTGACAGGGTTTTCGACGCTCATGCGCATATATATCGGGTAGCGGATTTGGGCTTGTCGGACGCCGATGCCAGTTTATGGACGGGAGGTGGCCAAGAGGCGTCGATTCTTTCTTGGCACGAGCATGTTTCCCCCTTGTTTCCAACATCCAAACTCGTCGGGGGACTGTTTTTTCCTGCCCCCTTACCTCATGCGGCGATTTTGGCGTCCAATGCCTACTTGATGAGCCAACTGGACCAACATCCGGTATCCCGGGGACTTGCATTGGTGACGCCTGACCTGATGCCCGAGGATTTGGCTGAGGTACTTTCTCATCCACAGGTGGTCGGATTGAAGCCTTACCATGTGTACAGCAGGGAGAAGCCGACTCCTCAGAGTTCGATTTCCGGTTTTTTCCCAGAACACTGGTGGAAGTGGGCGGATGAAAAACAGGCGGTGGTCATGATGCATATTGTAAAGGACGATGCCCTAATGGATCGGTTGAACATCGATGAAATCCGACGTATGTGCACCGAATATCCTGGGATGAGGCTGGTACTGGCGCATACCGGGCGTTCCTTTCACGCACACCATGCAGCCGGCATGAGTGCGATAAGCGACCTTGAAAACGTATGGTTTGATATGTCCGGTGTGTGCGAATCAGGACCTATGGAGTCTGTGATCGAGTATTTTGGTTCGCAAAAGCTTCTTTGGGGCAGTGATTTTCCCGTTTCTTCCCTGCGAGGTAGATCTGTCACCCTTGGGGATGGTTTTTTTTGGATGGATTCCCAATCCTGTAGCTGGAGCCGTGCCCACGGAAATCCGATATTGGTTGGCATTGAGTCTTTGAGGGCGCTTCGCCAAGCCTGTAGCCGCATGGATCTCTCGGAGTGCGATATTTCCGGGATTTTTTTTGACAATGCGATGCGGATGCTCGATAGGAACCCCATATCCACTTCCTATGGTCAGGCTCTTTATACGCAAGCGAAACAACGGATACCCGGAGGGGTACAACTGCTCTCGAAGCGGCCTGAGAATTTGGCGCCGAACCATTGGCCCCCTTATTTTAGCCGGGCCAAAGGTTGCTCTGTATGGGACCTGGATGGGAACCGGTACGAAGACTTCTCCACCAACGCCGTTGGATCCTGCCTGTTGGGCTATGCCCATGATTCGGTCAATCGGGCGGTAAGCAGGCGGGTCTGGTTGGGTTCTATGTCTTCCTTAAATCCTCCTGAAGAGGTCGAGTTGGCGGATGAATTATGTGACATTCATCCCTGGGCAGAGCAGGTTCGTTTTGTCAGAGGGGGCGGAGAGGCATGTGCCGTAGCGGTACGTATTGCTAGGGCGACAACCGGTCGTTCTAAAGTGGCTGTTTGTGGGTATCACGGTTGGCAGGACTGGTATTTAGCTGCTAACCTGGGAGATAATGACGCCTTAAAAGGGCACCTACTCGCTGGTCTGGAGCCCGCGGGCGTTCCGGTAGAGCTCCGCGATACGGCACTGACTTTTCGTTACAATGACCTAGAGGGATTTAGGAAGTTGATGGAGCGATACGGAGATTCCTTGGCGGCGGTGGTGATGGAGCCATGCAGGGGATCCGATCCGAACCCGGGGTTTTTAGAAGAAATTCGCTTAGAGACCCGTCGAAGGGGCTGTTTGTTGGTATTCGATGAGATTACGGTGGGCTGGCGTTTGCATTTTGGCGGTGCCCATTTGCGGTATGCCGTGCAGCCTGATATGGCTGTGTTTGCGAAGGCATTGGGCAATGGCTATCCGATAGGGGCCATCATTGGAAGCCGGGAGGCTATGGATGGGGCTCACGTTTCATTTATCAGCAGTACCTATTGGACTGAGAGTTTGGGGCCGGTAGCTGCGCTGGCGGTATTGCAGGCCATGCGGGAAACCGATGTCCCAGGCCATGTACGTATGGTCGGGATGCAGGTGCAGCAGGCTTGGCTAAGCCATGCCGAGCAATTGGGCTTGCGAGTTAAGGTGGGCGGCTTCCCGAGTTTGGCCACCCTGAGCTTCGACTACCCCGAGGCCGAGATGCTTCGGACCATCTTCACCCAGCAAATGCTGCAGCGGGGGTTTTTGGCAGGCACAGCCTTCTATCCCACCTTGGCGCATACAGAAGGAGTGCTGAGTCGATACACCGCAGCAGTGGGTGAGATGTTCGGAATAATGGCTAGTGCCATACGAGCCGGGGAGGCGCATCGCCTGTTAAGGGGGGAAGTGGCAAAGAGCGGGTTTGCCCGACTTATTTGAAAAGGGCTTCCTACAATTTCCAATTCCTCCGGAAGATTAGTTGCCTAAGGTGGCTTTTGTCCTTCCGCTTACCCGATAATTTCTTACATTGAATGTGGTTAAAAGCAAGCCCCTATGAAAACGATGTCCGATTCTCACCGACGATCATTTCTGAAAAGTTCCCTGATAGGTAGTGTAAGTCTGTTGACTCTTTCTCCTTTTGCGCTCTCATCCTGTAGAAATGGGGGACTGTTTGGACGAAAGCAAGATCTCGATTACACTACCCGGTTGGAGGTACCCACTCGACTGTTTGACGGAGAGAGGTGCTGGGTGCATCCCCGTGCGGGACTGATTCCCGGAGCGGGAAAAGGAAGTCAGCCCCGGATTGTCATGACGCTGAACACCTTAGAGCTCGGTGGCAGTGATGTGTTTAAGGGAATGTATACGATGTATAGCGACGATTTGGGAAAAACCTGGACGGAGCCAGCACTGTCCGAACCCTTGGCACCCCGCATGGAGCTGATAGCAGGGGAACAGCGTCCGGTCGCTGCCAGTGACTTTTGGCCCACGTGGCACGCCAAGTCCGGTAAGCTGCTGGGTACAGGCCACACGATTGCTTATACTACTGACTGGAAAGTGAGTTCTCCCAGACCTAGGGATACGGCCTATTCGGTGTATGATCCGTTGGCCAACCGTTGGTCGGTTTGGGAAAAGCTGAAGATGCCGGATAATCCGGCCTTCCAAAATGCCGGGGCAGGATGCGTTCAGCGCTACGACCTGCCTGATGGATCTATTCTCTTGCCGATTTATTTTTCACCACCTGGCGAAAATTCCCGGGTGACGGTGGCCAAGTGCCGTTTTGATGGTTCCGAACTTATTTACTTGGCACATGGCAACGAGCTGTCCGTGCCGGATCAAAGCCGCGGTCTTCACGAGCCCTCGTTGACGTTTTTTGGAGGAAAGTATTTCCTTACGATCCGAAACGATATACAAGGATATGTGAGCAGAAGTACCAATGGAGTGGACTTCGAACCCATTCAGCCCTGGCGTTTTGATGACGGGCAAGAGCTCGGAAACTACAATACCCAACAACATTGGGTGACCCATAGCGAAGGTTTGTTTTTGGTTTATACCCGTCGGGGAGCCAATAATGACCATGTTTTTCGTCACCGGGCGCCCCTCTTCATGGGGCAGGTGGATCCGGATCGGATGGTCATCATACGGGAGACGGAGCGAATTTTGGTGCCAGAGCGTGGTGCCCGGTTAGGTAACTTTGGGGTGACGGAAATCAGTCCAGAGGAGACTTGGGTGACGGTTTCCGAATGGATGCAGCCCGAGGGCGTAGATAAGTACGGTAGTGATGGCAGCGTATTTGTGGCCCGCGTTCGCTGGAATCTCCCGAATAAAAATGATATATGCTGCGCGAAATAGGTGTGATATATGCTGCGCGAAATATGTCTTTGGCGAAATATTTGGTTGGGTTTATGAGGTTAGTGTCGCTTCGAGTTTTGGTTTATTTTGGAATTTGAGACGAGAAGGGCCTACTTTCCTGCTATGATTTTGTTGAAAAGTGGTGAATTTGCCTGTATCACGTTTTATATAACGAGCAATATCTGCGGTTTGGGCTAAACCCTAATAGTATTTTCATAGATTAGCTAAAGAGGGCACAGAATGACACAGAGTATGGAATTGAATGATTTGTCTTATAAAATAATCGGATGTGTATATAAGGTTCATTCCGAATTGGGTCCTGGTTTGCTGGAATCTACCTATGAGGTTTGTTTGGAGTATGAAATGCGAAAGGCAGGATTGGCTGTAGAAAGGCAAAAGCCACTTCCGGTAATTTACGATAACATCAGACTTGAAGCAGGCTATAGAATAGACCTTTTGGTCAATCATCAAGTCATACTTGAATTAAAATCTGTGGATGAAATCGCTCCCATTCACAAAGCACAATTAATGACCTATTTAAAACTGACGGGGTTGAAGTTGGGCTTATTGCTCAATTTCAACGTCCAGGATATGAGAAAAGGGATTAACAGAATAATAATGTAAAAGGCGGCACCCCAGATAGCTCAGATTACCACAGATGAGGTTTTGAATTGGGTAAAAACTTTAAACGATGGCCAAAGCTTCAAAGAAAATCTGTGCAAATCTGTGTAAATCGGTGGTGAAAAAAACACACCCCAGATAGCTCAGATTACCACAGATGAGGTTTTGAATTGGGTAAAAACTTTAAACGATGGCCAAAGCTTCAAAGAAAATCTGTGCAAATCTGTGTAAATCGGTGGTGAAAAAAAAGCACTCATACGATTACTTTTTGATTGTTTTGGAACTTTTTTATTCCAAAAAGCCCCTTATTAAGCCGCCGTAAAAAAGTATCAGGATTCTATCAGAAAGTAATAGCCATATCGTACCGGTTCCGGTATCTTTGGTAATCGGGTGATTTAAAGATCTGCATACCATGGAAATGAGAAAGAGCCTTGTGCTGAAAAAATTACGAGCCGGTGAAAAGGTCACCTGCTTTAAAATTAACCTGGCGGATGCCCGATCGGTGGAGATTGCTGCATTTGCTGGATTTGACTGCATTTGGGTAGACCAGGAGCATATTGGACAGGATTGGTCCATATTGGCTTCCCAGATATGGGCGGCAAAGGCCCATGGCAAAGACGTAGTGGTAAGAGTTCCGAGGGGAAGCTATAGCGACTATGTAAAACCGTTGGAGTTGGATGCGGCAGGTATCATGGTGCCCCACGTAATGAGTATCGGGGATGGTGCCGCCGTAGTGCGTCAGGTACGTTTTCACCCCGTTGGCTTACGGGCCATCGACGGAGGGAATGCAGATGGGGCCTATACAGCCCTCGATTTCAAGCAGTACCTCCGAGATGCAAATACCGAACGTTTTGTGATTTTTCAGATTGAAGACCCCGAGGCGTTGGAGGCGATTGAAGAAATTGCAGCCTTGGATGGCTTTGACATGCTTTTTTTTGGTCCCGGAGATTTCAGTCAGGGCATAGGTGCACCGGGTGAATGGACTCACCCTAAGATTCAGGAAGCCAGAAAACGGGTAGCCGAAGTTGCTGCCAAGTATGGAAAGTTTGCCGGAACGACAGGAGGTGTAAGTCAGCTGAACGACTTGTATGCCATGGGTTATCAGTTCGTAAGTATCGGTGCAGATGTGGTGGGGCTCACCCAATATTGCCAAAAACTCCTGAGTGAGGTACCCTCTGCCCCTTCCAAGATCGAAGGAAATTCCTATTACCATTCCAGAGATAAGCAATGAGGTACGTTGATTTGGGAAGCACCGGTCTGCGTGTGTCTGAAATAGCGTTTGGCGGCGTGGAAATAGGCATGCCTTATGGAATAGGCATACGTTCCGAGGCGGATATGTTGCAGGAAAGAGAGGCCGTAAATCTATTAAACCGATCCTTGGAAGAGGGTATTAATTTTTTTGATACAGCACGCATGTATGGAGATTCGGAACGCCTGATGGGAATCGCATTTGCGTCCAAGAGGGAACAGGTGGTTATCTGCTCTAAATGCCGGCACTTCCGAGATCAGAGAGGACAGTTGCCAGCGACAGGTGAACTAACCCGCATCATACATCAATCAGCGGAGGAAAGTCTGTGTGCGTTGCGTACCGATTACCTGGATCTATTCATGTTGCATCAGGCGGATGAAGAAATCCTACAGTGCGAAGAAATAATCGAGGCTTTTCTGGCACTTAGGGATGCCGGAAAGGTTCGTAGCATAGGAGCATCAACCTACTCGGCCTCCGAGTCAACCTTAGCCATTAAAAGTGGTGTATGGCAGGTAGTCCAATTGCCTTTTAATATATTGGATCAACGTCAGGCTGCCGTCTTTGAGTCTGCTGCCAAAAGCAATGTGGGTCTGGTAATCCGTTCGGTGTTGCTGAAGGGCCTGTTGAGCGATCGGGGAAAGGGCCTTCCTTTACCCCTTGAGCGTGTGGAACGGCATATACAAAAGTTAGCCGACCTGGCAGGTACAATGGATATCGATCTACCCACCTTAGCTATTCGTTTTGCCCTTTCTTTTGAGGCGGTATCCTCGGTATTGGTGGGTATTGATCAGGAAAAATACCTCCTTCAGGCGGTGGGGGCGGCGCATAAATCCCAACTGGATGAGGAAATCTTCGATGCCGTAAAGCGGCTTGCATTTCCGGATCCTGAATTTATCAACTTACCTCATTGGGATCGAATGGGGTGGCTAACCTAAACGTAAGGATTATCATATGATACGAATTGGAATATTAGGCATGAGTCCCGGAAATGCACATCCTTATTCTTGGTCTGCGATTATCAATGGATCTTTTGATGGAAAGGTGATCGCAGAGATCGGCTATCCGGCGGTATCTGCCTACCTTCAGGCAAACCGTGACACGTTGGGAATTCCCGGTGCCAGGGTGACGCACGTTTGGACTCAGGACTTGGAAATCAGTGAAAGTATTGCCAAATCTTCTAAAATACCCTATTTGGCCGAGAAACTGGAAGACATGGTGGGCGAAGTCGATGCCGTGATTTTGGCTAGGGATGATCCGGAATATCACGTGGCCATGGCCAAGCCCTTTTTAGATGCTGATGTTCCGGTATTTGTGGATAAGCCATTGGCGTTTAGCCAGGAGGATTTGGAATACTTTGCGGGCCAAGTGGCGGCGGGAAAGTTCCTCATGTCCTGTTCGTCAATGCGCTACGCACAGGAGTGTCGGACGGTTAAGACAGAGTTGGGGGCCTTGGGCAAGATCCACTTGGTGACCGCTGTCGGGAAAAAGGACTGGAAAAAATATGGGGTGCACTTGGTGGAAGCGCTTTTCAGTACCTTGAATGATCCCGTTCCACTTTGGGTTCGTCACGTGGGCGAGCGGGACCGGGACACGGTTGTAATGGAATTTGAAGGAGGCATTAAGGCGAGCATTCACCTGTTTTCGGATATTTGCGGTACCTTTCAGCTTTCCTTTTTCGGAAGCGATGGATGGCGTCTGGCCGACATCCGCAACTCCTACAGCATGTTTCGGGATAATATGTTGGAATTCGTCCGGTCCGTGGAAGAAGGAGCTAGCCGCTTGGGTTTTGGTAAAACCTACCGCATCATCCAAACCGTAATAGGTGCTCAAACGAGTTTGGATCATGGAGGGATTGTGGTACCATTGAAAAAATAAGTATGCACGTAAACGAATTATTGAGTTTAAAAGAAAAGGTCATCGTTGTGACCGGTGGATCGGGGCAATACGGCAAGTGTTTGGTAGAAGGTTTGGCCGAAGCGGGCGGAACGGTGATTACCACCTCCCGGGAACTCGCTTCGGCGCAGAGGACCGCCGAAGCGTATCAGGCACAGGGTCTGCGGGTCTTCCCCATGGAGCTGGACCAAGGTATTCCGGAGTCTGTAGCGGCTTTTCGGGAAGAGCTGCTGGCTGAGTTCGGGCGATTGCATGTATTTGTCAATAATGCAGTTTCACGACCAATGAAGGGCTATAGGGCACCGATTAGTCAGTTTTCAGAATCTATGCAGGTCAATGCGACTGGTATGATGGACCTGCTCAGAAAGCTGACAGATTTGATCATCGCCTCTGGTGGAGGATCGGTGATCAATATCGCTTCCATGATGGGCATGAAAGGGCCGGATTTATCGAACTACGAAGGCACCACCATGGGAGATCTTCCGCCTGATTATTTTTTTCACAACGCCGGACTGATCAACATAACCCGTTTTATGGCGAAGATGCATGCCGGAAAGAACATCAGGTTCAATTGTATCAGTCCCGGAGGACTTTTTAACCATCAGCCCCAGGCTTTTTTGGATAATTATTGCCGTAAAGTGCCTATGCGACGCATGGCCAATACCGATGACATAAAAGGGTTGGCAGTGTTGCTGGCCTCTGACGCAGGAGCCTATATCAATGGAGAAAACATCTTGATGGACGGTGGACTCAATGCATGATAAGGCCAGCCATAGCGAGGAAGATTTTGAAAGTGCTTTTGGGCTGCGGGGTAAGCTTTTCTGGGTGCTAGGAGGTGCCGGGTACCTGGGGCAGTCCTTAGTGAAAATGTTGGCCTCCGCCGGGGCAAGGGTTATCTGTGCCGATTTGGGAAGCAAGAGCAAAGACTTTGTGGGTCAGGAAGAGTTGTTTCCACAAGTGATCCCTGTGTCCTTGGATATTGCCGAAGAGGAACAGGTGGAGGCATTTACCTCCTTGCTTTCGTCTGAGTTTGGAGTACCTAACGGGGTGGTCAACCTGACCTATGCGGCGTCAGGGAAGGCGTTTGCCGATTTATCAGCAGCCGACTTTAATAGGGTAAATGAGATAGGCCTGACCGCTGGTTTTGTATTCGGCAGAAAGGTTTGCGAGCTGATGGCGCAGGCAGGTGGAGGTAGTTTTGTGACCTTTGGTAGTATGTATGGGATGGTTTCTCCAGACCCCGCTGTGTACGAAGCACCAATGAATCCCAATCCAATTGAGTATGGGGTAGGCAAGGCGGGAATTATACAACTGACCAAATATTTCGCTATGCAATACGGCAAGCGGGGCGTACGGTGTAATTGCGTTTCTCCAGGGCCTTTTCCTGGTCCCGAAGTAAGGCATTCCCATCCGGAATTTGTGCAGCGGCTGGCGGATAAAACGCTGTTAAAGCGTGTCGGAAGGGCCCATGAAGTGGCTGGAGCCGTTTGTTTTCTTCTTTCATCAGCCTCTTCTTTTATGACCGGACATAACTTGGTGGTTGACGGTGGTTGGACCACGATGTAAATAGGTTAATTAACTAGCGTAGATATGAAAAAGATAGTACATCCAAAAAGAGATGAAAATTTTGTCACCGGAGCGTATTCTGATGCGGTTTTGATAGACGGTTTCTTGTTTGTTTCCGGTCAGGCAGCCGTTGATTTTGAGACTTCCCGTTTTGTCTTGGGTACGATTGAGGAAGAAACCGTCAGAACCCTGGAAAACATAAAGGCGATCGTGGAAGCCGCCGGGGCTACCATGAACGATATCGTCAAATGTACCGTGCATTTGGCCGATATCCGTGAGTTTGACCGGTACAATCGGGTATATGCATCCTATTTTACCGGCGTAAAGCCCGCTCGAACGACGGTGCAGTCTGTATTGGCAGAAGGACTAAAGGTAGAAATAGATTGTATTGTTAAAATCCCTACCGCCTGATTGACATGCAAAGGAGGCTGATCATTGATGGGCATCTGGATTTGGCCATGAATGCCATTGAGTGGAACCGGGATCTGCGGCTTGAGCTTAGCCAGGTACGGCAGATGGAAATGCACATGAAGGACAAGCCGGACAGGGGCAAAGGAACAGTGACGCTTCCAGAGCTTCGAAAAGGCAAGGTAGGAATTGTCGTGGCAACGCAACTGGCACGGTATTCACCGCCCGATTCTGCACTTCCGGGTTGGAATTCACCTCAGCAGGCCTGGGCCATGACCCAAGCCCAACTGGCTTGGTACCGGGAAATGGAATCAGCTGGGGAAATGAGACAGATTCTGACCCGACGGGATTTGGACGAAATGGTAGCCCTTTGGGAAGATGAAGCAGTGCCCGATGCGGATAAGCCCATAGGCTATATTCTCAGTTTGGAAGGAGCGGACTCCTTAGTAGAGGTTTCTTACCTGGATAAGGCCTATGCGTATGGCGTACGCGCGTTGGGTTTGTCGCATTTCGGGCCGGGGAGGTATGCTCCCGGCACAAAAACGGAAGGCCCGATTACCCCCTTGGGAGAACAGCTGTTGGAGGGGATGGGTCGTTTGAACCTGATTCTTGACGTTACCCATCTTACGGATAAAGGATTTGATCAGGCCATGGATCTGTACAAAGGTCCTGTATGGGCCAGTCATCACAACGTGCGGAAAATTGTTCCTAACCAACGGCAGTTAACGGATGCGCAAATCAGACGGCTGGTTCAAAGAGGCGCGGTGATTGGGGGCATGTTGGATTGCTGGGCAATGGATATACGGTTCATTGACACGGTGTCCGACCCTTGGCAACTGGATATACGGCTAGAGCAACTGATCGATCACTGGGACCATATCTGTCAGCTGGCCGGAAATACCCACCATGTGGCTATAGGCAGTGATTTGGATGGGATCTTTGGTACCGAGCAATCTCCCTGGGATCTCAACAGCGTGGCAGATCTCCAAAAATTCGAAGAGTCGTTGGATAAAAGGGGATACAGTTCAGAGGATATAGATCGGATATTTCATGGCAATTGGCTACGTTTCCTGCGGGCAAGCTTACCAGTCTAAAAGGTTCTGATGACGGCAAAATGGAGCTTTCAGAAAGCGGATAGCTAGCTGCTAATAAAAAATGATAAACAGATGAACAGTACTACAGGATTGTATGCCGGTGCAGCACAGGTGGAGACCACCCCACGGTTGGGAACCGTGATCAACGGTGACTTTGTTCCTCATTATGCTACTTCTATCCATGACCCGCTTTTTGCGAAGGCCCTGGTGCTTCGACGTGCCGAAACTTTTTTGGTATTTGTGGTGGTGGATATCTGTGTCATGGGGCAGGAACTGTTGGATCAAGTAAAAAGTCTGATACAGGCCCAAACCGGCATAGCGCCTGAGAATATACTGATTAGTAGTACCCACACCCATGCAGCAGGTGCTGTAGAGGAAGTTCATTTTGTACAGGCAGATTTGGCCTATAGGCAGTGGCTACCCGGACGGATAGTGGAAGCCGTGGACGCTGCCATTAACCGTCTTGAGCCGGCTCTGTTTGGTTATGGCAAGGTCATGGCTCCGGAGCATCTTCGGTGTAGAAGGTATGAGATGGAAGCAGATTTTTTGCCGCTCAATCCCGTTACAGGAAAGGCAGACAAAATAAAGACCAATCCCTTTGGTGTTGAGTGCAAGATCATTCGACCTATTGCCAAGCCGGATCCCGAATTGTCGTTTTTGGCGTTGAAAAGTATCTCGGGTAAATGGATCAGCGTTTTGGCAAATTATGGCTTGCATTATGTAGGCGATTGGAAGAATGGGACCATTTCTGCCGACTATTTTGGTTATTTTGCCCGATCGCTACAGGCAGAGTTATGTGCAGGTGAGGACTTTGTGGGCATCATGAGTAACGGCACCAGCGGGGATGTGAACATTTGGGATTTTCACAACCCAAGTCTTTACCCTGCCGGTGATTTCGCGAAAAGTGCCCTGATCGGGTCAGATTTGGCATCCAAGCTTATCCAGAAGCTGGATGATATCCAATGGGAGTCTGATCCTGTTCTGGGAGTGGTGACTGATGCAGTGTCGCTTGTAAGGCGTATGCCTTCTGACCAGGAACTGGAATCGGCAAAGGAACGGATGGAAGAGGGCGGCTTTGAATACCTACAGGCGGATTATGCCGGTTGGCAAAAGCTTTATGCGAGGGAACAGTGCTTGCTAGCAGCCTATCCCGTTGAGGCTAAGGTGCCGTTGCAGTGTTTTAGGATAGGTTCGGTAAGGATAGGCGCATTGCCCGGCGAGGTTTTCGCGTCAACCGGACTCAAATTGAAAGAAGAAATTTCAAGTCCCTATTTTTCCATTACGCTCGCAAATGGCAATTTCGGCTATATCCCTCCGGCCCTTGAATTGGAAAAGGGTGGATACGAAACCTGGAGGTGCAGGATAAGTAATTTAGATGGGGATGCGGAGCAACGAATACGTAAGGAGCTGATCCGGTTGGCGGATTCTGTGTGATTAATCGGGCCTTGGGACGTTTTGGGGTGAATTGCGTTTGATTATTGGGGCTAAGGCCAGCGTAAACAGTTAGGTGTTCAAAAACGTTTATATTCTAGCTAATGCCCAGCGATACAAAAAAATCTTAGCCGTATGCCTACTGTCCTTCAAAAAACGCTTCCCGTTCTGTTGTTTTTCTTCCTTTGGCATATTCCGTCCTTTGCCCAAGATGAAACGAACGCGCTGAAGCAATATAATCTAGAACGCATCCAATACAATAAGCATGGCATGCTTATATTGGGGTCATGGGCCGTGGGAAATATGCTTTGGGGTGGTTTTATGGCTGGAAGAACCAGCGGGGAATTGCAGGGTTTTCATCAAATGAACGCCTACTGGAACGGCGTCAACCTGTTGATTGCCGGTTTTGGGTACTACTCCGCGATGAAGGAATTGCCGAATCCGGAGCTTTGGGCAACGATACAGCAGCAGTACAAGATCGAGAAAATTCTATTAGTCAATGCGGGACTGGATGTAGCCTACATGGCCACGGGTCTCTATATGCTGGAAAGGGGCAAACGGAAAGACGATGCGAGGATACGGGGTTTTGGAAAGTCGGTTATCCTACAGGGTGCATTTCTGATGTCCTTTGATGTCATCAAGTTTCTATATCACAATGCCCACGCCAAAGATCTGCCCAAAATGGTAGAAAACCTTTCCTTAGGTTCCAATGGGATTGGTTTCAAGGTTATGTTTTAGTGTCGTGAACCGGGGGGTAGGAACTTGAATACTACAGACTTGCCTTTTACAACTTTCTTTTTTACCTATATTTGCCTTAAATAACTGCCTGGAGGCCTTGATTAAACAGGAAGAATGGACGTCGTTTCTGTCAGGCAGAGTGCCTGAACAGTCTATAGCTTATTGTTATGAGCTATGGAGGGAAAACCCTTTTCATTTTGTCGTATCTAAGTCGCGTACCTCCAAACTGGGGGATTTCACTTACCGAAGGAATAGGTCCGTGCAGAAAATAACCGTCAATCACGATTTGAACCCCTATCAATTTCTGATTACCTATATCCATGAAGTGGCGCATCATCGGGTTTATGCTAAGTACGGCAGCACGCGAATGCCACATGGTATCGAATGGAAAAGGGAGTTTCAGCGCCTGATGGAGCCTATGCTGGTAAGGGAGGTTTTTCCGATGGATGTCCTTGTTCCGCTACGCAGGCATATGTCGAATCCCAAAGCCAGTGCCGGAGCAGACCTTTTTTTGATGAAGGAGCTTATGAAATACGATTCCGGTGAAAGGGGTGAATCCGAAATGCTATTGAGTGACCTGGTACTAGGACAGCGGTTTCTATTCAAAGAGCGCTTGTTCGAAAAGCTGGAAAGCCGAAGAACCCGAGTCCTGTGTGAGGAAGTTGGTACCGGTAGGCATTTCCTGATTTCGGGGCATGCTTCGGTAGAGAAGCGGTAGTGTTAGCTATGCTTTGCCCTGTTCATGTGCGGCGACTGCCGCCCTGACAGACCCATGTTGGAGAAGCATATGTTTGGCTTGTTCTTCAGAAAGGCCGGTAGCATCCATGATCATTCGTGTTCCTCTTTTTACCAGCTTTTCGTTGGAAAGCTGCATGTCCACCATCTTGTTGCCCTTTACCCGTCCCAATTTGATCATTACGCTGGTAGAAATCATATTGAGTACTAGTTTCTGGGCGGTTCCGGATTTCATCCGCGTACTGCCGGTCACAAATTCTGGACCTACGACCACCTCTACGGGCAGCTGTGCGGTAGCAGCGAGCGGGCTGCCCGTATTGCAGGTGATGCATCCGGTGAGTAATCCTGCCTCGTTAGCGGCCTTTAGTCCGCCTATCACGTAGGGTGTAGTGCCTGATGCTGCTATTCCAATCACGGAATCGTTTTCGTTGAATCCGAATTTTTGGATATCCTTCCAGGCCTGTGCCGGATCATCTTCCGCATTCTCGACCGCCTTGCGAATGGCAGCATCTCCGCCAGCGATTATCCCGATTACCCAATCATGGGGCACCCCGTAGGTAGGAGGGCACTCAGAGGCATCCAAAATCCCCAATCTCCCACTAGTTCCTGCACCGATGTAAAACAATCGACCTCCGAGCTGCATCCTTGGGATAATGGCTTCTACCAGCTTTTCGATTTGGGGAAGGGATTTGGCGACCGCCAAAGGAACGGTCTGATCCTCTTTGTTCATATTTGAAAGCAGCTCCGAAACGGACATCTGCTCTAAATTTTCGTAGTATGAACTGCTTTCCGTAGTTGTACTCATATTTTATTTTGGTGATAGAGGGTGAGTCCTGCTATTGGTGCTTCCAGAATGATATCTATATGGATACCGAGATCGGCACCTACTTTACGCACTACTTCTCCGTTATGAAATGCAATGGAACCTACAAAGTTCACGGGTTTTTCTTGGTAATTGGTATACCGCATGACATGCCTCTTAAAGAAGTCGGTGAAACCGTTGTAAAACAGCTGAAAACAATAGGGATGGTTTTTCTGATCGTGAATGAACCGGCAAAACCCCGCCATGTATCGGTTGGGAAATGGTTTCTGGTATACGTTTTCTTGGATCTCCAAATTAGTCAGCTGATATTCCTCCAGTACCATTTCCCGGATTTCCTTCGGCATGTCGTCGTAAATAAAATCCTGCAGAAAATGTCGGCCAATGTAGGAACCTCCTCCTTCGTCTCCCAACAGGTATCCTGGGGAAGGACGGTTTGCCACGATATTTTTTCCGTCGTAATCCCCACTATTCGATCCTGTGCCCAATATACAGGCGATGCCCGGCTTGTGTCCACAGGTAGCCTTGGCGGAAGCTGTCAAGTCATGGTCTACCGATACCAAGGTGTCCTTTCCCAGCACACTTTTGATCAGTCCGGCTACCGTCTGTTTATTCTTCTCTCCGGTACATCCCGCTCCATAAAAGTAAACCTGTTCTATACTTCCTTTCAGTGACTGAATGCGCTCTGTCTGCAAATCCCGAAGCATGTCTTCTGCTTTTTGGTAATAAGGATTGAATCCAACCGTACGAAACTGCTCGATTTTTCCGTCTTTGCGTATTACCCTCCAGTCTGTCTTACTGGAGCCACTGTCAGCTATCAGAATCATGTTTATTTCAGGTATGCGATTGGTTCAAATTTATCAAATACATTTGCGCTATGCGGAGCATCCTTTAATTCCTCTGTGAGATCCTGACCCGCCCAGTGTTCATAGTGTTTGCCATTTCTCCAAAGCCTAGACCTACTCAGGTCATATACCAATCCTTGGTAGGCGACATATATTTCTGGCTTATCTTGTCCGTTGTATAAGGCAAGTTGGTTTTTCGTGAGGGTTCTCATGAGCGCTTGCTCTTTCAAATATAAATAATTTATAAAAAGTTCTTTCAGTTTTTTAATTTTTTCTAATTATGGCAATTTCAATTGGGCGTTCACCCAACGTTCTGGGATTTCACCGCGTTGGGCTGTCTGATAATCTTCGTAGCTGCAGGGGATGATTGTATGTCCCCCGAATTTTCCCGTATCGGAGACTGGGACTTCCATCCACCACTTGCCGCTAAGGTTACTTTTATAAAAATGCAGTACAGATGGGGTAGAATCTAGCGATACTGTATACTTGGTGTAGTCACTGCTTTTGAAGGACAGGCTATCTTTTCGATGATAGAAGCCTTCGATGAAGTACCAAATCATCGTCGCAACGACGGATGCGGTAGTATGACGGGAGTCATCGAGGCTTTCGTGGTATCCATAGAAGCCTATGGAGCTCAGCTTTTCGTTGGTACCTGCAAACCAACTTACCTGGCACGCTTCCTCGGATGTCATACCAAAAGGTTGGCAGTCGATGGTTCCGGGCGCATCGGTTGATTTGATGGCACAGAGATCGAAACTGAGCATATCTGCGTTTCGGATAAGTGGTTCCACCTCCTTGAAGTTATCCCTTAGCTTGCCGAGCCGTACATGGTCAAAGTAGAGTTTTTCCAAGGTGGCTACCAGGTCGCTGTCAGTCAGAAAGCTTTGATAAGCTAAGTGACAATAGTTGAAGAGGAAATTTGGTTGATGAAGGATTAGTTGGCTTGAATGGGTCTGGTCAGGTCTGCCTTCATCCTCCATATCCATCTTGGAGTCTACCGTTAAAACGCTCACCATTTTTCGCATCTTTTCAAAGGCTAAAAACTGCCCTACATCTAGGTCATGGGAGCCTCCTATAAATACCGGTAAAATTTCTTGGTTAATCAGAAACTCTCCGATGGAGCGCATCAGTTGGTAGGTTTCCTTAATAGTCTCACCGGATTTTAAGGTGCCTAAATCTGCGATTTTATAGAGTTCTTGTCCTTTTTTCAGTAGAAAGAGTTTTTCCCTTATGGCGTGGGCTGATTCGGGGCCGTTTGGTATGTCGGCTGCTCCACGGTAATCCTCTAGGCCGATAATCGCAAGCTGAATACCTTGCAGATCAGGGAATCGCTCCCCATGGTAGTGGATGCCGGAAAAAAATGAATTATGGGATTTTGTCTTGTGATAAAGGTGTTCCGGTAAAGGTTCGAAAAATATCTGTAAGTCCATCTGATGTTGCGTACTCGCCGTTTGATTGACCAAAAATAAAGAAATTCAAGCGATATAAATCAAAAAAGTCCCGCACCATGCGGGACTTTTTGATTTATCCTCCGAAATCATCGAAGCGAATATTTTCATTTGGAACGCCGAGATCGTCAAGCATTTTCAACACCGCAGCATTCATCAAAGGAGGGCCACAGAGATAAAACTCAATCTCATCAGGCTCGTCTTTGTATTTCAGGTAATTGTCATAAAGTACTTGGTGAATAAATCCAACGTAGCCATCTGCTTCCCGGTCATCCAAGGATTTTTTTACCTTCCAGTTGTCTTCAGGAAGTGGCTCGGATAAGCCTATATGGAAGTTAAAGTTAGGGAAATCCTTTTCGATTTCGCGGAAATGCTCTGTGTAGAAAAGTTCTTTTTTGGATCGGCCTCCATACCAGTAGGAAACCTTTCTATCAGATTTTTCAGTGTGAAATAGGTGGAACAGGTGGGACCTAAGAGGGGCCATTCCGGCACCCCCACCGATGTAAATCATTTCCCGCTGCGTAGGGTTGATATGGAATTCACCATATGGTCCTGAAATGGTTACTTTGTCGCCAGGTTTTCTTCCGAAAACATACGAAGAACATACACCCGGATTCACATCCATCCAACGGTTGTTGGCTCGATCCCATGGCGGTGTAGCTACTCGGATGGTCAGCATAACGATGTTTCCTTCAGCTGGGTGGTTAGCCATAGAATACGCTCGGAAGAGCGGTTCGTCATTTTTCATCACCAAATCCCAAAGCCCAAATTTATCCCAATCGCTTTTGTAAACGTCTTGGGGGTGACCAAGTTCAGGATGTGGAGTGATGTCTATGTCTTTGTAGTTTACCGTGATAGCAGGAACATCAATTTGAATATATCCTCCTGGTTCAAAATCCAGTATTTCACCTTCGGGTAACTTTACCTTAAACTCTTTAATGAAGGTAGATACGTTATAGTTGGAAATAACCTCGCATTCCCATTTTTTAATACCGAATATTTCCTCCGGAATCCGGATTCGCATGTCATTTTTCACCTTTACTTGGCAAGAAAGCCGCACTTTGCCTTGCTGTTCTGCTCGGCTAAGATGCCCCACTTCCGTTGGCAAAACTTCACCCCCGCCGTCTTCAACCGTGCATTTGCACATGGCGCAGGTACCTCCTCCTCCACAGGCAGAAGGAAGGAAGATTTTTTTGTTCCCAAGGGTATTTAGCAGGGTAGATCCTGCTGAGGTGATAATGGGATTTTTTTCGTCGCCATTGATGATGATTTTTACATCCCCGGAGGCAACCAGCTTGGATTGGGCAAATAGAAGAATAAATACAAGTAGCAAAATGATCAACGTAAATGCTACGATCGAGGTAATGATTACTGAACCCATTTAACGATGTTTTTTCTTTATCAGTACGACAAATCCGGTTTAAATGATTGCAAATATATTCAATAATCGCTTAAACCAGTGAATAAATTCTAAATTTTAGGAGCTATTGCCTACTTACTGTTAACTGCTAATTTTTCAATAGGTTTAGCAATGTACTTATTCTGTTTTTCAACTGCCGTCGGTCGATGATGAAATCCAAAAAACCATGTTCCAACACAAATTCAGCGCTTTGAAACCCTTTTGGGAGGTCTTTTCCGATGGTTTCTCGTATCACCCTGGGGCCGGCAAATCCGATTAGAGCGCCTGGTTCGGCGATGTTAAAATCACCCAACATGGCATAGGAAGCCGTGACGCCACCTGTGGTAGGGTCAGTGAGTAGCGAAATATAGGGGATTCCAGCCTCGTCCAGCAAGGCCAGTTTTGCAGAGGTCTTTGCCATCTGCATAAGGCTGAATCCGGCTTCCATCATTCGGGCGCCACCAGACTTTGAAATCATCAAAAAAGGAATCTTGTGTTTCAGGGAATAGTCGATTGCCCGGGATATTTTCTCTCCTACTACTGACCCCATGGACCCACCTATGAAATTAAAATCCATACAGGTAATGACGATATCTATGCCGTTGACCTTTCCTATACCTGTTCGCGCGGCATCGTTTAATTCGGTTTTTGTAATGGTATCCTTGATGCGGGCAGTGTAGGGCTTGCTGTCCACAAATTTTAGCGGGTCGCCTGAAGTCATCTTGGCATCCAACTCCGTAAATTTGTTTTCGTCAAAAAGTATTTCAAAGTATTCTTTAGATCCGATTTTTACGTGGTATTCGTCGTCAGGACAGACATAGGAATTATTTTTGAGTTCGCGGGTATGGATGATATTTCCCTTTGGGGTTTTATACCAAAGCCCGTCAGGGGTGTCCTTCTTTTCCTCTGTGGAGGTTTTTATGCCAGCGTCTTTTCTTTTAAACCAAGCCATGTTTAAGATGTTTTTAGGCCGAAACCAACGATTCGGCTTACAAATTTATGGGTAATATCGATTAAATAAAATTCTAATCCACAAACACGATTTCAGGGCTGATTGAAGTGGGACTTTTCGAAGGTGTCCTTCTCCATCACAATGCGGGTTTTCGGAAGAGATTCCGGGTAGTTTTTTTGAATATAGTCAAGCATGTTTTCCCGCACGTAGCACCGAAGGTCAAAGGCGGTAGGGCTGTCTGCCGCACTCATCAGGCACCGCAGTTCTACCGTCCGCTCCCTGATGTCTGTGACTTGGAGTACCTGAACTTTCCCATCCCACAGCGGTGTAGCCTCCAAGAGTTTTTTCAACTGTACTTTGAGCGGTGCAATTGGCAAGCTGTGGTCTACGTACAAAAATACAGTTCCCCAGATATCTGCGGTAGTACGGGTCCAATTTTGAAAGGGCTTTTCCAGAAAGTAGGTTATTGGCAGCACCAGTCTGCGTTGATCCCAAATGCGCACAACCACATACGTCAGGTTGATTTCCTCGATTTTACCCCACTCTCCCTCTAGCACCACCACATCATCCAGCCGGATCGGTTGGGTAAATGCTATTTGAAAGCCCGCAAGTAGGTTGGCTATCGATTTTTGCGCAGCAAAACCGATGATTATACCGGCGATCCCCGCTGAGGTAAGTAGGCCTGCGCCAATATTCCGAGCGGACTCAAACTGCATCAGAATACTCGCGGACGCAATCACAACGACCACAATGACGAAGACCTTGCGGATAAAATCAATTTGGGTGACCATCCGACGCTCGCGTAAATTATCCGACTTTTCGAAGGTAAACTTATCCAAGATGTGGTACCTGACTACGTTGGAGATTTCAATAATTATCCACGTCAGATTTATAGCAAAGAGGACGGCAAATACCGGATGGCTGCGTATCAATTCCATCCCATCAGGTGAAAAATAGGGTTCTGCAATTGGAAAAATGACGAAGAAAAGCCCCCATTTCAATGATCGGGAAAGTTTTTTCAGCGCATTTTCGCCTTTGGATGTTTGGGGTTTATAGATAATTGCCGCAAGCCTTTTAAAAGTGAAATACAGAAGGAGATGGCTAATGATAAGCGATAGGATAATGATCGAAACAAACAGTAATTTTTCATGTGTCATAAGGAGTTGGCTTTTGAATCTTGTAACTGGATGGAAATAATACGTATAGGCAGGGTCTTGAAATCGTTTTTCTGCCTATATTTATTACCAAATTCCATTTGAACAGGTCTTCCGGTTCAAGCTGCTCTTACAACAACCAAAAACCATGCAATTAACCTATCTTTTCATTATTTCGGCTGTAATTTTAACGGGTGCGTATTTCACCTACGGGAAATATGTCTTTCAGAAGTTTAAAATTAACAACAAAAATATCACCCCGTCCCACCGTTTTAGCGATGGGGTAGACTATGTTCCCAGTAAGCCCATCGTTGTTTTAGGGCATCATTTTGCTTCCATAGCCGGGGCAGGTCCCATAGTAGGGCCAATTATTGCCGTTACATTTGGCTGGGTTCCAGCCGTGATTTGGATTTTGATTGGGGGGATATTTTTTGGTGCGGTGCACGATTTAGGCAGTATGGTGGCTTCCCTGCGAAATGACGGCAAATCTATTGGTGTGATCATCCAGAATAATATTGGTAGAAGGGGGAAGCAATTGTTCATCCTGTTTAGTTTTTCGACGCTCATTCTGATCATAGCTGTTTTTGCAGATATTATCGCCAAAACCTTTATCAGCAACCCCGGAGTAGCCTCGGCATCGATCCTGTTTATCTTGCTTGCGGTTACCTTTGGCTGGGTCAATAAATTTACAGCCCACAAAAAGTCTGCTTTCCTAATCGCCACCGTGGTCGGTGTGGTGATCATGTATTTTTTCGTGTATTTGGGTATGCAGATTCCCTTTGTATTGGAGTACCAAATGTGGATTTATGTGCTTTTGGCCTATGCCTTTATCGCCTCTGTAGCGCCGGTTTCGATGTTGTTGCAGCCAAGAGATTACTTGAATAGCTTTTTGCTTTATGGACTGATTCTAGCTGCTGTAGTGGGGGTATTTGTGGCTAATCCCACGATAGTCATGGATACAGAGGTCCATGTTTCCAGCGAAAATCTAGGCTATATCTTCCCCGTCCTCTTTGTCACTATTGCCTGTGGAGCCATTTCAGGCTTTCATTCCCTAGTAGCTTCGGGTACCACCTCCAAGCAGATCGACAGGGAAGAGGACGTAAAGGTAGTAGGCTATGGAGGAATGTTGATTGAATCGTTTCTGGCGATTATATCAGTAGGTGCGGTTGTGGTGCTGACCCGGTCGGATTATATTGAGCGGTTAGCGGCCCAAGGCCCCGTCCCTTTGTTTGCAGACGGGTTGGGGGCTATTATCTCAGCAATGGGAGTAAACGAAGCATTTGCTGTGGGTTTTGTCGCTTTGACGGTTTCGGCATTTGCATTGACCACGTTAGACACGTGCACACGTCTGGCGCGATTTACGCTTCAGGAATACTTCGAGGACGTATCCCATCCGGTTGGAAGGAAGATTTCGCAGAATCGGTACCTTTCTACTACGGTAGTGGTGATTCTTTCCGTCTTGCTCTTGCAGAGTGGAGGGTTTTCCACACTTTGGCCCATTTTCGGTTCGGCTAATCAGCTATTGGCGGCGCTTGCTTTGCTAACCATCTCGGTTTGGCTGATTCGCAAAAAGGTAAATCCTACCTTTGTGACCATCCCTATGTTTTTCATGTTTACGGTTACCTTGAGTTCACTGGGCTTGTTTGCTTGGAACAACTTTAAGCAGCAGTCCTACACGCTATCGGTTATTGCGACGGTCTTGTTTGCCTTGTCCTTTGCCTTGATTTTCCTCGCCAGAAAAAGTCTGACTAAGGAATTGACGCCCAAGGAAATGGTTAAGGGATAAGATGCAGGTGGATAGTTGATTTTCAAGTTAGTGTTCTAGATTGCGTGAGCCATTTGCCAATGATGTCGAGCTAATTAATCCCCCGCATGCTTAAGTAGATGACGTAGTCGGTTTAGAATAATCTGAATCCCATAGACAGGATCACTTGGTTTTGCCGTTGGTCAGTAGCAACCTGGGTGTGGCTGGAGATTGCATTGGTTAGGCCTCCTTCATATTTTAGGTCTACAATCAGCGTTCCTATATCAATCCCAATGCCTGCTTGAAGCCCAAAGGTGAAGTCTTCCTTTGGAGGGATCATCGATGACCGCTGGGTGTCGTTACTCGTGATTTTGCTGTCCAATAAGTAGGTGGCAATGGGGCCCGCCTGTAGGCGAAAAAGAGAGCCTGCTTTTATGCCGACCATCATGGGGATATCTAATCGGTTGAACGTGACGTCATACTGAAAAGTGTTGTCTCGAAAGGCCCCTCCTGTATTGGTATACAGCAGTTCGGGTTGAAAGAATAGCAACGGCAAATTGATCCGGGCAAATGCGCCCAGGTGGTATCCAATTTTGGATTGGTCTCCTTGAAACCCATTGGTAACCCGGATATCTCCCTGTGAGATGCCAAATTTTGGACCGATGGAGAAAATCTGTGCATGTGCTTGCATCGTCCCCAAGCCCATTAAAAGCACCATAATCATTGTTTTTCTCATTTGTATGTTTTTTTGATTCTAGACCTTGGATTTCGGAAAACACATACTAACTCCGTCCGTACGGATATAAATGTAGTTTTCAACTTAATCCATATCATTTGGATAACGAAAATTACTGAATTTGAATCAATTTCCGTTTCCTTTAAGTTAATCAAGGCGGCTTTTTTTTATGGGAGTTGATCATTTTAGCGAAATAGTTCGTTATGGAATCATTAAAAACAATTAATCATAAAATATGCGCAAAGGATTACAGGGTTTAGTCTTAACGTTTGGATTGGCCATGCTGAGTTTTTCCTGTTTCGTAGATCGAGATAGGGTGGTCGAGGATCCGTTTGTTGGAGAACCTGCGGCCAGGACTGGCGTGGGGCAATTGGCGAATCAGCTTCTTTCCGCCGATAGATTTACCCGCCTTGAAGTCGAGGTGGTGTATATGCGAGGGTTTCGTCCAACCAATCAGATGATGACCGAAATGGTCTCTTTTTTGGAAGACTACACGCACAAGCCGGATGGGGTGATTTTTAGGGAGCGTGAGATACCCGCAGGTGGGCAGCAAAGTTACACCGTGCAAGAGCTTTTGGATTTGGAGAAGGAACATCGACAGCGGTATAATGAGCGAAATATTATGACGGTATTTCTCCTAGTGGTAGACGGATACTTTTCGAGGGATGAGGAGGAAACGTTTGCACTTGGAGCAGCCTATCAAAGTTCCAGTATGGTACTTTTCGGGCGTAGGATCGCCGAAAATTCAGGAATCCTCAGGCGCCCGGGCCGGGAGATGTTGGAAACTACCGTGGTGCTACACGAGTTGGGACATTTGATGGGGTTGGTTAATAACGGTACGGACATGGTAGAAGATCACGAAGACGAAGAGAATGAAGCCCATTGCGACAATTCTTCCTGCTTGATGTATTGGGCTGTGGAGACCAACCGTGTGTTTGGGATGATGGAGACCTCTATACCCCAGCTGGATCAAAAATGCCGGGACGATATCCGAGCAAATGGTGGACGGTAAATTCACCGACTTCCTTATTTTGGAAGCCGGTGAAGGGGTGTTTTTTACTTGATATCAAATAAGTTGGGATGTTTTTTGCTGATTCGCCAGGCAATACCGAGATTAACTAGGTAATCTGCGAAAGCCGCATCTCCATGTCGGATATTGTTAGGGGTAGAGGCTGCTATATCTGTCACGCTACGGGTTCTGTTTCTGATGATCGCCACAGGAATATTGAGACTTAGGGTAAGATCTTTAACCATATAGCTGACTCCTGGCTCTACAGATACCACATATCCCGGACGTCTAAAACCTTCGTTTCCACCAATGAGGTCTCTTACCGGCACGCCCTCAACTCTCCCCCCAAGGGAAATCCCAAGGGTATGGGCGATGACTGATTTGAACATTCCTGCACGGAAGGCATACTGGTCAGGAACGGCCATAATCGCTTCATTGGCTAGGATGGGGTTGAGGGTCTCTCTGAAGGTTCGGGTGCCGTTTGTTTCCCTTGGATTAATGAGGTAAAACCCGTCGTAGTATATGATAAATCCATTCTTTAGAAATCGAAGGCCCTGTGTGTCCAAAATCAACCCAACACCTCCGTCACCAGGTTGAATAGATTGGTCTACCGGTCGTATTTCCGGCTCCCCTTCTGGCCCTACATGGTAAAAGGTACTGCTTGCACGGTAATTTCCCGTGGGGAGTTTTATACTTGCGCCCAAGGCCATATTTCCATTTTTAGCTTTATCGCTTTCGAATAGCCAATAGCCAACGCCCACCCGCGCATCGGCAATCCCTCCGGAATAGCTTGGGTGCCTGGAGTTACGACCATGTTCGTAGAGCGAACTACGTTCGTTATATACAAATGGCAAGGAACCCGCAAGGAAGAGGCGATCGGTGAGAGCATAACTTAAATTGACATCTACAGAATGGGACCAATTGATCACTTCGGTGTTATTTGCAAGGCGGTCAGGCTCTTCATGAGTGCCCCGAAAGTGCCTAAATGACTTGAAATAGCGGTAGTTCAACCCCACGTTAAAGTCTCCCTTTTGCAGGATCTCTCCCTGATTAAGGGAATTGCCAACGCCCGAAAATTGCCGGATGGCGACGCAGCCCTGAGCAGACAGCTCAAAAGCATGCAAGCAAGTGCTCGCTATGAGCACGAGTAAGTAAGAATATGGTTTCATAATTAATTTGGTCAGATGTAAAGAGATAAAATGATAGCATGTTGCCACAAATGGAGGCAGGAGTACATCGGATACGCATTTTGGGTGCCTACCTCAGTTTAGTGCAATGCCTAAACAGGCTCGTGGAATTTCCCACAGCCTTCAATAACGTTTTCCCACAAGGGAATGGAAGTTATCTTGATTTTATGCCTTTGGGGGAGGTGATATTACGTCTAAATGGATACGTTTAAGGCAAGTTAAAAAATACGAAGAGACCTCTGGAGAGGTTTCAGTTAAGTGCTTAAACGACATGGGAGGGTGCGGAGGTAAGTAATCCTTAATGATGCTGGAGGTAATGATCACCTCTTTGCCGGGGTCTTGGGTTCCCTCTGGGATTAGTGACACCACCCAACTTCGCAAAGTTAGGTCTAGCTTTATTTGTGCGTGATCAGGTACGTAGACGAGCTGAAAAGCATCGTTTACAAATCGTTTTTTGATACCGCGGTATGCAACCCCTTCTAAAAGGAAAGGGATATTGGTTTGGTGAAAATCTTCGTTATCGATCATATAGGGAATCCGCATGGGGATTTCCAACATCAGTTGGGTATCGGGATCTTCCAAGTGGATCTTTTCAATCCATACTGCTTCCAAGTGGTACTGGTAGGCAACATAAAACATGTAATACCCAAAGTGGTACAAAAAAAAACATATCAGCAGCAATATAGAGGTGCCCCGTCTCATTCAGGGGTAAATGTAGTTAAAAAATCAGAAGGATCAAGTGGTTGAGTTAATCTTTAACCTCTTCGTAATCAATGTATTCTCCGCTTCGCGAATTTCCTCGGGAGCCCCGTTTGTCTTTTGGGATGTAATCCACGTTTACATTTCCATCTTTAGGTCTGGTTTGCTGCCGGTATTCTGCCCGCTGCGATTCGTTTACCTGATCTACAAATTGCTTTAGCTTGCTTCTCAGAAAATACTTCACCAAACTGGAGAGCACCCAACCGATGGCTATGAAGAATATGATGAGTTTAAGAATCATGCGTATGTTTTTAATCCGTAAGGGCTGGCTTTCGTAATGCTACTAAACATCACCAAACCCACTTTCAAAGCAGTTTAGTGGCAAGATAGCCAATTTAAAGGCTTTATACGATACTTAACACGGGAAAGCGCCAAAAACGTTTCCCTTCCGCGGGTTTTTGAGGGAAGAAAAAGGGCAGGAGGCTAAAAACTTCCTGCCCTCCAAGCATTTTTCTATTTGCTCAAATAGATGTTTCTTTCTGAGTAGATTTTCAAGAAGAAGTCGTCCATCAGGTCATCGATAAAGTATATTGCTTCACCGGTCGATTTCATTTCAGGTCCCAATTCTTTGTTTACATTGGGGAATTTATGGAATGAAAATACAGGTTCCTTGATCGCATAGCCTTTTTTAGTTGGGTTAAACGTGAAGTCGGTCACCTTGTTGATTCCCAACATCACCTTGGTCGCATAATTAACATAAGGTTCTCCATAAGCTTTGCAGATAAAGGGAACGGTACGTGACGCCCGTGGATTGGCCTCGATTACGTACACGATGTCGTTTTTGATCGCAAATTGAATGTTGATCAACCCTTTGGTTTTAAGTGCTAGCGCAATGCGTTCTGTATAGGTTTCGATTTGTCGCATCACATAATCGCCTAGGTTGTAAGGCGGAAGTACGGCATAAGAGTCTCCAGAGTGTATACCCGCGGGCTCTATATGCTGCATAATGCCGATGATGTAGACGTTTTCTCCGTCGCAGATGGCATCTGCTTCCGCTTCTATAGCTCCTTCCAAGAAGTGGTCCAGCAGGATCTCGTTGTTAGGGATATCCCGCAGCACGTTTACCACATGCTCTTCGAGTTCCTTTTCATTGATCACGATTTTCATACCTTGTCCACCCAGCACATAGGACGGCCTTACCAGCAGTGGAAACCCTATTCGCTTGCAGAGTTCCAATGCTTCATCTGTATTGTGAATGGTGCCAAACTCAGGGTAAGGCACATCATTTTCTTTCAAAAGGCTTGAAAATCTACCCCGGTCTTCGGCCAGATCCAAGGCTTCAAAGCTGGTGCCGATGATGGGGATGCCGTATTTATCCAGCTTTTCGGCGAGCTTTAGCGCAGTTTGACCGCCCAGCTGAACGATGACGCCTATGGGGTTCTCATGTAGAATGATTTCGTAAATATGCTCCCAAAATACCGGCTCGAAATATAGCTTATCGGCAATATCAAAATCAGTGGAAACCGTCTCAGGGTTACAATTAATCATGATGGTTTCAAAGCCGGCTTCTTTTGCGGCTAGCACACCGTGCACACAGGAATAGTCAAACTCGATGCCTTGACCCACGCGGTTTGGACCCGATCCAAGAACCACGACCTTCTGTCGATCGGAGGCGCTGGATTCGTTTTCTTCTCCGAAACTGGAATAATAATAAGGTGTTTGTGCTTCAAATTCAGCAGCGCAGGTGTCAACGAGTTTATATATTCGTTTGATGCCCATTTCGTCCCTTCGTTTGTAGAAGACTTCACTTTCTAGGCATCCGAGCAAGTGGGCAATTTGCCGGTCGGCATAGCCTTTGTGTTTGGCGAGTTTCATGAGGTCCACAGGAATGGACTCCAAGGTGTGCTCGGCAATTTTACTGTCCAAATGAACCAGTTCTTCGATTTGCTTGAGGAACCACTTATCTATTTTAGTGAGATCCTGAATGGTGCGGAAGGAGATGCCCAGCTTAAAGGCATCGTATACGTGGAATAGTCTATTCCAACTAGGATTGGCTAGACTATAGAGTATTTCATCTTGATTTCTAACTTCCTTGCCATCCGCTCCTAATCCGCTGCGTTTGATTTCCAATGACTGACAGGCCTTTTGGAGAGCCTCCTGAAAATTACGTCCAATACCCATTACTTCGCCTACGGCTTTCATGGAAAGTCCCAATCGTCGGTCTGATCCTTTGAACTTATCGAAGTTCCATCGTGGTATTTTAACAATCACGTAGTCAATAGCTGGCTCAAAGAAAGCGGAAGTGCTGCCCGTGATGGAGTTTTTCAGCTCATCCAAGTTGTACCCTATGGCCAATTTGGCGGCAACCTTAGCGATGGGATATCCGGTGGCTTTGGAAGCCAATGCGGAAGAGCGGGATACCCGCGGGTTGATTTCTACACCGATGATGGTTTCGTTGTCAGGGCTGACGGCAAACTGAACGTTGCATCCGCCCGCAAAATTGCCGATACCATTCATCATTTTGATGGCTAGTGTACGCATGCGCTGATAAACCGGGTCGGGAAGTGTCATTGCAGGAGCCACAGTGATGGAGTCTCCGGTATGTACCCCCATGGGGTCAAAGTTCTCGATCGAACAGATAACGACCATATTTCCAATCGAGTCTCGAAGTACTTCCAATTCGTACTCCTTCCAACCCAAGATACTCTGTTCAATCAGTACTTCATGCGTAGGTGAAGCCTGTAGGCCTGCCATCAGGGCTTTTTCGAAGTTTTCGGCACTGTTTACAAAACCACCGCCGGTACCTCCCAAGGTGTAGGAAGGTCTTATCACCAAGGGGAATCCGATCTCCTGAGCAATTTCCTTGCCTTGCAAAAAGGAAGTGGCCGTCCTTCCCACGCATACGTCCACCTTTAGTTTTTCCATTAAGGCCTTGAATTTTTCCCTGTTTTCGGCCGTTTCTATCGCATCGATATCCACTCCGATCATCCGCACGTTGAACTTGCTCCAGATCTCAGCCTTGTCGCAATCAATAGCCAGGTTTAAGGCTGTCTGACCTCCCATCGTGGGGAGTACACAATCAATATCCGGGTGGTCTTTTAGGATCTTGATGATCGATTTTTTTTCCAAAGGAAGGAGATAAACATTGTCCGCTGTCACCGGATCGGTCATGATCGTTGCCGGGTTGGAGTTGATGAGGGTAACAATAATTCCCTCTTCTCTCAGCGACCTGGCGGCCTGGGAACCTGAATAGTCAAATTCGCAGGCTTGTCCGATAATGATGGGGCCACTTCCGATAATCAGTACATGTTTGATGCTGCTGTCTTTAGGCATGCTAAAATAAGGTTTTGAGTAGAATTTACTTCTGGCTAAATTGGTGCAAAATTAGGGAAATTATTGGAACATGCACCTTGTCTGTATCAATAACTGTTGGAAAGTCTGATTTGGCCCCAAACAGGTTATCCTCTAAATCATACATAATGGATGCAACAAAAAGGAATCTCTTTGTAATAGGGGACGTACATGGATGCTGGCATACTTACATCAAATTGTTACAGCACTGGAATCCGGAGACGGAGTTGTTGATACAAGTGGGCGATTTGGTGGATCGGGGTCTCTACAGCAATCGTTGTTTAGAAAAGTCCAAGGAACTAGAGGAAGGATTCCCCGGCCGAGCCGTTTTTTTGAAGGGGAATCACGAACTGATGATGATAAAATACCTAATCGGTGAAGATCTGCGAAATCATTGGCTAGTGAATGGTGGTAAGGAAACATTGAGTTCGTTTGCCAATGTGGAGTCACTAGCGGAGGAATGGGTAGATTGGCTGGGTCGCAGGGACTTGTTTTGGCAAAATGACGCCGTTTTTGTTTCCCATGCTGGTATATCTCATACCAATGACCCCTTTGTGGAGGAAAATCGGCATGGTATCCTATGGAATAGGGGGTTGCTGAGGGATTTAGGCAAACTACAGGTGATTGGACATACACCACAGATAAATGGGAGAGCTACTTTTATCAGTGATCCACCCTCTTGGAACGTGGATACGGCGGCTTTTCGGGGTGTCTGCCTGACCGGCATCAAGCTAGATATGGCTGGAGCATTATTGGAGGAAATCAACATCCCGACAGACCCTAGAGATATATCGTAAAAAGAAAGCGCGTAAGCCATTCGGCCCACGCGCTTTTCAGAAAGGGAAAATATCAATATCCCGGATTTTGGACCAAATTCGGATTTAGATCCAGTTCCAGCTGGGGAATAGGAAAAACGAACTGTTGCTGTGACGGAACACCTAGCATCTCCGTTGCGAGTCCGGTTCTGGTCAAATCAAACCAGGTCTCAAACTCAAACATCATTTCCCGCCGCTTTTCCAGTTGAACCTCCCTGGTGAACGCTTCAACAGAACCGGGGTTGGCAATAGGGCTGATACCTGCTCTTTGCCTTATGGTATTTAAGCTGGCCAATGCGGCATCACTTACATTTCCGTCAGCTTTCGCGCGGGCCTCCGCATGGATCAAGTACACTTCCCCTAGCCTTATGATCGGGACATTCTGGTTAGGTGGGTTGAAATTTCGATACTTGCCTACATACAATTGCTCGTTGCCTGCCACATCCAGTGCTCTTCGAATGGTGAATGACCTACGAAGATCTGTATCGACAAATAGCTCTTCTGCCGAAGCTCTTGCGAAGAACTCTTGTCTGGATGTAGGATTGGCGTTTGTCACAAAGGTATTGGGTGTCTGTTGATCAAATTGAAGTTCAAACAGGGATTCGGATGAATTTTCTGTAGTCCAGATGTCCGCAAAATTTTCAGCTAGTGCATAAGCCCCATTTCCAAGGACTTCTTCGGCCAATTGTGCTGCTTGAGCAAAGTTCCCTGTATATAGTTGGACTTTTGCCAAAAGGGCTCTTGCAGCCATGCCACTTGCCCGTCCTTTTGCACTTCCGCTGGCGTTAAGAGGTAGGTCGAGTGCTTGGGTAAGATCTGCGATGATAGCGGCATACACCTCCGATGTGGAATTCCTCGATACCCTGAGGCCTACACTAGTGGTCTGCTGGGTCGTAGGCTCCAGAATCAGCGGGACATCCCCCCATCCCCTTACGAGGTTGAAGTACGAAAGTGCCCGAACAAATCGGGCTTCACGCACAAGGTGCTGTAGAGCCGTATTGTTGGTGAAACCGGCTATGCGAGGGGCAAACGTGATGATATTGTTTGCCGCATTGATGGTGTTGTAAGCGGCTGTCCATAGGTTCAATGACCATGGGTTATCTATTCGGACGTTAAAGTTCTGAAATTCTACATACTCCGGAAAGCTGGAAATGTGGGCCATATTCCCCGCGGCAAACTCAGGAATAACAACGAATGCCTGTCCGTAGCTTGCGCTGGCGGTTAAGCTTCTATACGTGCCTATGATGGCGGTACGAGTGGTCGCTTCGTCTGCAAAAAACGTGGCTTGGCTGAGCTGGTCGATCGGTTGTTTTTCGATAAAATCATTGCAGGAAGTAAATCCTGTACCAAGCAGAAGTCCTAATACTAATGTTTTTATGTGCTTCATATTCAAAAGGGTCTTAGAAGGTGATGTTAATTCCGCCAGTAAAAATCCGCGGCTGAGGGTAGTTGCTGTGATCTGTACCGTAGGCAATTCCGTCGCTCGACATGGCGTTTACCTCAGGGTCATAACCCGTGTATGCAGTAAACACAAAGGCGTTTTGAACGGTCGTGTAGATACGCATGTTGTTGATTTTCAACCGGTCGGTTAGGGCGCTTGGAAGGGTATATCCTAGGGTGATATTTCGTAGTCGGAAGAAAGATCCGTCTTCCACCCATCTGGTAGAAACAGCCGCATTGTCCAGACTGCCGGGTGAAGGACGCGGAACATCGGTGATATCGCCAGGTTGCCTCCATCTTCTTGTCCACATGCTGTCACCGTTGCCGCTGAGGTTGAAGCCAGACAAACGGTAGAATGCGGTGTAATTGTACAGTTCTACTCCTCCTACAAACTGGCCCATCACACTAAAATCAAAATTTTTGTAGAAGAAATCATTGGTAATTCCTCCAAAAAGGCGTGGATTGGGGTTCCCAATAATTTGTCTATCTTCTTGCCTGGTGGGTGGTCCCAACGTTCCATCCGTGCGCTCGAAGTCAATCATGCCGTTTTCTGGGTTAACGCCGTGCATGACCCAGCCAAAGAAGGATCCTAGCGGTAACCCTTCTCTTGCGATATTGAAATTGCCTATGCCTCCCAGGAGATCACCTTCCGGTAGAGCCATCACCTCGTTTCGGTTGAAGGTCATGTTCAATGAGGTGTTCCAGATAAATTCTCCAGTCAGGTTTCGGGTTTTCAGCTCAAATTCAAAGCCTCGGTTTTGAATTTCTCCCAAGTTGGTGAAGGTGTTCATATAGCCGGAGGTGCGAGGGATCTGAACTCGAATCAGCAAATCACGGGTGTTCTTGATGTAATAATCAGCCAGTATACTAATGCGATTGTTGAAGAGCGAAAAGTCCAGGCCCAAATTGATTTGCTCGGTTGTCTCCCAGCCCAATTCACCATTGCCATATACGTTTGGCAGGAATCCCGGCTGTTGGTTGTAAACCTGACCTCCGGAGAAAAGTATCTGGTTTACGTAATTGGGGATCTCTTGGTTTCCAGATAAACCCCAACTGGTACGAAGTTTCAGGTTTTCGACCACCCCGTTGCCCCGAAGGAATGCTTCATCTCCCATTCTCCATGCGAAGGCTACGGAAGGGAAATGTGCGTACCGGTTAAGGGCTCCAAACCGTGAAGATCCGTCGATCCGATAATTTGCCGTGAACAAATATTTATCCTGGATACTGTAATTTACCCGCGAGAAATAAGATAGGATGCTCCATTCTTGTACAGTGGCATTTGCTCCACTGATAATGCCCCCGGCACTAATGATGGGGATTTCATTGAAAGGGAAATTCGTTCGGCGGGCATCCGTAAACGAAAATTTGGATTCCTGCACAGACATACCCAAGATCGCATCGATTCGGTTGTTGTCGTTTAGCTCTTTCTGGAATTGGAAATAATTTTCGTTCAGCCACAATTGGTCCTTGGTGATCCGGCTGCCTCCTAGGCCTATGCCTTGGTTGAAACGTACACCGTTTGGTGGCAGAAAGAAATTTTCTTCAATCGTACTTAAGTCTACCCCAAAGTTGCTTTTAAAGCCCAAGTCTTTTGTGATTTTGTAGGTTAAGCCCGCATTCGTCAGGATTCGCAGGTTTTCGGCCGTGTTGGTAGGAAGGGTAAGCCAAGCGACAGGGTTTTCACGCGAAGTTACCTGCGGATCAAAAGCCCAATTTCCCTCAGCGTCTCTAACTGGGATTGTGGGGGGAGTCACCAATCCGTTACGAATAGGTGCGGATCGGGAGTTTTCTTCCTGAATTCGTCTGTTAAACGCATTGGTCAAATTCACGTTTGCATTGAACTGAAGGCGGTCGCTGTGCTGATGGTCCAGGTTTAGCCGGAAGCTATACCGATTGAACCCCGAGTTTTTGATGGTACCTTCTTGGTTGTAGTAGCCAAAGGACGTGTAGTATTGTGTTTTATCGCTACCTCCCGTAGCTGATACTTCGTAGTTTTGGATGGCTGCTGTTTGAAAGGTTTCCCGCTGCCAGTCGGTATCAACGGTCGTGTCCAAAATGGCAGGGTTTGGAGATCCCCCTTGTGGCCGATAGCTCCATAGGTCTTGTATGTAGTCTACGTATTCTTCCGAGTTCATAAAGGGTAGCCACCGTTCCCTAGGTACTTCGGAAAAGCCCGCGTATGCGTTTACGCTTACTCGGCTTTCATTTGCTCGACCTCTTTTGGTGGTCACTAGCACCACCCCGTTGGATGCCCTCGCCCCGTAGATGGCGGTGGCAGCTGCGTCTTTGAGAATTTCAATCGAGGCAATATCGCTTGGGTTGATCGAGGCGAGGACGTTGATTCCCTGATCGGCACCTCCAAAGTTGAAATCCTGGCCTCCGGTAAAGTTGGTAGAGCTGTTTACCGGAACACCATCAATCACGTAAAGGGGTTCAGAGCTTGCATTTATCGAAGTTGTTCCCCGGATTCGAATGCTGATGCCCCCTCCGGGCGTACCAGAGTTCTGCGTAACCTGTACTCCTCCGGCTTTCCCTTGAATAGCCTGGGTTAGAGACGGCAGCGGATCTTTATCAATCTGGTCGCTGCTGATGGAGCTTACCGCACTGGTAAGGCGTTTTCGGTCCATGGTGCCATAGCCGACCACAACCACTTCGTCAAGGCTTCTTTGTTCTTCCCGCAAAGAAATCTCGAAGCGAGTTTGATTACCAATAGTGACTTCTTGTGTAGCCATCCCAATAAACGAAAAAACCAATGTCTTACCAGAAATTGGCACATTTAATCGAAAGGCTCCGTTGGTGTCTGTCACGACGCCGTTACCGGTTTCTTTGACCATAATACTTACGCCCGGAAGGGGCTGCTTATCCTCTTCGGAAACAACCCTTCCAGTGATCTCAGTTTGGCCAAACGACCAAAAATGGATCAAAATAATTGAGTTAAATAATAGAATGATTTTTTTCATAAATAGATTGGTTGATTTGGTTTGTAGTATTACTGTGATCGAAGATATTGAAAAATTATATATTATGAAAATATCAAATTAATATGGTGATATATTGTAATAAAAACCGTTTATGCAAGACCTAATTCTGATGATATACGCAAAAAAAAAGGCATTCCTTTCAAGGAATGCCTCATTAGAGTTATGGGTTGAAATATAGGCTACTCTGCCTCTGCGTAAGACTCAACGGGTACGCAACTGCAAATGAGGTTTCTGTCTCCGTAAGCCGAATCAATTCGGCGTACGGAGGGCCAGAATTTGTTTTCCCGCACAAAGGACAAAGGAAAGGCCGCTTTCTCTCTGGAATAGGGGAAATCCCAACTGCTTGCGATTACTAAATCTGCTGTGTGTGGGGCGTTTTTGAGTACGTTGTTTTCTTTAGGGGCCGCGCCGGTTTCTACCTCACGAATTTCTTCCCGAATAGCTATCATGGCTTCACAAAACCGGTCGAGCTCTGCCAATGATTCGGATTCGGTGGGTTCCACCATTAGTGTTCCGGCTACTGGAAAGGATACCGTAGGTGCATGGAAACCATAGTCCATGAGGCGCTTGGCGATGTCTTCTACTTCAATACCGACCTCTTTGAAGCTACGGCAATCGAGGATCATCTCATGGGCTGCCCGGTTATTTTTGCCCGTGTAAAGTATGGGGTAGTGTTCTTCTAGTCTAGACTTAATGTAATTTGCATTCAGAATGGCTATTTTGGTTGCCATGGTCAGCCCCTCTCCACCCATCATGGCAATATAGGCATAGGAGATGGGCAAAATGCTCGCACTTCCAAAGGGAGCAGATGAAATGGCGGGGATCGCATTTTCACCTCCGGTGCTCACAAAGGTGTTTCCCGGTAAAAAGGGCTTGAGGTGTTCCGCTACGCAAATAGGTCCCATTCCGGGTCCGCCCCCACCATGGGGAATACAAAACGTCTTGTGTAAATTCAGGTGACAAACATCAGCACCAATACGACCGGGACTGGTGAGGCCCACCTGCGCATTCATATTGGCGCCATCCATATAGACCAGTCCACCGAACTCGTGAATGGTTTGACAAATGTTTTGGATGGCTTCTTCGAATACGCCATGGGTAGAAGGGTAGGTCACCATTAGTCCGGCAAGGTTGTCCTTGTGGGTAGCGGCTTTTTCCTGTAGGGCTTCCACGTCGATGTTTCCGCGCTCATCGCAGGGAACCAACACTACCTTCATCCCGGCCATTACAGCTGACGCAGGGTTGGTGCCGTGTGCGGAAGTAGGAATGAGTACCACGTCTCTATGCGCTTCGTTTCGATGATGATGGTATGCACGAATGACCATCAATCCGGCATACTCTCCTTGGGCTCCCGAATTGGGCTGCAACGAGGTGTCGGCAAACCCGGTAATTTCACTTAGCCAATTTCTCAGGTCATGGAACAACTCATAATAACCGGCCGCCTGATCTTGCGGTGCAAAGGGGTGGATTTGTCCAAATTCGGGCCACGTAACCGGAATCATTTCAGATGTGGCATTCAGCTTCATGGTACAAGACCCCAACGAAATCATGGAATGTACCAATGACAAATCTTTGGACTCCAATTTTTTGATATAGCGAAGCATTTCATGCTCTGCGTGGTACCGGTTGAACACCTCGTGAGTAAGGAATTCGCTGTGACGTTGCAGCTGAGCAGGAATTGGGGAGAGCAGCTCTTGAGGCGGATCTAAGCGAACCAACTCTTCACCTTGTATGCTTTTTGCAAACACCTGTACTACTTCCTCAGCGTCTTGAAAGCTTTTGGTTTCATCAAAGGCAATCAAGATGGCATCATCTTCGTAGCGGAAATTCATTTTTTGGGAAAGGGCAAAGGTTCGCACCTTTTCCGTCAATGAAGGTTTTACGTTAACCTTAATGGTGTCAAAATACACTTGGCTGCTGAGATCGAGACCGAGTTTCTGTAATGCTTGTCCCGTGAGGACAGCCAGCCCGTGAACTTTGGATGCAATTTCCTTCAGGCCTTTCGGGCCATGGTATACAGCGTACATTCCGGCCATCACGGCCAACAGCACCTGAGCGGTACAGATATTTGAGGTGGCCTTTTCTCTTTTGATATGTTGCTCCCGAGTTTGAAGCGCCATACGATAAGCTTTTTTACCGGCTTTGTCCACCGACACGCCGATGATTCTTCCGGGAATTTGGCGCTTAAAGGCGTCTCTTGTGGCAAAAAATGCTGCATGAGGTCCGCCGAAACCCATCGGAACCCCAAAGCGCTGCGTGGTACCCACCACCACGTCAGCACCCATTTCACCAGGGGACTTAAGTAGGGTCAGGCTCAATAGGTCTGTAGCGAAGGCAGTCATTACATCTTGTTCTTTTGCGCTTGCCACGAGAGATGAATAGTCGACAACCTCTCCGTTTGCGTTAGGGTATTGCACCATGACGCCGTAAAGTTCAGGATCGGTCAAATCCAGTTCGGATAAAGGGCCCACGTGAAGGTTTATTCCCAAGGGCTGGGCTCTGGTATGTAAGAGATCTCGGGTATGAGCATATACTTTCTCATCCACAAAATAGGTGTTGGCCGATTTTTTGGTTCGGGGCTTGGAGGCGTGAAGCATGGTCATGGCCTCAGCCGCCGCTGTCCCTTCATCTAGCAGGGATGCATTGGCCAGTTCCATTCCGGTCAGGTCGATGACCACCGTTTGAAAATTAATCAATGCCTCCAGCCTACCCTGAGCGATCTCCGCTTGGTAGGGGGTGTAGGCGGTGTACCATCCGGGGTTTTCCAAAATGTTGCGCTGAATCACCCCTGGCACGATGGTGTCGTAGTACCCCAGTCCGATAAACGATCTGAATATCTTGTTCTTTTTCGCCAGTTTATGGAATTTTTTCAAAAATGCATCTTCAGATAGTTCGGAAGGCAGATGTAGAGGCCGCTCTAGTTGGATGTGCTTTGGAATGGTTTGATCGATCAGCTCTTCTAAGGAGTTCGAACCAATACGTTCCAACATTTTTTGGATTTCTTCCGTAGAAGGAGCAATGTGTCTGTGGCGGAATTTAGTGGAGGGGTGGAGATTAATTTTCATAGAAGCGGAAAATATGATTAGTTTTGACGGCTGTCATCTTGATTTCCAAATGAAGGCCCAAAGGTAGGAATAATTTGTGGTAAAGATTGTGTCTAAAAACAATATCGTATACGTTTTGATTTCTCTAATTTTGTGGTCTTGAATGACGAAAAAGTAAGTGTAGAATCTTGAAATAGGTTCCAATTTAAACCTCAAATGAATAATGGTAAATAAAAGGTATGTTTTTGGGTGTGTGATCGCCCTGTTTATGTCATTTGGTGCGGAGGCACAGTTAGCTGATCCGGTAAAGTACGCGGCCACGATTCAGGTGAAGGATTTGGAGAGGCATCTGACTTACCTGGCCTCGGATGAACTAGAAGGCAGGGATACCGGGGAAAAGGGTCAAAAGCTGGCAGCGGAATACCTCAAGGACTTTTATCGGGCTTTGGGACTGAAAGGTCCGGTAAACGGTGATTATTTCCAACCGTTCCAGCTCTCAAGTATTTTATGGACAGAAGTTGCGTTGCAAATCGGAAGAAGCAAGCTGATTGAAAATGAGGACTTCGTCTTTATGGGAGATGGTGATATGAAAAGGGCGGCAAAGGCCGATCTTGTCTTTTTGGGTATAGCAAGTGATGAAAACCTTGCTAAGGTAGATGTTAGCGGTAAACTGGTCGGGCTATGGGCCATCGGGGAGCGGGCGAGCAGTTTTGCAGATAAAATCATGGATAGAGGTGCGGCGGGTATCGTGGTAGTCACCATGGAAGGCCAGGCCAATTTTGATCGGATGGCAAATCGGTTTAAGTCTTTGGCAGGAAGAGGTAGAATGGGCTTTGATAAGCCTACGTTACAAAGGCCCATCTTTATGGTAAGCTCTGAAAAAATGGCAGAGATATTCGATACGCCGGTAGAGGAGCTAAAAGAAGCGGCAAAAGGAAAGCCCGAATCCATCAAAGCCCAAAAGGCGACGTATCGTGTGACCAAAAAGAAAAACTGGGTGGATACGGAAAATGTGATGGCATTCATCGAGGGTACCGATAAAAAGGAAGAGGTATTGGTGATCTCCTCGCATTACGATCACGTGGGGATTAACAGTGATGGACAGATCAATAATGGTGCTGATGACGACGGATCCGGAACAGTGAGCGTCATGGAGATCGCAGAGGCGTTCGCTTTGGCTGCAAAAGATGGATTCAAACCGCGCAGATCGGTATTGTTCTTAAATGTAACCGGGGAAGAAAAGGGCTTGCTTGGTTCGGAATATTATGCGGAAAACCCGGTGTTTCCATTGGAAAACACGGTGAACAACCTGAACATAGACATGGTGGGTAGAATTGACTATGAATACGAAGGCAAGGAAAACCAAGACTATATCTACGTGATTGGGTCTGAAATGCTATCATCGCAACTCAAAGTCATAAGCGAATACAATAACATGACCTATTCTAATTTGATTTTGGATTACCGCTACGATGCAGAGGACGATCCCAACCGTTTCTACTATCGCTCGGATCATTACAATTTCGCCAAGCACAACATCCCTGTGATTTTTTATTTCAATGGCGTGCATGATGACTACCATCAGCCCACCGATACGGTGGACAAGATTGAGTTTGAATTGATGGAAAAAAGGGCAAGATTGATCTTTCACACGGCATGGGACCTGGCAAACCGTGAGCATAGAACGCCGGTGGATCGTGTAAATACACGTACAGATCGCTAAAGACCGAATTTTTACCCAAAAGCCCCGACCGACTCAGTATCCCTGACGGTCGGGGTTTTTTGTTTTTGGGGAATGTTTTTTTCGTTATATTTATCCATTGATAAACCGATACCCTGCATAGATTATGAGCAACGACCTCTTTCCATCTTCAGCATTCCGCGTATTTATAGCCCTGTTTACTGTTTTTGGCATTCATTCGGCCTGTGGTGCCCAGACGGTACAGGATAGGGCTGTGCAGATCAAAATGGCCGTTATGGCAGCACCCGAAGGTACCCGTGAGGGCGCCAAGGTGTATGGGTACGATGCGAATGGCAAATTCGTAACGCTGAGGAATGGCTCAAATGAAATGATCTGTATCGCGGATGATCCCTCCGCCAATGGCTTTAGCGTTTCCTGTTACCATCGGGACCTGGAACCTTTTATGGCAAGGGGCAGGGAGCTGAAAGATCAGGGAAAGAGCTTTAGGGAGATTTTTGATATCCGGGAGGAAGAGGTAAAGTCCGGCAAACTGAAAATGCCGAAGGATGGGGCCACGCTCTATGTGCTTACGGCTTCTGCGGATGAATACAATCCCCAAACCGGTGAAGTCGCCAACCCTTACCTACGCTATGTAGTGTATATTCCTTGGGCCACGCAGGAGAGTACCGGCCTACCGCTCAGCCCGGAGTCTCCGGGTATGCCTTGGATCATGGATCCCGGCACGCACCGGGCACACATCATGATCAATCCCCCGAAGAATTAGGGGCGAACTTCAAGATTCGATAGAAAAAGTGTTCCAAGTGGCAGGCATTTGATTTCTAGTAGGCTATTTCATAAGCCATTGCAGATGGCGTAAATGGGATTACGACTGCAAAGCAGGTAGGAGATAGTAGGATGTAGCGGATTCTAGACCTAGTTGAGGATGCCGATTATAAGTGACGTTGAAAGTCTTGTTGCTGGCTTAAAACACGCACAATCCTAATATTCGAATTGGAGTGCAAATAGAAAATACTGTGGGGTTTATAGTTATGCCGTTTAAGGTGTGGGTGAAATTCTGATGCGTCACGCCCGATATCCGGGCTAGTAGCGATTTTCCCTAGGCAGTTGAACAATTCCTCAATATAAACGAGGGTTTGTTTTCACTCCATTTCCCTAAAGAGTAATCAGCAATGGCGTCCAACTCATCGTCTGCCTTGACAGATAAAACGTTATTAGCCATGCTGTTTTACGCCGGGTTTTCCCACTGCCCTTTTCTTGGCAAGCGTCACGATTTATTCTGCGGTCCTGACTTTAGGACTTACACCACTCTGGAGTCCTTCTTGAATAGCCGCTTTGGTAAGTAAAAACTCCCTGTTTTGGTCTTCATCTTTCCGAACCAAATACCGCAGGTATTCAGCTTCGGTTTTATACCCGCCTTGCTTTACGGCAAAATCAATATACCGCCCTAAGGTTTCGCCGAAATCGATTGTTTTTCTACCCATAGTTGCTGTAATTATGCTGTAAATTTAACATATTTTCGGGGCAATCCTACGATAGCAGAAAAGAGTGACCCTGGCAGGGTCGTACAGGCCGAATAGTACGGCCACAAAATGGAAATCGGTAGTTGTTTTACGCAAAGGGGATAAAATGATTTTTTTTGGCAGCGTTTATTTTTACTCCCCCCCTACAAACAACTGATTTCGAGTCGGCTATTTTACTACCAGCTCTACCCTTCGGTTTTTCTGTTTTTCGGTATCCGTACGGTTGTGGCTGATGGGAGAGACGGGGCCTACACCGATGGCCTCCAGTTGGTGGGTGGGTATTCCTGCTTTTTTGGTTAGATGGTCGACTACGGCAGTCGCGCGTTTTTTGGAAAGGTCTAGATTATGGGCGTAGTTTCCGGTATTATCCGTGTGCCCTACCACATACACATTTACCGAGGGATTTGCCAGTAGAAAGCGGGCAATTTCATCCAGTGTTTCGGATGATTCTTGTTTTATTTCTGCTTTATCGGTGTCAAATAGAATACCATAGAAGATAGCCCGACCAGCGTCTAGCAATTCCTGTTTGATTTCTTCTGCGGATAGGATTATGGACTGGTCCATGGCTTCTTCCCGCACGGATTCTACCCGGTAGGTACCGCTATTGTCCGTAGAAACACGTGTCCACCAGGTTTGCCCGGACACCTTCACCATTAGGTAGACCTCCCCTCGGCTTTCATACTTGACCGACCCTCCTTTGGAGATTACGGCGTTTTTGTAGTTCTCAATTATCTCTGCAGCAGAGGGCCTTTTTTCAAACTCCCCCTGAAACTCAAACCAACTGTCAATAAAATACCCACTTTTTATGACGTCTTCCAACGATCCATCGGATGAGGTCATTTTGATTTTTAGCCGATTAAAGGCATTTTCTTCACAGAAACTGACCTTGTGGTTTGGTAGGTGGTTGAACAGCGGGTGCTGATCGCAGGCATATGCCTGTTCAGTCAGACCGAGGGACATAAAAAATAGCAGGTTGGAAATAAATATAGTCTTCATAGGATAACCTTTTGTCCGTTGATGGCAAAAATAGTGCAACTTTATGGTATTCTGATTATTTTTAGGTTGTCCTATTGTAAGTTTTTTTCACATCATTCAATCGTCTATTTGGCGGTATTGCCGAGTTCAGTAGGTAAATTGATTTATCTTTGTCCCCAAGTCCCAGTGTCTTTAGTCATGTCCAGAGAACTTCTGCTTATCACCCCTCCATTTACCCAGCTCAATACCCCATACCCTGCAACAGCCTACATCAAAGGTTTTTTGGGTACCAAAGGGATATCTTCGTTTCAGATGGATTTGGGAATTGAGGTGATATTGGAGTTGTTTTCTGCTCGGTCTTTTTCGCGGATATTTCAACTAGCGGAAGAAATGGAGGCCTTAAGCGCCAATGCCAGCCGTATGCTGGCTTTGAGAGAGGCATACTTGGGGCCGTTGGATCAGGTTGTCAGGTTTTTGCAGGGAAAAGATCTGCCTTTTGCAAGACAGATTTGCAGTGAAGGATACCTTCCAAAAGCGTCCCGGTTTGACCAACTGGACGACTTGGATTGGGCCTTTGGCCATATGGGCATGGTCGATAAGGCCAAGCATTTGGCCACCCTTTATTTGGAAGATCTTTCCGATTTTATCGTGGAGTGCGTGGATCCCCATTTTGGCTTTAGCCGGTACGCGGAGGTGCTCGGGCAGAGTGCCAATCAGTTCGACGAACTGTATGCTGCGCTACAGGATGCTCCTACCTTTGTGGACGATATTGCCTTGGATATTTTGAAAAAGCGGATTGCGGAGATCAACCCTACGATGGTGTGTTTTTCAGTGCCTTTCCCCGGTAATTTATACAGTGCCTTTCGTTGCGCAGGATGGGTTAAGGAGCATTTCCCCCAGTTGATTACCTGCATGGGTGGCGGTTTTCCCAATACAGAGCTTCGTTCACTGAAGGATTCTCGGGTATTCGAGTTCTTTGATTTCATCACCTTGGACGATGGGGAGCGACCCATCGAGCTGCTGATCGATCATGTGCTGACAGCGAAGACTCCATGCTCCTCCTTGCCTTCTCTCAAACGAACGTACATGCTTCTAGATGGACAGGTTTTTTACAACAACACCGCCACACTTCCAGATTATCGGCAAGCCGAAGTAGGTACGCCCGATTACAGCGATTTGCGCTTAGAGGAATACATTTCGGTGATAGAGATCGCCAACCCCATGCACAGCCTTTGGAGCGACGGGAGGTGGAACAAACTGACCATGGCCCACGGGTGCTATTGGGGGAAATGCACGTTTTGCGATGTGTCACTGGATTATATCAAGGTATACGAACCGGTAGCGGCCAAGCTGCTGGTAGACCGCATGGAGGCTCTTATCGAACAAACGGGTACCACAGGCTTTCATTTTGTGGATGAGGCGGCTCCGCCGGCGTTGATGCGGGAATTGGCGTTGGAGATCATCCGAAGGAAGCTCCATGTGACTTGGTGGACGAATATTCGTTTTGAAAAACGCTTTACCCGAGACCTTTGCCGTTTGCTGAAGCATTCGGGTTGTATAGCCATTTCAGGAGGGCTGGAGGTTGCTTCGGATCGTTTGTTGGCTTTGATAGATAAGGGGGTTACCGTGGAGCAAGTGGCGCGGGTCACACGGAATTTTACCGATTCGGGCATCATGGTTCACGCCTATCTGATGTATGGATACCCTACACAAACGGTTCAGGAAACCGTAGACAGCTTGGAAATGGTCCGTCAGCTATTTGAAGAGGGCGTGTTGCAGTCCGGTTTTTGGCACCGTTTTGCCCTCACTGCCCATAGTCCCATTGGGCTAAACCCCGACGCTTATCAGGTCGTTCCTGATCGGTCTGAGGTGACTTTTGCGGATAATGAGGTGCCGTTTCGGGATAAGACAGGGGTAGACCATGCCCGGTTTAGCTTCGGTCTGAAGAAGTCACTGTTTAACTTTATGCACGGCATAGGTTTTGACATGCCCCTTCAGGACTGGTTTGATTTTAAAGTTCCAAGGACTACCGTCGCCCGGGATTTTATCGTGAGCTGCCTAGAGACCGACGATTCCTATCAGATCAATCCATTGGGTAAGTTGATTTGGCTGGGAAGTCATCCCGTAGTGCATGAGCGGGTAAAAATGAAAAAGGGGCGTCGTTGGGAAATGTCCGAATGGACCATTCATACCTCGGGTGATACCTACACCATAGTCCTTGACAAGGAGGTAGGGACTTGGTTGCAAGGCTTTTTGGAGCAGATTCGGCCCGGCGTAAAGCGCTTGCTGACCTGGAAGGAGGCCAAGATGGCCTATGAGCAGATGGGGTTTGGGGATTTTGAACCGTTTTGGGTTTCCAAGCCCATCACTGTTTTGCGAAACGCCGGATTACTGCTGGTGTGATTTTCGACACAGCGGTCTGCTTATTTGTTTTTGTATTTGGATTGTGTTTTTAACTGGCTGCGGTTTTTCTTCGCTTTGGAGTTCTTGTTTCCTCGCTTCTTTTCGGTGGGCTTGAAAGGATTTGTGCCCGGGTTGCCTTTCTTTTCATGAAACGCACCTTTGAAGTCCGGGTTTTCCTTTCGCTTTTGCAGATCAATCTCCCGTTCATATTCTTGTTTTTCCACAAAGGGAGTAGGAGGGACTTCCACACCTTCTGGCAGACTGAGCTCTACAACCTGCATTCGGATGATGCCTTCAATCTTGTCGAAGTGATAGGCTTCTGCCGGATTGACGAAGGTGATCGCTTCCCCATCTTTTTCTGCCCTGCCGGTACGCCCTATTCGATGTACGTAGTCATCGTAGATGAGAGGTACATCGAAATTGATGACATGGCTCACTTCGGTGATGTCAAGGCCTCGAGCAGCGACATCGGTGGCCACCAATATGCGTACATCACCGGCTTTGAAGAGGTCCATGGAATGAATTCGGGTGTTTTGACCTTTGTTGGCATGGATTACCTTTACCTCGCCCAGGTCTCGCCGGCCCAGGTAATTGGAGACAGCTTCGGCATTTTTCCGGGATTTCGTAAAGACAATTACCCGTTTGAGCTCCTGCTGGCGCAGCAAAAATTCCAATAGGTGTATTTTCGTCTTCAAATTTGGCACGGCGTACTTGACCTGTCGGATCGTTTCGGCGGTGGTAGCTTGAGGGGTTACTTCCACCCTTTCCGGAAATTCAAGGAACTCCTGTGACAAAACTTCCACTCTGCCACTGAAGGTGGCGGAGAAGAGCATGTTTTGGCGTTTGACGGGGATAACCTCTAAGGTCGATCTGATTTGTGGCATAAATCCCATATCCAACATTTTGTCCGCTTCATCCATTACCATCGTTTTCAGGTCTCTAGTGAAGATTTCACCCCGGTTGTATAGATCCAAAAACCTCCCGGGAGTGGAGATGATGAGGTCCACCCCTTCTTGCAGTGCTTCAATTTGGCTTTTGGGTCCCACGCCCCCGTACAGACTCACGGATCTGAGGTCGGTGTATTTGGCAAACCGGTTCACCTCATCGGTAATCTGAAGAACCAGCTCTCTGGTAGGAGCGAGTACCAGTCCGCGGGGGTGTTTGCCCTGGGCGTATTTTAGCTTGAAGAGTAAGGGCAGTAGGTAGGCGGCTGTTTTGCCAGTGCCAGTCTGCGCAATGCCCAGCAGGTCATGACCGGCGAGCGCCAAGGGCAGGGCCTGTGCCTGTATAGGGGTTGGTTTTTCGTACCCGGCTTCGTTGATGGCAAGTAAAAGTTGTTTGTTGAGCTTAAAATTCTCGAAACTTTGCGGGGTATCGGACATGATTTTTCTAATTTTAGGTCGGAAAAGGAATGATTACCTAATTACAATACCATGAAGAAGATATTGATCCGAAATGCAAATATAGTGAATGAGGGTAAGATAATCAGTGGGGATGTCTTTATTAAGGACGGATTGATATTTTCTGTAGGTCCGGATCTGCCCGAATATGAGGCTGATATCACGGTGGATGCCTCCGGGAAGTACCTGCTTCCCGGCCTGATAGACGATCAAGTTCACTTTCGAGAGCCGGGATTAACCCATAAGGCCGATATCTATTCCGAAAGCCGTGCTGCGGTAGCCGGTGGGATTACCTCTTATATGGAGATGCCGAATACGCAGCCCCAAACGGTTACGTTGGAGCTTCTGGAGGAGAAATATAAGCTGGCGGCTGAAAAATCGCTGGCGAATTATTCTTTTTACATGGGTGCTACGAACGACAACCTAGACGAACTGCTGAAGGTGGATCCTAAAAACGTTTGTGGGATCAAGGTTTTTCAGGGGTCCTCTACCGGGAATATGCTGGTTGATAATCCGGTGACATTGGAAAACATCTTTCGGGAGTGTAAACTACTGATCGCAACCCACAGCGAGAATGATAACATCATTAAGGACAACCTAGAGAAGTATAAGGCCGAGTATGGGGAAGATATCCCCGTTAGTTGCCATCCAAAGATACGCTCAGCTGAGGCGTGCTACGACGCTTCAAAACGTGTGGTGGATTTGGCACGAAAATATGGAACAAAGCTGCATGTGCTTCACATTAGCACCGCACGAGAGGTAGCATTGTTTGACGATAGCCTGCCTTTGGAATCCAAGAGAATTACCGCTGAGGCTTGTATTCACCACTTGTGGTTTTCAGATGCGGATTATGATCAAAAAGGTAACTTCATCAAGTGGAATCCGGCGGTAAAAACTGCCGAAGATAGGGAGGAAATACTTGCCGGTGTGCTAAGAGGCAACATAGATGTGATTGCGACCGACCATGCACCACACACCAGAGAAGAAAAGTCACAGGTTTATGGCAAGGCTCCTTCAGGAGGCCCCTTGGTACAGCACAGTTTGGTAGCATTGCTTGAGATGTACCATCAGGGTAAAATCAGCCTAGAGGCAATCGTCCAAAAAACGAGCCACAACGTAGCCATTCTATTCGAAATCGAGAAGCGAGGGTACATCCGTCCCGGCTATCATGCAGATCTTGTGTTGGTGGATTTGGATGACCCTTGGACCGTTGCGTCCGATAATATCTTGTATAAGTGTGGTTGGTCGCCTTTTGAGGGAGAAACCTTCCGCAGTAGGGTGACTCATACCATCGTTTCCGGACACCTAGTGTACGAGAATGGTGTGTTTTACGAGGAGGCAACCGGGAAACGTTTAAAATTTCTAAGAAAATAATCAAAGCTGTTGCCTTAATTGAAAAAGCATATTACCTTTGCATTCCGTTACAACTAGAAGGGTTGTGATGCTGTTTATGGTGATTGTAGCTCAGCTGGTTAGAGCGCTGGTTTGTGGCACCAGAGGTCGCCGGTTCGAACCCGGTCTTTCACCCGTAGTCCTTTCTGTAATTTATAGAAAGGGCTTTTTTTTTATGCTTGATTCATTTAGTAGATGGCATATTATTTGAATAGGTTCGATTGAAATTAAACTACTATTATTATGTTTACTTTATTGAGTAGAACTAAGTCCTTTCCCCGCATAAGGCCTGTGGATATTAGAGACATACACCTTTATATGATGAAATTCGAGGAATCCCTCAAGAACTTCGAGGCCTTGCAAAAGGAAACTGCCCGATCTAAAAATCGATGAACCAAGAAAAGGCTTCCCTGTCGGGAAGCCTTTATTTTTTTTTGGGATTAATTTTTCTTTCGAAAGCTTTCTCCTATTTTTATAAAAACCTACAAACTTTGTGTTTAGATGAGCTATATACATTTTGATAAAACACAGCTGATAAATCTGAATTATTCTCTTGAAAAGGAATTTATACGGTCTAACCGTTCGGGATGCTATACCAGCACTACAATAATTGGCTGTAACACCAGAAAGTACCATGGTTTGTTGGTGGCGCCTCAGCCACAGATTGATACCCAATTACATGTGCTTCTATCCAACGTCCACGAAACAGTGGTTCAGAAGGGAAGTAGTTTTAACCTAGGCATCAACAAATATCCAGGCAATTATTCGCCGAGAGGCCACAAATACTTGGAGGATTATGACTCTGAGCCAAACCCCAAACTCACGTACCGGGTAGGAGGAGTCGTGCTGGAGAAGGAGATTATCCTGGATACCCATGCGGATAGGGTAATGATCAAATACACCTTGGTAAGTGCCCAGGCACCTGTTAAGCTTCGGCTGAGTCCCTTTCTGGCTTTTCGTGGGTATCACGGACTATCGAAGGCAAATACGTACGTAAATAAGAGTTACGTCCGGGCAAATGGAGGCATTAAGGTAAAGCCCTATGAGGCGTATAGCGAACTGTCTATGCAATTATCCAAGCCTAATGAATTTGTCGCGGCGCCGGATTGGTATTACAACATCGAATACATTCGGGAGATTGAACGTGGCTACGATTTTCAAGAAGACCTGTATGCTCCCGGGTTTTTCGAGTTTGATATCGAGACCGGAGAGAGCGTGGTTTTTTCGGCAGGATTGGAGGAGGCGAATCCAGATTCCCTGTTGAAGGCCTTTGCAGACGAAGTCAGTCGGCGCATTCCCAGAGATAATTTTGAAAACTGCCTCAAGAATTCCGCTACCCAGTTTATCAGCAGGAGAGGAGGGGAAACCCGTGTCATTGCGGGCTATCCTTGGTTCGGCTGGTGGGGGAGAGACACTTTTATAGCACTTCCGGGACTTACACTTACCATTGGAGACACGGAAACGTATTTGGAAGTCATGGATACCATGTCGAAAGATCTCATCGGTGCCCTTTTCCCAAATGTGGGGAGCGGTGTGATGACCAATATGAACTCCATTGACGCACCACTTTGGTACTTTTGGGCGCTGCAACAATACGTGATTTTTACAGGTGACGAGCAAACGATCAAAGACAGGTATTTGCAAAAATGCAAGGGGATCATAGAAAGCCTGCAGGAAGGTACGGAGTTTAATATCCATACCACATCCGACGGGTTGCTCTACGGAGGGCAGGATGGCGTGGCCCTCACTTGGATGGACGCAGTAACAAAAGACGGGCCGGTAACCCAACGTGCCGGTTGCCCGGTGGAAATCAACGCCCTTTGGTATAATGCGCTGTGTTTTTACCATCAGCTAAGTGGTGATGAAAATATAGCAGAGCTTGCAGAGCAAGTGAAAAAGTCCTTTGTAAAGGCATTTTGGAATGAAAAAAAGGGTTATCTGGCTGATGTGGTAAATGAAAACGAAAAGGATTGGTCTATACGTCCGAATATGGTCTTTGCCACTTCGTTGCCTTACACGATGCTGACAGATGATCAAAAGGATCAGGTGCTAGAGGTGATCAAGGCCAACTTATTTACTGAGAGAGGGCTAAGGACATTGGCACCAAGTGATTCCAGGTATCAGGGGTATTACCAGGGCAATCAATACGAGCGGGATAATGCCTACCATCAGGGTACCGTGTGGCCTTGGCTATTGGGGCATTTTGCTGAGGGCTATCTGAAGCTTCACGGTAAATCCGGTAAGCGGTTTATTCAGAACGTGATAGCAAGCTTCGATAAAGTGATGACCCAATATGGGATTGGAACGGTGGCCGAGATCTACGATGGCGATCCCCCACACCGACCAAAGGGATCTATTTCGCAGGCTTGGAGCGTAGGGGAGTTATTGCGCATGCAGTATCTAATCAACAACTATTAAATAGTTTTTTCATGAAAGTACTTATGTTCGGGTGGGAATTTCCCCCTCATATATCCGGAGGATTGGGGACAGCTTGTTATGGTTTGGTCAAAGGATTGGCACACCATAATCAGGATATGATTTTCGTGGTTCCCAAACTTTGGGGAGATGAGGATCCCTTGGCCGAATTTGTGAACGCAAGTGATGTGGAAATCGACTACCGGGAAAAGCGTTTTAGGTCGGTTTGGAAAAATTTAACGTACCTCGAGGTGGGGTCTTTTTTGGTTCCTTACCTGAGTCCTGAGCAGTATGCTTCTTTCACGCAAGGAATCAAAGAAGGAAAGGAAAATCTGGAGGATAGTGTTTTTTCTACCAAGTTTTCCTTCAGTGGGAAGTACGGCAAGGACCTCATACAAGAGGTGTCCCGCTATGCGTTGGTTGCAGCGCAGATAGCGAAGGATAAGCACCACGATATCATTCATGCACACGATTGGTTAGCTTTTCCTGCGGGAATTGCGGCGAAGAGCATCAGTGGAAAGCCATTGGTAGCCCATGTGCATGCAACGGAATTTGACCGTTCCGGTCAAACGGTCAATCAGCAGGTTTACGAGATTGAGCGTGCGGGCATGGAAGCAGCTGATAAAATCATCGCGGTAAGTCAGTTGACCAAAAATACCATTGTAGCGAATTATGGGATACCCGAAGAGAAGGTGGTGGTAGTCCACAATGCGGTATTGGATACCAGTGCGATCAAATCCAAGGAAGTTAAGAAGGTACCTGAAAAGATCGTAACCTTTTTGGGAAGGATCACCTTTCAGAAGGGACCCGAATACTTTGTAGAGGCAGCTGCTAAAGTGCTCAAGAAGGATGAAAATGTACGTTTCGTGATGGCAGGATCCGGCGATTTATTGAATAGGATGATACAGCGGGTAGCAGAACTACGGATAGGCACCCGATTTCACTTTACCGGATTTTTGCGAGGAAAGGATGTAGACCACATGTTCGCCATTAGCGATGTATACGTGATGCCTTCGGTCTCGGAGCCTTTTGGGATCTCGCCGCTAGAGGCGGTGCGGCATAATACACCCGTAATTATTTCCAAACAATCTGGGGTGGCCGAGGTGCTCCAAAATGCGGTCAAAGTGGATTTCTGGGACATTGATGCCATGGCCGATGCCATTTTTGCACTGCTCCACTACGACGGTATCTCCAAGATGTTTAAGGAATTGGGGAGAGAGGAACTGAAGAGGCTAAAATGGGAGCATGTGGCATTAAAAGTAATAAAAGTATATAAGGAAACCGTTAATCAATAAGCTATGAGATCGATCTGTTTTTATTTTCAAGTGCACCAGCCTTACAGACTGAAGCCCTATAGATTTTTTGAAATAGGCGAGGATCACCATTATTGGGATGATTTTTCAAATAGAAGCATATTGAAAAAGGTGGCCGAGAAGTGTTACCTACCGATGAACCGGCTTTTGCTGGAGCTCATTGAAAAATACCAAGGCGGGTTTAAAGTTTGCTTTTCACTTTCAGGTACTATCCTAGATCAGCTTGAGGAATACGCCCCGGAAGTGTTGGAAAGTTTCCAACGTTTGGTAGCCACCGGCCATGTGGAATTGCTCAACGAAACCTATGCCCACGCCTTGTGCGCATTGAAGAGTGAGTCCGAGTTTAGGGACATGGTTGGCAAGCATCAGGCAAGAATTCAGCAGCTGTTCAATGGGTATACCCCCAAGGTTTTTAGGAATACAGAACTTATTTATTCCGATAAAATCGGGAAGATGGTGTTTGACCTCGGTTTTGAGGGTATTCTGACAGAAGGGGCTAAGCATGTTTTGGGATGGAAGAGCCCGAATTATGTTTACGCCAATGCCTTGGAACCGAAGCTAAAAGTACTGTTGAAAAACTTTCGGCTAAGCGACGACATTGCTTTCAGGTTTGGAGAGCCAAAATGGTCTGACTATCCGTTGACTACCGAGAAATTTGTCAGTTGGATCAATCAAATTCCGCAAAGTGACGAGGTACTCAACCTGTTTATGGATTATGAAACCTTTGGAGAACATCAATGGGCCGAGACAGGTATCTTTGAATTTATGCGGCACCTTCCAGAGGCTGTTTTTGCATCATCGGACTTTGGGTTCGCTACGCCTTCTGAGGTAATTTCAAAGGTTTCCCCGGTAGGGATGATTCATGTACCTACTCCCATTTCTTGGGCGGATGAGGAAAGAGACCTGACCGCTTGGTTAGGAAATGACCTACAGGATGAGGCGTTTGATAAACTTTATCAACTAGAAGCACGCGTGAAGAGATCAAAGAATCCAGAAATACAACGGGACTGGAATTACTTGCAAACCAGTGATCACTTCTACTATATGTGTACGAAGTTTTTCTCTGATGGAGATATTCACGCCTATTTCAGCCCCTACGAGAGCCCTTACGAAGCATTTATCAATTACATGAACGTGCTGAGTGATTTTATTCTAAGGCTTAAGCAGGAGGAAGAGGCTGCGGTTGCGGTAGTTTAGTTTCTTCGCTATTTTATAAAAAGTCAAAAAAAGGCCCGACTCACCAATGAGTCGGGCCTTTTTTGAGTGATTCCAGTAGCTAATCCTCCATTAAAAAGGTAAACTACAGTGGTAAGTCTTCCCTTCTATAAGTCAGCTTCATCCCTTTGATGAAATTACGCAAGACCTGATCTTTGCAGGGCCGAAACTGGCTCTGACTGGGTTTTCGAAAAAAGGCACTCAATTCGTGCCTGCTGAGGTGCTGCCCCGCCCGTGAAAGGATTTCCAGCATGTCATCTTCTTGCAAACTCAGTGCTATGCGTAGTTTGCGGAGTACGTCGTTGTTGTTGAGTTTTTTTTCAGCTACAGGGTCCTTCCCTTCCTGTTTTCCTCTGTTTTTTACGATCATCCCGTTTAGGAAATGGGCAAGGTCGCGGTCATAGATGCTTTTGTAATCGGGATCTTCTTCTTTTTTCAGCCAGTTACTCACCTCTTCGCGCGTCACGTCTTTACCCCCAAGCTTAAACAGTTTCATCATCTTGTCGTCATCGTAGGAAAAGATGTAACGGAGGTTTCGAAGGATATAGTTGTTTTCCATTTAGTCAGCTTGTTGCGAAGAGTGGTTTTGATTAGAGGGCTTTGAAGCGGCTTATCAATACGTAAAGATAGTGCTTTCTGCCAAAACCCCGTGGAGGGTCGGTCGGCTGGGATAGCGTGGGGACGCAATGGACTTTAAAAGAAAACCTACTCCAAAGCTTAGAAATCTCCGGAGTAGGTCGTCCTCAGTATATTTGCCCTCGGCCCTTTGAGGGAAGGGCCGATCGGTAGGTGTTAGTCGACCACTTCGACCTGGTCTATGTTTTTAAAGTAAACCTGCCCGTCGGCATCCAAGTCCACTAATACCGCGCTGTCATTTTTGATGTATCCACTGAGAATTTGTTTGGACAGCTCGTTTAGAATCACCCTTTGTATGGTACGCTTAAGGGGACGTGCACCAAATTGAGGGTCGAAACCAGTGTCGCCCAAATAGTCCAACACCTCCGGGGTCGCTTCCAGTTCAACACCGGATTCCGCGAGCCTCCCTTGGATTTCCTTCCATTGGATATCTACGATCTTTCGGATAATGGATCGATTCAGCGGTTCAAACATGATCACCTCATCGATACGGTTCAAGAATTCGGGCCGCACTGATTTTTTTAAAAGCCCAAACACTTCGTTTTTCGTGTCTTCCATCACTTGTTCCTTATTCCATTCCTCCATATTTTCAAAGCGCTCCTGAATTAGCGTGGAACCGATATTGGTGGTCATGATGATGATGGTGTTCTTGAAATTTGCCAAGCGACCTTTGTTGTCAGTCAGTCTTCCGTCATCGAGCACTTGCAGGAGAATGTTAAAGACATCTGGGTGGGCTTTTTCGATTTCGTCCAACAGCACGACAGAGTAGGGCTTCCTTCGAACGGCTTCGGTGAGTTGCCCCCCCTCATCGTACCCCACATAGCCGGGAGGCGCACCTACCAACCTGCTTACGGCATGCCTCTCTTGGTACTCGGACATATCAATCCGTACCATCGCATTATCATCGTTGAAGAGGTACTCCGCTAATGCCTTGGCTAGTTCGGTCTTACCCACGCCGGTAGTTCCTAGGAAGATGAAGGAGCCAATCGGCCGCTTGGGATCCTGTAAGCCTGCGCGACTTCTTCTTACGGCGTCAGATAAAGCGGTAATGGCTTCTTTTTGTCCTGCTACCCGCTTGCCCAGCTCGTCTTCAAGGTGGAGGAGCTTTTCCCGTTCGCTTTGGATCATCTTGTTCACGGGGATTCCGGTCCACTTTGAGACCACGGCTGCGATGTCCTCGTTATCTACTTCCTCTTTGAGTAGGGAGGAGCCTTCTTGAATCTGCTTCAGTTGTTGCTGGAAGGAGGCCAGTCTACTTTCACTTTCTACGATTTTGCCGTACCTTATTTCCGCTACCTTACCGAAGTCACCGGCACGTTCGGCCTGTTCAGCTTCGATGCGTAGCTTTTCAATATTTTCCTTTTCCCGTTGAATCCCAAGGATTACTCCTTTTTCGCTTTCCCATTTGGCTTTGATCACCTGCCTTTTTTCGGAAAGCTCGGCAATCTCTTTGCTTAGTACGGCTTCTTTGTCTTTATCCTTTTCCCTGCGAATGGCTTCCCGTTCGATTTCCAATTGCATGATCCGACGGTTCATTTCGTCGAGTTCTTGGGGTAGCGAGTCGATTTCCATACGGAGTTTGGCTGCAGCTTCGTCCATTAGATCAATGGCTTTATCTGGAAGGAATCGGTCCGAAATGTACCTTTGAGAGAGCTCTACGGCAGCGATTACCGCGTCGTCTTTAATGCGTACCCCGTGGTGGAGTTCGTATTTGTCTTTGATACCTCGTAGGATAGAAATGGCATCGGCGGCATCGGGCTCGTCCACGATCACCTGTTGAAACCGTCTTTCCAGGGCTTTGTCCTTTTCGATGTACTTTTGGTATTCCTTCAGCGTAGTTGCTCCGATGGCATGCAGCTCTCCCCGTGCCAGCGCCGGTTTTAAAAGGTTAGCGGCATCCATGGCCCCTTCTCCTCCACCACCCGCACCAATAAGGGTGTGTATCTCATCGATAAAGAGTATAATCTGTCCATCTGAATCGGTGACTTCCTTGATTACAGCCTTTAATCTCTCCTCAAATTCCCCCTTATACTTTGCGCCCGCCACAAGAAGGCCCATATCCAGAGAGATGATGGTTTTGCTCTTTAGGTTTTCGGGTACATCGCCACTTACGATTCGCTGGGCCAATCCCTCCACAATGGCAGTCTTGCCCACTCCAGGTTCTCCCAGCAGGATGGGGTTGTTTTTGGTTCTTCTCGCGAGTATCTGCAATACCCGTCGGATTTCTTCATCCCTGCCAATAACCGGGTCGATTTTTCCTTTTTTGGCTAGGTCATTCAGGTTTTTGGAATATTTTTCCAAGGACCTGTACGTGGATTCTGCGTTTTGATCAGTCACTTTATTTCCTTTTCTTAGTTCCTTGATGGCTTCTGTTAGACGCTGCTCTGTTACGCCCAGTTCTTTTAATAGTTTAGCGCTGGCATCGCTTCCCGCAAGTATGGCCAGTACCAAGTGCTCTACTGCAATGAACTCATCTCCAAAGGGTTTCATGTATTCTTTTGCCTTTAGAAATACCTGATTTGTAGCTTGAGAGAGGTAGGGCTGTTGCTGCCCGCTTACTTTGGGCAACCGTTGAATGATTTCATCCAGTCGTTGTATCAGCAAGTTGGGATTAATCGAAAGCTTTTTTAGCAAAAACTCTGACACATTCCCATCTTCTTGTAGAATTGCCTTGAGCAGGTGGGCGGGCTCGATTACTTGCTGCTGCTCTGCACTGCACAGTTCCAGTGCTTTTTGGATAGCTTCCTGTGATTTTATGGTGTATTGTTTAAAGTCCATTGTTTCATTGCATCTGGTTCAAATCTTTGTAAACAAATACCTAACCAATCGAATAAATCGAAATTTTCAAGACAATATGACCTATAAAAATGCTTTATGAGTTGTTTTTTGGGACATATTGACATATATTGTCATGTATTCAATGCGCTTGGCTTCGTTTAATTTTAGTTGGTACGGCGATCAGTTTCTGCCAGCAAAGATCTATTCCGTTTTTTTGAATATTCCTGAATATTGGATTAGTTTGTAGTCAGTTAATCGTCCTTATTTATGTACTTTGTAAAAGTAACTTATCCTGCCCTAAAACCATGGCTACTTGTATATTTGCTGACATGGGCCTTTTGTTCATGCGGTTCTCCTGCGGAAGTGAGACCGAATTTTGTCTTTATATTGGTAGATGATCTGGGTTGGGCAGATATCGAAGCAAATTGGGAGGGTACTTTTTACGAAACCCCCCATGTAAATGCAATGGCAGCGAAAGGGATTCGGTTTAGTCAGGCCTATTCTGCGCATCCGGTTTGCAGTCCCACTCGTGCGGCATTGATGACCGGCAAGCACCCTAATAGCGTGAATATCACAGATTGGATTCCAGGATTTGACCGGGATGCAGACAGCAGACCCATTGAGACGCCTGCTATTGACCATGAGTTGGCCTTGGAGGAGGTAACGTTGGCGGAGAAATTTAAGGAGGGAGGTTATCAGACTTATTTTGTGGGAAAATGGCATTTGGGGGAGGAGGAGGCCTTTTGGCCCGAATTTCAGGGATTCGATGTTAACATCGGAGGGTGGAGCGTGGGAGCACCTCAACTTAAGAAGGGAATATCCAACGGGTATTTTTCCCCCTACGGCAACCCAAGGCTCTCGGATGGTCCGGAAGGAGAGTACCTTACAGATAGGCTGACGGAAGAAAGTGTACGTTTAATGAAAGAGGCCGGTAATCAGCCTTTTTTGTTGTATTTGTCTTATTACACCGTGCATACACCCATTCAAGCGGTTGACCGGTACCACGAACGCTTTCAGCGGAAATTGGCCGAGCAACCTCAAGTATCCGAAGAAGTGCGGTATCAGCCGGAGGGGGTGGATGGGGTCACCCGATTGATACAAGACAATGCCGAATATGCGTCGATGGTAACAGCCATGGATGAAAACATCGGCAGGATTATGGATGCCCTGAGGGAATTGGGACTGGAGGAAAATACCTGGGTGATTTTCACTTCAGATAATGGGGGCCTATCAACCTTGTTTTCAGAGGGGGCACCTACCGCAAATGGTCCTTTGCGAGCAGGTAAAGGTTGGTGTTATGAGGGGGGGATTAGGGTGCCATTATTGATCACTGGTCCTGAAATCAAAAATCCCGGTAGGGTAGTTGAAACCCCGGTGGTGAGTATGGACTATTTTACCACGATGCTTTCGCTTGCGGGTATTTCCCATGAACCCCACGATGGAACTAGCCTGGTGCAGCTATTGACCGAAGAATCAACGAAGTCCTGGGAGAGAGACGAGCTTTTTTGGCATTATCCCCATTACCACGGGAGCGCTTGGCGCCCTGGATCAGCTCTTCGAAAAGGGAAATGGAAGTTGATTCATTATTACGAGAGTAATACCAATGAGTTATTTGATCTAGAAAGTGATCCAAAGGAATCCACCGATCTGTCTTCTAGTATGCCAGAATTGGCGGATAGCTTGCGGCATCGCTTATTCGAGCGTTTAGGTGACTCTGGAGCGAAATTTCCGGTAAGAAAGCAGGATGTCGCGGTACTTCCTTCGAGCCTTTAGGGGGCGGGGTAATACTTTGTTGAACTTATACGAAGCTACATGAGTTCATAAGCTTTGATGACTAATTGCCTTGGCGCAAAACAGGCCGCAATGCCTTGTACGATGGACGTGGAAATAAAGAGAGATATCAGGAAATTAAGTTTAGCGGAACTGGAGGAATTTTTCCTTTCGGTTGGAGACAAGAAGTTTAGAGCCAAGCAGGTATACGATTGGCTTTGGAATAAAAAGCTGAAGAACTTTGAGGAGATGACCAATATCTCCAAGGCTACCCGCGAGATGTTGGCGCGGCACTTTGTGATCAATCATATTCGGGTAGATCAGATGCAGCGCAGTGAGGATGGTACGATCAAAAACGCTGTGATGCTTTATGATGGAAAGATTGTCGAATCGGTTCTCATTCCCACATCCAAACGGATTACTGCGTGCGTTTCTTCCCAGGTAGGCTGTAGTCTGGATTGTAATTTTTGTGCTACAGCTCGGCTTAAGCGGATGCGCAACCTGTACCCCGATGAAATATTTGATCAGGTAGCCACCATCATGGAAGAAGCCGATCGGTTTTTTGACCGGCCACTGACAAACATCGTTTTTATGGGTATGGGGGAGCCACTGCTGAATTACGCTAATTTAATAGAATCCATTCAAAAGATTACGTCTCCGGAGGGTTTGGGCATGTCGCCAAAACGTATTACCGTTTCCACGGTAGGGGTCTGCAAGATGATTCGAAAACTGGCCGATGACGAGGTGAAATTCAACTTGGCGGTCTCATTGCATTCGGCAATCAATGAAACCAGAAGCAGACTGATGCCCATCAATGACACCAATCCTTTAGAGGAATTGGCCGAAGCTTTGAAGTATTGGTATGCCAAAACCAAGCGAAAAGTAACGTATGAATACGTTGTATGGAAAGGGATCAACGACGACGAAGCACATGCACTTGCCCTTGCGAAATTTTGCCAGGTTATTCCCTCCAAGGTTAATTTGATTCAATACAATCCGATAGACGACGGGGAATTTCAGCAGGCGGACCCAGAGGCAATCGCCATGTACCTGAAAGTGTTGGAGGGTTTTGGAATTGTGGCAAAAATCCGCAAGTCCCGAGGTCAGGACATCGATGCCGCTTGTGGCCAGTTGGCGAATAAAAACGATCTGATTAAATCGTGATGGAGGAAAATGATTCGTGCCTGTAACCTGTAATTCAGTTGGCGTAGGGCAGGGCATGTAGGATGCGTGTCCTATTTGTTGCTAAAGTCAAACAATTTTCGTTTCTCCTCTTTGCTCAGGTTGTCGTACCCCTTCTCAGCTATTTTATCCAAAATACGGTCTATCTCCTCTTGAGTAGTCGTTTCGGAAGACATTTTCTGGTTTTTGGGAGGAGGTGTAGAAGCTGTGGAAGTCTGTTTTTTCCCTTCGTTGTTTCTACGGTAAGTTACTTTTACTTTGGGTTTTTTGGAAAAAAGCTTTTCAAAAAACGCCCCCATTGCTTGTATGAAAATGCCAATATCCTTGCCTTTGTTTAATTGGAGCACATAGTAGTATCCCAAAAAGGCTCCGCCTAGGTGGGCCAACTCTCCACCTGCATTGCTTCCAGCTGAGTTTGCAAATGCAATCAGCACATAAAAGATCGCAATGTATTTGATTTTGACAGGGCCTAAGAGAAGAAGGTGAAATTCCGTGTTTGGGCGCAGCGTAGCGGCTGCCACTACGATGGCATACACTCCTGCACTCGCCCCCAGCATCAAGGCGCCATCTATCCGGTCGCTAAAGTATGGTGCGATGTTATAGATAATCATGTAAAAAAATCCACCTGCAATTCCTCCTAATATATACAGGTTGACAAGCTTTCGGCTACCGAGGAATTCATGTACCAGCATACCAAACCAATACATAAACAACATATTGAACAGGATATGTAGAAAACCCTCGTGCAAAAACATGTAGGTAAACAACGTCCAAGGTTTGCCGATAAACTCCGGTATGGACGCTGGCATCATAAAGAAGGAAATCAGGGATTTGTAGATGTCTCCCGCCCCTCCCAAGGTCAGAAATACCCGCAAGACCATAAACGCCACAAAGAGCAAAATATTGATTGCCAATAGTTTGTACAGCCCGTTGTTTTTTTGGTTAAAGGCGTTTTTAATGTTATACCAAAATCCTCCGTACATGTTAGTAGAAATTTCTCCTATCCCTTTTCCAATAGGTTACCAAGAATGCCCCAATGACTAATCCAGAGAGATGGGCGAAATGGGCCACGTTGTCGGCGGGATTACTTGCAAATATATGATATACCGTGTATAGTCCATAAAACAGCACGAGGTATTTTGCTTTAATCGGTATCGGTGGGAAAAGCAAGAACAACTGGGTGTTTGGAAATAGCATGCCAAATGCGATCAGGATGCCAAATAAGGCACCAGAGGCGCCTACCATCGGAATGTTTACCTGCCGGTCTCTGATTCCCAGCATGTTTCTAGTGGCTCTGTCGATCAGTTCGGGATTGTCCGGATTCCTACTGTAAGTGTCTACCAGATCGTAAATACTGGCATTGAACAGGTGTCTGTTCGCATTGACGAATCGGTTGAACACCTCTGGATCCGGATTTTCGGTAAACGTTTCGATCTGATTATTCAGCTGATTGATTTTATACACATTGTACCCCGAGTATAAGATCCCAGACCCGACACCACAGACCATCCAGAGAATGATGATCTTTTTGGGTCCGAGGAATTGCTCCAGTAGTGGCCCGAAAATAAATAACCCAAACATGTTACTGAATAAATGCCAAAAATCGGCATGCATAAACATGTAAGTAACAAATTGGAAAGGCAAAAAGAACCGGGAATCAATATGATATAGGGCAAACCAGGCTTTAAGCTGCGGCATAAAAAATACCGTGATGATGTGCATGCCGATAGTGATCAGCAGGATATTTTTCACGGTGGGTGTTAAGGCTCGAAACATAGAAGGGTATTCGTTATTGGTTAAAAAAGCTGTCTATTTTAGTTAAATCCAATTTCACAAAGGTTTTGTTCCCTGTGGGGCTATAATTTGGGTTTTGGCAGGCAAATAGTCTTCCAACGAGGTTTTCCATTTCTTGAGGACTTAGTTTTTGTCCCGTCTTTATGGCCGATCGCTTGGCCAGAGAACGGGCGAGGTTTTCACGATTCCCTAAAGAAAGCACCGATTTAAAATGTTTGAACTGTTCTAGCAAGGATTCAAAGAGCGCTTTTTCGTTCGTAATGGGAACATCCGCAGGGATACCGTTGATGACGACTGTGTGGTTGCCGAAGGAACTAACTATGAAGCCCAAGCTGGTAAGCTCTTCCTGTAAGTCCATCACCAACACGTAATCCGCAGGGCTAAGGTTTAAGGTTTGTGGAAATAAGCACTGTTGCGATGCACCCTTCGATTTTTCCAGTTGACTCAGAAACCGTTCATATAGAATGCGTTCGTGACTGGCTTGTTGATCAAATAGCAGTATGCCGGAGGATATCTGTGCAATAATGTATTTGGATTCAACTTGGAACGTACTCCCGGGAGTCTTTCGCCCGGCCACCTCAGCCTTATAGTCTTGCTCTGTTTGATTTGCCCTGCTTGAGAATGTAACTGTTTCCGGTTCCTCCTGACGCTGAGAGAGTAAGCTGTCTTCGTCGTTGGTTTCAGGAAGTTTCCGGTTGTCAAAAAGGTTTTCCCATCCACCCACATTTTGTTTTCGGAAGGCGGGGCTTTGAAAGTTTTTGTAGGAATGTTCTGATTGGACTTCTTTGGTTTGGGCTTCGTTTTGGTTCCACGTTTGGGTAAAGTTTACATCTAGGCTGAAGTCCATGGCCGGCACGACGTGATGGGCACCCAATGATTGTTTGATGGCGGCTTTTAGCACGCCATAGATGGTGCGTTCATCGTCAAACTTAATTTCAGTCTTCGTAGGGTGTACATTGATATCGATGTGCGAGGGATCAATTTCCAGAAAGAGCGCATAAAAAGGATGTTGATCCGGTGCCATTAGGCCTTCAAAGGCGCTGACCACCGCATGGTGTAGGTAATTACTCTTTATATACCGGTTGTTTACAAAGAAATATTGATCTCCTCTTGTTTTTTTTGCGCTGCTTGGTTTGCCGATGTATCCTTTGATTCGTATTAGGGGAGTCTCTTCTTGACAGACAACCAACTGGTCCTGGTATCCTTGTCCCAGTACACCCAGGATTCGCTTGCTGAGTTTTCCTGGAGAGAGGCTAAATAACTGCATGTCGTTTTGATAGAGCGTAAAAGCTACCTCTGGGTAGGAGAGCGCAACGCGTTGAAACTCCTCTACCAGGTGTTTGGTTTCTACTGCGTTGGACTTTAGGAAGTTACGTCGTGCAGGGACATTGAAAAACAGGTTTTTTACCGAAATAGACGTTCCATCCGAACAGCTAATAGGCTCTTGCTTTTTGATTTCTGACCCTTCTATGCACAGCAGCGTCCCCAGTTCATCTTGGGTACGCTTCGTCTTCATTTCTACTTGGGCAACGGCGGCGATGGAAGCAAGTGCCTCGCCACGGAAACCGAAGGTTCGGATACAGAAAAGATCATCGGATTTTCGGATTTTTGACGTGGCATGTCGTTCAAAAGACATGCGGGCATCTGTTATAGACATGCCCATGCCGTCGTCAATTACCTGGATGAGTTGTTTTCCTCCTTCTTTTACTACTACTTTGATGTGGGTAGCGCCTGCGTCCAAGCTGTTTTCCAGAAGTTCTTTCAATGCAGATGCGGGTCGCTGTACTACCTCACCTGCAGCGATTTGATTCGCTAGGGCATCCGGGAGAAGTTGGATAAGGTCACTCATTTTGTACCGACTGATTTTAGTCTGTACAGTGCCACCAACGCAAAAACCGTAGCGCCTAAATAAAGGAAATAGTATAGAATATCAGGTCCCAAGTAAATATATCCCGCAAATCCGCCTATCAGCACCACCATGATGATCAATCGGATCATACCGGTGCTCTCAAATACGCTACTTGGTTTTTGCTTAATTGGACTTCCTTTGGTAAATGCCCCCCTAATAGAGGATCCGCCTCGATAGTGTGTGTCGTCATCCTCCTCGGTGTCCAAAACACCTTCTTGCTGAAGTTCTCTCTTGATACGCTCCGTTCGTTGGTGGATTTCTTCTTTTACAGGATCGTAGTGCCGGGGAGTAATTTGAAAACGGTGCGGTTGGTTCGTTTTGAAGATGGATGGGAATTTCATAATCAATGTTTATGGGTCAGAAGCATGCCAATGGCAGCTAGTAAGAGCTAAAATCATTCAACTGTCTGACGGTTATGCCATGCCTGTTCGCCTTTGGAGAACTCGATTGGTACGCCTGTCCCTGTCGTTTTAGCCCTTTGTTTGTGCCGTGGGTTATGATGGAGTTCTTTACCGATTTACTAAACGCTACCAATAATGGGTGCCCTATTTTTTCAAGTACCATCGCCAGTCCTTACTCGTTTTTCGGTATGATGCGCAGTCGATACGACAGAAGCAGGCTACTTCTGTGCGCTAATTTCCTTGTTTAATGGAGGCAGCCCCCTGATTTGACATAAGATTTCAACGGTTTATCAACTTTTCATAGGTTGAAAAGATGAAAATATGTACGTTTGATCAAAAGCCAATATCCTACAAAGCTAAACTTAAATTTATTTCGGATAAAATTTAAACGGTTTCATGTCTCAAAAAGTTTGTGTAGCAGTGGTTATCCTATTTTGTTGGATACAGGTGGTGTCTGCGATAGGAGAGAGGAAGGTAGACCCGCGGGATCCGCTGTTAAGTAAGGACGATCAGCGGCAGGCCGAATGGGTTGACAGCGTGTTTAACAGTTTGTCTTTTGAAGACCGGCTCGGTCAGCTCTTTATGGTGGCTGCGTACTCAAATAAAGACCAAAGGCATAAGGATGAACTGACCCGGTTGATTCAGGAGCAGAAGCTAGGAGGACTGATCTTTTTTCAGGGAGGGCCGGTGCGGCAGGCCCATTTGACCAATCATTACCAGTCGGTCTCTAGGGTCCCACTTTTCATTGCAATGGACGCCGAATGGGGACCCGGGATGCGCTTGGATAGTGTCTTGCAGTTTCCGAAACAAATGACACTCGGAGCAAGCCCACATGACCAATTGATTTATCAAATGGGAGAAGAAATTGCGAGGCAGTTTAAGGAACTGGGCATGCATATTAATTTTGCCCCCGTAGTAGATGTAAATTCAAATCCTGACAATCCCGTGATTGGCTACCGTGCTTTTGGGGAGGAAAAGGAAAGGGTTAGCAGAAAGTCTGTTGCGTATATGAAAGGGATGCAGGATAACGGGATCATGGCCAATGCCAAGCATTTTCCGGGCCACGGAGACACCAATTCAGATTCCCATTATACTACCCCGGTTATCCATAAGTCCAGATCACATATTTTGGATATTGATCTCTACCCCTACAGGGAGTTATTTAAGGAAGGACTGATGAGTGTAATGGTTGCCCATTTGCACGTCCCCAGCCTGGGAAGTGAAGCCAAGCAGCCAACCACTCTCTCGCCGCGCGTGGTGACCGATCTGTTAAAAGAAGAGATGCAATTTAAGGGTCTTATTTTTACAGATGCCTTAAATATGAAAGGGGTGAGCAGTTTGTATCCTCCTGGAGAGGTGGATCTCATGGCGTTGAAAGCGGGCAACGACGTGCTGCTGTACTCTGAAAATGTTCCCAGATCCAAGGCGCTTATTATGGAGGCTGTTCAGCGAGGAGAGTTGACTGAGGAGGAAATAGATAACAGGGTTAAGAAGATACTACATGCAAAGTATTGGGCAGGTTTGGATCGCGTCCAGCAGATAAATCCGCACCGGATGGTAGAGCGGATAAGTACTTTCGGTACGAAGGCGCTCATTGAGCAGCTTTATGCTTCATCCATTACGGTGGCCAAAAATGATCATGTAGACATTCCTGTCCGCCATGTGGATACGCAGCGCATGGCATCGCTCACCATTGGTGGTAGGGGAGAGCTATTCAAAGAATACCTTAGCAAGTATGGTCAATTTTCACACTACACGCTAAGGTCAAACAGTAACCTTGATAATTTTAAGGCACTGGAAGAAAATCTGAAAGAATACGGTACCATTGTGGTAGGAGTAATGGGCGTGACCAATAACCCGCGTCGTAACTTTGGAATTCAGGAGGCTGATGTACGGTTAATTAAGCGATTGAGTGAAACCCACCGGGTGATTACCGTTGTGTTTGGAAATGCCTATGCTGCTAGAAATTTCGAATCGCTGCCTAATTTGGTTTTGGCTTACGAGGAAAACGAATTTACGGAAAAACTCGTGCCCCAGGTGCTCTTTGGCGCCAGACCGAGCACCGGAACATTGCCGGTGAGTCTCAGTAGTAGTTTGCTTCAAGGAATGGGCTGCGAAACCTCAAAGATCCCGAGGCTAGCCTATGCAGCTCCAGAATCGGTGGGGATGGATAGCCGGGTTTTGATGCAGATTGATGATTTGATGGAATCATCCATTCGTAAGCGGGCCTTTCCGGGAGGAGTGGTGTTAGTAGCCAAACAGGGAAAGGTGGTATTTGAAAAGGGCTATGGGCATTTGGATTATACCCAGTCGAAGCGAGTCATGCCAGGGACCTTATATGACTTGGCATCGTTGACTAAAGTGATGGCCACGACCCAAGTGATGATGTTTTTGAGGAGTAGAGGCATTATTCAAATGGATGACCCCATTGGTAATTATTTGACGGAGTTGCGAGGTACCAACAAGGAACGGTTGCGGCTTGGAGATATCATGACCCATGAGGCTGGGTTATTGGGTTGGATTCCCCATCATGACCAAACCATTCAGGGAGGAAACTGGAAGCCGGAGTTTTATAGTCCAACGCCCACAGACGAGTTTAGTCTGCCCGTTTCCCAAAACATGTATGCCCATAAATCGCTTCCAGATTCCGTTTGGAAATGGACGGTGCAATCTAATCTCAAGCGATCGGGAACAAGGGATGGCCATCGGTACTCCTATACCTATTCGGATGTAGGGATGTATTTATTAAAACGAATGATCGAAGATATCACCAGGCAGCCAATGGATGAGTTTTTAAGGCAAAATTTCTTTGAGCCTTTGGGTACTTACCGACTCGGTTATCAGCCTTTAAGGCAGGTTGATACGGCTGACATAGCTCCCACTGAAGAAGATAGGCTTTTTAGAAAAGCGCTGGTGCAGGGATATGTTCATGATCCAGGTGCGGCTATGTTGGGAGGCGTGGCAGGGCATGCAGGACTATTCGGCACAGCCAATGATGCAGCGGTTTTGATGCAGATGATGCTTCAGGGAGGGAAATACGGTTACTTGGAATTCTATGATTCCGAGACGGTCCAGGCTTTTACGAATAAACAATCGCCGTACAATCGCAGGGGTTGGGGTTGGGATCGCCCGGATCCTGATCCAGCTAAACGGGCTGCAGTAGGGAAGTTAGCGCCCAAGGATTGCTTTGGACATACGGGATTTACCGGGACAGCCGTTTGGGCGGATCCCGCTAATGAGCTGGTGTTTGTTTTTCTGTCCAACCGCGTAAATCCAAATGCCGGAAATAACCTGATCAATAAGGATAAAATAAGGGGGGAAGTACATGATATTGTGTACCGGTCTTTCAGTCGCCCATTTCTATTGGCAGGTAATTGAACAAATCAGGGGTGTTTTGGTGTTAACAACCTGAATTTAGACACAAAATAACTATGAAGATTGGGATCGTTTGTTATCCGACCTTTGGTGGCAGCGGGGTAGTGGCTACGGAGTTGGGTAAAGCATTGTCCAAAGAAGGGCATAAAATCCATTTTATCACGTATAGTCAGCCTTCCCGATTAGATTTTTTTAATGAAAATTTATTCTACCACGAAGTCGACATCAAGAGTTATCCGTTGTTTGACCATGCTCCTTATGAGCTGGCGTTGGCGAGTAAGATGGTGAATGTGGTCAAGTATGAAGAACTTGACCTGCTTCATGTGCATTACGCGATTCCCCATGCCTCTGCGGCCTACATGGCCAAACAAATACTAAGAGAACAAGGGGTTCACATACCGGTAGTTACTACCCTTCACGGTACCGACATTACATTAGTAGGCAAGGATCCGAGCTACGAACCGGTGGTGACTTTCAGCATTAATAAGTCGGATGGTGTCACTGCTGTTTCAGAGGACTTGAAAAAGGCGACTTTAGAACATTTTGATGTCAGGCGGCATATAGAAGTGATTCCCAATTTTATTGATTTGGAGCGATTTAAGCGTCAAAAGAAGGAACATTTCAAGCGTGCGATCTGTCCGAATGGCGAAAAATTACTGGTGCATACCTCCAATTTTAGAAAGGTAAAGCGTGTAGAGGACGTCATAAAAGTATTTAAGGAGGTGCGAAAAGTGATGCCTGTGAAGCTGCTTCTCGTAGGGGATGGACCTGAACGGGACAAAATGGAGCGGCTGTGCCGGCAGTATGAGACGTGCGAGGATGTTCGGTTTTTAGGCAAATTGGAGGCGGTAGAAGAGGTGCTTTCGTTAGCCGACTTGTTCCTAATGCCTTCTGAGAAGGAAAGTTTCGGACTTGCCGCGCTGGAGGCGATGGCTTGTGAAGTGCCTGTGCTTTCTTCCAATGCGGGTGGGATACCGGAATTGAACCTGGATGGAGTCACAGGGTACGTATGCGAGGTAGGAGACATCGATACAATGACTCTAAGGGCACTGGAAATTTTGGCGGATGAAAATTTACCTCGCTTTAAGGAAAATGCGTTGGCCAGGGCAAAAGACTTTGATGTCTCAAGAATTTTGCCTCTTTATGAGACTTTTTATCAAAAGACAATCGAAAATGCGGTTTTGGAGCTGGCAAAATGAGAAATATCATTTTTATTTTCGCGGAAAAATGAAACCACTTTAGGTAGCAAATACGTTTAATTTGCATCTTTAAAAAAGTTAAAGAAAGTATTATAAAAGGAGAAACCGTCCATTGGTTGGGTGGTGAGTGGTTATTTTGGAAAAACTGTCAAAAGGATGAAGAAAATAGGTAGATTGGAAAGACCGGATAACAATGGATCCGCACGAATGTTTGCCAACCCCGTTTTGGAAAAAATCAGCCGAACGCATATCAGCGTGCCGATAGCGATGTTTATAGGGATGGGGATTTATTCGCTCTATTGGGGGGTAACGACCACGGAAATTAGCTTTTTGGGAGCGATTTTACTCTTGATAGGTGGCTTTCTCACGTTTACACTGGTAGAATACATCATGCACAGGTATTTGTACCACATGGAACCGGATACCCATCTTAAGGATAAAATGCAATATTCGATGCACGGTGTGCATCATGACTATCCCAAGGACAAGGATAGGTTGGCTATGCCCCCGTTTATTTCCGCTATGTACGCAGTGGTTTTGTATTTTGTGTTTGATTTTATCATGGGGGAATCCGCATTTTATTTCCTTCCGGGATTTTTGGTAGGGTATGCAGGCTATTTAGGGGTTCACTATATCGTTCACGCATTTCAACCACCCAAAAATTTCCTTAAAGTCCTTTGGGTAAATCATGCGATTCACCACTATAAAGACCCTGACGTGGCGTTTGGTGTAAGCACACCCATTTGGGATTATGTTTTTGGTACCATGCCAAAGAAGTAAACCATAAAAAAAGGCTGACCCGTTCAGCCTTTTTTTATGGTTTCTGCTAGTGGGTTCTTCAGTTTTTGAACCGGTCGCTTGGGGGATTTGAATGGGATGTGATCGTATACACATAATTATCAACATATGGACATTAGTATATTGGGACTTGGTTGGATTGGTGAACCCCTTTACATGTCTCTTCGTAAGAACGGGCATGCTGTGATCGGCTCCACCACCAATAGAGAAAAATGGTTGGAATTTCGTAATAGAGGTGTTGATGCCTGTCTCTTTGAACTTGGTCCAGAGCCGAAAGGTGAGGGCTATGAGAGACTTTTTGATACGGATATCCTTTATATAAACATTCCTCCATCCAGGCGTACCAAACCCGATTCTTTTCATATTGATCAGATTAAGCACGTGAATATATTAGCCAAACAAGGCGATACAAAGCGGGTAATCTACGTAAGTGCTACGTCGGTTTACCCTAATCGGAATCAGGTGGCCATGGAGGAGGATCCACTGACGGAAAGCACGACTGCCAATCCTGCCTTGTTTCATGCCGAACAGATCCTACGAAAGCAATGGGGAGACCAGCTTACCATTATTCGGTTTGGAGGGCTGTTAGGGGATAATCGGGTTCCCGGCAGGTATTTTTCTGGAAAATCAGGAGTAGTTGGACATGCGCCAGCAAATTACGTTTATCGATTTGATGCAGTCAGGGCGGTTGAATGGGTGATTAGCAAGGGGCTTTGGGGGGAGGTTTTTAATGTGGTGGCACCAGAACATCCGGTGAAATCAGCTGTTTATGAATCCAATGCAGCTTCGTTGGGGTTTGATCCGCCGGCAAGCTATGCCCCACCGGATGAATCGTGGAAGGAAATTTCGCCACAGAAAATAATGGTTTCTGGGTTTCGTTTTGAATATCCAAATCCACTTAGCTTTCCCTATTTGCGATGAATCTAAAAATTTTCATTGTTTATGCGCTAAAAAGCAGATGATACTTGGCATCGTTTACCAAACCAAGTATCTCATATTGCAGCATCCCTGATCAAAATCAATGAATTATGTGGTAAAACAGAATAATCATCGGAACGCTAATTCTGATAAGATTGATTATCAATAAAATGCGTGTATTCGCATAAGCGGTTTTTAAAGAAATGCAAATTTATATAGCTTTGTGAAGCTGAAATTAACAAACAATGGATAAATATTCATATATCTCCAATGCACATGTAGCCTATATAGATGAACTATATGATAGCTACAAGAAGAACCCAGACGCAATTGATCCAAGTTGGAAGGCTTTTTTTGATGGATTTGATTTTGCCATTACGAAGTATGGTGAAGACGAAGAGGGGGGGGCTGAAGTTTCCTCAATGACCTCAAAGACTGCGGTAAATGGAAATCTAGCGACGAAGGGTTCCATCATGGATATGGAGGAGCTACCCAAGGAAATTAAGGTTAGGGCATTTATTCATGCCTACCGTTCCAGGGGTCACCTTCGGTCTAAAACCAACCCTGTCCGGGAGCGTAGGGATCGAAGAGCGCTTTTGGACTTGGATGATTTTGGCTTGGATACTTCGGATTTAGATAAGGAGTTCCAGGCGGGTAATGAAATCGGAATAGGCAATGCAAAGCTTAGTAAGATTATCGAGTCCCTCAAGACGATCTATGAAGGTAGCATGGGTTTTGAATACATGTATATTCGGGATCCGGAAATTTTGGATTGGTTCAGGCTCAAGATTGAAAAGGAGGCGCTGGAGTTTAATCCACCTATTGAGGAGAAGAAGCGGATTTTGGCCAAGTTGAACGAGGCGGTGGTGTTTGAGAATTTTTTACATACCAAATACCTTGGACAGAAGCGCTTTTCACTAGAAGGAGGCGAGAGTACGATTCCATTTCTGGATGCCATGATCAACAAAGGCGCGGAAATGGGTGTGGAGGAAGTGATGATAGGCATGGCCCATCGCGGTAGATTAAATGTTTTGGCCAATATCATGGGGAAGACCTATGAGCAGATATTTTCTGAGTTTGAAGGTACCGCAAAGCCTGACCTGACTATGGGAGATGGGGATGTAAAATATCACATGGGATTTTCCAGTGAGGTTCCTACCACTTCTGATAAGCTGATGATATTGAAGTTGGCACCTAACCCTTCGCATTTGGAAGCAGTAAATCCAGTTGTAGAAGGCTTTGTGAGGGCTAAAATCGATCATCAGTACAATGGAGATGCCGACAAGATGATTCCTGTGTTGATCCATGGAGATGCTGCTGTTGCCGGGCAGGGCATTGTGTATGAGGTCACGCAAATGTCCGGACTAAAGGGATATTACACTGGAGGCACGATCCATTTCGTGATCAACAATCAAGTCGGTTTTACAACGGATTTTGACGACGCAAGAAGTTCCATATATTGTACAGATGTCGCAAAGATTATCGATGCTCCGGTCATTCACGTAAATGGGGATGATCCAGAGGCAGTGGTATTTGCGGCGAGACTCGCGGTGGAGTTTCGGCAAAAATACAACAGGGATATTTTTGTCGATATGGTATGCTACCGACGACATGGGCACAACGAATCGGATGAACCGAAGTTTACCCAACCCGAATTGTACAATGTGATTTCCAAGCATCCCAATCCGAGAGAGATATACAACAAGAAATTGCTCGAAAAAGGAGCGGTGGATGCACAGCTTGCAAAGCAGATGGATCAGGAGTTCCGTCAATTGCTTCAAGATAGGCTGAACATGGTCAAGGAAAAGCCACTTCCCTATACCTATTCGGCTTTTGAGAAGGCATGGTCGGAGTTGAGAAGGGCCACCGCAGCTGATTTTGAAGCTTCACCTGCAACGGGCATTTCAGAGGAGGCTATTAAGAAAGTTGCGGATGCACTCACGGTTATCCCAAAAGGATTCAAGCCCATTAAGCAAATCGAGGCTCAGGTAAAGCAGCGAAAAGAGATGTTTTTTAAGACAAAGTCTCTCAATTGGGCGGCAGCGGAACTGTTGGCTTATGGTTCCTTGCTTTTGGAGGGTAAAACGGTGCGTATCACTGGTCAGGATTGTCAGCGGGGTACCTTTTCGCATCGGCATGCGGTTATTCATGATGCTGTGACGAACAAACCCTACAATTCACTAAAGGAGCTCAAGGATAGTCGAGGTAAGTTTTATATTTATAATTCCCTGTTGTCAGAGTATGCTGTATTGGGTTTTGAATACGGGTATGCGATGGCTAATCCAAATGCATTGACAATTTGGGAGGCCCAATTTGGGGATTTCGCCAACGGTGCCCAGACCATGATTGATCAATTTATCACTTCCGGCGAGTCTAAATGGCAAAAAATGAATGGGCTGGTGATGTTGCTTCCCCACGGATATGAAGGGCAAGGCCCAGAGCATTCCAATGCCCGTCCGGAGCGTTTCTTGCAATTGGCAGCTGAAAATAACGTGGTAGTAGCCAATATTACGGAGCCATCCAACTTTTTTCACATGTTGAGGCGGCAGATGACTTGGGAATTTCGAAAGCCCTGCATCGTCATGTCTCCTAAATCTTTGCTCAGACATCCGAAGGTGTTTTCTCCGATGGAGGAATTTACTTCCGGAAGGTTTAAGGAAACCATCCTGGATACTACGGTAGATCCTAAGCAAGTACGCCGGGTGGTCTTATGTTCCGGTAAGATATACTACGAACTGGACGAACTGAGGGAAAAGGAGAAGATCAAAAATGTGGCAATCATACGTGTGGAGCAGCTACACCCGCTACCAAAAAACCAGATAATGGAGGCATTGAAAGCGTTTGGAGATGCTGAAATTTACTGGGTACAGGAGGAACCAGAAAATATGGGGTATTGGGCTTATATGGTTCGGAATCTTTTCAGGGATCTTCCTTCGATGAATGTCGTGGCGCGAAAGGCGAGCGCATCTCCCGCTACCGGATTTAACAAGGTGCACCAGGAAGAACAAAGGCAGATTCTGGAGAAGGCTTTATATATTCCGTGAAAATCGGCAGTAATCTAAGTTTTCAATTAGTTTAATATAAAGAAACGATCGAGCTTTTGGTAGCTCTAAATTAAAGCGAAGACCACATGAGTATAGCAATCAAGGTTCCCGCTGTTGGGGAATCCATTACCGAAGTAACCATAGGCCAGTGGTTTAAAAATGATGGCGACTATGTAGAAATGGACGAGGTGATTTGCGAACTAGAGTCCGATAAAGCGACTTTTGAACTGGCCGCTGAGGCTGCTGGCGTCCTTAAAATCAAAGGACAAGAAGGTGACACCTTGGAAATCGGAGCGGTAATATGTGAGATTGACACAGAAGGTTCGCAGGCTCCATCGACTCCGGAAGGGCCCGCTGAAACATCGGCAGAGACTAAAAAGACAGGAAGTGGCGAAGTAAAGGATATGGTGGTGCCTACGGTAGGTGAGTCTATCACAGAGGTTACATTGGCAACTTGGCTGAAAGGCGACGGGGAGTATGTGGAGCTTGATGAGATTATCGCAGAGGTAGACTCAGACAAGGCCACGTTTGAATTGCCTGCAGAGGCATCCGGCATATTGCGTCATGTGGCAAAGGAAGGCGATACGTTGGAAATAGGTGGTCTGATCTGTCAAATAGTGGAAAGCGGAGAGCCCAGTTCAGGGGTAGGGGATAGCAAGGGAACTCTCATGAATACCCCGGGTGTGGAACGCAGTGAAGTTGCAGGTAAGGAAAGCTATGCGACAGGACATGCATCCCCTGCGGCGGCAAAGATTTTGGCCGAAAAGGGTATAGAGGCCTCATCGGTAAAGGGAACCGGTAAAGACGGTCGAATTACGAAGGAAGATGCTGAAAGTGCGCAAAAGGCAGCCATCGCGCCGGCAAAGGCAGCAGCTGGCTCCGCACCTGTTGAATCCAAGTCTGCTAGCCCGGTAGTAGAAGGCGATCGAAATATGCGAAGGGAGAAAATGTCTTCCTTGCGCAGGACCATATCCAAGCGCTTGGTCGCAGCCAAGAACGAGACGGCCATGTTGACCACCTTTAACGAGGTAAACATGAAGCCAATAATGGATTTAAGGAAGCAATATAAAGATCTGTTTAAAGATAAATACAACGTTAATCTGGGCTTTATGTCCTTTTTTACGAAGGCAGCCTGTATGGCCTTGCAAGAATGGCCGGCGGTCAATGCGCAGATTGACGGAAATGAAATTATCTATCACGACTTTTGTGACGTGAGCATTGCGGTATCTTCTCCCAAGGGTCTTGTGGTTCCCGTCATTCGAAATGCGGAGAAAATGTCTTTCGCTGAAATCGAGCAGGAAGTGGTGCGTCTCGCCGTTAAGGCCAGAGACGGAAAGCTGACCATCGACGAGATGACAGGGGGAACATTTACGCTAACTAATGGCGGTATATTCGGATCCATGATGTCGACACCGATTATCAATGCCCCACAATCGGCCATTTTGGGAATGCACAATATTGTGGAGCGGCCGATGGCAGTAAATGGTGAGGTGAAGATATTGCCCATGATGTATTTGGCGTTATCTTACGACCACCGTATCATCGATGGGCGAGAGTCGGTGAGTTTCTTGGTACGCGTAAAGCAGCTTCTAGAAGATCCGACCCGCTTGCTGATCGGTGTGTAAGGGAGCTATTTAATGCCATTCGAGCCGTTGGCTTTGAAGGTTTTTTTTCATTCATTCACTATCTCTCTTCGTAGCAGAAGGAAAGGGATTAAAACGAGTAAATATGTACGACCTTATAGTAATTGGTTCAGGACCAGGAGGGTATGTTGCCGCAATCCGAGCCGCTCAGCTTGGTTTAAAAACAGCGATTGTGGAAAAGTATCCTACGCTTGGTGGTACCTGCTTAAATGTGGGCTGTATTCCCTCCAAAGCACTTTTGGACTCTTCTGAGCATTATCATAACGCCGCTCATGCCTTTACGTCACATGGGATTGATCTTAAAGATCTAAAGGTAAATATGCCGCAGATGATCAACCGAAAGTCAGAAGTGGTGAAACAAAATGTGGACGGCATCCAATACCTGATGAAGAAGAATAAAATCGATGTGCATCAAGGTGTCGGATCATTTGTGAACAAAACTACAGTGAAGGTTACCAAGAGCGATGGGACTTCTCAGGATATTACAGCTAAGCATATCCTTATTGCCACGGGTTCCAAACCGGCAGGGCTGCCATTTATCAAGTTGGATAAGGAACGGATTATTACTTCTACCGAAATCTTAAACCTAACCAGCGTTCCAAAGCACCTGATCGTGATCGGTGGGGGTGTAATCGGGCTCGAATTGGGGTCTGTTTTTGCAAGGGTTGGTGCAAAAGTATCCGTTGTGGAATTTATGGACTCGTTGATTCCAACCATGGATCGGACGATGGGGAAAGAGCTTCAAAAGTCTTTAAAGAAGCTTGGAATCGAATTTTATTTAAAGCACAAAGTGACTGCCGTGGAGCGAAACGGCGACGAAGTCACCGTGAAGGCAGACAATGCGAAGGGCGAGCAAATTTCGTTGCAAGGTGACTATGTGCTCGTTTCAATTGGGAGGAAGCCTTACACAGAGGGGTTGAATACCGAAGCTGCGGGCGTGAAGATCAATGATAGGGGGCAAATTGAGGTCGATGAACACTTAAAAACCAGCGTAGATTCCATTTATGCAATAGGGGACGTGGTAAAAGGTGCCATGTTGGCACACAAGGCAGAGGAAGAAGGCGTGTTTGTAGTGGAGCAATTGGTGGGGCAAAAGCCCCATATCAATTATTTGCTCATTCCCAATGTAGTGTATACTTGGCCTGAGGTTGCGGGAGTGGGATACACTGAAGAGCAGCTTAGAGAAAAAGGGATCACCTTCAAGACAGGTAAGTTTCCTTTTATGGCATCCGGACGAGCCAGGGCATCTGGAGATGTGGATGGATTGGTAAAGGTACTTGCGGATGCCAAAACGGATGAAATTCTGGGAGTGCATATGATCGGACCACGTGTAGCGGATATGATAGCCGAGGCGGTGGTGGCAATGGAGTTTAGGGCTTCTGCTGAGGATATTGCGAGGATGTCCCATGCTCACCCAACCTATACGGAGGTGTTTAGGGAAGCCTGTTTGGCTGCTACCGGTGACAGGGCCCTGCATATATAAGTGTCCAAGTTTAAAAAAATTAAAGGTCTCCGAACTCAGGAGACCTTTTTTATTTTTAGCTCAAATATTTACGTGCCTTTCGGCGTGGTAAGAGGATCTCACTAGCGGTCCCGACTCCACGTATTTTAAGCCTCGCTTGAGTCCTTCTTCCCGGTAAGCTGCAAATTGGTCTGGATGAATGAACTCGGCTACTTCAATATGCATTTTGGTAGGTTGTAGGTATTGTCCGAGTGTCAAAATATCACATCCGTGGGCAACTAGGTCATCCATAGCCTTGTGTACTTCGTCCACTTTTTCGCCTAACCCAAGCATGATGCCGGTTTTTGTGCGTTTTCCAAAATCCTTGGTTCGTCGTATCTGTTCCAGTGATCGGCCATACTTAGCTTGAGGTCTAACCCTTCGGTAGAGCCTTTCCACCGTTTCCATATTGTGTGAGACCACCTCCTGTCCAGCTTCGATCATTCTGATCAGTGCATCCCAGTTGGATTTTACGTCAGGAATGAGTGTTTCTATAGTGGTGTTCGGAGATAACCTCTTGGTTTCCACTACTGTTTGATACCATATTTCGGCTCCTCTATCCTTTAGTTCGTCCCTGTTTACCGAAGTGATCACTGCATGCTTTACTTTCATCAGTTGGATTGCTTCGGCGACCCTTCGGGGCTCATCGGTATCGTATTCAGGGGGCCTTCCTGTAGCTACTGCACAGAAGGAACATGAACGGGTACATACATTCCCTAAAATCATAAAAGTAGCAGTACCTGCACCCCAACATTCTCCCATATTGGGACAATTTCCACTTTCGCAGATGGTGTGAAGCTTATGCTGATCTACTAATTTTCTTACGTTGGCGTATTCTCTACCCACCGGCAGTTTTACCCTTAGCCAATCGGGTTTCTTTCGCTTGGTCTGTTCCTCAGAAATAACGGGTAATTCGATCATAGTTTAAATGAAGTCAGGTACAAAGGTAAAGATAAATGCAGGGCCTGCCAACCGGATATTATCTTCTGAACCCATAGTATAAGGTAAAATAAACGGATTGGAAAATTTGGCGGTTTTCCGTAGTTGGCATCAACACGATTTCTTTGTTAAAACCTTCCAGGAGGTAGCCAAGTTCCAAGCCGGTAACATTTGACTTGAAAAACCCAAATTCAAATGCCAATGCGGCCTTCGCATGTGCGCCAAAGGCCAATTCTGATTCGCCTATACCTTCGAATAGCCTGCCAGGCCCCAATACGTCAAATCTACTTTGGTGTAGTTCCGGGCTGTATTGTTGCCGAATGGTTTCTGTCCGGCTTTGATAGACCTCGATATAGTAGGGGGCCACAAGACCTAAGGTAGGACCAACCGCGGCCAGTGCGGAAACCTGCACACCCTGGTGGGGCGCTTTCTTAAACATGATGATTTCTCTCCCGTACTGTGGCCTGATGGCATACAGGTAATTGGATTTTCCAAAAATGAAGCTATTACCCAACGCAGTGCTATATCTGACTTCCTTGGGGTTTTTCACATTGGCCAATTCCAATTGGAAAAACTGAAAAAGGTTGTCGTCTATGCTGCTTCCTATTTTGAGGCTTATGCCTCCAATTAGGCCGCCATTGGTGTTTTTATTGATGCCGAATAATACTTCTCGGTCATAGTCGTAATTGCCCGCATCTTCCCGCTGCGCAAGGGATGTGTGGTAACTGAACGAACAGATACAGAGAATAAGTAGGTATTTCATCTGTTTATAATTTGTTCTTTAGCGGTCAGATGGAATCTCGCACGAATTTCAATCGTCCCTCCGTGTGTCGCTTGCGTCGTGCTCGATTTCATGTGTCTATAATTGTTTTTCAGCGGTCAAATGGAATCTCGCATGGCTAATAGTCATCCCAGTGTGTGTCGCTTGCGTCATGCTCGATTTCATGTTGTTTCCCATAAGCAGCCAGAAAGTAAACGTCCGAACCCCAGACAATGTTCTTAATTGGAAACTTAAAAATAGCAGATAATCGGTAGTATCAAAAGATACCGCTGTGATTATTCGATAGCTACCGGTAGCATATGGAAAAAACGAAATAAAAAAAGTTGAGTAGCTTTGTAGCGTTTTCGTGCCGCTGTACGTCTACACAATAACGACGTCCTATAATTATCAATTCTTTTGGAGCAAGATCTCATACAAGAAGCTAGAAAAGGGGATCCAAAGTCACTCGAGAGGCTTTATAAGCATTTCTATGGGTATGCCATGAGTGTGGCTTTGCGGTACTCGGGTAATCGCGACGAAGCGTGTGAGATTGTGAATGACAGTTTTCTGAAGATGTTTGATAAATTGGATCAATATAAAGGGGGGAGCTCCTTCAAAGGCTGGTTGAGGCGGATATTGATCAATACGTCGGTAGATTATTACAGGAAAAACCTCCGATTTTCGGGAATGGTGGATATAGAACAGATAGATGTGGAAGCATATCATGTGAGTGTAATAGATGATTTGTCCACGGAAGATATCCTTCGGTTATTGGGCGAACTGCCCGATAACTTGCGTATTATCTTTAACATGTTTGAAATCGAAGGTTACAAACACGATGAAATAGCAGCCCATTTGAATATACCTTCGAGTACCTGTCGGACCTATCTGGCTAGGGCCAAGGGTATGTTGAGGGAGAAGGTAATTGCTTTAAACCATGTAAAAAATGAAGGAGCAGTTTGATAAGAGGTTAGTGGATAAAATTAAAGACTCCTTTGCGCATCATGAGGAGCCATATGATCCTGCACAATGGGAAAAATTATCCAGTGCCTACTTTAAGCCGGAAAGGAAAACTGCGCGCCTGATATGGCCATTCATTACGGCTGGATTGGCAGCTAGTTTGTTTTTGGTGCTCGTTTATGGACCATTTGGAGGGGGGGACGCGCTAGATGACGAAAGACTTTCCGAAGCGGCTGAACGGAAATTTGAAGCGGAGGAGTCCGGGTGGGAAAGCCCGGCTTTAGCTGGGTCAGATACCTTGCCAACGCTTCGTCAGTTTGCGGATGAGGTCAATCAGCAGGGAGAAGAAGACACAAAAGCACAAAGTAGAACACCTATACGAACGAATTCCGCCGAGCGTTCCTCACCGGAAGATAAGCTAGCTTCTGTGGAGAAGAGTGATTTGGAAACCTATGAAGACCGGCTGGCTGTTCAAATCGAAGAGGATCGTCCATCAGGCTTTGAGCTCGATCAAATGCTACCTAAAGGGGACTTTGTGATGCCGACGGATACGCTTTTTAATGCAGCCGAAAGCCGTCCAGCTCCCATGGATGTGAATGAGGCGCTGCAAGTGCTGGAAAAATGGATGGCATCTGGGGATGAGGAGGCCACGACTCCATTGGCTGCAAAATCCAATTCACCTGTCAAGCTGGGCTTGGTGGTGGCTCCGCAGGCTAGTTCCGATGCCGTCAATGGGATGAATTTGGGTGCCGGGGTAATGTCTGAGTTTTCGTTGTCTCGAAAGTTACGATTGGATGTGGGAATGACCTACGCCAGACAGAACCTAAATGCAGATCGGTCTCCGAGTGTAGTCATGGCTTCTCAGGCATCCTACGCAAAGGCGGATCAAATGGCCATGGCGGAAAACATTCGAGCCAGTTCAAATTTTCTCGGCTCATCCTCCCAATTGAGTTTGGCCAGTATAGATATTCCGGTAAACTTGAAATACCTGCTTTTGGAGAGAAAAAATGCGGGTGTGTTTCTAATCACCGGTTTATCTAGCATGGTTTATTTGGATCAAGCAGCCACGGAAACCTTTGAGACAAGTTCTTTTTTTACCTCTACTTCCTCAGGGTTGAATTTTGCTCCCACTGTGGAGCAGTTTACTTCTGTTTACCGTCCTGCAGGTAGGTCAGGTGCTGATTTTGGAGGTATGTTGAACCTGTCGGTTGGCTATGAGTATAATTTGAAGAATGGAACGTTTATTTCCTTAGAACCTTTTTACAAATTGCCACTTGGAGACCTTACCTTTGTTAATCAACAATTTTCGGTTGCTGGAATGAACCTGCGGATGAACTTTAATCTTCGAAAATAATTCGTTACGTATTCCGATTGTTTTAGCCAATTGCACCTAAATTAAATCAATATAACTACCTTATTATGAATCAAATGTTTAAGTACCTTGCGGCACCATTCGTTTTCTTGTCCCTTACCGGATGTTTGCAGGAGTCGGAATCAGAGTTGGATCAAGTAATCGCGCGAGATGATGCCATTTTGGAGCGGTACATAGAGAGTAACCAACTAGCTGCCACTAAAACGCAAGTCGGATTTTATTATGAAAAAGTCAATCAGAATGCGGAAGGTGCGGAGATTGTAAACGATGATTTCGTCGGCGTTTATTTTGAAATCCGGTCATTGGACGGTCAGTTGATAAAATCTTATATGGATGAAACAAAGGAGCCGATTATATTTAAGCAATCGATGGATGGAATATGGCCGGTTGTCTTCGCCTATGCAGCTGGATTATCCCGTGTCGGAGAGGAGCTAATGGTCTATTCTCCCTCCTATTTGGCATTTGGTAACTACGGGTATCAGCAGTTGATCCTTGCCAATTCAAATCTGACTATTCGTCTTAAGTTTGCCCGAAAATACACACTTGATGAGCTAAAGGAGCGGGAGGAGCAGTTGATTTTGGATTATATAGCGGAAAATGAGTTGGAGGGATTTGAAGAAATATCTGATGGAATATACAGGAGGATATTGGAGTCAGGTGATGCGGAGAAAACAGCTTCTTCCAACAGCAGTAACGTGTCCTTTGATTTTGAGCTTTTCCAGTTGGGCGAGACAGAAGCGACTTTTGAATCTACCCCCAATTCCCGGCCATCCGTTACGATAGGGGCTGCTGGAGGATTGCCGTTTTTGGATCATGGCCTACGAGGTGTCAGAGAGGGAGCGGAGATCGAGGTATTGGCGTATTCATTTGCTGCCTATGATGGATCCATTCAAATTATTCCTTCAGAAATCCGGGAAGATTTGTACCTAAAAGGAGAGCAGATCGATTTGGTACGGCCTTTTACACCGGTTTTCCTAAAGGCAACGGTGGCGAGTGTCCTTTAAAACCACAGAAGGTGTTGAAACAAAGCTAAAATAGGAAAGTGGGAATACCGCTTTCCTATTTGTTTAGGTTGGTAACAAACTCTTGAAAAAGGGGATGTCCAGAATTTCATGTATGGATATCCCAAAGATAAACGCCCAGATCAACGCACTAATCAGCATGGTGAAGATGATTTTTTTCTTTGGGATGCCGAATGACGTAAGAATTACTGTTCCACCGATAGGAGTTAGTAAAATGGGAGTAAGTGCGGCAATTCCCCAAACGCCAAACTTTTGCCATATTCGAATGATATTTCGGGTTTGTTTGGTGAATTTTTTGGGATTTTTCCGGACTTTGATGGTCCACGTTCGCTTTATCCATTCTCCAACAAAGGTAAACGCCACCACAGAGGTCATCATGCCCGATACGGTGACCAGCTCTATTTCTAAGACGCTATATCCAGCCGCATAGCCAAGTACTGGGCCGGCAATGAATTTAAACAAGCATAGGAAATAGATGCCTAGAAACGTCGCAAGATATTCTACCATAAGAGGAAGAAAATGTAGATCAGGTAGCCTCCAAGCAATATGCCCCCATCAATTCGGGATAGGTTGTACCGCAGTCGCATGAGTGGAAACAACAATACCGTAAACGCAATCATCCAAAGGTAGTCATTGTAGATAAAATCGAGCGATACAGGTATGGGACGAACCAAAGCCGTAACTCCTATAATGGAAAGTATGTTCATCATGTTGCTTCCAAGGATATTCCCTATAGCAATGTCCGTTTCCTTTTTTAGGGCAGCAATCACCGATGTGATGAGTTCAGGAAGACTGGTTCCAACTGCAATTACGGTAATGCCAATCACCCGTTCACTGACACCGAGGGTTTGTGCAATATCAACGCCGTTTTCAACGAATAATTCCGCACCAAAATAAAGGCCGAGTATACCGAGTAGCACATATCCTAAGGACAGCCATATCGATTTTTTTTTCAGCTCAATGGTGTCTTCATCGCTAATTTCCACTCGCCCTATTTTTTTAAAAAAATACAGATTTACAGCCACCAGTAGGCCCACCAGCACAAGACCTTCCAAAAAAGAAATGATGCCGTTAAGGGATAAAAGAAAGAAAAATACGGTCGTGATTAACGTGAACAGATAGTCCATCCTCAGGATGGAACGAGTGATCACAACCGGAAAAACCAAGCTAGTAATTCCCAGTACCAGGGTGATATTTGCGATATTCGACCCCACGACGTTGCCGATGGCAATATCACTATTTCCCTTTAGGGCGGCGGTTACGCTCACCAGAAGTTCGGGGGCCGAGGTGCCAAATGCGACGATGGTCAGACCAATTAATCCGGCACTTAGCCCAAGTCGGGCGGCAATGGCGGACGCTCCATCTACGAGTACCTTGCCACCAGCCAAGAGTAATAACAGCCCGACGGTTAATAGAATGTAAGAAATCATTTGGTGTTAGAAAGAGAGTTTAGGACCGAAGCAAAGATCGCCTGCATCTCCTAGACCGGGTATGATATAGGAATGGGAATCCAGCCGGTCATCCAGTGCACATGTCCAGATCTTGAATGGAGATTTCAGGCTTTTTTGAAGGTATTCAACACCTTCAGGTGCAGCAATGACCGATAGAAGATGAAAGGTAGTTGGACGACCGTGTTTTAACAGGGCGTTGATGCTTTTGACAAACGATTTTCCTGTAGCTAACATGGGGTCTACCAGAATTACGTCCTTGCCTTCAATGGACGGTGCTGCAAGGTAACCCAATTCGATTTCTATAGGCTGGTGTTCCAGGTGATCCTTTCGAAATGCGCCGATCAATCCGCTATCAGCGTTGTCAAAAACACTCAAAACGCCGTTAAAATAGGGTATGGCTGCTCGCAGGACCGCAATCACAACAGGAGGAGACGCTGCCAGTGGGATTTTTGTTTCCGCTAGAGGCGTCTTGATAGTTGATGTTTCGTACGTAAGTTCCTTTGAAATTTCGTAAGCCATGATTTGACCTAGACGTTCAAGGTTCTTACGAAAAACCAATCGATTTGTTTGGGTCTCGGTATTTCTTAATTCAGCCAAGTAATGGTTGGCTATGGAGTTATCGCGGTTTAATACAAACATCGCTGGAAAATTGAACAAAAAAACCCGATCTGTAAAGATCGGGTTTTCACTACATATCAAATATTGATTACTTTACTTCAAAGCTTACTCTTCTCGCAAGTTGTCTTGCATCCGCAGAAGCTTTGTCTACACTCGTATCTTCTCCATATCCCTTGTAAGATACTCTAGAGGCATCTATTCCTGCGGCTACCATAACGTCGTACACTGCTTTAGCCCGACGCTCAGATAACTTCATGTTGTAGTTCTCAGGGCCTAGCTCATCAGCATAACCTTTCAACTCTACATTAACTCCTGGATTTCGCTTAAGGAAGTTGGCTACGTAGTTAATAGCTGATGCAGAATAACCAAGTGGTTTTGCGCTGTCAAATGCATAATACACATTCACGTATCCGTCGTTGATTGCTTTTTTCAAGTAATCTACTTCTTCAACGGTGTCAGCGGGAGGACATCCGTCCATAGATGCAGGTCCGGGGACAAATGGACATTTATCTAAGTGGTCAGCAATACCGTCTCCATCTGAATCCAATGTTCTACCGTGAGAATCCACGCGAGCGCCGGCAGGGGTGTTGGGTTCTTTGTCCAAGTAATCTGGAACACCATCTCCGTCGGAATCTTTCAGCATGTCTCTGATTTCACCAATTTGGGTAGCTAACTCTTCTTTGGTGGCATATTGGCTATCACGGATATACCAATCTGCGTGGGTGCTTCCACTACCTAAGTAGAAGGAAAGACCCAGTGTGCCTGTCCAGTATACGCCGTTAACCCCGTAGTGACCTGGAGTAGTTCGTGTAATTCTGGAATTGCCATCGAAAGCCAGATCTTGTCTTCCCGCAAGGATGGTGCTAATGTCGCCATTCAAAGCTACACGCTCTCCCAACTTTACTTGACTTGTCAAACCGACGATGAAGTTGTACTGATCATCTTGTTCGTCGGCAAATATACCTTCTTGGGGAGTCATTCTACCGATACCTGCGCCAAAGTGACCCAAAAGGTTCACACGGCGAGTGAAGGTTTCCCAGCTCATGATTCTTCCCAAGTTGGCAATACCTTGCAAATTAGCCCGGAAATAGTTCGAAGAAAATGAAGGAGTGCTGGACTCGTTGCTGAACGAACCGAATCCATAATCTAACTTCGCTCCAAACTTTTCATTAAACATGTACCTTACTCCAATATCCGCAGATCCTACATTTAACGGATTTGGACTGTAGTAGCCGGGAGTTAGAGGAGCCATGGCGTTATTGAAGCCAGCATTGACATCAATAGACCACTTGTTGAAGTCGTTTTGCGCTTGAGCTCCAAACCCTAAAGCGCCAGCCATTAGTGTTGATAATATTAATTTTTTCATGGTAAAAAATTTTTTTTCAACTTTCAGTTTTTAAATTGTTTTGAATTAAGATTTGTTTCGAAGTAGCAATTCCAATTACAAATGTAGAATATTTTGCGAGAACTCTAAACTATTCCACATTTTGTTTTGTAAAATTAAATTAATAATCCGAATTGTAGAAAACCGGTCATCACAAATTATGCCAACCCACCCCTTATTGATTGAGCTACTGCACCTGTCTGGAGTTTCTGGAGACGAGCGTCGTGTTCGTGATTTTGTGTTAAATTATGTTTTGAAACGTCGAAAGTTTTGGAAGGTTGCGCCGGAGGTTCATTTTGGAGATAATCTTCAGGATAATTTGATTTTGGCGTTCGGTAATCCTCGGACAGCGGTTTTTGCCCACATGGATACGGTAGGGTTTATGGCCCGTTATGCGAATCAGTTGGTTCCTGTAGGCGGCCCGGAGGTATTGGATGGGGATGCGCTAATAGGGGAGGATGCTTATGGTTCGATCGCGTGTAGGCTTCTGGTTGATGATGGCAACTTGTATCATGACTTTAAGCGGCCGGTTCTGCCCGGCACCATCCTGACCTATCGGCAGGACGTCGAAATCACAGATTCGTATATAGAGGGTGCCTATTTAGACAATCGGCTGGGGGTTTACAATGCGCTGCTGCTTTGTGAGGAGTTGACGGACGGATTGGTGGTGTTTTCGACCTACGAGGAGCATGGTGGGGGAGCAGTTCCGTTGTTAATGAAATATATTTATGAGAGGTGGCCCATACAGAATGCCCTGATATCAGATATCACCTGGGCTACTGAGGGGGTGAGGCCAGGAGAAGGTGTAGTTATTTCCCTGAGAGATAAGCACATCCCACGGAGAAGTTTTTTGAATAAAATGGTGTTACTTGCTGATGAAAGTGAAATCCCGTACCAATTAGAGGTGGAGGCGTATGGCAGTAGCGACGGTCGTGAGGTCCATTATTCTCCCTATCCAGTGGACTGGTGTTTCATTGGTGCTCCGCAGGAGAATGCGCATACACCAAGAGAGCGGGTGATATGGACAGACTTTGAGTCCATGCTTCAATTGTACAGGTTCTTGATGGATCGCCTCTAACTGTCGGGTAATTTGTTTTGTTTACCTTTTATATTCTTTATATTTGTCAAGAGCTTGCCACAGAGGCACCCTTAATTCCTTTTATGATTCAGATTTTAGACCGGAATTTTGTTCCGTACATAAGTGCCTCCGAAATTCAGCAACGCGTCAAGGAAATCGCCGGTAAAATAAATGAGGAATTTGCTGGTGATCCTCCCGTACTTTTAGGGGTTTTAAATGGCGCATTCATGTTTTTTTCTGATTTGGTAAAGCACCTCACCATCCCCTGTGAAGTGGCGTTTATTAGGATATCTTCCTACCAAGGATTGCAGTCGTCCGGTAAGGTCATACCCAAAATGGAAGTTACGGATGACCTGAAGGGGAAACGGGTCATTGTGGTAGAAGACATTGTGGATACAGGAAGGAGTATGGAATACCTGCTCCAGGTTCTGGCTGGGATGGGTGTTCCAAGTGTTTCCATTGTTACCTTGTTGCAAAAGCCAGACGCATTAGAAGTGGAAGGCATATCTTTGGATTATGTAGGTTTTTCTATCCAAAATCAGTTCGTATTAGGTTACGGTCTCGATTACAATGGATTTGGCCGGAATTTGCCTGAAATATATGTTTTGAAATAGAGTAAAAAGTTCTTTAACCAATTAAATAGTGATTGAGTATGCTTAACATCGTTTTATTTGGACCTCCCGGTGCGGGTAAAGGTACACAGAGTGAAAAGCTGATAGCCAAATATAAAATAGACCATATTTCAACCGGAGATTTGTTCCGCAAGCATCTCGGACAAGGGACGGATTTGGGGAGGCTTGCCCAAAAATACATGGATGAAGGCAATTTGGTGCCGGATGAAGTAGTGATTGGGATGGTCGATGACAAGATAAATGAAACCAAAGACCCTACCGGGTTTATTTTTGATGGGTTTCCACGAACTGTTGCACAGGCAGAAGCATTGGATGCATTGCTTAAGGCCAAAGGTATGGCAATTTCTGGAATGATTTCCTTGGAAGTGCCCGAAGAAGAGCTCCGAAAGCGTATTAAAGAACGGGGTAAGACGTCTGGTAGAGTAGATGATCAGGATGAAGCGAAGATCAGCAACCGAATTAAAGTCTATTTGGACGAGACACTTCCGGTGGCTGATTATTACGATCAGCAGGGGAAACTGAGTCCTGTAGAGGGTGTAGGCACCGTAGATGGCATATTCAGTGCAATTTGTAAGGTAATCGATAATTATTGATAGCCGAAAAAATAGTAGTACCTTTGTTTCAAATTGGCTAGGCATCATTGCTTAGCCAATTTTATTTGGCCCCGTGTCTATCGGCAATCTCCCACCCCGTGAGATAGGCTGGCAGAGGGCGGTTTTCCATCCAACTTAATCAAACACACTGGTGGCAGATTCCAATTTTATCGATTATGTTAAGTTTTGTTCCCGTTCTGGGTCCGGAGGAGCAGGTTCCGTGCATTTCCGGAGGGAAAAGCACGTGCCCAAAGGTGGTCCCGATGGAGGGGATGGCGGTAGAGGGGGACACATTATATTAAAGGGCAATGCGCAGCTTTGGACCCTGCTTCACCTCAAATATAAGAAGCACGTGATTGCCGATTCAGGTCGGAGTGGCGAAGGGGGGAGGCGAAAGGGTGCAGACGGAAAGGATGTCATTCTAGAAGTTCCCATGGGTACGGTGGCAAGGGATGCCGAAACAGGTAATATCCGCTGCGAGATAACCGAAGATGGTCAGGAGTATATTCTCACCTCTGGAGGGCGTGGAGGTCTTGGTAATGACCATTTTAAGACTGCTACCAATCAAGCGCCGCACTTTGCGCAGCCGGGGGAATCAGGAATTGAGGAATGGATTATTTTGGAGTTGAAATTACTGGCCGATGTTGGACTGGTTGGGTTCCCGAATGCAGGCAAATCGACCTTGTTGTCGAGTATTTCAGCAGCTAAGCCCGAGGTCGGAGATTATCCTTTTACGACATTAGTACCCAATCTGGGCGTGGTGGCTTACCGAGACGACCGCTCGTTTGTTATGGCGGATATTCCCGGGATCATAGAGGGTGCCTCAGAGGGCAAAGGGTTAGGATTGCGATTTTTGCGCCATATAGAGCGAAATTCCATTCTGCTATTTGTGATTCCAGCAGATGCAGCGCATCTAGGGTCGCAGTACAACATTCTGGTGAATGAATTGAGGAAGTATAATCCGGAACTCTTGGACAAGCAGCACTTGTTAGCCATTTCAAAATCCGATCTATTGGATGATGAGCTGATTGAGGCGTTGAAAGCAGAACTTCCACAAGAAGTTCCCCACGTCTTTATTTCGTCGGTTACCGGGAAAAATCTGGATCGACTCAAAGATATGATCTGGCAAAAAATTCACGAATAATGCCAGATTGTCAGGTTTTTTTGCTGTGGCAGGCTAATTGTAATGGAAATCGAAACTGTTAAAACTTCATTGAATATGGCGGAGCAAGAACATATGGAACAAGAGGATGTTCTTAAGGAAAAGGAAACCTTGGAAGACAATTCGACACTTGAAAACGATACAAAGGCTGAGGCGGAAGCTTCGGGTACAAGCGATACATCTTCAACGATAGTGGAAAGGCTCACTTCGGAAAATTCGGAATTGAAAGAGAAGTACCTCAGACTCTATTCGGAGTTTGAAAATTACCGAAGAAGAACAGCGAAGGAAAGGCTTGAGCTCATCAAGACGGCCTCTGAAGACGTAATCAAGGAGCTTTTGCCGGTTTTGGACGACTTTGAGCGAGCACTTAAAGCAGAGGAAAAGGAATCTGGCGAGATTGCAGATGAGGGAAAGCGACTTATCTATAACAAGCTAGTCAAAGCCCTTTCGTCTAAAGGTTTACATCCAATGGAAGACCTCATCGGGAAGCCATTTGATGCAGATATGCACGAGGCCATCACCCAGATACCCGCTCCTTCGGAAGATTTGAAAGGCAAGATTGTGGATGTGGTGGAGCGAGGTTACCTACTAGGAGAAAAAGTGGTCAGGTACGCAAAAGTTGTAATAGGACAATAAAAAAGATGGCTAAAAGAGATTATTACGAGGTTTTGGGCGTAGCCAAAGGGGCTAGTGCCGAAGAGATAAAGAAAGCCTATCGGAAAATGGCAATCAAATACCATCCCGATAAAAATCCTGACAACCCCGAAGCTGAGGAGAAATTTAAGGAAGCAGCCGAAGCCTATGAAGTGCTAAGCAATCCTGAGAAGCGGCAGCGATACGATCAGTTTGGACACCAGGGAGTTGGGGGAGGTGCAGGCTATAGCGGCGGGGGTATGAACATGGAGGATATCTTCTCCCAGTTTGGGGACATTTTTGGTGGCGGTGGATTTGACTCTTTCTTCGGAGGCGGCGGGGGTTCGCGTCGTTCCAAAAAGGGCACCAACCTCCGTGTCAAATTAAAGCTTAATTTGAGTGAGGTTGCAAATGGTGTGGAAAAGAAGATCAAAGTAAAGCGGCACAAGGTGGCGGAAGGTGTTACCTTCAAGAATTGCGCAACCTGTCAGGGAACCGGGCAGGTCAAAAAGGTCGTAAATACGATGCTTGGTCAAATGATGTCGGCAAGTACCTGTCCTACCTGTCAGGGCAGTGGCAAAATTGTGGACAAGAAGCCCGCCAATGCCGATTACCAAGGACTGGTAGTTTCAGAGGAAATCATCCCAATCAACATTCCGGCCGGCGTCGGAGAGGGAATGCAGTTGAGCCTTTCGGGCAAAGGAAATGAAATTCCAGGCGGAATCCCAGGGGATCTCCTGATAGTGATCGAGGAGGTTAGCGACGATGTCCTGATACGAGACGGGAATAATGTAGTGTATGATTTATACATTAGTTTTATCGATGCGGTACTGGGGGCATCTATTGAGGTGCCGACAATCGAGGGAAAAGTAAAAATAAAACTGGAGCCAGGTACGCAGAGCGGAAAAATACTTCGGCTTAAAGGGAAGGGCATTAAAGAGTTAAACGGATATGGTAAAGGAGATCAATTGATTCACGTAAATGTTTGGACCCCGAAAGAACTCAATAAAGAAGAGCGTCAACTGCTGGAGTCTTTGAGAGGTTCCGAGAATTTTAGGCCAAATCCGGGCAAATCAGAAAAAAGCATTTTCGACAAGGTAAAGGAGTTTTTCTAAATCAACGGGGTTTTGCTCCGTTTTCTGCTTGGTTTGAAGAAAACCTTTTGTTGCGTCGAACGTACTAATCTCGTATGCTTAAAAAAGTGTTTCTGTTACAATGCTTACTCTTGGCATCCCTTATGGCTGTAGAGTCTGTTGCCCAAATAGCCAAGCAATTTGTAGTGGAAGAGCGGGATGGATTCGATTTGGTCAATTTCGAGTTTTCGTGCTACAAAGGTGTTTCCGATTTCAAGCGGGGATATTATGGAAAGCCGATCTTTGCAACGGCCGAGCTTGGGAAAGTGAATATACTTCCCTCTTTTAGTTATCAAATCAAGGGAGGGGTACTTGCCGCCCGTCTGGAACACAAGAATGTGGAGTCTGAAAGCCTGGGAAGAAGTCTTTCTTACCGGCTCTTTTCCAATACCGATGAAGACTTCGACCATCATTGGGAAGTGGGGCTGGACCCGAATTACCTGTATAACCTGAACCTACATTTTGGCATCGGCAAGGCGCACCTTGATTTTTCCAGCTTACCGGTTTCCAACTGCAAGATTAAAACCGCCTCTGCGGACGTATACCTAGCCTATGCCAGTAAGCTTCCCAACTCCATTAACATGGACACTTTAAGCGTCACCATCAACATGGGGGCGCTTTATGGCGACGATCTTCATTTTTCAAATGCCAGGCAGATGATGTTTGACGTGAGTTATGGTTCTGTAAATTTGAACTTTTCCGATTTGATGGCAGAGGCCAGCCAAGTATATACCAAAGTGGCCGCAGGTTCGGTCAACATCACCCTTCCCCATCAAGATCTACCTTACTTGGTTAAAATCAAATCGACCGCCATGTGCCGTACGAAGCTACCAACCCATCTTCGGGAAATCGGCGATAAGGTCTATGTAAGTAACGGATACAAGGAAGATGCTAAAAATCTCATGACCTTTATGATTGACGTTTCTGTCGGTTCTGTATATTTGAAATAGCGTAAGTAAATTATGCTAACGCGTTTTTTTTCTTAACCAGCCAATAATTTGGGTATTCTAGAAATCATTGGATTGAATAAGTCGTACGGACACCACGTGGCTCTCCGAGATATCGATCTCTCTGTGGAGGAGGGGGCTGTCTTTGGGCTGCTTGGACCTAACGGGGCGGGGAAGACTACGCTGATTCGTATAGTAAATCAAATCATCGACCGCGATTCGGGTGAGATCTATGTCAATGGCGAGCCGCTTAAAATGGTGCATGTACATAATATCGGTTACCTGCCCGAGGAGCGGGGATTGTATAAGGGCATGTCAGTCGATGAACAACTTCAGTATTTTGCGCAGCTAAAGGGCCTTTCTAGCAGGGAATCCAAAGTCAGGATAGATCGATGGCTTAAGCGCTTGAACCTAGATCCTTGGAAGCGTAAGAAGGTTCAGGATCTTTCGAAGGGTATGGCTCAAAAAGTGCAGTTTATTGCAACGGTCATTCATGAACCCAAGCTTTTGATTTTGGATGAGCCATTTTCTGGCTTTGATCCAGTAAACGCCGAGATCATCAAAAATGAAATTCTGGCACTGAAGAGAAACGGTACCACGATCATACTTTCTACTCATCGGATGGAGTCCGTAGAGCTTCTTTGTGACCATATAGCCATGATCAATAAATCCAGGAAAATCTTGGATGGGCCCGTTCGACAGATTCGTCGGGAGTCCAGATCAAATCAATATCGAATCCGGATCAGACCTTTCCAAAGAGGCGTGCTTCCCGATTTTGCAGCATCAATGGAAGATGACGACACGGTAGTGTATTCGATAAGCCTTGGAGGTGAGCAGGTCAACGATTGGTTGATTCGGTTTATGCGCTTTGGGGAGGTGCTGCACTTCGAGGAGGTCATCCCAAGCATAGAGGAAATTTTTATTCAGAAAATCAACGAAAGCCATGGCGAGTAAGATTCTGTTGGTGATCAAACGCGAGTATTTGGCGAGGGTTAAGAAGCGGTCATTTATCGTAGCCACTATTCTGACCCCATTGATTTTTCCTTCTATACTTGGGGTGTTTTTGTGGCTTGGGCTGAGCGATACTCCGGGAGATCAGGCACGGATGGTTGAAGTGATTGACGAAAACGGCGTGATTTTTTTGGAAAGTAACGAGATGTTCGTCTTTTCCTATGTCAACGGATCGGTGGAAGATGCCAAAGCATCTATGCGCACTAGCAGCCGATTTGGATTGCTGCATATTCCACGAATAGAGGAAAATCGTCCAGTAACAGTGACCCTTTACACCGAAGAGACTCCAAGTTTATCGGCAGTAAAGAGTTTAGAATCTCTCGTCAGAAGCAGAATAGAGGAAAAGAAGCTACAAGATTCGGGAGTGGATCCATTTCTTCTTGATCGGCTGAAGGCCGATGTAGCGGTTACCGCTATTCGACTAGAGCAATCGGGCGGCGAAAAGGTCTCCAATACAATGGTGAACTACGGCATTGGCTTTATCACGGGTATTTTGATCTACACGTTCATATTCGTTTACGGGAACCAAATTATGCAAGGGGTAATCGAGGAGAAGTCGAGTAGGATTATCGAGATTTTGGTTTCTTCTTTGAGGCCCTTTCAGTTGATGATGGGGAAAATTGTTGGGATAGGTGCTGTTGGACTCACTCAGTTTCTAATATGGATTGTACTTATCAGCTTGGTCTCCTCCTTGGTAATGGGGTATTTTGGTATGCGCATGCCACAGGAGCAATTGCTCGAGATGTCCAATCCAGAGGCCTCGTCTTTGCTGGCAGAAAGCAGCGAGATCGTGAATATACTGGCGGTTTTGCAGGAGGTGAATTTTCCGCTTTTGGTTTTTACTTTCATTAGTTACTTCGTCGGAGGGTACCTTTTATATGGCGCATTTTTTGCCGCCATCGGAGCAGCAGTGGACAGTCCTTCAGATGCGCAGCAGTTTATGTTTCCGGTTACTATTCCATTGTTGATAGCCTATATGGGATTGTTTATTTTTGTGTTGGACGATCCCAATAGCAAGATTTCCTATTGGCTTTCCATCATTCCATTTACATCACCGGTAGCGATGATGGGACGAGTTAGTTTTGGCGTTCCTTTTATCGAATTATTCATTTCGATCAGCTTGTTGGTCCTCGGATTTCTTTTTACTACATGGGCAGCTGGTAAAATTTACAAGATTGGCATACTTATTCACGGAACGAAGGTGAGTTATAAGACGCTTTGGAAATGGATCAGAGATAACTGATGCTTACAAGAATTAATAAGTTGTTCTAAAGGCAATATTTCCGTATCCTTACAGTTTATTGAGTGTTTGCGTATTTCATCGGAAATAGGTGTTTATCTAGCTCATTCGGAATTTATTGTATGAAAAGTACCTTTCAGGATCTCACTACGCTGGATTTTTATCAAAACAAAGGCAAGGTAAAGTGGATTATTTTTGGCTTTTCTTTGGTGATCAGTATTGGGTCTATCTACTACACCAATACGCTGGTGGAAGAATTAAAGCAAAGGGAACGCCGCCAAGTGGATCTGTATGCTTCTGCGTTGGAATATGCCTCTGTCAATTCGGACAACCTGACATTCATCTTTCAGGACATCATTCAAGAAAACCGTTCCATACCAGTAATTACCACAGATGCAGAAGGAAACCCTTTAGAGTATAAGAACGTCAAAATCAAAAAAAACAGTACGGAAGAGGAAATTGACCGGCAACTTCGCGCAGAACTGGCCGAAATGGTGGCAGTATACGAGCCTATCAAGCTGCTGGACAACTATTTTATTTATTACCGCAATTCCGAATTGCTGACTAGGCTTCGTTATTACCCCTACGTACAACTGTCGGTTATTTTGGTTTTCGGATTATTGGCCTATGCCTTATTTAATCAGTCCAAAGTAGCTGAGCAAAACAGGCTATGGGCCGGTCTAACCAAGGAAACAGCCCACCAATTGGGTACGCCGCTAGCCTCTTTGATGGCGTGGATCGATTACTTTAAGAATTCCCCCGTTTGGGAGGAGAATAAGGAGGTGATCATGGAGCTGGATAAAGACGTCAAAAAGCTACAGGTGGTTACAGAGCGCTTTAGCAATATAGGAAGCACACCGGTAATTAAGGTAGAGAACGTTTATAGTGCCGTAGAAGAAACCATAACGTACCTCCGGCCTCGGATTTCCAGTAAGGTGGAGATTAAGTTCAATTCCCATGCCGAAAATATCGAAGCCATGATGAACAAGCCCCTATTTGAATGGGTGGTGGAGAATATATGTAAGAACGCCGTGGATGCGATGAAAGGGCAGGGAATGATCAGTATTGATATTGTTAAGGAAAGCGAAAAATTCGTCTTTATTGACATCAGCGATACCGGCAAGGGAATGGAAAAGGGGATGTTTAAAAAGGTGTTTAACCCAGGCTTCACAACACGAAAGCGAGGTTGGGGCCTTGGACTTACCTTGGCCAAGCGTATCATTGAGGGGTATCATCAGGGGCGGATTTTTGTGAATAATTCGGAGCTCGGCAGAGGCACCACTTTCCGGGTGGTCCTTCGGGGTGTTACCGATACCGGCCAGTTCAAGGATGAAAAGATGTGGTAGGTAGTTTTTCCTTTCACCGAAGGCAACCAATGTTTTTTAATCAGATCGAAGGACGGTCAGAGGGTCATGCACAATTTGTTACTGATTTTCCGTACCTTTGCAGGCTGAAATTACCCCTGTGATACAATGAGTTTGATTCAAGAAATCCAAAAGCGGAAAACCTTTGGGATAATTGCCCACCCGGATGCTGGAAAGACCACCTTAACCGAAAAAATGTTGCTTTTTGGCGGGGCGATCAAAACTGCAGGTGCGGTCAAGTCCAATAAGATTGATACGGCCACCAAGTCTGACTGGATGGAGATCGAGAAGCAACGGGGTATCTCTGTGGCCACCTCGGTGATGGGATTTGAATATAAGGGGGTGAAAATTAACCTGCTTGACACTCCTGGTCACCAAGACTTTGCGGAAGACACCTATCGGACGCTTACTGCCGTGGATTCGGTTATCATGGTGATTGACTGTGTGAAAGGTGTTGAAATCCAGACAGAAAAGCTCATGGAGGTGTGTCGCATGCGCAATACACCCGTGATTTGCTTTATCAACAAGCTTGACAGGGAGGGGCGGGATCCCTATGAATTGTTGGATGAGGTGGAGGATAAGCTGTCCATAAAGGTACGTCCACTGTCCTGGCCCATTTCAATGGGGAAATCCTTCAAAGGAGTATACAATCTCTACGACAAGCAACTCAACCTTTTTACCCCAAGTCAGCGTAAGATCACCGATGATCGGGTGACCATTGAAGATCTGTCAGACAATCGCCTGGATGAATATATCGGTAGCAGCCTAGCGAATCAGCTGCGGGAAGATGTGGAGTTGATAGAGGGTGTATACCCTGATTTTGATACTTCAGAGTACCTTCAAGGCAAAGTTGCGCCTGTTTTTTTTGGTTCTGCTGTGAATAATTTCGGGATTCAAGAAATGCTCGATACTTTCATCAAAATCGCCCCTATTCCCAAAAGTAGGCAGACGGAGCTTCGGGAAGTAAAGCCGGACGAGGAACAGTTTAGTGGGTTTATTTTTAAGATTCACGCCAACATGGATCCGAAACACCGGAACCGCATAGCTTTTTTGAGAATCTGTTCGGGCCGATTTGAGCGTAACAAACCCTATAAACACGTCAGAGGTACAAAGGCCTTGCGGTTTTCGAATGTCACTTCATTTATGGCTCAGGACAAGGAAATTGTAGATGAGGCCTTTCCGGGTGACATCGTAGGATTATACGATACAGGCAACCTGAAAATAGGAGATTCCCTTACCGAGGGGGAAGACCTGCAGTTCAAGGGGATTCCCAGTTTTTCGCCGGAGATTTTTCGAGAGGTGGTAAACAAGGACGCAATGAAAACCAAGCAGTTGGAAAAGGGGCTTCAGCAGCTTATGGAAGAGGGGGTAGCCCAACTGTTTACTTTTGAAATAGGCGCACGAAAGGTGGTGGGAACCGTGGGCCACCTTCAGTTTGAAGTCATTCAGTTCCGGTTGAAAAATGAGTACAACGCCACTGCGGATTTTGTTCCAATGAATTTATACAAAGCTTGTTGGATTCATAGTTCGGACCGGAGGAAGTTGGATGAGTTTGTTCGATCCAAGCAGCGACACATTGCACGGGACAAAGACGGTAAGTTGGTGTTTATGGCCGAAAGCAAGGCATGGTTGCAAATGGTTCAGGATAACTTCCCGGATATTGAATTTCATTTTACTTCAGAGTACTGACCGTAGATCTCTTTGGATTTGAGTACCTTTATAATTGCATGCCGATACTGAGCTATGAGGAAACCTTTTAATGTAATCTACGAAGATAATCACTTACTGATCGTCAATAAGCGGTCGGGTGTCTTGGTACAGGGTGATAAGACCGGGGATAAGACACTTACGGATTACTGCAAGGAATACATTGCGGAAAAGTACCAAAAACCTGGAGAAGTCTTTTTGCATCCAGTGCACCGCATTGACCGGCCGGTTAGCGGGATAGTTGTGTTTGCCCGCACGTCAAAATCACTTGAACGGATGACGGCGCTTTTTAGAAAGCGGGAAATCCATAAGGTGTATTGGGCGGTGGTGAAGCGGAATCCCAACATGGACAAAGGCAAGTTGACCCATTGGCTGGTCAAGGACGAGCAGCGAAACGTGGTAACAGCCCACGACAGGGAGGTAGCAGGTTCAAAAAAGGCCGAGCTCAATTTTAAACGCTTGGGTAGGCTGAATGATCATTGGCTATTGGAGGTGCGACCCATTAGCGGAAGACCTCATCAGATTCGTGTTCAGCTAGCCGCAATGGGCAGCCCGATCCGAGGAGACGTCAAGTATGGTTTCCCAAAGCCGAATGCGGATGCCAGCATCAACCTTCATGCCTTTCACCTGATCTTTGACCATCCCGTAAAGAAGGAGCGAATTTATATTAGGGCGGCACTTCCAGAGGAGTCTTTTTGGGAGCAATTTTTGGAGTTCGAAGAGGTACGGGGTAAGGATCAACATCTGGACCGTACTTTTAGTGGCTGAGTTTTTGTATGCCCAGTATAAATTGTGAGAATATGATAAGAGCCATAGGAAGGGTATACCTGTTTTTTGTTCTTGCTTTCCCGGCAATGGGACAAACGCAGGGCGTATTTTGGGAGATTTCGGGGAATGGCCTGAGCACCCCCTCTTACCTGATGGGAACAGTTCACCTATTGTGTGAGGATGAGTTTGAGTTGGAGGGAGTATTAGCCGATAAGCTCGCCGCGTCTAGGGCCTTGGTGTTGGAAGTTGACCTGGACGACCCGGGCTTGGCCATCGCCATGATGTCTAAAATGCACAACGAAGGGGGGGAGTCTATCACCGATTATTTGTCGGAAGAGGAATATGGGGAAATCCGCACCCTTCTGATGGAGCGTACAGGTGTGGATATCGGCATGTTAAAAAGGCTACGGCCCTTTATGCTTATGTCCCTCATTTATCCTAGCCTATTGGAATGCGAAACGAAATCCTATGAGTCTGAGCTGATGAAATTAGCCAAGTCTTCCAAGGCTGAAATTCACGGATTGGAGTCGGTAGATGATCAATTATCGGTGTTTGATCAAATTCCTTTGGAAGAGCAATACAGGAGTTTTTACGAATATGCAATGGACTTGGATAAGGGTAGGGAGGAGTTTAAAAAGCTAATCAAGGCCTACCGGGAGGAAGATATCGAGGTACTTTTAAAGATGGTGTCTGAAAGCCCGGAATATAGGGATTATCAGGAAATTCTTTTGGACAATCGAAACCTCAATTGGATAGACCCCATGGGGAAATGGATGAAGGATGGCCCTGTGTTTTTTGCGGTGGGAGCAGGTCACTTGGGAGGCGAAAATGGCCTTATTCAGCTATTGAAAAATGAGGGGTACCGGTTAAGGCGAATTGGCCGGAATTAGCGTAACACACCTGCGTAGGTTTAACCGTCAGTTACGGAAATTTGCTACGTTTTTTGCCGGAAGAAATGTCCTATCCCCGCAATGCTAATCAGAAGAAAGGTAATAAACAAAACCACATCCGTGCTGGATCGGGAATTGTCTTTCAAGGCGTCGTACATGCTTTCAGCAAATACACCCGAAGAAAAGGCAAGTGTGGTTCTTGGTAGCATCCCCCATAATCCAAACCATAACACCCGCACCATTCCAGTAGAGAGCAAGGAAAAAAGGATGTTTGAGAACGCAAAGGGGATGGCGGGACTGATTCGGATAAAAAAGATGAGGCTTCCGATTTGTTGCTGTTTGGCTTGGATTATTTTTCCGACTTTTGGGTATTGATCGAGTAATGGATCCAGCATTTCAGCACTTACCGACCTACCCGCCCGATAGCCTATAGCCGTGGCGATGGTGTACGCAACGACAAGGTAAGCAAAAGCTTCCCATCCCCAGATATACCCTGAAATGATGGCAAGAAATGTAGTAGGGATCAAGGCCAGCCCCATGCTGAGCGCACTCGCGATGATAAACAGGGAAACTGCCAATGGGGAATCCAGCATAGGCAGGGGCCATCGTTCTTCATATACCATCAGATACCGTATACTGGCCATGGATCCCATGCTGGGCATGACGGCCACCCAGGTCAATGCCCAAAAGAATTGAGGGTTGGACCGGGAAATGTCCCTCATACGTTTGAAAAAAGTCGGTTTTTTCTTCATCTTTGGACAAAACTAGTAAAGTTTCGCCGAACAGTTATTGTTGATCCTTTAGTCTAATTTGTTTTGAAGCGTAGATTTTGGAATAAATGCGTCATAGGATATCGGATAGGAAGAAATACACATGGATTCGAGAGATAGTAAGCGGTGGACATCTCTCTTATCAAAGAAAAAAGAACAGGATACTATGAAATTTGCAACCAAAGCCATACATGCAGGTATTGCACCTGATCCCTCTACCGGAGCCATCATGACGCCGATTTATCAGACCTCCACCTATGTGCAGGAGTCTCCGGAGGTACATAAGGGGTTCGAATATTCCCGTACGCACAATCCTACCAGGACTACCCTGCAAGATAATCTTGCGGCACTGGAAAACGGAAGCGTGGGACTGTGTTTTGCCTCCGGAATGGCTGCCATTGACGCAATTTTGAAGCTCTTAAAACCGGGCGACGAAGTTATCAGCACCAATGACCTATATGGGGGTACCTACCGGATTTTCACCAAAGTATTTGAAAAATACGGCATCAAATTTCATTTTGTAGCCATGGAGAAGGCGAATGATTTGGAGCAGTACTTTAATGAAAGCACCAAATTGGTATGGGTGGAAACCCCCACTAACCCGATGATGAATATCATCGATATAGCGGGAATAGCGGAGATTACGAAAAAAAAGGGCGTATTGCTGGCAGTAGATAATACCTTTGCAACCCCCTTTTTACAGACACCGCTTGATCTTGGTGCGGATATCGTGATGCATTCGGTCACCAAGTATTTGGCGGGACATTCGGATGTAGTGATGGGGGCTATTGTGGTAAAGGACGAACAGCTGGGTAAAGAATTGGCGTTTTTACAAAACGCCTGTGGGGCAGTTCCAGGACCGCAGGATTGCTTTTTGGTACTTAGGGGAATCAAAACACTTCATATTAGGATGGAGAGGCATAGTCAAAATGGGAAGACTATTGCCGCGTTTTTGGTAAACCACCCCAAAGTTGCCCGGGTTTACTGGCCTGGTTTTGAGGTGCATCCCAATCATCAGGTCGCAGTGAAGCAGATGAAGGATTTTGGCGGAATGATTTCGTTCACACTCAAAGACAACCGCACAGAAGCGGCTTTCAAAGTGATGGAGCATCTACGCCTTTTTTCGGTCGCTGAATCGCTCGGTGGCGTAGAGTCACTTTGTGGGCATCCAGCTACCATGACCCATGCCAGCATCCCCAAGGCGGAGAGGGAAAAGGTTGGTTTGGTAGATTCACTTATTCGGCTAAGCGTGGGTATAGAGGACGCGGAGGACTTGAAGAGGGATCTAGCCCTCGCGCTTGAAGCATTGTAACCAAACGGGAGGCTATTGAAATACTTTGGAAAACAACCCGTCTCTGAGTTTGACGACTTCTTTGGTGAGCGCCTTGTGGTGTTTTTTGGCGTGTTTGGCGAGAGATAGGTATTTTTTTTCAACCGCCTCTTTGTCTCGCAAATAATAGGTGAAATGTTGATAAAAGAGGTGATTTTGGTACCAGGCGTATTTAGCCTGGGTCAGTGAACTGATCTTTTCGTGGGCGGGCAACGTAAATACCGGGTTCAATCCCCCACTCATACGGATTCGTTCGAGCAAAATGATTTTTTGCAGACTCTCGTATACATTTTTAATGGATTGTGGGTCTGGTTCGTTTTTGATGTCAAACTTAGAAAAGCCAATTTCCTCGTTTATGATTTGTGTACTTGCGGTATTTAGCTCCAGAGGAGTGAGGTTTTTGGAGTAGTTGTATACGGTCAGATACAGGTCTTCCCAGATTTTAAGTGGGGCTGCTATGGTAACATCAAACACATCGTTATAGATGGATTTTTTGTGCTTTTCGATTTCTTCAGAATAGGATAGGTAAGTCTCCTCCATTGTCTCCTGATACTGGTGTAGCTGTTGCTCGATCAGCTTGATGTGGTGAATTTTTTTGGTATTTCGAAAAATAAGATCAAACGGGCTGAACAGCGTGAGACGCAGTGTTTTTTGTTTAAAGTGGATTTTACCAAGCAATTCCAGAAATGTCTGAAAAAAAAACAGCTTTTCTTCCAGCGAAATCGCTTTTTTAGAACGTATTTTTCGCGTCAAATCCTCAAAAAGGGACTTCCCTTCCTCCAGTTGAGCTTCAAAGAGTTTCAGGATATTTACTTTCTGTGGCTCCATAGCTATTCGTGGATTTTAACCAAAGTGGCTCCATAGCCAAAATTGCTCTTATGGGTATCTTTGAAATATTTAATATGGTTTAGCTGGCTAAGGTAGCGATGAATTTCCTTTCGTAGGATTCCGTTTCCAATGCCATGTATGAAGGTGATTTCATCCATCCCGGTGGCAATAGCATAATTTAGGTTTTTCTCGAATACTTCCATCTGTAATTTGAGCTTGTCCGAGTTGCTCAAAAACTCAGGTTCATCGCTGAGTTTTTCGATGTGGAGGTCGATTTCGCGTGCTGGACGGCTAAACTGCCTACTGATGGGTTTTTCTGTAGCTTGTTGCGGATTAAGCTCTTGATTGAGTTTTTGTACATCCAACTCAGATACGTTATGATCCAGGCGAAAAACATAGCCGTCTTTTTCCAAGACAGGAGCTTTTCCTTTGCTTTTAAAAAAGGAGGATGCCTTGAATTTTACACTTCGTTCAAAGGGTTTTTCGGTCTTTTCCAAACGGAAGTTGATCGGGATGATCTGAATCAATAAGGCAGGCCAATTTTCGAACACTTTAATGGATTTTTCTTCCATCATGTGATGGGATTTTGCCTTGGCGACGCCAGCACCCAGCGTTTTTGAATTATCGCCATGCACCTCAGAGATTGCATATAGGATGTCCTTATTCAAGTTATTGATCAGATACATGCCATGATTGTGGTCGTTAAAGGGAATGTAGGCTAAAAATATACCGGAGCTGGACGATAACGCAGAGGACTTAGCAGCTTTCGGCTGCCAAGTGGGCGAGGCGGGTTTTTCTGAGCGAAAATAGCTGGATTCCACCTCGTTGATTAAGACAACCTCGGATTTTAGTGCCGGAATACGAAAGCCTTCCTCTATCTCGATTTCCACTTCTCCACCCGGCAGTATCCTTGTGATGGTTCCTTCTTCCTTGCCATGAAGCAATTTTACCTTATCTCCTACATTCATGTGTTCTTTTTTTGGTAGCCTGAAATGGGAATTTCGAACGTAAAGAACATAAAAATTCTGCAAAAGTAAACGGTTTTCAGTCGGAGGATCGGAAAACTCCCTGCGTTACAAGGTGAAAATAGAATCAGAGAACCGCTTTATAGGTTTCAAGCGCCCGCTCACGGGCAAATTTATGATCTACCATCGGCTTGGGGTAATCGGATGAACGCCACTCGGGTACCCACTTTTCGACGTATTTTCTGTCTTTATCGAATTTTTCCTGTTGCGAAGTGGGGTTAAAGATTCGGAAGTAGGGTTGGGCATCTGTACCTGTGCCGGCAGCCCATTGCCACCCGCCATTGTTGGAGGCCAATTCATAATCCAACAACTTTTTTGCAAAGTAGGCTTCTCCCCAGCGCCAATCTATCAAGAGATGTTTAGTCAGGAAACTGGCTGTGATCATCCGTACCCGGTTGTGCATGTAACCGGTAGCGTTCAGTTCCCGCATTCCGGCATCTACGATGGGGTATCCTGTCTTGCCCTCGCACCACACTTGAAACTCCTCTGGCTTATCCCTCCAGGGGATCTGGTCATACGCCTTTTTAAACGCATTATCCACCACATGTGGATTGTGGTATAGGATCATCATGTAAAACTCCCTCCAGATTAATTCGTTTAGATAGGTTTCATTAAGCGCTTGGGCTTCTGACACGAGCTTCCGTACGCTGATCGTTCCGAAGCGTAGGTGTATGCCGAGACGGGTCGTGCCTGATAATGCGGGGAAGTTTCGGGTTTCATCATAGCGTTGAATCAAGGGGCGGTTAATCTCCAAGGGTGGAATGGAGATGTCTGCTTCCTGAAAGCCGATTTCAGCCAGGGTGGGAATCGGAAAAGGTGGGGTCTGTAGGAATTTATTGTTGCGGGGATTCAGCAGCACCGGGCTTAGTTTGATGGCTTGCAAGCGTTGCTTCCAGCTCCTGCTGTAGGGTGTGAAGACTTTGTAGTGCTGACCACTGTCGGTCAATATTTCGTTCTTTTCGAAGATCACTTGGTCTTTGAAATCCAAAAAAGGGATATTTTTGGTTTTAAGGAAATCACTGATGGATTGATCTCTCTCCCGTGCATAGGGTTCATAGTCCCGGTTGGTATATACACATTGCACGTCGTACTCCTGCAGCAAAGCCCCATACACTTGCAGAGGACTTCCGTATTTTACCAATAAACTACTGCCAAATGCGGCAAGTTCTCGGTGAAGTCTTTGCAGTTCCTGATGGATAAAGGCGACACGTGCATCTTTTTTGTCCTCCAGCTTTTCGAGGATTTCGGTATCAAAAATAAAAAGGGGGAGTACATTCGATTCTTGGGTGTAGGCATAAAACAGCCCACTGTTGTCTTCTAGTCGAAGGTCTCGTCTAAACCAAAATAGGGTGACTTTTTCCATTCCTTATTAATCGAGTAGGGATAAAAATGTTTGTTTTTTGTTAAAAATCGGCCGGTTTGTCCAACAGTTGAATGACTGGTTTTTCCACTTCTGCTTCTGGTTTGAAAAGTTCGGGTGCCAATTTGTCCAGATTGATTTCGAAATTGTACCGAAGAGAATTGTCGTCGTCGTTAAACAGTTGAGCGGGAGGGTTTTTTCTCCTGATATTTTGAAACAATTCTTTGAACGAACTGAATAACAAATTCTGCGAAACCGAAACTCCGTAGGTGTTGGGAGCGCGGTTATTGATATTCAATGCGGTGAGTGTATTAAAGTTGTTGCGGTTATATACCCTCACCCGGTACCTTCCATCCTCAGTGAGTAGGTATTCTGCCTGCCAGTCACCTGCGATGGTGTTGAAGTCCGCGTTTCCCTGCAGATCGGTAAATCCACCGTCTCGGGTTACCCTGAGACGCCCATCCAAAAATGTGTATGCCACCCGCAATTGAAAGGTTTCCAGAGCGGTCTCATCGAGAGAAGTGAGGTCGAAATCAATCTCTAGGTTTTGATCCACTTGTGCTATCAAGCTGTTGAGTTGGGAGGATATTAGCTGGCTCAGGTTAGAGAAGCCTATGCCCGCCCCACTAAATTGGCCCGGCGGTGAAAACCTCCGGAGCATGATCAGCGAGAATACTTGACGGTTTTTCTCCTGCTCGTCGTTTGCGAGGCGGTTTTGGAATGCAGAAATGGTCGTCTGCAGTTCACTGCCCTCTGGGAATGCCGAAAAGTCAAAGGCAAATGAAATATCCGGAGAGAGAAGCTGGCCCTCTAGATTCATCAGTACTTTAACCGGATACCTACGTTTTAGCTCGGCCGTTTCAAACTCTGTGGCATTGGGGTTACTTTGCAGGCCAATCATGGAGACATTTTCCTCATAACTGGCCCGGATAGTCATATTCCCTTGGTAAGGATCCCCAAACCACGTGATCCGTCCGCCCGGTTCAATGACAAATCGCTTGTTGATGATGTTATATAACGAAAAATTGTATATCGCATCTACGATTTCATAGGTGCCAGTCATGTTGAAGTTGCCCTGTGTATCCACATTGAGGTTCAGGACGCCCCTCCCTCTCCCTTGGATATTTTCACCGGTTCTCGGGTCTATCTGAATTTCAAGGAATGCGTTTGGATTTAAATCTAGGTTTAGATTTAGGTTTAAGTTGCGGATATTGGTGTTCCGTGAGGTCTGCTGGGTAGAGGAGTTGGCGGTGGTGTCGTGTACGTTTATAAAGGTGATGAAATCTTCCTGTACCTGTACGTCGCTGCTGCTTAACGGGATAAAAACACGTGTATTTGGCTGGGATGTGGCGTTGGCAGTAATCTCCAGGTTATTAAATGCCCCGAAAACTGACACTGTGCCTGAGGCGAAGGCAGTCCCATAAAACAGCTCGTTGTTTGCAAGGGTGGTATTGAGCACCTGCATGTTTGTAAGTGAAGCATTCAAATCTACGATGAAGTTGGAAAAATTATCGTGGCTTAGTCCTCCCGAAAGTGTTGCCCGGTTGTTGTTGCTATCCCGCAGGCTTACCGCTCTGAGACTGATCTCGTTGGGTTCAAACAATATGTCACCCTCCGCAGTATAATGCGTATTCAAGTAATTGAACAAAAACCGTCCGCCAGACAACGTACCTTGTCCGGTTACTTCTGGCTTGCCCAAGGTGCCGGCTACTTTCAGTCTCCCATCGACTGTGCCACCAAGCTCAGAAAGCAATCCCTGCAAAAAAGGCTCGGCTATTGCCAAGTTGGTCTCTTCGAATATCGCGGTTAGATCAAGTTCGTTGTCAAAGTCGCCTACCGTTCCCCTTACCTCGATGGCTTTTTTAGTTTCCCTGTAATTATCGACCTGCACATAAATAGACTCGTTTTCGAAAAATGCAGCGGCCTCAATATCTCCGATCAGGAAATCATTGATATGGATATCCCGGATATTCAGATAGCCTTCTGAGCCTTCTTTGCGCTGGTATTCCGTCAATATCAACGCGCCGTTGGCAATTCCCCGGTAACGCATCAGTCCAAATGAATTCAAAAAATCCAAGCTAAGCTCGTTGATCTTGATGTCCAGCGACTCAGCAGGATCGGAGTTGATTTTTCCGTCGGCAGAAATATATTGATCCTCGTGAAAAAGTTTGACATTATTGAAAGCTACCTCGTTTTTTCTCAGCTGTATACTGTTGTCAGGGACAAATTCCCAGTAATTTTCCAAAAGCTTGATATCCGAGGGTTCCAAGGTAATTACCGTGTTGCCTGGTTGTAACAGGATTTCACTGTTGATCCGTAGGTAGCTTTCAGTAGCCAGCTGGTCCAGTCCTATTCGAAGGTCCACTGTGGACTCACTCCATATTGCTTCGGTGGCTAGGTTATGAAAAGTAAGGTTAGACCCGACCTGCTGCCGTTTGGAATAGAGGTAAAATGCGGCCAATACATCGGTGGAATTCTTCCGCTTGGATGTGTTGAAATCAATATTGTTGTCAAAAAAATAATTGCCGTTATAATAAATCGTGTCGACGGCTGCAAAAAAATTAAACACCGTGTTTTCGGCTGTCTGGTAAAACGCTCCTTCCAACGTAGTCTGATGAGAAATGTACATAGCAGGTTCCAGCAGATTAATGATGGGATTCGGATCTCTGAGATCCACGTACAGATCTATGTAATAGTCGTCGCTGTCTCCGGAAAGGCGTCGTTTGGTAGGCTCGTTTGTAAGGATATTCCAATAATCCTCCCATAACTCCTGTACGTCCGTTAAGAGTTCACCCACACGGAATTTTCCCGATATGCCGGCTACGAGCAGGTCGGAGTTTAAGGAGATAACTCGGGACTCATCGGTGAACAGGGATTGGAATAAAAAATAGTCCAGAAAGAGGTCCCTGCCTTCATAGCTGATAAGCACATCTCTAAAGCGTGTCACCCCTTCAATATTATCCAGCTCAATACCTTTGGTGTCCAGCTCAAAACTACCACTTAGAAAGAGGTTGTTTTCAGTGATGTTCAATTGCTGTAGGAAAGCGGTATCCAGCTTGAGGATCAAGTTGGCGGAATCCTTTTGGTTTCGTAAATCCAAGGTGCCGTCTACATCCATCACCAAATTAGGATCTTTAATTTTTAGTTGGCCTCGAAAGAGCTCTTTTCCAAAGGTGGCGTTGGTGGTAATGCCCGAATAATTGTAGTTGTTGATGCCCAGGTTCCGGAAATTGGCATCCAGTTCAATGATGGCTGATTCGGCAGTAAGCCCGGAACCATTGAAGTTGCCTCGAAAACTCGCCTTCTGAAAGAGTTCTCTATCCTCCAGCAAAATGCCGATGTCCAAATTTACAGCTTCCATATTTCCTTGATATGAAGGAATACCGTCTTCGGTGTACTTGAAATTCACCGTACCCCGAAAAGTACCGATTCTGGTTCTGAAATCACCATTCGCTTTAAATTCGGAGAGGTAGCCGTTCAAGTCGGTGTCGAAACGGATATCGCGAAATTTGTCCAGCTCTTTTTGTGCGGACAGGCTTACATAGGGCTTTAGGTCGGCGCTTAACAGCGTGGAGTTTACTAGGGATAGGTTGAAGTACGTGTCTGAGATTTCCGGTAGTCCCTGTATGCTAAACTTTCCGAATAGTGCGCTGCGCTCTCCAAAGCGAATCAACAGTTCTTCAGACGTCAGTTCTTGGATGGTCCCATGAACTTCACCACTGAGGTACACAAGGTCATCCACACCTGGAAATGTGGCCGAGAAGTATGCTAAATCGGGTAAATGCAGTACGGCTTCATCTAAATTGGCAAAAATGCGAACCTCTTTGGTGAAATTGCGCAGGCTTCGGGGACTCTCGTAGGTAAAGTGCAGATAATTTTTGATCTGGGTCTGATTGGACTTTAGGTATAGGTTTGCTAGTTCCATCCCCGTAGAACTATAAGTAAACGTGGTGCGTAATTGCTGAACTGGGATACCGGAGGTCGCTTCGGTGCCTTCCAGGTAGTTTAGATCAAAGGCAACGGTATCTGCATGAACCCGAAAGTCATCTGCCATTGCCACCAACTTACGAAACCGTAACCTGCTATAATCAAACGTTTGGGTAAGAATCGTGACATTATAGTCTAAAATGTCCAGCGAAGTATCGTCCAAACTGATCATGTCAACCACAAATTTTGGCGGGCGCTTATCCGTCCGGGGAGTTGTAGGCTTTAGGATTCGGCCCAATCGCTCCAAAAACACATTGATGTTGAGTCGGGTATCTCCTAAATGGGTGATCAGCCGCACGTTACCCTCTTTTAGGGAAACCTCATCCAGTCCGGGATTTTCGGCATCGAGTAGGCCTCTAATCGAAAAGTCGACGTAAACTTCCTCCAAGTCTGCCATCAGGCTATCCTGCAAATCGTAGATCGTTACATTTTTCAGGCTTATGGCATCCCACCATCGGATGTTTACTGTGTCTATGTTGGTCCGGTATCCGGTCTTTTCAGAGATTAGCGAGGTGAAATATCCCGCAACCGTCGTCTGTATCACAGGGATTTGCAGTAGTCCGACGAGCAGCAGGAACAGTACCAAAAAGAACAGCGTTACCCTTGAAAGCAGGTTAAGTGCTTTCCGCAAAATTTCCGTAACTTTCGGGTTCGTTTCCAATCGTAAAATGAATGACCGTAAATATATTAGCTATCGAATCCTCTTGTGATGAAACGTCAGCATCGGTGATTTCTGATGGCAAAGTACTCAATAATATCATCGCTACCCAATCTGTCCACGAGAAATATGGAGGGGTGGTTCCCGAGTTGGCGTCAAGGGCGCATCAGCAACATATTATTCCGGTGGTTCACGAAGCATTGAGTCAATCGGGGGTGTCCAAGGCGTCATTGAGTGGGGTAGCATTTACCCGTGGGCCCGGGCTTATGGGATCCTTGCTGGTCGGAGGTTCCTTCGCCAAATCCTTTGCGTTCGCATTAGGGATCCCGCTGATTGAAGTGAACCATATGGAGGCCCATATCTTGGCTCATTTTATCGAAGATCCTAAGCCTACTTTCCCGTTTATTTGTCTTACGGTGAGCGGGGGTCACACCCAATTGGTATTGGTACGGGATTATATGGAGATGGAGGTGGTCGGCGAGACGCTCGATGATGCGGTGGGTGAAGCGTTTGACAAGATAGCCAAGCTACTTGGGTTGCCCTATCCCGGCGGACCACATCTCGATAAACTGGCAGCCGAAGGAAACCCACGTGCCTTTGCTTTTCCAGTAACCAGTATGAAGGGTCTGGATTTTTCATTCAGTGGAATCAAAACAGCCGTCATGTACTTTCTGAAAGAGAGGCTACGGGATGATCCTGATTTTGTAAAAGCGAGAATGGCGGATATTTGTGCCTCGGTACAGTTTACACTCATCAGCATGCTGCTGATAAAGTTAAAAAAGGCGTCAACCATGTACCGGGTGAAACAAATAGCCATCGCAGGAGGAGTATCGGCAAACAGCGGACTAAGAAACACCTTAGCGGAAGTGGCTGAGGAAACGGGGTGGCAGGTATTTATTCCGCGCATGGAATATTGCACAGACAATGCGGCGATGATAGCCATGGCAGGGTATATCAAATACCAATATGGAATCTTCTGTGATTTGGAGGTTAGTCCTTCGGCAAAAATGAAAATCGGAAAAAATGGCTAAGAAGAGTAGGTTTGAGAAAACCATCAACATAAAAAATAAAAAGGCGAGTTTTGAATTTGAGTTTTTGGACAAATATGTCGCCGGGATTTCGCTGCGTGGCACCGAAATTAAGTCGCTTCGAGAAGGTAAAGTGTCCCTTACGGAGGCCTATTGCTATTTTAGGAAAGGGGAGTTGTTTATCAAACAGATGCACATCGCTCCGTATAGCTTGGCCGTTCACTATAACCATGATCCGGTGCGTGAAAGAAAACTGTTGCTTAACCGTCAAGAGTTGAATAAATTAGAAGCTAAATTTTCTGAAAAAGGTCTCTCCATCGTGCCAGTCCGCATCTTTATTAATGACCGGGGCTTGGCAAAGGTAGAGCTTGCCTTGGCGAAGGGCAAAAAGACCCATGACAAGCGACAGTCTATCAAAGAAAAGGATGCAAAACGCGACCTCCAACGTATGGCCTTCTGAAGACAAGTTTGGCATATGCCGGCTAAGCCTTCTTCCCTTATACGCTTCGGCTTCACCGGGATCGAGCTTAGTGAGTCAGTTGCTCTACGGAGAGACGTATCGACTGATGGATGTGTCGGAGGATCGTAATTGGATAAAGGTAGAGGCAGAAAATTATGCCGGTTCAGGATGGATGGCGGTTTCGCAGCACCATTCCTTGGATGAAGAAATGTTTCTCCAATTGCAACAGAGCGATTTTCAAGTTACCCTGTCCGATATCGTGACCATACAGCTTTTTGAAAGGCAGGGCGTACTCACCGTTACCCCGTTAAAGGGGCATGAGACGGCACACCGGCAAAACATTTCCGGACGTAACCAAGTTCATGAATTCATCAGGCTGATTCATTTATGATGGAGCGAATGGATAAGAAAGTGCTGGTATTAAACTTGGATCATACCCCGATTGCGGTGGTAAATGTTCAAAAGGCGATCGTACTCACCTTACTGGAGAAAGCCACCCCTATCGCTAATTTTGAGCAACTTCGCATACGTACCGTCAATAGGGATTTTCATTATCCCGCAGTAATCCGCCTTTACGAGTATAAAAATATACCCTACCGCGGGGTGATGCTAAACCGGGTCAATTTATATCGGAGAGATCACATGAGTTGTCAATACTGTGGTTCTGCAAAAAATCTGACCATCGATCATGTAATTCCCAAATCAAAAGGTGGTAAGACGAGCTGGGGCAACTTGGTGACCGCTTGCCATCGATGCAATACGTTGAAGGGAGACAAGTCTCCCGAGCAAATGGGGATGCAATTGCTTAGGCAACCTTTTAGACCTACTCTTTCCTATTTTTTGGCAGAATACGCCGAACGGCACGCAGCAGAGTGGCTGCCTTTTTTGCAGGTTCGGGTAGGATAGCTGGGTAGTCGATTTCTCGCCTAAGATCACCCTACGCTTTGTCTTTCGGGGAATCCTGCGTGATCTCAAGGTGGGAAAAGTCCACGGCGAAGCCCTCCCCGTCCGGTGAGGCAGCCATCAAGCCAACCATTAGGGAATCAGAGGGAGGCATGTAGGCAATGCGCAGCAGGTCATAGTGTATATCGTCCGAAGAGAAGTGGATTTCTACAAATTCGTTTTCACGGAATAGTTTGAGCCAGATATGAGGTGGGTTGCCGGCATAGGGACTCACAGACCAATCCGAATAGTCCCTAGTGACCACCGCGCTTACCTGTTGCTGCCCGTGTACGTATTCGATTCCGGTTTTGAGCCAGTGGCTTTCATCCTGCCGAATCATAATGCCCGCTTGGTCATAGAGGTCTTTGTACTCACCGGTTATTTTTACTTTGATTTCAAATTTTCCAAACAGCTCTGTAAAGAAAAAATGGCCATTGTCCCGGATAAATCCATAATGGGTTTTTCGCCAAAAGTCTGTTTTTGGATCGGTTTGGAGGGTAAAGTTCTCTCCGGTTATTTTCCAGTGTTTCGGTTCGTTGATCCAATGATAGTTTTCCAGCATAAAAGCATCGCGTTAATGTAAGATAATACGGTCAAGATACCAAGTTTGCTTTATTCGTCTAGCTCGAAGGAGAAAGGAGCAAAAGCACCCTCACCCCAAGCCAAATGCCGGGTACTGGGAGAAATCGCAAACAAGGGAGAGAAGGTGCGTACAGATACCCGGTTTCCCTGAAATTCCAGTAGACGCAGCCAGCCATCTCCGCCGTTACCATGCCATCCGCCACCCAAAGCCTGGGCGTTAAAGGTCATTTGGTACACTTTCTTTCCCCCCGCATTGGTGTCGGTCCGGAATCCTACGTGGCCGGACTTGTCATCGGGCGCACCGATGTGTCCGGAAAAAACCAATTGAATGTTTTTAGAGGGCTTCACCAGTTTTTCCCAGATAGCTTTTCCGTAGTTGCGATCGGTAATGGGATAACCCTCGGTCTCGATGTGATTGCTGTTTCTGTCCAAGTAAGAGTGTGCCAAGAGGATAACCGTGTGGTTTTTATACGCTTCTTTGTTTACCATCTCGACTGCCCATTGCAGCATGGCTTCTCTGGGAGCAAACTCAAGCACTAGGATGAGGAATTTTCTTCCTTCGGGAGAGGAGAATTCATAGGTGGCGTTGGTCAAGGTGGGCATCCCATTCTCATCCAGCGCCACGTCTCGGATCATCTGTTGATTGTGGTGGTTTTTTTCCAAGGGGAAATACCGATTATAGGAACTCTGTCGGTTTTCCACATTGACGATCCCAAAATCGTGGTTTCCCGTGGTGGCTATCACCGGGACCTTGTTGTCAATGGTCGCAAAAGACCGGGCAACAGCCTCCCATTGTTGGGTGCCGGTCTGATTGGCGGCCTTACCATCCGGGTTCATCAATCCGTTTTGTTCCACCAGATCCCCGACCTGCAGTACCAACTTTACATTTAGTGGGTCAATATGCTCATCCACCCAATTGACCATAAGATCCAGTATGGGTTGATTACGTTTGAATTTTACATAGGATTGTGTGTCAGGAACCAGAACGAGGGTCCAAGCGTCTTGCTTTTCAAGAGCAGGAGATTGAAAAGGCTGGTTTTGGGCGGAAGCTGTGAATCCAAACCAGATGAAAGCCAGGCAAAATACGGACAGCAGACGATTTTTCATGTTGTGTAGGTTTTTTGTGTGTTTAAAGATAGCATTTTACCGGTGCAAGCCCTCGACGTTTTTTCCGGACGGATTTTTTTCTATTTTAGGCAAGCCAAAATACCTTTTTACTTACCAAATGATGTCAGAAACTACCGAGATTTCCCCCTTCAACCCGGCGAGCCGTCGATCCTTCCTGCAAAAGATCACCACCTTAGGGTCACTAAGCTTGCTCCGTTCGGCAGCGTTGATGGCCAAAGCAAATGATGATACCTTACAGGTACAGGCAGGACCTTATCTCCAAAATGTGCTGCATGACGAAGCGACGATCATGTGGATTACAGACCGAAATTGCTTTAGCTGGGTAGAATATGGAGATGGGAATCACCTGCATCGAAAGTTTTTCGATGTTCAAAACGGGCTCATTCAAGCCAATAACAGGGTAAACAAGATCAAACTCAAAGGGATAAAACCTGGGAGGTCCCATAAATATCGGATTGTTTCCACCGAGATTGTACGGGTCAGCGGTTCCCAATTTTACTTTGGGACAACCTTCACGAGCCCTATTTACAGTTTCGATACCCCAGCGGCCGATGCGTCCAGTTTTCGGATGGTGGTCTTTAACGATCACCACGAGCGGCCTCAAACCATCCCGGAACTGCTGTACCGTTTTGGCTACAAAGGGAATGAAAAGGACTTTGATCTGGTAGTGTTCAATGGGGATGTGTTTGATAATACGGAATCCGAGGAGCAGGTAATTCAGCAGTTTTTACGACCGTGTGTGGATATTTTTGCCAAAGAGACCCCATTTCTATTTGTGCAGGGTAATCACGAAGTACGCGGTGCTTTTTCCCGGCAGATCCCCGGTTATTTTTCCTTTGTAGATGAGAAGTTTTACCATGCGTTCAATCGCGGCCCCCTCCGAATCATTGTCTTGGACGGCGGGGAAGACAAGTCAGATGACAACTGGGAGTACCGCGGCTTGGTGGCATTTGATCCCTACCGGGAGGTACAGCGCGAATGGCTGCGTAGCGAAATTCAGTCCGAGGCATTCAAGCAGGCTCCATTTAAGGTAGTATTGATACATATACCCCTGTGGCATTCCGGGGATTGGCATGGGCCTACGCATTGCAGGGAAATGTTTGGCGATCTCCTAGAGCAAGGGGGGATCGACCTGATGCTGTCTGGGCACACCCATCGGTACGGTATACATTCTCCGGATGCCGATCACAGCTATCCGGTGATGATTGGTGGTGGGCCTGTGGCCGGGAACCGGACGCTGATCAAAATAGCCTGTACCCGGGAAAATCTCCAGGCGACCATGATAAAGGATGATGGAGAGGTGATAGGTGAACTGAACATTAAGCCCAAAAAAAAGCGCTGAAGGATTTCCCTTCAGCGCTTTTAATTGAATAAGCGTATTTACTTATTTTTTATTGGCTTCTTCGTCCATCTTTTCTTTCAAGGCAGACAAGGCATCCAAATCTCCAAGTGTTGATTTCTCTGCCGCGGGAGTGGCCGTTGACTCGGTTCCTGTTGGCTTTTTCTTCGCACCGGCTTTTTTACCTTTCAAGGAAGCGTCTTCTTTGAAAGTAGCTGTATGCGAAAGCACGATGCGCTTGTCATCTTTAGAGAACTCGATCACTTTGAAATCCAACGCTTCGCCGGCTTCTGCTTGAGATCCATCTTCCTTCTCCAGGTTTTTGGTGGTAGCAAAGCCTTCCAAGCCGTAGGGAAGCTCCAGGATAGCTCCTTTGTCGTTTTTAGAGATGATGGTACACTTGTGGTCAGATCCTACAGGGAACACACTTTCGAAGGTGTCCCAAGGGTTTTCTTCCAGTTGTTTGTGTCCCAATGCCAATCTTCTGTTGTCCAGGTCCAACTCCAATACCACTACATCCAGTTCTTCGTTTACTTTTACGAATTCTGATGGATGCTTGATTTTCTTGGTCCATGACAGGTCAGACACGTGAACCAGACCGTCGATTCCCTCTTCCAATTCCAGGAATAGGCCGAAGTTGGTCAGGTTTCTCACGATGCCTTTGTGCTTGGTTCCCACGGCATACTTTGTAGCCATTTCCTGCTTGGTCCAAGGATCCTCGGTAAGCTGCTTGATGCCCAAAGACATTTTTCGGTCGTCTTTGTCCAAGGTCAATACTACCGCAACGATCTCATCGCCTACTTTCACAAAGTCGGCTGGGTTTCGCAGGTGCTGAGACCAGGACATTTCGGATACGTGGATCAATCCCTCCACGCCTGGAGCCAATTCCAAGAACGCACCATAGTCGGCTACGTTTACAATCTTACCTTCCACTTTGGAACCCACTTCGAGGTTAGCAGAAAGCGAATCCCATGGATGTGGCGTAAGCTGCTTCATGCCCAGGGAGATACGTTTCTTGTCATCGTCGAAGTCAAGCACCACGATCTGCACTTTGTCGTCCAGGTTAAGCACTTCTTCGGGATGGTTGATACGTCCCCAGGAGATGTCGGTGATGTGCAATAGGCCATCTACACCACCCAAATCGATGAACACACCGAAGTTGGTCATGTTTTTGATCACCCCTTCCAATACTTGGCCTTTCTCCAGGTTGTTGAGGATCTCTGCTTTTTGTTTTTCCAGATCTTTTTCGATCAGGACTTTGTGTGAAACGACTACGTTATCGTTGGCGTGGTTGATTTTCACCACTTTCACTTCCATTTTCTTACCCACATAGATGTCGAAGTCACGGATAGGCTTCACGTCGATCTGAGATCCTGGCAAGAAGGCTTCCACTCCGTAGATATCTACGATCAGACCACCCTTGGTTCTTCTTTTCACCAATCCTTCGATCACGTTGTCATATTCCAACGCGTCTTCGATCATTTGCCAGGCTTTCACCATTTTGGCTTTTTTGCGGGAAAGTACTAGCTGTCCCAGGGAGTTTTCCTGTTCTTCGATAAACAGTTCCACTTCGTCACCGATTTTGAGGTCTTCCAAGTCGCGGAATTCACTCAAAGGGACCAATCCGTCGGACTTGAAGCCGATGTTGATGATGACATCCTTGTCGTTGATGCCTACGACGGTACCCGTGATGACCTCTTTTTCGGTGATCTCGTTGAGGGTTTTGTCGTAGAGCTTTTCCATTTCGGCACGCTCTGCTTGGGTGTAGCCTTCACCAAATCCTTTGGTTTCGTACTTTTCCCAGTTAAAATCTTCGTTGTTTGGCATAATATGCAATGACCCTGAAAATCAACAACCCTAGGGTCTTCAGGTTGAGGGTTTTAGTTGTTTTAGATTCCCGGTAAAGGGCCGTTCACTCGAACGGACTGCAAATTTACAACTATTTTCAGGAATCGAAACAGCTTAGGGACAAAAAGTTAGGGGAGGGTTTTTACCTCGTTCGGATACCGACTGGCTTAACCTTGGGTGGGGTGTAGATTCTTTTAATGTTACACCTTGGTTGGACACAGTCCTTACATCAATTAAGCTTGTAGTAAGTCGGGCAAATCTCACGACCATCGACGGTTTTAATGGCTCAAATACGGTGTGGCCGCATACTCGTTGTTCGCCTATAAACAGTCGGCAATCGAATTATAAAACCCCACAAGATCTCAGAATACCAGTTAGCCTAGGAAACGAATTCATAATAGTTACGAACTTTATTAGAGGGTTTTCTAAATGGAATCGTGCACATTGTTCATTATTAATGGGCTGAAATGAGAATTTTTGAAAAGAAAAACGTAATATGAGGAACGAAAAGCAATATCTTTAATGCATGGTAAGAGGATAATCCCTGAGGAATAAATTTCGAATCTTTTGGGGTATCTTGCAGCGTCGATTGTTTTTCATTTTGACGGTTATTTGCATTAGCTGGTGTTAATGTGGTGAACGAAAGCCTAAAAAAGAGCAAGCAATTCTGTTAGCTCAATTATTTAAAAATGGGGTTTGATAATTAATCGTCTTGAGTTTGTCCGAATAAGTGCATGCATCAGTCAAAGAAGGTGCTTGAAGCTGAACTCAACTATTCCAAACCAAATAGGTAAATTATGTCAGTAACATCAGGCCAAATAGTCAAAAACCTTATTATAACAGAGCCAGTAACAGTCAACCAAATACAACCATTGGGAACAATGGTTTCAATCAAATTTACCGGGGTTAACACAAATAAGGCCAACACCAAGGTTATATCGATAGCAGAGTTCGAAAATCTTGAAGTCTTGTCAGAGGAAGGCACATTTAACTTCAAAGGTGATCCCACAAGGTTTGGATTATTTGCGGAGGCAGAGCGGATTAATTCCGCATATCAGTTTGACCCCTTGTTTGCTGTAAATTGTAGTATCGTTGACCCACTTCCTCATCAGGTTGAGGCTGTTTACAAATTTTTATTGCCTCTTCCTAAAATCCGGTTTCTCCTGGCTGATGATACTGGTGCTGGAAAAACAATTATGACTGGCTTGCTTGTGAAGGAGTTAATGATGCGAGGTTTAGCGGAGCGAATTTTGATTGTTACTCCAGGCGGGTTGACCAAACAGTGGCAGGAAGATGAAATGGGAATCAAGTTCAATATCCCATTTACCTTGGTAAATAGAGCATTGTTTTCCTCAGACCCTAACGTATTTCATACAGCTTCAAGAATAGTCACTTCTATTGATTTCATATCTCGTGAAGATGTCTTGAATGTTGCTAGCAATTCACATTGGGACTTGATTGTATTTGATGAATGTCATAAGCTTTCTGCTTACGATTATGGCTCTAAAGCCTATCTTTCAATGAGGTATAAAGCTGCTCAAATTCTATCTCAGCAGTGCGAGCACATTCTGCTTTTGACCGCTACTCCGCATAGGGGAAGAACGGACACTTTTAAAAAGCTTCTTCAATTATTGGATGAAGACATCTTTGCAACGGATGAAATAGCTTCTACCCGGATCAAAGAATTGGAACACAATGGTATCAATAAATTCTTCATTAGAAGGCTGAAAGAAGATATGAAGGATTGGCAAGGAAAGCCACTCTTTAAAGACCGATTCACCAAAACTGTAGCATACCAACTAACACCGGAAGAGAAGGAGTTGTATGACGCAGTTACTAAATACCTGACCAAGAAAAAGGAAGAAGCATCGGAGACAAAAAACATCCATGTTTCTCTCGCCTTGACTGTAATGCAGCGCAGATTGGTAAGTTCAATATTTGCCATTAAAAACACCTTGGAGCGAAGGTGGGGAGCGTTACAGGGTATTGTAGATGAGGTTAACAAAAACCCGAATCTCTGGAGTCAGCGCCACAAGTTAGAAGGCTTTGATGTTGATAATATAGAGGATTATGAAGACCTGGAAGATGATGAACGAGACGCATTGGATGGTATTCTATCAGACCCACGGAAATTTAAACTTTTTACAACAGCGAAGAGCTTGAGTGAAATACAGCAAGAAGCTAATGAGGTGAAGAAGCTGTTTGATATGGCTCAAACGCTTTACAATAGACAGCAAGCTGAAAAGAAATTTCAAGAACTTGAGTCCCTTTTAAAATCAAATGGAGTTATTGACGGGGAGAAACTAGTCATATTTACTGAACATAAGGATACTCTACTATACCTCGAAAGAAGATTAAAAGAAAGTGGAGGTTATGGAGTTGCCACTATTCATGGTGGTAAAAATGTAGATGACCGAAGGGCCGCTCAATGGGCTTTCGCTAAACCCGAAACTCAGATATTATTAGCTACAGATGCAGCTGGTGAAGGTATTAACCTTCAATTCTGTCGGTTACTAATTAACTGGGATATTCCATGGAACCCGAATCGACTTGAACAGCGAATGGGGCGTATTCACCGCTATGGCCAGAAACAAGATGTTTTGGTTTTCAATATGGTAGCAAGCAATACCAAAGAAGGTAAGGTACTTGAAAGATTGCTATCCAAATTAGATATCATTCGAGAAGGAATGGGTGATGATAGGGTTTATGATGTGATTCAGGATGTTTTGGAAGGTGTTGGACTGGATGATATTATCAATTCGGTATTCAATGGCAAGGAAACTGATTTAGACCGGTTCCTAGCACAAGATGATGAGGTCTTGAAAATGAAGTTCAAGGAAAAAATTATTGAGCAAAAGGATAAGCTGGCGCACAGTGTTGTGGACTTCAAAGATGCTAGAATCCTCAAAGAGAACTCGGACGAGAAAAGACTCCAACCTATTTACATCCGGTTATTCTTTGAAAAGGCGTTCAAGAATTTAGGGGGTGAGTTTACCGAGCTTCGCAAATCGATATTCAGAATAGATAAAATGCCGGAGCCGGTAATTAATGAGTTGAAGAATACTTATAATATCCACTTTGATGCCATCAAATCCATTCAGTTCTGTTTTGACAAGCAGATCTTCCTGGATTATCAAAATGTGGGAGACTTGGGCAAGGTGCATTACATCAACCCAGGCAACCCAGTGTTTGATAGCTTAATAAAAGTAGTGCGTAATCAATACAGGGAGGATATTATAAAAGGTACTGTTCTTATATCTCCTGATGATAAGGAAGACTATTTTGCCTTCTTTGTTAAAAGTCAAATCGTTGACAATCGCCCAAGCAAAGCGGATGATAGCATTGCCGATGAAAGGCTCATGATGGTTTATCAATCCAAGGATAATGGATTTCATATCACCTCTCCTGCCAAGTTCATTGACCTTCATACCCCTACAGACTTTACTAAGCCCATTGAACCACCAGAGGTGATTGATACGGATGAAGTCATTCAATGGAGTTTTGAAAAAATAACGGTACAGCAGTTTGAGGATACCAAAGCGCATGTAGCAAAAGATGCTGCTGATCGAAGAGGGTATTTAGAATCCGCTTTCGCACAGGTTATTATGGATTTGCAAATTTCCATTCAGGAATTGCAAGGTAAAGTCTTATTGGGTGACAATAAGGTGCAAGAAAAGATACTCAAAAAACAGGAGCGAATCACTGAGCTAATCCAGAAAAAACAAGCTCGTTTGGAGAGCTTGGATTTAATGACCCAACTCAACCCGAAAGCACCAGAAGTGTTGGGGTGTGCTTATGTGGTACCGCTTACACAAGTAGAGTATGTAGGGCATTACGGCATGAGTAGGGATGATGAAGCAGAAGCCATTGCCATGCATACCGCCATGAATTACGAAATAAGAGACGGGTGGAAACCTCAGGATGTGAGCGCCAATAACGAAGGTTATGACATAAAGAGCATTAGCCCAGAAGAACTGAAGCGATATATTGAAGTCAAAGGCCGTAGCGGCAATGACGGCAGTGTAATGCTAAGTGAAAACGAAATGAACCGATTGGCCCAATTGGGGGATGCTGCTTGGTTATACATCGTGATTAATTGTAAAAGCAACCCCGAGCTTTACCGCATTCAAAACCCGGCTAAACTACTCAACTTTGAATTGAAATCTAAAGGAGTGCAATACTTTTTGCCCATGGCAGAATGGAAACAAAAAATAAATTCAGATGCCTAATCAAACCGAAACAATAAGAAAATTCATCAAATACCTAAATAATAAGGACGAACAAGGTGGCTTTTGGCTACCAAACATTCAGCGTCCTTTTGTTTGGAAAAAAGAACAAATTGAAAGGCTATACGACTCAATTCTTAGAGAGTATCCTATTGGGACCCTTTTAATTTGGAAGACAAAAAGCGATCTGAAGCGAAGAAAATTCATTGACAATTACAAAAGTGGAATTAGCCTAGCTAACTTCTATATCCCACAAGATAAAACTCAGAAGATGATGGTTCTTGATGGTCAGCAGCGTTTGCAGTCCCTTTTCATTGGTCTGATGGGAAGCTATGACGGTGAAGAGCTCTATATCAATATTTTAAGTGGTGATTTGGTTGCACCTGAGGATATAAAATTTGGATTTAAGTTCAAATCGAAAAGCCAAGCCCAATTTCCATTTTTGCTTTTCAAGGACTTGGTTTTTACTGATTCAAAACCAAAGGAAATCGTTAAATCGATCGTTTCACAAAATGAAGTTACCGAAGAGCAAGAAGACAAGATTTATGACAATGTAGAGTTGATTCGTGAAGTTTTTTGTACCCAGGAAAACATTCTTTACCAATTAGTTGACAGTGTCGACCGACCATCAACTTATACCGAAGAGGATATTGTCGAAATTTTCATCAGAGCAAATTCCGGAGGTACTCCATTAGGCAAATCTGACTTGTTGTTCAGTCTTTTGACTGCTAGTTGGGAGGAAGCTGAGAATAATATGGATGAGTTACTTGATGATTTGAATAAAACCGGGTACAAGTTTGATCGTGACTTTATTCTTAAGATTTCGCTCGTCTTGCTCGACAAAGGAGCTAAATATGAAATCGAAAAATTCAGACTTCCTGAAGTTAAAGAGGGGATAGAAGAAAATTGGCAAAAAATTGCCAATACACTTCGGTTTGTTAAGGACTTCATTTATGGTAAGACCTTCTTGAAGACGGATAAAACATTGCCTTCTTATGCTAGTTTGATCCCGATTATTTACAGCCGATATCACTTTCCTGCTACTTGGGATAAGGCATTGGAATCAGATCTTGTTGACTACTTGGTGAAGGTAAACCTAACTGGAGTTTTTGGAGGTGTATCTGATAGTTTTACAGATGCTTTGGTCACTGTAGTGAAAAACAACAAGGGATTTGAAAAAATTGAAATATTTGGAGAAATCCGCTCCAAAGGTAAAAGCATGGAGTTGACACAGGAAGCCTTGCTAGGTTATCATTATTCTTCCAAAGAAATACACCTGCTGTTTAACTTGTGGTATGGCTTTAATTACCAGCCTGCATGGAATCAAAACAAGCCTCAAATTGATCATATTTTTCCTCAAAGTGAATTAAAAAGGATTAAAATGCCCAACCCTGAAACCGGGAAATTGAATGTAATGAAGTACAAGTGGTGGGACCGGGATCAGATTGCAAATTTGATGCTGCTCACAGCCCATGAAAATGGGGCATCCAATAAAACGGATATATTGCCCAAGGACTGGTTTGCAGATAAAGAAGAAGATTATCTCAAGTTGCACCTTATTCCAAGCGAACCAGCTCTTTGGGAGCTTGATCGCTTTGAAGATTTTATTAAGGAGCGTAGAAAGTTGCTTGTGGAACAATTCGCAAACATCTTATATGTACCAAAAACAGAGACAGAAGTAAAGACCCAATGACCCAAGCCAAAAAACTCATAGAAGTAGCCATGCCGATCAAAGAAATATCGGCTGAAAGTGTACGTGACAAATCCATCAGGCATGGGCATATTTCTACGCTGCACCTTTGGTGGGCAAGAAGACCGTTACCAGTTTGTCGGGCCGTGGTTTTTGCAAGCTTGGTGCCCGACCCGGAGGATGATCATTGCCCACAGGCATTTAGGGATGCAGTGAAGTTGCTATTGGGCAGACAGGATAACAACCTCGATCCTTACAAGCCTTATGATGACATCCCCTATACCTCAGCCATTGACCGGATGGAAGATACCCTGCGGAACAGGTTGATGATGTTCATCGGAAAGTTTTCGGATAAATACATTCAGGCCACGAAGCAAGGAAAATCGGCAGCAGCCAAAGACATGCTTTCTGATGCCAGCCTCATCAAGTGGGACAATAAAAACGATGATACCATTATTGGCAAAGCCCGCAAGCTGATTTGGGTAGCGCACAATGCCACTTCGGGCAAAACAGCCAATGAGTTGTTGTCAGACTTTGATGCTGCTTACAAGGCTATTAAGGATGCCGAAAATTCGCTTTACAGCTTAGCCGACCGCCATTTGGAAATGGAGGAAGTAAAGGCCAAAGAAACTGCCTTGCACCTAGCAATAGATGCCTTCCAAGACAAAATGCCCAAGGTATTTGACCCCTTTGCAGGTGGTGGTGCCATTCCGTTGGAAGCCGCCAGATTGGGTTGCAAAACCTATGGAAACGACATTAACCCGGTAGCACATATCATTCAAAAAGGCAGCCTGGAATTTCCTCAGAAGTACGGAAAACCCATTACCTACTCCAATGCTGAGTTTGTAAAACTCTATGGAGAAGAAACCCTGAAAACCATACCCAACGAATGGCTTACCTACACAGCGGGTGCAGCCACAGGCGTGCGCATTCCCAACCGCTTGAGCTTTGATGTGGAGTTTTATGCCAAAAAGCTATTGGCTGAAACCGAAAAGGAAATTGGGCATCTCTACCCGGCTGATAGTAGTGGAAAGAAGCCGGTCGTTTACTATTGGGCAAAAACCGGATACTGCAGCAATCCAAGCTGTGGTGCGGAAGTTCCATTATTAAAACAATTCTATCTTTCCAAAAGAAGAGGTTCTTCTGAATCCAATTGGACACATTTAAAGCCCATAATTGAAGGTAAGTCTATTTCATTCAAAATTAGTAAAGGAAAGATAGATATAGACGGGTGGGTTTCAAGAGGAAATATGTCTTGTCCATGTTGTGGGAATACTACTGATGTTAAAACACTCAAAAAACAATTTATTGAGGGGAAGTCGAAAGAAAAAATATTGGCAGTCGTTGTTGATGAAGAAAATGGTCGAATTTTTAGACTTCCAAATCAAGAAGAAATCCTTGTCTCAAATCAGCTAAATCAACCAGAGGATAGCCCTAAAGAACCAATGCCTGTAAAATATACTCAGGCATTGCCCTCTTGTACTTGGGGTGTTTCAAAATGGGGCGATTTATTTAACAATAGACAGGCACATGTATTGAATGAAATCGTTTATAAGTGCAACCAAATTAGCGAAAGCTTTAACACGAAAGATGAGTATAACAAAGCTATAGTTGTTTACTTATCAATTTTGATTGATAGAATAATAGCTCGAAGTACGGCTTTTGGTGTTTGGCATGTTCTTCAAGAAACTGTTGAACATCCATTTGGTAGACAGGCAATTCCAATGATCTTTGATTACCCTGAAATGAATGTTTTCAGTGATTTGAGTGGTGCTGCTAACGGTCAACTATTTTTTGTACTTAAATATTTAGAATCAGAAAACTCCGTTTTTTATTCCAACTTAATAAATGCTTCTAGCGGTGAAAAAAGTCAATTCACTGATAAATCCATTAATTCGGTAGTAACTGACCCACCATATTATGACGCCATAGCATATGCCGATATTTCTGATTTTTTCTACGTATGGTTAAAGAGAACTTTAGGTAACATTTATCCATTAAACTTTGCAACTCCTCTAACCCCTAAAACCGAGGAATGTACAGCATTGAAACACCATCATAGTGGAAATTCAGATGATGCAAAAAATCATTTTGAAAACAAGCTGCTTCAAATTTTTGATGCGATTGAGCACCAAACTTCAGACTTGGTAAGCATCATGTTTGCGCATCAGAGTACAGAGGCTTGGACAACATTGTGTAATTCAATTTTGGGCGCAAGAATGAACATTACCGGAAGTTGGGCAACAGATACAGAAATTACCGGAGCTTTAAAAACGGATAAATCCTTTCTCTCTTCTTCAGTGACCGTTTCAGCAAAACCATCCCAACGCCAAGGCTATGGCGAATACCGGGAAGTCAAAAAAGCCATTGAAAAAACAGTGGCCAAGGAGGTAGAAGAACTCTACCGCTTGGGCTTTAGAGGAGCAGATTTGTTAACCGCTTGCTTTGGGCAGGCTGTGAGTGAGTTTGGTAAATACGAAAAAGTAGAGAAAGCAGATGGTAGTGAGGTGACCGTAGCAGAGCTATTGGAAATGGCCCGTGAGTCAGCTTTTAATGCCCTACTTAAAGGTTTTGATGGCGATGATTTCACCAAATTCTACATTGGCTGGTTACAACTCTATGGCTTTGCAGAAAGTGAGTTTGATGATGCCGCCAAGTTCAGTCGTGTCGGTCTCAGTATCAATGTACAGGAGTTGTTTACCGATCACATCCTCATTAAAAACGGCAACAAGCAAGCCTTGGGTGGCTTTAAAGAACGCCTGACCGCAAGCAAAAATTTAGGAGACAAAACTGGCAGTCATTTAATAGACAAGGTACACCGTGCCATGCACCTCTACCAAGGCAGCAATCGGGGCAATCTGTTGGAATTTATCTATCGGGTAGCGTCTAATCCTGACAGTCCGTTTTGGCGGGTACTTACCTCGCTTTGCGAGATATTGCCCGGTGGCAGTGAAGACCATAAGCAAGCCACCGGCTTAATCACCAACAAAGAGAGCTTGATTCGTGAGAGTGCTACGGCTCAGAAGGAAAAGACACCTCAAACCAACCTGTTTGAATGAAGAAAAGGCAAGAAATTCAAGGTATTGGCATCAATACGATCGCTTCGCTGCATCAAATGAATCCTTGGTGGAAAGGCAACGCCATGGAGCAGCTCCCTGAGACCAGAAGGCATTTAGTAGGACAGATTGAACGGCGATTTGAATACAAATTAGCGCCCATAACGGTAGTCAGAGGTTCCAGGCAAATCGGAAAAACCACCGCATGTATGCACGTGATATCGGATTTATTGGCAAATGGGGTTGATCCCAAACATATTCTTCGCATACAATTTGACGATATCGAAGCATTCAGAATTGGTAAAGACCCTGTACTGAGCTTGGTCACCTGGTATGAAAATAACATTCTGGAAAGTACCCTTAACAACATCGCTTCGGGTGGTTCCGAGTGCTATTTATTTTTTGATGAGATTCAGAATTTAGACGATTGGAGCACCCAATTGAAGTTCTTGGTAGATCATAATACCGCTACCTCTGTTGTTACGGGAAGTTCTGCTTTACGAATAGAGATGGGAAGAGACAGTCTGGCAGGAAGAATCAACACCATAGAAGTAGGTACCCTGAGCCTCACCGAAATTGGAAAAATTCGGAAATTAGCTTCTCCCGAACCTTTTTTGCCAGATAATGGTGTGTCCCGATTGAAACAAAAAGACTTTTGGTTGGGGTTGACAGATTATGCGGAAAAAAACCACCTATTTATTGAAGAGGCCTTCCAAGCCTTTTCAGATCGGGGTGCTTACCCTATTGCGCATCTCAGTGCGAAGGCCCCTTGGGAGTTGGTAGCCGACCAGTTGAACGAGACGGTTATCAAACGGGTCATACAGCATGATTTACGCTTGGGTGAAAAAGGACGTAAAAGAGATCCGCAGTTATTGGAAGAACTGTTCAGACTATGCTGCCGCTATGCTGGTCAGACCCCTTCCATTACCAAGCTTACGCAAGAAATTCAAACTGTTTTAAATGCTAATATTGGGACCCAGAGAGTTAGAACCTACCTTAAATTTTTAAGTGATACGTTACTGATACGCCTGGTGCAGCCACTGGAAATCAGGCTTAAAAAGAAAAAAAATGATCCAAAAATTTGTCTGGCGGATCACGGCTTGCGGGCAAGTTGGCTGCAAGAGCATATACCACTTGAATTTGACAATGCTGACAACAATCAGGATGTAGCGACGATTGCAGGATACCTGGCAGAGAGTGTAGTAGGCGCCTTGTTTTCAAGCATTAGTGGTCTAGATTTAGCACACTTACCTGGTAAGGGAAAAGACCCTGAGGTAGATTTTGTGATCACGCTGGGCGATCAGCGCATTCCGATAGAAGTGAAATACCGCAATACCATCAAAGAAGATCATTATAAAGGTTTGAAGCGGTTCATTGACCAGTCAATTAACCGTGCCCCCTTTGGGATCCTCGTGACTAAGAATCAGGTAGAAAGTAATGACGAGCGTATTATTTCGATTCCATTAAAGGATTTATTGATTCTTCGATAAGAATCGAATTCAAACCCATTTAGTTGAATAACGCAGGATAACATCATGAAGCAGATACAACAGGATAATCTTTTCAAAGCTTTTGGGCTATTCATAGAAGCCTTTCGTCCATATGTGGTGGCAATACTCACCAATGAAGCAGGGGATAAATGGCCTGCATGGTTTGTGGAGGCATTATATCCGCAACAGAAAGACAACTGGAATCAAGGCTTAAAATCAGGCTCTTCACCGGAGGCTTTGATAGACTACCCCTACCTCAAAAGTTTTGCCTTAAAGTACAAAGACCTGATACGTGCTGATTTTGGTAAGGACACTAACAAGTTGGCAACCCGTTTGGAAACCATCTATGATGTCCGCAACAAGCTGGCTCATTTTCAAGAAATCAGTGAAGACGAGTTTGCAGAAACCTTCATCAACATGAAGAGCATTGCCCGCTCGCTAAAAATGGATGAATTGGAAGAGGCATTGGCATCACTGCAAGAAGCCAAGGAAGAACAATCCATCACAAAGCTTGCGACAAAGAAAAACCCACCGCTTGAACATGGCGCATTGATTCCATGGTTCCGGGTAGTTACTCCGCACATGGATATCAAACAAGGCCGATTAGATGAGTCTATATTTGCTGCCAATCTTGCGGAAGTAGCGCTGGGTAATGGACGTGAGATTTATAGCAACCCTGGTGTGTTCTTTTCTAAAACCTACTTTACTGCAGGCTTAAAGAATGTGGCAAAAACTGTATTGAAAGGCTTGAATGGAAAAGAGGATGCTGAGAACCGTGTCATTTCACTACAAACAGGTTTCGGTGGAGGAAAAACTCACACCTTGATTTCACTGTATCACCTAAGCAAGTGGGGTAAAAACGCCATCAAATCCAACTATACCAAAGACTTGTTGGCCTACACAGGAGCTCCGGAGTTTGATTTTGCCAACATCGCAGTATTCACCAATACCACCAACGACCCTGCTAATGGAAGACAGGCAGAGGATGGCGTGCATATCCAAACCATTTGGGGAGAGTTAGCCTACCAATTAGGCGGCAAACCGGCGTATGAGTTAGTGCGAAAAAATGACGAGCAATTGATTGCCCCTGCAGGTATATTCAAGCAAGTATTGGCACAATGCAAACCTGCCTTGATATTGGTGGATGAGTTAGCTGATTATTGCGTGAAGGCATCAGCAAGAAAAGCGGGAAACAGCAGTTTGGCAGATCAAACCATCAGCTTTATGCAGGAACTGACTGAAGCAGTCTCAGGCACTAACAACTGTGTGGCTGTGATTACGCTTCCTGCGAGTGTGCAGGAAGTAGGTAACACTCCCGAAGCACAAGCCATATTGAGTTCCTTACAAAAGCGAGTGAGTCGAGTAGGTGCAGATACCCAGCCCGTTGCGGATGAGGAAATCTATGAAGTTATCAGAAGGCGTTTGTTTGAAGACATTGGAGATGCAAAGACCATTGAGTCAATTGCCGATCAATACATGAGCATGTATCAGGAGTATTGGTCAGAGCTTCCCCCCAATGCTAACAAATCGGAGTACAAGCAGAAGATTTTAAAATCCTACCCTTTCCATCCGGAATTAATTGATGTGTTCAGAATCCGCTGGGCAAGCCATCATGATTTTCAGCGTACAAGGGGAGTCTTGCGATTGCTGGCTTCCATAGTAAGTGACTTATGGAAACGTCAGCAATCACTTCCTGGCGGCAACGCCATGATACATACGGGTGTGGTAAATTTCGCCAACTTGGATGCTCTTTCCGGCCAATTAAAAAAGCTTTACGGAAATGGTTATGATTCCGTGATTTCAGCGGATGCAGCAGGTTCTTCATCCAATGCTTTTAAGATAGATAGCAATAAGAAAGAATATGGTGATTGGTACTTGACGCAAAGCATTGCTTCAGTCATTTTAATGAACTCGTTTGGTAGCGAAGGAACCAATAAGGGTATCTCCGTGCCAGAACTCAAATTGAATCTTCTTGTTCCACACGGCTTTAACCACAATAGTGTAAATGGGGCTTTGGATGAATTGGAAAGTAATGCATACTACCTGTACTATGCTCAATCTTCCAGTTCAGGAAAACGGTATTGGTTCCATACCAAACCCAACATCAATATCCTGATTAATCAGGCAAAGAGCGATGTAAAAACAGAAGACATCCATGCCGAAATTATCAACCGCCTGCATCAGAAAAGCAAGAATGTTCACGCATTCAATGTTCTGGTAAATCCGGCAGAAGACATTCCTGAACAGCAAAAACCAACGCTCTTAATCTTAAGCCCAAATCATTTAGCCAACCCTAACGGGATCAATGGCAATACGCTCCCATTGATCCAGAAGATTGCCACCAAAAAAGGAAATAGTGAGCGGATTTACAGAAATACACTCCTTTTCATGGTGTGTTCTGAATTAGGTATTGGAAGACTACAATCAGATGTTCGGGAATATCTAGCCTGTCAAAAAATAAGTGCCGAGTATACTAATCAATTGGAGCAAGAGCAGAAAGCAGACCTTCGAAAACGCATGGATGAAGCCTCCAAAAGCTCGGAATCGTCAATTGTAGCAGCCTATTCCATTGTTACCAAGTTTTCAGCTAAAAATGGTTCGGATGTTCTTCAAATTCGTCAGTTCAAAGATAGTATAGACACCCAAATCAATACCATTATTGTCGAATCCTTGAAGGAAGAAGAATGGTTATTAGAATCTGTTGGCTTAGGAACTTTAAGAAACAACAATCTGCTTCCAGTACCCGAACAAGCTATTAAAGCAAAGGACATCTATGAGGCATTCCTGCGCTTTGATGACAAGCCTATGATTACGGGAGCTGAGGCAGTTGCTAGAAGCTTACAAAAGTATTGTACAAACGGTGAGTACTGTATTGCAACAGGGGATGGGAAAGACTTTACAAGGTACTATTTTCAAGAAACCATTCCATTCTTTGATGTCAATGACGTCACCTATTGGTTGGTGGATAAAAGCTTAAAACCATCCCCTAAGGATATAACTCAAACAATTAATACGTTAGCGACTAATTCCGATACATCAGTTTCAGGAGTCAGTGAACCTCCTTTCGAACCCCTGGGGGCAAAAGCTGTTGACTCGAATGTAGGCATAAAACAATTCAAGTCTATCACGGTGAGCGGTAGTGTTCCCTTAGAACGCTACACGGAACTATTCAACTATTTCATCACACCATTCGCCATGAATGGAAACAAGATTGAAATAGAGGTAAAATTTAAAATTAAGTCCACAGTTGCCAGCCCAATTGACGAAAGTAAACAGCAATACAAGTCAGCGAGAGAAGCAGCGAAGCAATTGGGCTTGGATTTCGGAGAAGAAGACTAAAGGTTAGAGAATCTGCAACTGGAATTTCCCGGTATTCGGGGTTTTTCGACTTCAAATATTTGGCGGATGAAGACATTTTATGAAGTCTATAAAGACAATCAAAAACTCGCACCATTGGTGCGAGAAATTGGATGGGTCCAGAATAAATTGATTTTTGAAAAATGTAAAACGATGCCCAAAGAGAATATTACCTTCTAAAAACCCGGCAAATGGGTTGGTCCAAAAATGATTTGATGGAGAAAATCGGAAAAAACCATTTTGAAAACCAGGTCTTGGCTCAGAATAATTTTGGTCAGACAATTTCACTTGAGAATAAGCTTCGGGAGCCGATTTTTGAGCAAATGGAAGATTTTAGAACCGTCCTATACCGACCAAGTGCCCACCAAGTGCCGACCAAGTACCCCCTAACCTCCCCCCAACCTCCCCTCAAGTTCCCCTCAAGCTCTATGGAAGTGAAAAACCTGATAAAAGTGATTGATGGTGAGATGACTCGAAGTGAGATTCAGGATATTCTAGGATTAAAGGATATTAAAAATTTTCGAGAAAACTACCTTGAATCTGCTCAAAAAGAGGGGTTTGTAAAAATGAAGTTTGGTAAAAACCCGAATCATCCTAATCAAAAATATCTTTTAACTGAAAGAGGAGAGTTATTTAGGGAACAGTTGATTCACGCCAAGCTTGAGGGTGTAAATGAGGGTGTAAATCTAAAAATTGAGGGTGTAAATGAGGGTGTACTATTGGAGTTGCAGTTTTTGTACGACACCATAGCCAATGAAGAAGGTAAAAAAGCCGTCGAGTTAAATTCTTTGATAAAAAAGAGCTTAGCAACTACAGAGCGTTATTTGAAAATCCTCAAAGAGCATGGTTATATTGAGTTTAAAGGAGCGTCAAAAACAGGGGGGTATTTTATTAAAAAATAGATACCTTAGAATGTGATAATGTTGGATGTCGTTCCAGTAAAAGAAATGCATGATCATAGGACAAACCATAAATAACTACAAAATCCTAAAGCTATTGGGAAATGGTGGATTTGGTCAGGTTTTTCTTGCGGAGGAAAACATCACGGGAGAACTGAGGGCGATAAAAAAGCTTATCGGTTCCGAAAATAGTCAAGATGATATCATCCATGAAATAAGACAGGTATCCAAGTTAAAGCTTGCCCACACGGTGATGTATTTTCATCATTTTTGGGAAGGGGATAGTCTTCATTTTGTCATGGAGTATTGTGCCGAGGGGACATTGCATGACAAAATCAGGGCCAAATCACAAGACCCCGATCAGTTACTGCTGTGGGTAAAGCAGTTGGCACTAACCCTACAGGAAATTCATGATAAGGGAATAGTCCATAAAGACATCAAGCCTGTTAATATTCTCTTTTCAGATCAGATACCAAAGATTTCCGACTTTGGTATGGCTAATCGATATGGAGGTACCCGAAGTTACCTAAGCCCTCAAGCACTCGTGGGGATGCGAAGTACAAACGAAGATCCCCGAGAAGATGTCTACGCACTTGGGGTGGTTTTATTAGAATCGCTGTTAGGGTGGAATCCATTTTATGACAAGTCTGTGGAGGAAATAATTCGCATGCACAGGGACTTATCTTATCCCATAGAAGGCCTGCCCCTATGGCAACAAAGTATTGTTTTAAAGGCCATAAGCAGGCATCCCGAAACAAGATTTCAAACAATGCGGGATTTTGCAGAAGCATTAGCGTCCAAAGAGATACCCTTCGCCATCAGAAAGGAGGTTTTTGATGCGGGTATCATCTCAGATAAAATCAAAAATTTGATTAGAAGAAGGTCTTGGTTAAAAGCCTTAAGCTTGGTTGAATTTGGTGTCGAAAAATATCCGGACAATTTGCAGATTTTGGAAGTGGCAGGTAATTTTTACTTGGATAGGGGTAAGGTTTCTGAGGCAAATTTATGGTTTGAAAAGGCGCTTAGAGTTAATCCAAGACTTAATATTCAAAGGCAGTTGGGCGAAATACACCTCGAACAGGGCAATTATGCCAAGGCGATTTCCTTTTTGTCGGATCATATTCAGAGAAACCCCACAGATTTAGAGGCCCATAACCTGTTATTAAAATGTTTTTACTTAACCAACAGACTTGAGGCTGCTATTAAACTGAGTGGCGAACTATTAAGGGTATTTCCGAAGGATAAGTGTTTAAGTTGTAATATTGCACTTTTTTATATGCTTAATGACTATAATATCGAAGGGAAGATGTTGGATAGGTGGGGGTTTGATCAATCGGTATTTGTTAAATACAATAGGTCATTGTTTTTGGAGCCGGAATCCGTGAGAAGTTATGGCGTGAAAGGAAGGCCTGTTCTCAAATCGAAGCTGTTGTTTATGGACCGAAAATTTTTGGACATTGATCACAAAAAGTCAACGCTTAGCATCGTAGACTCTAATTTTTCGTGCTTGAAGGGCAAGACTTTTACTGACTCAATAATTAAAATTGGGAGAGATGGCTTTTATTTTAACGACATACTAATTTCCAGCTCTACGATAGTAAGCCGAAGGCATGCGGTAATCATCAACCAACCAAATGAAATATGGCTTTATGATTTGGACTCATTTTCGGGGGTGAAGGTTAACGATAAAAAGGTATATGGAAAAGTACAATTGATCGGATTAAGTAAGATACAAGTTGGAAATCATTGGGTTTTGGTGAACCCGGACGAGCGGAGGATTGTGTGAATGCCGATTTCGTTGATGATGTTATTGCAAAGTATTTCCCATCATGTTCTATTGGAAAGGCTGCACCCCAATATCAACCATCCACACCAGGCGTAAATGACGAAGGTTTGAGGGAATAAATGAGGGAATAAATGAGGGAATAATAAAGGTTATCGATGAGGGAATAAGTGAGGGATTAATCGAGGGAATAACTGAGGGGGTAAAAGAATCCATGATTCAAATTGTTTCACTGATTTTGACTGAAAAGAGCGTTAGAGCTTCTGAAATCGCTGAAAAGTTAGACAAGTCTTATAAAACATTAGAACGTCATATTTCTCTTCTCAAACAACTTGGAGTTATTGAGTATATAGGTTCAAAGAGAGCTGGAGGCTACCAAGTGTCAGAGAGATTTATGACAAAAACAGGTGGTTACTATATCAAAGAATAATAAGAGCTACAGGAAAACATGAAACTATCCATCCGCTTTTTTAATGATCAGGAGGTTCGCGCCATTTGGGATGATGCTCATTCCCAATGGAGGTTCAGTGTGTTGGATATTGTTGGGGTTTTGAATGAGGAGCCGAATTATAACAAAACCCGTAACTATTGGAAGTACCTCAAAACCAAGCTGAAGAAAGAAAACAGTCAGTTGGTTAGTGCTACTACCCAACTGAAATCAAAGTTGTTGATGGTGAAAAAAATACAAATCGAAGGCCATGGGTATTAGCGGAGCCAAGATAGCCAAATAGATAAGGGGCTGCTCGTTTTCGTAATCAGCAATATGTTAAAAGTTTCTAAATAGGCGAATTTAGGCTCACGCCGTTTGGTAATTTCCGGGAAAGCTACCCCATCCAAACATTGCTTGGATGATCGAAAAGCCGGAAATAGGGATGGAAACCAGGTGCCTAAAGGGGGGATAGTTGCGGTGGGGTGTTTTTTTCCAGCAAGTAGTCCACTTCTTTTAGAAAGGTTCGCCGCTTGGTTTCCATAAATTTCGAGTCGGCACCGGGCTCTGAAACATCAAACAAGTCTATGTATAGACTGTAGCGGTCCTTCGGCACATAGTCTGCGAGTTGCTCACTCTTGTTGGTGATCCAATAGTCCGCAAAGGCCAGGGTTTTGGCTCCGTTGAACTTTGGTTGGAGCCGTACATTTTCAGGTAAAATACCCTTGGTAAGATTTCTGAACAGGGCCCGTTTGTAGGGCTTTGGCTTAAAAAGATGGACGGGGAGGCTATAAACCAATTGCAGTAGGCGAATGTCTGCCAATGGATAGACGGTTTCCATTCCGTGCCGATTGGCGTAGGCCCCTTCAGATTCGGTTCGCAGCGTGGTGTGGGGTCGGCACATGCGCCTCTTCAGATATGCAGAGAAGGAGCGGTCAAAAGGGAATGAATTTTCTTGTAGTTGCGCATGTAGCGGGCTGCTCGGATGAAGTAGGTTTCTAGATTCCAACGTGGATTGGAATGAGGCGTTGGTGGAGCCACGGTACATTCCCACGTAATACCGGATTATGCCTTTTAGGCCGGTTAACCCGAAGGCAGCAAGGTGCTGCATCAGGCCCGTGATATTTCCCTGGGAAAGGTACTCGTGAAAGTAATTGCTTCCAGGTGCAGAGATTCCCTCATCTCCGGGGAATCCGCTGAACATGACTTCAACGCCATCCCGCTCGGCCGCCTCTTTAAATAGGGAGTCCTGCCATATGGCATCGCTGTTGGCCAGCCCGCCCATCACGTCATTTCGAGTATCTAACTCTTCGTAAATATCATTGAAGTGAAACCTGGTGATGGGGTGGTGGTTATTAATGTCCAATCCAGCGAATTGGATGATGTCGGCTTGGGTAGCTTGCTCGTCTATTCCGTTTGGAGAGTAAGTTCTCGTTTTCTCATCGAGTACAAAGGAGTAGGTATGGATGTCTCCAATTGGCATTAGCCGGGATAACAGTACGGCAATAGCCGATGAGTCCATGCCGCCACTTAACTGGCAGCCTACTTTTGATTTGCCTTGTATGCGGCATCGGATCGCTTCTTCCAAGCAGGCAAGTAGCAGTGCATGGTAATCGGCTTTCGTCTTGCATCCCGGAAGGGGAATGCGTGTTAGCTCCCAGTAGGGTTGCTCCACAAGGGTGTCCTGTGGCGATAGTTTCAAAAAATGACCTGGTTTAAGTCGGTGAATGGAACGAAAAAACGTTTCTTCTACCGGCTGCGGAAAATTTTTAAGCTCCCTTGCTACATAGGTTAAATTAATTTCTGGACTGGTTGGAAGCGCTTCTCTCAAGTCTGTGACCCTGGTCGAAAGGAAAAGCAGGTCATCATAGCGTGTGTAGAAAAGGGGACGTACCCCTAAGGGGTCTTTTGCCAAAAGGAAAGTTTGGCTGTTTTCATCTACAAGTACAAAGCTGAAATCTCCAATTAGCTGTTTCAGGCAGTCTGTTCCCCATTTTTGGTAAGCGGCTAGGATGATCGTCAGATCATTTTCGGCACCGGCCAGAGCCAGTTTGGCGACGAGCTCCCTGCGGTTGTCGATCCTTGCCCATCCAACCAATGAAAGTCCATATTCCGGGAGCAGTGCCAGGTTTTCTGTACGGAAACCCTTAAGTACGTACTGGGTACCGGAAATTGTGTGCTGATTGGTTTCCAGCCAATCCGGTACGAGGGAAAGCAGGGCCTCCTGCCCGGATAGGCCCAGGCGAATGACTCCAAAAAAACCGTTCATAAGGGGTGGGGCTTTAAGTGGTTCCGTAAACTAATGGTCACAAATGCATATCGGTCCTAAATCTAGTAAAACATTTTGCTCCTTTCGGTATCTTTTATTTAAAAGACACTTCTTTTACGAATCGCCAAGGAAAAGTTGATTGGGATAAAATTTTATAGTTTATTTAAGGATCAGATAGTTGTTTCTAATTAAACCCAAATAACGTGAACGAAAGAAGGTCTTTTCTAAAAAAATCCGCACTTGGTACTGCGGGAATATCTATAGGGGCGCTCGGTTTTAGTGCCAAGTCCTACGCATCCATCGTGGGGGCCAACGACCGCATGCGTATCGCCGTCTGCGGACTCAACGGAAGAGGGAAGTCCCACATCGGTGGATTTACTGCCCTGGATGACGTAGAGATTGCTTACCTCGTGGATCCGGATAGCCGGGTGCTGGCCGAACGCCTACAAGGCCTTAGGGACGGTGGCGGCGTGCATTCCCGTGCGCAAGGACAGGCAGACGTACGAAGGGTGCTGGAGGATAAAAACATCGATGCCATCACCGTCGCTACGCCCAATCACTGGCATTCACTCATGGTAATATGGGCCGCACAGGCCGGAAAGCACTGTTATGTGGAAAAGCCGGCAAGTCACGACGTGTACGAAGGGCGCGTGGCATTGGCTGCTGCGCAAAAATACGGGGTGGTCATTCAGCATGGCGCTCAGCGGCGAAGCGAAGCCCGATGGGCGAATCAAATCAGTGATATCCGATCGGGCAAATACGGCAAAATGCTGGTTTCGCATGGCTTTGCTTGTAAACCAAGGGCAGGAATCGGGCACAAGCCCTATACGACTGTACCCTCCAACCTGGATTGGAATCTGTGGAAGGGACCGGCAGTGATCGACCAGTTTCATGAAAATCTCGTGCATTACAACTGGCATTGGAACTGGCAGGTCGGCAACGGCGAGCTGAACAATCAAGGAACACATCAGCTGGATGTGGCTTATTGGGCCTTGGATCCGGAAGTGGCCAACACGCATCCCAAGAGGGTGATGGCCATGGGGGGACGTTTTTCGTGGGATGATCAGGGGGAAACACCCAATACCATGTTTGCCATTGCCGAGTTTGCCAATGGGCAGCAGGTCTTTTTTAATGTAAGAAATGTCAATCACGAAGGTTATGTGCAGGAAGTGACCAATAGGTTTTATTTTGAGGATGGTGGAAAACTCATAGATGGGGAATACCACTCCCATAATGGCAGCCAACCCAGAAATGTACCGATTACGGAAGTGAAAATTACGCCTGGAGGCCCCTATGGTAGCTTTGTAGCTGCTTGTAAGGCGGGTGACCCGATGATGGCAAACGGGAATATGTATGATGCGCATTATAGCTGCACCTTGGGTCATTTGATGAATATATCTTATAGACTGGGAGAAAAAGTGCCGTTTAACGCAAAAGCAGGGCGCTTTGGTGACAATCCGCTCGCCTATGAAGAGTTTATGAAAATACATGCCATTGCGAGAGATGGCATGGGGGTACTGGAAGATAAAGCAGACTATATCGTAGGGCCTTGGCTGGAATTTGATGGAGAGGCCGAGCATTTTGTAGGAGACCATTCCGTAGAGGCTAACCGCTTGCTTTACGATCCGCGAAATGCCGAATTTGATATTCCTTCGCCGAAGTCGGTTTGATAATATCGGTTTGATTTTGCGAATAGCACAGCTGACGGCGTATTTCTCCAAGTTCATTCTGGAGGAGTATGCCGTCTACCGTTTCCGTTTGAGGCATGCGGGTCAAATTGAGTAAAAAGTATCTTTTATAATTTAAATAAATGTTAAAAAGTACAGTGGAAGGTAATTAATCAATCAAAATATTTTTGCTTTTGATATTATTTTTTTAGTTTTAAGAGGTTGTTTTTCTGACGTTATATGGTTTGAACCGATTAAGAACCACTTCCGGATTTCATTGTTTGGTCTTGCTGTCCTCGTTTTATGGGAGGTTCTGTACTTCCATGAAATATCAATGGAACCGGGAATTGGCTCGTCGTGACATTTTGTCGAATGGCTTCGGAAAGAACATCCATGTTAGTGGAACACATAAAAAATAAATAAGGTATGACACCATTCCGGTTTGTGGTTGCTTTTTTTGTGGTGTCCATCATTGGTTTTGCACTGATTCCCCAATTGTCCGTGGATTTGAACCCGAGGGAACGCGAACCGGTACTGAATATTTCTTTTTCAGTGCGTGATGCCTCCCCCGAGTTAGTCGAAAAGTTGGGAACCTCACCCCTGGAGGGGGTATTCAGCCAACTCACAGAACTTAAGAAGATTAATTCCATATCGGAATACAACCGAGGCTCTATCACGTTGCGCTTTGACAAACACACCGACATGGAGTACAAGCAGTTTGAGGTAGCCTCCCTGATTCGCCAGGTGTACCCCTCCATGGATACCAAAGTTTCCTACCCAAATGTGACCCAATCTGCGCAACGGAATGTCAATGAAAGGTCTCCCATCCTTACGTTTAGCATCAACGGTCCCTTTGCTTCCTTTGAGATCAAGAAGATCACCGAAGATGTGCTGAAATCATCCCTAAATCGCATTGAGGAGATTGAAGAGATTTCCGTGCGCGGCGCGAGCGACCTTAGTTTATTTATAGTATACGACATTAAGAAGCTTCAGGCATTGAAGATCAACAGAAATGCGCTGGCTTCCAGAATCCGAAATGCTTTTGGACTTCAATATCCCGGTTTGGTGATCAATGCGTCTGGCGAATCACTGTTTTTGACGGTGGACCGGTCTCTGACGGCACTGGAACAGCTCCAAAACCTACATTTGGGGACGCTGGAGGGTAAGGATCTGTACTTGAGCGACGTGGCAACCCTGTCGCTGCAGGAGGAGGAAGCGACCAATTACTACCGAATCAATGGGAATAACTCGGTAACCATGACCATCTTTTCGAGAGACGGCGTGAACAAGGTACTGCTAGCCCAGCGCATCAAGGAGGTAGTCAGCGGGCAGGCTGGCCTGCTTCCTTCCGGTTTTGACGTTCGCTTGGAAAATGACAACACAGAATATTTGGCCAAGGAGCTCAAGAAAATCTACAAGCGGTCCGGACTCTCCATTTTGATTCTGGTGGTCTTTATTTTTTTGGTAAACCGAAACATCCGGTACCTGACTACGCTGTTTTTGGGGATTCTTGTAAACCTCAGCCTTACGGTGATTATTCTGTATTTGCTTCGGGTCGACATTCACCTTTACTCATTGGCAGGATTGACGATTTCCTTCGGGCTAATTGTGGACAATATGATCATTATGATGGATCATCTTCACAAACACCGAAACCGCAAGGTATTTTTGGCATTGTTGGCAGCTTCCCTGACCACCATTGCGGCCTTACTGATGGTGTTCCTGCTTCCGGAGGAAGATCGGAAGAACCTCGGGGAGTTTTCGGTAGTGGTAGCAGTCATGTTGGGCGTGTCGCTAATGGTAGCGCTGGGTTTCACACCGTCCTTATATCAGTTGCTATTTGGGAAAAAGCGCCAGTCAGGCAGGAAGCTGTCCGTTGCGGCACTTCGGAGAAGGGTTCGTGCATTTTTGCATTTGGAACGCACCATTGCATTTACGGCCAATTACCGTAAAACCTTTGTTTTTTTGCTGATACTCCTTTTTGGTCTGCCGGTTTTTTATCTGCCATCCCGGTGGGAGGGGCAGGAGTGGTATAACAAGAGTATTGGCAGCACCTATTACCAAGAGGAAGTTAGGCCTTGGGTAGACAAGGCACTGGGAGGCTCTATTCGGATGTTTGTACGAGGGGTTTTCGAGAAATCCCAGTACCGCGAGCCGGAGCGCACCAGGCTATATGTCAATGCTGCATTGCCCTTTGGCAATACGCTGGAGCAAATGGACTACATTATCCGGGAATTTGAAGCGTATCTAAAAGGGGTAGAAGGGGTGGATAAATTTGTAACGACCGTTTCCTCCGGTCAAAATGCCCGCATTGAAATCACCTTTAAAGAAGCCTATGAGCGCTCCGCATTGCCCTATCAGCTTAAAGGCAAACTGGCCATGAAGTCAACCGACTGGAGCGGCGTTAGGTGGAACATTTACGGGGTTGGACAGGGGTTTTTTACCGGTCCCGGAGGGGAGGGGATACCTTCTTTTCGGGTGGAGATGCGGGGCTATAACTTCGATGAGCTGGAGCGGCAGGCCGAAAAGCTGGCGGAGCAGCTGCTGGCGCACCGGCGGATTCAAGAGGTTAACACGAATGAGCGGCTGAGTTACAACGAACGTAAAACAGAAGAATATGTGCTGCGTTTTGACCAAGATCGAATGAGTCTGGGAGGCGCTGACATGTACCGGATAGTGAGTGCGCTGGACGACGTAGCCAAGCCCCAATCGGCCTCCTTGTTTGTAAACGTGGATAATCGTCGCTATGGAGTTTACTTGAAGGAAAGGGGTTCGGATGCGTTTTCACGATTTGACCTGGAGAATACCAGTTTGATTTCGGGAGAGGACGAGATTTTTAGGGTAGGGAGTTTCGGTACGCTAAATAAGGAAACCACCACCAGTTCGCTCCATAAGGAGAACCGGCAGTATATTCGGTTGGTATCCTTTGAGTATATGGGGTCGGCCAAGTTTGGTGGAGAGTATTTGGATGAGGTGTTGAATGAACTGAAAACGACCTTGCCCTTGGGCTATACCGCAACAAAGCAAACGTATAGCTGGGATTACAGCAAGGCTAAGCGACAGTATGGGCTTTTAGCGGTATTGGTGTTAGGGATATTCTTTATCTGTTCGGTGTTATTTGAGAATTTTAAGCAACCTCTGGTGATTATTTTTATCATTCCGATTTCATTTATCGGTCTGTTCCTGATTTTCTCCCTGTTTGATTTTTACTTCGATCAAGGCGGTTATGCGGCGTTTGTCATGTTGGGAGGTTTGGCAGTTAATGCAGCTATTTTTATCGTCAATGATTTGAATAACAGGAAGGGGGGTGTGTATAACCGAAATTTACTGAAGGCTGTGGCCGGAAAGGCAACTCCTATCCTGTTAACCGTTATGTCCACTTGTTTCGGCTTGATCCCTTTTATTATGGAAGGGCAAAGTGAAGTTTTTTGGTTTTCCCTTGCGATTGGAACCATAGGGGGGTTGTTGTTCAGTATGATTGGGGTTTTCTGGGCTCTTCCCGTATTCCTTTGGCAAAATAATAGGTACAAAGCTTTACCTTCGCAGCGCAAACATACCCAGAAAGCACCTAATCCATGACTAAGACATTTTCTGCATTTCTAATGATAGCCGGCATGGTGTTTGGCTGTACCTCTTCTATAGAGCAGCGTGAATACGGGCCAAACGCCAAGCTTACGCTAGAACTGGTGGATAGCATCGTGGTGCAAGAGCTCCAACCCTTGGCAACGGATGACTACTCTCCGGAAGCCGGGTACTTTCTGATGCGTGGGCTTAGGTCCCGTAAACCCTATTTGGTAGACGAAAAGGGGACGATTTTGCAGGTTTTTGATGTGCTGCATGACGGACCGAACGGACTGGGCGTCAATGGGGCCTTTGGGTACCGGCTCTTAGGCAGAGACCGGTGGATCGCGGAAGGGACGTTCAACGGGTACCATGTGTATGATTTGGCTGGGAAAAAGCAATTCCAACTGCCTTCTTTGCAAAAGGGGATGTTTGGCATGTCGGTTTATCACTATCAGACCAATTTCCATCCCTATGTGAAAGGGGGTAAAGACTACATGGTGGGAAGGGAATTTAACCTGGTGAATTCGCAAGAATTAAACCCGGAAGAAATAGGCGCTGCCTACTACGATTCGGCAAATATACTGTTCAGGTATAACTTGGCCGATTCTACGCATCAACTGCTGGAAACCTATCCAAAGGGATGGACTCCGAGAATCGAGGGTTCCTTCGTCGGGTCAGGAGTGATTATGGCATTCCATCCGGGGAAGCAGGAAATGGCGGTATTGCCAGTAAAGGGGAATCAGCTTTTTGTCTACGATTTTTCGGGGGAACAGCCTATCCTGAGAGATACGATCGAGCTATTCCATAAAGACCGTCCCTTACAAGTTCCGGTCGTCAAGTTTTCCGAGGAGGATCAGTTTTCCGATTATCCGTCATTTTTTGACCTTCGGTATGCAGGGGATGATCTGGTAGCCGTATTTTCCACCAAAATCCCGACGGATATCATTCGTCAACTTCGGGCTGGATCGGAGCAATATTTCAATACCCCCGAGTACAAGGAGGCGAGGGCTATGTACAGCAAAATGCGGTGGATATGGGTTAGTGGAGGAAAGCAGATAGGCGTGTTGGATGAACTTCCCAGATCTGGGCATTTGGACTTTGCTGATACAAATGGGCATGTCTATCTCAATGACAACGCTGATCCGGAGGTGGAGCGAAGCTATAATGTGTTTTATAGGTATAGGTTGAAGCGCTGAAAGGGGGGTGTAAAAACACCCAAAATAGCTGAAGGCTTCTTTATTCCTTTGATAGGTGGTTTGTTTTGTAACTTCAACATGAAAGAACAGAAAAAAAATTAATGTTTGTTTTATTTGAATTTATAGGAATTATATTTTGATTAGTTTTTACTGTCGATTGGTTTTTCTGAGTTTAGAAAAATTTCATATTTTTAATACTTATCCGTATTTGTTAACTAATCGTTAATTAATAAATGTTTTTGTTGATTAATTTGCAATGGATAGATCCCCGCCATACATTTGTGTCATACTTACGTAAGTCGTTCAATTACCTGCCCAAAGTAATTAACCTCAATCGATGATTTGCCGGTAACCTGCCGGAGCAGAGGTTTAACATTTGTTTTACAAACCTTCTAAAATTTAACACCATGAGATTAATTATTGCAACCATTGTCGCCCTTAGCGTCACATTCAGTTCCTTTGCCGGGACACAAGCAGGGACACCTGACCCCGTAGTTACGCTTAAGAAAGTTGGATCCAACAAGTATCAGTTGAAATACCTATCTGTGCCAGAAGGCAAAGTGGTCGTTTCGATTAAAAATCAGCAAAACGTGACCATCTACAAGGACGTTATCGAAGCCGAAAAGGTGTTTTTCCGTAACTATGATTTGGGCAAGTTGGATTTGGGTACCTACAGCATCCAAGTAATGGATGCAAATTTGGGTAAGTTGGAGGATTTCCAGGTTTCTTTAGTTCGGGAGCCACAGGCGCCGGGATTCTTGGCTGACACAAGGCTTATCAGCGACACTACCATCGCTTTGTTGGTGAACAATCTGGATAAAAAGGAAAAGACGATCCGAATTTATGAAGGATCTGAGTTGATCCATCAAGAGCGGTTTTCAGAGGCAACTTTCGGAAAGAAGTTCAACTTCAAGCACCTGAGAACGTTGAAAAATGTCTCGTTTGAGATCGTGGACGAAACAGGATTTGGCAAGTTTTTGTCTGTCAGATAAAACACATTCACTTTACCACTTACAACCACTACGAAAAAAAGGCCGCTTCCGATAGGAGGTGGCCTTTTTTGAATTTAATGCGGTGTCAAGTTGTTTTATTTCCATGCATCTATTATTTATCAAACACATGGTTTGCCCCCGCTGTGTACGTGCCGTGGAGGAGGTATTTAATCGTAATGGCATAGCCTATTTAGAAGTACTACTTGGTCGGGTTAGGACAAAAGATCCATTGTCATCCGAAAAGGTAACGATCATTGAGAATGAGTTGCGCCATTTGGGATTTGAGCTGCTGAAGTCGAGGGATGCCCAGCGGATCGAGTCGGTAAAAAATGCCTTGATCAAGTTGGTACACGAGGGGGATATCCCGCCGTCTTTTTCTCTGTCGGGGTATTTGGGTGGCTGCCTTGCAGAAAATTATACGGTGCTGAGCCATCTTTTCAGTGGGTTGGAGGGTATTACGATAGAGAAGTATTTTATTCAGCTAAAAGTTGAAAAAGTAAAGGAATGGCTTAGCTACGATGAGACTACCTTGAGCGAGGCCTCCTATCGTCTTGGTTACAGCAGTGTTCAACACCTTTCCGCGCAGTTTACAAAAGTTACCGGTTTGACCCCCTCTAAATATAAAAAGCTATCGTTCAAGCCCCGGGTTGGCTTGGATAACCTTTCAAGCCCCACTTTTGTACAAGGGCTAAAATAGCCGGATGCCCAGTGAAAGGATTAGTTGATTTTGCCGCTGATCAGTCGCAAAACCGGCAATGCTTGAAGCCTGTTTGCCCAGTGGGCCTTCGTATTTGAAGTCCAGGATCATGTTAGCGATATCTACCCCTATACCCGCCTGATAGCCCATTGTAGCCCGATTATAATCCGGCATGGGCACGGTAGCGTTGTTCGTGTCTACTTCCGAACTGATTAAAAAGCTCAAGGCTGGGCCTGCCTGAATGCGGAAGAACCTGGCCAATTTGAACCCGAAAAGGACTGGGACATCTATTCGGTTGAAGGAAACTGAATAGTTTACTTGCGTTTGATTCTGCGAACTCTGAATTTCGCCACCGGTATTGGTGTAAAGTATTTCAGGTTGAAGGAAGATGGAATTCCCCCCCAATCTGGCAAATAGCCCTAGGTGATAGCCCAATTTGCTGTCACCCGTTGAAAATCCGTTGCCATTGACGCTGATATCTGCTTGAGATATGCCCAGCTTAGGGCCAATGGAGAATTCCTGAGCCTGCGTTTGGACGATGCTTACTGCAATCAGGCATCCGATCAACATTCCGATAAATGAGGTTTTTGTGGTCATCCTTTGATGGGTTTTAATTCCAAGGTACGTTCTTTTCTCAACCATAATCAACGAAAAGACTAGGGTAATTTAGTATGTATTTCATTTTAAAGTTACGATGTTAGATCGTAAAACGAAAACCAGGCACCTTGTCTAGCGTTTGATCGAATTTGACAACGTTATTTTTGGCCAAATTGATAAAAAACGTGCACAAACTATCTTATGCCTTGTATTTTAAACAATAAAGCAATAATTTGTGCTCCAACTTTGATATAAGTTCAAAATAAGACAAACGGGAATATTTTGACATAAAATATCAAAAAGTGGCAAAACAAATGGTTGAAAGAGTATACTAGCTGAAATATTTTTCCGTTAGTATGGGTTGACTAGCGATAAAACCTGCCGTTTTTGAGTGAATGATCGAAAAGGAATTTGAAAGGAGACTTTGCGGACTACGGGTGTGTTTTTGTCTAATCTATTCAAACTTTGGCGATCTTTTGCGGTTCTTTCTTCATGTGCAGGCTGCGTATAGAAGATCCATTGAGAGGTAAATTGTTTCATTAACGCATAAACAGAACAAAATTAGTCCATGATAGAAGTAATTAAATACCCAAGCGTTTTAGAGAGCAGCAACCTGGAACTGAGAAATGTTGCGAGGGATTTAGTCTCAGGGTTGAAGATATACCACGATAATGTGGGGTACTTGGTGGGTGAGTTGGCCCTTTCAGAGGGTACCTCACCTCACAGAAATATCAACAGTTCTCCGGAGGAAGTGGATTATCGGATATTTTTGAAGGCAGCCCTCCTCTTGGCATCCCAGAAGCTAGGCAGCCCAATCACAGTGACCACGGGATTTCCGTTTTCTACTTTTCAGGTTTTTAAAGAAAGTGCATACCGGTTGTTGGAAAACGAGCACATCATTGAGTTTGATACGCAGACCTTTGGGGGAGGCGGACGCAAAAAAATGGCGGTTGAAGTGGATAGGGTGGCCATTGTCCCCGAGGTAGTTGGCGCCAGTATGGCTGTCAGACAGATTGTGCCCAATGCGCCGCGTAACTTTTTCATGATCAGTCTCGGATATGGCACGATGGAGGCCATTCTCAGCACGGAGGGCGGGCTGGTGCAGCGTTCCAGTGTGTCTACGTTCGGGCTTCGTTACGCCGTAAACCTGATCACTCGGGAACTACAGAAGGACAATTACTTGGATTTGAAAACTGAGCATCAGATAGATCAGAATTTCAGTCAGGGAACGATAATCCTTAACAGAAAGCGAATTGATCTCAGAGATCTTCGAAAGCAGGTTATCGAGCAATACTACAAAGATGTTATTTCTCCTTCTATTCGTAAGGCCTTTACAGATCGGGATTTTGCCAAATCAGAGGACTTGTATCTAGCTGGTGGTGGAGCAAATTATACCGAATTGGTAAATTTATTCAAAGAGGAGTTTGATGGGTTGTTGAACATTCACGTCCCAGAAAATCCAGAGCAGCTTGCCTCCATCGGTTATTGTTATAACAGTCTAGCCATCAATGGAGGTGCTAAAGACAAGGCTGTTGGAGTTGACCTTGGAAACAGTTCTACCATTATTACTACCTTTAAACAAGAATCAGAAGACTAAAAGCTTATGAAATTTAAATCCAACAAGCAGCAGGAGGAGTCGGCGAATGTAAGTAAGGTTACGGTTTTGTCGTTGGGATTTGAACTTACAGGAGATATTATATCCAGAAGTGATATACGTGCGGACGGGATTTTAGTAGGGAGTATCCGAACAGATAAGAAGGTGGTTGTGGGGGAAAAGGCTTCGATCACCGGAGACATCATCGCCGCTGAAATCAGTATCAGTGGCGAAATAGTCGGTGACCTCTATATCACAGGCGAAACGACCATTTATTCGATGGCTTCTGTTTCAGGGAATATTACGACGCAGGAGATTTTGATTCAAAAGGGTGCTAAGGTTGACAGCACCATCAAGACTGTTAGCAAAGAGCTAGTAGAAGCCGCTTCCAAGAACAGTAAGGTAAAAGCAGTCAGTAGAGAGGAACTTTACTCTATTATGGAGGAGCGCAAATCACAGCCCAAGAAAGCCGAAAAGGTAGACAAAGTGAAGGAGGAGATAAAAGAAGAAAAGACAGACTTGTCAGACGATTTTACCCGCAATTTTCCGCGAACCTGGTAGCTGAAACCGTAAGTCGATTAGATACCAAAAAGGCTGTCTCATGTTATTTGGGACAGCCTTTTTGGTTCTTAGCGGTTAATTTATCCGCCTTCTCCGGGTTCCCCGAAGATCCCTACCATATTCATCAGCACCAGTATAATCACGATGGGACAGATCCATTTGATGAAAAATATCCAAGCCTGCTTTGGAAATCCTTCAAAGACGGGCGCTCCCTTGGAAAGTTCATCGGCATAGGATTTTATTTTTTTCACCCAGCCAGTGTAGAGACTCAGCATCAGACAGATGATTACCACGGCCATGGTTCCGAAGAAGAAGTCCATCATATCGAAGAATCCGGCGAGGGGCCTGCCGAAGAAGCTGAAGGAAAGCTTTTGAAAAAAATTGCCATCAACAGCTGAGAGGGCAGAGGGAATTGACAAGAGCATCGCTCCTAAACCGATCGTCCAAGTAGCTTTTTTTCGCGACCATTTTCGCTCGTCTATAAAGTAGGCGACCGGCACTTCCAGCATGGAAATGCTTGAGGTGAGGGCAGCTACGAACAGCAGGACAAAGAACATCGCCCCGATGACATTTCCAAATGGGTCAATTTGGTCAAACACCCTTGGAAGCACATTAAACACCAGCGCGGGACCACCGTCTGGACTCTCTCCCGGAAGGAGCGCAAATAGCGCAGGAAAAATCATCAGACCACCCATAAGTGCCACCATGGTGTCCATACCTGCAATCCAACCGGAAGATTGAATTACATTGGAATCCTTTGGGAGGTAAGAGCCAAATGTAATCATCAGTCCCCACCCGACCGACATGCTGAAAAAAGCCTGCCCAAGCGCTGATAAAACCACTCTTCCATTAATTTTTGAAAAGTCCGGGGACAGGTAATAGTCAATCCCTGCGCCAGCCCCCGGAAGGGTGACGGATCTTGCGGCTATCAGCAGGATGATCAGAAATAGGATCGGCATCAGAAATTTTGCCGCTTTTTCTATCCCTCCAGATATACCACCAAGGACTATGATAATCGTCGCAAGGATAAAAACCATACAAAGCGGAATTACCAGATAGGGGGTCTGTACAAAGTCCGCAAAATTGATAGGGATGTTGATCAGTTCTGTAAAAATATAGCCGATCGTCCAACCTGCGATTACCGAGTAGTAGCTAAGTACAGCAAAACAAACCACCACGCAAAGCACGCCGGCACTTTGCCAAAAGCGGTTACCACCTGTTACCCGAATGGCACCGACAGGGTTTTTTTTAGACTTTCTACCTAATGCGATTTCATTTAGCAGAAGGGGTAGGCCAATAAGTAGGACGCAGATAATGTAGACGAGTACAAATGCCCCACCACCATTCTGTCCGGTGATGTAAGGGAATCGCCAAATATTTCCCAATCCTACAGCTGAGCCTCCCGCGGCCATAATGAAGCCGAAATTGGAACCCCATTGCCCTCTTTTTGGTACGTTGGTTGCTTTTTGCATCATGTTTTGGTGGTTTGTCGTTTTTTTAGGAGCCGTCGATTATTTTGCCCGGGCTAAGTTAAATTGTTTTGTCACAATAGCAATTCCCTCCACAAAACTTTTAGGCTCGTAGTTAAGTACCTGCCGTGCCTTGTCTATAAGAAGTCCTGTTCGCAGCGGTCTTTTGGCTACCTGAGAAAAGTGCGATGAGTCCGTGCGGATAATGTGGCTCTCATCTAGGCCAAAATGCTTAGCGGTTAATATGGCCATTTCATATGGCGTAAGCAGGTCTTTACCCGAAATATTAAATATTCCGGTTGCCTGCTTATCGGCTATTAAAAGGCATCCGTAGGCCAGATCTTCCGCAAGCGTAGGTGTTCTGAGTTGATCATCTACCAGGCTCAGGTTCTTTCCGTTTTCCAGTCCATGCTTTACCCAAAGGACGATGTTGGATCGGCTTAGATCGTGTGCAATGCCGTATACCAGATTGGTTCTGACGATGGACCAACGGCAAGCTGTAGCCTGTACGATCCGCTCGGTTTCTAATTTGGTCCAACCGTAGTAGTTCAGTGGGTTTGGTTTTGCGTCTTCATCATAGGGACCTTCTTTTCCGTCAAAGATAAAATCAGTAGAAAGGTAAATTAGGTGGCTTTTATGTTCGCAGCACGCTTGTGCGATCCAATTGGTAGCATCCACATTTTGGGAAAAGCAAGTATCTCTGGCTATTTCACACCTGTCTACATCGGTCATAGAGGCCGCGTGTATGACAACTTGCGGTTGATATTGCTGAAATACTTCATTGATGTCTTCTTTGCGGCTGACATCCATCTTAACGTATTCAAATTCAGGGTTTTCAAAAGGAAGTCTGCACTCGCCTTTACCCGATGCGATCACATGGTAGAGCGGATTTGAGGATGCCTGCTCCACTAATTTTTGTCCCAGCAGGCCATTCGCACCTGTTATCAGGATGGTACGCCTACTTTGCGTCGGGGTATTCATAGCCATATTCTTCGGTTATTTTTCTTCGGTTAATTTCGCTGACCTTCACTTTCATTACCACCGGATTTGCCGGCTTGTCCATTCGGTCGGTTGGTTCGGAGGCAATTTTATCCAATACATCAAGTCCTTTTATGACTTTTCCAAACACCGTGTAGCCATCATCTAAATGCGGCGTTCCACCTACGCTGGTGTACGCTTGTAGTTGGTTGGGCCGTTTTTCATTATCCAAGTTAACGTTTAAGAATTGTTCCAGCTCTACTTTCTTGGAGAGCATTAGCGCATTTAAGCTGTCAAATTCGCCATTTTGGTAATGGCTGACATATTTTTCCCGCAGCGGTTTATTACTTTCCAGTTGAAGGAATCGCATAAAAGCCTCCTGTAATTTCTTCATATCTGTGTTTAGTGTCAGTTCATCGTACACTTTTCCTTGAACGATATAAAACTGACATCCGGAGGACCTTCTCTCCGGATTTATATTGTCACCCTGCCGCGCCGCAGCTAGGCTGCCTTTTTCATGGATCAGGTTCGGGTGTATCTCTGCCGGAAGCGTGTACCATTCCTCTTCCGGAAGGTTTTCCAAACCGAAAACATCGCCCCCTTGAATCATGAACTCATTTATGACGCGATGGAATTCAGTAGAGTCAAAACGCCCCTCTTCCGCCAGTTTTAGGAAATTGGCTTTGTGTGCGGGGGTTTGGTCATACAATATCGCATACATATTGCCGTGTCGGGTTTCTATCGTCACTAGGTGATCCCTTTCAGTAGAGCAGGCAAGTCCAGTAATTCCAAAGAGAAGTAGAAAAACACTTTTTTTCAGGTGATTAGGTTTCATCTGTTTATAATTGATTTTTGATGTTCAGATACTTGCCTATGGGCAGGTCTCCGGTCATTTTATGAATGGTCATCTCAGTGTGTGATTTCAATGCCAAGCCTGTGTTTCCGGTAGGCAGGCTCGGTTTTATTTAGCTAATTGTATTCTGATTTTAGACAATATTTCTTTCCCCCCGGCAGCGAGTACTTGTCCCGCAAGGGTTCTTCCCAACGCTTCGGCTTCATCAATGGGGCCGCATACCTGTTTTTCTACTCGCTTACTTCCGTCCAAGCTTACGATGCCTCCCTTTAGCGTCACCTCCCCTTCAGCATAAGTTCCGAGTGCGAAAATTGGTATACTGCACCCACCATCCAGTTCTTTTAAGTAGCTTCGTTCGGCGCGTAGGCAATATCCCGTAGTTGGGTCATGCACCGCCTGAATGATTTGTTTGCGTAGCTGACCATCCAAGCCTTCAAATGCCTCGATGGCAATGGTACCCTGCCCCACCGCCGGAGTGAACTCCTCAAGCGGTAGCACGTGCCTGATAAGGTGATCATAACCCATTCGGTGTACGCCCGCATAAGCGAGTAGCAGTGCGTCGCAGGCCCCCGCTTCCATCTTTGCAATGCGGGTTTGTAAGTTTCCGCGAATCTCGGTCGTTTGGACGTGGGGGTAGAAATGCTTCAGCGTGGCCACCCTTCGGGTAGAAGAAGTTCCCAGTACGGTATGGATTGCGGGGTTGCTCAGATGAATATCCGGTCGGTGGCTAATGATCACGTCGTTGGTACGTTCCCGCACAGTAAATGCGATTAATTCAAACCCGTCAGGAAGGGTAGACTGCATGTCTTTTGCACTGTGTACAGCGATATCTATGACCCCCTTTGCTAACTGAATTTCCAGCTCTTCTGTAAATACCCCTTTACTTCCAATTTTCGAAATGGCTACATCCAGTATTTGATCGCCTTTGGTGTCAATGATTACAATATCTGTTCCAAGTCCCTGCTTAGCCAATAAGTCTGCCACGTAATGAGCTTGGTATAAGGCCAACTTGCTGCCTCTGGTTCCTATTCTAATGGGTTTCATTTATCTACGAGTGTTTTTCCATGGGGCACAACGGATTTACGCCTGCCGACCGATCGCAGGGTAGTCATCCCGCTGTATGTTGGCAGATCCGTCATGGATATTTCAATTAATGGTATTTCTTCTTCTTTTGGGCATTTCTGACCACCGATTCTTCCACAAATTCAATGATTTTTCCTGCAATATTGATTCCTGTGGCTTTTTCAATACCTTCTAGTCCAGGGGAACTGTTGACTTCCAGAATTAATGGGCCGCGTGAAGACTGCAGCATATCTACTCCGGCAATAGAAAGTCCAAGTGCTTTTGCGGCATTCAATGCGGCTGTTTTTTCCTCTTTGCTCAACTTGATCACAGTCGCTTTACCTCCTCGATGTAGGTTGGAGCGAAACTCGCCTTCAGCGCCCTGTCGCTTCATGGCGCCTACAACTTTATTGTTGATTATAAACGCCCGAATGTCCGCCCCTTTGGCTTCTTTGATAAACTCCTGCACAATGATCCGCGCTTTGAGTCCGTGAAATGCCTCAATGACTGATTGGCCGGCTTTTTTGGTCTCGGCGAGTACCACGCCTAACCCTTGGGTTCCCTCCAGAAGCTTGATGACCAATGGCGCTCCACCCACTCGCTCTACCAGCTGTTTTTCACCGCCCTTTGAGAAGTTGGTAAAGGCGGTTTTTGGCATCCCCAGTCCTTCTCTTGAAAGTATCTGTAGGCTTCGGAGTTTGTCGCGGCTTCGGACAATCGCCTGTGATTCCACGGCTGAAAAGGTACCGATCAGCTCAAACTGACGGACAACTGCCGTGCCATAAAACGTGACTGAAGCACCGATCCTAGGGATAATAGCGTCTATCCCTTCGAGTTTTTCCCCTTTGTAGATGATGGAGGGGCCCTCCTGTTCGATGACCAGGTCGCAGAGAGAGTGGTCTATTACTTTCCCCTCATGGCCGGCCTCCTGTATAGCCTGCATGATCCTTCTAGTGGAGTATAGGTGGGAGTTTCTGGATAATACCGCTATTTTCATTGTTTTTTATTCTTGCTGGTTTTGAGCGCCTTAAGTGATTGGTTAGTCAGTTCTACATCCACTACAAACCGTCCTTTTAGAAGTTTGCGCCCCAACAATACTTGATTTCTCATTTTGCTGCGATCAGAAAGGGTAAAGGAAGCTTCAAACCTCTCGCCAAATAACTCTACCGTGGTAAAAACCTGATAGCGAACCTCTGCCTGCCCGAAAGAGTTCTTTACGCTCTTGACAGAAAAGGTGTCGGTTTCAATGACTTTTCCCGTATACCTCGGGTTTTTTGGATCCAAAACCGTAAATCTCAGTTTACTTCCTCCGGCTATATCCACCATTTCTGCAAATGTAGAATGGATCGAACTGGTGTAAGCACCTGTGTCGACTTTTCCACTAATGCCGGAAATACCCCATTCCGGAAGGCTTATTTTTTCCCTTCTACCTACTGTTTTTTTCATCGGCTGGTTTACCTCAGAATTCTAGCAACAGCAAATGTCAGTTCCATAAATAGAACCTTTGAATTGGCGTTGCGCTCTATATGATAATGGGCATCTCCCATTTTTTCGTAAATCTGATTGATCTTTTCGCTGGTCAAAACGTTGGTTGCCAGCTTTTGGATAAACTCGCGCTCAGATTCCGGCGTCCGCATCATTCGGGTTAGCTGACTTTTATCCAACAGGCACTCTCTAAGCACATTGATAGCGGTCAAGAGCAATGTTTTTTGGTTTTCCTTGGAAAGAGCGGCAAGATTTTCAACGATTGAACAAATCGCGTTTATGTCTTTACTGTAACAAACCCTTAACCAGTCTCTTACGGTTGAGGTATGTTCATCTTTCGCATCTTCTGCCAGCAAGAAGGCTTCTCTAAGGGAACCGTCTGCTAAGGTGGCGATTTGGTGAGCGGTTGTCTCAGCGCAAAGCTCCCTGCGAAGGAGCTCAGGGATGATTTCCTCATCGGTAAATGCCCTGACCAATATTTTTTGTGTTCGGGACAGTATCGTGGTGAGCAGGTGATCCGGATGGTGGGATACCATCAGGAACAGTGTCTTTTCCGGAGGTTCTTCCAGGATCTTTAACAGGGCATTCGCAGAAGCAGGATGCATCAACTCGGGACACCAAATCACCATGGTTTTATAACCCCCTTCAAAGGATTTCAATGAGAGGGTTTGGATTATTTGCTTTGCGACTCCCTTTGAGATGTTCAATCCTTTTTCAAATCCGGCGGCAACCGCCCAGTCGTGAAGGTTACTGTACGGGTTATCAAACACAAAAGTGCGCCAAGCTTTCAGGTGGTCGACCTTGGTGTCGGCCACGTCGTCGTTTTTGGAACTACCGCCTAGTGGAAAAACGAAATTTACGTCCGGATGAACCAATTTGGCCGCTTTTTGGCAGGCGGGGCATTGTCCGCAAGAATCCGCATCGCCTGGCCTCTCGCAATTGACATAGGTGGCTAAGGCCAATGCCAACGGAAGCGCGGCACTACCCTCGGGTCCATGAAATAGCAGGGCGTGGGCGAGGTGGTCTTGCCTCATAGCCTGAATGAGCTTTGATTTGGTTTCGGATAGTCCGGGAATTGATGAAAATAGCATAGTTATCGCTGCAAAAATAGCTAAAAATCCTTATCCCAAATCCTATAAGGACGAGTCATTTCGAAAACCGCCTGCAAGACCGCCCTTTCGGTTTCGGAAAAGGTCATGCCTTTTAGCGCCATCGCTTTTGCGGCCGTTTCCTCAAATTTCTTGAGTTTGAAGGTGCTAAAACCGGTAGGGCCACCCCAAGCAAAAGAAGGAACCATTTTTTTTGGAAAACCTTCTCCAAAAACGTTTGCGCCGACACCTATCACGGTACCGGAATTAAGCATGCTGCTGATTCCCATCTTACTGTGGTCACCAATGAAGGAACCGCAAAACTGAAGCCCGGAATCCATGAAATCTTCTTTCGGATAGCTCCATACCCGGATATTGCTGTGGTTATTTTTTAAGTTGGATGTGTTGGTATTGGCTCCCAGATTACACCATTCCCCTATCACCGAGTTGCCAAGATAGCCATCGTGGGACTTGTTACTGTACCCTTGAAATACCGAGTTGGAAACTTCGCCACCTACCTTGCACTTGGGTCCTATGGTGGTATCGCCCCGCATCTTTGCCCCCATGCTTAGTACGGCATCCTCGCAAATGGCAAATGGTCCTCTAATCAGCCCGCCTTCCATGATCTGTACATTTTTCCCAATGTACACCGGTCCGTTTTCCGCATTGATTATTGAAGCTCTAATGGATGCTCCAGGTTCTATAAATACCTCTGCTTCCCGGTAAATATGGGTGTACGGATCTGCGCATCCTGCGGATATTCTTCGTTTTGTCAAGAGTTCGAAATCAGACCGGATTTGATCGCCATTCAGCTGAAAAATATTCCAAAGATGCTTCAACATGCCTATAGGGGCGTCATAGGAGGATTTTTGTTTCGCATGGTGGACGGTTTCATGAAATTTGACTGGGTTCTCGCAATACATGGCTATTAATACATCACCCAGCCATAAGGATTCGGTAGTCTTTAAGGAACGTATGCGGTCTATCAAGTTGGCATCAGGGAGGATGGATCCGTTAATCATCCAGGCCGGCTTATTTTCGAAAGGGAACTTTGCGTTAAGATGGGGGGCGGCGAGAATCCCAGATTTAACCCCTAGGTGCCGTTCCCATTTTTCGCAAATTTTCAAAATGCCTATCCGTATTTCTGCTATCGGGCGGGTGAAGGTGATAGGGAGTAGATTTTCGCGTATTTTTGGGTCTTCAAAAAGAATAAAATAGTCCATATCCCAAAAATAAAAAAGTCTGTTGGAATAAGCTTCCAACAGACCCAAAGTCTTTCCTAAAGGGAAAGGAAATTAATTCTTTTTGTATCGTTTGTTGAATTTCTCTACCCTTCCAGCAGTATCCAGCAACATTTTCTTGCCGGTATAAAATGGATGAGATGCTGAGCTAACTTCAATTTTCACCAAAGGATACTCTTTTCCATCTTCCCACTCTATTGTTTCTTTGGTATCAATGGTGGATTTGGTGAGGAATTTATACTCGCTTGAAGTGTCTAGAAAAACCACCTCTCGGTAATTAGGGTGAATGTCTTTTTTCATATTTCTATTGTTTTTTGTCACAAACGATTGCCTTTCAATCTGAGGAAGTAGATTTATAGGATTACTTCAGCCTGTTCACAACCAGCCTGTAGTGGGCTATTTGAGGCAGTTTGGTAAACCAATTTTTCGCTCTTCTTAAATTGAGGCACAAATTTATCGCTTTCATAGCTCGTTTCCAAGCCTTTTTGGATAAATTCTTTTAGTTGTTGGTTGGATCTCAGAGATAAAGTTTACATTCGCTATAGCAAGCTGATCTTGGGGCTCCGAGTCGGTCTTTGTTGGTTTTAGCATGCAGTAGATATGAAGGAGCGATTTTTATTTTTATCACTTATGGCACTTCTTGCCGTCGAGGCCTATGGGCAGAGCGCCTATGTTAATTTCAATAGGGATTACTATCACCTGATAGAACGCTATGAAGTTAAGCGAGGAATATTTACGGAACCTTTTCAGACAGGAATGAAGCCCTATCGCAGAGATCATTTGGCGGTCTATTTGAATCAGCTGTCGGCGGACTCCTCATTGAACAGCGCCAGGGACAGATTTAACCTGTATTTTCTTCTGCGTGACAGTTGGGAATTTGTGTTTGATGGAGCCCCTGAATCGGAGGGAAAGGGCGTGGGGCCGTTTTATCGAACACCTTCTGATTTGTATCACTATCGAGATAAGTCCTTCGATCTTCACGTGAATCCAGTGTTATATCTTCAGGCAGGACATGAACGGGGAGTGGGTGATTCTGGATTTAGGAATACCAGGGGCGTGGAGGTAAGGGGTAGTGTGGACCGGAAGATCGGTTTTTATACTTTTCTGGCAACGACCGACCTTAGGTTTCCCTCCTGGGTGCGGGATTATACCCAATCAAATGGTGCCGTGCCGGGAGAGGGGTTTTGGAAAAGATACCGGGATACTGGGTATAACTTTTTTTCGGCTACGGGGTACCTCACCTTTCAGGCTACAGAACATGTTGCAATCCAATTTGGGCAGGATCGTAATTTTGTAGGGGAGGGATACCGCTCGATGATTCTTTCCGATTTCTCCAACCCGTATATGTTTCTAAAGGTAAACACCAAAGTATGGAAGTTGAATTTGACCAACCTCTGGGCGCAGCTGAATGCCGATGTATTATATGATCGGGGTTTTCCTACCGATGGCCGCTATCCCAAAAAGTGGTTTAGCCATCATCGCCTATCGGCGAATTTGGGGAAGCGCTTAAACATCGGGGTATTCGAGTCGGTTATGGCAAATCAATTCGATTGGAATTACCTCAGTCCATTAATTTTTTATAGATGGGTGGAGCATCAGCTGGGCTCTCCGGATAAGGTCATGCTGGGAATGGATCTCAAGTGGAATCTTCCCAAGCGCATGCAGGTGTATGGGCAGTTTGCATTGGATGAGTTTGTGTTTGGGGAATTTTTTGGGATAGATGGCAGAAAGTCCAGTAGAAACAAATATGGTCTTCAAGCGGGCTTTAAGGCAATAGATGCATTTGGTGTTCCTCATCTTGATATCCAACTAGAATACAATCAGGCTAGACCCTATACCTACCAGGAAAAGTTCGATTTTCAGTCGTTTACCAATTACCGGACCCCATTGACGCACCCCTTAGGGGCAAATTTTAGAGAAGGTGTCGGAATTGTCCGCTTTCAAGCAGCTCCGAAACTGAACCTTCAAGGTGTATTTCTATACCAGTATTTTGGAGAGGATCCAGATGATAGCGCAAACTTTGGGGGAGATTTACTAAAAAACAGAACCATTAACAGTACAGGACTTTTTGGCAATCTGATTGGTCAGGGAGTGGCCAACCGGGTGAGTCAAGCTAACCTTGTCGCAAGCTACATGCTAAAGCACAACCTGTTTTTTGACTTGAGTTATACCTACCGGAACCAACGACAGCTAGATACTGGATCCACAGGACTTACCGGTTTCTTTCAAGGGTCTATGCGGCTTAATTTCGCTCGGTTTGACACGAATTTCTAGCGGGTCAACGAGGTGAAGTATAGCAGGGGTTGACACTTAGGAGATGCCCAAATGATTTTAGAGTGGTTTCCTGGGGTATATTTGCCGAATATGTAAGGTGGAAGAAGAAAAACCTTTTCGCTATGGTGCCAGTTTAGTAACTTAGTTATTCCAAACCAATTTTGACTACGATTATGGAAAAGGTAAACAGTTTATTTCAGCTTATCAGCGCACTGTTTTTTGGAGTAGCGCTTGTCTATTTTTTGACCTATGACAAAATGTGGGATATACCTTTGCAGTCGGGGTCTGTGGTGGGTTGGCTTTTGGTGGGGACAGTGTTGCACCTGATATCTTGGGCGGTGGTTTCGATGGTCAAGCGACGCCTTGAAAAAAGGATAAGTCAGGCTGAGATGGAAAAGAAGGAATTGAAAGCAATGGTTTTTGACCTCGAGAGAGAGCTTAAATTGGGTAAAATTGACAGGAAATTGGAAGGGGGAGAAGCTGCCGATAGGGAGTCTTCTGTGATTAAGCCGAGGGAAAATTTTAAGTGATTACTGTTTTTTGGAAGAATTGCCTATCTTAAGTTTGTTTTTGAGGGATTTAAACGAGTTTTCAGATGGTTGCAAAGACTTTTGGGAGTGCTGTATCCGGTGTAGATGCCAAGCTGATTACCATCGAGGTAAACGTTGGGCAGGGGACCAGCTTTTATATGGTAGGCCTCCCGGATAGTGCCGTAAAGGAAAGCCAACAGCGTGTGGAGTCCGCCTTAAAGTATTTTGGTTACCGCATGCCAAGACAGAAAGTAGTCGTGAACCTTGCACCTGCTGATATTAGAAAAGAAGGTTCTTCCTATGATTTGCCGATTGCGATGGGGATTTTGCAGGCTTCGGAACAGGTGGTTTTTCCTGCATTGGAGGAGTACCTCATCATGGGAGAGCTTTCATTGGACGGCAAGCTTCGACCGATTAAAGGAGTACTGCCAATAGCTATTGAAGGTCGGAAGCGAGGTTTTAGAGGGTTTATTTTGCCGAAAGAAAATGCAGGTGAGGCATCCATCGTCAATAATCTTGACATCATCGGAGTGGAAACCTTAGAGGAAGCCATTCATTTTTTAGAGGGGAAAGCAGATATCGAGCCGACGGTAACCGATACGCGTGATATTTTTTATCATTCCCTAACGGATTACGAGTTTGATTTTTCGGATGTGCAGGGACAGGAAAATATCAAGCGGGCAATGGAAATAGCTGCTGCAGGCGGTCATAATGTGATCATGATAGGGCCTCCCGGTGCAGGCAAGACCATGTTGGCCAAGCGATTGCCTTCTATTCTGCCTCCCCTTAGCTTGCATGAAGCCTTGGAGACCACCAAAATTCATTCGGTGGCCGGGAAATTGGGGGTAGAGGCATCCTTGATTGCCCAGCGGCCATTCCGCTCGCCGCATCATACCATCAGTGATGTTGCCCTGGTAGGCGGGGGAGGGAATCCACAGCCCGGAGAAATTTCCCTGTCGCATAATGGGGTCTTGTTTTTGGATGAGCTTCCCGAATTTAAGCGTACAGTCCTAGAGGTAATGCGCCAGCCATTGGAGGAGCGCAAAGTGACGATTTCACGTGCAAAGGTGTCAGTCGATTTTCCGGCAAACTTCATGCTCATTGCGAGCATGAATCCTTGTCCATGTGGGTACTATAACCATCCGGAGAAAGAGTGTGTCTGTGGTCCTGGTGTGGTTCAAAAATACCTTAATAAGGTCAGTGGCCCCCTATTGGATCGCATAGATCTTCACGTGGAGGTTACGCCTGTTCGGTTTGATGAAATGACCTCAAACAGGAAAGCCGAGTCAAGCAGCTCCATAAGGGAACGTGTGACTAGAGCGAGGGAGCGGCAGGTCAGCCGATTTGAAGGGCAGCGGGATATCTATTGCAATGCCATGATGCCCTCACACATGGTCAAGGAAATTTGTGCAATAAATGATGCCGGAAAAGCTCTGCTAAAGACAGCTATGGAACGATTGGGGCTTTCTGCTCGTGCTTATGACCGGATTTTGAAAGTTTCGAAAACCATCGCCGATCTCGCGTCAAGTGATCAGATAAAGGTGGAGCATTTGGCAGAGGCTATCCAGTATCGAAGTTTGGATAGGGAGGGATGGGCCGGTTGAAGGGGCATCGGATGAATTTATTTGATGATTTTCGCACGTATTCATTTGGAATCCAAAGAAAATATACTTTTATTTAACCCAGCAATTTAACAGCCTCCCGCCTTTTCTAGCTTCTAAAAATTTGGTAGTCCATTTTATTGTATCGATAGATGGACCTGTAGATTCCGTTCGAGAATAGGGGTAGATTTGGCTTAATTGTTAGTTTACTCATATCAACGATGTGGTCTAAAGATAAAAGAATCCAAGACGAGCTGGGCCTTGCCAGTTCCACCTCTGTTTTTGCTTCAGGTCTTAGTATGACCGGAGAAATTCATTCAAAAAGTGATATCCGTATAGAAGGGGAAATCAAGGGGATAATTGTAACCAAAAAGAAGTTGGTGGTCAGTCAATCCGGATGCATACATGGCGATGTGTGGGCACAGGAGATTTGTGTCATGGGAGAAGTCCAGGGAAATCTAAATGTGCAGGGGCTAGCTCGATTAACGGGGAGCTCAAAGGTTCGGGGAGAAATAATTTCTTCTTCTATCGAAATAGAGGGAGGGGCGGATTTTGAGGGTATAGTGAAAAAAGTGGATCACAATCAACGAACCGAACCGGTGCTCAAGGAGTTAAAAATGATCAAGCTAACTACGTCAGCCTCTAGAGTCGCTATGGCAAAGCAAGCAGGAGAGCGCTAAGACTTTACCTGTGCAATTTTTCCAACCCAGATTTCAAATCCTCCAACAAGTCTTCTACATGTTCCAAACCTACGGACATCCGTATCAGGTTTTCCGGTGAGATAGACTCAGGGCCTTCTACAAGTGCCCTTCGTTCGATTAGACTTTCTACCCCTCCCAAGCTGGTTGCATTGCTGAAGTAACGCAGGGATTGAACAAATCCATCGCTTTCGTTGGCACCTCCTTTCACCAAGAAGGTAATCATTCCCCCAAACCCGCGCATCAGTTCTCCGGCTAGTTTGTGGCCCGGATCGGTGGGTAGTCCTGGGTAGATGACTTTTTCTACAAAAGGATGCTGTGACAAGTATTCCGCTATTATTTGTGCATTCGCACAATGTCCCTTCATCCGATAAGAGAGCGTTTTGATGCTTCTGCAGAGTAGATAGCAGTCAAATGCAGATGGGATTGCTCCCCCAATGGACTGGACTGTTTTTATCCGTTGCCAAAATTCATCGGTTTCTTTCGTAACAAGGATACCAGCGAGCACGTCACTGTGGCCCCCAATGTACTTTGTGGCACTGTGCATGACCAGGTCTGCGCCAAGATCTAGCGGATTTTGTAGAATGGGCGTGGCAAACGTGTTGTCGCAAATTACCTTCACTTGAGCATGCCGTCCAATTTGAGCGATTAAGGGAATGTTGGCAATCTGAATAAGCGGATTGGAGGGGCTTTCTACCCAGATCACACGGGTTTCCGCTTTGATAGCGGCCCTGACTTGTTCTGGCTGGGTCATATCGACAAAGGTTACCGAAAGCTTATCCTGAAATACTTCGATAAGTTGTTTTTTCAGTCCATGATACATATCCAACGGAGCGATGATATGGGATCCCTGATCGAGACATTGAAAAACAGCCATGCCGGCAGTATTTCCCGAAGAAAATGCAGCGGCCTCTTTCCCATGTTCTAAAGCTGCCATGACCTTTTCCAAGGAAGTACGGTTGGGGTTTGCAAACCTGCTATATACCAACGAAGTCTCACTGTGTAAATAGGTAGTTGAAAGCGTGATGGGTTGAATCACGGGCTGGTGCAGATCAGTTACCTGATTGGAGATGTGGATTGCAGCGGTTTCCGGCTTCATAGGGTTTATGGGTTATCTGATGCGGTCAACTGACCTAACAAGCATTTCATCTTTTCGGATAAATCGGTTAGCTAGCATATTCATGATCAGTGCAAAGATAATTGCATAAAATCCGATGATATAAGCCCCTGTAGCGTTTGGATTAAATGTTTCGTTTGCCTTATAGGTGATAAAGACCGAAGCGCCTAATGCTACTCCCATCACAAGGGAATTGATCATGTTTAATAGCATCTGTCTTGTTCGGTTTTTGAACTGTAGGAGACTGTAAAGAGCGATAAAGCCGGCTACGACAGCCAAGATACCTATGAGGTAGTTATTATTATGCTCGATGATTTGACCGGAGTTGATCGAGGTTTTGACTAGGGCCCAGGGGTTGAATTTCAACTGCTCGGTTTGGGAGGGGTTTACCTGAACCCAAATTGTAAGGAACGGTAACGAAAACATGGTAATGGCTACCAAAAGCAGAAAAACGGATTGAATGCGTTGTATCATTTTTTATAAATTTAGACAAAGTAAGGTCGGAAAATCATTTTTCGCAAGGTTTGCTCCAAAAGCACGTTTAAATTTCAGGGTTGGCGTATCTTTGCGAAACAATAAGGATTGGATGAAAAGGTATTTTCTGGAATTGGCTTACGAAGGCACAAATTTCCACGGATGGCAGATTCAGGAGAATGCCTCGTCGGTGCAGGAAGAGGTCGAAAGAGCTTTGTCAACCATACTACGAGCTCCGACTCAGGTGATGGGTAGTGGTCGGACGGATGCCGGTGTGCATGCCAAGCAACAATTTGCCCATTTTGATTGTTTGGAAATTGCCGATAAGAAGGAATTTGTAAAAAAAATAAATGCCGTCTTGCCGTTAGGCATTGGGGTCTATCAAGTGCATCAAGTGGTGGAAGACGCGCACGCCCGATTTGACGCCCAATGGAGGAGCTACGAGTACGTTATTGGGCTTCGAAAGAATCCTTTTGAAGCTGGTTTGGTGTGGAGGTGTTTTTACGATCTTGACGTGGACAGAATGAACCGAGCGGCCTCTCTGTTATGTACATACGAAGATTTTGAGTCATTCAGTAGGGTTAAGACAGAGGCGAAGCACTTTAGATGCAAAATAAAGGAAGCCTACTGGGAACAAAAGGATCAGCATTTGATATTTCATATAACAGCAAACCGGTTTTTGAGGGGGATGGTACGGGCCATTGTTGGAACCTTGGTACAAGTCGGTAGAGGGCAGATCGACGCAGAAGGTTTCGAAGGCGTTATAAAAGCAAAGCGTAGGGTCATAGCCGGTGCTTCAGCTCCTCCGCAAGGGTTGTTCCTTTCAAAAGTGGTCTACCCAACCCATGTTTTTATTTAAATCACAGAGTCTTGAGTCTAGAGAAGGAAAACGTAAGTAGTGGTGAAATTCTTGACATGGATGTCTTGAAAAAGCTTTACCAATTTGTAAAGCCCTATCAACGACATTTTTATTTTTTGGTTGTCTTGACATTGGCCTTGGCGGTGTTGGCACCTACACGGCCCTTATTGATCCAAATCGCCATCGATGACTATGTGAGCGTGGGAGACGGTGTGGGTTTGCTGAGAATCATAGGCTTCCTGATTGGCTTGCTAGTGCTACATGCGGTGGTGCAGTTTGGTCATACTTATCTTTCGGGGTGGATTGGACAGGTAATTATACGGGATATCCGGACGAAGCTATACCGCCACCTACTCAAAATGAGGTTGAAGTTTTTTGATAACACGCCCATCGGTCGATTAGTCACACGGAGTATTTCAGATATTGAGACGCTTGCAGATGTCTTCAGCCAAGGTTTAGCTTCGATTATAGGCGATTTACTTCAACTGGTTGCGATTTTGGCGGTCATGTTTTGGGTAGATTGGAAACTGACCCTCGTCAGTTTGAGTACGCTCCCCTTATTGATTTTTTCGACATACGTTTTTAAGGAAAAGGTCAAAGCTTCCTTTAACGAGGTTCGAAATGCTGTCTCCAATTTGAATTCCTTTCTCCAAGAGCACATAACCGGGATGAACATCATACAGATATTTAACCGGGAGGATAGGGAGTTTGAAAAATTCAAGGAAATTAATCGTGAACATCGAAAGGCACACCTAAAGTCGGTGCTGTATTATTCGGTCTATTATCCGGTGGCAGAGATCATTCAGGCTATTGGGATCGGGTTAGTGGTATGGTACGGAGCGACTGGCGTATTTGATTTGGAATTGAAAGTCGGGGTACTCATTTCATTTATCATGTACCTCCAGTTGTTTTTTAGACCTATCCGCATGATCGCAGACCGGTTCAATACCTTGCAAATGGGAGTTGTGAGCTCTTCCCGTATTTTCAAGCTTTTGGAGAATAACGAGCAAATTCCGGATGAAGGATCTTTTGCCCCAGATCGTATTCAAGGCAATATTTCCTTCCGTGACGTTTGGTTTGCCTACAACGAAAAAGAGTGGGTACTGAAAGACATCAATTTCAATGTAAACCATGGAGAAACCGTTGCGCTCGTGGGGGCCACGGGGGCAGGAAAGTCTTCTGTGATCAATTTAATGAGCCGGTTTTATGAAATAAACCAAGGCAGTTTGCTGCTTGATGGCAGGGATATCCGCGAGTATTCGTTGGACACCTTGAGAAAACACATTGGGGTTGTGCTACAGGATGTGTTTTTGTTCTCCGATACGATTTATTACAACATTACATTGGGGAATCCACAAATTTCCAGGGAACAGGTACTGGCAGCGGCAGATCTAGTGGGGGCTAGAAGATTTATCGAGCGGCTTCCGGGTGGATTGGACTACGATGTTAAAGAACGGGGAGCGACCCTCTCGGTAGGGCAAAGACAGTTGATTTCCTTTGTAAGGGCAATGGTGTACGACCCGGAGATCATTGTACTGGATGAAGCTACCTCTTCGGTAGACACGGAGACGGAGGAATTGATACAGGAGGCAATAGAGAAAATGATGCAGGGAAGAACTTCGATTGTGATAGCGCATAGGTTGTCCACCATTCAGCGCGCCGATAAGATTATCGTTCTTCATCAGGGAGAAATTAAGGAATCAGGAACACACGATGAGCTGCTTCGAAAAGGTGGCTATTATACCCAATTGCACCAGATGCAGTTGAAATCGCTGGTTGCAGGATAAATTTTCGGCCTCATAGATGATCAAAGTGCGGGATTTTCCGTTATACTCAAAAAGCTAAACCACAATTATTAGATTCTTTACTACATGAGAAAACTACTGTTTCTAATGTGGGTGTTTTCGCCCATTTTTTCCTATGCTCAGCAGCATCAGCTTGGGTTACGACTTGGAGAACCTCTATCGATTACCTATAAAACCGATTTAGATGACCGTTTCTCCGTTGAAGGAATGATCGGTAGAGGTAGTGCAAACAGCGCCGCTTATTACCGACGGTCATTTGAAAACAATCGCCCACTATCCTCTGCGGTTTACCAGGGCCATACTGCATCCGACGCATTCACGTTGAATGCCCGAGTAGCGTATCATGAAGATATCACTTCCGAATTTGACATCTCCGAGGGGACTTTACTGGCGTATCTGGGCGCGGGCGCACAGCTGAGAAGTGTGAACGTAAATTATGTGTATTTTACGCCCAATCCTTCCGAACAGACGGTATTTCTAAACGAGTCGCGAACCAATATAGATTTGGGTCCAGAAGGATATTTTGGCTCTGAATACCTATTTGAGGATTTGCCGATCAGTGTGTTTGCCGAGGTAGGGCTTTTTTTTGAGTTGATTGACAGACCTGGTCACCTGAAGCTTCAAGGGGGAATTGGTGCCCGTTATTTGTTTTAAGGAATGAAGCGAAGCGTAGTCATCGGGGGACTGGTTCTGTTATTTCTGGTAGGGGTCTATTTTCTTTTAGGTGGGTTTGCGCCATTGGAGATGGAGTTGGTCTCTTGCGGCGAGTTTAAGTTGTCAGGGATTCATTATCGAGGTACACCGCAGGACGCAGCACTCGGGGAGAGTTTTCGGAAAATTGAGGATGTAATCGCCGAGAATCCAGGCAGCGTATTGCACACGATCTACGAAGTAGAGCCAGCCGGTAAGCTGGATACCCTTCGGGTGTTTGTAGGTACGGTTTTGCCTGAACAGGTGGATTCATTGGAGCTTTTGGCTATACCCTGTAAACAGGCCATAATAGCCAAGATTCGTTCGCATCGGTTTGTGATGCCCAGTCCCTTGAAGGTGAAGTCCCAAATCGAAGCCTATGCTGCGCAGAGGGGAGTCACCTTGTCGGGGGTATTTATCGATGTACTCCACGACTCTGACGAAGTCACTGTATGGGCTCCTTTGGTTACTGGTGACTAGCTAGGTGTTTTTGGTATGATTTTAGTTTAGCTAAAGGATACAATCTAATGTTTGATTCTATGATGACAAAAATGAATAGTATTGACAGGTGGTCATTGATTGCGCTGGTCGCAGGATTGCTGTTTAGTTGTGAAGGTCCTATGGGTCCTGCGGGTCCTCCCGGTATAGACGGGTTGGACGGAGTGAACATCGTGGGAGAGGTATTTGAGGTGGATGCAACATTCAATCAACAAGGGGAGTTTAGTGTCTTTGGCGAATACGGGTTTGAGATTTTGGAGTCGGACAAGGTATTGATCTATCGGTTGGATGGAGTGGTAGAGGGAATGGATGTATGGACGCCCTTGCCAAGGACGGTATTCCGGGAAAATGGTATTTTCAATTATTCCTATGATTTTACGGTAGTGGATTTTTCCATTTATATGGAGGGGAATTTCGACCTTCGTACGCTTGGTCCCGAATGGGTGCAGAACCAGATTTTCCGGGTTTTGATCCTTCCTGCGGATTTTATCAGTGGTCGTATGGATTTCAATGATATGGATGCCATGCTGCGGATGTTGGATGTGCAGGAGTCGGATATTAGGCGGATTGTGTTGTGATCCTCAGTGTATTAGCGGTAACATAAGACAGGCAGCCCAAACCTTTTGGGCTGTTTTTTGTTCTACTAGGCACAAAAATGTTGGAATTCAAAAAATATACGTCTATATTTCTACCTTACCTTCACATTATTAACTATCAGTTTTATTCGTATGAAAAAATTTCTATTGATTGCATTGGTGCTGGGAGTTGCGTTGTTTCCGGCATGTGAGGGACCGGAAGGTCCTCAAGGTCCTCCTGGTTTCGACGGGCAAGATGGCCAAGATGGTCAGGACGGGGAAGATGGCGTAAGTTTTGTCGATTTGGTTTTTGAAGGCCAGGTAAATTTGGCTGACCTGGAGCAAGATCCTGCACAATACGTCGTAATTTCTTTTGATGTGGAGGGCTTTTCATTTGAGGATGATAATTTCTTAGTATATATTCAGTGGGGTGTGGTCAACGAAAGGCCGGTATGGAGGCTGATGCCGCAGATTGCCTTTTTCGAGCAAGGTATCCTTACCTATAACTTTGAGTTCAGTACAGAGACGGTAAATATTTTTATTGAAAGTAATATTGATCCGTCTACAATTGGTCCGGAATGGACGCAAAATCAGGTAATTCGACTGGTATATATGCCGGGCTTTTTTGCTCAGGGAGAGGAAGCAGCACGGATAGATGTGAGCGATTTTGATAGTGTTATGAAGTATTTGGGTAAGACAGAACATGATATCGTGCCTATAAAGCCGCGATAAGTGCAAGTGCGCTTGGCATTGAAACCCGGTGATTATCAATCCCGGGTTTTTTTATTATTCTTTGGCCACGATGGCGTATCTTTGCGGCATGCAATTGAAAAATGACTTATTGTTGCGCGTCATAAGAGGGGAAAAGGTAGCGCGTACGCCGGTTTGGTTGATGAGGCAGGCAGGTAGGATACTACCTGAATACCGTGCCGTAAGAAACAGTGTGAGTGGGTTTATCGAATTGGCCAAAACCCCCGAGCTCGCGGCTGAAGTTACCATTCAGCCGGTGGATATTTTAGGCGTAGATGCTGCGATTATTTTTTCTGATATCCTGGTTATTCCGGAGGCAATGGGCCTGCCCTATGAGATGGTAGAAAAGCGTGGGCCTTGGTTTCCCCATACGATTAGTAGCGAGTCAGATATCAAGAAGATCCATGTACCTGATATAAAGGATCGCTTGTCCTACGTTTTGGAGGCAATTAAAATAACCAAAAAGGGATTGAATGGGAGGGTGCCGCTGATTGGGTTTGCCGGGGCACCGTGGACTATTTTTGCCTACATGGTAGAGGGTTCCGGCAGCAAGACATTTTCCAAGGCCCGTGCGATGTTGTACCAAGACCCGGTGTTGGCCCATACACTATTGGAGATGATTACCATCTCTACCGTGAAATACCTCAAGGCTCAAATAGAAGCTGGTGCCAATGTGGTTCAAGTTTTTGATTCATGGGCCGGAATTCTACCTCCCAACCACTACCGGGAGTTTTCATTGAAGTACATTGAGACGATTTGTCATGCGATTACAGAGGTGCCTGTTACGGTTTTTGCGAAGGGGGCCTTCTTTGCACGTCGAGAGATGGGAGCGTTAGCTTGCGATGTAGTTGGTCTGGACTGGAATATGGAAATTGCTGAGTCTATCGAACTGATCGGTCAGAAAAAGGCCTTCCAAGGTAACTTAGACCCAGCCGCATTGTATGGCACAGAAGAATCTATAAAGCAGGCGACCTTCCGCATGATGGATGCTTTTTCAGGTACAAGGCACATTGCCAATTTGGGTCATGGACTTTATCCGGATATTGACCCAGGCAAGGTCAAGTTGTTCATTGAGCTCGTAAAGCAGTATGGGGTGTGATTTTTTGTCAGGTTGTGAGGAATTTGTAAATTAAAGAAAAACCAATTTTTTTCCTTAATAAGTAGAATGTTGATTCACTTTTGGTTGGCTTTTTGATATAAAACAAAATGATTGGTTAATCGCAAATTTTGCTTTTTACGGTCATGCAATATTTAAAGCTCTGTACCAGAGCAAACATTTGCATTCTATGTTTTAGCTGAATATATTTGTATAAATGTATTTCGAATACAAAAAATAGTGTGTCGTGATAATTTGGATATAAGCGGTTTGCAGTATGGAGAAGTTTTTACAGCGATCTAAGAGTTCTGATTTTTATTATGCTAACATTTCCGGATTTGTAACCGCAGACGGTGATGTTTTTTTTACTGACCCCTCTAAGCTTGCGCTTAAGCGGGGGCTTGATGTTGTTGTTTCTGCCTTTCTTTTGGTTTTTGTGATGGTTTGGCTGTTCCCTTTGATAGCTTTGGGGATAAAGCTGTCTTCCAGAGGTCCCGTGTTGTTTAAGCAGCGCAGGCACGGAAAGGGGAACGTGATTTTTGAGTGTTATAAATTTAGAACCATGCGGATGAACTCTGAGGCGGATTCCCGCCAAGCAACGAAGGGAGATCCAAGAGTGACGCGTTTTGGAAGGTTCCTAAGAAGAAGTAGTTTGGATGAACTTCCGCAGCTCTTAAATGTTCTCAAGGGGGAAATGTCCTTAGTTGGTCCCAGACCCCACGCCGTCCCGATGAACGAGCTTTTTGGAAGTGAAATAGCGAATTACATGTTTAGGCATGTCGTAAAGCCGGGGATTACCGGACTTGCTCAGTGCAAGGGGTATCGGGGCGAAGTGGAAACCTTTTTCGATATCTATGGCAGGATCAAGTTGGATCATTTTTACATCAAAAAATGGTGCTTTTTGCTCGATTTAAAGGTTCTTTATTGGACGGTGTATACGGTTTTTTTTAGACGTGACAAAGCCTATTGATCGTACTGCTTTTCAATGTTTTCTTTTGTTTTTTCTTTAAATCCCCGATCATTTGGTTGTCTGAAGGCTTATTTTATGCCGGTTTTAACACGATATAATGCGTTTATTTTTGAAAAAGGCGATAGTTTGTTTCTTTAATGCTCAAATGCCAGATGAATTATTTCACCATGGTTCTGGTTCGCTTACTCTTGCCTGTGTTTAAACAATCAAAAATGTATTACGTATACCAAAAAAAGTTTTTCAAATAATTTCAAAAATATTTGGAACAAACCATGTAAGGTTTTACATTTGTAAAAATGTATTTCAAATATACAATAATGTTTTTTAAAACTGAGATGTTGGTGTAGTGTTTAAAACGGCGGAGATGATGGAAAATGTGGTAGTGAAGCGAGAAGTTGGGCATCTATTTGGAGAATCGGAGCGGCCTGTTTCGTTGGTGTTGGAACAATCCGATTGTTTGTCAGATACCAAAAAGCTCTACGCAAAAAGGGTGTTGGATTTAGGGGTTTCGATTTTTGCAGTCCTGTTTATTTTATCGTGGCTGTATCCTTTGGTAGCACTTTTGATTAAGTTGACTTCGAAAGGGCCGGTGTTGTTCAAGCAGCAGCGCCATGGGTTAAATAACAAGCCGTTTTATTGTTATAAGTTTCGTACCATGGTTCAGAACAATGATGCGGATGTAAAGCAGGCTACCAAGGGGGATTCCAGGGTTACATTTGTGGGACGGTTTTTAAGGGCAAGTAGCATCGATGAATTGCCACAGTTGTTTAACGTGCTTAAGGGCGAAATGGCGATCGTTGGTCCCCGTCCTCATGCGATGCCTATGAATTTGGAGTTTGCAAGAAACATCGATAACTTCATGAATAGACACCAGGTTAAGCCAGGAATCACTGGATTGGCGCAGGTGAAAGGCTACCGTGGAGAGATCAGAGACTTCCACGATATCTACAGAAGGTTTCGGTTTGATATTTTCTATGCAAAAAATTGGTGTTTACTTTTTGATGTGAAGATAATTCTGAATACTTTCACAGCATTGGTATTCAAAAACCAGAATGCATACTAGTAGATAGTCGACTTGGATAAGGAGCGCCAAGTATTTCCTCCTCTGATAAATCATTCTAGGATTGGACGAAGGCAGAAAAGGTAGGCTGGTAAGTGATCACCCAATTTATCGTCTCTCTAGTGGGGGTTAGGGTTTTGTTTTGAGGAGGTTTGTTTATTAGTAGAAGTTCTTTTCAGGGGTTATTGTAAAGAATGTGGCCTCGATGGCCGGTTTTTGGTAACGAAGGCGTTGGTTAAAGTTGGTCTGGCGCCTCTGATTGGAATTTCGTTTTCGAAAGATCATCTCAACTCATTGGTAAGGTATGTATAAATGAGTTGGATGTAATCATTGTTCATTGCGTTGTTGGCATGGGAGAGAAAGGTATCAGTTGGAGAATTTGTTGCAGGCAACTTTATCTTAATGCTGAATACGTGGGATTTGATCAGCGGCATCCCTTCTATATCCTGAAAGGGTTGAGTGTTCTCGGTAAAGACCTTTTTGATGTATTCAATCATCACAAAATTCTTAGTGCTTTCCGTCTTTCTTTAAATGGAACGAGGAGGTGGTTTTCGAGAAAATCCAAACGGCCTCGATATATTTACAGGCATTGGTTACTTTTCGTACAATATAACGTGCACTTTCAATATTTATCTCGTACGGTTCATATTGTTCAGTTTTATTTACTTACTATAGGTCAATCGAGTTTACGCTTGCTATCAAATGCTTCCAGCAAAATACTTGATCGACGTTTACCAAGTTGTAACCTAAATTGGCAAATAAATCCTTGAATAATAAGTAAATGCATGAATTTTGACGGCAATTACTTAAATTTACATTTTATAAAAAAGCAACATTGGTCAACTAGCATGTTTGTTGCTCCTAAGAAGGCATTAATAATCAGTGATATTATGATAACGATGAGGATATTGGTTTTGTTTTTGGCACTACTTAGTTTTTCCTGCGCGAAAAGGAATTTGGTTTACTTTAGTGATATTGCCTCTGACTCTGCTTATACGACAAAAATTGGCTCAACTTTTGAGCCCAAGATACAAACTGGGGATTTGCTTCGGATAACCGTAAGTAGCTTAAATGCGGAATCAAATCTATTATTTAATGCGGGTATCCTAAATACCCAAACCGATGTACGTCAGGCTACTAACCTGGTGGCACTGAATCAAGGATATTTGGTTGATAAGGAAGGGGATGTAAATTTCCCGGTTATTGGGAAAATAAAGTTGGTAGGAAAGACCAAGGAAGAGGCAGTGGATGAAGTGACCCGGTTAGTGACTGAACACGTTAAGGATCCCATTGTAAATGTGTCTTTTCTCAACTTTAAAGTTACTGTTATCGGGGAAGTTGCCCGTCCCGGGACTTTTACGTTGGAAAATGACCGGATTACGCTTTTGGAGGCATTGGGTATGGCAGGCGACATGACCCAATTTGGCAAGCGGGAGAACGTGCTTATCATTCGGGACGAAGGTGGTGAGAGAAAGGCAGTCCGTATCAACTTAAACAACAAGGAAGTTTTGAACTCGCCTTATTACCTACTACAGCAAAATGATATTGTATATGTAGAACCCGATAAGATGAAGGCAATACAGGCGACAACCAATCAGCGTTCCCTTTCGCTCTTGGCTATCCTTTCCTCCCTAGGTGTAGCCCTGCTCTTTAACTTACGGTGGTATATAAATGACTAACGAATAAATTTGGCTTAACGCAACCCTATCACCTTGAATCGATGGCCTATTTTCGGAGTACTCGCCAATCCTTGGAGGAGGGCCAATCGAGTCGATTTAGAAGAAATTAAAGAAACATGAAACCTACCGATATTCTGCTAGATGGCTTTGAGCCGGAAAGGACTGATAAAAATAATTTGAAGCAAGCGTTGCAAAGGTACCTAAAGTACTGGTATTTGTATGTGTTAGGTGTATTGACAATGGTAGGTATGGCATCCCTTTATTTTATGTATGCGGTGCCTCAATACCCTGCCTCAACGACTATTTTGATAAACGTTTCCAATCGAGGGGGGGATTTTAGTCAAAATGCCATTTACAGTGATTTGGAGAATTACCAGTCAGTCAAATTAGTCGAAAACGAATCAGAAGTTCTTAATTCGGCCAGTTTGATGAATCTGGTGATGAATGAGTTGGATTTTAGGGTGTTGCTGTATCGAAAGGACAACGCATTCAGGCGTTTGGAAGTATATGGCAGTCAGGTACCACTGAATGTAACATTGCATGAATACGATTCTACGGCCTTTTACTATAAAGAGTTAGAGACGGATTTTGAGTTTAATGTTATCAATGACGACACCTTTGAGCTGGTAGGTAGTCAGGGAAATGGCGATCGTTTTGTATATGGAGACACTATTCGGAAGCCGTTCGGTGCATTTACTATTGAGAAGACACCGTATTTTGACCCAAGTGCGGAGTTAAGCATTGTATTTGATAATCCATATGCAATCATGTGGCGGTACTTGGGGCGATTGGAAGTGTTTGTGGTAAATAAGCTTGCCAGTGTCATACGGATTAGCATTACGGATCCGGTGCCGCAAAAAGCAGCTTTGGTATTGGATAAATTGGTAGAGGTTTATAATAGAGAAGCTGTACGAAATAAAAATTTGACAGCAATTACTACCTTAGAGTTTATCGACGAGCAACTGGCGGATGTAACTCAAGAGTTGCGTCAGATCGAGGCTATGGAGGAGCAATATAAGCGGGAAAACAAGATTACCCAGTTAAGCGCAAATGCTATTCAATATTCTCAAAATGCCGAAAATTTCAGAAATCAGTTATCCAGTTACAATATCCGCCTTGAAGTATTAAAGTCCATTGAGAATTACATTCTTGCCCAATCTGGAGATTTTCAGGCGGTTCCAAGTACCATGGATATACAAGACCCCACACTCTTATCCTTGGTGGAGAACTACAATGAACTTCAGAGAGAAAGAGAACGGATGTTGCGGACAGCCCAGCCAGGAAGCCCATTGGTTCAAAACTTGACGGAGCAGATATCAAGTGTACGAACCGGTTTGCTTGATAACCTACGGAATATAAAGGCAAACTTGGAAATCTCGAGGGATAATCTGTTGGCAAGGGTAAATCAATTGGATTTTCAGTCTAGCCGTGTGCCCGAAATAGAGAGGCAGTTGGTAGAAATAACCCGGGAAAAAGTCAACAAACAGGAACATTATACCTATTTGGTCGAAAAAAGAGAGGAAGCGGCACTTTCCCTGGCAGCCACCACAGTTTCCAATTCCAGGATAATTGATAGGGCAATAGCAGGAAATGAACCATCCAAGCCTAATAAGCTGCTGATTTCGATTTTTGCTGTAGCACTTGGATTCCTCATCCCTTTCGGTTACGTAATCGCGAAATATCAGTTAAATGACAAGATTATCAGTAGAGACGATGTTCAATCGAGAACAAGCCGGGGTATTTTGGGCGAAATCGTGCATAAAAAGGATAAGGAAGCCAAGGTGATTGGAAGTTCCAAGCGCACTGCCCTGGCAGAGCAATTTCGGTTGATTCGAACAAATATTCAATTTGCACTTCCCACCCATGATAAGAAAGTCATTATGATCACTTCTGGGATTCCTGGTGAAGGAAAGTCCTTTATCGCGTTAAATTTGGCGATCAGTTTTGCGCTTACAGGTAAGAAAGTGGCAATCTGTGAATTTGACCTTCGGAAACCTGCGTTGTTACGTAGTATTAATTTGGAAGCGGAATATGGTCTTACAGATTACATTTTAGATCCGAATGTGAAGCTTTCAACCATTGCTTCCAACGATCCGTCCATATCTAAAAACCTTACTTTTTACGGGTGTGGTTCTATTCCGGAAAATCCATCCGAAATTATGTTGGATCCAAGGGTGGGAAAATTAATTGAGATTCTTAAGGAGGAAAATGATATTGTTGTTTTGGACACAGCACCTGTTGGCCAAGTGGCGGATGCTTATCCACTTTCTAATTTTGTAGATTTGACGCTTTTCGTGATGCGTTATAACTATACACCGTTTAGTATGATTGAACTCTTAAATGAGGACTACAAAGATAGAAAGTTGAAAAACCCGATGATCGTGCTGAACGACGCGAAGGATATCGTTAATAGTAGCTATAGATATGGATATAAATACGGATACTATGAGCCAGATTCAAGTAAGAAGGGATTACGAAAGTTGTTTAGTGTGAGGGATTAATAGCAATTGAGGTGGCTGGCTTAGCTGATATTTGGCCGCTTTTGTAAGGGAAGTATGAAGGTAATGTTTTCGCGGCTCTATAACCAATTAAAAGGGTTTTTAAACAAAGGGCATGAGCGTAGTATCAAGGCAAAGAAAAATATCCTTGCCTCTTTTCTAATAAAAGGTGGGAGTATAGCTGTCTCGTTGGTATTGGTGCCGATGACACTGAACTATGTGGACGATACGCGTTATGGAATATGGTTGACGCTCAGTTCACTTGTTGGTTGGTTTTCGTTTTTTGATATCGGTTTTGGTCACGGACTGCGAAATAAGTTTGCAGAAAGTGTAGCCCAAGGGAAATTCACATTGGCAAGATCCTATATAAGTACCACCTATGCCGTGTTAGTTCTGATTATGGCAGGCATGTTGGGCGTGTTTTTGTTGGCTAACAATTTTTTGAATTGGAGTAGTATTTTGAATACTCCTTCCGATATGGCTGAAGAGCTTAGTACCGTTGCATTGGTTGTCTTTACGTTTTTTTGCTTACAATTCGTCTTAAAGTTGATCACAACTGTACTCACAGCGAATCAGGAGCCGGCCAAGGCTTCTTTCTTCAATCTACTTGGGAGTTTACTTTCGTTAGCTGTGATATTTACGCTGACAAAAACCACAGAAGGTAACTTGGTTTATTTGGCCTCTGCGCTTAGTATGACGCCCGTGTTGGTGCTATTAGCTTCATCCTTTTGGTTTTTTAATACCAGCTACCGGAGGTTCGCGCCGACACTTCGTTTGGTCAATTTTAAGCTAGTCGGTGACTTGTTGAATTTGGGAATGAAGTTCTTCATTATTCAGATCGGGATTTTGGTACTTTTTAGCACACAAAATATTATCATTACCCAACTATTTGGCCCAAGCGAAGTAACCCCGTACAATATTGCATACAAGTTATTCAGCGTCGTTACCATGGGTTTTGGGATCATTGTGACACCGCTATGGAGTGCATTTACAGAAGCCTATGTGCGAAAGGATTTTTACTGGATTAATAAGACACTTGCCGAAATGCGTAAGATTTGGGTTTTGACTTCTCTCGCTTCCTTTCTTATTTTGTTTGCTTCTCCCTACTTATACCAGTTTTGGGTGGGAGAAAAGGTATCCATTCCCTATGCACTTTCCATTGCGATGAGTTTTCATGTAATCGCGTATAGCTTTCAGACAATTTATGTCTTTTTTTTGAATGGTATTGGAAAAATTCAAATGCAATTGTACCTTATCATTGGCTGTGCGTCAATCAATATCCCACTCACCATATACTTTGGAAAACTATTTGGCCTCGTAGGGATTACCTTGACAAGTACCATCATCTTCTTAATAACCGGTGTAGTGTATTTGGTTCAAACCCGGAAGATTTTGAATAATACAGCGACTGGAATATGGATGGAATAGCCGGGTCAAGTGTGTGAAATGAGATAGATGAACTAAATAGTGAGTATTATGAATGTGGTAGCTACATCCGTCCATTATGAAAGATATGTGGAAAAGCTTAACCTAAATTTCCATCTTTTTTGGGTATCTTTTTTCATTTTTGTATTGTGCCGGGCCATTTTGAGTACCTACATAACCTCATTTTACGTTGTTGTTCAGGGCATTCAGTCCATTAGTATATTGGTCATGCTGTTTGCAACCGTTCAGTTGGTTCAATTTAAAGTGAGAAATGAGCTTTTGGGAATTTTACTGTTTTCTTATTTTATTTGGTGTACTTACATTATATTTAATGGATTTGTTTATGAGTATGATTATATAAAGTCGCAGATATTTCATGGATTTTTCAAATATTTCTTTCCGATTGTCTTGTTGTTTCCAAAGACTATAAGGTTTTACAGGCTTCAATTTAATGTTATTTTCTACGGAGCAATAGCCTTTCTTATCCTGAATTTACTGTTTTTTGATCAAGTGACCACTCATTATGATATTAATGTTAACGAGAAGTTCACCTTTGAAGGGTTTGTTAGAAATTTAGGGGTGCCGATAGGGTTTTTGTTAATTACTTTTATCTACCATTCAAAAGTAAAGGTGGCGGTGTCCCTTGTGAGTCTATCTTGGATGTTAGGCATTGCGATTTTTCGAGCTAGACGAGCCATTATGGTCATTGCACTCTTGCATCTGCTGATTTTTCTGGCAGTTTATTACCTTTATGCCAATCGAAAATTTTTGATTGCCTTGTTTTTTGTGCTTTTTACGGTAGTGGTGATTAGTTATTCGGATGTGATTTATAGAAATAACAAGAATTTTTTCGCTACCCTAGAAGACCGAAATACGGAGGATACCCGTACAGGGGTAGAAGTCGCCTTCCGTAGAGACTTTGAAGCGATAGACTGGGCTTTTGGAAGGGGTATTGATGGGAAATATTGGTGTCCAAATATTGATATCAAAGATACTACTGGATATAGGACGATGATTGAAACCGATTACTTGAATATAATTCTAAAGGGAGGGATTCTTCACCTTGGGATGCTATTGCTATTTATGGTTCCAGCCATGATCAATAATTTATTTCGGTCCAATAATCTTTTATCGAAGGCTAGTGGTATTTGGATTTTTTTATGGATTCTAAGCCTCTATCCGATGAATGTTTTTAATTTTGATATTAACTATATGTTGGTATGGAGTTGTGTGTGTATAGGGTTTTCTCCAACGATAAGGAGACTATCCGATAGTAAGTTAAAGAAATTATTAACAGATCCTTTGTAGTTGAATTTGAAATGGATTTAGAGCAGTCACATCATTTTCCGAAAGTACTGATTTTGATTCAGCCATTTAATCGCAAAGCGGGTGGAGGGATCACGCTTACCAACTTATTTATGAATTGGCCTAAGGATCGCATCGCTGTCGCAGCGCTGGGTAATTTGGTAGATTCGACTACGTCATTTGAAGTGTGTGATAATTATTACGTCTTGGGGGCGGACGAGCTAAAGTGGGGTTTTCCTTTGAACTTGGTAAAGCGAAAAATTGTATCAGGCCCACTCCGTGTCCAACAAGCAACGGATTCAAATCGGTTGCCGAAGCGAAATAATTTCAGGGCAAAAATATCTTCGGAATGGGTAATGCCTCCCTTGTTGCGTTTAGGGGTTTATGAGTTGCTGCACGAGATTGAATTATCTCCAGCCTTATTGAATTGGATGCGTGAGTTTGATCCAGATGTGATTTATGCACAGGCTCATACCCGCCATAGGGCTATTTTTTGCACGAAAGTACAAAGGGGCTTAAAGAAACCCATGGCTTTTCATATGATGGATGATTGGTTGGAGATGGTAAAGCACGAGAGTGTTTTTGGCTCCTATTGGGAAAGGAGGTCTAATGAGGATTTTGTGGATATGCTCAAGCACACATCGCTCCATCTGAGCATAAGCGACGGCATGGCAAAGGAATATAAAAGAAGGTACGGATTTGATTTTCGAACCTTCCATAATCCGATTCAATTGGATTTCTGGAGAAAGGGTCAAAAGGCGAGTTATAATTTGGCAAGGGATCCGGAAATTTTGTACGCGGGTAGGATTGGGCTTGGGATCAATGAGTCCCTGGAGTTAATGGCAAATGTGATTGATCAATTGAATAGCGAAAGGGGATTGAGTATTCGTTTTGTATTACAAGTGCCAGAGCGTACGAATTGGATGGCGAATTACACGTGTATCACCTTTAGGGCTCCTGTACCCTATGAGGAACTTCCAGATAGGTTCGGGGCGGCGGATATTTTGTATTTACCCTACGATTTCTCCCCAAAGTCGCTTAGTTTTATTCGCTACTCGATGCCCACGAAGGCATCTGAATACATGATTTCCGGCACTCCTATTCTTATCCTGGCCCCTTTGGATACCGCTTTATCCGATTATGCAAGAGAGTTTAACTGGGCGCAGGTCGTAGGGGAGAATAACGAAAAGGCACTGAAGTCTGCACTGCTGGAGCTTTTGGAGGACGTTCAACTGCGGAAGACACTTGCGGCGAATGCGATAAGTGTTGCTGAGAAAAGGCACGACGCGGAAATAGTCAGAGAGGAGCTTAGAAATTTGCTAGAAAACCTCGCTTCTGTATCACCGCCGAAGGAATAACACGTTTACATAGCGTATTTTATGGGAGTAAAAATTCTAATCACTTATAAAAATCGAACCAAACAGCTTTCTCTAATTGTCCTAACTTAACTATCAACCAATTGAAACGATTTTTTATTTATCCATTAAACCAAGGGAAAAAGGGATCTCCTAATCCCTATGTAGATAAGTTGGCTTCCGGAATAGGTCAGCATGGGGCTGTTGTCAATCGGCATGCGAAGCATAGGGGGGTCTTGAGTCTTTTTATTTTTTTGTTCCGCTCAGATGTTTTCATTCTCAATTGGGTGGAATCGTTTCCCACCAGAAAATTTGGCGTATTGCAATCTCTTGCATTTATGTTATTTCTGAAAGTAGCAGGGATTCTTAAACGGCAAATAATCTGGGTGTTGCATAATAAGGGATCCCATCATGGTGGCAGTAAATATTGGGTAAATGCGCTATTTAATCGGCTAATGACAGATGCTGATCAAATCGTTACCCATTCTAATGAGGGAAGAGTTTTTGTGAAAACCCATTATCCAAAGGCATTAGGTAAGGTACAGGTTATTCCGCATCCGATAGAGCCTCCATTTGCTGTTCCGTCAAATGAGCCTGAAAAAAAACACGATATTCTAATATGGGGATCGCTGTTTCCATATAAAGGAGTAGATTTGTTTTTGGAATACCTGGATAACCATGGGGTTGATGACCTACAGGTGCTGGTAGTAGGAAAATGTCCGAATCCGGATTACAAGGCTCGACTAGTGGGGTTTATGAATTCGAAAAGACAGTATAGGGATGAGCTCTTGGGCTTAGAGGAATTGGCCAAGCTAGCGCAAGAATCCAAATATGTGTTATTTACCTACAAAGCCGAAACAATTCTTAGCTCGGGCGCATTGATGGATACATTGCGGATGAATTGTAGAATATTAGGACCCCGCTATGGAGCATTCAAGGACTTGTCCTGTTTGGACGTTTTGCAGGTATACGATGATTTTTCCGAGGTCGTTTTAGCGTGTAGGTCATTTAAGGTACCTACTAAAGTTGAATTGGATCAAGTAAGTAAGTTTTGTGAACAAAATAGCTGGGAGGGGTTTGCGAAAAAGCTAGTGGGGTTGGTTTGATTTCGTACCGATGAGAAGCAAGGGAGAATTGGTAATTCAAGAGTTGATTGAGTCGCACGTTGAGGTGTTAGGGACTTATTGTTCAGCGCAGGAATACAAAGCGAATACTCCTTTTGATGGAAATCCCCGCAGGATTTTGTAATCATCCGGTTGTTAGCTCTCCCATTTGATCCCTGAAGCACTTTGGAGGCAGGATAGGAAATGTTTATCGAACAACTTCCGAGGGATGGCTGAGGTAGATAAGGAGTACTGTATGAACCTTTCAAACGTATTTCTTTCCGTAAATAGCAAGTTTAATTAGATGGCCACTATCGATGAACAATGAATATAAATTTGCTGTAATCCTGCTTAGTCGCACATTTGGGAGCTTATCATAAGAAAGAATCGAGGGTTTGTGTAAATGTCTTAGCTTGATGAATTATGTTGTTGTAAATATGTTTGATATTTTATTACTTTATGATTTTTAAGGAGTAATTTTAGAGAGAATCATGATACGAGTGCTTTTAGCAAATAGCTATTCTATGGAATATACCTACGATCTCTGGAAAATGGGGAAAGGAGGTAGCCATCATGTATGGGGTAAGGTTGAGCTAGACCAAGGCAATGAAATAGCGATGTCTATACTTCCTCATCAAAAGTATAAGTTTTTGGATGTCATCGGGGATAAGTTCGGAATCAGGCACTTGGACCATCAGATTAGGATCTTCTTTTCAGGTAGTAAGTACGATATAATCTACGCACCTTATTCAACGGCCAACACCAAGTTTTTGCTATACTTAAAATGGTTAGGACTGTTTCGTAAGCCATTGGTGGTGGCGATACATCAGCCTTTTCTAGGGACAAATTCCACAAGTAAGCTGAGGCGCAGCTTGTCAAAATCGCTATTGACGGCGTATGATGGTGTGATTTTTTTAAGTGAAGCCCTTAAAGACCATACGCTAAGGCAGTTAGATTTGCCTAAGGAATTGGAGAACGCTACGATATTTACCGCTCAGTGGGGTCCGGAAAAGCAGTTTTATAAGCGGTTGCCTGAATTGGCAGAGGATGATGAAGAGCCGTATTTAATAAGTGCGGGGTTAACTTCTAGAGATTATACTACTTTGGTGGAGGCTTTTCGTAGTCTGCCGTATAAGTTGGTCATTTATGCGCCAGTTTCAGCAATTACTGATGTGGGTGATCTCCCTCCTAATGTGGTTCTACATTCCGGTTTTGTTCCGTACCATGAGCTGCTCTCCGTATATCAAAAGTCCAAGGCGGTGCTGATTCCCCTCAAGTATCCCCTGAAGAAGCAGGGATGTCAGGGCATGACAAGTCTGCAGGATGTGATCGCGCTGTCAAAGCCTGTCATTATTACGGAAACACCTACACTTAACTTGGATGTTGAAAAGGAGGGGATTGGGTTAACTGTACCTATGGGGGATGTAGAGGGTTGGGTTTCTGCAGTAAGGAAACTTATGGAAAACGAGCCTTTGAGGCAGGAAATGATTGAAAAGACAAAGGATATTTTTGAAAACCGTTTTAATATGGACGTTTATGCGGAAAGATTGACTAAAATTCTGTCCTTTGTGTATGCGAAGAAAAAGGGCAAGATTCGGAAAAAGGATCATTTAGATTTTAATAGGTAAAGGAGAATCATAGGATTTAATCGTTTAATTATCTAAGAATGATCAAATAGACCTTCGCTCTGGATTTGAGGACAGATAAGAGGCACTGAAGAATAGATGAGGGGAACTAAATATGTAATGCCTTATGGCCCTTCTTGATAGAGATGGAGAGAAACCTTAACGGACAAGAATTATGACAGAAAACCACCGTGTTGTGCGACTTACGATTCTTTGAGACTAAAGCTTAGATAGTATAGTTGGTCGTGGTAATACTCCGTTTGATTTGAGTGTTCCTGAATAGGATTGGGTCGTGTTTACCTGTCTTTTCCCGATTTTACCTCATACTTTATAGGTTAGGATTTGTCTAACAGCTTGTATACACAAAATATGGCTTTGAGAGATATATTTGAGATAGAAAATGTTTTTTTTGACCCGAATTCATCCTACGAGTTTGAGGAGTTAAATGAGTCGTTGTATATCCACAACCTGGTTTTGGAACTTGAGAAGGAAATGGGGCAACGTTTTGGAGATTTTGATTTCCATATCTTTTCCGAGCACAAGACCGGAAAACTCCCAGTAAGTAAAGATAATAAAAGTGGTAGGAAGAAGGTGCTGTTATACTTTTCGGATGAATCCGCGAAGGATGTGTCATCGTATGCAAGTAATTACTTTGCAATATTCAAATCGTACATTGGCGAAAAAAGGACAGCTGAGAATATTTTCCCATTGGGCATTGGCTACGTAAGGGATGTGCCTGTTTTCCCCATGAAGGAGGTAAAGCAGCGGGGATACGATGTTTTTTTTCAGGGTAATCTTAATAAGAACAGAATTGATTTTTACAGGTCTTTTTCACCTCATGGATCGCTGCTTCCGTCTCAGAGATTTCTCAAATCGGATTGGTATAGGAAGTTGCTTTTAAAATTGTCGGATAACTTTAATGGCTCGTTAGGTAATTCCATTTTGGCATTCAATAGCGGCTTTAAGTCGGGCTTAGATACAGCTGCTTATGGAAAGGTGCTCTCGGAGAGTAAGATTATTTTATGTCCCAGAGGCTTTACGCAAACCGAATGCTTCAGGCATTACGAGGGTATGCGGGCAGGTTGTGTGATTGTGTCGGAAAGGCTTCCCAATATACCGTTTTACCGAAATTCCCCAATTATTCAAGTGCGGGATTGGCGAAAGGGCATTGACATCGTTAAAAAATTACTGAAGGATCCAGAAGAGTTGCATGCCATTCAGCAAGCAACCATTCAATGGTGGAAGGAGGTTTGCTCTGAACAGGGAATGGCACATTATATTTACAACTGTTTGAAGGAAGTAGATTCCAAAAAGCAGTAATTCCTGAAAAGATACAAGATCCTTTAAGCAGGTTTCCATGGAAGGGCCACTGACAGTCTAGGCCAGCTTTTTGATATGGCCATGGTACTTTATTTTTCAACCTTTTCAGCCGAAACAATTGTTTTTTGTATTGGCCTGCAGTCACTGCATTTTTGTAGGGTTTTTCATATTAAAGGAACAGTTTTACCATCCTCTTTTTCTCCCTATTCTCATCATTTAGCAAAACTTGGGGTTAAAAAAAATAGGCTGTACCTAGTGAGGGTACAGCCTATACATTGCCACAACGACCTTGTTTAATGTTTTACGATCAATCGAAGCTTTTTACTTTGTTCGTTTGCAGTATGAATGTTTAGAATATACACACCGTCTTTTACGTCATCAAGAGGAAGCACAAATGTCTTTGCACTTTCAGATCCATTTGCTGGGTTAATGTACTTCACAAGTTGTCCATTGGTAGCGTAAACACCAATTCCTTTGATGCTGATGTTTTCAGATACTTGCAATACAGCACTATGGCTGGCAGGATTTGGATACAGCGTGAATGCAGCATCAAGAAGCTTCATGTTGCTCTCTAGTACGCCATCGAAGGAGAACTCATCTTCGCCATAGGTTCGAAGATTGTAAATACCACTTTGGTTTTTGGGTATTATGGCCAATCCGGATAGCGTGGCATTATTCTGAGAAGCGAGTAATGATAGGTTTAGAAATCCATCCTCTACCAGTATATCCGAAAATCGTAGGGTGGTTTCCCGGTTGCCATTCTCAATAAACAAGTCAAAATTTGACTTCACCAACCTGTTTTCCAAGTAAATATCAAATACTCTCCTTCCGGGCGCTGCTGTTGGACCTCTATGGCCAAACCAGAGTTCATTATGAAAGGTGAATACATCGTAGGACCCTGTGGGTACTGGGATCGTGTAGGTGAGATTACTTTGGAATCTTTCTGATCTGAATAATTCGATACCTGATGCATCGTTATTTAAGGTAGTTCTGGATCTTAGGTCAAAATATTCAAGATTGTCGTCTCCCTGGAAATCAATTCCTTGGTAAGCGGTACCAGAGAAACTACCGACATTAATGAAAATTGGGTTTACACTTATGGGCTGTATAGGTGTTATGTCCGTTGTAGCTCCCTCAGGTATTATTGCCAAACCAGAAATGGTAGCATTCTCTCTGACTCCCAATAGAGAAAGTGTGAGCACACCATCCTCAACTTGGATATTTTTAAATGTAAATGCTGTAGGGCGATTGGCGTTCTCAACAAACAAGTCAATATTTTCTTTTACAGATTGTCCCTCTAATGCAATATTGAAGATACGCCTTCCGGGAGCTGCAGATGGACCTGCCAAACCAAACCAAAGTTCATTGTGGTAGGTGACGACCGTGTACGCACCGTTAGGGACAGGTATGTCGTAGCTGAAGCTCCTTGAAAACCTTTCGGTTTTGAAAAGGTCGGGTACATTCGCATCTAAAACCTGACTGGTTCTGGATGGCGATGGAAAGGAACTGGACTCGTCGCCCCTGAACACGCTATTCAGGTATGTGACATCATCCAAGGATCCTGCATTTAGGTAGATGGGATTTATAGTGGGACGTGGCGATGGACCTACTGGTGAAGTGGTATTCAACGTCGGAGTCAGCGGACTGATATTGTTTCCTATATGGTCGATGGCAATTCCCGAAATGGTAGGGTTGTCCGATACGGCATTGAAAGACAGATCCAGTACGCCGTCTGTCACGTCGATGTTATTAAATGTAAGGACTATTGGATTGTTTCCATTTTCGAGGAATAGGTCGAAGTTTGATTTTACCGTTCTACCTTCCATCAAGATACTGTACACGCGTTGACCTTGACTGGCAGGAGGGCCGTTTTTCCCAAACCATAGTTCATTGTGTAATGTCCGTACCACGTAGGTTCCATTTGGCAATGGAATCGAAAACCGCATAGTGGTACCGAAGCGTTCGGAGGTAAAGAGTTGATCTATTTGGTTGTCTGTGATGGTAAATATCCTGGAGTTCTGGTGGTAGCTCTGCCCGGAGTTTTCTCCTGTAAACGGTACCCCGGAGATTGCCGTGCTCTGGGAAGAGCCAATATTTAGGTAAAGAGAGAAACCACTTGCTGATTCCGTAGCTTTTTGAAGCGCATTTATACGGATAGGATCCGAATCAGCGAATTGGCCGTTGACATCGGTTAATTTTGCGCTAAGGTTATGTGTGCCCGCAGGGATATTAGACCAATTGAAACCAAATGGCGCTGTTTCTGACATTCCGATTCGCGTTCCATTGTTAAAGTATTCAACCCTCGAAATATTCGTGTCACTAATATTTGAGCTTATCGAGAGTTGAATAGTATTCCCTTCTATCCAGGAAGAAGTATTTTGTGGTAGGTTGAGGGTAACGGTAGGTTTCTCTACCTTATCTATGGTGCCTGCGTCACTTTTGATTAACAAGACTGAGGAATAGGGTGCCAGTTGGACACTTCCGCTATATTGTGTGTTTCTAACGTCAACAAACTGCCCTACCAAGGGTATTCCGCTGGTCCCAGTAGTTTGATTGTATTCAAATAAAACGTAATCTGAGGGTTTTTTTTTATCTACGTCAACTTCGTGAACCTCGATGTTATCGATAAAGAAATGAAAATTGGAAGGATCTGGAGACGTCATCATCAACCTGGAATTTTCCACCGTTTCAATTGGTTGGATGAAAACCTCATAATCTCTCCTTTCGTTGACGATTTCTACACTTTGTGTCGCAGAAATGGGCTGCCAAGGGGAGCCGGAATGTCTGAAATAAAGGGATAAATGATGCGAGGTATTTCCTCTAGCGGTAAATTTGACCCGGTAGGTTTTACCAAGGGTTAATGGGCCGGAAATTGTAGAAAGCATGGTGTTTCGCCTAGTGTCTACCCTCATCGAGCCACCATTTAGTTGACCGGAGTTATCCCAACTTGCCGTACAATTACTACACAAGTACCCAGTAACATTGGAGTTAAAACTGCCGTTGGCAATCTTGTTTTGCCCGATTGTACTTTTGGTAGTAACAAGATCGATTTTCTTTGTGAGTAGGTAGGAATTTCGATCCTTGCCATAGGCATTTCTCCACGAATTAAGGTTGAATAATTGGTTTACTTCATTACTCGTACCAGCATTGTATTTCACCTGTATTCTATAGTCGTCATAAAAAGGCGACGCAAAGTAGTTGTTGTTGAAGTCCGCAAGCTGTGGTACATCGTTGTATATGCTGTATACGTGGATAAACTGTTGAAATGGACTATCTATGAGAAGCTTATTTCCTTCAAAGAGATTGTTGGTCAACGGGTTGCCCATGTTGTCGTTTCGCAGAAAAATCAAATAATTGCTGTTGTAAATGGTGTTGTTCCTTACCTGTATGTTTTCGGTATTGTGTAAGTAAATACCCTTGGATGTTATGTTTCCAATAGTATTTCCGGAAACTTCTACACCGTTTACATTATCGTCTAAGTAGATCCCTTCCGCTTGTGGTCTGCTTAGTGTGAATCCCCGGTCGGTTCCTTCTATCACGCCAACACCGTTTAAGATAATGTTGTTGATTACGCGCCTTCCAGAGTTTTTAGTGAATCTATTGCTGTATGCATAAATACCACCCCCATCATTTTTTGTCAAACAGAATTGATCGATGTAGTTTTCCTTCACAACGGTATTGTTTCCACCAAACCGAATTCCTATGTATCCTGAATTTAAAATGCGGTTATTTTCGACTAATACGTTATTTCCAACTGCGAATACTCCTAGCCCTCTGTTATCCCCACTAAGCCCCATACCTGGCATGAGGTAAATGTTTTCGATCGTATTGTTTCGCAGTGTAAAGTTTTGGGAAAAGCGTAGATTTACCCCAATGTCATTGACATTTGACACCCTTGAATTGAGCATTCTAGAATTACCCATTTCGTTTAATTCTAAACCACTCGCCCCTGCATACTCAAAAACACAATTTTGAATACTGAGATTATTACCCGCTGAAAAGGAAATCAAATCCTTATTGGCACCCCTAAAGTGGAGATTTTCAAAAACCACATCTCTAACAGAAGTCGAATTATTGACGAGGTAGTCGTGTGTGGCTACTTCTACTTTGGTATTATTGGGTTGGTTATTTCCCAAAAACAAATGCAATCGTCTGTTGGAAGGGTTGAAGTACCACTCACCAAATTTGTCCAAGGTTTGGGGGTGATTTTGAACAAAAAAACCATACCCTGCACGAGGGGAGTAGCTAGTTTCTGGATTATTGGCGAATGAAAGGCTGTTGCCATTATGGGAAGTGATCCGATGTCGGTCTGTTATCCAAAAAATCTTACGCATGACAACCTCACCTCCTGTCCAGTTAGGAGACGAGCTGAGGGACTGACTGACAATCGTGTTGCTACCAGAAACGGACTCGTAGGTAATATAACCTTTGTTGGTGGCATCGCTATTTGGGAATCTTCCCATCTCCTGAACTTGGTTGTTCACGAGTACAACACTGATGGCAGTTGATCTTAGATTTGGAATTGCCGCATCAAAAACACCATTTCCACGAGAGGACCAGTTGGACAAGGTGACAAAGGAGGTGATTATGGGTGAATCCCCGGATCCATATGCACCGAATCGAATAGGACTTCCGGGGCTTCCCGCACGCGAGATCGTGATGGTTCCATGAAAAGTGTCACCACGTCGAAAATAAACATTGTCGCCCGGTTGTAAATTTCGGATTACGGCATTTAACTTATCAATTGACTTCCATGGAGTGTTTGGGTTTTGTGCCTGTGCATCAGTCCTTGAGTCATCACCCACCGAAGAAGAAAAGTAGTAGTTGGCAGCTTCAACAGGCTGGGAGCTAAAACCGCTCCACAGTGCAATGATGGTTACCAAAAAGGCTAAACTTGCTTTCATTTAATGTTAAGTTTTAGATGGTTGGTTTTTCAATGGTAATTTTAAAACAAGGGTTTAACTTTGGGTCAGTTTTTTTCTATGCCGAATCAATAAGTTGAATCAGGATAGAGGTGGAAGGTAGAAAGTACAACTTATGGGTGATTAGCTATTCTTTCTTGTTATTATTTAAGTACGTAGTGGGTGGTAAACCAAAACATACTATGGGTATTTTGCCGGACGTGTCGTTTGAACCGAATTTTCCGCACGTAATATTAATAAAAAAGTATTTGATAAACCAATACTTAAAATATTAATATAAATGTTTGTGTGTCAAATCCTTGTAAACTCCTTTGAAGAGATGTTTTGATGGCCTATGCCAGCTATCAAATTCGGTTATTTTGTCTTTATCCGATGCGATAGATCAGGACACCCATTTCCTTTCGAGCAGTTCAACGGGCCCGCCGCATTCGATATGCCCTGCCTGCTCCACCATAAGGTTTTGTCCAAAAAAGGTATCGTTTCCTTTTCTGCGAAACTTGGCCAGCGTAGCTAAAGGCTCAGGGCTCTTTTTGCCGGTTTTTTGATCTATGGTAGTGACCACACACCTTGCACAAGGCTTGACTACTTTTAATATGGCGGTTCCGAGGCGTATTCGGTCCCAGCCATCTTCTTCAAAGGGTGATGCTCCTTCAATCACCAAGTTTGGTCGAAATCTGTCCATGGGTATCGGTTCATTTAACCGACGGTTTAATTCATCCAGGGAAGATTGACTCGTTAGTAAAATAGGCAAGCTATCCGCAAAGCTTACGAATGAAGGTTCTGGAATGCCAGATAGTTGACGGGACTGTTCCGATTCCATATAGACGAGTTCGCAGGGTGTATTGAGTCGGGAGGTAAACCAGCCATTGATGGAGTCATTAAAGGTCGTCGCGGGCAATTTATCACCCCATACAGTGACTTGCTTGGTCTTCCCGACATCTGTGGCCAACCGGATTTCAATTTCCTCGCCTTGGATACCTTTTTCTTTGACCAATAAATGTCCGGGTCCTTGGATCTGTACTTCCAGCATGCACATCTTTGGGATGGTTCGTTGGGTCAAAAAGTTTCCGGCTTTATCAACCAACATCCATCGTCTATCGTTTGCTAGCCCAATGGGCAAAACTTCAGATCTTGCATGTCGTATCCCACCCAGTGATTTTATAGGATAGGAGTAGATGTCTTTTAGTTTCATTTGTGAGTAGGGATCTAGTGGTATATGTGTTCATATCAGTAGTTTGGCTTTTGCCATGTGGTAGAATTTGGCAAAATTGGCTTATAGGGAAAATCATGCCAAAAAATTAATTTTTTCTGCCATTTCGTAATAAATACTGTCATTTGTACTGCCAATTTGGCGCGAAAGTCCAATGAGTGTCGCTTGGCACAAGGGTTGTTAGGATTGTGTTTGTAATTATTGAAAACATAAAATCTAACATATATATCATGGGAAAAATTATTGGTATTGATTTGGGTACGACCAATTCATGCGTTGCCGTAATGGAAGGGAGTGAACCCGTAGTAATTCAAAACAGCGAAGGAAGGAGAACCACGCCTTCGATAGTCGCTTTTTTGGACAATGGAAATGGGGAGCGAAAGGTAGGTGATCCGGCCAAGCGGCAGGCAATTACCAACCCGCAAAACACGGTTTCTTCTGTGAAGCGATTCATGGGTAAGAAATTTTCGGAAATAACGGAGGAAAAGAAGCATATTTCCTACGCAATAGACAAGGGTTCCAACGATACGGTTGTTGTAAAAATCGGTGACAGGAATTATACCCCTCAGGAGATTTCTGCGATGATTCTGCAAAAAATGAAGTCCACTGCAGAGGATTTTCTTGGTCAGGGAATTACGGAGGCTGTTATTACCGTGCCCGCGTATTTCAATGATGCAGAGCGACAAGCCACGAAAGAAGCAGGCCAAATAGCCGGCTTGGAAGTAAAGAGGATCATAAATGAGCCTACCGCCGCAGCTTTAGCCTACGGTCTTGATAAGAAAAATCAAGACATGAAGATTGCGGTGTACGACCTGGGCGGCGGTACCTTCGATATTTCTATTTTGGAGTTGGGGGATGGCGTCTTTGAAGTGAAGTCTACTAATGGGGACGTGCATCTTGGAGGAGATGATTTCGATCAGGTGATTATCAATTGGCTTGCGGAAGAGTTCAAAGCTGAAGAAGACATGGATCTGCGTAAAGACCCCATGGCGCTGCAGCGCTTGAAGGAAGCTGCAGAAAAAGCTAAAATTGAACTGTCCAGTTCATCCAGCACAGAAATTAACCTTCCTTATATTACCGCAACTCAGTCTGGTCCAAAGCACTTGGTAAGAAACCTTACCCGGTCTAAATTTGAACAGCTTTCAGAGAGTTTGATCAAAAGATCACTGGAACCGGTAAAAAAGGCAATGAGTGATGCCGGTCTTTCCCCATCAGACATCGACGAGGTCATATTGGTGGGAGGATCCACTCGGATTCCCAAAATTCAAGAAGAAGTAGAAAAATTCTTTGGCAAAAAACCTTCCAAAGGGGTAAATCCAGATGAAGTGGTGGCTATCGGCGCAGCCATCCAAGGAGGAGTGCTTACCGGCGAAGTAAAAGATGTGCTTTTGCTAGATGTGACGCCACTTTCCCTTGGAATAGAGACGATGGGAGGTGTCTCCACGAAGCTTATCGAAGCCAATACAACTATTCCAACGAAAAAGTCTGAAGTTTTCTCCACTGCGGCGGATAATCAGCCTGCGGTTGACATACATGTACTGCAGGGAGAACGGCCTTTGGCAAAGGACAATCGTAGCATTGGAAGGTTTCAGCTGGCGGATATTCCTCCCGCCCCCCGGGGAGTGCCGCAGATCGAAGTGACATTTGATATCGATGCGAACGGTATTTTAAGTGTTTCGGCAAAAGACAAAGGAACTGGCAAGGAGCAAAAAATCAAAATAGAGGCTTCTTCGGGGCTTTCTCAGGATGAGATAGAGCGTATGAAGAAGGAGGCGGAAGCCAACGCAGCATCTGACAAAGCTGAAAAGGAAAGAATAGATAAGGTGAATCAGGCAGATTCACAAATATTCCAAACCGAAAAGCAGTTGAAGGAGTACGGGGAAAAACTATCCGAGGGAAATAAGTCTTCCATAAATGCTGCTTTGGAGAAGCTGAAGGTTGCGCATCAATCGCAGGATTTGGCAGGTATAGATGCAGGAATTGAGGCGCTCAATGCGGCATGGGCGGCTGCTTCGCAGGAAATCTACAATGCTACGCAAGGTGGACCGGGTGCAAGTGCCGAAGGTGCGCAAGCGAATGCAGGTAGTTCTGCTGGAGATGGCGTGGCTGATGTAGACTACGAAGAGGTTAATGAAGAAGATAAAAAATAGGTTTTCCGGTGACGGTTATTAAATATAGCGGCGTTCCATTGATAGGAATGCCGCTATTTGTATAGTGACCCGTGGAAAATCGGGTATCCGTAATTAGTCATTCAAGCGAGACTGTATCAAAAAAAGAAATGTATACCATGGAGTTAACCTCAGACAACAAGTTGAAGAAGCTCATTATTGTGGGGGATAGGTTATTGATAAAGTTAAAGAAGTCAGACCAAAAGACCTCCAGTGGGCTTTATTTGCCGCCGGGGGTGCAGGAAAAGGAAAAGATTCAGCAAGGATATATTATCAAGGCAGGGCCGGGCTATCCGATTCCGCTCCCTGTGGAGGAAAACGAGCCCTGGAAGGATCAAGGAGAAGGAGTAAAATATATTCCACTTCAGGCGAAGGAAGGGGATTTGGCCGTTTTCTTACTTAATGGTGCCTACGAGGTGGTTTACGAAGGTGAAAAGTATTTTATCGTGCCGCAAAACGCCATTCTTATGCTTGAGCGAGAAGAGGACCTTTAGTCAATTGGAATTCACACCCACTAGTGGGGTAAAAACCACCCAAGAACGTCGTTACTTGGGTGGTTTTTTTGTTTTTGGCTATTTGAAGATACTAAATATGGCCTAAGTTTAAATGGTACTAAATTCGGATTTTAATACGTTATACAATATAAAATAATTAAGTATTGTCTATTTGTGTTTTATTAATTACGATTAATTAAGATTTAGTTGTTTTTTAATCAATCAATAATAAGACCAAAAAATTGTAAATCATTCATTGATGATAACTTTGTGGTAAAAAAAATAACCAAAAATAAAGAAAAATTTGCGTTAGTCGTAATTAACGGTTAATATTGGGTCTGTAAAGAATACCTAGTTGAATAAGAATTTTATTCTGTTTCGTTTCAATTTAAAAAACAACCTAAATCAATCAAAAAGATGAAAAAAATTGACATTCCAGCTTTCTCAAAGGTAGTAGTGGTCCTTACCTTGTTGTTGTCTTTGGCAGCATCTCCAGCATTCTCGCAGTCAGATGACAAGTTTAGTTTTGATGTAACGCTAAATTCGGATCAGTTCTTCGGATTCTATCCCTACTTCGCCGGGTCTTACGAAGTATCTGAATCTTCTGCGTTTACATTTTATGGTATATTATGGTCAGGAGGTACTGGCGGTGGCTGGGGCAACTGGACTGAGTTTGGCGTAGGTATGGACTTTACAGTAGCCGACGGTCTTAATGTGAACCCCTCCATTGGTATACTCAATGGTAGTTTGCTTTCTTCTACCGCTGCCGGACCTGCCGTGTTTGGTGAAGGTATTGTCCCCAACATCGTAGTGGGGTTGGACAAGCAATCGGTAGAAGGTGAGTTTTATTTGGGGTACTACGCTCCATTGAGGGATTTGGCACCTACTGGTGGATCTACCAGAGCCTATCTTCACTATTGGGCTAATTTCGGTGTAAAGGCCTCCAGTTTCTTCTCGCTGGGTGTTCATTATGAGCAATTGAATAACTCTGCTGGTTCTAACGTTCCGGAGTCTGTTACACTTTATCAGTGGCTCGGACCCTACATTCAATTCTCTGATCCTAGTGGAAGAGCATTTGCCCGATTTGCAGGTGGCGGAGATTTGGTAGAAGGAAATGATTCATTCTTTAAACTTAATACTGGATTTAGCTTCTAAGTGGTTTGTGAGATTGCCGATAAAAAAAAGCGCCAGACTTGAAATAGCCTGGCGCTTTTTTTTATTGTTAGACTTTAAACGAAATCTATTGCTTTTGCAGGATCGCAAATTCTTTCGCAAAGTAGCTTAAAATGATGTTTGCGCCCGCTCGCTTGATACTGAGTAGGCTCTCCAGCATAGCCCGCTCTCCATCTAGCCAACCATTTAATGCGGAGGCTTTGATCATGGCATATTCGCCACTGACATTGTATGCCGCTATTGGGATGTTAAAGTGATCTTTCAGTAACTTGATTATGTCCAAATAAGCCAGTGCTGGTTTTACCATTAAAAAATCTGCGCCTTCATTGAAATCAAGTTCTGCTTCTATCAAGGCCTCTATGGCGTTGGCTGGGTTCATTTGGTATGTTTTTTTGTCTCCTGATTTAGGAGCGGAGTCAAGTGCATCCCGAAATGGATTATAGAATGCGCTGGCGTACTTGGCTGTGTAAGCCATAATGGAAACGTCTTGGAAGCCGTTTTCATCCAGGAGTTGCCTAATATATCCAACTCGTCCGTCCATCATGTCCGATGGCCCTAAAATATCCGCGCCGGCTTCCGCCTGGGCCAAGGCCATTTTGCCGAGTATTTTTAGGGTTTCATCATTTACAATCTTTCCGTCAATAACCAACCCATCATGGCCATCAGAACTATAGGGATCCATCGCTACATCCGTCATGATGCAGGCCTCTGGAAAGTTTCTTTTGACCGAAGAAATGGCTTTTAAGTAGAAAGTATCCGGGTTATAGCTTTCAGTCGCAGTCTCGTCCTTTTTAGACTCTGGGTATGCTGGGAAAATATCAAAGGCCATTATTCCCAAATTCATACACGTGTCGATTTCTTTCAGCAGTAAGTCAGTGGAGTATCGATAGATTCCCGGCATGGAAGATACTTCCATTTTTTGGTTCTTCCCGTCCAACAAAAAGAGCGGCAAAATTAAGTCTTTTACCGATAAACGAGTCTCTTCGACCATGTTTCGGATAACTTCTGATTTACGGTTTCTACGAGGTCTTCTGAGCATGTTGATTCAGTTTTATCTGATTGTTTTTGATGTCCAAAGTTATCAATTTTCTATCGATAGCGGTGAAGGCTGAACTAATCAAATTGATTTGCATTTCACGGAAATGCTTTCTTAAGGGACATTGGTACTTGGGGGGAACTAGGAAAGGGTATTAGGGGGCTCGGCAATTGGGCGGAGCTCCAAAAAAAAATATCCCCAAAGTGAATTAAGGGGATATTTTTTTACCAGTTTTTTATTTCTTACCAACAAAGCCCGACGTAATTCGGAAGGTTCTCCAACGCTGGGATTCTAACCAAGTCTACAATAGCTGTTTTTTGAGTTAGAAGGTCTTTATATTTTCCACCATTGAAGTTTCTATGGTTGATCAAGACTACGTCAGCCTGGGAAACGGCCTGTTCAATTTCGCCTACTATTAATTCGGAAAGGTGGGGAAGGTGCTCATCAATAAAGGACTTGTTGGCACCTATCAATTTTGACAGATGAACATTTTCATCAAAAATTGAGATTTTATATCCTTTACCGATAAGTTTCTCGGCTAGGTCTACAGAGGGACTATATCTTAAATCGTCGGTTCCTTCCTTGAATGAAAGACCGATGAAACAGATGTTTCGTTTTCCGGTTCGCTCAATTAATTCGTAGGCAATTCTTTTTTGGTTTTCGTTTGACTCATGTACACCACTTAAGACAGGGGTAGAAACATATTGGTCGTGTCCGAGCGTTACCAAACCTTTCAGGTCTTTTGGCAAGCAAGAACCTCCATAAGCAAAGCCTGGCTTAAAATAGGCGGGGGATATGTTCAGGTGGGTGTCTTTGCAAAACAGTTCCATCACTTTATGAGAGTCAATGTTTAGTGCTTTCGAAATATTGCCAATTTCGTTTGCGAAGGAGATTTTCAACGCGTGAAACCCGTTGTTTACGTATTTGATTATTTCAGCTACTTCAATGTCCGTGATCTCAATGGGGGCATCCAGATGTCTGTATAATGAGGCCACACTTTCTAAAGCCTCAGCGTGGTCGCCACCCAGCACAGTCACTGAGGGATTGTTGTAATCCTTTACAGCAGTTCCTTCTCTGAGAAATTCAGGATTTGAAACGACGGTAAAGTGTTTTCCTCGTTCTTTTTTTGAAAACTGGGCGATTATCTCTCCAAATCGTTTGTTCGTTCCCGGCAAAACGGTGCTTCTAATGACAATCGTGTGAAAAGCGTCCTTGTCGCGGAGTGCTTCCCCGATCTGTTCAGCGGTTTTAAAAATGTAGGAAAGGTTTAAGTGGCCTTGTGGTGAGGACGGAGTGCCTACACAGACAATACTAACTTCCGAGTCAATTATTGCCTCCTTGGCATTTGTCGTAGCCGATATTCTTCCTTGTTCAAATTGCTCTTTGATTATTTTGTCAATATCCTTTTCAACTATCGTTGGCTGGCCTGAATTAATGAGGTCAACCTTAAAATCATTGATGTCTACTCCGATAACTCTGTGTCCGTTGTTTGCCAGACACCCCAGGCTTACACAGCCTACATACCCCAATCCAAAAATCGAAATGTTCATTTTTTGTAAATTTTTACGTTTGCGATAAATTTCAATAAGATGTTGACCTAAATCAAGGCTGGTGTTTAGCCGCCTTATTTTCTGTGTTTTATGGCAAAATTGATGGCATCAATAAAACCTTTGAACATATTTGAAATATCAGCCTTGCTATTAAAGGTTTCCTGACAGTTTTCAGTGAGTTTATGGTAGGCGTCTTGGTCGTTTTCCATAGAATCAATAAAAGCCCAGAAATCACTCATATCCTTGGCCAAGTACCCGTTATAGCCACTGTTAAGGTAGTAAACCTCCACTGAGTGGGGGCCATCCAACGCAACAACCGGTTTTGCCCAAAATAGTGCCTGATTAAGCGCCAACCCAAGGTCTCCAGGTGTTGTGAAATAGCTCGCTGATTTGAAAAGCGCATTCATTTCATAATCGTCATAAGGTACTTGGCCAATATAATAATAGTTATCGAGCGTGGCAATTTTATTTTTTTGCTCATCAGTTATACCTCTTCCCGCCACTACCACTGCAATGTTTTTGTTCATGGAGGGGAAATCCAAAAGCGCATCTAGGTTTTTATCAGGCTTTATGGTTGCTGCGAAAAGAACAATCGTGTTTTCTCGAATGCCATACTTCTTTTTGACGTAGTCAATCCCCGGGACTTTTTCTTTTTCAAAATCGTCAAAGGATAGCGTGTTATATCCAAAGAATACCTTATGGTGGTTTTTCTTTTTGACAAATTTAATTTCGTTGGGTGTGTAAAGGACCATGGCATCCGCAAGGTCGTGTAGTCTGTGATATAAAAAGTTTTTTAATTTATGGTTTGGGGTTTTGATGTCAATACTTTTAGTCCATGCTACGAGTGGAATATTTTTTGCTTTGCAATAAAGGGAAACTGGGAAATTCACCAGGTCTTTCAGTGTTAGAAAAGTTATGATTGCATCAGGCTTTTCGTTTTCTATGCACCTGATATATCTCATAATGCCTGGCTTTTCTACGATCGTCCGGAAATGCAGTTCACCATCTATGTTGTCTTTTCCCTCCGTCAACAGCACGAATTCGTACCCTAACTCTCGAAATCTTTTAGAAAAGTAATTATAAACCTTTAATCTGTAATGAAAAGTATAGCTCGAAACTAAAACGATCTTCTTCATTTTGATGTAATTTTATGATAAAGAATAATACAAAATTGCTGAGGTTATACTAGGAAGATGTATAAAATGCTCCACTTTTTTATGAATCGGACTTTTGTCACAACGCAGGCGTAAAAGGTAAGATTTTGTTCACAAACTTAATAAACTTTAAAGAAAATTTTGCTAGAAACCTAATCTAGTTAAGTAAAAGGCGTTATCAATTTCGAAAATTAGAAAGGTGTTTTTTTTCAATTACGGAGGCTATGAAAGCCGTATTGATTTCCATGTAATCATTTATGTAATGATTGCACGGAGGAAGTTCTTCTTTTGTGTGCGAGGATAGTACACCCACTACGGTCATTCCAGCGTTTATGGCCGCCGTAATTCCGGAAAATGAATCCTCAAACACCACACATTGCAAGGGGTCGACTTGTAGATTTGCGGCAGACTTGAGATAGACTTCGGGGTCGGGCTTATGTTTGGACACATGCTCGCTGGCCAGTATCGATTCCATTTTCGGAGCTATGTCAAGTTTTGACATGATGAGAGCCAAGTTCGCATAAGGCGCTGATGTAGCCACTCCGGTTCGGAATCCTGTTTTCTTTAAATCTTCAAAAAATGCAGTAAATCCGGCGATCGGAGCTACTTTGTCTGCGTAAATCTCTCGGAATAAACCTTCTTTTTCTTCTTCCAATGCGGCAAATTCCTCTCCTGTCACTTCTCTGCCCAAGAAATGCCTGAATATATAGCTATTGCTTTTGCCGTACATATGTTGGGAAAATTCCGCTTCTGTAGGGTATAGACCGCGCTTTGCGAAAAATACCCGAAAGGCTTGGGAATGATACGGATTGGTGTGGCAAATGACTCCATCCATGTCAAAAATTACCGCTTTATTGCCCATCAATTTCATTTTTTTGTTGCACTTGAAAGTTTAAAATGGTCGATTCTATAATGTCACAGCACTCCAGGAGCTGTTCTTCGGTCATGACCAATGGCGGTGCAAACCGGATAATATTGCCGTGGGTAGGCTTTGCCAAAAGTCCGTTGTCCCGCAGTGCCAGACAAATATTCCAAGCGACGGAGCTCGATGAAGGTGAATGGATCACAATCGCATTCAAAAGGCCTTTTCCGCGCACTTCCTGTACCAAAGGTGACTTCTCTACGATGCGCTGCATCCGAGTTCTGAAAATGTGTCCCAACAAACGGGCATTCTGAGCAAGGCGCTCATCCTTGATTACTTCCAAGGCAGCCATCGCGACTTTTGCTCCCAATGGGTTTCCTCCAAATGTAGATCCGTGCTGACCTGGCTGGATCACGCTCATAATCGGGTCGTCTGCCAGAACGGCGGAAACCGGAAGGAAGCCACCGGATAAAGCTTTACCCAAGATTAATATGTCTGGTCTTATGTACGTAGATTGTCGCTCGCAGTGACCTTCGCAGGTGCAGTTTCCACATACTGCGAGCAGGGAGCCTGTACGGGCGATGCCTGTCTGTATCTCATCCGCTATCAGCAGTACTTGGTGCTTTTTGCATAATGACGCTACTTTGGAAAGGTAATCTTCCGCAGGAGTGAATACCCCCGCCTCTCCTTGAATAGGTTCCACTAGGAAGGCAGCGGTTTCTGGATTGTTTGTAAGTGCTGTTTCGAGTGCATCGATGTCATTGTATGGGACACGGATGAAGCCCGGAGTATACGGGCCAAAGTTTCTTCTGGCATTTTCATCATTAGAGAAGGAGACTACCGTGGTAGTCCGCCCGTGAAAATTATTTTCGGCTACTATGATTTTGGCCTGGTTTTCTGGTATACCTTTTCGTTCATATCCCCATTTTCTGGAAATTTTCAGCGCAGTCTCTACCGCTTCTACCCCTGTATTCATGGGAAGCACCTTGTCAAAGGCAAAATACTCCGTAAGGTATTTCTCATAGAGTCCTAATACATTATTATAGAAAGCCCGAGAGGTAAGCGTGAGGGTTTCAGCCTGTTCTTGAAGTGCTTTTACTATGCGTGGATGGCAGTGTCCTTGGTTTACAGCCGAGTAGGCAGATAGGAAATCATAGTACCTTTTTCCTTCGACATCCCAAAGAAATACCCCTTCTCCTTTGGCGAGTACCACGGGTAGCGGTTGATAATTATGGGCTCCGTGGTCGTTTTCTAGGGAAATGGCTTGCTCGCTGGCTGTGATTACATCAGACATAGTCGGTTTTATTTCTAATTTTAGGCTTAATAATAAGCCTCTCAATGGAGAGAGGCAAATATAAGAAATGACCTTGGGAATAAAGAACGGATACCAAAAAGATGAATCACAAGTGTTTATCAAATAAAAATAAAGGTCTGCTTTTGGAATTCCGTGAAAACTTCCGATATTTGCAAACTCAAAAGTTAAAAGGCTAAAAATTAGACACTTCATATAGATCATGGCAAAAGTTTGTGACATCACCGGAAAGAGGCCTCGGGTAGGTAACAACGTATCCCACGCAAATAACAAGACGAAGCGGATGTTTTACCCAAACCTGCATAAAAAGAGTTTTTACATCCCTGAGGAGGATGCTTGGATTACTTTGAAGGTGTGTTCCAAGGCGCTCAGGACAATTAATAAAAAGGGTATCACCGCAGTATTGAAGGATGCGCAGAAAGACGGATCCATTATTATAAAGTAAGAATTACCTCCATATTAAATACATACGAAACGATGGCTAAGAAAGGTAACCGAGTTCAGGTAATTTTGGAATGTACAGAGCACAAGGCCAGTGGGATGGCAGGTACTTCCAGGTACATTACTACCAAAAACAGGAAGAATACCACGGAGCGGTTGGAGTTGAAGAAATTCAATCCGATCCTCAAAAAGATGACCGTGCACAAAGAAATTAAGTAACCTCCGGTTGGATTCGCCTTCTTACAGCTTGGTGAATTTATACTGTAAACGAACAAGATCATGGCAAAGAAAGTAGTTGCAACATTGAAAAAAGAAGGTGGTATCACCTATTCTAAAGTGATCAGAGCTGTGAAGTCTGAAAAGACCGGTTCATATACCTTTAAAGAGGAAATGGTTCCGTCCACCCTCGTTCAGGAAACCCTGAAAAAATAGCGTCCAATTGTAAAAGTGGCAGCATCAGAGAATCCCTTTCGGTTGTTATCGAAAGGGATTTTTGCCTATATTCGGAACTGATAAAAAATAGTCTATGGGAGTCTTCGGTTTTTTTTCCAAAGAGAAAAAGGAAAGTTTGGATAAAGGACTGGAAAAGTCCAGTCAAAATCTGTTTTCAAAGCTGGGAAAGGCCATCGTTGGTAAGTCCAGGGTGGATGAGGAAATACTCGACGAACTGGAAGAGATTCTTATCACTTCGGATGTGGGAATAGATACTACCCTAAAAGTGATACGCCGGATTGAGGAACGGGTAGCACGGGATAAATATGTAAATACGGCGGAGTTGGATGCGATCCTTCGGCAGGAGGTTGCGGCACTTCTTGAGGAAAACAGCTCCGCTGATCTGTATGATTTTGATCTTCCGGGTTCTGTCAAGCCTTATGTGATCATGGTGGTAGGTGTAAACGGTGTAGGAAAAACAACGACGATAGGGAAATTGGCCCACCAATTTAAGCAATCAGGTAAGTCTGTTGTCCTTGGGGCGGCCGACACGTTTAGGGCGGCCGCTGTTGATCAATTGATACTTTGGGGAGATCGGGTAGATGTTCCGGTCATTTCCCATGGGATGAATACTGACCCTGCTTCCGTTGCGTACGATGCCGTCAAAAAGGCGGTGGATATGAATGCCGATGTCGTAATCGTAGATACTGCAGGAAGATTACATACGAAGGTGAATCTGATGAACGAGCTCACCAAAATCAAGCGAGTCATGCAGAAATTCATCCCGGAGGCACCACATGAGATTTTGTTGGTGTTGGATGGTTCTACCGGTCAAAATGCGTTTATTCAGGCAAAGGAATTTACCAAAGCTACCGAAGTCACCGCGTTGGCCATTACCAAATTGGATGGTACCGCAAAAGGAGGGGTTGTAATTGGTATTTCAGATCAGTTTAAAATACCGGTTAAGTACATAGGGGTCGGTGAAAAGATGACCGACTTGCAGGTGTTTAACCGGAAGGAATTTGTGGACTCGCTTTTTCGAAAAAAGTAACTGCTTTCGCATGGGTCTTTGGATGGGGTGTGAATGGAAGACGTTTTCTTTACATCAATCCGCTGGAGGATTGGGTCGTTTTTTTCTTTCCGTGAAGTACTCCTGCCTTAAATGATATAGTACCACGTTTTCGGTTGCCGAAAAAAGGGGATGCCAGCTTAATGGCATCCCCTTTTTTTGTACCCTTTTTGTTGGTAGGCTCTTGCTTTCCACTTACCGGGAGGCCTGCGTTTCGCGGTGGATTTGTATTGGGTTTCCGATACCATACCGCATTTTGTATGGTCGCTGTTTGGCTTCAGACCCGTCCAAATTTGGGGCTCACTTTCGGCATTTTCAGATTTTTTATGAAGGCAAAATCAAAGTAAAAAATTCTTAAAATTTTTTTTGAGGCCTTTTTACGGACTTTCTGCAATATAATTACTTTGAAATACATATTATAATATACCACACTTTAATATGAATATATCGGCTTGACTTGACGGTCTATATTTTTCCGTAAATGTTTGCAAAAACAAATTTAATTTTATTTCTTATATATATAGAGCAAATAAATAGAATATCATTTTGCTTTATGTGAAAAACAAAATATTTAATTCCAATATTCAAATCACGCTTTTTAGAATACATAGTTCGAAAAATGTAGGATAAAATGAATATCGGATCACGGATAAGGAATAAAGATAAATAACAACATAACGGTTACTGTCATGAAAACCTTGGTTCAAAAAATTCTCGCAACGGCTCTAGTGTTCCTCTCACTCCTAGAGGTACAGGGGGTTACCTATTACTTTTCCGCTACCAGCGGAAGTGATACCCGTACTGCCGCTCAAGCCACCAATCCAAGTACTCCTTGGAGGTCGATTGAGAAATTGAATAGCATCATGAACACACTGACTCCTGGAGATTCGGTATTGTTCAAAAGGGGCGAAACTTTCTATGGTACAATCCTTATTACAGTTTCGGGAACTACAAGCAACAAAATCTATTTTGGCGCTTTTGGTACAGGTGCAGCGCCTATCCTATCAGGTGCCACAAAGATTACCACCTGGAAAAGTATCGGAAATGGTGTTTATGAAGCCAGCCATGCCAATTTCACCTCTGAGGCAGTGAATGTGCTTGTCATGAATGGCGTAAATCAAGAAATGGGTAGGTATCCAAACAGTAATGGCGATAATAAAGGCTACCTGAATTTTGAAGACTTTGTCGGAAACAATGTCCTTATTGACAACGATTGGAAAGGAGGAACAAATTGGGTGGGTGCCGAAGTGGTAGTTCGGAAGAATCCATGGATTATTGATCGGATGAAGGTAACTTCGGTTAGTGGAACCAGAATTACCTTTGATGCGGCTACAGGTTCTACTTATGGGCTGCGTAAAGATTGGGGCTACTTTTTACAGAATCATAGAGGTACCTTGGATCAACTGGGTGAGTGGTTTTATGATGTAAATACCAAGAAACTGTACGTTTTCTTTGGCAGTCAATCGCCGACAAACTTTGACGTTCAGGTCGGAACACGAAACTCCATCATTACAAACAGTGGACGTGTCAGTGATATCGTTTTCGAGTCACTGGAACTGTTTGCTGCTAATAAAGATGCGATATCACTTGCTTCGGCAAATAACTTCAAGTTCTCCAATCTGAACATTACCTTTGCGGGTGTTACCGGTATTGACATGCTTAGCTGTAGCCGACCCATTATCGAGGGGGTGACTGTATTAAATGCAAATAACAATGGAATTCGCCTAAGGGCTGCTGATGATGCAGAAATCAGGGGTAACAAGGTTATTGGTACCTACCTGTTTCCCGGCATGGGGCTGAATGGTGACAACAACGGAAACGCAATTTTCTCTCCAAACTCAAATAACATCATTGAATACAACGAGGTGCTGAATTCCGGTTACATAGGAATACGATTTGGAGGAAATAATTCAATTGTCAGATATAACATCGTGGATACTTATGGGCTGGTGAAAAATGATGGTGGAGGTATCTACACCTATACCGGGAAAAGCAATGCGGAGTTTTATAACCGTAAGGTCGTTAACAACATTGTTGTAAACGGTATCGGGGTTCGAGAGGGAACCAATATCCAATCACCTTTATTCCGCCCTCAAGTGGAAGGTGTCTACTTCGATGACAATGCATCTGGTGTGGAATTGGCTCATAACATCATTTACAACATTGCCAGCAAGGGTATTTTCCTTCACAATGCCAGAAGAATTCATGTGCATAGCAACTTGGTCTATAACACCGGAGTCCACCTGTTTTTTGGAAACGACAACTTGGGTGCTTCCATCGTGGATAACGTAATAGAAAACAACGTGTTTGTAGGTAAGGACAAAGAGGAGTTAAACATGAACTTCAACAGTATCGCAAATGATATCAAGGCGATGGGTAATTTTTCAAACAATATTTATGCAAACCCATTTTCAGATAACTTCCGAATCAGTACCCGAGTCAATATGGGCGGTAGTGGTGACCTTAGTACACTATATGACTTGGATTCCTGGAAAAAGGCCTACAGTACAGATTATGGTTCTACAAATCATCCTTTTGAAATTGAGCAATGGACCATTACCAAGCTGATCGGTGCGAACAGATTTGCAAACGAACGGTTTGACAGCAACGTACTTCATGTGACCACCAATGGATGTACCTCCGCTTGGGAATCTAACTCTAAACTGGATGGAGGTGCCCTCCGCATTAATGGCTCAGGAAGTTTTGCAGGGGTATTTGGAGTCGGTTCGGTGTCTAAAGATAAATCCTATGTATTGTCTTTTAGTGGGATGGCCAATGCGAGTGTGCCTGCAAAGGTGTTTCTTCGACATGGGGGTTCTCCCTGGAGTGAAATATCTGCTGCTTCTACCGTCAAGTTTGACCTTACCAGAAATGAATATAAAGTGAAGCTTTCTCCCGTATTGGATGTAGCGAGTGCCGTAGTTTTAATCCGATTCGAAGGCGTTCCTGCCATGAATGCTTGGATAGACAACATCGTCTTCACCGAGGCTGAGTTGGATATTGCCAGACCTGAAGATTATATCTTCTTTGAATATAATGCCAGCACTAGCCCAAAAACCTACCCACTTGTTGGTACTTACTACGATATGGCGAAAAAGCCTTTTAGCAAACAGGTGACAGTTGCTCCTTTCTCCGGGGTTCTCTTGATGAAATCATCGAAGGAAATGGCATTACCTGAAATCAAACTTTCCGTACCTTCAGAGGACGGGGTAGTAAATGGATCCAGTCTAAACTTGGGAGTTGCGGTAAGTGGCGATCAAAGTTGGGTACAGAAAGTCAATTATTTCAATGCGGATACGTTGGTGGGAACTTCCGAAACGGCTCCTTATGGATTTGAGTGGGAAAGATTGAGAACTGGTTCCTACACCGTACATGCAGAGGCATTGAACGAATCCGGCGAAAAAATCACTTCACCCGCGATGGCAATACAATTTACCAGGCCCGAAATATTCCCACTGGTAGATATCGAACTGGTGTCCGGGCCGGAGGAGTTGATGCTAGGAGATGCCGTCCAATTGAAAACCGTTGCTTTTGCACCTGACGGAACGATCGAGAAAGTAGATATTTTCAAAAATGGATCCCTATTTACCACGCTGACCAACGAACCCTATGAAGTCAATTGGGTAAGTGATCTCTCCGGTGATTTTGAGGTATGTGCGGTTGCGTATAACTGCTTCGGATTATCCGCTGTATCAGATACGTTGAACATCACTGTAAAGAAACTGGCAACGGGTATAGATGTGGAAGCACTGAACGCAGCCAATAACATGTACACCTTGTTTTTGAATACAGGAAGTGCTCAGCATGCGTCCATTGATGCGATTGGATTTGTAGGTGAAAGCTCCGAAAACAGCTATTTCTCCTCTTCTAGAACCAATAGTAACGCAAACGCTTCGGATATGGTGCTGTTCCAATCTGAAAGACATGCCACCACCTTGTCCTACCAGGTGCCAGTCCCTAACGGAGAATACCGAGTGGTTACTTTTCACAACGAACTCTGGTTTGGCAAGTCAGGTCCTGCACAAAGGGCCGGACAACGAGTATTTGATATCTTTATTCAGAATGAGCTTAGAGCAGCCAAATTTGACCTGTTCCAATATAGCCGAAACCAACCCGCCATGCAGGTCTTCGATAAGGTCAGCGTTACCGACGAAAGGTTGAATATATCCCTGCAAGCACATGCTAACCAAGCATCCATTAGCGGAATCGCAATTATTCAGCTTTCAAAGCCAACTCCAGATTTTGTGATTCCAGTTGGCAAACCTATCGATGTAGAGCCGTTTTTCGAACTGCACTTGAATGCAGGAGACTCGAGAATGGTGGACATTGATGCAGTTAGTTTTATCCCTGACCAATCAATGGGAGGCATATTTACCTCTTCCAGTACTTTTAGAAATGCAGATGCCAGCGCAATAAACGTGCTCCAGTCCGAAAGAAACGGTACTAGATTTAGCTATCACATTCCAGTCGATAACGGTACCTACACTGTTGTGACCTATCACAATGAACTTTGGTTTGGTAAGAATGGACCTGCGGCAGCAGCCGGAAGACGTGTATTCGACATTGCTGTCGAAGGAGAACTTAAAATGAAAGATTTCGATATTTTCCAAGTAAGCAACAACGAGCCTACCAGCCTCGTGTTCGAACAAATTGAAGTCACTGACGGTATGCTTAGTCTGGATCTCGCCTCAACAAAAGACCGTGCTTCTATCAGCGGGTTGAGTATCTACGGAGTGAGAAAGCCAGAGCCTATTAGATTGCTTGTGAATGTCGGTTCAACTTCGAGTGCTGACTTTAGAGGATTTGAGTTCGTTTCTGAAAACAGTGTGGCTGACGTACTAAACTACACACAGTCCTCTACATTCAGTAATCCAAATGCGTGCTACGAACCAATGTTCACGACCGAACGCCATGCTCCTGTATTTGAATATGCCATCCCCGTGCCCAATGGATCTTATACCATAAACACTTTCCATAACGAGCTTTGGTTTGGAAAAGGAGGCCCCGCTGCAGGACCCGGCAAACGAATATATAACATCAGCATAGAGGGAAAAGTCCTCCGAACCGGCTTTGACCTATTTACCATAGGTAATAACAGATCCTATATCTTGGCCTTTAGAAATGTGGTAGTTACCGATGGTGTCCTGAATATTCGATTGGAAGCCACTGCCAACAACGCCTCCCTGAGTGGATTGGCAGTGATGACAGAGGTGAAAAGACCCACCACTCAAACAGCCAACAGTTTCATCAGAGGCTATAGAGAAATGGGATTTGAACTTGGAAGTTTAGAGGAAGTTGTTGAAGAGGGAACTCAACCCGTCGCTTCAGCCTCCAAAATCTACCCCAACCCAGCCAGAGATTACGTGAATATCTCTTTGGGAGAATACGAAGTGACACCGGATTACTTTTATATCCACGACGTCAGCGGTAAGTTGGTGAGCGGTGTGCAGCCCAGCGAAGTGAGAAATCAGAACGGATACCAATTGGCAGTAAACCAACTTCCAGAAGGTATCTACATGGTCAGTGTAATGGCCCAGAATACCGTTTCTGAAAGATTTAAATTAATGGTAACCAAGTAATCCATTTTTGATCTATCCGTTCATAGCAAGGGGGCTGCCGATGGCAGCCCCCTTGCTATGAACGGACGACACAGTCTTCGTTCCCTAATGCGCATCGTTTTTATTTTAACTTTTTTTAATAGCCAGAGGGCCCGGATGTAGTAACTTCTGCACATGGTTTTCGTTTAGCGCTCATTGAGGGGGAAGTCGTTGCTATGGACCATCAAAGGGGGATTCTGTTTTTCAACCAGCATGGAGCGATTCAAGAACGGATTGCGTTGCCAGGGGAGCATTTTTTTTCTGGCCGGGACGAGTTTACCCTTTCTTCCATTAGGTACCAAACTGGCTTATTCCCGCCCGGAACGTGGTGAAATCGATTGGGAAAATCCAGCCAATATTTTTTTTGGGAATTTATTCAAGTCCATTGATGGAAGTGTTGGATAGGCTGTCCGGCACTGTTCAGCGTACCATGGCATTTCCTCCCAATACCGTTTACGAAGATGGGAACCATTATCATCTGAGATTTCCGATAATCGTGAAAAATGAAAATGAATCCTGTCCTTAATGGCTGAAAGAAGGCACCATGACTATCTCGAAAATGGCAACGAACTGGGTGTAAATCCGCCACTTCAACTTTACTTCATCACTCCCAATATCCGAAATACCTACCCATCCAGTAGGCTACCAGAAAATACGTGCCGCTGTCTTCGGTCAGCCCACCGTCTCCGCTATCCATTAGTTTGGGGTTGGTATTCCACCTGGAGATATTTCCTTCCTGGCTAGGAATGGCACGGTCTGCCTGGTCCCGCAGTGTTCGGTGCGCCAGATAGTCCTTTCGCAGGTCCCAACGGTGGCTGTTCTCCATGCGCCAGCTGATTAGGTCGATCGGAAATGATTGGATTTCCTCCAGGGCAGGTTGTATATCCGCATCCATCTTTAGTAATGCACTCGCAAACACATTCCATACCGGCATCCGGTCAGAACGAACGGCTTGCCAAGTCCTTACCAAACTGGCCTTGTAAACCGGGTAGTCGAGATGGTCTTCCGGTAGGTACCGCAGCAGGTTGTAATAAGGAAAGAAGTTGAGGATATCGTCCGAATGACTGATGTCAAAGGGGGCCGTAACCTTTGCAAATCGCGCATTTTCCAGGTAGCCATGGGAGTCCACCAACGTTTGGTAGACTTGTTCATACCGGGGGGTTTGGGTAAGCCGATGAGCTGTTTTTAAGAAGGAAAGGATTTGCAGGGAGTTCAGTCCCCGCTCAAACATCCAGTTGGGCGAATGGTTTAGCGAATCAGGATGCCAAATGCCCCAACGGGTGGGCAGGCCATCAAAGTCAATGAGGTGGTAATCATTATCCAAAATATGCGTGACGATGCGATCTATCAGGTTGGCTGCACGATTTTTTCCGAGGTCATCTGCTACCAGATCATGGTATAAGGACACTGAATAGACATGTCCTGTAATTTCATCACTGCTGGTGTCGTCCAGCCACTGCCATTTTCCGTCCGGTGAGGGGTGCCAGATTTTTTGATGAGGCGATCGAGAGGGGGTGACGGTATCTTCCGCACGGGCGTAGGATCTGGCGGGATATCCGGAAATACCGCTCACCGTTTCCAGCCTTTCCAATACCTCGAAGGTGCGGGTTGCTTTTTCCTTGGCTTCTGGGCTTTTGGTCACAGCATACCGATAGCATTGCGCTATCAGGTAGCAGGCGGTCCAAAGCCCGTCGTTGTCCTCGTTGTCCATGTAACTGGTGGAGAGGTCTCCAGGCGTTCGTAGCTTTGACCGGTTGACCAGCCCCAGTCGGTTGTGCCGGGCTTCGATTACCCTTTCGATGGAGTCAGCTTTGCGCTCCAATGTCATCGGCAAGTTACTGATTTCGGATAGGCCATCTGAAGTACCAATCCACGTTTTGCCATTTTCCAAAGAAAGTATGGCAGTCACCTGGTCCGTGGGCAACCATCGTTTTCCTGCATAGTAGCGCCATGTTTCCCCTTTTTGAACGGCCCCTCGCAGCGTGCCCAGCCACAAGCCATCTCCTCCTTGGTGGATGACCGTAGCTGGGCCAAAGGGAAGCCCATCGTTACCCCTGGCCACCCAGTGGTTGCCGTCGTCGGAGATTCTGCCCACGGCCCATTCCGAGCTAAAATACATGTCAGTTCCGTCTTGATCAGATAAAAGTGCATAGTACCTACGCTCGTGCCCTACCGCCATCATGTGGGTGTCCAAGTCTATCCACTTTTTTCGGTCTTGCAACCAGAGGCCATCCATCGTGGCGACCCACAATCTGTCCTTGTTGTCTACCGCGATCGCGTTGACTTGAAGTGTTCTGGGAAACGTTTCTTGCCGCCAACCTCCATCCCAGGAATATATGCCTAAGTTGGTACCAAGATGTAGTTGGTTTTCAGCGCCTGCTGCGAGGCAGCGAATTTCTTCGCCCTCTCTGCGTTTAGGTAGGGCAATCTTTTTACCCGTACCGGAGGTTAACTCGGTTTCAGTGGCAATCCAGATTTCTCCCTTCCTGTCAACCGTGCCAGTAAGAACCTTGCTGGTAACGACCAACGTGTGCCAATGGCCTCCGACTAACTGAAAGATACCCTGAGACGTGACCACTATAGGAAGTCCATGGAGATTGAATAGCCCGATGATTTCTTTGCCGGCCTCAGCAGGCAGAGGAATATCGCGTTTGATTTCCTGTAGAAAATAAGTGGAGGAGGGCTGTTGGGCGATTGCCGAGGCAATGATCAGCCAATGGGCCCATAAACCGAGTGCAGGGAGGGTACGTAGAAGGGGCGACATGGATTGGAAGTTGTTTTGGATAGTACGGGGAAGCCTTGGCTAAGGACTATTCCTGAAAAAAATAAGCGCCGATTCCCATCGGCGCGTATTGAAAAGTAGTTGCAAGGAATAAAAAAATCTTAGCTGTATTACTGCTTCAAAATTAGTGCTTCTAGGGGCTTTGTCCGACTTTTCAGGGTTAAGGTTCCTTTATGAAACGCGTGTTTTTCCGGGTGCTACTTTAATATTAGAGTAACATAGGGCTAACAGTGGGGGAATCACCGCACTTCGTTTTATTTTTTGTAACTTTGCAGCAAATTAAAAGCCATTGAAAGCGAGAACCTTAAAAAAAGATAAAGTCAATATCATCACCATGGGCTGCTCCAAAAACCTGGTGGACTCCGAAGTCTTACTGAGCCAGCTCCGAGGTAACGGTATTGATGCCCGTCACGAGTCTGCGGATCGGGATAACAATATTGTGATTATCAATACATGTGGGTTTATAGATAACGCCAAGCAGGAATCCATCAATACCATTCTGGAGTATGCCGCTGCGAAAGAAAAAGGTTTGGTAGATAAGGTGTATGTTACCGGGTGTCTTTCTCAGCGTTATAAAGACGATCTGGAAGCAGAGATTCCACAGGTAGATGCTTTTTTTGGAACCAGAGATCTTCCTGCGATATTAAAGCGTTTCAAGGCTGATTATAAACATGAGTTGGTCGGTGAACGATTATTGAGCCATGCTTCTCATTATGCCTATATGAAAATTTCCGAGGGGTGCGACCGTCCATGTTCTTTTTGCGCTATCCCGTTGATGCGAGGTGGCCATGTCAGCAGGCCTATAGAGGAACTCGTGAAGGAGGCGAAGCACAAGGCCGCCCAGGGTACCCGGGAATTGTTGTTAATTGCACAAGACTCGACCTATTATGGGCTGGATCTGTACAAGAAGCGTCAGTTGCCGGACTTATTGCGGGCGCTGTCAGATGTGGATGGGATTGATTGGATACGCCTCCATTATGCGTACCCTACGGGTTTTCCCATGGAAGTGATTGATGTTATGGCAGAACGTAGCAATATTTGCAAGTATTTGGATATTCCATTGCAGCATGGATCCACGGAGGTGTTGAAGGTGATGCGGCGGGGTACCACCAGGGAGAAGCAAGAGGCTTTGATTGGAGAAATCCGTGCAAAAATTCCAGAGATTGCCATCCGTACGACCTTGATTACGGGACATCCGGGAGAGCAGGAAAAGGAATTTTCGGAGATGATGGATTTTGTCGAAAGGATGCGCTTTGAACGCATGGGAGTCTTTACCTATTCCCACGAAGAGGACACCTACGCATTTGGAATGGAGGACCATGTGCCTCAGGAGGTGAAGCAGGAGCGCGCAAACCGTCTGATGGAGATGCAGGAGCAAATATCCTTTGAGTTGAATCAGCAAAAAATAGGAAAGACCTTTAAGGTTTTAATAGATAAAAAAGAAGGGGGCCACTTCGTGGGACGCACCGAGTTTGATTCCGTGGATGTGGATAATGAAGTGCTTATTGATGCAGAAAAGCATTATTGCAGGGTAGGGGACTTTGTTTCTGTGACGATTACCGACGCCACCGAGTTCGATTTATACGGAGATGTACTGAGTCAATAGCAGCGATAGGTGCAGAGGGGTCTGGTAAAGTTTTTATCCAGGCTTTTCGTTTTTATCCGTTCCACTTATAATTTTAGGCTTCCTAAACCCGCTTTGCCGATGAAGTTAATTGAAGTGACCACTGCCGCCCACCGCAGGGAATTTTTGCAAATGGCTGTTCGCCTATACCAAAATGAGCCGAATTGGATCCGACCCTTGGATAAGGATATTGACGGGATCTTTGATCCAGCCGTCAATAAGTTGTTTAAATCTGGAGGCAAGGCCGTTCGTTGGTTATTGGTTGATGATTCCGGGAAAACGATCGGCAGAAACGCGGCTTTTGTCAACCCCAAATGGAAAGAGAAGCAACCTACCGGGGGTATGGGTTTTTTTGAGTGTATCGAAGATCGGTCAGCCGCTTTTATGCTATTTGATGCGGCTCGAGAATGGCTACTGGCACAAGGAATGGAGGCTATGGATGGCCCGGTAAATTTTGGTGAGAGGGACAAATGGTGGGGATTGCTGGTGGAAGGATTCAGTCCGCCAAACTACAATATGCCATGGAATTTCGCCTATTATCAGGGTTTTTTTGAAGCATATGGGTTTCAGCTGTATTTCAAGCAATTTACCTACATGCGTTCTGTGAGGGGGGTGGGATTTGATCCAAAGATGGTAGAGCGGGCTAAGGTAATTATGGCCGATTCCGATTTTGAATTCAGGTACCTAAAAGGTCAGGAGCTTTGGGATAAATTTCCGGAGTATTTTATGACTGTTTATAACAAAGCCTGGGCGAGGCACATGGGGAAGACCGTAACCGAACGGGAAGCCAAACTGATGCTAAGCAAAATGAAGCCAGTCATTGATCCTTATTTGATTTATTTTGGCTTTTATAAGGGAGAACCCATTTCCTTTTTTATCAATATCCCCGAGATCAACCAGCTTTTTAAGCATGTCGACGGCAAGCTGAATTTATTGGGCAAGCTGAAATTTTTATGGAATAAAACCTTCAACCCACCGGACAAGATGCTTGGGTTGGTTTTTGGTGTAGTACCCGAATTTCAGGGTAAAGGGGTGGAGAGCGCCATGATCCTTTCCTACAGGGAGTTTCTCGACATCAAAAAGCTGAAATACCACACCATTGAAATGAACTGGATAGGTGACTTCAACCCTAAAATGATGCGGGTATGTGAGCAGTTATTGGCGGAAATCTATAAAACCCACCATACCTATAGGTACCTGTTTGATCGGCAGAAGCCTTTTGAGCGCCATCCCATCTTTGGTTGATCAAGGGTTTGGCCCCATTTTAAGGGTTAGGATGCCTCCTTGAACAAGGTCGTCATGGGGTATGCCAAGACCTTCTAGGGGAAGTCCATTAACGTGCTTTTTCTGGATAAAATACTGATTCGGGCCGTTGTTTTGGGTTTCAATGGTGAAGGTTTTTCCCGGATAGTAGTCCGGATGTAGGTGAATGACAGTTTTGTCAAAAAGCGGGCTTCCTAGTTCATAGAGTGGGTTTTTTTCGGTTCCACCGTTCATTTGAAAGAGCCCCATTTTCATCAGTACTGCCAATGATCCCATGAGGCCTTGGTCCTCGTCGCCATTGTATCCCAAATCCGTGCTAACTGCGCTGAATGCCCGATTTACTACTTTCCGCGACCAACTTTGGGTTAAATCTGGCCTACCGAGGTGGTTAAAGATAAAGGCCGTCTGCATGGATGGCTGATTGCCGTAGTTGATAGGTATTCTTCGGTATTCAGGGTGCGTTTCCACCGCGTGTGAAGTGCCAGAGGTAAATCCCAGTGCCTCTGCAGCCTCAAACTGTGCATTCAATTTCTCAACAGCCTTTTCATTGCCTCCCATCAGTGATGCCAAACCCGGAAGGTCATGGGGGACAAACCAGGTGAATTGGGCACCGTTTGCCTCTACATAACCCCTGCCGTAATCGTATGGGTCAAATGGCGTAAGCCAGTTTCCATTTATATCTTTTGGGCGAATCCAGGAAGACTCCGGATCGTATAAGTTCCGGTAGTTTTTGGAGCGCTGTTCAAAATATATGGCATCTTCCGTTTTACCCAGAGCCTTAGCCAGTTGGGCCAATGTCCAATCTTGGTAGCTGTATTCCAGCGTTTGCCCAGCACCTTGTTCGTGAAACCCAAATCTCCCTTTGGGGTTGGGATAGGGAACGTATCCCAACTTCATGTAATCTTCCACATTGCCGCCCATTGCTGTGTGGTGCTCATATCCAGCTTTGCCCATCATGCCGCCGGGGAGGTGGTTTTTCTTAAGTCCTTCATAGGCCAATTCCCAATCAATCGAGCGAATACCTTTTTGGTAAGCAGCAGCGAAAAAGGGTGTAGAGGAGGCGCCGGTCATTACATGGGTATAATTTCCGCCGGAAGGACCTCGGGGAATCAGGCCCCCATCTTTGTAATATTGCAGGAGGCTGTTGGTGAATTCATCCATAATATCGGGATACACCAAGCTCCATAAAACACCGATCGTCCATTGTGCGCCCCAAAAGGAGTCTGAATTAAAATGACGGAACTTAGGTTTGCCGGCGTTATCCAGTGGGATTTGCCCTACGCGGAAAGTTTCGCCCGTATTGTCCGGGTAGGCTCCGTTTACATCAGATAGGGTTCTTCGGCCTTGCAATGCCTTCCAAAGGTCGGTGTAAAACCGGCGTCGTTGCGTTTCGTTGCCTCCGCTTATTTCGATCCTGCCCAACAGGTCATTCCATCTAGACTGCGTTTCGTCTACCACGCGTTCGAATTCCCAATGGGGTAGCTCTGATGTCAAATTCAATGCAGCATTTTCAGCGCTGGTATAAGATATGGCAACTTTCATATGCAACGTCCCCTCGCCAGAAGGTTCCACTTCAACGATCCGATGAGCGACGTCTTCTTGGACGATTACCGACCGGATATCGCGGTCTAGCTCAACTTGGAAATAAACCGTAATGGGTTTTGGACGCCGGGTGGTGGGCAGGTTGGTCACACTGCCCGTCAATTGCCTAGGGCCGGACTGCACCAAGGTGCCCTCTGCGATCTCACTGGGACCCAACATTCCGCCAAGGTGAAATAGGATGCCTGCTCTGCTTTGCATTGGAAAGCTATACCGGTGAAATCCAACCCGGTGGGTAGCACCAAGCTCGACTTGGATACCATATCGTTCCAAAAATACCGAATGGTACCCCGGCTCCACCACCTCCCGGTCATGACTAAAGGCGGAGTAGTAGTTCGTAAAAAGGGCTGATGCATCGTCTCCTAGCGTCACCGGCATTACCGAAACACCGGACATTTGCCAAGCATGAATATGGCTGAATCCCTTGATCGTATCGGTATTGTATCGGTACCCTGCACCCCATGCGCCATCTAGTTGGGTGTCCGGACTGAGATTTACCATTCCGAAGGGCCTCGTGGCCGAACTGAAGTAAAACCACCTGGAGTTGGCTGCGTCTAGCAGTGGGTAGACCATTTCAATAGGTCGGACGGCGGCTGTTTCTTCTTTAGGTTTTTCTAGGCAAGACCAAGCCAGTGTGTATACAAGGAGGGCAATGGCCAAGGTTTGTTTCATCTGTTTATAATTGTTTTTCAACGGTCACAACTTGTCCCGGTTTATAGGGATGGAATCCCTGCCTGCGGCAGGCAGGTCGCATGGCTTATAGCCATCCCAGTGCGTGTCGCTTGCGTCGTGCTCGATTTCATCGTGTACCAGTAAAGTAGACAAGGTTTTTTAGGATTATTTTTTCGCGAGGGAAAGTTGCCAGTTCCAGCTGTCCCTCAGTGCATCTTCCAGTGTATATTGCGGTTTCCAGTTAAGTTTCTCTCCGATCTTGGTTGTGTCGGCCCATACCTTTACCACATCACCGGGCCGTCTGGGACCGATTCGGTAGTTCAAGGGTTTTCCGCTTACCTTTTCAAACGCTTGAATGACCTCCAAGACCGTATTTCCGTTGCCTGTGCCCACATTAAATAGGTCGTAAAAGCTGCCCGCTTTGTCATTAAGGTATTCCAATGCTTTTAGATGCGCATCTGCCAGATCTAGTACATGGATGTAATCTCTCACGCAGGTTCCGTCGGGTGTATCATAGTCATTTCCGAAAACAGTTAAACTTTCCCGTATTCCAGCACCTGTTTGGGTAACGAAAGGTATGAGGTTTGCCGGTACGCCAAGTGGAAGTTCGCCGATTAAGGAGGAAGGGTGGGCTCCAATAGGATTGAAATAACGCAACGAGATGATCCGCATTCCTGCGCCACTTTTTGTCACATCCACTAAGATATCTTCGCAGATTTTCTTGGTGTTTCCGTAGGGGCTTTCCGCCTCCTTTCTTGGGGTAGTTTCCTTCACAGGGAGCTCATCGGGCTGACCGTACACCGTGCAGGAGGAAGAAAAAACAAGATCACGTACTCCATATTCCGCCATTGTTTCAAGCAAGACGACGAGAGAACCTACGTTGTTTCGGTAGTACTTGAGCGGTACTGCTGTACTTTCACCCACAGCTTTGTTGGCGGCAAAGTGGATAACCCCTTTGAGTTGGTGTTCGGAAAAAATCCGCTTCATTAGGTCCCGGTCATTACAATCACCCTCGTAACAGGGTACATCTTGCTTTAAAATGGTTTTTAACCCTAGCAGAACCGACTTGTCAGAATTTGAAAAATCATCTATGATGATAGGCAGGTACCCTGCTTCTACCAGGGTTACCGCAGTGTGTGAACCTATATAGCCCGCACCACCGGTTATTAAAATTTTTTCCATTTCCAAATATAATCCATTCAAAGATGCGGTGAAAATTCCGGTGCGAGAAATGTAAAAACCATCAAAGCTTAAGTTTTTGTTTTTCAAAAGAATGCTTAACTTTGCCCCTCGAAAGGGGGTGTACCATATGATAGTTGTAAACGTAAAAGAAAACGAGTCCATTGAAAAAGCGCTAAAGCGCTTCAAAAAGAAGTTTGACAAAACCGGCGTAATTCGGGAGTTGAGAGGCAGACAGCATTTTGAAAAGCCTTCAGTGACTCGGAGAAACGAAGTAATAAAGGCTTCTTACATTCAGCGATTGAGGGACGAGGAAGGGAAATAGTCGCTTTTCTTCGATTTCATAAAAACTTTTAGCATATTGGTGTTACAAATACACCGATATGCTATTTTCTTTTTTAAATCATTTGGAATTCGAAAAGCGGTACAGCGAACATACCCTGTCTGCTTACCGGCGCGATCTTACGCAATTTGAAGATTTTTTAAAAGGGGCCTTTGGGCTCGAAGATCCGTCCGAAGCGGGGCATTCAGAAATAAGGGCGTGGATGGTAGATCTTATCGAGCAGGGGTTGGCAGCGACCACGGTAAACCGAAAGATGGCCACGTTGAAGTCTTTTTATAAGTTTCTGCACCGATCCGGGGAGATCCAACAGAATCCCACCTATAAAGTAAGGTCTCTTAAGAAACCAAGGCGCTTGCCGGCATTTATCCAAGAAACAGCCATCGACAAAGTGTTGGATGAGTGGGTCTATTCAGAAGATTTTGAAGGACAGCGAGACCGAATGGTCATCGAGTTTCTATACTTGACCGGTGTCCGCCTTTCCGAATTGATCGGACTTCGCTGGATGGATTTGGATTTGCAAAAGGGAGAGGTGAAAGTAATGGGGAAGGGGAGAAAGTACCGGATTATACCGTTGTCAAAATCGATATTGGAAAATATAATTCGGTATCAAAAACTATTTAAGGAAACATTTTCAAATGTAGAAGAAAGTGACTACTTTATCGTTAGAAACACGAGGGAACCTGCCTATCCTATGTTGATATACCGAATCGTACGGAACCAGTTGGATCTTTTTGTACAAACTTCCAAAAGAAGTCCACACGTATTGCGTCACACTTTTGCCACTCATTTACTAAATAAAGGGGCTGACCTCAATGCGGTTAAAGACCTTTTAGGGCATGCCAGTTTAGCGGCTACCCAAGTCTATACCCACAATTCCATTGAAAAACTGAAGGCTGTGTTCGAACAGGCACATCCTAAAGCTTAAATAAAAGTTCAACTTTTAACCGATTAACATTATGAAATTACAAATGCATTCCATTCATTTCGACGCAGATCAGAAGCTGATCAATTTTATCCAGAAGAAGGCGGATAAATTGGATACGTATTATGATCAGATTATAGACGGGGAAGTGTTTTTACGGTTGGACAAAAACGACCGAAGCGAAAACAAAATCGTTGAGATAAAATTGAATGTGCCCGGAAAGCAACTTTTTGCCAAAAATCAAAATGATTCGTTTGAGGCGGCTGCTGACGAAGCGATTGAAGGCCTCAGGCGACAAATAAAGAAACACAAGGAGAAGTTAATCCTCGCCAAACAATAAATAAGGTACATTCTAAGGAAAATAGTTTGAGCATACCGACCGAAAGGGCGGTATGCTTTTTTTATAGTCACGCTACATTCAGTCGGTAAAGCCGCGTTGAATAAGGTGGAGTTCAGACCGGGATTAGTGGGCAACGGGTAGTTTTTACGGCTTATGAAGGGTTACGAGGTAGTATTTTTTGGTGAGTTCCTGCCTTTTTTCGATAAGGTTACCCTGCCAAATTCCCTCCCAAATAGCCAAAAGAAATTTAGGGTTCCAGTTACGTGCGGCGACTTCCGTCATTACGTCCTTTAATGGGAGCATGGCCATCCCTGTTTCGTCGCAAATCAAATAATCGTAATGCTGCCAATCAGGATTTTCCCGGTCCAAGTTGATAAGATGATGGTTCAGACCTAAGCCGATGCGGATTTTACTACCATGATGGGGGTTTCCAATAAATCCGATTTGGCTATTGGGCGGGAGGCCTTTTTCGTTAACCAAATTTTTTACCTGGGCTCCCTGATCGGGGATCGAAAGCGGATAGGAAATAAGGCTTCCGTTAAAAAATACCAGCATAATGGCAATGCTAATATGGGAAACAGCTATGCGATCCCGCGCAAGGGCGGCAAGCACCGCCATAGTCAGCATCATTCCTGCCGCCCAGTGGATGATTAGGTAGGGAGGACTTTGCATTCCCGTGGTCATAAAGAGCCCAACGGAAAGGGCCAAGAAGTTGAGCACGATGAAAAAGACAAGGGTGTACCGCATAGTTTTCCCCGATCGGCACTGGTGTGTAAATACCAGCCAAGTAAATGCGGCGACAGCCAAGGGATATACAGGTAGTAGGTAGCGTTCATAAAAGGTAGACACCACGCCCGTCATAAGCAAAATGGCCACGACCCAACTGGCGGCAAATCCAAAAAAGGAAGGATTTTTAGAAAGGGTTTTGCTCATCGAAGCCTGGTGTTTCCTAGGGAAAAAAAACAGCCATGGAACAAACAACGCGATCATGATTCCGACACCAAAAAGTAGGTGCCGGCTGATTTGCCCAATTCTGCTTCCAACACGTATGCCTACCTGATCATCGAAAAAAGCATCTAGGTATACGGGACCAAATTGGAAAAACATGATCACAAACCAGAATAACCCTATGGCTATGGATACAGTCAGTGCGGGAAAATATAGGAGCCGCTTGATCGGGACTTTGGACCATGGGTTTGCAGCTAGGTAACTAAGCGCTACTGCTCCCAGTGCGACAGCAGGCAGGCCCTTTACGGCAAAACCCAAACCCAAACCGAGGTAGAGAAGCCAAAGCTCAGATTTGGACGTACCGAGTGGTTTTTTTAGCAAGCCAACGATACCGACTGCACTCAACGTAAGAAAGCATACCAACAGGATATCCGGAATGGCTCTTGAGCTACTGAAAATCACAAGCGGTTGGGAAGCTGTGATCCAAGCGGCTATAGCGGCGATTTTTTTATCATCGCTGGCATTTCTCGCAATTAGAAACGTCAGCCCCACCAGGCATGTCCCGGCCAAAAGGAAAAAGATCCGAGAGGAAAATGGGGAAATGCCAAAAATACCAAATCCGGCTAAAACAGACCAGTATGTCAAGATCGGCTTTTTAAAGCGCAATTCGCCATTACCCAAGTAAGTTGTGAAATAGTCTCCGTTTTTTAGCATTTGGATGCTGGCGTCGGTATAATACATCTCGTCGGGGTAGTGGAAGTGATAATTCAACGAGAATGGAGCGATCAGCACGAAAAATGTGGTCATGATGAACCAAGGAGATTCCAGCCAGCTTGTGAAATTGATTTGGGTAGGTTTCAATAGGGACAATCGATTTTTTTTATGCTTCAAAGCTACGCAATTGCGTTGTAATTTGAGCCAACTGAACCAACGAAACACCGCAAGCCAAGCATTACAGGGCGATGAACTATCAGAAATGGTTATTCTAACCTGGAGACTTATACGATTAACGCATAGCATCAATGAGCGCGAGCGCTTGGCGCCATGCGCAATCTCCGGGTTACTGCAAAAAAGAATTTCAATCCTCCTTGCGTTCTGCTTCTTATGCGTAACTTTGTCGCCTGAAATGGACTACCAAAATCCAAGCAATTTGAAACTGATCATCATCAACGGACCAAACCTAAACCTCTTGGGCAAGCGGGAGCCGGAAATTTACGGAAGCCGCACCTTTGAGGAGTTTTTTGCCACGCTGGTTCAAAAATATCCGCAGGTATCATTGGCCTATTTTCAACATAACGTTGAAGGCGAAATCGTCACCAAAATCCACGAAGTGGGTTTTTCATACGATGGGATTCTATTGAATGCCGGGGCCTATACCCATACCTCTGTGGCTATTTCCGATGCGATAGCAGGCGTCACCACTCCAGTAGTGGAAGTACATATTTCCAACATCTACAAGAGAGAGGAGTTTAGGCACAAGAGCATTATCTCCAAAGAATGCGTAGGTATGATCGCAGGCTTAGGGCTGGATGGATACGACCTGGGCATTCAATATTTTCTTTCAAAAAACAAGTAAGCAAGACGCATGGCCAATCTTACATTTGCACCCGGTCCATCCAAGGTATATGATAAGCTTAACAGCTATTTTCAGGATGCATTCCAGCAGGGGATTTTAAGTGCGAATCACCGCAGTGCGGTGTTCATGGACTTATACAGGGAAACGGAACGTCTTTTCAGGGAAAAATTGGATGTTCCCTCAGATTATCGGCTTTTGTTTACATCCAGTGCTACGGAAAACTGGGAAATCATCACGCAATCCATTGTACAGAACCATTCGTTTCATATTTATTCCGGATCTTTTGGTAAAAAGTGGTTTGGATTTGCCCAGCACATCATTCCAGCTACCCAAGCATTTGTCCTGGATAAAGACCGAGAGATTCAGGTCGATGAGCTAACTATTCACGAATCTGCTGACTTGATTGCGATCACTCAAAATGAAACCTCAAATGCCACCCAAGTCCGGAATGAGACGATTGCAGCCTTAGGTGCCCGTTTTCCGGACAAGATGATTGCCGTAGACACCACCTCTTCGATGGCGGGAATTTACTTGGATTTCCGTGCGGCTGACATATGGTACTCTTCGGTACAGAAGTGCTTTGGGATGCCCGCAGGGCTGGGCCTTTTGGTAGTATCTCCGCGTGCAGTGGAGAAAGTGGAGGCAAAAGGGGAGCGCGGACGATACAATAGCTTGAGCTTTATGCTGGAAAATGCGGATAGATACCAGACCCACTATACCCCAAACGTGCTGGCGATTTACCTATTGAACAGGGTGCTTGCAGATAGTCCGCTCATTGCGCAAATCCAGGAAAAGACAGAAGCCCGCATGCAAAAGTTAGAAGCCGTGGTACAAGCCTCTCAATCGCTGGATTTTGTCGTTTCCAACCCAGCGACAAGGAGTAGGACGGTACTGGGGGTTTCCGGCGCGGAATCTTTTATCAAGGAAATTAAGCAAGCGGCAGAAGCTAACGGCATGACCTTAGGAGGTGGATATGGCCCCCTGAAGCCTACCAGTTTTCGAATTGCGAACTTTCCGGCTATTACCGATGAGGAATTCGAAAAGATCGTAAATTTTCTCACGACCTATCCCTAAAGAATCGGAGGGGGAGTGGCCACTTGGCGTGCTTTGGAGGGAATTCATGGATCGTTCTTTTGACCTATGTTTGATTTCAAGGAAATAATATCTGTAACGTTGATTCTTTTTTCGGTGATCGATATTTTGGGTTCTATCCCGATCATCATCAACCTGCGAAAAAAGGTCGGACATATACAGTCGGAAAAAGCTACCATCACCGCGGGGGTGCTTATGGTGTTATTTTTGGTGCTGGGCAAGTCCATTCTGAACCTTTTTGGAATAAGCGTAGAGGATTTTGCCATTGCAGGTGCCCTGATCATCTTTGCCCTAGGGGCAGAGATGATCCTCGGAATCGAAATTTTTAAACCAGATCCCTCGGCTAGTGCTACCAGTACCTCCATCGTTCCCATTGCCTTTCCGTTGATCGCGGGGGCGGGAACCTTGACTACCATTCTGACGCTTAAATCGGAATACACGCAGGCAAATATTGCAATTGGTATCGTTTTAAATTTGGTGATTGTGTATGCTGTATTAAAAAGTACCAATTGGTTAGAGCGTAAGCTTGGGCAGACCGGATTGGATGTGCTTCGTAGGATTTTTGGCATTATCCTATTATCTATTGCGATTAAAATATTCAAATCCAACGTATTTGCCGGATAGCAGGTGCAGGGTTTCTGGTCCGGCTACGGTATCCGTTGTTTTTTCCCTATTTTTGACGAATGATTGTCATATACACGGACGGAGCAGCAAAGGGTAATCCTGGAAACGGGGGCTACGGCGTTGTCCTTCTTTACAAAAATCACCGAAAGGAACTTTCCGAGGGTTTTCGCCTAACCACCAACAACCGCATGGAACTTTTAGCGGTAATCAAGGGGTTAGAGGAACTGAAGGTGACAGGGCTTCCTGTCACCATATTTTCAGATAGCAAATATGTGGTAGATGCCGTGGAGAAAGGCTGGCTTTGGAACTGGCAAAAGAAGGGTTTCAAGGGCAAGAAAAATGTGGATCTTTGGAAGCGTTACATTCCCCTTCACCTGAAATACAAGCCATCCTACCGCTGGGTGAAAGGGCATGCAGGCAATCGAGAAAATGAACGCTGCGATCAGCTGGCGGTAGCCGCTGCCGAAGGACTATCTCTTCAAGTCGACCATGGCTACGAAGCACTGACCTCTGGGGGGATTTTTTAAGTATGGGCGGTTCCGTATTTCAATTTAAACAGTTTACCTTGCACCAGGATCGCTGTGCGATGAAGTTCAGCACAGATACGGCCTTGCTTGGGGCATTGGCAAAGGCTACTGCCCCCCTCCGGATCTTGGATGTGGGTACAGGTACCGGGGCGTTGGCCATTATGCTGGCGCAGCGCTACAAGGAGGCTCAGATAAGCGCCGTAGAGATCGATTCCCATGCCTCGGAGCAAGCCCGATCGAATGCTTTGATGAGCCCTTGGGCTAATCGGATTGAGGTCTTGAATCAGCCTTTCCAGAAGTTTTGTGAAGCAGGTCATGGTTTTTTTGACTTGATCGTAAGTAATCCACCGTATTATGCCTCCCATTTGACTTCTGCGGATAGCAGGAGAAACACGGCCTTGCACCAGCATTCCCTTTCTTTTTTTGAATTGGCGAAAGGAGTCCAGGCCCTGCTTACGGAAAAGGGTTTGTTTTGGATCATCCTTCCTCCTAGGCAAATGGCGGATTTTGAGTTAGTCGCTTCAGGTTTTGGGTTATGGGGGGTAGCTAAGATTCAGGTATACGATCGCGATGGGAAACCGATATTGCGAGAAGTACAAGCTTTTAGTCGCCGACTTAGTGAGGGGAACACGCCACCAGGGACGCTGCTGATCAGGGACAGCGAGGGTCAGTACTCTTTCGCCTACAAGGAACTTCTGCGGCCTTATCTCTTGCATTTTTAGCGGGAAAGGAGATGACCTGGTATCAATGTGTTTTCACTTTACGAAGGTCTATTTCTGTTTTTTCGGTGAAAACAAGCTAACTAGATAAGTGAAATTGAAGATTCTAAAACGGGGAGATAAAAGTACCGGTGGGTTGGTAAAGTATAGCTAGTTGTTTTCTGATTCAGACAGGTTTTTTTGATGGTTTTAGCCAATGAGAATTCCAGCCCAACCATCAAGACGGTAGTGGATCGCAACAAGAAATTGGCTCACCCTATCTGATTAATCCGGCGATGTGTCTTAGGAGAATCCGAATCGGCAATAAAGTTGTATTATCGGTAAATTTTTTGAGGGAATTTCAAAACTTTTTTGTAACTATGCCCATTATCTAATCTTGGAATTTTGATGGCGACTGGTTTTGAAGAAAAGAAGATAAAAGACGCATTCTTGAAGCTTTTTGAATATTGTGAAAGGGAGGATTATAAGGGGTATGATCCTTATGACAGCTTAAATAGTCGATTTTTCAATAAGATTCCAGTTTTGTCAAAGAGTGCTTTGGTTAAACTCGCTTGGACACAGTTTTTTAAGCGATCACCAATCAATCTACGGAAATATGTAGGAATAGACAAAGAATACAACCCTAAAGCCGTTGGGTTGTTCCTTCAGGCTTTTTGCCTGCTTTACAGAATGAACCCCAAACAAGAATATCGCGATAAAATTGTATTTTTTTCTGATTTGTTGCTCGATCTACAGACTCCGGGGTGGTCGGGAAGTTGTTGGGGCTATAATTTTGATTGGCAATCGAGGGCCTTTTTTCAGCCTAAATTTACACCCACTGTCGTAGCTACTACGTTTATTGGGTCGTCGATTTTAGATGCCTATGAGGTTACGCAGGATAAAAAGTACTTAGATGCGATAAGAAGTTCTTGTGATTTTATATTGAATGATCTTAATAGGACATATGATGAAAGTGGAGATTCTTTTTCATTTTCATATTCACCTTTGGATAAAAGTGTAGTTTACAACGCTTCCTTATTAGGTTCAAGACTACTGTCTCGTGTCTATAGTTTTACCAAAGAGAAGGAATTAATCGTGGAAGCCAGAAAGTCGGTTGTGTTTGCATGTAAAAATCAACAGGAAAACGGCGCTTGGTCTTATGGCAGGTATGATTTCCATCAGTGGATTGATAACTTTCACACGGGATATAATCTGGAGTGTATTTCTGATTACTCAAGGTTCACTGGGTCTGATGAGTTTTTGGGGAATCTATCAAAGGGATTTGACTATTACTTGAATACGTTTTTTACCGAGGCAGGAGTACCCAAATACTACAATAATAGTGTCTATCCTATTGATATACATGCACCTACTCAGTTGATCATAACGTTGCACAAGCTTGGTAAATTTCAGGAACACAGGAAATTGGCTGAAAAGGTATTAGGGTGGACGATCGACCACATGCAGTCTCCTGAGGGTTATTTTTATTATCAGATCAATAGGTTTTTTACCTCGAAGATTTCCTATATGAGATGGTCTCAGGCATGGATGTTTTTGGCCTTAATTATTTATGAGTTTGAAAATTTAAAATCAAAAGGCTGATGAAGATCTGGATAGACTTTATTAATACCCCTCAGGTTAGTTTTTTTGAGCCACTCATCGAAGAATTAACTGAAGATGGTCATGAATTCGTTCTGACCTGCAGGGATTCTGCCAATACCGTGCAGCTAGTCAAGCAGAAAGGATGGGCACATCAGATTATTGGAGATCGGGTCGAAAAGTCCCTTTCTAAAAAACTGTTGGCATTTCCTTCCAGAATTGTCAATTTATATTCTTATCTCAAGCGTAAATCTATAGATGCGGCGATTTGTCAAAGCAGTTTTTATCTTCCACTTACTGCAAAGCTACTTGGGATACCTTCCATTTATACCAACGATAACGAGCATGCCGCCGGTAACATTCCCAGCTTTCTTTTTGCAAATAAGATTTTTATTCCGGAAAACTTATCTATTGAGAAAATTAGACGGCAGGGGGCGAGTATGAAACGGACTGTTCAATACCCTGGAATCAAGGAAGGGGTTTATCTTTGGGTAAAGGGTTCAAGAATAATTGCAGAAAGGGTGCAGAGAGCTGGAAATCAAAAGGTAATCTACGTGAGGCCAGAACCGCAGACTGCGCAGTACTATTCTGGAAAGTTAAACTTCATGGATGATTTTTTAATTGATCTAAGCAAAGAATTTAAGGTGACGATTTTGGCTAGGGATCGCGCTCAGATTGAACACTATTCACAGTCGAAATTTAGAGAAATTGATGTTCCACTAAACCCTGTGCCATTTGACGAGGTTGCGGTAAACTGTCTGCTATTTATTGGGGCAGGTGGGTCGATGACCCGGGAAATGAGCATGATAGGAATTCCAACCATTTCGGTTTATCAGGGAGATCTGTTGGATGTAGACAATTTTCTGATAGAAAACGGTTATATGGTTCATCAGCCTTCCATTGACCTAGTTTTTGTGAAAAAAATGCTTGATCGTCTGAGCGAGTCAGGAGGTAATAGTGCGATCCTGATAGAAAAAGGTAAAGCTGCTTACAATTTATTTAAAACTGAATTATTAAATCTTAAGAAATGATAAGAGCTGGAATTGTTGGTTTAGGTAAGATGGGAATCTCCCATTGTGCTATTTTAGGAGCACACCCCCAAGTTGATCTCGTAGCGGTTTGCGACACATCGTCACTGGTTATTGATGGTTTCACCAAGCATAGTACAGTAGCCTGTTTCACAGACTATAAGAAGATGATCGATAATTCAAATCTTCAGTGCATTGTAATAGCGTCACCGACTAAGTACCATTCCGAAATGGTAAACTACGCTTTGGATCATAATCTACACGTTTTTTGTGAGAAGCCTTTTGCGTTGAAGGTAGAGGAAGGTGTTAAACTTTCAGAGAAGGCGGAGTCACTGGGACTTGTGAATCAGGTTGGTTACCATAATCGGTTCTTGGGCACCTTTCAAGAAGTTAAAAGGTTGCTTGGTCAAGATGTACTAGGTGACTTGTATCATTTTTTAGGTGAATCTTACGGGCCGGTTGTCCTTCGGGAAAAAGGAAGTACTTGGAGATCTGAGAAAGGACAAGGAGGTGGGTGTCTATATGATTATGCGTCGCATACGATTGATTTGATTCATTTTTTATGTGGAAGGGGCGTAAAGGTAGGCGGCACCATGTTAAAGAGCATTTTTTCAAAGCAAGTAGAGGACGCTGTGTATAGTACCCTCCTGCTCGAGGGTGGTTTATCAGGTCAGTTATCAGTCAATTGGAGCGACGAGACTCATCGTAAAATGAATACTCAAGTGACTTTACTTGGCAAAAAAGGTAAAATTATCGCCGACGCAACGGAGGTAAAAATTTACCTTAAGGAAGCAAACGAAAAACTAAACCTCCCCAAGGGCTGGACCGTCAAGTACCTTACAGATTTGACTTCTCCGGTAGATTTCTATTTAAGGGGTGAGGAATACAGTTCTCAGATCGATCACTTCATCGAATGTATTCAGGACCGATCCATTAAGAATAAAAGCCCATTTAGAACAGCCTCTTACACAGACGAGGTGATTAACTTATTGATTTCAGATTCAACGATATAATATTATGGATAGAGTATTATTTGGCGATAACCAGTTTTTTGGTGTTAATCATGCTTCTGATGAGAAGTCTCGTGCACAGACGATTCGTTTTCAGGATAACAAGGCGATAATGGATGTTTTAGATATCGCCATAGATGAAGGAATCAATACCTTTATGTGTACCACTCACGATAGGATCGAGTACATATGTGATATTGTGAGGGGCAACCCCAAATATCAGGATTTTAAAATCTATCCCTGTATGCCCTATGCCCACAAGTATGCTAATGCTGTGACCGAACTTGGGATTTTGGGCACGGTCAAGCATTTTGTGCCTGGAAACGTATTTAGTACCTTTGCCAAAGGTGGTTTTGCTTTCGTAAAGAAGGACTTCGCCAGTCTCGTAAAGCTGATGATCGACGCAGAACTGAAGATGTTCAGAGGGATCAATACACCTGTTATATGGATGCAAAATGTAATCACTGATCTGCTGCTGGGTCTTGGGATGGTGGATTTTCTTAAGGTTTTTTATGATCATATAAAAGAAAAACACGAGGCTGAACCTGGATTTATAACCATGAATCTCCCTCTTTTACTTGATACGCTGGAAAAGGCAGGTATAAAGAATCCTACGATTTGTGCCTCTATCAATAGCATAGGCTTTAGAATGTCCGGCGGAAAGGAGCGTTACGAGGAGGTGATAGCGCAAAAAAGGTGTAACTTAGTTGCCATGCAGGTTCTGGCAGCAGGGGCTATTCCACCAAAGGAGGCATTTCAATATGTATGCGGATTATCTGGGGTTGATTCGATTTTGTTTGGGGCATCTTCACGGGGTAATATCAGACAGTCAAAGCAGTTAATAGATTCTTTCAGCGGGACACCCGTTTGAAAGCGTTAGCAGCTCACGGAAGAGTTTAACCAATTTCCTGCCAAGTGTAAAAACGTTACCAGGTGATCGGTAAAAGATTGAGTCTGATATCCACGCTTTTATTTTACATTTGCGAAATGAATCAGGCGCAAGCTTCTCCTATATTCACATTTGGCGGGTTTTTCAAAATCATTCGGCCCAATAACTTGCTCATGGTTGCCTTTGTGCAGCTCATGACGGCCTATTTTTTAGTAGGGGAGACACCCGATGGACTTCCGGTTTTGCAGGATTTCAAGCTCTATCTCCTGGTGGTTTCCACGGTGATCCTCACTGCCTCTGGGTATATGATAAATGACTACTACGACGTTAAAATCGACTACGTGAACCGACCGCATGAAGTCGTCGTAGGTAGGGGGATGAAACGCCGTATGGTGATGACCTTGCATACGGTCATGAATTTCGTGGGGATTTCCTTGGGAGCCCTGGTTGCTCCCAGAGTGGGATTGGTGACATTTGTAGCGGCATTTATGCTTTGGCTATACAGCAATTCCCTCAAGCGGCTGCCGTTTGTAGGCAATTTAACGGTTGCCGGATTGACCGCCTTGTCTGTCTGGATTATTGGATTCTATTATCAACGATCCGAGATGATTATTTTTGCCTATGCTATTTTTGCCTTCTTCATCAATCTTATTCGTGAAATCATAAAAGACATCGAAGACCGACAGGGAGACCGAAAGCATGGATGTAAGACGCTTCCCATCGTTATTGGGTTTCGTGGTACCAAGCGGGTGATCTTTGGCATTGCCTTAATTTTTGTCATGGCGATTTTGGCGGTAACTTTCCGGATTGGTGATCCAGCACTCCTTTTGTACTTCGGTGTGTTGGGCGTGTTCTTCGTTTTTTTCTTAAGCCGCATCTATCAGGCAGACCGAAAGATACACTTCACACAACTGAGCCGATTTGCCAAATACCTGATGTTGATCGGTGCGATCAGTATGGTATTTGTGTGATACATCGTTTGTTAAATTCGAAAAAGACGCTTTTTAAAATTGATTTTTTAACATTTTCCGTACTTTTACTTCCCAACCTTAATTTCCTCACAAATTGAAGAAAATCGCCATATTAGCATCGGGAAATGGCACCAACGCCGAAGCCATCATTACCCATTTTGAATCTGTGCCCCACGCAAAGGTGGTTTTGATTGGATCAAATAAAGAAACCGCCTACGTCTTGCAAAGGGCAAAAAATCACCAAATTCAATCCTTTACTTTTTCAAAAAAGGAGCTGGAGAACGGGTCTGTGAAAGCACTATTACTGGTAAAAAACATTGATCTGCTGGTGTTGGCGGGATTTATGATGAAGGTGCCTGAGGATATGATTCAGGCTTTTCCAAAAAGCATTGTGAATATACATCCGGCGTTGCTTCCCAAATTCGGAGGCAAGGGCATGTATGGCATGCGTGTGCATGAGGCGGTAAAGGCTGCCGGAGAAAAAGAAACAGGCATAACCATTCACTGGGTGAACGAGCACTACGATGAAGGGGAGATCATTCTACAGGAAAAAGTAGCCCTATCGGAAACCGATACCGCTGAGCAAATTGCAGAAAAGGTGCATCAATTGGAATATAAATACTATCCGAAAGTGATAGAAAGCCTGATTTAATCAACTGATTTCCGTACCTTTGCGCCCTTAATGCAATTCATCAGCAAAAATTAATCCATAAATACAGCGTCATGGCCGTCAAGAAAATCAAATCAGCATTAATTTCGGTATTTTATAAAGATAATCTTGAACCCATCATTTCCTTATTGAAGAAATATGGAGTCAAAATATATTCCACAGGCGGTACTCAAAAGTTTATTGAAGAGCAGGGTGCGTCAGTGGTGCCCGTGGAGGAACTCACCGGGTATCCGTCTATTTTTGGAGGCCGGGTTAAGACCCTCCATCCAAAGGTATTTGGAGGGATTTTACATCGCCGTGACGCCTCGGGAGATGTTTCCCAGGCAGCTGAATTTGGCATACCAGAGATTGATTTGGTGATCGTAGACCTGTATCCGTTTGAAGAGACCGTGGCTTCGGGAGCGGATGAAGCTGACGTGATCGAGAAGATTGACATTGGAGGCATTTCGCTGATTAGAGCTGCCGCTAAAAACTTCAAGGATGTGGTAATAGTCGCTTCCAAGAATCAATATGGCGAGTTGCAGAAGGTATTAGAGGAACATGATGGGGGCACTACGTTGGAGAATAGAAGGCGTTTTGCCGCACAGGCCTTCAACGTGTCTTCCCATTACGATACCCATATTTTCCATTACTTTAACAAAGCGGAGGAGATTCCAGCGCTTAAAATCAGTGAGGGACACGCTACTCCGCTGAGATATGGCGAAAATCCCCATCAAAAGGCAGCGTTCTACGGAAAATTGACAGATCTATTTGACCAGCTTAATGGAAAGGAATTGTCATTCAATAACTTGGTGGATGTGGACGCTGCGGTATCTTTGATAGAAGAGTTTGAAGGAGAAACCGCATTTGCCATTCTAAAGCATACCAATGCTTGTGGCGTAGCCGTGGCGCCTACGGTGGCAGCGGCTTATGAGATGGCTTTTGCAGCGGATACAATTTCCGCATTTGGCGGGGTGCTAGTGACTAATCAGCCGGTGGATCTTGCGGCGGCTGAGGCCATGAAAGGCTTGTTCTTTGAGGTGTTGATTGCCCCTGAATTTGAAGATGAAGCCCTGGAGTTGCTGAAAGCGAAAAAGAACCGGATTTTGTTAAAGCAGAAGATCCGACTCTCAGGAACAGATCAGGTGAAGACGCTATTGAACGGCTTTGTTGTACAGGATAGGGATTTGCGTACGGAAGGAAAGCAAGACTTCAGAGTGGTCACGAAGGTGGCACCTTCCGAGGCGGAGATGGATGCCCTAGCGTTTGCATTGAAGGTGTGTAAACACACCAAATCGAACACCATTGTGCTGAGCAATCACAACCAGCTTTTTGCCAGCGGAGTGGGACAAACATCCCGAGTAGATGCGTTGCGGCAGGCTATAGAGAAAGCCAGCTCGTTTGGGTTTGACCTAAAGGGTGCCGTGATGGCTTCAGATGCCTTTTTCCCTTTTCCAGATTGCGTGGAAATCGCCGATCAGGCTGGCATTACAGCCGTGGTGCAGCCGGGTGGATCCATTAAGGACCAAGACAGCATTGATTACTGTGACGCACACGGAATGAGCATGGTGATGACCGGTGTGCGGCATTTCAAACACTAAATACCCCAATTCCTATTGGGGTGAAAGTACCGGGGTTGCAGAAATCAGCCTGTAGTGAATTCTGCAACCCTACAACCGGTGCGCGTTTCCAATGTAGCCAATAAGTAAGGACATAATTTTGTCCTTTTTTGCGTTATAAAGAAACGAATAGTACTAACTTTATCGCATTAAACGAACCGATTACTAAGAGACTGACAACATGGGATTATTTGACTTTTTCTCCAGCGACATAGCCATAGATTTAGGGACTGCCAATACACTGATCATACATAAAGAAAAAATCGTGGTAGACGAGCCTTCTATCATTGCCATAGACAAAACCAACAACCGGGTACTTGCTGTGGGCACAGAGGCTATGAATATGCACGAAAAGACTCACGAGAACATCAAGACGATCCGCCCCTTAAAAGATGGGGTGATCGCAGATTTCTACGCAGCCGAACAGATGATCCGAGGGATGATCAAAATGATTCCCGGGCACAAGAAAGGGCTTTTCCCACAGTCGCATCGAATGGTGATCTGTATCCCGTCCGGCATTACGGAGGTAGAAAAGAGAGCCGTTAGAGACTCTGCAGAACATGCGGGGGCCAAAGAGGTTTATATGATCTTTGAACCCATAGCCGCGGCCATAGGGATAGACATTGATATTGAAAAGCCAGTTGGTTCCATGATTGTAGATATCGGTGGAGGAACCACAGAGATTGCCTTGATAGCGCTCTCAGGCATTGTAGCTGACCAATCAATACGTGTGGCAGGTGACACCTTTACAAAAGACATTCTGGATTACATGAGGCGACAGCACAACCTATTGATTGGTGAGCGATCCGCAGAAAAGGTTAAAATTGCCATTGGGTCGGCTTTGACTGAACTGGAGGATGCGCCGGATGATTACGAAATCAGGGGGCGTGATCTCATGACCGGCATACCCAAGGTCATTAAGGTGTCTTATTCGGAGATTGCATTTGCCTTGGACAAATCTGTTTCCAAAATCGAAGAAGCGGTGCTAAAGGCATTGGAAATTGCACCTCCGGAATTATCTGCCGATATTTATGATAACGGAATTCACCTAACCGGAGGCGGTGCCTTGCTAAAGGGTCTTGACAGGCGCCTCCACCAAAAAACCAAGCTTCCTATCCACATTGCCGAGGACCCTCTTAGGGCGGTAGTAAGAGGTACAGGGAAAGCATTGAAAAACCTGAACGCATACCGAACCGTGCTGATGTCTTGATGAATGCATGCGACGAATTTTACTATTCCTATATAGCCTCCGGGCATTTCTTCTGTTTGTTTTTCTCGAATTTGTCGCTATTTGGCTGATAGTAAGTAACCATTCTAGGCAAGGTGCGGTTTTCTTAGCTAGTTCGGGTCAGGTGACAGGCACCCTGCTGCGTACGAAAAGTAATTTTTTGGAGTATTTCTACTTGGGCTCTATTAATGAGGCACTCTCGGAGAAAAATGCCCGATTGCTGAAGAAATTGGAATATACGATGCCGCTTCAAGACACCGTATTCTTCGACCTGGATTCGTCTTTTGCGCATAGCTTTGATTTTTGGTCTGCTAAGGTGATCAATAATTCATTGCACTTGAACCAAAATTACATTACACTTAACAAAGGACGCAATCAGGGTCTCCGGGTTGGTATGGGGGTTTTTAACGAACAAGGGGTTATTGGCCGGGTAAACGGGATTTCGGGCAATTTTTCGACGGTGATATCCTTGCTGCATACGGATTTACTGATATCTTCCAAGATCAAGCGGACGGATGTATTTGGTAGTACCAACTGGGACGGGATCAATCCACAGCGGGCGAAGCTGCTTTATGTACCCAGGCACGTCGAGGTGGAGGTAGGGGACACGGTGGTCACGTCCGGTTTCAATGCGACCTTTCCGGAAGGCATCCCAATTGGAGTTATCACACAGGTAGCCTCCGGCTCAGAGACGAACTACCTGGATATATTTCTGGCATTCACAACGGATTTTTCAAGGATTTCCTATGTGTATTTGGTGGAAAATACCATGAGGGAAGAGCTGGATTCTTTGCAACGTCAACAAAACATTCAAACGGATGACAGGTAGCCATATTCTCAGATCGGTTTTTGGCTTGTTGCTGTATTTTTTAGTGCAAGTCTTTGTGCTGAAGGACATCGTGTTGTTTGGCGAAGCCTTCTGTTTTTTGTATGTATTTGCACTTTTGCTACTCCCATTGGAAGTCAAGACCATTCCGCTGATGTTATTGGGTTTTTTGTTTGGATTGGGGGTAGATACCTTTTACAACAGCACGGGGATGCATGCGGCTAGTTCCGTTTTGGTTGCATTTTTACGGAGTACCTGGGTGAAAGCAAACACTCCCAGGGGCGGATACGAAGAAAACGTGCCGCCAACTTTGTTGAATATGGGCCTTGTATGGTTTACCGCTTTTTCACTTCCGTTATTGCTGCTTCACCATTTGATGTTTTTTTATACCGATATGGCTGGAACGGAAACCCTAAGGCCACTTGTTACAAAAGTAGTGAGCAGCACGGTTTTTACCTTTTTATTTGGCCTGACCGTTCAATTGTTGTTTTACCAGAGGAAGAAGGGAATTTAATGAGAAATCAAAGACCTATTGTCATCGGCGTTGTGATCGTGCTGGTAGGACTGGTATTGCTCACAAAACTGTTTCTGATTCAAGTAACAGACGATTCGTACATCCGAAAGGCAGAACGAAATGCCATTCAGCGGATCGTGGATCACCCCTACCGCGGGTTGATCTACGACAGGAACAACCAGCTGTTGGTGTTCAACAATCCGATTTTTGACCTCATGGTGATTCCGAAGGAATTTTCCGTAAAGGATACCCTTGAATTTTGTACGTTTTTTAACATCCGCAAAGAGGTATTGATCGAAAATCTGAATGCCGCCAAAGCGTATTCCTGGGTAAAACCATCCCCCCTTATCCGGCAGATTTCCATCGAAGATTTTGCGCGGATTCAAGATTACCTAATCGATTACAGCGGCGTGTTTGTGATGAGCCGTGCGGTGAGATCTTACCCCCAACCCAGTGCCTCCAATGCCTTGGGGTATATCGGAGAGATAAGCGCTTCGCAGCTGGAGCGGGAAGTATCCACCTATTACCGACAGGGTGATTACGTGGGCTTAAGTGGGCTGGAGGCCTACTATGAACCCGAACTTCGGGGAAGAAAAGGGGTCAAATACCGCATGGTAAACGTGCGGGGTGTAGACAAAGGCCCTTTCAAAGATGGAGAGTTGGATACGCTGTCTGTTGCTGGCAAAAACCTCCAAAGTACCATTGATCTGGACCTTCAGCTATATGGTGAGATGCTGATGGCCGGAAAGCGCGGATCGGTGGTGGCCATTGAGCCAAAGACAGGGGAGATTCTATCGATCATCTCTGCTCCTTCCTATGATCCCAATATGTTGACCGGTTCCAAATTTGGCGAAAATTACCTGATGCTGAATCAGGACGAAAATAAGCCTCTGTTTAATCGACCCATCATGGCCATGTATCCTCCAGGGTCAATTTTCAAAATTGTCCAGTCGCTTGTGGGCCTGCAGGAAGGCATCTTGTCACCAAACACTACCTTTTCCTGCAACCGTTCCCTCGTCGCTTGTCACAACCACCCTACACCAGTGAACCTTTTCGGCGCTATTCGAAATTCCTGCAACCCTTACTATCACCAAGCCTTCCGGATGATGATCAACAGGGAAGTGTCCTCGAACACGTTTAGGGATACACAGATCGGCTTGGATAAGTGGCGCGAATCGGTCATGAAATTCGGTCTCGGAGCCCAATTGGGGGTGGATATCAACGGCGAAAAAGGAGGCTCTATTCCCTCCAGTCAGTTGTATGATCGCGTTTACGGTGACGGAAGATGGAAATACTCCACCATTTACTCGCTGTCTATCGGGCAAGGCGAGATGTTGGTCACTCCCTTGCAGATGGCTAATCTAGCAGCTATCTTCGCAAATAAAGGCTATTATTATATACCGCATCTCATCAAGGCGATCGATGGAGATAGTACGCAGGTACCTGAAAAATTCCGCGTGCGGAAGTACACGGGAGTTGATGAGCAACATTTTGACCTAATCCAAGACGCCATGCAGGAAGCACTATCCGGCACCGCTGCCCGGGCGATCGTTAGCGATATCGCCATCGCCGGCAAAACCGGAACCGCCCAAAACCCCAGTGGGGAAGATCATTCCGTGTTCATTGCCTTTGCGCCCAAAGACGACCCACAGATTGCCATGGCGGTGTATGTAGAAAATGCCGGCTGGGGCGGAAGGGCCGCAGCGAGTACGGCCAGTTTGATGATTGAAAAGTACCTCAGAGGGCACATCACCAGGCCCGCCTTGGAACAGTACGTGCTGGAAGGAAACTTTATTTACTGAATTGAGAGAAAACGAGCAGTTATTACGGAAACTTGATTGGCCCACTATGGGGCTATTTGGCCTGTTGGTTATGCTTGGCTGGATAAATATCTATGCGGCCGTCTACGACGAGCAGCAGGTGAAGAGTATTTTTGACTTTTCCATCAATTCCGGCAAGCAATTGGTATGGATCGGAACCGCCGTTTTGCTTATTACCCTGATCCTAGTGGCAGATTATCGATTATTTGAGAACCTGAGCCTGATTCTCTACGGCGTCTTTGTGGTTATTCTGTTTTTGACGCCTTTTATAGGAAAGGAAATCAATGGACAGCGGGCTTGGTTCGAAATAGGCTCCTTTCGGCTACAGCCTGCGGAGTTTGCGAAATTTGCCACTGCCCTCGCATTGGCCAAGTTTATGGAGTCCCCCAATTTTGACCTGACACAGGTGAAGTACCAACTTCGAGCGTTGGCGATTATCGGTTTGCCGGTAGCCCTGATTATGCTTCAGCCGGACACCGGTACTGCAATGGTTTACAGCTCGTTTTTGATCATGCTTTATCGGGAGGGAATGCCTCAGCGGTATTATGTATTGGCCATCAGTTTGGTAGTGGTCACACTGGCAGCCATCGCGGTAGAAAACAACCTCTACCTAGTCGCAGGGATCGTAGGGATGTTTGTGATGTTTTTTTTGTTGGGAAAAAGAAATTGGCAGCGGCTGGTTTCTTTTTTGTTTTTGTCCGTAGCCTTTGTAGCATATACCTATAGCATTGATTACGTGGTAGGTAAATTGCCGGAACACCAGCAGAATCGGATCATGGTGCTATTCGACCCGGATATTGACCCTTTGGGGGTAGGGTGGAACGTGACACAGTCAAAAATAGCCATCGGTTCCGGAGGATTTCTCGGTAAGGGCTACTTGGAAGGCACCCAGACTAAATTTGACTTTGTGCCAGAGCAGCATACCGATTTTATTTTTTGTACGCTGGGCGAAGAGTTTGGATGGATGGGCAGTTTGATGGTAATTGGCTTATTTGTTGCGTTGCTGATACGGCTAGTGATTTTGGCAGAGCGGCAAAAGACGCGCTTTTCGCGGGTATATGGGTATTGTGTAGTGTCCATTTTATTCTTTCATTTTGCGATCAATATTGCCATGACAGTGGGGTTGTTTCCTGTGGTAGGTATTCCTTTGCCCTTCTTTAGTTATGGAGGTTCCTCGCTTTGGTCATTTACGATCTTGCTATTTATTTTTCTAAAGCTCGATTCTCATCGTATACAGATTCTGGGTAGACTTTCTTAAAGTTTCTAAAATTGAATAAAGTTTGGTAACTTTTCTGTGCAAAGGGAGTATAACCTAGCATTTAAGAAACTGAAATTTCATACGATATGATAAAAAGGATTTTTGGATTAGGTGTTCTGATGATGTTTTTCGCAGCCGCCTGTCAACAGAAAGCTATCACCGTGCAACAGAAGCTTCCCGTCGGAGACACCAGTAGAAATGCCCTGGATTGGAACGGAACCTATTCGGGCGTGGTGCCCTGTGCGGATTGTGAGGGTATTCTGACGGTTTTGGAGTTGAAAAAAGATGAAACTTATGTGCTGAAATCGACTTATGTTGGCAAAAGCAGTGAAGGCTTCCTGTCAGAAGGTACCTTCACGTGGAACGAACTTGGAAACGTCATCACCTTGGAGGGTATGGCGCAGGGGCCAAACCAGTATTTGGTGGGGGAAAATCAACTATTCCAGTTGGATATGCAGGGCAATCGCATAACAGGGGATTTGGCAGCCAAGTATATTCTTAGAAAGCAAGATGTTTTTTCAGTAGATCCGTTGCTCGGAAAGAAATGGGTATTGAAGCAGGTGATGGGCAAGGACTTGCCGGAAAATCAAACGATTTATATTCAGTTTGACCCGGAAAATAGCCGCGTGAATGGTTTTGGAGGGTGTAATCAGTTTTTTGGCAGCTACGAGTTAAAAGAGGGGTGGCGAATTCAGTTGTCCCGTATCGGACGTACCCAAAAACTTTGTCAGGAAGTTCAGGAGATAGAAGACCTCTTTTTTGAAGCATTGGAAACTGCAGATAATTATTCGCTCAATGAAGAAGGCGACGAGCTTTCCTTGAATAAGGCCAGAATGGCTCCGTTGCTACGGTTTGAAATAGGCAACTAAGCAGGTCTTTGATCTATGTGGTACATGGGTAGAAGGTATTTCCAATCGAGGGGTCGATTGCCTGTACGGTATAAGGACAATCTTAAGATTGCGAATAATTGGTGGCCTGCTTGCGGGCTTTTAGGGTTAAACAAAGTTAAATTTTTCATTTTTTAACCTGTATTGGTTTTTATATTCGGTAAAAATTCCTAAATTTTTAGTCTCAATAAATCGTATACCTTATGAAACATGTAGTTTTTCTGTTAACCTTAGTTGTTTTTATTGGATGTGGAGGTAAGCAGGGAGTTGGAGACGAGGAGCTCCGATTTGAGGTCGAGATCGATACGGTAATGATAAATCCGGGACAGGAGATTTTGTTTTTAAATTCAGGGCTGTACGGAGCAGTCCTAAGCAACGACAAGCATTACCTTTACAATTTTAACCACACTGAGTTTTCCATCGAAAAAATTGACTTAGAAAGCCTAGCCTTTGTGCGGAAAATCGAGGTTTCCAAGGAGGGGCCAAATGGCGTAGGACAGTATTTTATGGGTATACTCCCCCTTGATGAAGAAAAACTCCTCTTTAGGTGCTACCGGCAGGACAACCTATTGGACTGGGAAGCAAAGAAGCTTCGGCAATTTGATTTCACTAAGATAGGGGACGATAAAAACAAGGTTACTGAAGAAGAGAACTTTTATTCTCTGGTCTGCATGGATGATGGTCTGGAATCCTTTTTGGGATTAGCCCACCAGTATAGGGAAAAAATTACCACTGCGGTTCAGGTTAATTTGACTTCTAATTCAGCCAAGCGCTATGAAATACCCCTGTTTGAAAAGGCAAAGAAGTTTCAAATAGAGATTGGTGACGGGGGGATATTCGGAGTGCAGTCATATTTGGTTATGGAAGGTGGCAAAGCTATCGTATGTTCGGAAATAGCTAGCGACATGTATGTCTACAGTCCAGAATCAGATTCTTTTAAAGCCCATACCTACCTCAGCGAGCTTACGGCGGAGGAAAAGACGGGGACCAATCCGACTACGGTTGGGGACATAGAAGACTTTGCTCCCATATATAGAAGGATGCAGGAGGAGATTGCGTTTATGCCGCCCCGTTGGGATGAGGCTAATGAGGTTTATTATCGGTTTTCCTTCCTATCCATCTTTGATGATTCGGTTGAGCAGCCCGAGAATAGTCCTATTCCCCGAGCTAGCGGCGCCAAGGTTTACCTTACTGTATATGATAAAGATTTGAACATGATTGCGGAGTCTTTTTTGCCGATGTTAAATGCCCGACCAGCGTTTCATTTTGTAAAGGAGGGCAAACTTTGGGTGTTTGAAAACATAGAGGATGAAATGGGTTTTGTGCGGTTGGCGATTTCGGGCATATAACCCTGGATCTATGTCCTCTAATTTCAAAACCATAGATTAGAATGAGATTCATGAAGGGGTTTATAGTCATTTGTTTTTGTGGATTGCTAATAGGCTGTTCAGAAACAGAAAAAGGAAGCAGCCAGCTTCCAACCAGTCTATCCTACACGCTGGATACCGTAACGATCGATCCGGGGAATGAATTCCTGCACTTAAATGCAGCACTTCGGATGGCTGCGCTGGATTCGGAAAGGGACTACCTCTACAATTTCAATCCTTCCGATCATACCATTGAGAAAATCAACCTGAACAGTAGGAAGCTGGAAGCTAAACTGGCTTTCGAAAAGGAGGGACCCGACGGGGTGGGCGATATGGTCTTTAGAATGGACCTGCTTCCTGACGAATCAGTGGCATTTATGGGATACATAAAAGCCGCTGTTTTCAACCTTAAAGGGAAAAAGTTGGTCGAATTTCCCATCGCGGAGGTGAACTTTGAAGGGGATCCGTTAGGTGATGGAGAGCGTTTTGAGTTTTTGAACACCTACCTGTTTGATTCGTCGAAGATGGTGGGCCTGATCAGAAATTCGAGAGAGGGAAGTTTTTCTATGGGTATGCTAAGCTCCAATTTTCGGCACTTAAAGAAAGTTCCAGTTCCCCTGGACGCATTGGAGAATTTTCGGTTTGTGCTAAGTAGTCCTTCCATGGTCAAAATGTCTTTTCCATCGGCGAGTATTTCCGAGCACAAAGGCAATTACCTTATTTCCAATGAGGTGTTCAATACCATCCTGCTTTACGATACCGATCTAGATTCTTTAAAAGAGATCAACTATCAACCAATGCTTACCGAGGATAGGAAAAAAGGCAGATACACTCAAGTAACAGAAACCGAGGAGGAATTTAACCAAGAAACGCTAAACGTACGAAAAGAAATCAGTTTCATGGCTCCGGTTTGGGATGAAAACAATCGTCGATTCTACCGGTTTTCCCATAAACCTGCCTACATTGGAAGCAACTTATCTAAAGAAGAAGAGTTTAAATCATCCGTATACCTAACCATATTTGATGCTGATTTTAACGTGATCGCAGAATCTCTGGTGGAAGATATAACCAGCCCACCCGGCTTCCACTTTGTCAAGGACGGGAAAATCTGGATGTATGTGAATGTGGAGGATGAGATGGGTTTTGTCCGGCTATCGGTTTTAGATTTATGATCCTTGGAGTTTTCCTACAGCTAAGACCATATAAACCATACTGAAGTGAAAAACAACATCTTTTACACGGCTTGCTTGGCGCTGCTAATTTGTGCATGTGAAACCGCAAGTACAGACAAGAAGGGTTTGACGTCCGATACCGTATTGTCCATGGACACGGTATTGATCGATCCAGGCAGCCAACTTGTCTTCCCGTACATTATACCGGAAAGGAGTTTTTTTACGGAAGACACCCGTTATCTCTTTAACTTTAATGATTTCGACCACACCCTTGAGAAAATTGACCTGGATAAGCTTGAATTGACGGAAAAATACCCTTTTGAAAAGGAAGGTCCACACGGGACGGGCAATTACGTTGATTACTTGGTGCCTCTCGATTCAGATAGATTGCTGATACAAACCAGTAGTCAGGCAGGGATCTTTGATTGGGCGGGGAGTAAACTCGGAGAATTTGACCCATTGCTAGCCGGAGCGTCCATGATGAGTTTTGACCGGAAGATTTTTGTTCCTGTAAAGTCATCTGGTGATCGTATATATGGTCTCGTAAATGACAATGCGACAAATACCAGTGAAGTGGGATACTTCAGCCCCACTATGGATGAAGTATTAGCCGTTCCCCTAGCGGAGGAATTTCGACATGCCGACTTTACCTTAGCGCAAACCGAGGGGAATTCACGTCGGCGATCAGCGCCAGGGTTTACCATACAGACGTATTACAAGGGAAACAACGTGGTGGTAGGGAGTACAGTTTCCAGTAGCTTGTTTGTTTTCGATCCCGAAACAAATCAATTGTCGAAAAGGGAATACAACCTTAGGCTCACTAAAAATGAGAAAAAGGGTGTCTACACGTTGGAAACGGAGGATGAGGCTTTGTTTCAAAAAGCTTTTGTGTCACTACACGAGGAAGTCACGTTCGGTCCATTACTTTGGGATGCTGGTAGTGAGCGGTATTTCCGATTTTACTACGAGTTGACTTTCCCCAAGGAGCATGCTTCGGGTACTTTCCCGAAAGCAAATGCAACGTACATGTACCTGATGGTAATGGATAGGGAACTTAATTTGCTGGCAGAAATGCCAATCCCTCAATTGGATTATACCCCTTATTTCTCGTTTGTTAGAGACAGCACCATCTGGATTGCCACCAATCTGGAGGATGAGTTGGGGTTTGTTAGATTGTCGATTATGGGTTTGTGATTTCAAAAAAATGGTTGGTAGATCGATTGGTTTATAGCCTTCGGTACACATGGATAAAATAATTTTTGGATTTAATTATGTGCCTAGGGAGTGAAGTCAGTAGGATTTCAAGTCCTGGTTTTTTAAATGAGTTTTTGACAAGTCATCAGGATAATACAATTATTCTCGATGAAATTCGGTTAATGCCAGAGTTTTGTCTTATGTCTTACGTCTTACATCTCGAAAATATGCCCTACTCAAGACCTAGCCGGATAAAGGCCAGTTCGTCCTCGATGTTTTCGAAGATCCAGATCTTGTTGTCTTTTAGGAAGTGCTTTTTCGGCGTAGCCTTCAGTTCGGGGATAAGGACCTCTGCGAGGAGGTTCAGGCTTTCGTCAAATACACTTAAGTATACATCTGCCCTTGTTGGTTCATGTCTTCCGTATTGGTCTTTTTCCTCCGCAAAGTGCTCGCTGGAGGCGAAACGATAGAAGCGACGCCGCGATAAATCCCAAAAAAAGTTTTCGAAAACGATGTCTTCTTTGATTTTTCGGATGATATCTTCTATCTGACCGGAGGAGTTTTCGACCTCCTTAGGGGGAAGGTAGCTTTTGCCCTTGCCAAAAAAGTCGCTGTCCCAAGCCTTGGTAAAGGTACTATCGGCCTCCAAGTCGTATACAAGCACCTCGTTCAGTGAATTGTTGGTGATAAACAGGTGCTTTCCGGTAGTTAGTGCCCGGACTGCGACGCCGTAGGCGCCTGCGAAGTTGCCGTCATGTAGAATGTTTACCGAAAACTTCTGGAGTTGGTTCAGTTCCGGAAGCTCCTTTTTCGTAAAGGTTTGGGTCGCTAGGTCAAAGTCCAGGATGAAATAGCTTCTTTCTGCCCATTTTATAAACACCCCGATCAAACGATCTTTATTTTTTTGATCTTCAAAAAGTCCGATTGGATAGCAGTCGGAACCAGACAGGAACTAAGCAGCAATCTTTTCCAGGTCCAAATCCCTTACCAGTTGGGTGTTTTGATCGAACACCTTATAGAACCGGTAGTTCCACACCAGCAGCTGCTCATCGGGCGTGATGTTGAAGCCTCCGAAGTAGACGGGAAGGGCATTTGGCCCATCTTTCTCAAAGTGCATTTTTCTTTCCAGTGAGAGATTATCCAGGTTGATGCGTTCGGCCACTAGGTTCGCCCGGTCAAAATTGATCAGGTATTTTCTGTCTGGGGATAGGTCGGATAGAAAGAGCTTGTCCTGTAGAAAGATGATCTCCCCGCCAGGATCTACCCATACGGTATCCACGGTAATGGTCAGGTTGGTGGAGGACCCTGTAGTACTTCGGTTGCTGTCTTTGCCGCAAGAAAACAATATAGAAATTGCTAACGCAAGAAAAAAAGAAAGGCGCATCGTGTAGTTTTTTAGGATGTGGTATAAAAATAATAAAAATTTTTGATTTGGAAAGTTAGTCATACATTCTAAGCTTGACGTATAAATTCGTCCATGTTAGAAAGGAAAAATAATAGAGGGATTATGATTGATGGTTTAACCAGTTGGGATCACGGCAGTAGGGTTGCAAACCCTATTTATCTGGGTGCGGCATGGGAAATGCAGAACAGCTAATTAGAAATTTACCATGAAAAACGAAAATATTATTTTCGTTTTTCATGGTAAATTATTTTTGAAAGTTTGATTTTTAGTTTATTTTTACATGGAATCCAAGTCAATCCATGGTTAAGAAAAGGTATATACAGTCGCTGATTGAAGAATATATGGAGATATTTCCTGCTGTTGGCATTCTTGGACCCCGGCAGGTTGGCAAAACTACCTTGGTCAAGAATCTTTCATGGGGAAAAAATAAAGTATACTTGGACCTTGAAAAGGCCAGCAGCAGGGCCAAACTGAGTGACGTAGAACTGTTTTTAACAAACCATCGGAATAGCAGGGTTATTCTGGACGAAATTCAATTGATGCCTGAGCTCTTTGCGGAACTTCGCAGTTCCATTGATGAAGATAGAAGACCGGGAAGGTTTATACTCTTGGGCTCGGCATCACCTGACCTTATACGCAGTAGTGCGGATTCTTTGGCAGGTAGGATAGGATATATCGAGCTTACACCCTTTACGCTAGAAGAAGTAGTGGAGGATGAAACGGAGCAGCTATGGATGCGGGGAGGTTTTCCGCTCTCATTCTTGGCATCTACGGAGCGAGTCAGCAATTTGTGGCGGGAGAATTTCATCAAAACGTATATTGAAAGGGACCTTGGGTTATTGGGGCTAAATTCAGATCCAAAGCTGGTAGAGCGGTTTTGGATTATGCTGGCCCATGCGCAGGGGAGTTTATGGAATGGGGAAAATTTCGCACGGGCATTGGGGATTACCCGACCTACGGTGACCCGTTATCTTGAATTTCTGGAAGGGTCATTTATGGTCCGAATCCTTCAGCCCTATCACCGAAATGTCAAAAAGCGCTTGGTCAAATCGCCCAAGGTATATATTCGGGACACAGGCCTGCTGCATGCGTTGGTAGGTGTAAAGTCCTACGATGAATTAATCAATCAGTTGCTGATAGGCGCTTCCTGGGAGACCTTTGTCATCGAGCAGATAATCAATCTGCTTGGTTCGGATTACCAGTATTATTTCTATAGGACCCATCAGGGTGCGGAGTGTGATTTGCTGGTGGTAAGGTCCGGGATAGTGGAATGGGCCATCGAAATGAAAAACACCCTTTCGCCAAAAATCAGTAAGGGATTTCTGATAAGCATGGAGGATACGAAAGCAGCTAGGGGAGCAGTTATTTCCCGGGTTAAAGAAGGTTATCCGCTAAAAGACGGAGTGAAGAATTATTCTTTGACGGAATTTTGTGAGGCCATTAGAAAAGAGAAACGCTAAAGCGTTTTATTTCGGATCCGATCGATTTGGGCTTTTTCTTCGGATCTTTGCTTTCGGTGAAGGGGATCGGTGGGAGTAAATAGTTGCCGAAGTGGTCGAATAATCCAGATTAGTCGATACGCCCAAAGGGATTTGGGTCTAAAAATGCGGTAATCATCTACGTTGGGTTGAAAGAAATGGGCAAGGTTTTGAATGTAGAACTGCATTTTCCGGCTTAATTCTGGGTAGAACTGTGCCCGCTTATGAATAAGGCCGGTATGATGGCGAAAGTAGGACGCAAAGTCGCTCCCCATTTTTCCGGGTTGTCGGGATTTTTCCAAAAGCGTAGTTTCTACCAAGCGGGCTGCGAGTTTTTGCTGACGCCTGTGTGCCGGTAAGGCCAGGTCGGTCCCAAACAACGAATTGGATGCTTCTACTGCCGCAGCCAGCGAAAAAGTGCCCGTGAGTTCTCGGAGTATCGGGTGCTGGGTATAATCCTCGGCAGTGGGGTTCAGTTTTTTCAACCCCATGGCAATATCGAGGGCGGTTTTAAGGTATCCGTGCCCATCGTGCATGCTGTGGTGTACGTACAGGTACTTGAATTGCTCGAACTTATTCTGTAGTGGGAGGCGTTGCTGGTACACGGTGAGCAGCTCATCCGTTTCGTAAGAAAACGCATTGTTAAACTTTCCCACGCCAAAATAATTGTAGGTCACCCGCCAGTGGAGTTCCAAGTGGACGGGAAGGCCCGTTCGGTCTAGTTTTTTCAGGTTGTATCCGCGGCGGGTTTTGGTAAACTTGTCCCAGCCGAGGAACCGGACGAAGTCTTCCTCTTCTGGCAGGTAACCGTCTTCCTTTAGGAGGTCGTTGACCAAGGGAAGCTCTTCCGGTTTAATGATTAAGTCGATGTCTCCGGATTCCCGCATTCCTATGTCTCCATAAAAGAGCAACGAAAAGGCAAGGCCTTTATAGGGGAACACCGATAGACCAGCCGAACGAAGTAGCGAAATCAGTCTAGCGGTTTCCTTTCCTTTGTCCATGCTGTTAATTAACCTGCGCTTTAGCTCGTTTCTGAGCGTTTTATCCCAAGGTGCGGGAGGGTTCGATTCCAGCAAGATCCTATAGGCTACCGGGGTGATTCGGTGTGCCAGGCACAGTCTCCGCACCTCTTTCCAATCTACGGGGGCCAGATCGAGGAAATTACGGAGACTATCCTGCGTGTCAGTACCTAGGTACACCCGGCAGGCACGGAGGACGATGGCCGTGGAGCGTCCAAAGGTAGTTTCTACGTCGGTTGGTTCTATGATTGTGCCGGTATTTTGGTGGTTACTAAACAAGGGGATAGGCGTTGGAAGGCATCGCCTGTCATTCGGCTTTGACGGCAGCCTTACACGGGCTTTCGATAATCCTTAGAATTGACCGATTTTTTTCAAAATCAGGTATTTTGCAAAAGAATAGGCTGTGATCAATCCGATGATTACTACCAAAAAGGGAACAAGGAGATTACCATCACCTGAGGAAGCAACATATAGGGTTAGGAGGTTTAAAAGTATCTGTAGACCGAAATAGAGAAAGGAAACGGGAAGGTGCTTCCACCCCATTTCATTGGCCAGGTATTGGTAGAGGTGGGTACGGTGGGGCTGAAAGATGTTTTCCAGTTTGATAAGCCGGTGGAGAATGGTCAGAACCCCGTCCAGGCCGTAGATTCCGAAGATCAGCAAGTAGAAAAATTCCTCGGTTCGTACCAAGAGGTTCACCATTATGTAGCCCAGTATCAGGGCCATGCTGATAGAGCCCACATCCCCTGCGAAGGTTTTTGCCCTGCGTCGGACATTGAAAAACCCGAAAACCAACAGCGACAGGCCGGTCACTTCCATCAAACCACGTAAGTCATGCAGTTCGGGGATAAAATAAAATCCAACTAGCACTGCTAGGGCATATAGGGAGGTAATGCCGTTGATGCCATCCATAAAATTGAAGATATTCACCCACCCAAGAAAAACAAAAAGGGCTAATGGAATCCACCAGAATGCCAATTCCATGACGCCGGCTTCATAGAGTACTAGGAGGGATGCCAGTACGTGTACAGTAAAACGTGGTAGCTGACTTAATGGACGGATATCGTCCACCATGCTGACTGATGCCACCATGAGTACGGCAAGGGCGAGTTCCCAAGTGGCCAATTCCATAAAGAAGGCCATAACCGCGGCTACCGCAAACACAATGCCCCCTCCCCGGATGGTGATACGGGTGTGCGAAGACCGCTCATTGGGTTTGTCGATGATATTAAACCGGTCGGCGATCCGAAAATACAGCAAGATACTGGCGATTAGAATTAGGGTCGCTAGGAGGTACATGGGGGATGAGGGTTGGTTTTTTTGTTTTGGTGAGGGGTTGGGTGGAGGTGTTATTTTTGGTCGAATTGTTTGACCGTCGAATCGATGGCATTCCATGGCGAAACTAGGTAGTGGCGCCATACGCTGGTACAACCGTGCGATGAGACATCAATCGAAATCGAGGCAAAAATTAATTTCATATCCATATTTTCCGATCAAAGAGTTCGATAGTTTGACTATTCGGCAGAAGAATTCCTAAGATTCGGGAAAAAAGTCTCTCAAAATTTGCGGGTTGTTATTTAGGCAATAGCCTTACCTTTTAGACAAATCTTAGGTTAATTTCAGTTTGCGGAGCAAGTATTCATCAATCCAACCCGGCACCTCATCTTTGTGTATAATAATATCATTTTGCTGTTTCTCCATTATTACCTCATTCGTTTTATGGGAGCTGTCGATAATAAATGCCCGGTCAACAACCAGGAAAGCCTTACAGAGAAGATCTAAAGACCGGAAATACCTTGAAGTGATTTTATTTTCTTCCACATGGTGTCCGCCCTCAAGCACTCTGTTTTTGACTCGTTGAATATTGATCTTTGGGTCGCGGGTACAAATAAAATAGAGGTATGTTGTAAAACCGAGATCTTTTGCTTTTTCTAAAAACATAACTTTCGACTCATGTGACATTACGGTTTCAAACGAAAACGTCATGTCGCTATGAATCAGTTTTTCTCTAAAAAACTCCGCAATGACTGATGCTTGGTAGCTGTCAATGACGTGGGTAGCGGTGAAAAAATTTTCACGTATTTGTAGTCCCATGAAAGACTTTTCTGTTATCCTTTTATCAGAAGATTTTTCCAATAAAAAATCACGCCATTCTTCGGGAGAGATTGGTTGGGGGAATAATAGAGAACAATCGAAGTGCTTCTTTGTGTTGAGTTCGGATTCGATCCGATCGGCATTGATAAAATAGCCTATATTAAATTTTTTGCTGATTTCTTCGATCAAAGTGGATTTTCCGGAGCCATTCGGGCCGGCAAACATTCTAAATTTCTTTTTGCTCATTCAGCTTGAATCGCTTGTGCCCAATTTTTTTTATTCCAAACCGTGCTTTCCCCAACAGGGACACTTCTCCGGTGGAATCCACCTGCACAAGATTAGAATCCTGAACTTCTATATAAGACAACCCCAGCGCCTTATTTCTTCTAATAGCTTTTTCCGCAGCGTCTTTTTGAGCGTTTTCAATGTCTTTTCGTGTGATTTCCATATTCGCTGGTTTCGTTGTTTCTAATTAACACGTCAAGGTAAGAAATTGGTTGCTTATTGCGTAAAAGTCCAAGGGCAAATTCAGGGTAGAATTGTTTTCGAATCGTGTGATCGTCGAATCGAATGCATTTGATGGCGATCCTAGGTAGTGGATCCATTCGCTAGTACTATCGTACTATGAAGTTTAAATCAAATCAAAAATCAATAGCAAATCCATATTCCCGATCAAACGGTTCGACGGTTTGACAACCAAACGACACTCTCTAGGCATGCCCGCCCAGGCCTTTTCGGGTTTTGGCGATAATGGGTGGGCACGATTGATTCCAACGCTGGCCAAAACGGGGAGGATTTTTGATCTCTTTTCCCCGGGTTTGCACCCGGGGTTATTGATTTTCGACCGCCTTCGGGGTCTTTTTTGGAGATTATGAGAAATTAGAAATGAGATAGTAGACATTGTCATTCCCTAAATAGGGATGGCCATACAGCATCGAACCGATTGCCGCAACCCCGAAGGGGTGCCATGTTTATAGCTATGGTCGATTATAGATAATTTTTGTTTTGGCCGCATCAAATGCCCGATGTACCATCCCCGCCCCGCCAAAACCCGGTGATGCCTGAATTGGCCATAATCCCCTACCCAAACCCGACCGATCAAACGATTCGACAAAAGACTAGCTGCAAGAATGCCCGCCCTTGCCTTTTCGGGTTTTGGCGATAATGGGTGGGCACGATTGACTCCAACGCTGCCAAAACGGGGAGGATTTGGTATCTCTATTTCCCCGGGTTGGCACCCGGGGTTATTGATGTTCGACCGCCTTCGGGGTCGTTTTTGGAGGTTAAGGGAAATTAGACGTGAGATAGTAGACATTGTCATTTCCTAAATAGGGATGGCAATACAACATCGAACCGATTGCCACAACCCCGAAGGGGTGCCATGTTTATAGCTAAGGTCGATTATGGATAATTTTTGTTTTGGCCGCATCAAATGCCCGATGTGCCATCCCCGTTCCGCCAAAACCCGGGAATGGTTGAATGGGCGATAACTCCGTACCGAATATCTTCCATATCGAATCGTTTGACCATCGATTCGATGGCATTCCATGGCGAAACTAGGTAGTGGCTCCATTCGCTAATACTATCGTACTATGATGTTTAAATCGAAATAAAAATTATTAGCGAATCCCTATTTCCCGATTCAACAGTTCGACAATCAAACGACAGTCCGTAGGCATGTTCCCTCTGGTTTTTTCGGGTTTTGGTGATGTCTGCGGGGCTGTGCCAAATCCGGGAAGACTTTCACTGATTCATTACCGTCCCACTATCTGGCCGATTGGAGACGGTTGCCGATCCAGGTACTGTGATCGGGCACATCCTGATGAACAATGGACCCGGCACCGATGGTACACCATGCACCGATCTTTATTCCCGGTAATATAATGGCATTGGCACCGATCAGGGAATCTACCCCCAACTCTATACCTCCGCACAGCGTAGCCTGAGGTGCCACGTGCACATAGTCCCCGATATGGCAATCGTGGTCTATCGAGGCACCGGTGTTGACGATAACCTGCTCGCCCAGCATACACCCCACCTTCACGATCGCCCCTTCCATCACCACAGTCCCGGGCTCTAAATGGGCCCTCTTGGAAAGAATCGCCGATTCATGGAGGATTGTGGCGAAGGTCGCGCGGGTATGCAAGCGCTCACGGATCCCCTTACGTACCCGATTATCGCCGATGGCAATAAAGAGTTCGCTGCTGAACTCAAAATCGGGAGGTACGGGACCGAGCACGGGGTAACCCAATACCTCCTTTTTCGCAGGGTCATCGTCAAAAACGCCGTCGATTTGGGCGTAGGAATCGATCATGTCAATAATAACCCGTCCATGTCCGGACGCTCCGTATACATACATGATGAATGGCTAGTGAGTTTTGAAGACAATAAGCGTTATAATACGAATAAAATAGGGGAAATTCAAAAAAAAGCAGGTTAACTATTGCCTTTTCGATAGAATAGTGTCAGTTTTCATTGTGACGTTCCCTTAAGGGGAAGTCATTTTTTGGGTACTCAACAGCGGATTTTTTTTTCGAAGGGAGGATAAAGGGAGGCTAATGTACTTTTTTCCGGATCCGATTGATTAGGGCTATTTCTTCGGATCTTTTTTTTGTTGGAGGGGATCGGTGGGTTGAATTAGGTGGCGGAATGGCCGGATGGCACGAAACAACCAGAGTAATCGGTACCCTCCAAGCGATTTAGGCTTAAAAAGTCTGAAATCCTCTACGGTGGGCTGGAAAAAATGAATAAAGTTGTGAAAATAGGATTGTATCTTTCTATGGGGCTCCGGGTAAAATAGCGCCCGTTTGCGGATTAGCCCTGTGTAATAACGCATGTAATAGACAAAGTTAGAACCCATTTGCTTGGGTACTAACCTCTTTTCTTTGAGTGTAGTGTCTACCAAAAGCAACGAGAGTTTTTCCTGGCGCTTATGTGCCGGAAGGGCGAATTGGGTACCAAATAGCCGATTGGATGCTTCCACCACTGCGGCCAAGGAAAACACTTCGGTGAGTTCCCGTAGCAGGGGGTGCAGGGGATAGTCCTCTGCGGAAGGGTTCAGCTTTTTCAGCCCCATTGCTATATCCAGGGCGGTTTTAAGGTATCCATATCCATCGTGCACACTGTGATGGAGATACAGGTACTTGAATTGCTCGAAAGGATCCTGTACCGGAAGCATCTGATCATAGACTTGGATATTTTCATTGTTTACATATGAAAAATTGTTGTTGAAATTTCCAACCGCTAAGTAGTCATAGATTATTCTCCAATGGAGTTCCAGGTGGATGGGCAGGCCGCGGCGATCCAGTTTTTTTAAATTATAGCCCCGTCGGGTTCGGGTAAACCGTTCCCAGCCTAAGAAACGGACGAAATCCTCCTCATCAGGCAGGTAGCCGTCTGCTTTTAGGATGTCATTGACCAGGGGAAGCTCGGTGGGATCTACGATTAGGTCGATGTCGCCTGATTCCCGTAGTCCTATGTCCCCATAAAAAAGCAGTGAAAACGCCACCCCTTTATACGGAAACGCCACAAGTCCATGCGAACGCAGCAGAGACACCAGCCGGGTAGTCTCTTTGGCCTTTTCCATGCTATGGATGGCCATGCGCTTCAACTCATTTTTCAGGATATCTGCCCAAGGGGAAGGGGGCTCGCACTTTAACAGCACCCGATAGGCAACAGGGCTGATGCGGTGGGCTTTGCAGAGGCGGTGCACCTCCTTCCAATCCACGGGGGCTTGGTGGAGGTAGGAGATCAGGGAATCCATGCGCTCTGTCCCAAGGTAAACCCGGCAGGCGAACAGGATGATGGCGGTGGGCCTCCCGTAGTTTGCTTCCAGTTGGGAAAAGTCCAAAAGTGGAGGGCTGGTATTTGGCAAGTGGTCGGAATGGTTTTTCGGTATCGGGGCAATGGCCGGCTCTGTGGCCGTTTCCCTTAATAGATGCTCTTTTCCCGCCAATAGTCGGGTGAGAACTTGTAGCTGTCGTTCAGTGATTCTTCCAGGCTTTTATCCGAGCATACCAACACGGAGCCGTTTTCGGAAAGGCAGCGCATCCCGCATAGGTAGCCGCCAGGGACAAACAGCGTATCGCCATTGCCGGATAGTAGGTATTCAGAGACGGGGAGATCGGAAGAAGGGTTCTCCCAATCGTCGGGCTTGATGAGAAGGATTTTCACCAGACCGTTTACCACGGTGAACAGCTTGGATTCGCGACGGTGTCCGTGCCAGCCCCGCATCCCCCTGGGCTCGATGATGATGTAACGCTTGATGTCAAAGCCCAGTTTTGGGAGTTCGTTGTTATAAAGGAGATTGCCCCGTTCATCTGCGTGAATTCCTCCCTTTAGCAACAACGGCTCTTTTCTGTCTCCTTCCATTTTCCTTACACCAGTTTAATTTTTTTCAAAATTAGGTATTTAGCTAGTATGTACCCAACGATCAATACAATTATTATCATAAAAAATGGAAAAAGAAGGGTTATTTCTCCATCGGTTGCGAGCTGTATCACGGTCAGATTGAGCAGTGCCTGAGCGGCAAAATAGCCGAAAGCCACCGGAAGGTGACCCCAGCCCATCTCATTGGCAAGGTATTGGTAAAGGTGGCTGCGGTGTGGTTGGAAGATGTTTTCACGTTTGATGAGTCTGTGAAGGATGGTAAGGACGCCGTCCAGGCCATATAATGAAAAGAGCAATAAGTAAAAAATCTCCCCGGTAGCCACGAGCAGATGCACCATCAGGTAGCCCAGTACCAGGGCCATACTGATGGATCCTACGTCCCCGGCAAAGGTTTTGGCCTTTCGCCGGATATTAAAAAAGCCAAAGACCAGCACCGACAGGGCCACCAGTTCGATCAGGCCACGGAAATCGGCCAGTTCGGGCAGGAAATAGAAGCCCCCTAAAACGGCGAGGGAATACAAGGCCGTGATGCCGTTGATCCCATCCATAAAGTTAAAGATATTCACCCAGCCCAGAAAAACAAAGAGGGCCAAGGGAATCCACCACAGGGCCAATTCCATAACACCTGCTTCGTAGAGAACCAGCAGGGAGGCTACTAGATGCACACTGAAGCGGGGCAGCTGACTCAAGGGTCGCATGTCGTCCACAAAGCTGACCGATGCCACCATCAATACAGCAAGCGTGAGTTCCCAAGTAGCTATGCCCAGGAAAAAGGCGAGCAGCACGGCAACGGCAAACACCACGCCTCCGCCCCGGATGGTGATGCGGGTATGGGAGGAGCGCTCGTTGGGTTTGTCGATGATATTGTATCGGTCTGCGATCCGGAAGTACAGCAAGATACTGGCGATAAGAACTAGGGCCGCTAGGAGGTACATGGGGAATGAGGGTTGGTTTTTTTAGTTGTTGTTTTATTATTGTCGAATCGTTTGACCGACGAATCGTCGAATCGATGGCTTATCGAGTCTAGGCTGAATTCGGCAAAAGACTAGCCGCAAGAATGCCCGCCCTGACCTTGTCGGGTTTTGGCGATAATGGGTGGGCACGATTGGCTCCAACGCTGGCCAAAACGGCGGGATTATTTTTGATCTATATTCCCCGGGTTTGCACCCGGGGCTACAAACATGTGACCGCCTTCGGGGTCGATTTTTTTTGAATAGCTTTTATTATTGGCCTCCCCCGCACTGGAAAAGTATCGGTTTTTCGGGATTCCAACTTCGAAGCGTGAACTTTCCCCAACCCCGAAGGGGTGTAATTATAATAACCCCGGGTGTAAACCCGGGGGAAAACGACGTTATGATAGATCTGGTTTTGGCCGCCGTAAAAGCCCGATGTGCCATCCCCGTTCCGCCAAAACCCGGAAATGGTTGAAGGGGCGATAACTCCGTACCCAACCCAACGACCGTCGAATCATGGGATTGTCGAATCGTTTGACCGACGAATCGTCGAGTCGATGGATTTTCAAAGTCAGACAGTCCCACGATTCAACAGTTCGATAAAAAAAATCAATCGGTTTTCCTTTCAACCACTTTTTTACTTAGCAAGGTGTATTGGAAATCTTTTTCTGAAATCAGCTAGTGTCAAAATTGATAGACCTAAGACTGAAACAGCTAATAACCGCTTGTCACCTGTCACCAGCAAGGAGGATTCCGATTGCAAAGCTAGGTCGAAAAGGAAATTGTCCTGGGGATCGGGAGCTCCTGTAAACGTGGATTGAATGTCGAAGTCAGTGGTCAATTTTTGAACCAAGCGTAGGTAATCGCTGACTGGATAAGTTAGTAATTTTTTGATTTTTTGTCTGTTCAGAACATCTTCCAATTCGGCATAAAGGTCTTTGCACGCAAAGACCTGAAGGCGGTAAGTCAGTTTTTGAGCTGTGAGTTCTCTTAGGTTTCCGGAAATGATATAGCTAATCCAGATATTCGTGTCAAGAACTACGCTTATTTGCGTTCTCATACCGGGATTTTCTGACTGACCTACATAGGTCAACAATTTCTTCCGTTGGAATAGCCTGGGGATTGTCTATTTTGCTCAAGCGTTCGGCTTCTTCCATAAGCAGCCATTCGGTATCTGCTACCCGCAAATCTAGACCGAGTTTTTTCGCAGTGTCAATCAGCAGCTTTATGTCCTCTTCTGCATTGCTATTTAAAATCAATGTAGCCATCGTTTGGGGAATAATTGCATTATCGTTAGTTAATGTAACGATTTTTCTTTTGCAAAGGGTTCTTTTGGCTGGAATATTTATTGGAAAAGCTTGATGGCGCGTCGAACCGTTTGATCTTCGAATCGGCGGCTTTTCGGAGCGAAGCTGCGCTTGCTTTCGATTTAATATCGCCTTCGCCGGACAAGTTTCGTGCAAATTGTCCACTGAACTGAAATCTATACCCTACCGATTTAACAGTTCGACTAATCCACAGTTCGACAACATTGGTCGAATTGTTTAGCCCGTCGATACGTCTAATTAATTTTTGTTTGAGTCTAATTCTATTTCAGAAAGTTACAGTAACATCAAGATTACCAACAACCAAGATAAGCGCAGGACGTTTTTTTGTGCAAGTTAAATCTGTAAAAGGAAAGGGAACCAAAACAATGTCGCCTTTGACCATCAGTATTTTTCTTTCAGGTCAGCCTCGTCGTATAATTTTTCTTCGTCATGGAGGAAAGCTAGGGCAATTGAATTGCTAGCCAATTTTTCTATCCCTTTTTGCATTAATTGCTCTTCGTATTTGCGCAACACAAAATCGGCAAAGTCAGCCACTTGGCGAATTTCGCTCTCGGGAAGTTTTTCCAAAAGATCTATTGTTCTACGTATTAATGTTTGCTTTGCCATTTGGATCCTAACTTAGGTGAAGGTTCGGGAAGTTTTCGGATTCTTTGATTACCAAGTCAACAATTTTTCATTTATATAGCGGTTTCTTTGATTGCCTTTTTTATTGGGATAGAGTCGGTGCATGGCATTGGCTAATCGTTGGACCTTTTTTTCGTCGAATCGATTGGTCGTAGAATCGAACTACCAAATACGAACGATACAAAGCTGGCGCACTTTCGCTATTCCAACCTAATTTTTGGAGATATAAGACGTTAGAAATAAGATCGAATTTCTCCCGAATCAAAGGTTCGACAATTCGACAGTTCAACAAAAAACTAGCCGCAAGAATGCCCGCCCTGACCTTGTCGGGTTTTGGCGATAATGGGTGGGCACGATTGGCTCCAACGCTGGCCAAAACGGCGGGATTATTTTTGATCTATATTCCCCGGGTTTGCACCCGGGGCTACAAACATGTGACCGCCTTCGGGGTCGATTTTTTTTGAATAGCCTTTATTATTGGCCTCCCCTGCACTGGAAAAGTATCGGTTTTTCGGGATTCCAACTTCGAAGCGTGAATTTTCCCCAACCCCGAAGGGGTGTAATTATAATAACCCCGGGTGTCAACCCGGGGGAAAACGACGTTATGATAGATCTGGTTTTGGCCGCCGTAAATGCACGTGGTGCCATCCCCTCCAGCCAAAACCCGATGATGCCTGAATTGGCCATAATCCCCTACCCAAACCCTACCGATCAAACGGTTCGACAAAAGACTAGCCGCAAGAATGCCCTCCCTTGCCTTTTCGGGTTTTGGCGGGAGTGGGTGGGCACGATTGATTCCAACGCTGGCCAAAACGGGGGGATGATTTTTGATCTCTCTTCCCCGGGTTGGCACCCGGGGTTATTAATATTTGACCGCCTTCGGGGTCTTTATTTGGAGGTTAAGGGAAATTAGACGTGAGATAGTAGACAAATGTACTTCCCTAAATGGGGTTGGCGATACACCATCGAACCGATACCGTAACCTCGAAGGGGTGCCATGTCTATAGAAAAACAAATCAACCACACCCTCCCAGTTTTGGCCAGCGGAAATGCCCGTGGTGCCATCCATCTCCCGCCAAAACCCAGGAATGCCTGAGTTGCTAACCAATGAATCCAACCGGTTAGGAGACGTAAGATTTAAGACGTTAGACATAAGACAAGCCGAAGCAATCTTTTTTGTAGACGTAAGATTTAAGACGTAAGAAGGGATTTTTCCAATCGAATACGTTACGGTTCAACAGTTCGACGATTCAACAGCACTGAGGAGATATGAGAAGTTAGATTTGAGATATTAGATCCGATTTTCTCCCGATCCCACGGTTCGGCGATTCGGCAGTTCGACAATACAAACGAGATTGCTTCGTCGCCCGCTCCTCGCAATGACGACAACGCCTTTCTAGATTACTTCTGCTACACCATTACAAAACTAAAGATCCAAACAGATACTAATCTAATAACTACAACCCAATATATCCATTTATTTCGCGCAGCATATATCACGAAGTGTATATCGCGAAGCATATATCATTCAAATATCCCGAAGCATATATCGTTCAAAAATCACAAAGTTATCCCCCCTTAAACGATTCAAAGGTCCGCATCAATCCCTCTTCACCGGAAAGTGGCAAATCTACACCAAGGGCTGTTTTGATTTTTTGGTTACTGACCCGATAGCTTTCGGTAAGTTTTTGAAGGCGTTCGCTGTTTAATGGCAGGTGCAGTCGGTCGCCGATTTTAGCCGCGGTGGTGATCAATCCTGCTGGCACTTTCCATAACCTGGGAGATTTGCCTAAAGACAAGGCCATTATGCGGATAAGGTCATTGGTGGAGTAGGTTTCGTCGTCAGCCACTTGGTAGATGCCCGATGGAATAGGCTTTTCCATTAATTGGTTGATCACAAAACAAAGGTTTTCTACACTTAGAAAAGAGCGCTGATTGTCAAATGCGGCCAAGGGGTAGGGGAGTCCCTTGCTGGCAAAGCTGTAAAGTAGGTTTAGATTGCCTTTATTGCCCGGCCCGTGGATCATGCAGGGACGAAGAATATAGACCCGTTTGTTTTCCGGAAGATGGGAGAGGATGTATTGTTCGGCCAGCAATTTGGATTTGCCGTAGGGGGTTACCGGATTGCAGGCTACATCTTCGGTTAACACCCCTTCCACCACATCTTTCGCAGCCTTTACAGAACTGATAAATATAAAGGTTTGCGATGTAGGATCTTGGAGAAAGCGGTCATAGAGCTTTTTGGTCAGTTCGTAATTGACGTCAAAATAGGCCTGGTCGTCTGCCGTTTTTTTAAGGTCATGGGCTTTACCGGCCAGGTGGATGTAGTGTCGAGCAAAAGGAAGATCTAAAGGGAGTTCTTTTCTTATACTAATCGGGAGAATATCATTCGCGTTTTCCCGCTTTAAAAAAATTAAAAGGTTCTGCCCGACAAATCCCGAAGCTCCAGTTACAAGTATTTTCATCTTCAATCTCCGTTAAATATCCCTAAAAGCCTGTCTATTAATATTTCTCTTTCGAAATTTTCTTCGAAATATTTTCTGGCATTTTCACTCATCTGTCGTCGTTTCTCTTTCGGGAGCGCATATAATTCCAAAATGCTCTCAGCCAATTTCTGTGGATCCCCAGTAGGAGCGACCACACCGGCCCTCGCGTCTTTGATTACTTTTGCACCTTCACCGTCTAGTGCTGCAACGATGGGTTTTCCGCATGCCAGATACGATTGAACTTTTGAAGGGATTGTCAATGAAAAAATTCTACTGTTTTTAAGGGTGACTAGTAAGGCATCGCTACAGGCAAAGAAATCGGGCATTTTTTCAACAGGAAATGCACCTAGCAAGTGAAAATTACTGCTCAATCCATATTCTGCAACCTTTTGCTCAACAAAATCTTTTTTTCTGCCATTTCCCAAAATCACGAAGTGGATATCACGATTAGCCGTTTTCACTAGCCTAGCAGCTTCGATTATGTTTTCGAAATCCTGGGCCTCTCCTATGTTTCCCGCAAACATTAAGCAGAAGGGAACCTTGGGGACGAGCCCAACGATTTCTTCCTTGGGCTCCACAACATCGTATAAGGATTCAGTTGAATTTGGATAGTATACGATTTTCGCGTTCTCCACACCCTGATTCAAAATGTACTCTTTAAAGCCCTCTGACTGAATCAGAACTTTAGCGGAATTCTTATATATCCATTTGGTTAAGTTATCCAGTTGTTTTAATATGAGTTTATTGTTTAGTTGGCCTGCCGCTGTCACGCTTTCAGGCCACAGATCCTGCACCCAAAAATAAACGGGTATCTGCATCCTTTTTGCAATGAAGACAGCTGGTATTCCCACAGTAATCGGGGAAGGTTCATATACAAAAACCAAATCGTATCGGCCGTTTATAAAGAGGGATTTTAGAGATGCAAGAAAGGCAAATGATAGATAGTTGACCATCAGCCTCAATCCTGAACCACTACCGCGGGCAATCAGTGGGCTCCGAAAGACGGTAATCCCATGCCAGGTTTCCCTTGATTTATTGTAAAAATTATATCCCGGATAAAAACTCCCGTTCGGATAATTTGGCTTTCCAGTAAGCACATGAACCTCGTTTCCTCTCTCCTGCAAACCTAGCGCCAGGTCATTGATCCGAAAACTTTCAGGCCAAAAATATTGAGTTACGATTAGTATTTTCAATGGGATGCAGCTTTTCTAAAGATAGTTGTAATGCGGATAAAATGACGAGTGTTGTGCCATCCAACTCTTCATTTCATGAATCATTGTTTGATAGGAAGGAACGGTATACTTAAAATCTTCCCTTGAATTGAAAAGGCTTTTATCCACTTTATAATCAGATTTCGCTTCAATGTGAATATTTCCGCCCCGGAAAACCTGATTGAATATTCCAAGCAAATCGTACTTTGCGATTTTTTCGCCGTTTACCAGATGATATAATCCAGTGAGTTTTTGCTGTATTGCCTCATGAATGGCTTTTGCCAATTCAAGGGTGGTGACTCCAGTCCAATAAGCCTCCTTGTAGCCGCTGATCGGCCCGGTCTGATTCATAAACCAGTGAAAAAGCCCAATTCCATCCAATTTAAGTTCAGGCCCAATGATAGAAGTCCGGAACGTAAGGTCTTTATCGTTAATAACTTCGCCTAAAGCTTTGGACTGTGCATAGAACCCAATGCCATTCTTCAAGGAATTTTCAACGTAACCACCTTCCTTTCCTGAAAATACACAGTCTGTACTTATATGGATTAATTTGAACCCATTTTTACGTCCTAAGGCTGCCAAAAAATGAGGAAAATAACTGTTAAACCAAACAGCCTGCTCAGGATTATCCTCTGCCGTCTTGTTTAATAGACCAATGCAGTTAATTACCACATCAAATCTAATTTCAGATAAAGCTTCCTCTAACTTTTTGGTATCAGAAACATCCATATTGATAGAATGCTGGTGGGGATCAGCCGATCGTGCGATTCCCCACACTTCATAAATGCCTAGTTCTTCCAAATAGGTCTTGACGACGTGTCCGGCCATTCCCTTCGAACCGATTACTATTATCTTTTGCATGGTAGGCGATTATTTGGACCAGATTACTCTGTCCACAATGGATGTATAACTTTGAATCAATTTAACCACTCTTTCAGACGTGTTGGTCACATTATATTCCCAGGGCAAAGCAGTTTCCCTGTTGATAGCAAGTTTGGTGGTGAGCTCAATGCTGCCGAATATTTGGTCCTTGCTTATCCCCCCCAATACAACCGTACCTGCATCTATGGCTTCAGGTCGTTCGGTACTTGTCCTAATACTCACGGCCGGGAATCCCATCATCGCAGATTCTTCACTGATTGTGCCGCTATCAGAGAGTACCACAAACGCATTCTGCTGTAATTTCACATAATCAAAAAAGCCGAGCGGGGGAATGTTTTGGATCAGAGGATGGAAAACAATTTTGTTACCATCAATCCGCTTTCGGGTCCTCGGGTGAGTGGAGAAAATGATCGGAAACTGATACTTATCTGCCACTGCGTTTAGGCTTTCTACCAACTGTTCAAAATGATTCTTGAGATCGATATTCTCCTCCCTATGTGCGCTTACAACCATATATTTGCCCTTCTGAAGCTTTAACCGGTCAACAACATCGCTCCCCTCAATTTTCGATGCGTATTTTGTCAGTACCTCTCTTAGTGGCGAGCCTGTCACAAACACATGGTCTTTTCTGAACCCTTCGCTTAGCAAATACCTCCGGCTATGTTCGGTATAGGTGAGGTTAATATCACTAATATGGTCAGATATCTTCCGGTTGATTTCCTCCGGAACGTTTTGATCAAAGCACCGGTTTCCCGCCTCCATGTGAAAAATGGGGATCTTTAATCTTTTCGCCGCTATCGTGCAAAGCACGCTATTGGTGTCCCCAAGCACCAGCAAGGCATCGGGTTTTTCCGCCGTAAGGATTTCATAGGACTTAGATATGACATTTCCAATAGTTGCACCTAGGTGCTCACCGGCCACATTCAAAAAATGATCGGGCTTCCTAAGTTCCAGATCCTCAAAAAAAATCTCGTTCAGCGTGTAATCATAATTCTGTCCCGTATGTACCAAAATATGGTCAAAAAACTCATCACACTTCTTGATGCATTCTGCTAGCCTGATGATTTCAGGCCGTGTTCCAATTACTGTCACTACTTTTAATCTACCCATTTCTTTAAATGCTTTATTTTGGTAAATATGGTTACCAACGGTACCACAGATTCTTCTCAAATCGATAGTCATCCCTTACTGACTCTTCCACACTGGCATCGGAAAATACCATCAGCCTGGAATTCGGTGATGTTGCCTGAAATCCATTCACGTATCCACCTGGCACGGCAAGTATTTTTGGTTTTTCCTCATCAAGCAAATATTCGTAAGGTTGACCATCGGCAAGGGGGGTGTTCCAATCACCTATTTTAACCAGAACGAGTTTAAATGACCCTGAAGCTACGAAAAACCATTTGCGTTCCAATTTATGCCCCTGCCAGGCTCTCACCGTTTCTGTATTGGGATGGAGGATGCTATAGAAGCGCTTTACACCTTCGAAGACAAACGAGTTAACAAACGCGATGCTGCCTCTTTCGTCTGAATGAAAGCCGCCCTGTATAATTTGTGGCGCTGATTGTGTCATTTATCCCTCGTACGGTTCTAAATTGGTTTCACCCAACGCTTCCTTCCTGATTAGGGGTAGCTTTGATAGAAGCTTCTTCATCCCCTCCACATCCAATTGTTCGGTGTTGTGAGAGTGGTAGTCCTCTACCTTAGAGATATCCTTTTCACCTTCGAAGAAATACTGGTTGTAGTTTAGATCTCTGTTGTCGGCAGGAATTCGGTAAAACTCTCCCATATCCTGAGCCTTTAACATTTCTTCTCGGGTACAAAGTGTCTCATACAGCTTTTCGCCATGACGTGTACCTATGATTCTGATGTTGTTAGTTGCTTTATTGAGTTCTAAAAGGGCTTGTGCCAGATCGCCAATGGTTCCTGCAGGAGCCTTATTCACAAAAAGATCCCCCTGATTTCCATGCTCAAAAGCAAATAGCACCAAATCCACTGCATCTTCCAGCGACATTAAAAATCGGGTCATTTGGGGATCGGTGATGGTGAGATCTTCTCCGTTTTTGATCTGTTGCTGAAATAGGGGTATGACGGAACCTCTCGATGCCATTACATTTCCGTACCGGGTGAGGCAAACAGTCGTGGCATTCTCGGGAATATTCCGGGAAGCTGCTATCGCTACCTTTTCCATCAATGCCTTGGATATCCCCATCGCATTTATGGGATAGGCGGCCTTATCCGTGCTCAAGCAGATAATCTTGGTTACCTTGTTGGCTATAGCCGCGTCAATGGCATTTTGGGTGCCAAATACATTTGTTTTGGTAGCTTCTATCGGGAAAAACTCACATGATGGAACCTGCTTCAAAGCAGCAGCATGAAATACATAATCCACCCCTCGCATTGCCCTTTCGATGCTGTTATAATCCCGGACATCGCCGATGTAAAATTTGAGTTTGGGATGGTTTAGTCGGACACGCATATCGTGCTGCTTCTTCTCATCCCGCGAGAAAATCCTAATTTCGCTAAAATGCTCCGTATTTAGGAAACGGTTAAGAACCGCATTGCCAAAGGATCCTGTTCCGCCGGTGATTAACAAGGTTTTATTTTTAAACATAATAATTGCAATTTGAGGGTGCTAATCTTTTTTTAAATTCTATCTTGTCAACAAACATTTTCCTGCCATTGTCTTAATCATCTACCAGCGAAAACGAGATATATTCATCACCGGATAATTCAAAGTTGAGTAATTCAATCTTGTTCTAATGTTTCCATATCTTTTGCAGACGGTTCTTCCTCACCTGATAAATGAAACTATCCAAATTCGCTAAAGGCTATATACTCAAGATTGAGGTAGATAAAGCTTGTATAGTTTCAGCATCAAGTAAGGAGGAAAATATAAAAGTCTCGAAATTTGCTCGGAAAATTTAATACTAAGATTAAATCTATTTTCTAACAAAGATATCAGGCTATTACTCCAACTACACAGCCGATAAGCGAAAGATATTACTAGGGGCAAATTGATGAACTTTTCATTTCCCGCACGGACTTCCTCTTGTATGTAGTCCCATATCTGCGATTTCACCTTGAGATAAACCCTTGCTTTTAAAGCGGCATTCCCGCCACGCATCCGCACCATACTCAATGCAAGCGGTAATACACCCAGCTTCTCATGTTGCGCAAGACTTAACCACATAAACCCATCCTGACCATAGCGCATATGTTCAGCAAATCGAACTTGGGGATGTTCCATTAAAAACTCCCGCTTTACCATCACGCAAGGCGTGGCTATCGGTGAGGAAACCAAACAATTTATAAACACATCCCCATAAAAACGCCGAACTTCCACCTCCTTTATGATCTTGTTTGTGCTATCTTCAAATAAATTATAACCTGTGTGGGACCAAACTAGATCATTGGCGTCCATGTACTTAACTTGTTGTACTAGTTTCTCCGGTCCCCAAAGGTCATCTGAGTCTAAAAATGCAATATATTCACCGCAAGCCATTTTAATACCTTTGTTCCGCGCGGCGGCTGGTCCTCTATTTTCGGTTTTATAATACCGTACCTTATCACCGTAGCTACTTAAAAATCCACTATCATCTTCAATTGAACCGTCATTTACAACGATTATTTCGACGTTTTTATAAGTCTGTTGTAAGACAGATTTAACTGCTTCGGCCAACCACTGAATGTTTGAATAAAACGGAATGACTACACTGACTAAACTGCTCATATTCGATTCATAAAATTCCTTTGAACAATATCTTCATGAAGCAAGTTGTTTGTCTCCAAATAACTTTTTATTGTAGAGCTTGCATTACGCGCTATATCAAAGGTAATTCTATAATCTCTTAAGATTGGAAGCAAAACATCCACTATACTGTTTACATCCTGTTCCTTTATTCTATAACAATTGAACTTATCTTGCAGCAAGTAGGGAATAGAGCCAACAAAAGTGGTCACTATGGGAGTGTCAAAAATCATTGCCTCATACAATACTCTAGGAAAACCCTCGTGGTATGTCGGAAAGACAAATAAATCTGCATCCTCATAAAACCGTTTAATGTCTTTTCTATTGGTAATCACTCCATGCAGCGTTACTAGATGGTCTAACCTATTTTCCCTTATTTTTGAAGCTATCTCTCGATAATGCCTTCCATGACCAATGATATTTAAGCGGAAATTTGTAACGCCAATCCTATTTAACTCACTGACAGCGTCTAACAATTCAAAAACACCCTTTTCACGCTCCACCCTTCCAATAAAAAGCAAGGAGAGATTTTCTTTAGAAAATTCCTTTCTATTATCCCTTATATCCTCAATGCCAAAATCAATCATGGGTTTTATTGTAAATCCTCTACCTCCCGCTGAACCTACGATATCCGTAAACTTTGGTGAAACAGTAGCTACGAACTTTGCCTTCTTATACAGAAAGCGTGACATAGAAGATTGGATGTTTCTCTCTCCCCTTAAGTATAGGCCAAAAGGCTTACCAAGGAGAAAACTAGCACCTAAGAATATTGAAAAAGAATTTGGATAAAAAAGATAAACAAAATCTACATCTTTAACCAACCGACAGAACCATATTAGTGCTTTAAAATATGAAAAGAGCTTAAAGTAGCCACGAGGAACAGCCACGACATTCATACAGTTCTGCTCTAGACTAAAATTGGCTATAGAAGCTTCCTTTAAGGGTACGGCAAAATGAAATATTGAAACATCAAATCCACGTTGTGCCAAGCGGCTTAAAAATTCACCTGTACTTTTATGAATTAAAAAGCTACTATCGCGAGAATAAATCGCATCACTATTGATAATTAAAACTCGCATAATACATTCTAAATAGATTCTTTTAATCCCTCACGATATATAGTCTCACGTTGGGGAAATTCTTTCTTTGAAAAAATCGACGAATAAGGATAATATTTGTGAAACCTGTAAGAACCATAACTCAGATGAGACGTACTTTCGGAATAATATATAACTTTAGGTATTATCGCTACAACAAAAAGACCGATAACAATAAAACCACTCATAGCCATAAAATATCGACGCCTATACAGCGAAGTCAAAAAATCAGCAAAAAAAACTACCATAAAAGGTATAACATAATTTAGTATCCTGCTAAAACCTGAAATAGAAATAAAAAGAAGAACTAGGAAAAAATACACAACATATAGCTCATTAAACATTTCAGCCCTTTTCATTTTTCGATTTAACAGCAAAATACACAAGGGAAAAAGCGCATATAATATAAAATAGTAAATTTGACCGACAATATTGGATCGTCTATCGCTATATATTTCAAATCGCAAAGCCAATCTGTCGGTGAAAAAAAAATATTGGAGAATATCTGGATAATAATTTATAATCATATATAAGCCAAATATAGTGGTCGAAATAAAAACAAAACTGAGAAAGGTAAGCCTAAGATTGCGAAAAAATGGAAAAACAAATAACACGAAAGCAGACGAGTGAAACAGAAATGCTATAACAGACAAAATTAGATAGCCACCCCACTTTTGGCTTCTAAAATAGGGGTAAGCTAGGAGAAAAAAACAAATTGCTAAAGACTCACGCATAATTTCAGTATTAAAATAAATAAAAAAAAACAAAAAATAGATAAGTACTGCAGAAAATCTATATTGAGTATTTTTATTAATAAAGGAAAACATAACAACATTAATAAAAAAAGAATGAAGTAACTGAAAAAAGAAAAAATCATTTACGATAGACTTAGATAAAGATGAAATAACCAACCACAAAGGATCAAAATTGTTAAAAATGAAATCCTCAAATTTAAGATCATATATAAAGGGATAATCCTCAAAAAAATCCATATATGCATGAGTATCGCCACCCACCTTATACCGTAATCCAGAAACGGCAACAAAAATAACAAGTAAAATCCTATACCAAAGATTTGAATTCAGTCTATGTCCGCGAAAATCGACCACATAAGCTAAAGAAAGCAACAAGAAAAAGATGGCTAGATAGATCATTATCGCAGCTGGCTATTAGACATACCACCGTTGTGGCTAAACATTCTGTATGCACTAAATGATGAAAAACCGTAACAACAGATCAGAATCACTAAAACTACCAACCTTATTCTAATAGACGGAGACACAAACATAGAGCTAACCGCCAGAAGATATGCAGGAATAGCGAGTATGAGGAATTTAATAATACGAAAGGGAATGAAATGTAAATGATTAGAAACACTCCAACTCATTATTAATAAAAAAGTATTGGATATCAACATCGAGTATACAACACCATTTAAGCCATACCCTGGAATAAACAAGTATAGGGTTACAAGATTTACAGCCAGTGAGCAAAAAAAGGTGTATGAAAGGTATTTAGTTTTTTCAGTGTACTTAGGACCTATGTCTACGACTTCTTTAAAAATAAACAGTGAAAAATATAATGAAAGTCCACCTATATACTTGTAAGACTCAAAAAATTCTTCAGAGGCAATAAACAGAACGATCTCTTTTGAAAATAATGATACAAAGGATACAAGTAAAAAAACAGGCGCAGCAACAAGTGTTAGCACCTTTGGAAATAACTCCCTATGCCCTGGACTTTTGATTTGCTGAAACATGAAAGGCGCCCAAGCCATTATAAAGGCGGAATAAACCAGCTGCACAGAAGAAGCCAATTTTAATGATAAAGAATAGACACCAATTGCCGCTATGGTCAGATAACCAATCATAAAAAATCTGTTGGCATAGGACATTAATACACTTCCAATGCGAGCAGGAAATTGTGGAAGGGCATACTTAAAAGATTTTTTTAAATATGTTGATGAAATTGATAATTCAATAAAATGTCTTATAGATAAATACAAAAGAAAGGCTGATATGGAAGCGGCAATTAGTTGCGCATAGAAGACACCCACTATTCCCATATTTTGCCAAACTACAAACAATAGAATAAATAGGAGAGTCAGGATTACCTTCCCCAATAAAAGCAAAACAAACCGGACGTTTTCCTTCTCGTAACGTAGTAAGACAAATCCTAGCATAGAAAAATTAGTAAAAGGAAGTTGTAAGGATGCAATCTTTATTATGTAAGAGTATTCATCCGTTTCAAAAAATATTTGTGATATCGGTTGAGACAAAAAAGACAATGTTATGGCTACCGCTATCGACAAAGCGACAATAATAAAAAATATCGATGATATATACACCCTCTTCAATCTACCTTCATATTCGTAGTAATATCTTTGAAAAGCGGTTTCGAGTTGGAGAACTGCAAAAATAGAAGAAATACCTAAGGTGACTTGAATTAAATCAATTACACCAAATTCAACTTTTGAAAAGACCCTGGTATATAATGGTAAGAGTAAAAATGCGATGAGTTTTTCTACTGTTGTTGCAAATCCAAAAGAGAAAAAAGACTTTATAAACTCCCGCATCCTAACAAATTTTACTGTTAAAGAACCTGGTAAACCATTGTATCACGTCGTAAGACTGAGTAACTTCGTGAGGAACCGGGACGTAAGGAGACTGTATAAACTGAGCTAGCCGTTCTGTACAGTCTTTTCCCAAGATAAAAATATTCTCTGAATTGTAAAAATCATAATTGGCAATAGAAGTATCGCTAGTAATTAGCTTTTTGTTTAGAAAAATAGATTCCATTACTCTCAAAGTAAGGCCACTTTGTCCTTCCTGAACATAATCCAAAATACAACGACTACGAGAGACAATCTCCAAATAAGCGCTATACTGAATAGGTTTATTGTAGTTAACCTTTTGAATTTTCTGCAGAAGGTTTTTCTTATTCCAGTCCGAATCAACTATATAAGTATAGGTTTTTAATTGTTGTGAGGCTAACATTTCAAAAAAATCTTCAACTGTCTTTCTTCTTCCCTTATCAACCCCTATAAAGCAAACATCATATAAAATATCTTGCTGAGGAAGCTGAATACAATCAAAATAAAATGTAGAGTTAAACCGGAGTTTATATCGATGTCTGTCTTCCGGATCAAAAGTCCAAATCTCAAAAGGCTTGTCTAGAAGATGTTTTGGTTTCACTTTTAAAGGAAATACAGGATTCCAATAGTAGTATATAATTCGGATTTTTGGATTTATTTCGGTTATATAGGTTAGTGCCTCATATGAATTACCTGCAAAAAAAATTACGGTATTAATTTGATCTAGCTGAGATTTCCAGCGGTCAAACCAGTAGTGTTTAGGTAGCCCTAATTTCATCGCAAAATGCTTGACTACTTTTAAAACTAATGGCAATGGTCTGTAGGTACCAAAAACATTAAATCCTTTTTGTTCAAAATATTGGATAAAATAAGGAACCGAATTGTAAATAATGATAGTCTTATCGGCTATTGGCTTGTTCATACAAAAAAATTAGATGGAAATCTGGTTATTGCAGATAAGTCCTTTATGGTTTGTTAGAAAATGCCGAAGAGAATCATTCCAATGAGATATCTCTACACGAAAATGCTTACAAAGTTTTCGCTTATTTAGTACAACATAGTTAGGCCTTTTTACCTTCGATGGGTATTCGTCAGACAGTACTGGAACTACACGGCAGTCATGTTGCAAAATTTGCACAATCTGATAAGCGAAGTCATACCAAGAGCATACGCCTTGATTCGCATAGTGGTAAATGCCTTGAAACTTCAAGTAATTACCATCTTCAATGATTTTTAGCAGGAATCTGGAAAAATCAATGGAAGAAGTAGGTGTTCCCACTTGATCGTATACCACTTTTAATTCCTTTTTAGACGCAGACAAATTAGCTATTGTTTTAACAAAGTTGTCCCCAAATTGGGAGTACAACCAAGAAATCCGAAATATTAAATGATCGCATCCGGAAACGATGATAAACTGCTCCCCTTCAAGCTTGGTTCTTCCATAAACACCCAGGGGATTCGGAGTGACGTCCTCATTAATCGGATAACCGGTGCTGCCGTCAAAAACATAATCCGTGGAGATATGAATTAAAAATATCTTGTTTAAAAAGCATAGTTCGGCTAAGTTTTTAACCCCTATGGCGTTTACTAACCTTGCCTCCTCTTCAGAAGCTTCAGCTCCTTCCACATTGGTATATGCCGCACAATTGATTACTACATCATAGCGATTTGACGAAAAATAATTAACCATCTGAGCCGAATCGGTTAAATCTAATTCAGCTGACGATGTGAATGTGAAGTTTAAATCGAGAAAACTTTGTGCCTGATGACCGATCTCCGATCCAAGCTGACCATTCTTTCCAATTACTAGTACCTTCTTCTTTGTTACCATTAAACTACGAGTTTCTTTAAGTAATTGTAATACTCCCCTTTTAGATCTTGGATATCTTGGGCAAGTGTTTCTTTTTGGATCCAGTTGTATCTTAAGCCAATTTCTTCCAGACAAGCGATTTTAAGGCCGGTTCTTTTTTCCACCGCTTTGACAAATTCGGTAGCCTCGGTCAGGGCTTCGTGAGTACCGGTATCCAGCCAAGCATAGCCACGACTCATTACCTGTACCTTCAATTGGTTATTTGTAAGATAGAATTGGTTGACTGAAGTGATCTCCAGTTCTCCCCTTTCGGATGGAATAACTGCTTTGGCCGTTTGGACGACGGAATTGGGATAAAAATAGAGTCCGACCACTGCATAATTGGACTTGGGATTGGCAGGTTTTTCTTCTATGCTGAGAACATTGCCTTCCTGGTCAAATTCCGCCACGCCGTATCGCTCCGGATCATCTACATAATAGCCGAACACCACCGCATTCTTTTCCTCCTCCACAGTTTTGATGGAGTCTGTCAATAGGTTGTAGAGGCCTGCTCCATAAAAGATGTTATCCCCCAACACCAGACAAACATCATCCTCTCCTATAAACTCCTCTCCAATGATAAAGGCCTGCGCTAATCCATCTGGGCTGGGTTGCTCTTCATATTGCAGCTGAATGCCCAACTGGCTACCGTCGCAAAATAGCTTTTTAAAATTAGGCAAATCATGAGGGGTGGAAATGATAAGTATCTCTCTAATCCCAGCCAGCATCAATACAGACAAAGGATAGTAGATCATGGGCTTGTCATAGACCGGCAAAAGTTGTTTGGAAACCACTTGTGTAAGTGGGTGCAAACGGGTTCCTGACCCACCAGCGAGAATAATTCCTTTCATTCTTAAAAGTTATTGGTTATATGTCATTAGGTTATTGGAAATATATAGTTTAGATGTACAATATCCAAAGTTGGAAGCAAGAGTAGGTCAACCCCGTGTTCTAAATAACAGACTCTGATGTTAATCCACTTGATAATATCCAGTGTACCAATTATTAAAACGGGCAGTCCCTTCTTCAATTCCGATTGAAGACTTGTAGCCGAAAACATCTTCCAATCCCTTCGTGTCCGCCCAGGTCCTTGCCACATCTCCTGGCTGCATGGGTAGCATTTCTTTAATGGCTTCCTTGCCTAGGCAAGTTTCTATGGCTTCTATAAAGTCCAATAACTTTACGGGATTGCCGTTGCCGATATTGAAAAGGGAATAGGTTTGGGGTGCGTCTTTCTCTAAGGTGGCTACTACCCCATTGACGATATCGTCGATATAGGTAAAATCCCTAGAAAGATTACCGTTATTAAATACCTTGATTGGACGGTCATTCAATATGGCGTCGGTAAAGAGAAACACAGCCATATCCGGCCGGCCCCAAGGGCCATAGACGGTAAAGAAGCGCAAGCCTATGGTCTGTATGCCATAAAGGTGGCTGTAGGTATGGGCCATGAGTTCGTTGCTCTTTTTGGTAGCCGCATAGAGGCTTATGGGATGGTCCACCATGTCCTCGGTCGAGAATGGTACCTTGTCATTCAAGCCATATACACTTGAGCTACTGGCATAGACGAGCTTCTTGATCCCAGTATGGCGGATGCATTCCAGCAAGTTGGCAAAGCCGGTGATATTGCTTTCGATATAGGCCATGGGATTTTCCAGGCTATACCTTACTCCGGCTTGGGCGGCTAGGTTGCAGACCTTGTCAATCTTATAACTATTAAAAAGCTCCGGTAGCTTCTCCCGGTCTTCCAGGTTAAGCTTGATAAATTGAAAGCGATCATCGTACTTTTCCCCGGTAACGATCTGGTTGTGAGGCAGGTGGTCGTCAGCAATGATGCCTAATTCGGCAAGACGGCCGTATTTCAGGTTGACATCGTAGTAGTCATTGATATTGTCCAGGCCCAGCACTTCGTAGCCCAACGCAAGCAGCTGCCTGCAAAGGTGGAAGCCGATAAATCCAGCGGCGCCGGTGACGAGTATTTTGGTCATGTCTTTTGTGATTTGTCGAACTGTCGAATCGTCTTGTTGTCGAACTGTCGAATCGTCGAACTGTGGAATCGTCTTGTTGTCGAACTGTTTGATCGATGGGGTTTTCTAAAGATGCTGTAAATAATTTGATCAAAAACTTCTAACTAAAAGCTACCTGTGTTACAATCCGCAAGTAACTTTCGCTTCGAAACGCCACCGATTCGACGATTCGACGGTCAAACGATTTGCCACTAAAACAGATCGACAATTAAAAGATCCGAAAGATTCCCTAATCTCTTCTTGTTCTCAAATCGCCGTCCCTATTTACCTGGTACTTGTAATAAGCGTTGAGCTTGTTTATTAATTTGTCGAGTTTTAGTCGGAATGTTGTGTAATCGGATTGTTCGATAAATCCAAGGTCGAAAGCAGCGATTAGATGATCTAATACTTCCAGCGCACTGCTATACGCATTGTTAGTAAACCGTGCCCTGTCCTTATCAGAGGCTCTTCCCGAGCCTTCTACTAAATTTGCAGTGACAGAACCTATTGCTCTTCTAAGCTGGCTTGTTAGGTTGTATTGTTCCTCTCTAGGGAAACTTTGAGTTAGTTTGTAGATGTCAACCCTCAGTTCCTTTGCCAAAATCCAGACTTCAAGTTTTTCAAATGAATACGTGTGGAAGGGTGGGAGCATGGTTTGTTTTGTCGAACTGTCGAATCGTCTTGTTGTCGAACTGTTGAATCGTCTTGTTGTCGAACTGTGGAATCGTCGAACTGTTTGATCGATGGGGTTTTCTAAAGATGCTGTAAATAGTTTGATCAGAGACTTCTATCTAAAAGCTACCTGTGTTACAATCCGCAAGTAACTTTCGCTTCGAAACGCCACCGATTCGACGATTCGACGGTCAAACGATTCGACAATAACGACGATTCGACGATCAGACCGATAAGGTCTCCCAGTACCACGCACAGGCTTCTTCTAGTCCGGTGCGCAGGGAATATTGGGGCGCGTAGCCAAGGACAATTCGGCCTTTGTCGATGGATGCCAGGGAGTGGGGAACATCTCCTGCCCGGCCAGGCCCGTATTGGAACTCGACATGTTTGATTTTAGGATCGTACACCGAAAGTCCTTTTTTTAAAGCCTCAGCCAGTTCGTTTAGGGATGCCCTTTCTCCATAGGCCACATTAAAGACCTCGGCCAGGCCGCTACCTTCTTTGCCTTCAGGTACGCCGGGAGTTTCTTTTCGATAGTCTTTCAAACGTGCTTTTATTTCTTCTGTTGGTACTGCGGCGGCCAGTTCATTGGCCTGTATCACATTCTCTATGTAGGTAAAATCACGAGAGTACGATCCGTCCCCGTTGATTTGGGGGCTTTCGTGCCGGATCAGGGAGGAAACAAACTTTGGGATGACCGCGGCATAGGCGCCGTTGGGGTCCTGCCTTCTGCCAAAGACATTGAAGTAGCGCAATCCGATGGTTTCTATGCCGTAAATATCGGAAAAGTTCTTCGCAAAGAGTTCATCCACGTATTTGGTGATGGCATAGGGGGAGAGGGAATTGCCAATGACGTGCTCTACCTTCGGCAGGGCAGGATGGTCTCCGTAGGTGGAGGAGCTTGCTGCGTACACAAAGCGCTTTACGCCGGCCTCTTTGGCGGCAAAGAGCATTTTCACAAATCCACCGATATTGACGTCCACGCTGGTAGCGGGGTCCTGAATGGATCGGGGTACGGAGCCCAGGGCCGCTTGATGGAGTACGTAGTCGCAGCCGGCTACGGCCTTGGCGCAGTCTTTTTCATTGCGAATATCTCCCTCTATTAGAGTAAAGCGTTTGTTTTTTAATGCCTCTGCCAGGTTTTCCTGCTTGCCTGTAGCAAAATTGTCCAGGCATACGACCTCGTTGTCCTGTTCCAGTAGCCGATCTACCAGGTTGGATCCGATAAAGCCGGCGCCGCCGGTGACTAGTATTTTTGAGTTTTCAAGTTTCATTGGTAAAAAAAGATACACACGCTACCTTCTCGGTAGACAGGTGCGTGAAATAGAGTAGAAATAAGGTTGAATATGGTTGATATAACCCGCGAAATTTTGGCTTGGTGAACCGTCGGATGGGGTTTATTTTCAATCGTTGTCGTCATTGCGAGCGACGCATGAGCGAAGCAATCTCATTCGTGCTGTCGAATCGTCGAAACGTTGGATCGGGAGAAAATCTGGTCTAAGATCTAAGATCTCATATCTCATATCTAACATCTCAAATCTTACGTCTCCTCAGGGGGATTGCCGCGGCTTGATGTCGGTTATCGATTCTAAATACTGCTTTTGGTTTATCGTCTACTTACTTTTCAGATTAAGCTTATTCGCAAGCCTCGCAATGACGGCGCGAGAAGATTTTCCTCCAGACCGCACCCTATTAGAGACTATGGCGTATAATGTCCGCGTAGAGAAAATACATATAGGGTATTATTTCTGATCTCATAGATGTATCGATGTTCTCTGTCTATTCGTCTCGACCATTTTCCCGTGTATTGGTATTTGAGAGGTTCAGGCTTGCCGATCCCAGAAAACGGATCCGTTAGAATTGCTTCAGTAAGTTCTCTAATTTTCTTTAGGGCTTTTGAATTGCCACTTTTTTTCCACTCCTCAAGGTCTTTGTATGCCTGTTGAGTGAATTCTATTTCCATATATCGTCCAGTGTTACCTTCACAGTACGGCCGCTCTGAATGTCTTTTTCACCTTCCTTTATTTTCTCTTCAAAAGCTGGATTATAGGCGCCTTTGCCTTCTTCAAAGGCTACGTCCAATGCTTTGAGCACCGCTTTTATAGCATTGAGTTTGGCTTCATTATCGGGGTGAACGATTAAGTAGTTCATAAGCAAGATCAGGATTTATTGGAGGGTTTGTAGTTAGTCAAACGAATTTGACTCCAATTGAGTTTATCAAGCGTTCAATCAGTTGTCGTCATTGCGAGGAATGCGCGACGAAGCCATCTCATTCATACTTTCAAATCGTCGAACTGTTGGATCGTGAGAAAATCGGTCTAAGATCTCATATCTCAAATCTAGCATCTCAAATCTCACCTCTTACGTCTACCTACCTCACTTCTTCCTCCTCAGTGCCCTTTTCCACCAAGGTAGTACCACTTCTTCGTGGTATCCATACGTGTTGCCGTAGCCGTAACCGTAGCCGTAACCGTACCCATAGCCGTATCCCAGATCCTTGTGCACGTCGTTGAAGAGGGCGTAGATCTTGGTAACACCGCCTTTTTCCACCAGGTTGTTGAGGATCTGTACGTTTTCGCGGTGGGAGTAGTCCTGCCGGAATACGTAGAAGCTTACATCTGCAAAGGGAAAAAGCTGCTTGGTCTCCGATACCAGGCCTACCGGCGGGCAGTCCATCACGACCACGTCGTACGACTCCTTCAGCTCGGCCATCGTTAGGGCAAACTTTTCCTGAAGCAATAGCTCGGAAGGGTTTGGCGGGATGGGTCCGGAGAGGATAATATCCAAGTTTTCGTAGCCGGAAGGTTTCACGACCTCCTTCCATACCGCTTGAGAGCTTAGCACGGTACTTACGCCCCGGTCATTGCTCAGGCCAAATTCCTCGGCGATTTTGGGTTTGCGCAAATCCAACCCGATAAGCAGGGTACGCTTGCCCATGAGTGCATAAGCCGCGGCCAAGTTGATGGAGGCGAAGGTTTTGCCCTCGCCGGAAATGCTTGAGGTAAAGAGGCAGGTGATTTTTTCCTGATTGGGGACGAGGTAGGTAATGTCGGCCCGTAAGCCCCTAAAGGATTCGGTTACGGTAGAACGTGGACTGGTAAACACGGGCACATTTTGACCGGTGGTGTTACGACCTATGGTGCCGATCAGGGGTACACGGCCTTCCTTTTCGATGTATTTGGGATCTTCCAGCTTGATATTCAGCAGGTCCCGTAAGCTGATAAAGCCAATCGGGATCACCAATCCCAAAATGATTCCAATCAGCATATTCAGTGCCTTCCGTGGGGCGATGGGAAACTGACTGGATTTTGCTTGATCCAGGATTTTGTTTTTGGGCATGTTGGAGGCCTTGGTGATTTCGGCCTCCGCCCTTTTTTGAAGCAGGTATACGTAGATGTTTTCGTTGATGCTAAACTGTCGCTGAATGCCAAGCAGTTGGCGTTCGGTTACGGGCAAGGTGTTGATTTCCCGTTCGATCAGGCGGATGCGGCTATCCAGTTCGGTGATCAGGGTTTGGTTGTTCCGTATGGCGTTGTTGATGTTTTCCTGCAGGGCATTCTTGACGTTAAGTATTTTGCTGTTGATTTCCCTTACCGCAGGTGTCTGCTCGGATAGATTGGCCGAAAGGGTGATTTTTTGTGCCTGCAGTTCGGAAAGGTTTAGCACGAGGGAGTTTAGTAGGGGGTCTGCTACGCCCATGACGGATGGTGCTACAATATTGTTTAGGTCGTCCCGCTGTAGGTAGGTTTGTAAGGTTTGATAGTAGCTCATTTGAAGTTCCGCTGTTCCTTTTTCTTTTTCTACTTCCTGCAGTCGGGAGAATATCTGATTGCCTTCTTGGGAGAGGTTGAAGATGCGGTTTTCCGAGCGGTATTGCTCCAGCCGGCTTTCAAAGTAGTTTAGGGAGTCGGTAATGCCCTGCAGCTGATTTTCTATAAAGAGGACGGTGTTTTCAGAAGCTTTGTTTTTTTCACGTAGTTCCCGTTCCAGGTAAGAGTCCATCAGTTTATTGAGGTATTCTTCTCCCATTCGTCGTATGGGTGTTTCCAAACTTAACGTTAGTATGGAGGCCATTTTGTTAATCGCATTTACCTGAAGGTTGGATTGGTAGGCAAAGGCGAGGGAGGGGGTATCCTGTAGGTCAAAGAAGACGATTTCCCCGGGAAGTGCGCTCGTGTTTTCGATGGAAAAGTGGTAAGTGTTGCCCGATATGGGTTCTCCGAAGGCATATTCCCCCTCTATTGCCGGCAGATTTTCTATCCGGCTTTTGTACCGGGGATCCTGCGGGTTGTAGAGAGAAAAATTTTCCGTTTCATAAAACAGCGAAAAGCGGCCGCTGTCTTTGATCTCTACCCGAAACCTGCCTCCGATCATTTGTGGTTTGGACCAGTCCACGTCCACAAAGATGGGATTGTTGCCGTAAATTTGGGACGTTTTTAATAGTCCCTTTAGGTAGTAGCGTACGTTGAGGTCCATTTTTTTGACCGTTTCCTCGGCAATGGAGTAGGATTTGAGGATACCGATCTCATTATCGACGTTCGCGCGGGGTTTAAACAGGGCCGCCGCACTAAATAAGTCCTGCCCGGTTCCGCTAGGGTCGTCGGTGACAAGTACGGAACTTTCTACCCGATAGATTGGCGTCGCCCAGCGATTTGCCAAAAAGGCTACTGCCAATCCGAAACAAACCGAAAGGGTAATGATGGGCCAATGGCTCAGGTATTTAAACAGGGTTGCCCTTAAGTCTATCTGATCCTCTTCGGATGCAGTACTTTGGGAGTATGTACTAGATGGTTTCATTAGCGGGTAATAATATTTAAGACAAGCGCAATAGCGGTTACGGACGAAATCAGCAAGGCTAACGTCTGTGAGGCGTTTTCACCCGAGCCTACTTCCCGTACCTTCATGGGTTCGGCATATAGCTGATCATTGGGTTGGATAAAGTAAAAGGGGGAGTGTACGATATGCCTATCGTTTAGATTGACCCGGTGCAGCCTGGTGCCGTCTGGGTATTGCCGAATGATAAGCAACTCATCCCGCTTTGCGACGGTCGTTAGGTCACCGGAGTGGGCAATAGCTTCGAAGATGGTCATCCTATCTTGTAGGACTACGTGCTTACCCGGGCGACGAAATTCTCCCAATGTAGAAAAGCGAACCCCTCCCAACTTCACTGTAACGAATAGTTCCGATTTCACATATTCCCTTAGCTTGGATTCGATTTCCAGTCGGGCTTCCTCCAAGGTCATTTGCATTACGGAAACATCTCCCAACAATGGAAGGCGAACATTACCGTTTCGATCGATCGTAAACCCAGTCATGTAATAGATGTCCCCACCCGTTTGAGCAATTTGACCGATCATTGCCCGGTTTCCACTTCCGGCAGTCTGATCCTGAAAACCAAAACCCTCCTTGATCATATCCTCGGCGGTTTTGACATTGATATCGAGGATGTCGTTAAACTGCAGGCGGTACTCGGGAAGTTCGTAGGTGATCAGTTCCCCGTCCGCAATCGGTACGTTGCCTTCCAGGTTTTGTAAGTAAATAATCCGCTTGTTGGACACGCAGGACGCACCCAAGGCCAGCGTAAGGGCCATTACGAATAGCTGTTTATACCATGCCATGAAGATTGTTGGATTTTAGCGAGCGCATTGCCTCGACCATGCGCGCCCAAGATACAAGAAATTTTATTGTTATTTTCCTCAAAAAACCAAATCAACGCAAGCCTGTGAAGGAAGTACGAAAAGTCGAATTAACAAACGTCAAAAAACAACTTTTGAAATGCATTTTTGATGTGTTGTAACGTATTATTAATTTGGGTGTTTATTTATTTAGTTGATTAATTGTCAGTTAGTTATATGGGGTTTTTGTTGGTGTTTGGATTGGAATGAACACAGTTTCACCACGTGAGTCCCAAACCGGACTTGGGCACGAAGCTATTAAAAAATCCTCAAAAGCGTCAATACATTTCTTGATTTTATAACCTACATAAACCAAATTTAATTTTCCGGTTGGTCATAGGATGTAAGGCTTGCCGGATTTGTACACCTTCCCCATAAGGGTTTCTTTGTATGGGGATTGGGGGGGAGGGAGAAAACCTAGCAGATCTGATCGGATGGTATTATTCTTTCCCGCAAGGTCTGCCAGAGCGGTGTGTCCCCAGGGTATTGATTACGCGCCTTTGGCGCTTGCGGTGGTATATTCCCATGTTTCCTTGGGCGTTGCCCAAGGCTAATGATTTAGCACCGTTGGTGCTGACATACATATGCACCAACGGAGTGACTGGGACTGGCATAGCTTCGCTGGGCGGGGACTTCCCAAAATCGGCGGGTGCGAGCGGTGTCCGATGCGAATGGTTTTGCACGGTTGGTGCGGATATACAAAAGCACCAACGGTGCGATAAGCATTAGCATACCCTGCCAGGGGTATGGAATCATTCGACCACCTCCCCGGAAGCACCATCGGTGCGACGATCAACCCCACAAATATCGCTCATCCTATTCAATCTTATATTTTTCTCCACTTGGAGGAATGAGATTTCACTTCATCAATGAATGGATACCTATCCTTTGCCGGGCTACGTTTCAAGCGGAAGGATGTTCAGTTCGATAAACGCCCCTGTGGCATTGGGTGCGGTGACCAATTGGGGGATTCCCTGTATCATGTCTACGGTCTGTCGGTGTACGTGCCCTGCGAATACTCCCAGCAGGTTGGGTGCCCCGAAGACCTCCCGGTGAAAATCCATGGTTTCCCGGGTGTGGCCGGACTTGGGCCAGCGCACTCGGCCTTCCAGTTCGTGGTTTCGGTCCACTTCCCAGCCCCAATCGGGATGCCCGCAGCCGTAGCCCACGGAGCGACCCGGTGCGTAGAGGGGGATATGTACCAGCAGAATTAGGGGGTTGCCGGTCTGCACCTGCGATCGAAAGAAGGCCAGTTGTTCTGCCGTGATTTCGTAGGTGGAATTATCCAGGGAGAGCACGGTTATGCCTTTGATTTCCCGGACGGCCATCAGTGGGTCGTTGCCCTGAAACAGTCTCTTGAGGCGTTTTTCGGACCATTCTGCTCGAAGTGCGTGGATACTGCCTTCCATGCCCTCGTAGTGCCAGTCGTGGTTGCCGGTGGTGTAGAGGTAGTCCAGGCCGCTGCTTTGCAGCCGCTCCATGACCCAGTCCACTGCCGCCTCTGAGGGAAAGCTGAATATATCGCCAGATAGCCCCACCAGATCGGCGTTCCATTCCTTGGCATGGGCCAGGGTTTCGACAAAGGCCGCTTCGGGATGGGTAGCTTCACCGCTTTGCCAATGGGTGGTTTGATTGTAGGCCTTGGCCATACGGGCACTGTAGCGGGTATATGGCAGGCCGCGCTCGTCGTCGCGAAACAGGTGGGTGTCGGTGACGTGCAGGATTTTCACTTCTTCCCTGAGCCCTTCCACGTAGATGGTCACCTGATGACCGGTGATGCTGACGGTGCGTTTTATCGGTTTGGCTTCCCTGAAGGACCTCGGGCCGTGTGGGGCAAGGGCATAGGCAGCTCTGGTTCCCAGACCTAAACCTAAGGCACCTCCGGCAATGCGTGTAATAAAACCTCGTCGTTGCATGGCTTGGTTATTTATGTTTGGTGGGGTTAATTTCCCAAGTTGATGACTACCTTTCCGAGGGATACCACCACCTTCAGCAGGCGGTCGTGGATGTTTTTGCGGGCATCGGGAAAGGAGTTGCGGTTATAGCAGTCGATGAAATCACTCAGGTGAAGGAATAGCTTGTTGCCCGAATCTGCCAATTCTACGCTGATTTTAAGGCCGGAGCTAAACTCCAATTGGACCAGTTCAGCGGGGCCTAGTTCGGTCTGTCCCTTTCGACCGGTCAGTTTGTTTTGGAACACGTCCTTTTTAAAGTCCGAAATCGATACCAACTCTTCATTGATACTGTCAGATGGGGGCTTGGTACGAAAGCGGTCAAAGATTTTTTTATTTTGACCCTCGGAGGAGATGTTGAAGGTTTTTTCACCAAACAACTTGTAAGTAAGCTGCAGGTCCACGTGGTGCAGGTAGATGCCGGACTCCCGCCGAATGAGGCGCTCTACCATTTCCCCTACCAAGTGGATGATTTTGGCGGCATTTTCGATTGGGTCGGTGTGTAGCAATAGGTGGTTTCGATCGTCGCAGGCAAGTATAGGAAGGCCCTCGGCTTGTTCTTTTTCAAATGCCTGACGCAGTGCGTCGTACCCCACATGGCTTTCCCGGTATACGCCTTCGTTTCGGGTGATGATTTTGTCGATTTGCTGGGATAGGATGGTGCCCTTGATTACCATGCGGGCCGCATCCTTTTCAGCGGAGTTGCGTGTCAGAAAGTGATCTACCAACAAGGCCGCTTGCTGATGGGCATTGAGCACCAGGAATTTGCCTTTATGGTTTAAGTAGCCGATTATCACCCGCTTCAGTGTTTTGTCAAATCCCAATACAAAATCAATCTCCTTTTCGCGGGCCTCGTTGGCAAGAGGAAGGAGAAATTTGAAGTTTAGGTTTTCGTCGTCTACTTTTTCGATGTCGTAATACACCGTTTCGCATACCATTTCCTCCACCATGCGTTCCAAGTGGTGGAGTTTGGCGGTGGCGGGGAGGTATAAAATGCCTTTGATTTTTCGGGCTTCCGAAGAAGCTTCTGTATTTTCCATTACCTAAAGTTGTGTTATTTGAAGAGCAGATCTGAATCTGCGTGGATTTGATGCGCCGGTACCTAGATGCTGCCTAACGAAGCTTAAAATTATACGCTTATGTGGTAGAAAGCAAATGCATGGAGCCGACGATTCTGGGGGCGGCAGCCAAAACTTTGCGTTGCAACGTGGTAGTTAGGAAAGTATCTGGTAGAATCCGTCCGTTTTAATAGCCTGAATACGCAATTATTCGTATCATTCCTGACTGATTAACAAAAAACCGCTTGTCTTATGCTTACAAAACGACTTGGAGTTCTTGGCGCTTTCCTCTTCCTGCTGTCCGTTCCGTTGTTGGCCCAGACCTATGCCGAACGATTGGGATATCCGGCAGGGGCTAAGGTGATTATTTTTCACGTAGACGATACGGGGATGTCTCATGAAGCCAATGAAGGAACCATCTTGTCCATGGAGCAAGGGCTTTCTACCTCCTGCTCCATAATGATGCCCTGTTCCTGGGTACCGGATTACTTCGCTTACCTCAAGGAGAACCCGCAGGTGGACGCCGGTGTGCATTTGACGCTGACCTCCGAATGGAAAGGGTACCGCTGGGGCCCGGTGGCGGGCAAGCCTACCACGCCTACGCTGGTAGATCCGCAGGGATACCTTTGGCCTTCCGTTCGGGAGGTGGTGCGGCACGGCGATCCCGAGGAACTCTATACCGAGATCAAGGCGCAGGTAGATAAGTTTATCGGGATGGGCTTTCAGCCCACCCACCTGGATTCCCACATGGGGACATTGTTTGCCACTGAGGCTTTTTTAAAAAAATATTTGCAACTAGGTATGGAGTACCAGATTCCGGTGATGTTTCCGGGGGGTCATGCCACGTGGATACAGCAGGAAAACAGTGCTTCCAATCTCAGCTTGGAGCAGTTGCAGGCCATTGGCAAAATGTTGTGGGATGCGGGTTTGCCCGTGTTGGACGATCTGCACACGGACAGTTACAGTTGGAAGATCGATCCCGCCATCGAGGGGGACGACCGCAAAATTCAGGCATATAAAACGGAGAAGTTTATCGAGGCTATCAACGCGCTAAAGCCAGGAGTAACGCAGATTATCACCCATGCGACGAACTCGACGCCGCATTTTGAGCGAATTTCTCCCAGTGGGTCCCTCCGTAAGGGAGACATGCTGGCCATGATGGATCCGAAGTTGAGGGCGTTTATCGAATCGGAGGGGGTGATCCTGACCACCTGGAGGGAGTTGATGGAAAGAAGGAAAGGGCGCTGATTTGAAGGGCGATTGGATGGACTTTTGACCGTTTGCAAGCTCAAAGTCGGCATATGCCTGATGGGGCGCTTTTTCTATACCCTATTTCTACAACATTCAGCTAGACTTTTAAGTGGGCTGTCATTTTTCGAAGTTGGTTTTCTGATATTATTTTGCTATGTTGAGCCTGTATAGCTACTCGTAATATACACGAAATGGCTGGCACCCAGATAGCCTAATCAGAAAAGGAAAGACGGCAAAAACCGATTTTGTTTTGGTATGTTGTGTTCGTTTTGCATTTTCTGCTTTTTGATGACCATTACCAACCAAATATTGACCCTATGAAGTTTAACTACGCGTATCCTCCGGGTTTTTATGATGAGATGTACTACCCGGATGGAAGGCCTCGGCCGCAGGGAGCTGATTTTCACGAGCTGCTGGAAGGGACTCCTCAAAAAAAGCTTTCCCGACTACAGTTTTCGGCAGACAAGGCGCAGATGGCCATGGGTATGACATTCAATGTATACCACGACAAACAAGGAGTGGAGAAAATTCTTCACTTGGATATCATCCCCCGGATCATATCAGCGAGTGAATGGACCCACTTGGATCTCGGTCTAAAGCAGCGGATAGAAGCCCTCAATCTGTTTCTACAAGATATCTATAATGAGGGCAAGATCATCAAAGACAAGGCGGTGCCGGAAGACCTGATCTATGGGAGTAAAGATTTTCTGCCAGCCTGTAAAGGGCTTACCCCTCCAAAGGGGATATGGTGTCATATCACAGGTACTGACTTGGTACGGGATCACTCCGGCGATTACTTTATCTTGGAAGATAATCTACGCTGTCCTTCCGGTGTTTCGTATATGTTGGAAAGCCGTGAAATCATCAAGCGGGCGTTTCCAGGTCTTTTTAACAAGTTAGGGGTGCGCCCGGTTTCGGATTATTCGGCCAAATTACTATCGATGCTGCAAAACCTTTCGGATAAGCCCAAGCCTGTGATTGGTTTGCTTACTCCGGGAATTTACAATTCTGCCTATTTTGAGCATTCCTATCTGGCTCAGCAGATGGGGGTGGAATTGGTGTCGGGTATGGATCTGGTCGTAAAGGACAAAAAAGTATATATGCGTACCACCAAAGGACTGGAGCAGATCGATGTTATTTACCGACGGATCGACGACGTGTTTATGGATCCGTTGGTTTTTAATCCCGATTCGCTTTTGGGTGTACCGGGAATGTTTGAGGCATATAAGGCGGGAAATATCGCACTGGCCAATGCGCCCGGTACCGGCGTGGCCGATGATAAGGCCGTGTATGCTTACGTGCCGCGCATTATCAAGTACTACCTGGGAGAGGAACCCATTCTACACAATGTGCCCACTTACCTTTGTCGGGAAGAAGCGGATAGAAATTATGTATTGGAGCACATCGCTGAGCTGGTGGTGAAGGAGACCAATGCCGCCGGTGGATATGGCATGCTAATCGGACCCAAGGCCTCCCGCGAGGAACATGATAAATTCCGGCATTTAATCAAGGCCAATCCAAAAAATTACATTGCACAACCCACGCTTTCGCTTTCCACGGTACCTACCATCATCGACAACAAGACCATTGAGCCTCGCCACGTGGATTTGCGACCGTATATTTTATACGGCAAGGAGATTCAGGTAATTCCCGGTGCGCTTACCCGAGTGGCCTTGAAAAAGGGATCCTTGGTAGTCAATAGCTCCCAAGGTGGAGGTAGCAAAGATACTTGGGTATTGTTTAACGACTAAACCACGACAACATGTTAAGTAGAGTAGCGGATTCAATTTATTGGCTAGGAAGGTATCTGGAAAGAGCCGAGAACTATGCCCGATTTATAGATGTAAACTTCAACCTGATGCTGGACTTACCGGGAGACCTACAGGAGCAGTGGGAGCCACTGGTGATGGCCACCGGCGATGATGCCCTGTACCGGTCAAAGCATGCCGCATTTAATAAAAAGGAAGTGATTCATTTTCTTGCGTTTGACAAGGATAATCCCAATTCCCTCATTTCATCGGTCACCTACGCACGCGAGAATGCCCGGATCATCCGGGAGAATCTTACCAAGGAAACGTGGGAAAAGCTCAATGAAACCTACCACTTCGTGCAAAAGGGAGCGGATAGAAAGGAATGGACAAAGGAGGATCCCCGCAGTTTTTTTGAAAATGTCAAGTGCCAGATTCTTCTTTTATACGGATTGGCGGACAATACCGTAGCCAGGACGGAAGGCTGGTATTTTCGCCAACTGGGCCAGTTTCTGGAGCGTGCCGATAAAACTGCCCGGATCTTGGATGTGAAATACCATATCCTGCTTCCGTCTACCGATGAGGTGGGAACCCCCCTGGATTTTCTTCACTGGATGGCCCTTTTGAAGTCGGTTACCGCTTTCAATACTTACCGTCGGCTTTATGGAAATATAGACCCTGCCGGTGTGGTAGAGTTTTTACTGCTCAACAAGTATTTTCCGCGGTCGGTGTTTTATTGTCTGAAAGAAGCCGAGTCCTGTCTCAAGAAAATTACCGGATCCAACGGTTCAGGCTACACCAATAGTTCGGAAAAGGCGATTGGAGAGCTACGTTCCAAGCTGGAATATGATGACGTTACCGAAATTATTCAGCGGGGTCTCCACGAGTACTTGGAGCATCTGCTGATCAAAACTAATTTTATTTCAGATCGGATCAATGAGAATTTTTTTCAAATAAAGGATACCTTTGCCAATCAAATGAGTACGCAAGGATGACATTTTGCATTGGAATCAAAACCCGGTATGGAATCGTAGGGTTGGCAGATACGCGAATAACTTCGGGAAGTGATACCACCACCTCGAAAAAATTGTACACGGTAAACCGGAGGAAGCATTCCTTTTTTATCATGACCTCTGGTCTTCGTTCAGTGAGGGACAAGGCCATTACCTACTTTGCCGAACTGATAGAAAAGGAAGATGCCTCCTTCGACAAGATGTATAAGGCTGTCAATGGCTTTGCCGATCAGGTCAAGCGTGTTGCCAAAGAGGATAAAGCTTCTTTGGCAGAGTCGGGTTTGGCTTTTAACCTGTTCTCTATCATCGGCGGGCAGTTGGAAGAGGACAAGGAACCTAAGCTGTTTATGCTATATCCCGAGGGAAACTGGATCGAGATCCGGCAGGGGACACCGTTTGTGATTATCGGCAACACAGGATTTGGCAATCCCGTACTTAGGCGTTCCCTGCGATTTGATGAGCCCTTGGATTTCGCCCTGAAAAGTGCGTTCCTGGCTTTTGATGCTACCCGGATTTCAGCCAATGACGTAGACTATCCAATTGATACGGTAATCTTGGAAAACGACAGCTACAATATCATCGAGAACCGGTTTGAGCAACACGAATTGAATCACATCTCCGAATTTTGGAACAACTGCCTGAAAGAAGCAATCAATCGATTGCCGTCGGACGGGTTAAATAAGGCTTTTTCCCACGCAGAAATTGAAGACGGCGAATAGCCGCTTTACTACCCGATGGACATCAGGATATACCACGAGACGATTTACACTTACCCTTCACCGGTGTTCCTGAATCCGCATCAAGTATACCTAAAACCCCTGCAACGAGACTACCTTACCCTACGTGACTACAGGGTCGACGTCTTTCCAGAGCCCTTGGGAATCAGCGAGCGGTTTAGCTTGGAGGGAAATCCCTATTTTCTTATCTGGTTCGGTTCCCCCTCTGAGGAGCTTCGGATCATCCTCCATGCACAAGTGGAATGCCGGCCCTTTAACCCCTATGCCTTTGTTTTGGACTCCCGGTTTTTGGAATCGGTAGACATGGGTAGAGATGTGCCTTTTCGTTATGAGTCGGAAGAGAGTCTGCTGCTAGCCCCCTATCTTACCCAAAGCGGTGTCCCCGAACTGACTGCTTTTGCAAACGGCCACCTGACGTCTGCGGATCCATTACAGTTTATCGGCTCGCTCAATGCCGCGCTTTACTCCGATTGGGAACATCTGATACGACTCGAAGAAAATGTGTGGCCCCCGGAGCACACATTCCATCAAAAGAAAGGTTCCTGCCGGGATTTGGCCTGGATGATGATGGCCATGCTCCGGAACCTTGGTATCGCTTCCCGTTTTGTCAGTGGCTACGCCTTTAACCCCGACCTTGAGGAAGGCCATGAACTGCATGCTTGGGTGGAAGCTTACCTGCCAGGTGCAGGGTGGGTCGGCTTGGATCCCAATTTGGGATTGCTGACCGATCATCATTATATTCCGTTGGCTACCGGTTATCACCCTTCCCGTACATTACCGGTACACGGATCTGTCGGAGGGGATCGGCTGGTGGAATCAATCCTCAGCAGTCGGGTGGAACTGGTGCAAACAGGTCTTAAATAGGCGTAGTCTAAACTTTTTTCGGATATTTTCGATTATTAAACAGCAAAGCGGTTAAACCATGAATAATTTAGGCCCGATCATTTTTATTACTACGGTATTCCTATTTAGCTGTTTTTTAAATTGGTACACCTTTCAGGGTTTCAAGGCCCTGTTCCAATTTTGGGATCATACGCGGGGCAAACTGCTGTTGTTTGGATTCTATTGGCTGCTGATGGTTGCGGTGACGTTGTGGTTTTTATATACATTCATTCGCATCTCACGGGAGGGAGAAATCAGCAGGGAATCCCAGCAAGTACTTAATGTCTTTTTAACGGTGACTGTTACGCAACTCACGGTGATTTTATTTCTGTTTGGGGAGGACATTTACCGGGTACTAGCGAGCGGGTGGAATTATTTTTGGGGCGAGGCCAAGGGAACCGGTGGTTACCTACCTGATAGGCGGCAATTCATCAGTCAAATTGCCTTTGCAGTGGCAACGATACCCTTTGCAGGATTTGTATACGGGATCACCCGTGGCAAATATAATTTCCGGGTAATCCGTCAGACGATCTATTTTAAAGATCTTCCAGTGGCCTTTGATGGATTTACCATTACCCAGCTTTCAGATATACATGCCGGCAGCTTCACGGATTACGAGGCTGTGCAACGAGGGATTGATCTGGCAGTGGATCAACAATCGGATCTCTTTGTGTTTACCGGAGATTTGGTGAATCACAAAGCAGATGAGATCATACCGATGGCATCGGGCTTTGCGAAAATCAAAGCGCCTTACGGTCAGTTTTCCATTCTAGGAAATCACGACTACGGCGATTACGTTCCTTGGCCCACAAAGGAGGAGAAAGTAAGGAATTTTGAGCGGTTAAAGGAAATGCACCGGGATATGGGCTATCGGCTGTTACTGGACGAAAGTGTGGTATTGGAAAAGGGGGGGCAGAAGATTCGCTTGCTTGGCGTGGAAAACTGGGGTGTTGGATTTCATGCCAAGGGAGACTTGGAAAAGGCATTGAACGACTGCAATCCGGAAGAGTTTAAGATTCTCCTTTCCCATGATCCTTCTCATTGGGATATGGAGGTCAAAAATCATCCGAAGCAGGTACATTTGACGCTAAGTGGACATACCCATGGCATGCAGTTTGGGATAGAAACTCCCTTGGTAAGGTGGAGTCCTGCGCAGTTCCGGTATCCGAACTGGGCGGGCTTGGCGGAGCATAGTGGAAAGTACCTCTATGTAAATCGAGGGTTTGGGTTTCACGCATTCTCAGGCAGGGTCGGCATCTGGCCCGAAATTACGGTGTTGGAGCTTCGGAAGGGATAGCCCATCTAATAGCGGCTTGTCTAACCTCTCATGTATTCACTTATTGAAACACAAGCTACCCCGGGTTTTGGCGGGAGGGAGATGGCGCGATGAACAGGTTAAACGGCCCAAACGGGGTTGGTATGGTGATCGTTTTTCTATAAACATGCCACCCCTCCGGGGTTTGGACTTCGGTTAGTCCTGTCATTGCGAGTGACGCAGGAGGGAAGCAATCTCCAAACCAGGGCTTAAGGGGATTGTTACCTAATGTAGGCTCGAACGTTTTGCGAGTCTAACGTCTTAAGTCTAACGTCTTAAGTCTTCTAAAAATCTCATGTCTCATATCTAACTGTCTCCTCAAGGGGATTGCTTCGGCTTGAGACTACTTGTCGTTCTATTGAAAGAATCCGATTGTATCCTATCCCGAATCTCAATTACAGCATATTTTCAAGCCTCGCAATGACGTGGGCAGGGGGCGTTTCGCTACGGGTTTTTGGTGCTGGACCGAATGTAGGGTCGAACGATTTGCAAATCTTAAATCTTACGTCTTAAATTTTACGTCTTCTAAAAATCTCACATCTCATATCTAACCGTCCTGCCTTTAATATCTCACTTCTCCCTACTCATATCTAAAAAAGTCCGTTGACTGAAATATTTTTTCACCAGTACGGGAGTAAACTTGTGATGTTGATTATTCGGGGGCGCATGGAATGACCTCCTTTCTCATATTTTGGATTGCGACTTTACTTTGATAGGGAAGTTAAGAATGAAAGCCCGGTGGATATATCTTGTTTTTTATTATTGGAAAATGTTCTATGAGGTAAAATGGAACGTTCCTGCATTAAATGTTTCAATCAGTAGGTTGTGGCTGTTTATGCCAGTAGCGTGCTGGGTTTCATGGGCTAGTGTCAATCAACAACACCTGTTGGAAAAGGTATTTGCGTTTTCTTTTTTGCTGCTAATTCTGGAGGTTTATCGCATTGGCAACCGTTTTGGCATAGATCCTGTTCATCTGTTTTACCTGAATGTCCGATTTTTCCCAAAATACGTACTACTAGCACTGATAGAGGTATTTGGCCCTGCCTTCTTTGTTTTGTTGGCTTTTCTCGTATTGCATATAGATATCGAAAACCAGTTTCTCTTACTTTTAGGTTGGTTGTATGTGATGTTTGCTTTACTAAAGCTCACGTTTGGTGTACTATCTAATCGGTTTTTGCAGTTTACGGTGGTTTATCTCTGGGTATTGATTGTTCTTGGAGCAGTATCGGGGGGTATGTCGGGATTGCTTCATTTTGAGACGTATAAGATTACGAAGATTTTAGATCGTCTCTTGTGGCAAAATTTCGATCAGGTAGTAAATTTTATTCAATTGAGCTGTATCGTTTTTCTATTTTTCGGATTTGCTCTTGCGCGCAGAAGTTATAAGCGCTACCCATTTGTCGATCCACACTCCCTCCCGAAAAAACTGCTGTGATGGTTTATTTTATGTTGAAAATCCTTTGGCATGAAGGGGTATTGGGGAAAGTGCTGCTGGGCAGTCTGTTTGTCTTGCCTTTTCATATCTTCGACTGGCACTATTATGCGGTGTACTTTTTAATGTTGCTATTGGGAAGAGAGTTTGTTTCGGCATTTTTGCCACGGCAGGATTTGGTGCGGCTGGTAAAAGTATTCAGATACCGAATCCCTTATTTGCTTGCCAGTAATTGCATGTTGATGGTAATACTGCATGCTGTAAACCTTCTAAGCTTAGTCACTACATCGAGTGAGTTCAGGGACGGGACGGAAACCCATCAACCCCTAATCTTTGGTGTTCTTGTTTTTTTGGCAATGGTCGCAGGTAATTTATATTTTTATTATGCGATCATGAATCAGCGAATTGGGTTGGCCCTAAAGCCTGTCTTGGTGTTTTTATATTTCGTTACCGTATCCATAGCGTTTTTTATGTTATGGATTTTTGCTTCGACTAACCTGATTGTGTTGCTTTTAGTGAATGGATCGGTTGGATTTGTTTGGTTTTATACATTGTATTTGTTGTCCTATGGGGAGAGTAAGCCTAAGAGATGTCTTTAAGAGCTACGGCAAAAAATCCGTGTTGAAAGGAGTTACCCTTGATATTCATCAAGGAGAAATCCATGTGCTTTTGGGCATTAACGGTAGCGGGAAATCCACCCTGATAAACATCATTTCGGGCCTAGTTAGTGCGGATACCGGAAGTCTGGTACATTGCGGGAAAGGTAGTCAATCCGGTGAGGTAAAGGATGCCAAAATCGGCTACGTTTTCGAACAGCCAATTTATCTTCCCTATTTATCTGCTTACGACAATCTGGTGTTTGTCGCAAGGATGCAGGGATTGGTAAAAGCTGATTATGAGCCCAGGATTGTGCGTTTGATGGAAGATTTTGGACTCCCTGTGGGTAGCGAAATTGTCCGGAACCTTTCGAAGGGCATGAAGAGCAGAGTGTATATAGCCATGGCCCTGGTGGGTCAACCCAATTTTTTGATTTTGGATGAACCTGCAGATGGTTTAGATTTCGTTGCCGCCAACCAATTGGTGAGAGACTTACTGATGCTAAAAGACGAGGGAGTGGGTATATTTATCACCTCACATCAGTTTGATTTTATCTGGGAAACGGCGACCGTCTTCTCGATCTTAAAAAATGGAGAAATTCCACTCACCATGAACAAGGATGAACTGGTCTTAAAGGCTCGGGAAGTGTTCCCCGAGCGATCTGAAAGCAGCAGCGTAAAATCATTTCTCGAAGCATCGATGTTGATAAGAGATTTTGGTATTGGCAAGGTCTAGCTTCTAATTTTTTGGTGTTTTTAATCTCTTTGGATCCAAAAGCAGTCGAAGCTAGGGGTCGAGAGGGATGAAAAACGTCGATATTGGTATTTTGCGGAATGGTTTTCTACAGGCTGCGAGTGTAATAGTTTTAAGGAAAATGTTGCACTACTAGTGATTTCTTTGGTTTTTTACGACTGGCATTCAGTACAGGGATGATATTGACGGACTAAGGGCATTTGCGGTGCTGTCCGTGTTTCTTTTTCACTTGGGTTTCCTTCCAAACGGCTACTTGGGGGTAGATGTTTTTTTGTGATCAGTGGTTATTTAATCAGTTCAATTGTTTAATTTAATAGTTGAATCTATGAGAGAATTATCAATCGACGAAATGGAAACTTTCAAAGGCGGGGGATGTGCGGAAGTTTCTAAAACTGCTTACATCCTAGGTGGTATAGGTTTGGCTGTTGGCATAGCTGCATTGTTCACGCTTGTAGGAATTATTTCCCTCGCTGTTGGTTCTCAAGGTGCGATGATTGGTGCAATGGGATTTGGCCTAGACACGTATCATCGGATTAATTGTTAAATGAGGAATGGGGGAATCCATTCTAGCAATGGCTTCCTCCTCTTTTTTTGAATAAGTAGGTTAGTTCATCAATTTGATAGTTATGATACTTAAAGGCGATTTTCTCTATCGGGGCGTTGCATTGGTTATAGCGATCGTGTTTTTGATCCTTCCTTTCGATACGATCAATGCGGGGGATTGGTATGGTTTCTTCCCTTCCGTGATGTTGGCCATTTTGCTGTTTCACGTTCCGTATTTTTATTTTGGGATTAGGCATATAGCCAAATGGGATAGTTGGCCACTCGTTTCCTTGGTTGCGATAAGTCTGTACTATTTTTTTCGAAATGGGTTGGAAATTGGTTTCTATTACATCTTTACGGTATTTTTCATTACTCTCTGGGTACGGCAATCCATAAGGTCACTACAGTTTGATTACGGGGAGGGGCATAGTCCATTTACGGTATATAGTGCGGTGCGAAGTGTTTCGCTAGATGTGGCAGTTTTTGGGTTTTCCGTGCTCAATTTCTTTTTGATGTGGTTTTTGCGTGAGCCGCCATTATTTAACCTAATTAAATGATGTGTGCTGCGCGATATTTTAAAGGGATATAAGCTTCGCGATATACACTTCGTGATATATGCCTTCGGCGATATATTGGGTTACGGTCCCGAAAGTAGGGTCGCTTCGGATTTTTGGTTTTGGAGACGTAGTAGGGTCGCAAATTTTGCGAATCTAACATCTCATATCTAACGTCTAACATCTCCGAAATATGCTTTTCCCCTTCATAATTGTGTTCTGTCGACGCCGTGTAGGGGATGACGCGGGACCCATCTCTCCGTGCTGGCAATATCGTCCGTGCCGCTGGCACTTTGACGATGGTTGAGGGGCTTTTCCACGGGTTTACAAATTGGCCTTTCCTACGGAGTTTGTGTTTGCGCCGGGAGCTGGATAGTGCGACTTGGGACTTTGTGGCAGGTGGGAGGTATGCAACTCCCAGTGTTTTTTGCAGGCATATGAAGCGGATTGGCTTTTTATGGGTGTGGATGCAGACAGCTGCCATCGTTCATTGGTTTTTTTTGCAAGCCAGTGCCGTAGGTACGATCAATCTATTAACAGTAGGTTTCAACCTACGGATGTAGATGGTACGACAGTGGTGAAAGTCCCGTAGGGACGGCCGATAGTTGATTGGCCGTAGGTAGTGATCTGTTTTTCTCAGGAATTCTGGAAGGCACATTCCGGGATTCTAGTTGAGAGTTAACCAATTTCAAGCGGAAAGGAAGTTTGGTAGACGGATGGTTGTTTGGCCTTCGGCTGAAATAATGTTGAAATATGGCCTGCGTCCGATATATTGTTGAAATATAGCCCTCGGCCGAAATAAGAAGCGTCATTGCGAGGCTTGGATATAGCTGGAATTGGGATATGGTATTGATTTTGGATCAGTACGTGCATTAAGGAACAGTTTGCGATATCATGCCGAAGCAATCCTATTGTAGTGGGTGTCGAGATTGATCCGTTCTTCTTGTAGCAGGGGAGAAGGAGCTTATTTATCCAATTGCAAACTGGCGGGATAAGTAGGTACAATTACAAACGACACCCAGATCGGAGCTATAAATATGCCACTCGTCGGCGTTGGGCGATTTGTTGCAAAAGTGCTTTCGCTTTGGGTCTAGAAAAGAAGTAGGAAAAATAAAATACTAACTGAAATTTTTTTTCAGTGGGAGAAATTAATTTTGAGTATCAATTACCTAAACTATAAAAACATTATGAAACAGCTAGATATTGAAACAATGGAGCGCCTGGAAGGCGGCTCGATGATGGATTGTGTTGGCGTGTGAGCATCTATAGTCGGAGTAGTTTTTCTTACCTATACTACCGGTCCGCTTTGGGCGGTTGCCGGTGGATGGAGCGTATGGGTAGCAACAACAGCCGCAGCCGTGTATGGATGCGGTAATACATTGGGTTCACGCTAAAGCTCAGATATGTTTCGGACTTTGTTATTTGTATATTTCTTTCTTTGTCTTGCAGCCAGTATGTACGCATTCTTGGCGCCGGGTACCGATGCATCCATGCTAACGCGTATATCGTTGGTGATGTTTACGGCACTAGCGGGGTGGTTACTGTATTGGAATGGTCGGAAATCTCGGTCAAAGAAATAGATTATCCGATATCCGGGATTTATACAAAGTGATATATGCTTTGCGATATAGGTGGATACCTGCCGGCCGGCAGGCGGGTATGCCTGCTGCTAGATATTGGGCTACGTTTGTAAGGTTAGGCTCGCTCCGGATTCGTAGTGTTGGAAAGGATGTAGGATCTTAATTTTCGCGAATCTCATATCTAATGTCTAAGGTCTTATGTCTAAGGTCTTATACCTCACCTCAACCATCCTTGGGTTTTGGCGGGAGGGGGATAGCAGGATGAACAGGGTAAGCGGCCAAAACGGGGACAATGGGGCTTTTTTTGTCCCCGGGTTGCCACCCGGGGCTATAATCATGCCACCCCGTTGGGGTTGGACCGAATGTAAAGTCGAATGATTTGCGAGTCTTACGTCTTAAATCTTAGGTCTCAGCAATCAACCCCTCCTCTTTTAGGATCCTCTTCACCTCGACGACATCCACTTCCATGACTTCAGCGATCAGGTCTAACGGCATGTTTTTTCTGTAAAGGTTGATGATGCCTGACCGTAGCTTTTTCTGCTCACCGATTTCCTGCCCTTTCTCCAGCCCTTTCTGCTCACTTGCGTCGAGTGCGTTTTTCAGGTCGCGGTAGCGCTTCAGGCTCTGCTCGTAGGCTCTGCGGTCCTTTTTTTCCAGATTTGTCA
>NZ_JACVCV010000039.1 GCF_017811155.1 Lunatimonas salinarum | reverse complement strand
TGGTGTGAGAGGCGCACCTCGCTAACCTAACGGTTGGCGGGGCCGTCTACTCGATTATGCCTTCGCCCTTCTTTTCTGTCGTGTTTGTTTGTTGTCATTTTGTGTCTGTCTTGGTGCGTTGGCTTGGTGGCTCTTTTGCAAAACTTGGCTTGCGGGTTGGCTTGAGCGGTTTTGCAAATGTGCCACCAAATGCGTTGGCATTATATTTTTTCAATTTTTGTTACTTTCCATTTGTCTCCAGCATAGATTGCTCTTGCGTTTACTCGACAATCATCTGTAATACTGTGTTTTTCTAAAAGATATTTTGGAACATAATAATCTCCGATAAAAGCAAAGTCTGGAATTGGTTTATTATTGATTATCAATTTTCCATTTTCGTCAAATGCGGAATCTTCAAGTTCATCATCTACGTCAAATTCGTAATCTGGGTAATTACCATTTTTAAATTTTACTTCCAACAATCCTTTAATGTCTTTTCGTAAGTTTGGATTTACTTCTTCTGTTGGCTCAATAGATAACATTTTCACTCGTAATTTCCTGTCCTTACCTGTTTTTGTAGCAAATGAAAGTTTGATAAAATCGCCTTCGCTTGGTCTAAGGTTAGTTTCTGTATATTTGACAATTCCTTGTAACTTAGAAGAAATCACAAAGTGAAATAATTGTTTTTGTTCGTTCACTCCGTCAACAAGAGCAATTTGAGTTTGGAATTTTGATATAACAGAACTTTTGTCAATTTTCTGTATTTGTCGCAATTCCGTTCTGCTTTCGTCTTTTACTTTTTTTGTGTAAATCTTTGCTCTTATAAAATCTCCAATTTGTAATTCACTTTTGATTTGAGGGAAAAAGACTTCTTTGTTATCTGTTGTAATTGCGTGAATGATGCTTTTTTCTCTGTTGATGTAATCAACAATAGCAAAAGTATCTTCTAAAATTTCCCAATGTTTTTTTTCTGTTTTCCCTGCAGTGAGTGGAATATACTTGTATTCTGTAATGACATTTTTTCCAATCCAGGAAAATCTATTTTCAACTTCTTTTTTTATTTCTTGCTTGTGAAGTTTGAACTTGAAAATCTGTCCTAACTCTGATTGTTTTAATACTTCAAAACGATTTTTCCTGATTGCAAACTCAATTGTTTTACCGTCTGTAAAAGTCAAACGGTCTTTTCCTTTATCGTCTTTCCATTTATCTGTTAAAACAACTTCTGTCCAATTAAAATCAGCATAAGCAAAGTTTTCAGCAAAGGGAATGTATTTTTTGTAAAGTTCCTGATTGTCTTTTAAATTTAATTTAACTGAATTCACTTTTTGTTGTAATTCATCAAAAAGTGAAGATAATTTCCAACCCTTTATTTCTCTATGTTTCTTATATGCATCAAGTTCAATAAACGCATTTTCAAATAGATTTTCGTCAATTAAGGTCTTTGCTAAATTCAAATGAATGTCGCCTAAGAAATCTTCGTTTTTTTCTAAAATTAATGCTTTAGACAGCATTCCGATTTTTAATGGATTATCGGTAACAATACATTCTGAAAACTCTTGCCAAACGTAATGTTTGTCAGCAAGTTCCAAAACAAGTTGCTTATATATTTTAATTGCCAATTCTAATTCATTGTTTTTAATGTGCAACAATGCTTTTTCTCTCAACAACCATTCATCATCGGGGAATAACTTGATTGCTTTTTCATAAGGCTGAATAAGCCAAGATAAACTCTGTTCAGATGTTTGAGTTTTCAGAACTTCAAAAGCCTTTTTAATTGCTTTTATTGCTAATGGTTTGTATGTGTGTTCTTCTTTTTTTGTTTCTTTCCAATCGTCAGTTCTTAAATTTTCTGGATTCCAATTTTTGAAAAAACTTAGAAAACGCCATTCGTCATTTTCTTTCATAAACCTTTCAGCAAGATTTAAAATTTCAGAATGCCATTTTGATTGTCCGTGTTTGGAATAGTTGTTATTGTATTGCTCAAACAAATTCCATAATTCGGAAAGTTTATTTTCCTTGTGAGCATTGAAAATATTCCAAAAAATAGTTTCTCTGAAAAAGTCTAAAACGATTTCTTTGCTTAGGTCAATTTTACTTAAAAATTCTTCAATATTTATTTCGGTGTTTGAATTTACAAACTCTCTGCAAATGCGTGAAATAAGCGAAGGAATATCTTTCCCGTCTTTATATCCATCGTGCAAATCTTCGTAACGAAGATTGACAGGATTCCACAATAGTAAAAAGTTGTAAAATTTAAAGTCGTTGTGCGATTTTGAATAGTTTAGAGCAAAATTTAAAATCATAGAATGAAGCATTGACGGTCTTTCATTCTTTAAGTTCATATAATCTCTCAAAAATGTCCGCACTTCAACAGATGAGAGATTACTTTCTTCGACTTTGATATATCTATAAATTACCCAACCATAAGATTCGTGATGTAATTCCGTAAGCCGATTTTGAGAAATAAGGTTTTTGAAAATTGCTAACGCTTCTTTATTGTTTCCGCTTTTGCTTAGGTCTTCTGCTTTTTGTACTTCCGAATAATTGATGTCAATTTTTGGACGAAGAAAGTTTTTTTGATTTTCAATTATTTCATCTTCATAACCCTGAAAATCTATCGTGTTTAGTTCTTTAAAGCAAACACTTGCTTGATTTAAGTTTTTATCTGCTATGTAATACTTACACAAATCTATGAGCACCCAAGCAAATGCTTTTTGAATCCATTCATCTGAACTATCTTCTAAATATAATTTTCTTGAAATATTTAGAGCGTTGTTTAATTTATGCAGTTTTTCAATTCCTGATAAATCCTTTGCTTCATTTCGTAGTTCAAATACCGTTTTAGAGTCCATAAACTATTGGCTTTATTTGTTCTAAAAGGGATTCTGATGATTTTTCTAAAACTTCAATTTTTGAAAAAAATCCTTTTGTGTGATTTTTTTCACTTGTACCATACCAAACTCTTAATGTCAAACTTTCTTTCTCGCAAGTTGCACGAAAAACATCTTGATTATTATGGCTTTGCATTAATTTCAGCGTAATGTTTTCATTCTTACATTTTTCAAACCAAGCAGTATAAATCTCTTGCCGAAAATCTTTCGGTAATTCTGGTTTATCATCTAATATTGAAATGACGCTTTGTTTTTGCTCAAAACAATCTTCAATACACGTTTTTACAATAATTTCATCTGCGCCATTAAGATTTTCAATGCGAATATTACCAACAGCAAAATTATCCTTTGAACCTTTGTTGTCAATATTTAAAATCAATTGTTTATTATCGCTTTGAGGAATAGAGTAAAATGCTTTTGTCAAGTATTCAGAATACTTTTTTGAGCTTTCAAGTAAATACCCATTTTGTTCCAGCACTTTTGAAATTTCACAAATAGTACCAACAACATTTTTGTTTTGAAGCGATTGAACTTTATCTGCAAATTTTATATCAACTTCGTAATTTTCAAAAATGAGGAATTGCTTTGGTTTTCTGGTAACTCCAATTAAAGAACTGTCTTCAAAAACACAATCCATAAAAGGATTTATTATCTGAGGCGAAGTGATATTGACTATTTTACCTGCTGTAATACCGCTATACAACCAACGGAAGTAACTATCGTTTGTGATTCCATCATTTTCTTTTCGGTGTCCTTTAATGATAATTTCGTTATAGGTCGAAGCGATGGCTTTATGAACTGTGATTGCCCAACCGTATTTAACAAAAACAGCATTTACAAATGGGTCAGAATCCTTTATTTGAAAAAATAGTTTCTTAGAATATTTTTTATAATACCCTGAAAGTAAACTCCTTGAATTTTTACTTGTTTCAACTTTTTCTTTCTTTTCTTTTGGTAAATTATAGTTCTTGACAAGTTTACTTATTGCTTCTTTTTCTACCTTTGAAAAACCGTTATATTGGCTATCTTGTAATAATTGTTTATATTCTTGGCTGTCTTCAAATTTTTGCTTCCGTTTTTCATCGTTAATTTTTGAATTTATAAAAACTCTAAAAGCAATTTGTTCTTCTTTAGTTAAATCATCTTCGCTACCAAAGTAATTATCCAAAATCCAAATATCAGTTTCTGGAGAACCCACCAAACTCAAGCATTTTACATTTATTTTGGTAAAAGATAAGACTATGGGATTTTGTGATTGACGAATTTTAATGGGTTCTTGCAGTGATTCTTTAACAGCAAGAACAGTTAAAAACATTCCATTTACAATTCGTCTCGGAATTTGGAATCCGCTTTCATCGGGAATAGAAACATTGTTGTTTACAATTAGCAAATCACCAATTCCCAAACTTTCTCCATTTTTCAGACATTGTTTTTTAATCCACTTGTTAGTTTTCAAGCAATCCTTTTTCGAATAGAATAAAACTGCATTATCTGGTTCCGCAGAAAATGGTTTAGAAAACCATAATAGTAAATTTTGAATTCTTTGGTTGTCGTCTTGTAAATCAATTAAAGTAGTTTCATCAAAACTGTAATTCAAATTATTAAAAAGCGATTTTTCAATGCTTGTTGCTAAATCTGTTCGCAACTTTTCTTTGCCATCTGAATATTTGTTGTCTATTGCTTTATGAAAGTGTTTGATTTTTTCTTTATTGTATAATTCAGACAAAGTTTCCAAGTTCAATGCGGAATCTTCGTCTTTTCCAAATGTCAAAGAATAAGGGTCACCAATAAATACAATTTTGCGGTCACTTTGAGGATTGAGAAATTTAATAGCATCTTCTAATAGTCTACCTGAACCAAACCTTAATAGCTCTGATTGACTTAAACTACGACTTATTAAATGTGCTTCGGCAACTACAATCAATGCTTTCTCGTCAATATCTTTGCTTGATTTTAAAGGAATAACTTCTAATAATTCTTCTTCTTGTTCTTCTTTGTCTGAATTTTCATTTTGCCCTTCAATATCTGACCCACCATAAATAATACTATAAATTCCTTCTGTCTCTATATTACTTCGTCTTTGGATTTTCTTACTTATTCTTGCAGAATGTGACCATTTCTCAATTTGGGGGATATTGTGATTCACTGCTTCGTTAGTAATAAAACGCAACCAAGAATCTCTATCATCAGAATTCATTGATTCTAAAACGAGAATTCCACCATTTTCTTGATTGAGAAAATCAACAATATTTTTTTCAACATCATTGTCAATTTCTGTTATCTGATTTTCAATGATTTGTTCAGGTATAGGAATTTCAATGTTTTTAATCCATTTTTCGGCAGGGAAAATGCTTTTGAAAATTTTTGCATTTTCTTCTTTATAAGAATTTTCACTTGCAAAGTCATAAAGGAAATTACCTAAGTCTGATTCTTGGATAAGTTTGTAATATGGTAGATTTCTTGGAATTTCATTATGAATTTCAATTGGCCCAGAAAAAATATTTGCAATACAAACTCTTGCGGGGTTTATCCCGTCAAAATATTTGTTTTTCTCAATCATTTCTCTAAAGGCATTGCGATAAGAAACCAATTGTCTAAATGGATTGATAAAATTCGCCCCTGCTTTTATTTCTAATCTACTTCTGTCCTTTGGACTTTCATTATGCCACTTTGATGAATGGAATTCATTTTCATTTGGTGGTAATTTGATTATTCCTTTATAATCCTTGAAATCAACCAGTATTAGTCCATTGTTATAATATAAAATGGCATCAGCACGAAAACGAGAATATGATTCATTGAATGGATTTCCAATCAATAAGCCATTATAACCAAACTTGTCAAAAGTTGCTTCAATTATATTAACAACTCTACGAAACTGTTCATTTTCGTGGGTATGTACCGTTCTGTTATTTAATATTTCAAGCATTGTCAAAGTCTAGTTGTTGTCGTGTGCGTTGGGGCAAAAGCAAATGTGCTGCATTGCGTTGGCTTTGAGTGTGAGGATGCAGCTCTTTTGATTTTGCTGAAGCGTTGGCATTTCGTCTTTCATTTTTCTGTTCGTTTATTGTCGGTCGTGTCGTCTTTTAGGGTGAGGCATAACGTTTTGCGGCTTGGCGTAGTGGCGGATTTTTAGCACAAAAGTTTAATCGAAGAACTGCACTTGAACCTACCACAAAACTGTCATACGAAGCACTGAACCCGCCATTACGCCAAACCGCTGTGTGTGCCCGGCATGGGCATCTGGTATCGAAGATACCATAATATTCCAGAGGGTGCAAGTCCCTTACGTGCGGGGGTAACGCCCCGAAGCGTTAGCAAGTCGCAAGGTGGTTTGCCGTGAGGCATGCACTGAAGGAAGCGAGACTGCAAACCCCG
>NZ_JACVCV010000038.1 GCF_017811155.1 Lunatimonas salinarum | reverse complement strand
CGTCGATTTTCGGTTCATATTTTGTACCTTCAAAGCTATATGGTTTAGAAGCTTTAAGATACTTAAAGCAGGCCGGTTTTCATAAGGAAAGCCGGTTTTTTTTTTGCTCCTAAAAGGCCTTTTTCCTTAACTTAATAGCATTGGGGGATTGTCTTTTTAGCCTTGTGCATAATCGGGTCAGACTCGGGGATTTACTCACTACTTTTTTGATAAGTTCGAGAAACTTCACTACGGTAATTCCCTCTATGTAGCTGAACTCCTCAACCTGCCCGCAGATACGCTATCAATAGGTGAGTATTTTACTGTTGTCCATCTCTACGCTAAAAGTCACCTTAGCCCCCCATGCTTCAAAGACCTTCAATATGGTTTCAAACCGGGCATTTTTTACACTGTTCAGCTTTTTCAATTTCCTTGAGTGGGGTTTTCTGGCTCTTCTTTAAAATACCGTGGGTTGCTATCACTAACGTCTCGTTTTCGCCTCATTTGTGCCAAAAAGAGAAAAGACGATACGATTTTCCGTTGTACACTATAACGGTCTGAGAGGCCAACATCGACAGAGAAATCTGGGGGGGGACGGTCTTTACGATTACCACCAGTGCTTCCTTGCCTGCCGTGGTTTGCCGGTCTATTTGTTGCTGTCGTTTTCATTGTCTTTTGTCGTGCGATGGGGCATTTTTAAAATTTCCTTTTCTCTTGCGGTGGCTTGGCAAGCTCTTAGACAAAGCTTTGGTCAGCGGGTTAGCTTGTGCGGTTTTGGCAATGTGCTTGCAAATTGTTAGGCTCACTTCAAATATTTACCATTCATCTTCATTTGCTTGATTAATTTCTACAACCGATGCCATTGATTTATATCGCTTAAAAATATCCAAACTGTCTTTAATTATTTCATATTCTTCGTGGTCTCTGAGTTCTTCATCTATTATATCAAATACTTTGTAGTTGGAGATTACAAAGCATTTTTTTATTGCTCTTGTTATAGCCACGTTCAATCGGTTAGGGCTGTAAAAAAAGTCCAACCTTCTCATTGATTCTAGAGGATGAGAATTTGCAAAACTGTATATAATATAATCTCGTTCTTGTCCTTGCATACCATCAACTGTGTCAACCAACAATGTGTCAAACGGCTTAGATATAGACCTAGGGAGTACTTTCGTAACTTCCTTTTTTATTTCTCTCACTTGGGCACGGAAGGGAGACATAATGCCAATGTCTTTTATGTTTACACCGTTCTTTAAAAGGTCTGATACTATTTCTGCAACAAGTTTTGCCTCGTGCGGTGAACGACCATTTGCATCAAAAACATTATGTAGTATAAGTTTGTGAGGTTCGCTATTTAAGATTTCCGTGTGATAATTCCCCTGATACTTTGAATTATCTTCCCGTGTCGTAGAAGCAGATTGCAACAAATTATTATAAAACAAGGTATTCGGTATTTTCATCAACGACTTATTTAGTCTGTAAGAAGTATTTAGCAGGTTAAAATCATTTGGGTAAATTCGTGCTAATCGTCTGAAAATGGATTCTGTAAACATTTCATTATTTGAACCTTTTGGAATAATGGGGTCAAGTTGCTTATGGTCACCAACGAAAATGTATTTTCCTGTTCGGCACATTGCAGCAATTGATAGAGGAATACTTAGTTGTGCAGCTTCATCAATAATACATACATCGAATTTCCAGCCGTCCAATTTCTTACTTCCCGGATAGCAAAGTGAATATGCAGTTGAACCAATTGCAATTCCTTTTTGACTGAAATTAGTGTTGTTAACATACCCAGAATAAGTTACTCGAGATTTCTTTGCTACAAAAGGGTTCCCTTGCACCTCTTTGTTACTTGCCTTCTCACCAATCTTGACGACTTTTTTGTTGTCCTTTATTTTTGTTGCAACAGCATTTAGACAGTTATTAATAGCTGTATGTGTCGGTGCTGTTACGAAAACCTTTAAACCAGAATCGACTAGATGTTTAACTATGTTTCCAATAGTTTCTGTTTTTCCTGTTCCTGGAGGACCTTGAATGATACAAAAGTCACTTGCATTTATGGCTTTTAAGTAAGCCGTGTTTTGAGATTCGTTTAAGTATCCAACTTTTTGCGAATACGCTTGGTAGGTGTTTTTAGTTCTACCACTTAAGAAGTTTTCAATTTTCAGAAGGGTTGCAGGGTTGCTTTTTAAAACGTCAGCTGCCGTCAAAAGTAGTCTTGTACTAATATCCGTATTAACTGCATTTATTTCCCAGTTGTTTTTCGGGTAATTAATGCTATCAATGTGGCAATGCTTTACATTGAAGTCGTTGGGCTTTAGTGAAAATTTTTCTGTGCTATCCTCTTCAATATCCATTTCAAAACGATGGGAGCCATTGCTCAAAACCACTGAGCTGCCTTCTTTAAATTTCGAAATATTATTATCGCAGAATATTTCTACAGATGAAATGTATTCCTCTGAACCAGAAAGCGGATAACACCATTGATTCGGTGTCCCGTCATAAAATTCCATTTCAACACGGAGATTAGTCATTGTTACTCCTTTAGCAACTCTTTCATCCAAAGGCAACTTCTGTTGCTCCTTGAAGTCGTCAAGGTTTTTGGCAAATTCAATTTCAATTGCTGCCTGAAACTCTTTTAGTACGTCCATTTTATATTTTAACTTTTAGTGAGTTCAAAATGATGTTGGCTTCTTTTTTCATTATAGGTACATCCACCACGTGATAGTCAGTGTAGTTTTCGTGTAACACTACTAACTTCATTGATGATATTTTCATACCATATTCTGTTTCAGCAATAAGCTTATAAATGTTCTGTTGGAGGCAGTATCTGTTGAAACTTGAATTATCTAATGAGCTTAATTCTGATAAGGCATAACCATATCCGAAAATTCTCGGTCTTCCATCAATAATTAGTTTCTTACTTCTCTTCCAGTCTAGCATTACATATTCATCTTTGCTTTCTTTTTTGAAAAGACAATCAATGGTTCCTGCCACATTGTATTTGTCAGAGAAAATCATTCTTTCTGCATCAAAGAATAGTAAGTTTATTGGCTTTATTTCTTTATTATAAAAGTTTAGGAATAACTCAAACTCCTTAGAGTCTGAATCAAACTTATCTTGCTTAAGAAAACATTCGATTTGATTATGCAGATATGTGCCTTTTTCAGCAGCTTCATCTCGCATTAATAGATACTCGTCCAATACATCTTCCTCTGTTCTGTTTTCTTCTTCCGCTTTTCTTTCAATATATCTCTTGAGGTCAAAAGGAAAAAATCGTTCAATAAGAGTCGTTACAGAGATATATTCGGCATTACCAGTTTCATCTTTGGGATGTATGTATTTATGTGATTGTTCGTCAAATGCAATGCTGCTGTTCCAAGCATCAAATTTGAATTTCTTAGTTCTCTGAATAACATTTTCTATACTTTCTGTTTCGGTAATGTCTATTTGGATTTCCTTGTAACTGTATTGTTTTTGAAATCTTTCAATTCCGAGGTATTTTTCACGGTAGTAAATCTTCTGCAATTGAATACATTGATTGTAGTCCCATTGATTTTCTCTGAAACAAGTTGTATCAGTGCTAAAATTTCGATTGTATATTGAGTTAAGAACATTATTTACATAGTCAATACATTCGTAGGCCTGAGAGTGAACTTGTTTTTCGGTGAACCGTATTACTATCCATCCGCTTTCGGTAAAAAATAAATCTCTGGTGTTATCTTCTTTTATTTCATCCTCAGGATTGATGAAATGGGTTGGATATCTGTAATAACCATCATAGGGTTCATCTATTTCAATGTCAATGTACAAGTTCAGCTTTTTTTCGAACAAAACAATATCTGGTTCATATGGCTTATTAAAATTAGGTATTACCATATGAACATTATTAGTCATTTCAATGCCCGTGATATTATGTATTAGCTGATTATAAAAGTCATTCTCCTTGTATCCCTTTTGATTAGAACGTCCATTTCTTGGCAGTTTTAATATCGCCTTACTTTTAGGCATTTTTACGACAGGGTAGAGGTATTGCTCGTCTTGTGCGAAATGACTATTAGGTTCAAATAATATTCTTAGGTCGTCTGTTTGCTCTTGATTAGGTTCTGACTTGATGATTTGTTTAGTAAACTCTCTCGGACTTTCATCCTCTTGTCTAGGTGTTATCTTACCTGTTGGTTGTTGACTTTTATTTCTGGGTTGCTTTGCCTTATGTTCCTGTCCTGTACTTTGCTTTATCGGACTGGCTTCTTTGTTTATCTTTTTATAAACTTCAACTGGCTCTTTAACAACTGATAGTGTTCTTTTCTTGACCTCTTTTAATCTTTGTTTCTCGAGTTTATGTTTTGCCCAATCTTGTTTTATCTCTGTAAAAAACTCACTCTTTTTTTCTTTGCTCAGTTGTGCAGGTGACTTAACACCATAAAGTTCCATCTTTCCGGAAAAGAAGGCTCTATACTCTTTCTGTAATTCAGATAGCTTTCTTTCGTTCATATTAGCTAATTATTCATTTTCAGGTCACTAATAATTATATTCTATTAACTATTTAGGCACTTTATTTTCAACCATCACCATATGAGAAAATGCAATCAGTGAACGTTTGAAGCATTGTATAATAACATCTCTCCATTTGTTGCACTGAGAATTAGATATTCTTTTTGGAATCCTAATCCCATCCCTTTCCTCGGTTTGTATGTGCTGAAAAGCAGATCGAATTTGATATATATTCTTAAAGTTTTGCCCGATCTCTTGTTCAATTCCACCCTTACCTATAAGATAATTGTAAACATCGGTTTCTTTTATACCAGCATACGTTTTAGGTATTGATTCACCTTTATCAATTTGAATATACTTAAGCAAAAAGTTATCATAGCATTTAAGCGCACTATCTGTCCATCCTTTTATTTTTCTGCCCCAGATATGCTTTACGGTGGGGCAGTGCTCCAAACAGTCTTTAGCATTTTCATTTGAAGACTGATAATAAGGCGAACCCAGCCATTGTTTTAAATTCAGTTGAAATTCGCTTTCAATAATGTCTTTTGTCAGATACTCTATAAATTGATTGTTAAGCCCATTTAGTAAGTCTTTAACGTCTGAAGTAATGTAGCTAAGTTGATATTCCGGGGTTGAAGCACCGGAAAAAGATTGCATTGTATTTCTTACTTCCGTAAACTTCATAATCCCATTTGTTTAACAAGTTCATCCATAGTACTAACAAGGCTAGCATCCTTTTTCCAATAGGCTAGTGTTATCAATTTCAAGTAATTATTCGCTTCCTTAGAGAGCTGTACTCGTAAGGTTGATTTTAATTGTTGATCATCAGAATGTTTAATAAGCATGCAGTATAGAGCATAGCGAACTAATTCTGAGTTTTCAGCTTTTAGATATTTGAAAAATTCTCTAAGTTCCCTGTCAGTATACCTGAAATTGTAGGTAAGGCATGTAATGATGTGATAGCGATAGCATTCGTAATTTTTATCTGCTTTGTAAATTGAAATAAGTTCTTGTTTCAAAGTCCCATTATCCCTGTAATGCTGAAGCGTTAAAATGTAATTGCTTGCCCTCCAATAAAATTTATTCAAAGCGAAAAGCCAGTATTGCAGAAGATTATCTGATGCTTTGACTTGCTTGTATTCAGAAAGTGAACGAACGGCTGTGCCGTATTTGGCACTTAAACGAATGAAGTCAATATCATCCGTTTTTTCAGGCTCAGCCAATTCAAGTGAATCATTTTTAAAAAGACTAGGTAGTTCAAGCTCAACATCGCTGATTTCTTTTTTCCAAAAAGCAATGATTTTTTCAGGTTCGGTAATATTTTCTAATTGTTTTTTAGCATCATTTTCATCATGTTCTTCGGGCGATTGTTCGCTCAAACCGAGTAATGATTTTATGATGCTACTTTCTAGTCCGCCTTCAGAAAGCTCAGTAAAAATAGATTCATCTCCTGTATAATCGTTTCCTATAACTTCAAATCGTCTAAGCTCTTTTACCGTTTCATCTTCTTTGGCTCCGTCAATGGCGGTTATACCTGTCTTTTTTGAATTAATAGAAAGACCATGTCCTTTTAAATAATTGTCAATATGGACTAACACATTTCTCAATTCGCTTTCAGAATATCCATAGATTTTGATGTCGTCCATGTAGCGATAATACTTGAAAGCTTCGCTTATCAACTCCTTGTCAAGTGGATATAAAAGTAAGTTTGCTAGGAGATAGGAAGGCTGTGGCCCAATGCTATTAAGTTAAGGAAAAAGGCCTTTTAGGAGCAAAAAAAAAACCGGCTTTCCTTATGAAAACCGGCCTGCTTTAAGTATCTTAAAGCTTCTAAACCATATAGCTTTGAAGGTACAAAATATGAACCGAAAATCGACG
>NZ_JACVCV010000037.1 GCF_017811155.1 Lunatimonas salinarum | reverse complement strand
TGCCCAGTTGGTGGTTGAAGGAGATAGCGAAGAATTGGCACTTACACTAAATGGACGGAAAAGAAAAGTAACACGCAGGGATTTTGAAGCCGCTATGGGGAGGTTTGAAATCGATCAAAAAGCATTCGACAATATCTTCGAGCGTTTCAAAAAAGCGATACCCAAATGGCATGAGTTTGTAGAAATAAGCTTTCTTCCGGAGGAACTGAAGGAAGCCTATCACGTAATGATTGATAAAAAAGCCAAACAGATAGGACTATAAAACCAAAGAAATGGAGGTCAGACATATAAGGAATACACCAAAAATAAACCCTTATTAGGATTGACAAGTTGGCCTAAGGTTTAAAACAACGCTTATTGCACATTTCGTTACCGACATAAGGTGAACTGAACTTGAAGGGTTTAGTAAAAGAAGTTTAATGACGGCTTTTTATCTATAATCATCTAACCAACTGCCCAACTTTACTCACCACCCGGTATTCCAGGTCGTCGAATTCATTGAAATGTGCTTTGCCGCACTTGATTTTTAGCTGTTCGTCGGCGCTTAGCTTGTAGAGGTCAACATAAGGCGTTCCGGTATCCTTGGTCTCGGCAACGAAGTACACTTTCTCCTCTCCTTCAAACACCACCGCCCAGTCAGGATTGTAATTTCCTATCGGAGTCGGTATTTTGAACCAGTTGGGGAGCTTGAAATAGAATTTTACCTGCTCACTGCTCTCACAGTCTTGGGCAAAGCGGCTCTCCACACCAGAATCCAGGGGTATATATTCCTCATAGATGGTCTTGTTCGCGTCTCTCACTTTGAAAGAGAAGTCGTTCAGGTAGATTTCCAACTCCTGCGCTTCAAACAGGGACATTTCGTATTCCGTACTGCCGATCTTCTGGTATTTGATCCCATCGATCATCAGGCCATGCAAGGTCCTGTTAATAGCCTGAATGGACAGGTCTAGAAATAGTTGGGGGTTGACTAAAATGTCTCCGATCCGGTCAGATTGCGTCAGGATCTGTTCGATGGTGGACCTGGTCAGCTCGGTCTTGCTTTGGATATAGCCCAATACATCCGGGATTTTCCAGGTATATCCTCCGTAGGATTCCAGCTTGTCTCCGGCATACAGGGTATCTACTCCACCTCCTGTCATGCTGATCTGAACCTTGGTGGAGCGGATGGAGGGGGCATGAATGGCCGGTAGTTCCTTTAAGGCTTTGGCAGCCCGCACGACCAATTCATCGGTCTTGTAATCCACCTTGTAGGTGGTTTTCTTTTTGAGCTTCTCCCATATTTCCAGAAACCGGGGATCTGCCTCAAAGCCTTTCCGGTAGTTGACGGCGGTACGGGTTTGTTTGTTTTTTACCCTTCCGGTAAAAGCCACCCCACAATCTTCCTCGATTTCCTTTTGCAGCGCCTTGGCAAAGTCGTCATAGGATTCGTTCGCCACAACCGTCAGGCGGTTGATGTTGCGGTCGTAGGTTCTTTTCCCCTCCTGGTCAACGGCCAATCTCAACCCCCTGCCTATTTCCTGCCGTTTCTTGATGTCGGATTTGGTCTCATTCAAGGTGCATATCTGGAAGACATTGGGATTGTCCCAGCCCTCCCTCAATGCGGAATGGGAGAAGATAAAACGGAGGGGATTGTCCAGCCCCAGCAACTTCTCCTTGTCTTTCATGATCAGGCTGTAGGTATCGTCGTCCGCTTTGGTTTCCCCGGAAGTATCCTTCATCCTTCCTTTGCTATCCTGGGAAAAATAGCCGTTATGGATGTCCTTCACCGGAAACCTGTCCAATTCTTTGAAGGCGGGCTTGGCCATATACTCGGCATAGATTTCCTCAAACCATTCGGCAAACTTTCCCTTCACTGGATCTCCTGCCGCATCATATTGCCGGTAGTTGGCCACCTTGTCAATGAAGAAGAGGGACAGCACCTTGATACCTGATTTATTCAGCCGCTTTTCTTTTCTAAGGTGTTCCTCGATGGTTTTCCGGATCTGGAACTTCATCACCTCGTCCGTCAATCCGCCCTGGCTGTCTCCTTTGTATAACAGGTTTCCATTGGAAAGAGAAATGCATTGATTCACAGCATCAATTTCCTCAATGATATACCCGTCGGAATAGACCTCCCGCTCGTTGGAGAGCTGATAGAGGTCATCGCCTACCTTTATGTTAAGGCTTTTCTTTTTGACTCCGCCTTTTTCATTGCTGCTGATGGTAATCTTTGCCGTTACTTTGGTCTTGGTGGCTTGGATGGAATCTACAGAAACGAACGCATCATTGAAGGCATTCTCCTCCATCACGGAATCCACCTCTATTTGCTTGACCAATCCCAAATCGTAGGCTTTCACGGGATTAAGGCTATAAGTAAGGTTGTAGTGATTTCGGTGAGTAGCCGAATAGCGCAGGGTGCAAAGCCCGTTGAGTTTTTCGATGGCCGCAATCCGCTTTTCCGTTTCCATATTCTGAGGCTCGTCCACGATGACTACAGGGTTGGTTGCCTGGATAAACTCCACGGGCATCTGACCATTGAGCTTGTCATTGGGCCTGTTGATGATATTCTCATCCTTGGCAAAGGAGTCAATGTTGATCACCAGCACTTCAATGTTATTGGTCGTGGCAAAGCCCCTCAGCGTGGACACCTTGGAACTGTCATACACCTGGAAATTGATCGGGACATTATCATACAGTGTCTGGAAATGCTCGTGGGTGATTTGCAGATTCTTCAGCACTCCCTCCCGGATGGCCACGGACGGTACCACGATGACAAACTTCTTAAACCCGTACAGCTTGTTCAGCTCATAAACCGTCCTCAGGTAAACATAGGTCTTCCCCGTCCCCGTCTCCATTTCCACGGAAAAGTGCATGCCGTCCAATTTGCCGGAAACCTCCATGTCATTGCCCGCCTGAATGCGTTGCAGATTTTCCAGGATCTGCTCCTCCGACAAGACCAGGTTGTTGCTTACTCCATTGATCATCAGGTTCAATGAGCCACTTTCACTTAACCTGAACTCCACCGCAGCATCTTCCATGGGCTGTCCCTCAAACAAATCCGTAATGGATTTGATGGCTTCCTGCTGATAGGCCAGATTCGATTCAAAAGATAATTTCATTATTTGATTTTATCGAATTCAACTTCTATTTCTTCAATGGTAGGCAAACTGCTTTTCAGGTTTTCGGGCAGATCTTCCACCAGTTTAAGCTCACTTACTCCCATGGGCTTGTTTAGGTCTCTCAGGGCAAATTCTACTTCAACATTGTTTTTGTCCTTGCACAGTAGTATTCCGATTGTGGGATTGTCCGATGGATCTTTTACCAAACTGTCCACAGCCGACAAATAAAAATTAAGTTTACCGGCAAATTCAGGAATAAACTTGGTATTCTTTAATTCGATCACCACATAGCATTTTAGCCTGGTGTGGTAAAACAGCAGATCTATGTAATAATCACTTTCGCCAACCTGCAAATGAAATTGCTGTCCTATAAACGCAAAACCTTTGCCCAGCCCCCACGGTATTTTTGCAACAAGCTGTTTCAAAATTATAATTGATTCGTTTTGAGCACCTTGAGATTGAGTAACACCTTGCTTCTCAGCTGAAAAACCAGCTTGACTCTTCAAATTTGCAACAACTTGTTGCAAATTTGAAGAGGTGTAAAACTGATAAAACTGACGGCAAAATGCCAGATTTCTTGCAGACAATCCTTTTATTTCCGGGAACTCATCCTGTAGATCTTTAGAAAGTTGTGGGATAAAACCTGTACCATAAGCTGTTTGTTTTTCACTGATCATTTCACCCAATTCCCAGTAAAACAAAATAAGCGTGCTGTTTACCGCTATAGCGGCTTTAATCTGTGCAGAACGGATTTTGCCCTTTAGTTCAACCAACCATTTCTTATATTCTGGACTTAACAAATTCATAATCAAATCGTTTTAAACTCCACACCCGCATCCCGCATCTGCAGTACCGTGTTGGTTTTGAGTTGGTCATTGTCCTTGAACAACCTGTCCAGGGCGATGACCTTGGTGGGTTTGTCAGCAATGACTTTGTGGATGATCTCTTCGGTGGCTTTTTCCAGTAGTAAGACCAGTTCCTTGCCGTTGATTTGATAGACAGCCCCTTCTTTTTCTATTTTACTGTTCAGGTTTTTGCCGCTTTTGAGTAGGAGTTCATAGACCATATTTTCCACCGTGGCGGATTCGGCCACCGGATCCACGAAGAGCCTGATCTGCTCGGCCAGCGCCTGGGGATCATGACCTTCCAACTGTCGCCATTGCTTGAAGTTGCTCTCATCCAGTTTCAGGACTTTGAAACCCAGATCCTGTGCTTGCAACGTCTGGATTTTAGCCTTTTGATTGGCTATTTCAGCTTTGGTTTCTTCTGTGGGCAGTTCCCCTTCCAATTTCTTGATTTTAGATTCCAACTGGTTGATTTCCTGTGCTATCTCCTCTTGGATTTTCTTCCCGGCTCTTCGGATTCTTTCCTTTGAGATATCGGCTATGGTTTTGTAGCCAGCTGTAGAGGCTTCGCTTTTTTCCTCACAAAGCTCAGGTAGCTGGACACAGATGTATTTTCTATTGCCTCCGTCTGCTTTGTTCAAATCCATGACCGCTTGCGCAGAGGTTCCTGATCCAGCAAAAAAATCTAAAACAAGATCATCAGATTCTGTTGAAAACTCCATCAAGTGCTTTACAACAGAACTAGGTTTCGGATAGGGAAAATAATCAACGGTATCAAATAGATTTTCGATTTCTTTGGTACCGTGCTGAGTAAATATCCCTTCAATAATTGAAGTTACTTTGAGTTTTTTCTCATTCCCGTTTTCATCCTTCAAATATTGTTTAATAGCAACTGTCCATTCACCATTTTTGTCTTTGTTAAACTCAAGATTATTTTCCTTCAAAGCTTTTAAGACTCTTTCTTGAGACCACAGCCATTGTCTTTTTGGTTTAATTACTATCCCTTCTGGACCTGCTATATCAAATACAAGGTTTTTTCGCTCCCCCATACTCTTAGCCGCTTCTAATGGCTGTAACCTAAATGGACCTCTCTCATTGAATTTTTCGTCCTTTTTAGTGTAATACTTCTCAATAAACTCCTCGTTATTGTTTATGAAAATCGGATCAATATTTTCTTTCTCTTTGGAATACATTAAGATGTATTCATGAAGATTAACCAAATATTTTTCCTTTGCGCCACCTCCATACCTTTTCTTCCAGATCATTTGTTCAATAAAATTCTCCTCCCCGAAAATCTCATTCATCAGCAGCCTCAAGTTATGCACCTCATTATCATCTATAGACACGAAGATCACTCCGTCCTGCCTCAGCAGGTTCTTGGCCAGATACAGGCGGGGCATCATCATATTGAGCCAGTTGCTGTGGTATTGCCCGTTTTCCTTGCTGTTCTTTTTGAATATTCCATCCTTGGTCATATAGCCTTGCTCGTCCTTGTCGCCTACCCGCTTTTCGTAGTCGGCCTTGGTTTCGGAAAACTTGTCCGGGTAGATAAAGGAATCGTTGCCGGTATTGTAGGGGGGATCTATATAGATCATCTTGACCTTGCCGAAGTAGCTCTTTTGCAGCACCTTGAGCACTTCCAGGTTTTCCCCTTCGATAAAGATGTTCTGGGTGTTGTCAAAGTTGACACTTTCCTCCTTAGCCGGAACCAGCGTTTTGGTTGACGGGCTTTGGAGGACTTTGAACGCATCGCTTTTTCCCGCCCAGTTGAGCACATAGCGTTCGTTGGAGAAGTTGATGTTCTCCCCAAGGGTGGCTTTTAGCTTCTCCCAGTCTATTTTGTTTTCCGTAAAGACTTCCGGTAGGATCTCCTTCAGTGCATTTATTTTTTCCGCTTCGATGGAAAGGCTCTTTCCGTCCATAGTGATGCTGTTATTTTCTGACATGGTCGCTGTTCAGCTTGTTAATTGGCGGCTGTATTTGGGTTGGGATCATTTTGGTCGATCAGCAGATCCTTGGCACTCACTCCGAGGATTTTGGCAATCTCAAAAAGCACTTCCAGTCGGGGTTGTTGCCTGTTTTGGACATAGCTATTGACCATATTGTAGCTCTTCCCGAGCTTTTCGGCCAGCCAGGTTTGTTTGATTCCCTTTTCCTCCAATACTTCCTTTATTCGATTCATCTCGTAGATTATTCTAAAAACTGAAAATAGGTGTTTTTCTCCGATATCTCATTTTCCAAGACAAAAACGGTCAGGAAAAATTTTAGTTGAATTCCTCCCATCATTCCACAAAATCGGTCTTCAGATGCCAAGAAATTTTGAAACTCACGAATTGTGTGGTCGCAGGCGACACAATTTCCATCGCTATCCAAATCGGCGTCAGATCTCTTCGCAGAAAAAAGCCGGTTCAAGTCCAAGGAACCTGTCATAGCAAAATAGATCCACCACGTTGAAATCCAAGGATCTGAACGGATATGTTTGTATATCTGTATTTTCCTTTTAGGAACATCGGCACCAGCAGATCCATACAGGATGCCAGCGCTGGGGTTCGATATGGTTGTGAAGGTCTAAACGATACTCTTCTGTTAATTCCGGTTTAGGGTTACCCCTTTTATACCCTAAAAGTTACCCATTTTTAACCTATATATTCTAATTCTGGATGTACACAGTGGAGTCCTAATCTCAGTTCGCGGGCCTGAACAGACGATACCGGACTTTGAGGTAGACTATTCGACCGGCTAAGCCTTGGCACAGTTTACCGATCTGAGCAGGACTTATTTTTATACGTCGGTCGTGGCAGAAGAAGAATATATCTTTGCGATATCGTTTTCCCCTTTTTATCACTCAGAAAACAGACGAAATCGTTCCGCAGTTAAAAGCATGAAAACTAACCGCTTCGTATACGCTTTAAAACAGATTATTTGTTGTTTTTTCAGAAATTTCTAAAATAATAGT
>NZ_JACVCV010000036.1:2585-9112 GCF_017811155.1 Lunatimonas salinarum | reverse complement strand
TCCTTCACTTCTCATTCTTGACCTTGCGAAGTTTCCCCTTAATTGATAGCAACTACCATGTATTCGACGCATTATGAGAAATCTTGCCTTCCTAACCGTTCTGCTGATTTTTACAGATTGTACTAATTCTTCGCCAAAACCTGTTGATGTGTCTTACCAAGGAGCTACTTATTCTTTTCAGCTGGAAAGGACGGTAGACCTTGGTTTTCCCAAGACATCCGCATACAGCAGTGGAGTTGGTTTCAGACAAACTACGGGTGAATTGGATTATGTTTTTTCTCAGGTATGGGGAGACTACCAATACATGATGGATCCGAAATGGAATGGTGAAATATTCAATTTCACACTTCGTTTTTCTGGAAGGGAGATGGATCTAGACCTGTTTCTTGAAGTGACAGAAGAAATACGACAACAAAGTGGAATCTACTTTGGACTGAAGGAAGAAAGGATCGCTGCCGAGTGCATTCAGGTAAATGACCAAGGTGCGTTAACTTCTCATACTTATCGGATGGAGGATGCTGTGTTGGAGGTAGTCGAATTATCAGACGGAATGTTAATGGCAAAAGGGATGACACTAGATGGGCTTGTGAACTACCTCAACGGGTTACGTGATGAGAAGTATTATTTTTATGAGGGAGTCGATAGCGAAAAATATTCCTTTGAACTTAACGTGTCTAATCCGGAGAAGCTTGAACGATCTTTGAAGATATATGGCATATCACTTGAGAATTGTCAGGTGAATGTACAAGTGGTAGAGATAAAATAGCCTAGAGAATAATTTTTTTCATTCAAATGGGCCATAGTAAGGTCGAAGCTTGGTTTTTTATGTAGAGGCACCCTTGTTTCCGGTTTCCGTCTTTTCGTGGTTTTCAGGTACAGGGGCGTATTCGGTAGTATCCATTGCTCCTTCTAATACGCTTTCGCCGGGTCTGTTTGGGTTACCTAAGATTTGGTATATGAGCTGACTTTCTTTGGGGGTAATCAGTCCACTACTTACTTTTATTTTGTGCTTTTTTAGCCACCTATTCAGCGTCCTGGTGGAAACCCCGAATTTTCTTGCTATTTCCTGCCTAGATTTCGCTGAACTTTCCATAAAATAATTTTGACTAGTTAAATTTATAAATTTGTCCACAAATATACAGGCATACAACAAATTATTCAATAAATTATTTAATAAATTATTCAAGTATCTTAACCAAAAAATATGGTATCTTACCAACGAAGTAGCCAGGGGCTAAGCAAATTTTTTACTTTTCCTAACAGTCTACTTAGAAAAATTTCTTTTTTTGTTTGATTGTTATTAATTCCGTTTGGATTGGATTATAGTTGGCTACCACCACACCTGCTCTCCTTGCTCATAAGTAAAGATTCTTTCCTCTGTTCCTTCGTCTAAACACCTAAGTAAAAACAGGCCATTGGAAATTGGAGAACTAAAGATCAAACTATAAGAATCTGCTGTTTGGATACCGATTGATTTCCATTCATCAGACCAATAGAAAAGCTCATACGAAAGTCCTGCCCAGATATTATTTTTATCAGTTCTTGGACAAAAAGTTACTTGTGATATTTCCTTTTGAGATTTTAAATCAAGACCTATCCATTCCTCGGTGGTACTAACCGGAACGCTAAGAAAACTTAAAGGATTATTGTCAAAGGCAAATTTAATTGTTTTATTTCCCCCCAGATTGAAACTACAAATTACTTCTCCGGATAATGTAGTGGAGCTATTTGATGTTACAGAAAATTCAGCTAAATCTCCCATGCTTCCCTTTGGTATTAAATATCGGATATATCTATAATTTTTTTTCAGATTTAACTCAATCGTTTTTGGGATTAATTCCAAAGAATCATCTATTTGAACAATATCTAGGCTTTCATTGAAGTTTTTATCATTTGAAACTTGAAACTTACCGCCTATCATTTTTCCGGGTAAGCCTTTATTAGGATGATATTTCCTATTTATTTCGATTTTTTGAGAGTTCGTTGTGTGGGATATTTTTTTTGTGTTACTGTTTTTGTCTAAGATAATTGGTTCTCCGACTGGCACTAATTTTTCATTTGTGTAAATCATTGGTAAGTAAACTATTCCTAACCCCATATCCTGGAAAATTGCCTGACCCTTAGATACTGTCGATATTGAAACTGGTACCCAGTTACTATTATTAAATATGCATAAATAGATTATGGAATTTTCTTTAAGAAAATCAATTTTTTCTATCTCTATGTCTTTAGTGCTTATATACTCAGATGTTACATCCTTCAAGTTTGGATTTTGGAAATATGGAAATAATTCCTTATTTATATAATAAGAGACCGCTTCGAATGTTTTTCTATAAATTTTCGGTATTGAATTGCCCCTGCTATACCTTTCGTCTATTACACCTCCCATATTCTTGTTTCCGACATCAAAATCCAATAATGAACCGTCCTTTAGAACGATACTGTTAAACTCATGCCCCAGATGGGAATTTCCGAAATAGAGTATTTCCTCGTGAACCACTGGAATTCCTAGGGCTCTCATCGAGTAAATGCCCAATTGCGCCTGATGTGTGCAGGATCCCATACCTGACTTTAGAAGGTTTTCAATAGTCATTCCTATTGGATAATTTCGTAAAGTATGGCTATATATCCATTTGGATAATAGATCTTCATTGATGAATTTGGCGACAACAAGCGGATCCTCACAGCCAGTATTTTTTAAGGAATCAATTTTATCTTTATATTTATTCAGTAAAGTGGATCGCCAGGTGGATATTTTTTCATTACCAAATCGGTGTGGTAATATGTATTCACAAAAATCATCAAATCTTAAATGCCTAGACCAAGGCAATTGCCACACTTCGAATGCCAAATCAATATTTTCAATAATTAACCTTGAATCGAGATGAATAAGATCAAGCTTGACATCAAAATCTGAGCCTCCAATAGTACCGTATTCCGTAGTAGCAAAATTCCATATCTGTTCGATTTCTGGAATTTTATATCTGTTATTTGGATCCCTTACCAGCGTCTTATGTTTTCTTAAACTATCAACGAAATTAAAGACTGTATCATATAGGTCAAATTTTCTGCCCTCAATACCATATCTATTCACCATATTCTTTACCAAGAACTTAGATGCTTTCAGTTTCAAGCTATCCTTTGCCTCTGAATAGTGACTAAAAACAAGTTCAATTTCGCTTCTGTTTTCCGAAGCTTGTTGAAGCGCTACATTTAAATTGTCATGGGTGCATGAAGATAGTATCAAAATACTTGCAATGCTGAGTGCTAAGGATTTTATAGTTGGTTGTTTGATGCAATCTTTCATAATAATTTTGTTCTTTTATCCAAGTTACATTTTAAAATAAAACTTGAACTAATTTATATTAAAAAAAACTAGACTGTCCGGTTTTGTCCGATAATGTCCGATAATGTCTGATTTTGTCCGTTTTTTTTAGTTTGATAATACATTTTGATGCTATAGCTTTACTGTCAAATAATTTTATTATCTAATCAAATAAAATATTATGAAGAATTATCTAAAAACAAGCAAGTGGCTGCGGTGGATCGCTGCAGGGGTATTCGGTGTCATGCTGGTGTTTAACGTCATGATCAGCTTGGAATTTGAGAAGGATAAGACGCTGCCGTCGTTAACGTTGATTGAATTGGGGAACAGGGCGATGGCGCAGGGTGAGGGCATCTATGAGTCATGTGATATTCCAAATGGTATTGGACATCACATAGAAATGGGGGAGAGAAAGATGTGCTTTGCCTATAATCAATTTATGTGGGTTACTACATGTCATGTGATGGAACAGATGTGTTGCCCCATGCCGAACAATCCCTATTGTTCGGGTCAGTCTTGGTAGTTAACACCTCAATAGGGCTGTCTCAAAATTTGACTTTTTGACAGCCCTACCACTTATTATTAATTTCTATAAAAGTTGCGTTTAAAATGAAACAATACGGATTCTTAATTTTTATCTTTATTTTCATTTCTTGTGGGAAGATGGAAACCTCACTTACTGATAACGTTAAGCAAATGGAGATCGATGTAGACGACCGAAGGATATTCAATTATTCCCAACTGTTTGACACCTGCTTTGTCATTCCACTGGAGACCAGGGATAATGCATTGGTGGGAGAAGTAAAAAAGGTTATCCTAGTGGACAAGTACCTGATCCTATTGGACAATAATACGTCCAAGTCAATATTCATTTATGACCTGGATGGCAAGCTCAGAAACATAATCGATCGGCAGGGCGAAGGGCCGGGGGAGTATATTTTTCCATTTGCAATTTACCTTTCAGAATTAGGTAGGGAAGTTATAGTGTTTGATTCAAAGGGGTTGAAGGCAATATTTTATACGCTGGAAGGCGAGTTCGTCAGAGAAGTCAAACTTGGACAGAATGGGGTATTTTTTGACCTGTTTCCAATGGAAGGAAGCTTCTACTTGACAGGCGAAGATCCGGCCAATGAGAAAAAAATCTTAAAGGAGGTAAATCAAGACTTTGAGTTGCAAAAGACGATCGATACCTTTTCGCCTGATGATATATGGATGATAAATGGTACAAAACAAAAGTATATTTTTGAGAAAGCGGGAGGAAAGGGGTTTTACTACATGGCTTGGGGTGCTAAGAGGATATTGGAGATCGTGGATAATCATATTGAACAAGAAATTCGGTTTTCCTTTTCCCGGGATGGCTTTCAGTCTAAAGCAGGTGAACCCCTCACCTTCGGGGAATATGGAACGAGGATGGACGCTGAGGAAACATTTGCATTGGGAGACCAGATTATTGACGGGAAAAACTTCATGTTTATTGATGTGCACCAGAACAGATTCGTTAAAATGGCATTATGGGACAAAGCAACAGACAAAATCCATTATATAAGTTACCTGAACAACGATATGGACGGCATGATCACGAAAATGCCGGGAATGTTTGGGTTTAATTTTAACAGTGGCTACTTTATCACCATGATGTATCCCCCTGACTTTAATGAAAGGGCTAAAAAAGGTATACCGGAAAGCCCTTACAAAGACCTTTTGGAGAATATCAAACTGGAAGATATCGACAACCCGGTTCTTTTTGTTTATACATTTAAGGAGTATTTTGATGAATAAGAATGTCATACCAATTTCCATAATTTTTCTGGTTGTGGTAGGTCTAATCCTATTCTACACCAATGAGTGGCTCCAAAAAAGCACACCTATTCCCGATACTGACCTGCCTTCACTGAACGAGAATCTTTTTGTAAATCAAAAACGATTAAATGAAACAGCTGAAATTAACAATTTTTTTATATTTAGAAAGGACGGGGATTCGCAATCTATAAATGAGTAAATCAAGGAGTATGGGTACCCCTTACTTTTTTTTAGGTTTAGCAGATATCATTGTAAAAGTTGTATATATGAAGTGATGGAAAAATTAGACCAATTGGCAAACAAAAACGTTAATGACAAAATTGTCGTTTTGGGAGATTTTTTTAATCCTAAAGATATCATAAGATTTAATCATTTCTATGTGAAAAAGGACAATATTTTCTTATTTCGGGTTCCAGATCAAGACATACAAATTCCTGCCGAGTCAGTTGGCCTTCCCTACGTGTTTCAACTGGACAGTTATAAAATATCCAACTTTCTATTAATCAATATAAATAACTTAGCACCTTTTGATAGCTATATTGAAAGTCTGATTGATTAGAAATTATGGAGAAAACTTGAACTAGGTGATCGTACAGAACATTAGTTTCTTAGGGTTTATCATGAGAATTGGTGTTTTGTATGCAACTCTTTTTAAATAAAGACATGACGTTAATCTTCTGGAAGTATAAGGTTTAAATTAGAATAAATTCATTAATAATTCATCTTGTTATAAATTAATGGAAATAAATATAAAATATTATATTCTGTTCTTCGCACTAATTTGGGCTTGTAGTGAGCCGGTTTCCAAAGATGCAACGCATGTTAGTGTGATAAAGTTGGATCCCCTGCTTACGGGTAAAAAGGAAACTGTAAATTTGAGTGAGATTGCCGAAAGTATTGAATACATTTCTTTGGAAACCAACGAACGGAGTATCTTTGGGCATATTGTTTTACCCGAAGAGCAAATTAAGTTTTTTGAAAAGGGAATACTTATTTCTGATAAAAATAGGTTGCTACACTTTAGCTATCAAGGGGATTATATAGGTGAAATTGGAAAAAGAGGAATTGGTCCTACAGAGTATGCTGATATAAGGGATTTTACAATTATCTCAGGAAGCCAACAAATTGTGATTTTTTCTCCCCCAAATCAAAGGGCCTATATCTATGATTATACGGGGGCAGGGACGAAGGATTTTATTGTTGATTTTTGGCCTCTCCACATTGCAAGTCTAGGGAATGATTTTGTGTTTGCCATACCTAAGGGAAGAAGGAAACCCCATGGGAACCACACCTTGATGTATTTGTCCCAAGAAAATTCAGAATACCAAAAATTGCTAATAGATCATTTTGATAAAAAGTCTTCGGAAAGCATCGCATTATCCTCCAATCAACGCTTATATAA
>NZ_JACVCV010000036.1:0-2226 GCF_017811155.1 Lunatimonas salinarum | reverse complement strand
AAGGGAAATGGTTATCATTTTGCCTTTTACAATGACATGGATGGGGGGTTGCCCTTTTGGCCTCATGGAGAGGTGCCCGACAACAGGGTTTTTAAATTAATCTATCCCCATGAGTTTTTGGCACATTTTACAGGTGAAATTTCAGCTGAAAAAATCGGATTACCCCTTCATACCTTGGACAAATCAGACAACCCTATATTGATGATCGTCAAACTTAAAGATTGATTGCATGAGTTATTATTCTCAAGCTTTTAAAAGCCGAAGACTTCACCCCAAAGTTTTCCAAAAAATATTTAAAAGTCCTATAAATTTTCAATCTCAATCATTTTATACATCTCAAAATTAAAAATGAATACAGATATAAAAACGAGCAAGTGGCTGCGGTGGGTCGCTGCGGGAGCATTCGGCGTCATGCTGGTATTTAACATCATGATCAGCTTGGAGTTTGAGAAGGACAGGGTGCTGCCTTCTTTGACCTTGATTGAATTGGGGAATAGGGCTTATGCGCAGGGTGAAGGAGGTGGTGGTGATTGCCAACCGGGTGGGCTTGCAAACCAATGTTGCCCCTATTGGAATGTTACAGTAGAGTATGGTGGCGGATGGCCGTCATTTCCGAAAATCACGTGTATTACAGGAGGACAACTCAAATGTAAAGATAATTGTTAGTCCAAAAATGAATAGGTAGTTTCATCCATGGAAATCGCTTTTATATATATCCTTTCGGGAGTTTAAGCTAGAATTGATGTGTATTTGACCAAAGTCCTTTGAGAAGGATTAAACTGCAAAGGATTCCTTTATTGAAGGATAGTTAAAAGCGGTTTTTATGCTGTTTCACTAGACATTTGAAGAAATATCTTTTTTTATATTTGAGAATTTTATATGCTTGTATTTACGAAAATTATTAATAATTATGTGGATTGTTAGTTCTTTTTTAAGCATATATTTATAGGGTATTATTAAGATAAGTACAGATATAAAATCTGTAATAAAATAGAATATATTTTAGATTATATACATATTGAAATTAAAGTATGTTATTACATTATGCCATAACTAATGAAAATAAAAGGTAAATTTACATTGCTAGTTTTTCATTGTTTCTTTCTTTTTAGTTGCAATGAAGATAGGAAGTTTAACTTCGAAATAGATTCGATTTCCACATCTTTAGAAATAGTAGAAATTTCCACACTTAATGAAAATTTAAATTTGTTAGGCGAAATTACTTCGTTTGCCTTAATTGATGACAGTAGATTTGTAGTCTCTACCGTAAATCCTTCTAAGGTTTTTATTTTTAATTTTGATGGACAGCAGGTGTACGAAATTGCCTATTCCGGGATAGGACCCAATGAGTTTATGGAACCCTCCATTGTTAGATCCGATGGAAAAAGGGTCTTTGTATGGTGTCGCACTCAGCTTAAGCTGCTTATTTTTGACCTATATGGAAAGCCATTGGATGAACATGTGGGTTATAAGAAAGCTGTTGTAGACTTCCAGGTTAAGGATGAATATGTGTTTTTTTATATTACAGGAGGTTTTGATGGCCCTTACGTCAGTCGAGTTGAATTAGGGGAACACGTCTCAACCGAGGATTTTGGTTTTTCTACTGAGTCACATAAGCTATTGGGCATTATGGCTTGCTCTGGAGGAATGGCCGTTGAAAGCGGAGAACTTTTTTTTTCGTCTCTGGCTGAACTGGGTATAACCATCGTTGATTTCGATGACCACGAGTCAAAAATAGTTAATTGGAATGATCCTGAGTTTAGAACCGTAGAACTTCAGGAGAGCGCTATCGAAATCGTAAATAATAATCGAAATAAAATGATTGAATTGCTCAATGAGAGCAGCTTGGTAACAGGTGTTTTTAAAATAGGTAAGCATATTATTCTCAAAGCGGAAGTGGGTGAATATAGTCCCGAAGATGGAAAGGAGGGTATATCTAGAAAACGTTTTGATAAATTTTATCAAATCGATGAAAATTTTGAAATTCTGAAAACCTATAAAGAGGCGAAAAGTTTCGAGAATAATAATTGTCTTTATCAATCCTATGAAGGAAATCTTTATTTCATTTCTATCCATTCAAATGAAGCTGATTATGAATATCGGTTGAATAGAATTAGTTTTAAGTAGAGAGATGGTTTATAGAGATAGATTGTGGAACAATGGAATAGGATGATTTTCCTGATATGGATTTTGCCTTTGACGATTTTATCGTGGACAAGGAAGGCG
>NZ_JACVCV010000035.1 GCF_017811155.1 Lunatimonas salinarum | reverse complement strand
GTCCCAACTTACGAGAAGGGAGTCAAAGGAAAATACCAACTGGTGGTGAAAAAGAGCAGCTGGGACTCACTCAAGCGAAAGCTCAAGCAGATTACCAAGAAAACCAAACCGTACAGTTTTGAGGATCGGCTTCGCAAACTCAGGGAGGTCTGGATGGGTTGGGTGAACAACTACCGGTTGGCAAGTATTCACGCCAAACTCAAACAGGTCGACGAGTGGCTGAGGAACCGACTTCGCTACTGTATCTGGCATGACTGGAAGAAACCCGAGCGGAAACGTAAGAACCTGATCAGATTGGGAGTGGATCAAGACCATGCATATGCGTGGAGTCGTACCCGAAAAGGTGGATGGGCTGTAGCCCAAAGCCCGATTCTGATCACGACTATCACATTGTCACGCCTAAGACGAAAGGGTTACGAATCTATGCTTTCCTATTACCTCAAATCGCAACCTACAATCCAGTGAACCGCCAAGTACGAGACCCGTACGCTTGGTGGTGTGAGAGGCGCACCTCGTCAGAGAAATCTGGCGAGGCCGTCTACTCGATTAGGCAATCGTGCTTCTTTTCGTCCGCTTGTTTGACGGTCGTTTTGGTCGTGTGTTGGGGCAGACATGTTCTTTTGCAAGCTTTGGTCTGTGCGTTGGCTTGTGCGGCTTGCAAATGTGCATGGCTGCGAAGGGTTGGCTGATATGTTTATTGTCTTTGTCATATAGCCACTCTTTTGTCATACAAATAAGTTTGAAAACCGATAAACGTGTTTCTGATTGTTGCAATGTCGCCAAGTTCTTTTTTAGCGTCTGCAATGGCGTGATATTTCAATACAAGCAAGTCGCCAATTTTAGTGTCGTCCAATTCGTCAACGCCTTGTTTTACATACTGGCTCAAAACGAAGTTTAAAAACTCCTGCTGTTTTGGGTCGTAGTTGTCCAAGTGAATTTTTGCTCTGTCTGCTCTGTCTGTCCGTTCCAATATGTCTGAATGGAAAGCGATGTAAGCCAAAACATCATACAGGTCGCTGTTTTCAGCGTTCAGTATTTTTTGAAACTCTGTCAACTGTTGTTTGGCAAAACCTTTTTCTGAAAGTTCTTCCAGTAGTTTCTTTCTTGTGTCGGGTTTACTCCAAATGGTTCTTAATTCATCTTCACTTTTGAAGAGTTCGGGCAATGCTCCAAATAAGGAACGCAAAAATTCTTCTGCTGAAATTGGTCTGCCGTCTGGACTCCAAAATGAAGTGCTAATCATGTGCTGAAACTGGCGAACTTTTCCGTCTGCCAATTTCACTTTTACCATTCGTCTTGGTGGATTGTCGCAACGACAATAAGAGTAACCACAAACAGGACAAGGTTCAGGCGGTGGCTCTTGTGCACAAATGCAAGGTCTATGCCCGCAAACATCACAAGGTTGTGGCTGTGGTCTTGGTTCGGGTGTTTCAGGTTCTTCGGGTTCTCCATCCCATTCAGGGTCGCTGAAATGGTGGTGTGCTTTTACAAAATCGTAAATCGTGAAATAATCTTTGCCATCAAATAAACGTGTTCCACGGCCAATGATTTGTTTAAACTCAATCATAGAGTTTACAGGGCGAATCAAAACAATGTTTCTTACTTCGGGAGCATCAACACCAGTGCTTAACTTCTGTGAAGTTGTCAGAATGGTAGGAATGCTTTTCTCGTTGTCTTGAAAATCTCTTAAATGCTGTTCGCCTAATTTTCCGTCATGTGCAGTAACTCGATGGCAATAGTTCGGATTTTTAGATTCTGCATATTGATTGATTAAATCACGAATTGCTAAAGCATGTAATTGCGTGGCACAGAAAACCAACGTCTTTTCACTTTGATTTATCAGGCTCATAAAAATCTTAACCCGATATTCTTCACGTTCTTTAATCTCAATAATGCGGTTCATTTCCGCTTCGGTGTAGCGTTTGCCTTCTTCAATTTCTCCTTCTAAAACAGTGTCGTCCGAAGTGAATAAATACTCGTCAATGGTGGTGTCAATTTGTTTGACTTTGAAAGGTGTTAAGAAACCGTCATTGATTCCTTCTTTCAGCGAATACACATAAACTGGCTCACCAAAGTAATTGTATGTGTCTGCGTTGATGGTTCGTTTTGGTGTAGCTGTCAAACCTAACTGAACGGCTGGACTGAAATACTCCATAATGGCTCGCCAACTGCTTTCGTCATTGGCTCCTCCACGGTGACACTCGTCTATAATGATGAAATCAAAAAAGTCTTTTGGGTATTCTCCAAAGTAGGGCGTATCATTTGGCCCACTCATAAAGGTTTGGAAAATGGTAAAAAACACACTTCCGTTTTTCGGCACTCTGCCTTTTTTCTTGATGTCGCTTGGATTGATACGAACCAAAGCATCTTCTTCAAAAACTGAAAAAGCGTTGAATGCTTGGTCTGCCAAAATATTTCTGTCGGCTAAGAATAAAATTCTTGGGCTTCGTTGTCCGTCTTTGTTGATGTTCCATTTTGCTTGAAACAGTTTCCATGCAATTTGAAAAGCAATTGCCGTTTTTCCTGTTCCTGTGGCAAGGGTTAACAAAATGCGTTGCTGGTCGTTGGCAACGGCTTCTAAAACTTTGGTAATAGCGTTTTCCTGATAATAGCGAGGTTGCCATGTTCCGCCACGGTCTTCAAACGGAACGGAAAGTAATTTGTCTCGCCAAACGGCTGTAAGTGGTTGGAGTTTGTTTTGTTCTCCAAAAGTCATTTCCCACAATTCATCAGGAGTAGGATAGGATGTTACATCACCTTCCTGTCCTTCGTGCATGTCTATGTGGTAAATCTGTAAACCGTTGGTGCTGTATGTAAAACGAACTTGCAATTTTCCAGCATAGTCTTTGGCTTGTCCTACGCCTTCGGTATAATATTTATCTCTTGCTTTGGCTTCAATTACAGCAAGGTTTCTGTTTTTGTATTGCAATACATAATCTGCCTTGTCGGGCTTGCTACGCTGTCCATGCCCGATTAAACGACCTTTGTTGATTGGAAACTCCATGCGAATGCGACTGCCTTCCACAACACCCCAACCTGCTGCTTTTAATGCAGGGTCAATAAATTCTGCTCTTGTTTCGGTTTCGTTCATTTCATCACTTTTGTCAAATAGCCATCAAATAAAAAAGCATTGATAATCAATGATTTAAAAGGGTTTGATACCCCTGCTATCAAATAACCATCAAATAAGATTTTAAGCCCAAAATGGTATGTAGCTGGCATATTTTCTTGATTTACTTTCAGGGTCATCTTCTTTAATAACTTTATCTTCTAACGCATCTCGAATTATTCGGGAAGCAATAGCAGCATTTTGGTCTTCAATCTTAAATCGTTCTCTTAAACTTTGATTAGTCATCTTTTCGTTTGATACATATTTCAAACAAGCATGCTGATAGCAAGCCCTGATTTTTTCTTTTTTGTCTAAATCATTCAGGGTTTTATAGCAATACATGGTAACACGGGTTCTATTTTCTGAAACCACTACGTTTATAGCAGGGAGCTGATACAACTCGTTATAAAAAATCACTTTGTCCAAACCACTGCCCTTTTCTTCGCAAAAACCCATTCTTCGCATAAGGTCTGCTAATTTTTCATTGCGTGATAAGTAAGCATCAATAAATCGGTCGGGTGTAACCAAAGGTGTTCCGGGATTTGATATTTCAATTCTGTCTGTAAAAATCTCTACCATTGGAAAACCTTTTTCGGTTAAATCCTGATGAATTAGTGCATTGGCAACCAACTCTCTGATAGCTATTTCGGGATACATACGGGTTTCTTTTCTCAATGCCTTGCCTATTTCTTCATTGGCAGGTAATTGGCTATTTATCCAGTCAACCAGTCCTTCAAATCCTAAAGCATACCCTTTGGCTCCTATTTGTTCTCGTTCGGTTTCAACTTTGTTTTTTCCTTTGTAAACGATAACACGAACGGATTTTCGTTCTACACTTTCAAAATCTTTCAACTGCTTGGCAAAGAGCAATGCACCTAATTTTGTTATGGCGTAGCCATTGTTTTTCACTACCAAACCTTCATCCATAAACTTATCAATCACGCCTTGTTGATTGGACGGATAAGGCAATTTCAATAAATCAAAGTAGGTTTCGGTGCTTAAATACTTGGTAATGTCTGATGCACTCAAATTGTCTTTGGCGATTTCTTTTTCAAAAGGCAGGGTGTCCTTCTTCCAGATTTTAGCTTGTTTCTGCGGAAACTCATTCAATTTTCTGGTGATGCTGCTGACTCGTATGTATGCCTGATGCAGAAATTCAACGGGCTGATTTTTGGTAGCAGGAATTACATAAATAGAAATATGGCGGGTGGCATCATAATCAAACTCATATACTGAAAAATCAATTCTCGGATTTAATCGGGTAAGCAGCCAGTGTTCTAAATCTTCATTTCCTTTTTTAGCTGCTTTGGCTTTGAAGGTAGTTCCTTTGATAATTTGCGTTTTGTCTTCTACTCCAAAAACTAAATACCCAAACGGCTGATTATGAATACAAGCCCCATTGGATAAAGCCGAAATACGTTCGCCAATTTCTTCTGCTGAATGAAAATTGAGTTTAAACTCCACCCATTCACTTTCGTGCGGCTGTTTTACCAGTTCGTTGAGTAATTCTATGAGTTGTTGTTCGTTCATGCAATCATTTTTTTATAATGTTCTTCGTAACCTGCAACTTTAAAAAGTTCTGCAAAAGCATCTTTAAAGTCTTGGTAGTTGAACTCTTTAAAATCAAAAATATTCTGTCCTAATGAATGTGATTCCCTATTGATGTATCTATAAAATGCCTGAAAGCGAATTTCCTGCATAGTAGGTTGATTGAAGAAATTATTCAGGTCTTTGTTCTCTATGAAGTTGAAGAAATACTCAATGATATTTCTCATGCAATTGGCTATTAATGCAGGATGTTGATTTGGGTCTTTAATCACATACCAATAAGCCTGATAGTCATTCTTAATTGATTCATAAGTAAGTTTTTCAAAGTAGCTGCCTTCATCATTTTTAATTAGCCTGAAAAGCTTTTGAGTTTCTTTTCTTTCATCATGCTTGGTTTCGGTTATTTCATAGAAAAAGTAAAGACTGTGTGTTAATACAAAGACTTGCTCATACTTGTAATTCCAAGTAGTAACACCATTCTTCTTTTCTTTTTTACCGAAAAACTCATTCTTAATCAATCTACCAACATTAAAAACATAAACATGTGAAAGACTGGAAATAGGGTCGTCAATTACAATTATTTTCTTCTTTGCAGCTTCTGTTGCATCTTTCTTTCCCCTGCATAGTTCCAAGAAATACAAAAAACTAATAATCATTTTTTCTCCTTCACTTAGTGAAAGAAAAACTCTATTGTCATTTTGCTCACGAACAATTTTGTAAAGATTATCAGCGTGTTGTTTTATTTTGAAATCGTGAATACCAAGGTCTAAAAGACCGCTGTTAATGTTGGCAATTGCTTCTTCAATATTTACTGTCTGCTTTTGCTGTTCTACAATTATTTCTCTTTGTTTTTGAATGTCTGATTCCAGTTTTCCAATTGCCTGTTTGAATCCAGCAATATTTTTTTGTGATTGAGCTTTATCGGAAATGTAAGAACTAATTGTTTGGTCATATTCCCAACGCATAATATTCCAAAAGTCAATTTTTAGGTCGTTTAAAGCTGTTTCCTTTTGGTCAATTTTTTTGTTGTGTTCTTTTACCTGCTTATTGATGTTGTCAATTACTACATTTATTTCAGTCAATGCAGTAACAGAACTTTTCAAAGTGATTTGAACGCTTGGCGTTTTTATTTTATCATCAATCAGCTTTAAGTTTTCTGTTACAACTTTGGCAAATGCGTTGTATTTGATTTCAAAGTCCTTTTTGTAGTTTTCAAACTTTGGATTGCTTTCAAAAATTGACTTTTCAGGAATTAACTGAATAGCTTCTACGTATTGTTTGCGAAATTCTTTTAAAGCTGTTAGGTCAGCTTCATACGATTCGTCAAAATATTCTTTGATGCTTTGAAGCAATTGACTTGAAATTGTTTGTTCCTGACAGAAAGGACAGGTTTCATTTTCAGTTTCAATTTGTGTTGGTAAGTATTTTAATCCGTCTTTTACCCAATCCGAATTTTCAAGTTTATTGATTAAGCCCGAAACCGTGCTATTTTCATTACCAACAATCTGTTTCTTAAATATTTTTTCAGTTTCGATTTCAGCAACACCAAAAGCAATTGGTTCGAGTGTATTATACTTTTGGGCATTCTCGCCTGATAAAGCCTGAACTTCTTCCTTAATATTGTCAGATGTTTTTGTTGGTTTGCTATCGGGCTTCTTCAAACTTTCAATGTAGCTCAATAACTTGTTGCCATCATTTCTATAGCCTTCAAGACAAAATTCAAATACTCTGTCGCCACCTGTATAGTTCTTTTTAATTTCCCAAACCTTATCTTTTGCTTTATCGTGTTTTGCAGATATGGCTTCGGTTTCTTTTTTTAAGTCCGCATTTTTCTGAAATTTTTCTGCATCAAGTCTTTTGATTTCTTTTTCTGCATTTAAAATCTTTGTTTCTGCATCCTTGTTCTTTTTTGACAAAGTGAAAATACCCTTTAATGCTTCGGGCTGATAAAAGTTATCTTGAATGAATGTTTGATTATAAACCAAAATTTCTTCATCAGGATTAATCCCTTCAATAGAACATGCTTTGAAAATTGGGTCAGTTTGTTTGTATAGAAAATCAGAAAATGTGCTTTTGCCAGTTCCATTTAAGCCATATACAAGATTCACCTTCATGTCTGTTTCCAAAACAGCAGGTTTCTTGTAACTGGCAACGCCATTCAATGTAACTTTGGTAATCATTATTCCGCTTCTATTAATTCGTTTTCAAAAGCTCGCTTGAATACTCCAGCCTTCAATTCTTCACAAAAAGCTAGTTTTCTTTCATATCGATTGTAAAGTTTATTCGATTCTATTTGAAGTTGTTTGAGCTTTTGTATTATTGATTCTTGTTCGGAGAAATCTTTTGGGTATGAAATATAAATGCCTTTGAGATTTTTAAGAATTATCCTTCTGATAGCTACACCTGTTTTTAATCCAATTGCTTTTTGTAAAAAGAAAGGACTTTTGAGAATGTATTTTAAAAGTTCAGGCTTTATTAAGTCAGTTTTTGGTCTAATAATCGCCAGTGAAGATAGAACAACGAACTCTTTTTCAAAGTCAACCAAAGAAACCTTACCAACTGTGCCATCTTTTGAAAAAAGCAAATCTCCTTCATTTGGTTTGCAACCATTTTTCAATAAAGTTTCATAATCGTCTTTGTTGATAAATTTGCAATTTTCAAAGTCAATAAAATCATTATTTATGTCTCTAACAGTAATATAAGGATATTCACCTGTAGAAGATGTTTTTGGGGAAAAATGGCTGCCGTCCGTTATTTCAAGACAAACTTCAATTAATGGATTTGAAATCCAATTTTCTTTATTTTCTTTAAATAATTCGTCTAGTTCCCTCAAGAAAAGCTCTTCCGAGTTCTTCAAATTTCGTAAGATATTGTCGCTTATCTTTTCAATGTATATTGATACTTTATCCAATTCTTGAACCATTCTTTTCTGCTCTTCCATAGAAGGTTTAATCAATGGACAAGCAAGTATATCGTCTTTCCGTAAGTTGGTTTGGTTTTCACCGTTGTTGAAAGCCAAAAAGTGTTCGTGTCGGTTGAGTTGGTAATACAAATACTTAGTGTCAAACTCTTTGCTTCGAATGCAGCAAATACGCTGGTTCAAAGAATAGGTGTCGTCTTTGTCAATGATAAAACACTTGGCTAAGGCTTTGCCGTTGGGCACATCACTCATTACCATTACAATGTCGCCTTTGTATAAAGGAAACATTTGTTCGTTGGTGCGTTTAAACGATTTGCCTTCGGATGAAATAAATTTAGAATTGACTACAATGTATTTTCCACTTTCGTCAATGCTCTTTTCATGGGCTTTCCCATTGAAAAACTCACACGATTTTCCTAAAGTGGTTAGTTCAACTTGGCTCATGAAAACATCTCTTTTATTCCATTCAAAATTTCGCTTGTTTCTTCGTCTAATGCTTCCATCTCTGCCAATATCTCATCCATAGAACGGAATGTTTGCTCTACTTTTCCATTCGGATTTTTTACACTCAAATCGTAATTGCTAGTGTTGATGTTTGAAATATCAACTGTCCATGAGTTGTCAGAATCAGCAAAGGTTTTTTGCAATTGCTTAAATTCTTTCAAGTCATCATCATTCAAAGGAGAAGTTTTACCTAAACTTCTGCCCGGCACACATTGGTAATACCAAATCTTTTTGGTCGGTTCACCTTTGGTAAAAATCAACACAACGGTTTTTACACCTGCACCCAAGAACGTTCCTGCTGGCATATCCAAAATGGTGTGCAGATTGCAACTCTCTAACAAATGTTTTCGCAACGAAACCGAAGCATTGTCGGCATTGCTTAAAAAAGTGTTTTTGATTACAATACCTGCTCGTCCGCCTGCTTTTAAACTTTTGATAAAATGCTGTAAGAATAAAGAAGCCGTTTCGCCTGTTTTGATGTCGAAGTTTTGTTGCACTTCTTTTCTTTCCTTTCCACCAAATGGTGGATTGGCAAGAATTACGTTGTAACGGTCTTTTTCCTGAATGTCTCTGATATTCTCTGTCAGCGTATTGGTGTGAATGATGTTTGGTGCTTCAATGCCGTGCAAAATCATGTTCATTACACCAATGATGTAAGCCAAGTTCTTTTTCTCTTTTCCGTAAAGTGTGTTTTCTTGAAGTGTTTTTAGATTGGTGGTTGATTTCTCCATGCGGTCATACATGTAAGCGTATGCTTCGCACAAGAAGCCTGCACTTCCGCAAGCTGCGTCATATATCTTTTCGCCAACTTGTGGATTCAGCACTTCAATAATGGCACGAATCAAAGGTCGTGGTGTGTAATACTGTCCGCCATTGCGACCAGCATTGCCCATGTTTTTGATTTTAGTTTCATACAAGTGACTTAGTTCGTGCTTGTCTTTAGAACTGCCGAAAGGTAGTTCATCAGTCATTTCAATAATCTCACGAAGATTGTAGCCACTTTTTATTTTGTTATTGAGTTCACTGAAAATCTCACCGATTTTGTATTCAATAGATTTCGGGTTGTCAATTGATTTTGCTTTGAAACCTGCTAAATAGGGGAAGAGTTTATAATCCACAAACTGAACCAAGTCGGGTCCAGTCATGGCTTTGTGGTGGTCAAGTTTTCCGTCTGATGTTTTAGGCATTGCCCAATTAGGCCAGCGGAATTGCTCGTCTAAAATGTATTTATATTCTTTTCCTTCCAAAGCGGCTTCATCCGCTTTTTCACTTTCCAATTGGTCAAGGTAACGCAAGAACAAAACCCAAGAAGTTTGTTCAATGTAGTCCAGTTCGCTGTCAGCACCTGCGTCCTTGTAAAGTATGTCGTCTATGTTTTTAAAAGTCTGTTCAAACATCTGTTTATTTTATTTCTGTCTTTTGTTTTTAATTCGGTTTCTGTCGTGCGTTGGCAAAATTCAAGCTCTTTTGGTTTTTTGTTTGGGCTTTGCGTGTCGGCAAAAACCAAATGTGCTTGAATGTGCGTTGGCTCTTTTAGCATGTTGCCTAACGTTTTGCGGCTTGGCGTAGTGGCGGATTTTTAGCACAAAAGTTCAATCGAAGAACTACACTTGAACCTACCACAAAACTGTCATACGAAGCACTGCACCCGCCATTACGCCAAACCGCTGTGTGTGCCCGGCATGGGCATCTGGTATCGAAGATACCATAATATTCCAGAGGGTGCAAGTCCCTTACGTGCGGGGGTAACGCCCCGAAGCGTTAGCAAGCCGCAAGGTGGTTTGCCGTGAGGCATGCACTGAAGGAAGCGAGACTGCAAACCCCG
>NZ_JACVCV010000034.1 GCF_017811155.1 Lunatimonas salinarum | reverse complement strand
TTAGAATATTTAGCTAAAAATATAACCTGATAAATTCCAGCTTTAAGTAGATCAGAAAGGCAGCGTCCGATTTACCTAAATGTCGGCCCGATGACGATATCAGACCCGGGATATGTGTATATTTATCCCCTTGGCAGCCATGGTGCCGGGCCTAAGCTCCTACCACTTTGGGTTTAACAACTCGGTACGCTACAGTGACCCGTTGGGATTGATGGGGGATGATGCAGGAATGTGGGGTACGGGGAATACCTATGCGTCAAACAATTCCCAGAATCCGTTTGACCTTATGCCCAAATTTACCAGATCTAACCCGGGTTCGGGACATCACTGGTCGGATGGAATTGGGAATTCAAATTGGTCCATGTGGGGAGGGAGCCAAATGTACAAAGATGGGTTGGCAAGTGGAGCAATTGAATATGGAGGTAAATTTTACAATATCGATGGAGATGGAAAGCGGGGGGATCCATATGAAGAGAGAAATGGAAGGCTAGGCTATTGGGTAGATTCACCGATGGATATCCGAGACTATGTACTTATGAATAATAAGTTGTTCAAAACCACTACACCGGGTGTAATGTCAACATTTTATAGCGTTGGAGGAAATTCACTTAAAACCGTATCAATAGGCTTTAATTTTTCTCTAGGGTTTGGATTGGGTATTGAATATGGAGGAATTGAAGACGGAACAAATACTAGAGCTTTTTTCACTGTAAAATACTTACAAGGAATCGATATATCAGGTTATATCGAAGCGGGAATGATTAGATCAATTTCATCTGAAAGAATAAATGCAAACGCTTTACAAGGGCCCGGATCAAAGATTTCAATTGGAGCTTTATTATACTCCTATACTTTTGGAGGAGATGGTTTTTTAACCAATCAAAATTCGTTAAACCCACTATTATTTAGGTCTAGTTCACATTCAGTAGGTAGACGTATCAAGGACAGATGCCTCAACTTACACATGGACATTTGAACCAGTGAAAATTCTCAATATATCAAACTAAAAATGGATGGCTTATGATTGCAAAAGATATAGAGATCAAAGTAAAAGGTACGTTATTAATTTTACTAATTATAGCGATTATATCAATATTACCAAGAGAGGATCGTAAAATCCAATCAAATGAATGTAGATGGAGTAACAACATGAAATCTGAAACTTTTGACGGGATCATAATAAGAAAGTTTGATGATGCCCAAAATCACTACATGCCAACATTGTTGATAGATCAAGGACAAAGAGATGTAAAGATGGTGCTACAAAATGAAATAAGCGGTTTTTACAGTTCGGTTCAAGTGGGAGATTCAATACGAAAGAAACCCAATACCTTGTCAGTAGAGATAATTAGAAATGATTGGAACGGTATCATTATCTTGGATTATGGCTGTCTGGAGGAGTGAGATTTTTGCTATGGAATTAATTTTTCAATGTAATAGTTGTAAAAAAATCAACGATTGGACGAGGCACTATGTTAGACTTTAAATCAAACTGGTATAGAATCCTCTACACCCCCTCACAGGACTTTGTGAACCTGTGGCATTTCCAATATGCCTACGATGAGTTTGGCAGGCAAACAGGCACCAAAGCACCGGGGGCGGGATGGGTATACACCATCTACGACAAATGGGACCGTCCGGTCCTGACCCAGGACGGGGAACAACGCGCAAAAGCTACACCGGAATGGTCCTATGTCAAATACGATATCCACAACAGGCCCGTAATCACAGGAACCATAGCCAACGGGACGGCATTGGCCACGCTCAGGACGCAGGTGGCCGCTTCTACGGCATCCAGGTTTGAAACAAGGAATAACTCGGCCTTGGGGTATACCATTGGCTCCTCCTACCCTACCACCGCGGTGGATGCGGGCATCCTTTCGATCACCTACTATGACGATTACACCTTCATGAACCATAACAGCTGGGCCTCCGGTACGGGAAACTCCAATGGCCTGTATGCCTTTGCCGCCGAGTCGGGGTATTTTACCCTTCAGCAGCAGAATATGGCCGTGAAAGGCCTCGCCACGGGATCCAAATCACGGAGGCAGGGCAACAGTACCGAGTGGATCAACAGCGTGACCTATTATGATACCTATTACCAGCCCATATAGACCATCTCTACCAATCAGCTGACGGGTACCGTAAAGACATCTACCCAATATGCTTTCTCGGGCGAAGTACAAAAGACGGTGAATACCTACACGTACGCCGGAGGCACCACACGGGTGGAAAGAAGGTTTACCTACGACCATACCGGACGGCCGCTAAAGGTTTACCACAAGATCAATGGCAACGCCGAGGTGATGCTCGGCCACTTCCAGTACAATGAGCTGGGCGAGGCTACGGACATCATCCACCACAGCCGGAACAACGGCAATACCTGGCTGTATAAGACCGGCCTGAAGTCCACGATCCAAGGGTGGACCGACGAGATCCTCTACACCTATTCAAACGGCGACCCCGTGTTCCGGCAGAAGCTGGATTACCACAAAGCCAGCGGTACAGCAAACAGCCCCAGGCTGGACGGGATCATTACCTCCAACCAATGGAAACACTACGGCACCGAACCGGAAAGGGCGTACAACTACACCTACGACACCCCAAAGCGGCTCACCGGATCCATCTACAGGCAAAAGACCGGATCCACATGGAATAGCGACGGCAACTTTAACGAGAGCCCCCGACTGGGTGTAGAATCCTCTACACCCTTCTATTGCTAAACTCCTTTGTAGTCGAAATCCCTTTTATGCCATTTGCAATGGCCTACTAAAGAACGTCTTAGTAAACAAAAGTTCGCAATTTAGAACTCGGTCTGGCTTAGTTTTGAAAAGGCATGCTAACCAAACATTCGTTAACAAATAACAGTCCTTTATTTCATTTGCGATTTCTATGCGGATAAACTATTTTTAGCAATGGGAGAGGCTTATCAGATTAGAGATCAGGAAATGCCCTATTTCTTCACGTTCCAAGTCGTGGGATGGGCAGATGTGTTTTCAAGAAAAACGTATAGGGATTTTATCTTGGAGAATCTGACTTATTGTAGAAAGGAGAAGGGGCTTTTTTTGTTTGGTTATGTTATTATGACCAATCATCTTCACTTAGTTGTTCAACAAAAAGATGGGAAATTATCAGACTGGGTACGCGATTTTAAGAAGTTTACAAGCAAGAAATTGCTCAAAATGATACTGGAAAACCCACAGGAAAGCAGAAAGGAATGGTTGAAGATGATTTTTGCTTATCATGCCAAATTAAACAAAAGAGCCGGTGAAATGCAATTTTGGACACATGAAAACCATGCGATTGAACTTTATCGAACTGAAATGATTGAAAGTAGAATGCACTATATTCATGAGAATCCGGTAAGGGCAGGAATAGTGGAAAAACCTGAAGACTATATGTGTTCGAGCGCAAGGAATTATGCTGGGTTAGAAGGTTTGATAGAGGTCGATTATTGGTAATTCCGTCCATTTCCAATTGCAAATTGGAAAATAATAGAAGGGTGTAGTTGCAAACTACACCCAGCTGGGGGAGCAGGCTTAACCTCCTTAGGTTTCCAGGCGGCATCCACTACGGTAAGTTCAATAGCTGGTAATTTGGTTAGCGGAAACCGATGGGATCGGTCTTTTAATGTAGGAATAGGCCCTCTAACAATACCGTTTAGGGATGGTAAATTTTCCCTTAACCCATTAGACCATCTTGACAACATGTACACATTATACCACCACGGAAGGGGGGTTGGAGACGTAATATCAGGAAAGGCGGATTTGTTTTTCGATAAGACAAGTATGAGTCCTGTATTTCAGGCAAAAGATGGTATTTCTGGGTATGTATCGAGAAAAGTAAGTGGAAATGTAGGTACTGCAAAAGGAGGTGCAATTTTTCTTAATTCAGATACTGAATTGGGTAAATTTGGAGGAGCTGGGAACGTAAGCTTGTTTTCCCGAGAACATCCAGACTTTTGGTCAGAAGACTGGATGAAAGCTAAAGCAAGAGCTGATTTATCTTTATTCGCAGCTCCTAGGAATGCGGCAATATTGCATGAAGGAACCCATATTATGCAGCAAAGATTAATGGGTTCGCCACTTGTAGGAAATAAAACCAATAAATTTGCTTGGAGGAGTTTTATGAAATCCCACACGTCAGCACATTATTTTATGGGACCTTTTGAGAAAGAAGCAGTTTATAGAACATATAAAATTTTATTTGGTAGATGATGAAAATCTGCATATTTGCCATTTTAATGTTAATTTCGTATCCGAGTACATGCCAGATGATAATGCGGATTCTGGAAAAGGATTTTGGAGGATATATCGATAGTTGTAGTAGCACATCTTACAATGAAAAAAGCACTCGGAATCTTGTAGGTACATTTGAGGATAATACTTGCAGAATTGAATTAGACATAAAAGAGGGTCAAAATGTTTTTAAGTTTTTCTTTAAGAAGAGATTTGCATGGGACACTTATAAATTAAAAGTTGCTGGAACGGGAAATTGGAAAACTGTCGGAGACACACTAGAATTAAGTTTTAACAGTAACAAAAGAAAAATTGCTAATAAATATTTTATTGAAATGTATTTGGATCAAATTTACTTGGTTAAAACAAAAGATTATACCAATTTTTCCGAAATGGCAAGTATTAGGAAATATGCCGATGAAGAAATGAACATGCTTTATGTCAAGGAATTGTTGAACAATCGGTTTCTCGTTAAATTAGAATAATTCTTGATTGAATTGACTGTCAATACGTTTTAACATAATGCAGCTCCACACCCTAATACAATGACTTCCGACTTTGTCCACATTTTGTGATCTCATCTCGAACTGTACCGGTGTCCGTTAAAAGTCTCGAAAGGTCTTTTCCAAGTGGATCGAGCATGAAGAAACAGCTCGATGTACTGTTTTATCGAGGGACCGGGCTGCGGGGTCAAGCTGAAGAGCCCGGATATTTCTATATTTACTTATCCAATGATGGCACGGAAGGTGGCGAAGCGTTCCCCTGACTTTGGTCAGCGCAGGTTTGACGATTTTACAATCCTTACCCTTGAAAGCTATATCGTACAGCAAACGGATTATTATCCGTATGGACTGATAGCCCGTAAATTTGTTCGGGCTGGGGAGAAGGAAACCAAGGAGCTGTTCCAAGGCAAGACCTACGATGAGCTGACGGGGTGGTATGACTTTCATGCACGTCAATACGATGCGGCATTGGGAAGGTGGTTTGGTGTAGACCCCCAAAACCAGTTTGCCAGCCCATACCTGGCCATGGGGAATAATCCGGTGATGATGGTGGATCCGGATGGGGAAATAGCATTTTTGGCCATTGCAATCGGCGCAGCCCTAGCTGGGGCAGGATATACAGCCAGTGTAGGCTTTAGTAAAGGTGGGTTTGAAAACTGGAACTGGGGGCAGTTTGGCAAATCCCTTGCTATAGGAGCAGTATCCGGCGCAGCAACCGCCGGAATAGGATCAGCTGTTGGAGGATTTGGGGGAACCGCCGGCTCTTTTGGAGGAAAGGTACTTAATGAAGTAGGAAGGGCAATGCTTCATGGACAAGCGAATTTGATGGTTGGGACCGCCTTTGGTCAAAGTCCTTCACTTTCAATGTATGCAGCAGGGGCCTTCGGTTCATTAACGGGATCGGCATTGCATAATGCTGGTCCGTTTGGTCAAATTGGGGGGTCAGCCCTGGCGGGAGGGGTTGCATCAAAAATGTCCGGAGGAGATTTTTGGAGAGGAGCAGCAGTCGGGGCGACTGTGGCTGGGTTGAACCATGCGGCGCATGCGGGAGTGGAAGGGCTGAAAGATCGCGCTTTGCTGCGTAGGATTCAGAAAAACGGTTGGATTCCGATTGATTTGAGCGAAAATCCATATAAGGGTGTAGTTGAGGGGTTTAGGGTGGCACGGTTGTACAATCGTGGCAAAGTTCCTTGGTTGAATGAACAATTTCCGGATGGGTTTAGAATACAGGATTTGTTTGATTATTCGACCATTACAGTGGGAAAAGGAGGATGGGGTGACCTGAGTGGAGAAAAGATTGGGAAAATATATATGTATAGCCATAAAGACTTCAATATTCGATTGGATTCTAGATCTTTTAATATTGGAGATGTTGATCATAGAGTTGCCCACCGACTTACACTTTATGATAATTCCAAATATTGGGCTGCACACCAGATAGGTTGGATACATTATCACAAACATTCCTATGAGATGTGGTTGAAAGCTTCCAGTTTCATAAATAGGTAAATTATGAGATTGTTGTTATTTATATTGTGTTTTTATTTAGTGTTCGGATGTAAAGGACAATCACGTTCTGATTCCCAGTTAGATTGTTTTTATACAATACTTGGAAAGGAAAAGGCTCAATCATTGAAGAACCTGATGAGAACGTTTGATTTATTCATAGGGGACAGTGTTGGCGAAGATAGTAGGTCAATCCAAAAGATTAATGATTACCTAGAGGCGTTAATTGAAGAGAGCATTGAATTCGAACAGCACCTTCAAAATCTTCAAGGAGAAAAATCAGTGACGGAAATGGAGAAGTCGGGAATGCGAATAGAAATTTATCGCTATTTTGGAGAGATTTATGAAGGGTCTTATGACATCGGGAAATTGATAAATATCGAAGGATTATATCCTATAACTGTAGATTCAACAGAGCCGAATGAGGATTTCGAAGATTTGTTTACATTTGATGAAGATGATGGCTTGGGTAAAACTGAAACGGATTCGATTATTGAAGATTTCCCGAACTTGAACTTGATGATGTCCTTCAATAAAGATGGAGCATATTTATATGCGCTTGCCAAATCAAATGGTCAGGATCCTTTTGTACGGGAATATATAATGGCCAAACTAAACGATGTAGAGAATCCTGTATTGTTTATTGAGAGTTTTTTAAACAATAAAGAGAAATTGAATGATCCGTTGGTCAGAATGGTTGTCATTATCGAAATATTTTATCCCATGGTTTTGAAAAATAAAACAAGAGACTTTTAACCGTAAGCCAGCTCAGTGCGAGTTGGAAATGCTGACACGGGAAGGCCATACTGGATTGAGATGTTCGATAATTCAGCGTGTTTGGAATTTCGTAGAATTGGTGGGGTTCACTACAATCGACATGGTTATGGCGATTGGCTGAGAGCAAGAGATTATATTTGGTATAGTAAGTAATTTGTTTTTTCTTTCAATTTTATTGGGGTTCTTAAAATGCGTTCCCCAAGGAGGCGATTATAACGGGTCCAAGAAACTGCTCATTGGAAGCTGGGCCTCGTGTCATGAAGATGGTTTATATGTAGAATTACATTTTGCAGAGGTAAATGATTATGCTTATCATTTAGACGGAGATGTATTGGATTACAATGTGGGAAAATACATTGTTTGTTCAGGTAAAATCCATGTTTCAATACAGGAAGACGATCTAGACTGTGAGCAGGAAAGCGTGGACCAAATGGATATCGTTTTCAAGTCCGAGGATGAGTTTGAAAGTGTGGAGAAGGGGAAAAAGTACACCTTTAGAAGACTCTCCGACAAACCGATTATGAACTACAGGTTGGGTACTAAAACTCTTGAACAGGAAGGGTATATGGATGGATTTAGATACAGAAAAGATACGTTTAATTGCCCTAACATCGTTATCGAATAAATCTGATAATATATCCCTATCAGAGATGGGTAAGAATTCCGGATAGGACTTTCTTTGTCCCTTAAGGGTGCAACATCGATGCCCCGGAGCGCTCCGGGGCTTTTTGTTTTTAGTGGGTGTATGTTTTTTTTGTCCTGTAGTCCCTGATGACTGTCCATGTAATGGTAGATGCGCTGTTTTTCCTCTGCGGGCAGGCTTTCCAGTTCGTCCAGCCGCCCAACCATCTCCATGTCATAGGCCGCATTCACGCCCTCGCCCAGGAGATAGTCGACAGAGACGCCGAAGGAGGCCTTGACCAGCTTGACGATGGCCTCTATGGAGGGCGAGTTGTCGCCGCGCTCGTACTTTCCTATCATTACCTGGGACGATCCAGCATGTCCGGCGAGAAGGGTAAACATTTGTTCGTTCAATATTGCAAAGCGGCTGACCGGATCCACCTGGAATAGCGACGGCAACTTTAACGAGAGCCATATAAGCTACAGTGCCAACGGGAATATTACCGCACTGAGAAGAAACCGCGACAATGGCGGTACGGTCGTACAGATGGACCAGCTGACCTACACCTACACCGGCAACCAGCTGACGGCCGTGGCCGATGCAGCCCCGGCGGCACACAAAGCGGGCGGATTCAACGACGGGAATACCGGCACGGATTACAGCTACAACGACAACGGCTACCTGAAAGAGGATAAAAACAAGGGGATTACGGAAATCACCTATACCAGGCAGGACCTGCCTGCCCAGATCAACTTTGGCACTAACAATATCAAGTACACCTACAGTGCGGGAGGCGGTCTGATGACGGTTACCTATACCGGCACGAACGGATTCCCCAACCGTACCCATCAGTATGTCGGCGAACTGGTATTCGAAGGTACGACCTTGAAGGAAATCCGCCACGAGTACGGTAGGGTACTGGCGGATGCGGGAAACCGCTACCAATATTACCTTACCGACCATCTAGGCAATACCCGGGTGGTCCTGCAGGAAGACCCCGCCCACTTCACCGTATCGGCCACCTTTGAGCCGGACAACCTGGAGACAGAATCCATGCAGTTTATGGACTATGGGGAAGCACCCCATATCGCCTCCTCGCTTTTTGACCATACCGGCACATCGGAAACTGGCTATGCCTTGCGTCTTACCAATGGGGAGACCGGGCCATCGAGATCCGTGGCGGTACTTCCGGGCGATACCGTACGTATGGAAGTATTTGCGAAATACCTGGATCTTGGGAACAAAAAAACCGATCCCGCACTAATGGCCATTGCAATGGCTCTTGCCGGAGGCAGTTCAGGCGGTATGGGAATAGACGGAGGCATCATCCCCCAGGCTCAACGGGTGGCAACAGAAAATAGCAGCCTTGCGGACCTACTGACCGGAAAACAGCAAAACAACGAAGCCCCACCCGCCTACCTGAACTATCTCTTCTTCGATAAGGAGATGAACTACATCCCGATAGCTAACGGGAGGAGGCTATACCCAGATGACCGAGGCAGCCTACGAGGATGGGTCTAACAGGGAGCATGAACGATTATATCAGGAGGTAGTAGCGGAAGAGTCGGGATATTTCTATATTTATCTCTCCAATGATGGAACCGAAGGAGGAGAAGCCTACTTCGATGATTTCTCCATTCTTACTCTTGAAAGTTATATTGTCCAGCAGACGGATCACTATCCTTACGGACTTATAGCCCGTAATTTTGTTCGGGCTGGAGAGAAGGAAACGAAAGAACTATTTCAGGAGGACCGAGCGTTAAGAAACAGTCCGGTGGACTGTTTTAGCGAGGGGCCGGGTTGCAGAGGGGGTACGATGAGCTGACGGGCTGGTATGACTTTCATGCACGTCAATACGATGCGGCATTGGGGAGATGGTTTGGGGTGGATCCGCAGAACCAGTTTGCCAGCCCATACCTGGCCATGGGGAATAATCCGGTGATGATGGTGGATCCGGATGGGGAGCTGGCCTGGTTTGTGCCGATTATTATTGGAGCAGTAGTAGGGGGAACTTCACAGGGTATTGCATCTGCTAATAACGGAGGTTCATTTTTTAATGGCTTTTGGAAAGGGGCATTGATAGGTGCAGCAGCAGGTACGGCAGCAATTGGGGTAACAGCAGGATTAGCAGGAGCGTCTTTTACAGGTATTGCATCGGGAACAGTATCGGCAGGCTTTGGGGCAACAGTAGCAGGCGGTGTTGCTGGTGGATTAACAAGTGGTGGATTAAGCACTGCATTTTATGGCGGTAGCCTGGGACAGAATCTTCTTAATGGAGCAATAGGTGGAGCTGTCGGAGGTCTGGTTCCTTCAATCGGAGGGACAGGCGTATTACCTGGAGCTGGTTTAGGAGCTTTGGGAGGAGGAGTTGCTGGTGGAATTACAGCAGAGTTAACAGGAGGAAACTTTGGTGATGGATTTAAGCAAGGAGCCTTATCCGGAGCTATTAGTGGTGGGATTTATGGTGGGATTGCCGCTAGCCAGTCTCAATTTGATAGGAGTCTTTTATTCGGAACTCTAACTAGATCAGGAAGGCACCAAGCATTCTCACATTATGCGGAGCAGTATAATTTACAAGCTAATGGAGCCAAAAATATAAAGTTTGCAGATTTGGCAGATGCCTATGGTACAACTGTACCGTTAGATCCAAACACAGGTCAACCCATTTCATTAGCAAGAGCAGCTATATCCTATCCACAAGGAGTAGATTCTGAAGTTACATTTGGGTTAGGTAGGTTAATGTCATTAAAAAAGATTAGAGCTAATGTTCTCCATGAAGGTCAACATGTTATTGATCTCAAAGCTGGTAAAGCAACCCATTTTCGAAATGCAGCTAAAACAAACATGGGCTTCATTGGAAGATTTGAAATAAGTGCTCATAGAGCTGTCTACAATTTAGGCATCCAACGAGCTTACAATCTGTCGCGAATCACATACTGGCAACAATTTCCTTAAAATAATAATGAAATACTCGCTGATTTTAACCTTGGTACTGATATTGAATCGTTGCTACTCTCAAAGTGAATCTGTGGTTGCCTACTATCTTAAAGAAAAGGACTTTAACCATATACTTCTACTAGGTTGTAATGTAGGTTACTCTTACTCTGGACCTCATTTATTTACTGATGAAGTATTTACATATGAAGTTGAAGGAGATAAAATAATTAGGAACTTTGATCCAGAATATTCTCTACGTAAAAGGGTAGATACCCTTATGATTACCAACAGATCACTAATTGACATAAATGGACTTTCTTATAAAAAAACTACTGTAAAAAAAAGGGATGAACTAATTGAAAAATATATCCAACCCTCGACAGATTCTGGTTTTTTCAAAATTTTCTTAGAAAAATTGAGACTATGTAAGGAAGATGGATAGACATAAAGCCTCTATTGTAGTCAAGGGTCCTTATCAAAGCAATCCAGCCTTTTTAAGCAGCTCGATGATCTGGTCTTTGGTCAGGTAGTCGAGCTGTCCTTTGTCGTAGATGGAAACGAGATAGACCATTTCATTAACGATCTTTACGAAGGTGATTTCCCTTGCCCCGCAGGATTTTCCTTTGCCTTTGGAAGCTATGGCCACGGGGTCAAAAAACACAGCGATAAAGCCAATAATCACCATAATGCCTATTTTGCTTCGATTGACAGTAAATATTGGAGTTCAACTACCTTTGCATTTAGAACCCACACAGCACAAGCAATGTGGCTTACCTGGACAAGGGCAGGAAACTACGGAGGGATGCCTACCAAGTGTATGGACGTAATTCACAGATATCATCCACACTTTAAAAAATGAGAGGGAACAGTTTATTAATATTGGTTGCTACGCTGCTTTTTGCGTCATATAGCAATGCCAGCGATTGTATCAGACTGTCTAAATATGAAATATACCAAGAGGCAGATGGGGTATTTTTGGCAGATGTATATGAAGTTTCGGAAACTAAATTCAAGGTCAGAGTTTTGGAAGTATACAAAGGGACATACCCTGATACTTTAACCGGAATCATTGATCAAAATGTAATTATTCCTGAAATGGGAAGTACTTGGCTATTTTATAGTATGGATTACGAGGAAGGCGTTTTCATTGCGGATGCATGCAGTGGATCCAAAAGTTTTACTTTTCCTCATGGAGCACACGATATTGCCTATCTTGTTCCGCCCCCACCTGAAATTTTAAGATCTCCCGAGCTGGTCTAGCCCCCTATTAATCGGACTTTATTTTTTTTGATATTGCATTATAATGC
>NZ_JACVCV010000033.1 GCF_017811155.1 Lunatimonas salinarum | reverse complement strand
CTCCCCCGAAAGCGTTCGGGGCAGGAGGTCACTGGAAATGTTGAAAATAGTACGGGCCTATAGCTCAGTTGGTTAGAGCTTCTGACTCATAATCAGGAGGTCCCTGGTTCGAGCCCAGGTGGGCCCACTCCAAACCGCTTAGTGTTTCTAAGCGGTTTTTTCTTTTTAGAATATGGGAAAGTCTTTTGTTTACATTCTTTATTCAAATAAACTGGATAGGTTTTATACAGGAATAACCACTCTTACTGTGGAAGAGAGATTCAGTAGTCACATTCAGAAGCGTTACGGAAAACTTAATTTTACCCAAAAAGCGGATGACTGGCAAATATTCTGGTACTTAGAATGCAGCTCATTCAAACAAGCACGGAATGTTGAGCTACATATCAAAAAAATGAAATCAAAAGTTTATATCCAGAACCTTAAAAAGTATCCTGAAATTGGTTGCAAATTATTATCAAAATACAAAATCATCTGATTCCCCCGATGGCTATCGGGGCAGGAGGTCCCTGTGCCGATAGCTATCGGCAGAGCCCAGGAGGTCCCACTCCAAACCGCTTAGTGTTTCTAAGCGGTTTTTTCTTTTTAGAATATGGGAAAGTCTTTTGTTTACATTCTTTATTCAAATAAACTGGATAGGTTTTATACAGGAATAACCACTCTTACTGTGGAAGAGAGATTCAGTAGTCACATTCAGAAGCGTTACGGAAAACTTAATTTTACCCAAAAAGCAAAGGCATGGACAAACTGAAATCTGCCTATGACACGACCTGTGGTTCGGGATCCCTCTTGCTCCTAGTAGCCAAGGAAGCCGATGTCATTCCGTATGCCACCAAACCCCGACAGGGGTTGAATTATAGGAGCATCCATCCCTGAAGAATTCAACTCCTCGGGAGTTGGTTTGATCATTCCGTATCCGAACTTTATCCCCGAGTTCTCCCGCGGGGATAATTACCTTCGGTAGTCAACTCCTTTGCGTTTTGGCCGCAGAGATGGTTGCAGTAACATTCCATTTCCATCGAAACCCTATCCCAGTTAATCCCAATGCCGAAGATTAGCATTTTCCAATGCATCATTGACGGATGAAAGGATACCGCTGTCCAAGTTGTGTGCCCTTTCTACCGGTATGCCAACCGTCTCATAGGTCTGGTAGCATTCGTTAACATACCATATTTTTTGGCTAAGATTCTTGAATGGTAACCACGGCATTTGCTGTAATTTTATTTTTTGATTTCAATTTGACGTAGCTCTCTCGAAGCCATGACGTCAGTTTGAAATTTCACCTGTCTTTTATTCCATTGAAATAATCCAACCCGTAAACGCATGTTTAAATCCGCTTTATTTCTTTCAGTGCTTCTATTACTCTCGGTAAATGAGCTTCAGGCCCAGCTCAGGTTTGAAAAAGAGGAATACGCCGCCCGCCGGCAAAAACTCATGGATCGTATCCCCGATGGTATTGCCATCATACGGGGTGCCTCTGAACCCCTTGGCGATGTGGCTTTTACGCAGTACAACAATATGATGTATTTTGCGGGAGTGGAGATTCCCGATGCCATCCTGATCGTGGATGGGGAAAGACGGGAAAGTACCCTGTTTTTTACGATTACCGAGGAACATGCCGATGGGGAAAACATTTCCTTGGACCTGGTCAGGGATCCCGTAAAAATTACGGGAATCGAGCGGTACCTTTCCTACGAGGATTTTTCGCAGACGCTCACCAATCGGTTAACGGCTAGTACGGTCATCTATACGCCCTTTAGTCCGGAGGAGTACATAGGTGAAAACTCCATGGAGAAATTCAATAAGTATAAACGCACGGTTACCGACAACGAATGGGATGGACGACTCACCCGGGAAATGCAGTTTGTTGCCGTATTAAACCAGCGATTTCCCCAAAATAAGGTGGAAAATTGCACGCCTTTTATCTGGGAGCTCCGCAAGATCAAGTCCAAGGCCGAAATTGATGTCATTCGCCAAGCTGCCCAGCTTTCCGTTGCGGCACACAAGGCGGTTATGAAAGCTACCCGACCAGGTGTGGCAGAGCTTAAACTGGCTGCCCTTTTTCAGCAGGTCACCATGTCCGGAGGAGCCAAAGGGCTCGCATTTGGCACCATCATTATGTCCGATAAAAACCACGCCTACGGTCACTACATGCAATATGACCGCATTTTGGGAGAGCAGGACTTCATTATTCTGGATGGAGGAGCCAATATATCCAACTATGCCTCTGACGTTTCCACTACCTTTCCGGCCAATGGAAAATTCTCCGAAACCCAGCGGGAGATCTACGAAATGGGCATGTTTGTGCGACAGATATGTCAAAGTATGTACCGCCCCGGGGTTTCTCTGACGGAGATCGGCAATGCCGTAAAGGCGGAGTTGGAGAAAATGGGGCTCGACACCTCCGACCCCAAGTACAGGCTGTGGATTCGGGACGGTGGATATAACCACAGCATTGGCATGGCGGTGCATGACCGGATGCTGAATTTCGACCGGGGAGAACCCCTACAGGCTGGGTTTGTTTTTGCCTGCGATATCATGGGCAAGGCCGACGATGTCACCGGTATACGGATAGAGGATACCGTGGTGATCACCGAAGATGGTTTTGAAATACTGTCATCCGGATTGCCGCGGACGATCGATGAAATTGAAGCGTTCATGAAAGGCAATTGATCCAAGGTTACACCTAATTTTCCCAGACCATGAGGTTTCTTCGATTTATTCCGCTGTTTTTCCTTATTCATTTGGGCCTTTTTGCCCAAAATGAGGATGTTTACCAAAGACCCATCGCCGTGGAGCCGGACAGGGATTTTGACGCCCTTCATTATCGCATCCAACTGGATATCGATGTGGACGGAAAGCGGTTGACCGGACAAAATACGGTCACGCTAGTGCCACTCCGAAGCGATCTGACACAGGTGACGCTGGATGCGGAATCGCTCGTGGTAAGCGATGTGCTCGACCGTAAGGGTTTTCCGCTTTCGTACAGGCAGAGCGAAGACAAGCTGCATATACAGCTCTCCCGTAGGTATTCGCACGCAGATACGGTAGGCTTTACCATTAAATATTACCTTGAGGAGCAGGTAGGTGGGCTGAAATTTATCGACAAAACGGAAACCAACCCCAAGCAGGTTTCTTCCGATTGCTGGCCCAACAAGGCCCGGCAATGGATTCCCTGCTACGATTATCCACACGATAAAGTAACGCAGGAAATGATCGTAACGGTGGATAATGCCTACAAGGTGCTTTCTAACGGGGAATTGCTGGGCATAAACGTAGATTCGGGTAGGGGAAAACACACCTACCATTGGAAACAAAACCAACCGCACTCCACCTACCTCATCAACCTGAGTATTGCAGATTACCTGGTATTCGAAGACTCCTTGGGGGCATTGCCGGTAAACTATTGGGTATATCCGCGGCACGAGAAGGATGCACAAAGATCCTTTGCCAAGACGCCCTATATGATTGATTTTTTCAACAAACTGTATGGGTACGACTACCCCTGGGAAAAGTACGATCAGGTGGTCTCGGCGCATCAGGGAGGAGGAGCAGAAGCCACCTCGGCATCCCTGCTGGGTGAAGGTGCAGTCACCACAAAACAGGAGGAAATCGACTTTTCGTTTGAGGGAATCCTCGCCCATGAGATTGCCCATCAGTGGTGGGGAGACTTGGTTACCCTGAGAAGCTGGGAGCATTCCTGGATCAATGAGAGTTTTGCCACCTATTCCGACTACCTCTACAAGCGATACGACTGGGGAGAGGATGAGGCCGCCTATGACCTCATAAGGAAGCGAAATGGCTACCTCCGGGAAGCGCATACCCGGTACATGCGGCCGATTGTCTTTAACCGGTACGAAAACCCGGGACAGAACTTTGACAGCCATGCCTATCCCAAAGGCGCTTATGTATTGCATATGCTTCGATATGTGTTGGGTGACGACACCTTTTTCCGCGTAATCAGTGAATTTCTGCACCGGTTTGAATACCAGGCAGTAAGCACCCAGGATTTCATGCAGTGTGTAAAAGACGTCAGCGGCAAAAATATGGACTGGTTTTTTGAGCAGTTTTTGTATCATCCCGGTCATGCCGTATTTGAGGTCTCCAAAAGCTGGAATGCATACACCAAGACACTCGCTATAGAAATCAAGCAAACCCAGGATAAATGGGACCATGTGCCCATTTACACGATCCCTGTCAATCTTGGATTTTACCATTCGAATGGAAAGACGGTCGAAAGGGTGATGTTGAAACAGCGTGTGGAGAAATTTGAATTTAAATTCGATGCAGAGCCCTTGATGGTCCGGTTTGATGATGGCAACCATCTGCTCAAAGAATGGACCTTTAAAAAGTCGGAGGACGAGCTGCTATACCAGGTGAAAAAGGACGACGTAACCGGCAGGCTATGGGCTGTTGACCAACTGAAAGCCTTTCACAGTTCGGCAAAAACCATTCAGGAATGGACCGACCTTGCCACCAACGATCCGTTCTGGGCGGTGCGGGAAGCGGCTGTTCAGCTGCTGTCCGAATTCCACGGAGGCAGTAAAAAGGACTTGTTTTTACAGACCCTTCGGGATAGCAACTCGAAAGTACGGGCAGCATCCGTGAAAGCATTGGGTCAACTGAAGGATCCGGCTATGCTGGGTGACTTCAGAAAGCTATACGACACGGATGAAAGCTACCTGGTCAGGGCACAGGCGCTTATCGCCATCGGTGCCAGCGGCAATACCTCCCAACTGAAATTCTTAAGCGAAGCGGCAAAGGTCAGGTCGCCGCGCAACACACTAAAAGGTGCCGCAGAGCAGGCTATTGAACTGATTAATGGCAAGAAGTGATGGGGATGGCACAGGTTGTTAATTTAACAGGCTTTTGAGATGCTTTCAGAAACCGTGAGAGGAAAAGTAAAGTCGCTGTCCTTGGTGCTTGCGATGTTCGTTTACCAGGTGGTACTGCCATCAAGTACTGTCTATTCCCAATCAAATCCATCGCAATCGCATATCCGATCGGTGGTTCCGGAGAGTACGAAAGCCAGACTAAAGGCAATCTTTGAAGAAAATAGTTTTTCGGTAAAATCGTTCAACGGTCGTTGGCTTCCGGATGGGTCGGGGTATTGTGACCTGGAGCGTCTGCCCGGGCAGGCGTCAATGGCACTCGTGAGCTATGATCTGAAAAGCGGTCAACGCACTGTCCTCCTGTCCGAGGCCAACTTCGAAAGGCAGGGGTATGAAGGAGGGTTTGAGATCAGAAACTACGATTTTTCTACCGATGGGAACAAAATTCTCGTAGCATTGGCCAGTAGGGGTCAAGAAGGGATGCCCGAATTCTGGGTGTATGAACGAAGTACCGGTAGCCTTGAGCAGATTGAAGCCGGAGCCAACCACCAATTTTCACCCGATGGAACCCAAATTCTATATAAAAAGCAGGGAGATTTATACATCAGTAACCTGCTAACAAAGGAAACAACTCAGCTTACCTTTGATGCCGATTCCGAAGTGATTTCTTACCAAAGGGCGGTATGGAGCCCGGATGGTAAAAAAATTGCTTTTGTGCAGGCAGATGAATCGGATGTCCGCATACGGTCATTGTTGGTTCCGGGTGACCCCTCTTATCCTGAGGTCAGAGAACAGCGATTTGCCCGGGTAGCCGGAGCTATATCGAAACTACGGGTAGGTGTGGTGGAAGCTACGGGCAAGGAGACAACCTGGCTATCCATACCCATTCCAACGGAAGGGTTTTACGTGGGAGACCTTGGCTGGGCCGGCAATTCGGAAGAGGTACTAGTAGAAAAAAGAAGCCGCTTTAGAGACAATAGGCAATTTTTACTGGCCAATGTTACCCATGGCAAAATAACCACGATTTTCGAGGAATCGGATCCGCACTGGGTTGTAGCGAGCTACGGGACGAACGGGGGAGTGGATTGGGTCAAAGACTACCGCAATTTTATAGTCCTTACTGAAAAAGACGGCTGGAGACACGCCTATTTGCGTAACCGGGACGGCAAAAATGAACTACTACTGACACCTGGAGCATACGATGTAATCGGGCGCGCTGGTGTAGATGAACGCAACGGATGGTTTTATTTTTATGCGTCACCCGATGCCGGAACCCAGAAGTATTTGTATCGTGTTCGGCTGGATGGCAAAGGAAAGGCGGAGCGGGTAACGCCTATGGATCAGCCGGGAACCCATAACTACTCCATCTCCCCCGATGGCCAATGGGCCTTTCACACACATTCTACTGCAAATACGCCCCCTTTCACCCGGCTTGTCAACCTATCGAATCATCGGGTTGAGCGCATATTAGCGGAAAACAACGAATTGAATGAAAAGGTCAAGGCATTGGGTTCCCGGCAAAAGGAATTCATCCGCCTCGATATTGGCAACGGGGTTGTCATGGATGCATGGATGATAAAGCCTCGGGATTTTGACCCTTCGAAGAAGTACCCTGTATTTGTTTATGTGTATGGTGAACCCCATGGGCAGACCGTAATGGATACCTGGGGACACGCCATGGCCGATTTTCATCGGGTGATTGCCGATCTCGGTTATCTGGTGGTGTCTATGGATAACCGCGGCACCCCAGCCCCTAAAGGATCGGCCTGGCGTAGGGCAGTAGCCGGAAGTTTGGGGCCGCTTTCTACTGAGGAGCAGGCTGCTGGAATCAAGGAACTGGCACGGACTTACTCCTTTGTGGACCCTGACCGAGTCGGGATCTGGGGCTGGAGCGGAGGAGGATCCAATACCCTGAATGCGATGTTTCGTAAGCCCGATGTATACAAGGTCGGAATTGCGGTGGCACCCAAGCCACAACCACACCTGTACAATGCGTGGTTTCAGGAGATCTATATGAAAACACCGGAGGTAAATCCCCAAGGTTATAGGGATTCGGCTCCGATCAATTTCGCGGATGGGCTTGAGGGTAACCTGCTTATCATCCATGGGACAGGGGAAACCAACACCCATCTTGAAATTACCGAGGGACTGGTGGATCGCCTGATCGAACTGGGTAAATCCTTCGATTACATGGCTTATCCCCATCGGGATCATGGACTTAGCGAAGGCAAAGGCACGGCACTGCACATGCGGCTTCACATGGTGAGGTATCTGCTTTCGCATTTACCTCCCGGTGCCCGATAATCCCTATCCCAAAGGCAGCACAGCAATTACCAGCATCGGTTAGCAGATGCCCTTTTCCAACCGGTTGTAATCAATCACTTGGGAGCGAATGGGTGTGACATGAAAGAAAAGGTCAACAATGAAGAGCGCATACCTACTGTTTTTTATCGGGATACTCGCATTTTCCTGTGGGAAAGACCCCGCATTGGATTTTTCTTCCGAGCCGGAGGATCCCATGGTGGATTCCAGGTTTGTCCGATCGGCAGCGGAAGTTCTGGGGGAGGGTAAAAAGCGTTTGTATCAATTGGAAAGGAGTTTATATTGAAAACATCACAAAATCAATTCGTTTTATTTTTTTCAGCATGCCTTGCGCTAGTGGCTTGCGAACCCGTACCTTCCGTGGACCAAGCCCTGGTAGATGGTTTTAAGTATCCAAGCCTGGAGGCCAAGCCCAGGGCATATTGGAACTGGCTAAACGGAGACGTATCCCTCGCCGGGATTACCCGCGATATGGAGGAAGCCAAAAAGACCGGTCTTGGCGGATTGCAGATATGGGATTCGGAAGCGATGAGAAATGCCGATGGATTGGTACCCGTTGGACCACGTTTTCTGGGAGAGGAATCGGTGGAGGCGATACACCACGCGCTCAAGGAGGCCGAACGCCTGGATCTTGATTTAGGGCTGATCTGTGCCAGCGGGTGGAACTCGGGCGGTGACTGGATCACGCCCGAACTGGCGAGCAAGAATCTTTTCCACATCGGGATGCAAATCGAGGGTGGGGGAACGATCCGTAAGCGGTTGCCCTTTCCCGATGTTCCGAAAGAATGCCCCATAGGAACAGACGGATTGCCTCTTTGGTACTTCGATGTGGCGGTGCTGGCCTGGCCACATTCCGACGACAAGCAGATAGGGGATCATTCCGAAGTAGTAGATATTTCCGACAGTTTTCGGAATGGGGAGTTGGTCTGGGAGGCTCCTCCCGGCAAATGGCATATTGAGCGCTTTGTCTGCACCAACAACGGGCAGCAGCTCATTGCCGCCAGTCCAAACTCTAAAGGATATTTCATCGATTTTTTGGATCCCGAGGCTACCCGTTTTCATTTTGAATACATCTTCGCCCAACTGGGCCTGGAAAAAGGAAAAGAAAACCAAACCCGGCTCAAAACCCTGGACGATGATAGCATGGAGCTACATGGAGGCATTCAATGGAGCAAAGGTTTTGCGGATTGGTTTGAAAATCAGCATGGTTACAGTCCTGTCCATTGGCTGCCGGTGTTTTTGGGATGGGATATTGGAGACAAGGATAAGTCGGGCCGGTTTCGCTACGACTACCAAAAGTCGGTCAGCGATTTGCTGATATACAGCCACTACACAACCGGTAGCGAGGTGTGTGAGGAATATGGGGTGCAGTTGGTCGCTGAGGCGGGCGGACCCGGAGCTCCCTTTTGGGAAAGCTGCCCGGTGGATGCGCTGAAGGCCCTGGGCAATGTGCATATCCCCAGAGGGGAATTTTGGCTGGGCAATCCGAGAAACCTGTTTTTGATCAAAGAAATCGCGAGCGCCTCCCATATCTATGGCAAAAAACACGTGGATGCGGAGTCCTGGACTACCTGGCGTCGATGGAGAGACGGACCCTTTACGCTTAAGAGATTGGTGGATAGGGCCTTTGCAGAAGGGTTAAACCGGGTTACCTACCATGTCTTTGCCCATGCCCCGGTAGAAGATGGATTTCCCGGCCGCACCTATCATGCCGGGGTGGATCTGAATCCTCAGGTGAGCTGGTGGTCCAAGGCAGGCCCCTTTATGGATTACTTGGCGCGTTGCAGCCATATGCTGCAGCAGGGCCTGTATGTGGCGGATGTAGCCTATTATTACGGTGACCAAGCTCCCAATTTTTGGCCACTTTATCACAACGTGCCGGACAAGCCCCGCATTGAGGGATTGGGTTCCGGGTATGAATACGATGTGGTCAATTCGGATGTGATTTTGAACCGCATGTCGGTAAAAGACGGGAGGATCGTTTTGCCGGATGGGATGTCCTACCGCATGTTGGTGCTTCCGGACCGCAAGGACATGCCCTTAGAGGTTCTGATGAAGTTGGAGTCACTGGTTGCCGAAGGCGCCACCCTTCTCGGACCCAAGCCATCTGAAGTTCCCGGATTAACAGATTACGCCGAAAGAACCAAGAAGCTGCGGGAGTTGGCAACCTCCATGTGGGGAGATGGGGGAGAAGTGAACCCGTATGGCAAAGGAACCGTGGTATCGGGGTATTCTCCGGAGCAGTGGTTAAAGCGGGAGGGAGTCGCACCGGACTTTGCACCCGAGGATGCGGCCCTAGCATCCAGCTTTGATTTTATTCACCGCGAAACTGCCACCTCCCATATTTATTTTATTCACAACAAGACAGCAAGTCCCCTTCAGGCTACATGTAACTTTCGGGTCAAGAACGCCGCTCCGCAGCTTTGGGATCCGACGGATGGAAGTATGAAAGATCAGTATGTGTTTCAACAGCTTGGGGATATCACAGGCCTGCCTATTTCCCCGGCGCCGGGAGGGTCTACCTTTGTGGTCTTTACCAAAGGCTCATCCCGTCCCGCGCTGCGGACACTCAGCACTGGTAATTCTCTCGATTCGGAGCTCCCGGAGCAAGCGGTAATTCAGGTTAGCGGTCAATCCGCGGTATTGGAATGCTGGCAAAACGGAACCTATACGGCACAGAGCGATCAGGGCAAAGCATTCCAGATGGTCGTTGAAGATATTCCTTTGCCGCAGGAATTGACAGGAACCTGGAAAGTGGAATTCGATCCTGCCTGGGGAGCTCCGGCACAGGTGGACTTTTCCAAGCTCATCTCGTGGACGGAGCACGAAGACCCGGGGATTCGGTACTATTCCGGCAAGGCCACCTATCGCAAGTCCTTCACTTTGCCAAGTGGGGGAATCTCGTCGGGCCAAAAAGTATACCTGGATCTCGGGCAGGTCGGTGAAATAGGAGAGGTGTTTATCAATGGGAAATCAGCCGGCATCCTTTGGAAGCCGCCCTTCCGAACCGATATCACCGCACACCTGGTAGAAGGTGAAAACGAGCTGACTGTAGAGGTGGTAAATTTATGGGTGAACCGCCTTACCGGAGACAAGCAGCTTCCTGCTGCGGAGCGTTTTACCCGAAGCAATATACAGGCGGACGGAGGCACCTGGTTGGCCAACTATTCGGAGTGGAAGGAAGAGCCCGCTGGTCTCTTTGGGCCGGTACGGATCCTTTTTAGTAAAATGGTTACCCTAAAGTAAGCGAAGTGCCTGCCCGCCAAGTACATGTTCCCATCTGCTTAATTACCTAATTCACGAAGCGCTCACCTAACTCAAAAAACGAAAATATCTCATTCAATCAATATGTCTGTAATGTTCAATATTGCAAAGTCTCTGGCGTTTGGGTTTTTCGTACTATGTGTCTGTCAATGTACCAGTCCGGAGATGGGTATTTCAGAAGATGACTTTAAAAGTCCTCCCGTGGCGTATCGGCCTCTGGCCTAAACGGATATGTAGATACCGCCCAGTTGGTCTATGAATTGGAGGAGATGAAAGACAACGCCACTGGGTAACGAAAGAAGCGTCGAGTGCCGCTCACATATGCGGGTGAGCACCTCAATGTGAATGCGACCTGGTGGGGCGGATTTGAAATGGGAGGGATCAAACTGCACGCCCCCATCGACGTGGCGATAAAGGATAACTGCATACACGACGCATTCAAGGGGATGTGGATTGACTGGCAGGCTCAGGGTATCCGCATCTCCGGTAACCTGATGTTTGACAACAGTTGGATGGATATACATTTGGAGGTGAGTCATGGGCCCCCACATCATTGACAACAACCTGTTTTTGTCCGATCTGAATTTATGGAACATGTCTACGGGCAAGTGCGTTTGTGCACAACCTGTACGCCGGTCAGATTTGTAAAGGAGGCTGGAGTGAGCGCTTTACCCCCTTTCATTTTCCGCACTCCACGCAGGTAGCCGGAATCATGACCACCATGGAAGGCGATGACCGCTGGCTGAACAAGGTGTTTTTAATGCGGGCTGCGCCTGAATTCCTATGATTTTGGCGAGGCCATGGTGCCCCAACGGTTATTTGAAGGGGCAGACGGAAATCCGATTTGGTTTGATCGGGATTTTTTGGGCAATGCCTTCGGCGAGATATTTGCTTGCGGGTTCGAGGGTAGGATCGCTACGGATTTTTGGGTCTGGTTTGGAAGTAAGGTCGAAAGTTTTGCAAATCTTACGTCTCACATCTAAGCTCTCATATCTCACATCTAAAGTCTCACATCTCATTTTCTAACAAAAATACCCATTCGGATTCGAAAAATACCCTGATCAGCGTATTTTTTGTATCGGAATTAAACCCTATCTTTATCGAAGGGGATTGGTAGCAAGATTGTCACTTCGTTGAATAATGGACGGAGGAGGATTTGCCAGTTGAGCGACGAAGAAATAATAGGCAACCAAACCAGACCAATCCAACAACTAAATTCGAGAAGGGTCTGGTCAAACCAGACCTATAAGTAAGTTAGCAAACATTTAAAAAAACAGACCATTATGATAGACCCAGAATCTGCAAAAAAATTGGCTGAAGAAGCTACAAAGCTTGCACCAGAAGTTTATAAAGACATAGCAAAGCCTGCTGCAAAAGAAATTGGTGATGTCGCAGGCAGAACTGTCAAAGCATTACTCTCACCAGTTAGGGGAATGTTGTGGGGATGGGAGTTAATTGAAAAGATGGTTGAAGAAGGTGTAAAAAAGAGATTTGAGAAAATTCCTGAAGAAAGACGAAAATCACCTTCACCTGAAATTGCGGTGCCTCTAATGCAAGCTTTGAGTTATACCGCACAAAATGAAACATTACGTGAAATGTACTTGAACCTGCTTGCAAATTCTATGGATACATCTAAGGACAAGGATGTCCATCCTTCTTTTGTTGAAATCATCAAGCAGATGAATAGTTTAGATGCTAAGGTTTTTGACAAACTTAGCATGGAAACAGGATATATTAAGGTCATAAACCCTCACATTTCCATAAAGGGACAAGGAAAAAACTTTATAGATGCCACACCTGAATGGTTTATCGGTTGGAAAATTCATGGTCATGACATATTCGAAATTTCTTCTAGTTTGATACGGTTAAGTAAATTTGGACTAATAGAATTGATGTATGATAGAACAGCGGGTAAAGACGTTTATAACACCCTGAAAACTCATGTAGAACTTACGAACATCTTAGAGAGATATCAAAAAGCTAAACCGGGAATTGACGTTGAAATTACAGCGACAAATAGTGTTCTATATTTAAATGAATATGGAAAGCAGTTTAAGAATGCTTGTAAATAATAAAACGTTTGCTAACAGCACCTACCCAAAAGTGGCGGTTCAGTGGTTAAATCAAGCTTTGTGCTCCTATCAAAGTTTGTGCTTGGTTGACAGTAAAGTGCTTCGAAATCGCCACCTTCGGGTAGCTGCAAACCGTTAGGCTCCAGCAAAAGAACGTTCAAAAGCAATTTGTTATTTAAAATTTTGAT
>NZ_JACVCV010000032.1 GCF_017811155.1 Lunatimonas salinarum | reverse complement strand
TTGCCGCGGCTTGATATCGATTACCAACCTATTCTAAGTATCCGAAAGCAGACTAATTTGTCTATCCAATACCACATATCTACAAGCCTCGCAATGACGGACAAAAACCGTTATCGTCATTGCGAGGAGGGACGACGAAGCAATCTCTCCACGCGTTATCGTCATTGCGAGGAGGGACGACGAAGCAATCTCCTCCACTACATTGAGATTGCTTCGGCTTGAGGCCGCTTATCGTTCCTGAGGTTGCATCGGATTTCAACTTAAAAATGTATTCTATTTTCAGGCATCTCCAAGCCTCGCAATGACGGGGAAAGCGGCAACCCTCGCAATGACGGACACCACCACTCCAAGCCTCGCAGTGACGAGTGAAAACAGCAATCATCATCAAGGCCATTGATGACGCTAATAAACAACTATCCCCTTACATCCCTATCCCTATTATTTGTAGTGATAAACGCCGCACTATTTGCCAAACTTGGGGTGTCTATCGATTCGGATACGGAGCGGTACTTGGCCTATGCGTCGGAAATCAAAGAAAGGGGCCTCTTCTTTAAACCCCACGACTTCTGGTACATTGGATACCCCATATTTATACTTGCTGTAACAAGCATTTGGAGTTCGCTCGGCGCAATAGTACTGGCGCAGGTCCTACTGTCATATGTCGCACTTCATGCGGTATATCGTAGCGGATTACTCCTTTACCACCAAAAAGAGATTAGCTTGGTTGGAGGGCTTATGTTTTTAGGCTTCTTTATGATATCATTTTGGAATTTTTGGATATACTGTGAATCGCTTTTGATTAGCCTTACCTGTATAGGTTTCTACTTACTCATACGTTGGTGGAAAGGACACCGAAATGGATTTTCCACACTGATAACGTTCCTAGTGATCGGATACTCTTTTTTTGTAAAACCCTCCGGAGTGGCATTATTAGCGGGAATCATCTCAGTGATGCTATATTACTTCTGGTGCAAAGTACAAACTACCTTCTACCGAGTAGCCATGTTAGTCTTTACGCTTAGTGTCTTTCTAATACTATTAAACCAAATGCTTTACACATATGGCTTTGTGGCAGCATTTAAAGAAGGGGAAATTATCTACCGTATCACCAATGTGGCTCATAAAGATTATGCGAGGTGGTTATTGATCCAACCACCTCCAGATCTGTATATACCAAATGAGGATCTTCCTGCAATCATTAAAATGGGAGAATTGATGTCGAGAAATCCTATTTACGCCATGCGACTTACTATCACAAAAGCCTTTTTCTTTCTTGCGTATGCGCGGCCTTACTACTCAACCTTGCATAACTTGACTGCATTGGCATTTCTGATACCTGTTTATATCGCCTTTATAAAAAGCCTCAGAAACGAAAAAATTACATTTCCACTCCGCTTGTTTGCGGCAATTTATGTCACAATGAGTATTCTAAGTCCAGCTCTACTGACCGTAAATTGGAATAGCCGCTTTCTAGTTGTCATGCTACCAGTTGTATTGGTTATGTCGGCAGGACCAATTTATAACTGGATAACTAAATATAGGCGAATGATCATATCACTAACAACCAAACTTCAATTAGTTCAGAAAATTCCAAGACTTTTAGATAGCATACGGACTGGGAGAAACAGAGAAAAAAGAACCAATCTACCTAGTCAACATGTCGTCCCCTACCGTGAGGTTTTACAGACAGATCGGCATTTTTCCGAAAGACAGCCAAGAGTCCTCAAGCCTAAAACTGGATATTGAGATTTACAAGCACTATACCGCTCCATTCTGGCTTATATTTACCGGACTACACGAACCGAATTTTGACGAAACCAAACGGCAACTGGAGGCTAGCGGTGCAACGGTTCTAGACCAGTATTGTTTGATGGGGGGATGTGGGTATAGGCTGAGTTATTCAATAGGAGAAACACATGAACATAAGTGAACCGACGTTTATAATCCAGGCACGAAATGGGTCGACTCGCTTACCCAATAAGGTAACCGCGAAATTCTATAAAGAAAAATCCATTCTTGAAACCCTAATAATACGGCTGGTAGAGGAATTCCCTGAAAACCGGCTAATTGTCGCTACCTCAACAAACCCACTGGACGATCAAATCGAGCAGCAAATGTCAAATTACCCTGTCCGGATATTTCGTGGTGACGAACAAAACGTGTTAAGACGTTTCATAGATGCAGCTGACAAATTTTTAGCCGATAAAATTATCCGGGTATGTGCAGATAATCCATTTTTAGATTTAGAGCTAGCAAAAAACCTAATCGCGGAATTTGCAGAGGGGATTGACTACTTAACCTATAAAATAAGTGACCTACCTTCGATGAAAACGGCCTTTGGTTTCTTTGTGGAAGTAACCACCGTAGATACTTTAAAAAAAGTGGGAAAGTTAACTTCAGAGCTGCTTTACACCGAACACGTCACCAATTACATTTATGCAAATCCGACTATATTCAACTTAAAATTCTTAGAAGCGCCAAACATCATCTCGGAGGAAAACTGGGTTAGGTTCACCGTCGATACACAAAATGATTTTGAACTCGCCAAGGAAGCCTACACTAGTCTGATGTCAAAAAACGAACCTATAACCTATCAGTCATGCATTCATTGGGCAATAAAACATGCCAAAAAGCACCAAATGATCCAAGAAACATTAAAGTATAAAAAATAAATGAACGAGGTTTATTTAATAGGTGAAATCGGCCAAAACCACAACGGTTCGGTGGATATCGCCAAGTTAATCATTGATAGTGCCGCAAGGGAGGTAGAAGAGCCACTTTTTAACTTGAAACTAAAGGGTATGAACGCGGTAAAACTGACAAAACGGGACTTAAATTACGAGCTAACCACGTCAGAAATGAACCGGCTTTACAATTCCCCTCATTCATTTGGAAAAACCTATGGAGATCATAGACGGTTTCTGGAACTGGACAATGCCCAGCATTATGACCTATACCAATACGCAAAATCAAAGGGACTGGAATTTGTAGAAACGCTTTGTGCTATATCATGCCTAGAAATTCTAAATTATTTTGTTCCCGATTATTTAAAGGTAGCTTCAAGGGACCTTACAAATGAACCACTATTAGAAGAAATGGCAAAGACTGAAATACCTATCATTCTTTCCACAGGTATGGGAGGAAAAAAAGAACTTGATCAGGCATTAACCATCATAACCAAATACCATGAAAAAATCGGCGTACTCCACTGCGTTAGTCAGTACCCTACCGAACCGAAAAATGTAAACTTAAATACCATCCGATACCTAATGGCAAATTATGGTAAATACACCATAGGATATTCAGATCATACCATTGGTATATCGGCCCCCATTGCTGCCGCTGCTATGGGGGCTAGAATAATCGAAAAACATATTACATTAGATCGGCGAATGAAAGGTACCGATCAAGCCGGATCTTTGGGGCCAGACGGATTGAATCGGATGGTGCGTGACATTAGACTTTTAGAGCAATCTTTCGGACAAACAGAAATTTTCATTTCAGAAGGAGCAAAGGAAGCGAAAACTAAACTAGAAAGATCCCTCGCATGGAACGGATATTATAAAAAAGGAGAGATAGTAACCGAAAATATGCTTTGCATGTTAAGCCCTGGTACAGGCCTCGCTTGGAACCAAAGGCACAAAATTATCGGCAAAGCATTGCAAACAGACGTAATAAAAAACGAAATATTGAACGAAAGACAAGTGGGCTCATGATACTGAAAACTTTAGCATCGGAAACTGAAAAAGAAAACAGAAAACAACTAACCAAACTGTCCATTGAAAGTCCAATCCCCCAAAACGAAAAAATAAGCCAAACCGCAGTCTTTTTAAAAAGACAGGAATTGACAAAAATCCTCTTTCTAAACGAATTATATCAAAAAGTAGGAAAGATCCATGGAGTGATTATTGAATTTGGATGCCGGTGGGGCCAAAACCTGGTGACGCTAACCAACCTAAGAGGCATTCATGAGCCTTACAACTATAACCGAAAAATAATCGGATTTGATACGTTCGAAGGATTCCCAAACACGGATAAAAAGGACGGTACAAATTCATATATCCAAAAAGGGGCATTTGGAGTAACGGAGGGATATGATCAATACATTAAAAGCCTATTACAATGCCACGAAAACGAAAGCCCTTTGCCTCATATTAAAAAAACAGAAATCATAAAAGGTGACGCATCGATAGAACTGAAAAAATACCTTGAGCGCAATCCACAAACAGTTATAGCGATGGCATACTTCGACTTCGATCTGTACGAACCCACAAAAAAATGCCTAGAATTAATTCAGCCGCATTTAGTCCGCGGGAGCATAATCGCCTTTGATGAGTTAAATGATCCAGGATTTCCCGGGGAAACTATAGCAGTAATGGAAACCTTAGGTTTAGCGAACATTTCACTGAAAAGGAACAAGTACGCAGCAATGCAAAGCTACATTGAATACAAAAATGGAAATTAAACTAGTATTGACGGATATAGACGGAGTTTGGACTGACGGCGGAATGTATTACGATCAGACCGGCAACGAATGGAAAAAATTTCACACTTATGATAGTGCTGGCGTGATGTGGTGTAAAAAATTAAACATTCCTGTTGGTATTATAACTGGCGAAACTACTGAGATAGTGGAAAGAAGAGCTAAGAAATTACAAATAGACTATTTATTTCAGGGAGTAAATGATAAAAAGGAAGTCGCATCTAAGCTTTGTCAAACTTTGGGCATATCCTTATCCGAAGTTGCCTATATTGGAGATGACATCAATGATATTTCCCTATTGGAGAAAGTAGGGTTCTCAGCATGTCCGAGTTCCGCTCCAACCTACATTCAAAAAATAGTAGATAAAGTAATGGATAAAAAAGGAGGCGAAGGAGTTTTCAGAGAGTTTGTTGAGAAAATAATATTGAAAGATGTGAATCCAGAAATGGCATTCGAGCTATAAGTCTTAGGCTACATGTTTAAACAAGAAAGAGAACTATTCCATTTGTACATCAGAGGAGACAGAAATAAACTAAAAAGTGTATCCGATCATTTATCATTTTACAAGTCTTTTTTAGAAGGTGCTTTATGGGATCTATTGCGTAGTTTTAGAATAAATAGAAACAAGAATTATCGAAAACCATATCTTAAAAATAAAATTATTATTCATGCTGACACAATCAACAACTTCAGGACATTAAGCTTTCTTTTACAAAGATATCCTAATGCAATTCTGACATGTATAGGTGGTTATGTAGCAACTCTCGAGTACGCGATCAACTTAAGATATGGTTATAGTTCTTATCCGAATTTTACGAAATATATTTTCTTGATATTCCTCTATTTCCACCCTAAGTATGGGTCAAAAATGATAGACCTAATAAAGTTAGACTATTTTTATCTAGAATTTTATAAATTCTTACTTCATAACAATCAGCCTCGGGCAATTTTCATCTCCAATGACCACACTCCATCTTCAAGAGGCTTTGCCCTAATCGCCAAAGAAACTAAAATAAAAACGATTTATTTGCAACATGCTTGCATTACGAATATTTTCCCCCCTTTAATATTCGATTGTTCGTTTCTGTATGGAGCCCATTCTAAATCTATATACGAAACAATGGGAAAAATTGACGGTCAAATATATGCTGTCGGAAATCCCGCATTTGACAAATGGATCGAGGCGATCACAAAAAAAAGGCGGTCATATAAAATTGGATTGGCTTACAATACATTAGATCACTTGGATGACGTAGATTACCTAATTAGAACACTTGAAAAAAAAATCGAAGGATACGAGATCTGTCTTCGACCTCATCCTGCTGACGGAAGGGTGATACATTTTTATGGAAAATTCACAATATCAAATTCCAAAACCCAATCTAGCAATTCTTTCTTAAAAGAGATAGATATAGTCATTGCGGGAAATACATCCTTATTATTAGAGGCCGCTTGTATGAATGTATTGCCATTACAGTACGACTTTTCGAATTATGACTCCTACTTGCAGGATTATTATGGCTTTATCAGAAACGGACTGACAATACATTGCAAAAGCATAGAGGAAATAATCGATAACATTAAGGGTTTTGATAACATGAAAAGTGAAAATATTCGGAGTAGGGCTAAAGGCTACGATGCCTCTATCGCTTCTGATTATGAGTTTCAGGTTAAAGAAAAAATATTTTCCATACTGGATAAACAACTTATATGATTTCAATTTCTATTGTCATACCAACATATAACCGAGCCCATGTACTCTCTCGTGCAATTGACAGCGTTCTATCACAAACTTATTCTAATTGGGAATTGTTAATTGTGGACGATGGATCAAGTGACAACACGGAGGTACTTGTAGCTGATTATATAAAAAAAGACGCTCGTATCAAATATTTCAAAAGGCCTGAAGATCGTCTTAGAGGAGGTAATGCTTGTAGAAATATTGGAGCAGAGCGTGCGGCAGGAAAGTATGTTGCCTACCTAGACTCTGATGATTATTGGAAGGAGACCCGTTTGGTTGAATGTGTTAAGTTTATTGAGAAGGAGCAACCAGATTGCTTTTATAGTGGCATTACATCCTATAATAATTATCGTTATGAGGAAGTGAAGTCGAGAGCGATTCAAATAGATGAAACCGCCTTAGATTTTTTAGTAAACTGGGATACTACTGCTTTACCTTCAACCTATTTATTAAAAAAGGAGATCTTATCTGATATCATATGGGATGAAACATTACTAAGACACCAAGATTGGGATTTTTTTATCAGAATATCAAAAAAGAATACATGGAAATATTTTGAAAACCATGACGTATATTATGTTAAGGAAAGAAAGAAATTCAAATACATTGATATCCTATCTTGTTTAAAGGTTTATAATAAATATAAAAACGAACTAACAAACAAAAAGAAAGCAAATAAATACTTAAGGCTGATGATGGAGTATTGCTCTAAATCTTTTACCCATATAAAATATGTTAAAAAATATAATGAGCTCCTAATTGAAAACAATTATACATTTACAATAAGAGATCTATTTCAAATAAAATATCCATACTTATTTTTCATACTTTTTAAAATAAAAAGACAGTTAATTGATCCAATTAAAATGGTATTTCAAAAAACTAATGTATGAACATTCTTCTTCCCATAGAAACAATTAACCGAGAAATGGATTATAAACTCATGTTAGGAAGCAGATTGAGTGGTCACGGCCATAAGATATATATTGGCCAGCATGATTTCTTAATGTCACTTCTCCTGCACATGGAGGGCGGATTGTATATAGGCAAAAATATATTTCACAAAACGTCCAGTGAAGAAGACGGAAGTCGCTACTATCAACTAAAAAACAAGGGATTTGATATTATTTATTTGCATGAGGAAGGAGGGGTGTTTCCCGGGGATCAAAATCAATGGAGGAAGACCCTTGAGTCTCAATATAACCCTGCCATTTTTGATGACAAAGACAGACTATGTGTTTGGGGCGAATTCCAGAAGGAATTTGACCAAGCAAGAAGCAAAAAAGTACCGATACACGTAGTGGGGCATCCTCGATTCGACCTTTACAAACCCCAGTTTAAAACCTTTTACCAAGAAGAAGTTGAGAATTTACAGGGAAAATACAGCAACTATATTCTTATTAATGGCAACTATAGTTGGGCAAACCATGGAAGGGGACTTCAAAACACGTTTCCCGAGTCCATCAATTCAGTGGATCTTGAAGCACGTTTAATGCGGGTACATTATTTTCAATATTTCACCAGTCAAATGGTGGCAATGGTAGAACTGACCCATATTTTGGCAGTAAAATTTCCAGATTTAAACTTCATCTACAGGCCCCATCCTTCAGAAAATCACCAATACTATAAAACCGTATTCAATGGGGTATCAAATATCATTGTAAACCATGAAGGGCCAGTAAACCCTTGGATTTTAGGAGCAAAGGCCTTAATCCATGACGGTTGCACTACTGCGATTGAAGCCACCATAGCGGAAATTCCCGTAATCAATTATAAACCCATTTTTGACCCCAAATGTGACATTTGGTTGGCCAATACCATGGGAGTAAAGGCAACCACCCTCAAAGAAGTCATAGCATTGATTGAAAGTTTAGAAGTTTCTAAGAAGACGGATTTCAAAGTACTCAATCTATTACCTAAAAGACTACTCTTTAATTTACAGGGGGATAGTTTTTCAGCCTTTAATTCTGTTATTCAGGAGAAAATAGAACAAAAAAATTTAGATCATTTCAAATCTCCAAGTAGGAAGTTTATCCAGTATAAATTTGCTAAAATTGCAGCTAAAGTATGGGCACAGAAAATCTTGCAACCTCAGAAATCCATAGGCCTCCAATACCATGCGACCAAGTTTTACGGTTTTAACCAAAGGGTAATAATCTCCAAAATAGCTCGGACAGAAAAGCTGTATCAAAAAAATATTTCATGGTATTATCATAACCAAAATTTAATCACAATTGAATAATAATAAACCTCTAGTTTCAGTGATAATTCCAACCTATCAAAGGTCAGATTTTTTAGCACGTGCTATTCGATCTGTTTTAAGTCAATCGTATACGAATATTGAAATTATAGTAGTTGATGATAACCAAGGTGAGGACTCATTCCGCTTGGCTACAAAGCAAAAAATAAAAGATTTTTCACATCGGATAAAATATATAGAACATAAAAAAAACATGGGGGTCGTTCAAGCTCGAAATACGGGTATCTTGAATGCAAATGGAGATTATATTTCATTTTTAGATGATGATGACGAATGGATGTCCTCGAAACTAGAAACGCAACTAAAACTATTTGATCAGCTACCTAGTAGTTATGGCTTAGTATATTGCGGATATAATGCCGTTGACAAAGATACAGAAACTAAGCGTGTATTCAAGCCTAAATACAGAGGAGATTTAACTAACATATTAGGAATTAACCACATAGGTTCTCCATCAGTAGTTTTGTGTAAAAGAGAGTATGTAACAAATGTAAATGGCTTTAATGAAAAAATTATTTACAGAGAAGATCTAGATTTTTACTATAGACTATCTAAAATATGTTATTTCGATTTCGTACCATCTCCTTTAGTTAATTACCACATCCACAGTGGATCGGAAAGTAAGAATAATGCAATTCGTCTAATAGGGATGTTAGGTTTTATAAAAATTTATTCAAATGAGTTAAAGACTAGTAAGATAAGATGGAGTGAAATTATGGAAAGACTAGGAGAACTTTACTTACTTAATAATCAAAAATTGAAATCCCTTAAGTCATTTTCCGAGGCGTTTCTAAATAGGCCATTACGACTTAAAATTCTAGCCAAATTACTACTAAGCATTTTAGGCTCATCTAATTATATAAAAATTAAAAGGCTATAATGACTAAAATCGTTTTTATGGGTATTCCCTCTATATCGGGAAATTATACACATTTTAAATATTTAAGGAATAATATTAAGCATTCCCAATTTTATCTCTTATCCCTTGGTAATATACCGAATGTAGAATTAAAAGACGAGGATTATGTTAATCTAGGAAGTCATCTAGACAGAAAGAAACAGCAAAAAGAACTGAGCCAACTGTTTTTAGATTTCTGCGCAGAAAAGGAAGTGGATGTAGTTATCCCCATGAATTCAGGGATTGTAGCAAGTTGTATCCCGCTATTAAAGAACGCAAAGGTAATTCAAATTGTGAATAGTAATACACCAAGAGTTTACCACTATGTCACCTCACTTTTAGAATACTCGTCAAAGATTATTTGTATATCCCAGCGGCAGCAAAATGAATTGATTCGTCTTATGTCCAAAGATAGTTTTGAAGACAAAATAACTCTAATTCCTCACGGAGTTTCTGACCATCCAATACCAACTGTAAGTGCTCATCAACTGCCTTTGACTATCGGATTCCTAGGAAGAATTCATAATGGCCATAAGGGAGTGTTCAAAATTCCTAGTATCTTATCATATTTATCTATTCCATACCAATTTGAAATCGTTGGCGATGGTCAGGATAAAAAAAAATGGCTACAGGATCTACAATCAAAAAATATTTCTTTTACCTTCCACGGCTTTATTCCTCAAGATAAAATTCATCAGATAATTAATAAATGGGACATTCTTTTATTTCCTTCGCAAGTGGAAGGCTTCCCGCTGACATTAATTGAGGCCATGTCGAACGGGGTAGTTCCATTGGCCAACCATCTTGCTGGCATTACAGATTTTATCATTACCTCCGGAAAAGATGGTTTTGTGATAAGAAAAAATAGAATCAGTGATTTTATCAGCCGGATTGAGCAATTGGATGGAGATAGAGAGCTACTTTGTCGGATGAAGCAGGCCGCAAGGGAAACAGTTCAGCAAAGATTTGAACTGTCCGATATCATTAAGCAATATCAGCAGGTATTCGAGAAAGTGTTAGAAGCCAAAAAGCCCGGAAGAATCAAGGACTTTTCTGAATGGCGGCCTTTTGTAGAATACAAACCATCTATTTTACGGCGAATATCTAATAGAATAAAAATACACCAATAACCCGTTAATTTAAAATTTAATTATTTATTTTAATTCTGTCCATGAAAAATTTACTTGTCACCGTGTCACCACATGTAAGTGGACCATACACATTTTTCATTACCCTCAAAAACGGTATGAAGAAATATGGTTGGAACGTCATGGGCCTAAATTTAACTGATAAAACTGAGGCTGACGGATTTATAGCTATATCACCTAGTGAACAAGATGTAATAAATGACGAGTTAGCACTTTTACTTAGTAAGTATCATATTGATGTTTTTTTACCAATCTCTTATATTGAATTTCATATTGCTGCTCGTCATATAAAAACTCATACTAAAATCATTAAAGTATCCATGGTTTTAAATTATGATATATTATTGATTAATAGAGACTATACAGATATGTTTGTTGTTACTACTCCTAGACAATATTCTGATTTAATTAATCTTGGCATAGAAAGCAATAAATTACAAATTATTCCTTTCTCAACCTATTTATATGGCACAAAAACAAACAAGAACGAATCTGTTAAGCTTGGCTTTATTGGGCGGATATCCCATCCGAGAAAAGGAGTCCTCTTTATTCCTAGGATCTTTTCTTCTATTAGAAAAAAACAGAAAAATGTAAAGCTTAAATATCTGGGAGGGGGTCAAGATCTGAATGCCTTGAAGATGATGCATTTTTTTGACAGGCTGGCAAATAGGGTGGAGTTTACCGGGATGTTCCAAATTGAAGATATCCCCCGATTGGCTTCAGATATTGATATCTTTTTAATGCCATCTAAGTCTGAAGGCTTTGGTATTGTCTTAATAGAAGCTATGTCGATGGGTATAGTGCCTATTGTTTCCAGAATTGAAGGGGTTACGGATTGGATTGTAGAGGATGGGCTTTCGGGCTTTGTGGTAGACCGAAACGAAAAGACCTTTGTGGAGAAAGCGCTGTACCTTATTGAAAACCCTAAGAAAAGAAAGGCCATGGCCAAACAGGCGAGACAACGAGTCGTTGAGATGTTTACGGTTGAAATTGTAAGTGAAAGATATGCAGAGCTTTTGGAAAAAGTATTAGATCTCCCCGATATTAATACCAGTAATTTGACTCCCGAGAAAATAGAACCTCTCAAAACACCAAAAGCTAAGAAGAAGAAAATGAGCTTCATCCCGGATTTTGTAAAAAATATCTATAAGGTAATCAACATTAAAAGAACTAGGTTTTAATTATTTTTGTTTGCAGCCTTTTACATTAAACTTATGATCATATTCTACCTCCCCAACCTCCGTCCTGGAGGTGCAGAAAGGGTAATGATCACCCTAGCCAACGAATACCACGCACAAGGAATAGATATTTTGTTTGTTGTAAATAACAATGAAGGACCATTTATTCACATCCTCAATAAGAATATTAAAATTATTTCTTTCAATACAAAGAGTAAGTTCCTTTGTTTATTCCGCCTGATCAATTTATGTAAAAGAATAAGACCAAACGTAATTATAGCTACATTAGGTGCATCTGTAACATCTTCATTAATAAATATTTTTTTACCAAAAAAAATAAAGATTATAAACCGATTAGGAAATACAGTAGGCGAAGAAATTAAATCTCTAGGAACTCTTTCTCAATTTAAGTACAAAACAGCTATTAATCTGATTGCCTTCTTAAGTGACAAAATAATATTTCAAAGCAATTTAATGAAGGAAGATTTTTTCAAAAATGTCATTACACAACCTAAAACAATAAAAATAATATACAACCCGATTGACCATCAATTAATAAACTTAAAAGCTAAAGAAAAATGCGAAAAATACACCTTCATTGCGGTAGGAAGGTTAGCTGTTCAAAAAGACTATAAAACTATGATCCTAGCGATTAACGAAGTTGCAAAATTTGACCAAAACATTACTCTTGGCATCATCGGACAGGGCATTCTTGAGCAGCAGTTAAAAGAAATTGTAAAGGAATTAAATCTACAAAAGAATATCAAATTTTTAGGTTATCGTTCGAATCCCTATTGCTACATACGCCAAGCGAAATTTCTTTTGTCAACATCAATATACGAAGGATTTCCAAACGTAGTCATTGAATCACTTCTGTTAAACACACCAGTAATACTTTCTGATTGCCCCAGTGGGATAAAAGAATTCTTTAGAAATAATTACCATGGATTATTTGCACAGACAGGTAATTATAAATCTTTCTCTGATAAAATAATATCAGCTATCAAAGATTATAATAAATTTGAAAAATTTGACTATTCTAAAGAGATAGTCGATCAATTCGATGTAAAAAAAATAACCGAAGAATACAAAATATTTGCGAGATAATTAACAAAATATTTCGCCGAAAATTTTTAATAATATACTATATTAATATTAAATATACGAAGCCAAAAAATTGATAAATTAAGACTGGTACCTCACTTTATTCTGTAGGAATGACTACTTTACCCTATGTGTTTGACGTCTGTGGCACCCTCTACCACTCCAACACTACCTACGATTTTCTGCTTTACTACTTCCGACGGCACGATGGTCGGAAATACCGTATCCTAAGGTTGGGCCTTTCCCTGCCGATAAAAGTACTCGTCGTCGTCAGCTCCAAAATCGGCTGGAAATGGGACCTTAGAAAGCACCTGATCGGTCTACTATCTGGCGAACCGGAAGCCAAGTTAAGGGCTGTAGCAACGCATTTTGTGGCCAATTGGCTCACCGGCCGGGAGATCGACGACGTACACACCCTATTGCAGCAGGCAAAAGCACAGGGCCACCCCGTTACCTTGGCCAGCGGATCCCTAGCTCCGGTGATCCAAGCCATAGCCGACAGGCTGAAAGTGGATGACTTCCACGCCAGTACCTTGGAAACGGACGCGTATGGAGTGCTTACCGGTAAGTACCTGTCCGACATCAAAGGCTGCAAGGAGCAGGCACTTGGCCTAAAAGATCACACTTACATTCTCGCAACGGATAACCTGGACGACCTTCCGCTTATCCAAAAAGCGCTAAAAGCCTACATCGTCACAAAGCGTAAAAACCTGAATAACTGGAAGAAAAGGCTTTCCGGTTTGGATGTAGCGTATGTGGTTGTCAAGTAATCAACCGTCCTCGTCATTGCGAGGAGGGGCAGCCTGTCCCGACGCGTCGGGAACGAAGCAATCTCCTCCACTACAATGAGATTGCTTCGGCTTGATTTCGCTGACCGATCCATTCTAAGCATCCGAAAAAAGTCTAATTTGTCTATCCAATACCACGTATCTCCAAGCCTCGCAATGACGTACGAAAAAAAACGACCTCGTCATTGCGAGGAAGAATGACGAAGCAATCTCTCCAACTACAATAGGATTGCCACGGCTTGATATCGATTCATTCTCCGATATATACTTGCAAACCGTAGATTACTTAACATACTATCTTCGGCCCTCTCCAAGCCTCGCAATGACGTACGAAAACCGACCTCGTCATTGCGAGGAGGGACGACGAAGCAATCTCCTCCACTACAATGAGATTGCTTCGGCTTGAGGTCACTTACCTCTCCTGAACTTTCATCGGTGTTCAACCTAAAAAGGTATTTAATTCTCGGGAATCTCCAAGCCTCGCAATGACGGAGAAAAACCGGCCTCGTCATTGCGAGGAGGGACGACGAAGCAATCTCCTCCACTACAATGAGATTGCTTCGGCTTGAGGTCACTTACCTCTCCTGAACTTTCATCGGTGTTCAACCTAAAAAGGTATTTAATTCTCGGGAATCTCCAAGC
>NZ_JACVCV010000031.1 GCF_017811155.1 Lunatimonas salinarum | reverse complement strand
GTTCACGTACGGTTCTGTGAGAGGCTTGGGCTGAAATGCGCTTGCCTACTCGACCGGCAAACCGTTAGGGCACATTTAAAGAAACAGACCAGCAGTATATAGGAAATGAATACGACACTTACACAAACAAAAGAATTTTTATTTAAGAATACATGGATTTTTTGGCTAATTATATTTTTAGCAATCGTGAGTTTTTCGTACAGTATCAGAACAGGATTGTTGGCAACTGGATTAATAGCAAATGGACTTTTAATTGGACATGTTGTTCTAATTGGAGTTCTTGTTTTAAAAAAACGAACGTCTCCTAAATATTTGTTACTGCCCATTTTAGGAATTCTAATAATAACAATATCCATTTACTTGATACTGGATAATAAATTGATTTTATATTATTCAATCCCTCTTTGTATTCCAAGTTTGGTCGCAGGACTGTGTAGCATAAAAAAATGAAAAATTTAAATCAATTCACAAACTAAATTCCTCTAAATCAAGCACCAGGTATTTACAACTACTTTTACCTAATTTATCAGGAAGAATTATGAAATTAACACCAAACCATATTTATATAATTTTCAGAGTAGTATTTTCAATAATACTTACTTATATGGTGATCCGCTATTTTGGTTCTGAAAGCGGATTTAAAAATTTTGGAATTCTATGGATTATTACCTACCCTATAATTCTAATGGTTATCATTGGAAATCTTTTATTGAACTTTAAAAAAATTCCAAAACCCCTCAATTACTACAACTCATTCCTTTTACTGGGTTTCTTAACCATTCCATTTCTACCCGAAAAAATGGAAAAAGGGATAATTCTTGAAGCTCATTTAAATGAAGAGAGGTCATCTTGGAACATAAAAATTTTTGAAAACGACAAATACCGAGTAAGAAGGTCAGGACTTGGTGGATTTAAAGACTATGAAGGAAAGTATCTGCTAAAAAACGACACACTTAAAATAGAAAGTTTTGATTGCAATCAATGCAATTATAATTATGATTTAATTGTGAGAGAAACAAAGTTAATTCCATATAATTCTACTTATGAAAGCTGTTTGGGGTGTTTTGAAATTGTGTACAAGAAAAAGTAACGTGCCCTAACATCACCTTGGATCCAGCGGGCGGTTTAGAGTAAATAAAAAGTTCACTATCTTTAAAAAGTTAGGAGTAGGCCGGAAGGGAACGGCTCCGAATGCCCGCCGTCTCCAAGCTGAATCCCGTTGGCAGCAAGTGAAGCGGACAACACAGAAATAGAGTGAACGACTTAAACAAATAGAAAATACAGAATAGAAAATGGCGAAAAACATTGAACCGACACTAAAACTGATTAGCGGATACCTAAAATTAGATAAAGCGGAAAACTTTGTAATACCTGAATATCAGCGGGGATATTCTTGGGACATAACTCAATGTGATAAACTATGGCAAGACATAGAAGCTTTTATTTCTTCAGATGCAAGCGACCCATATTTTTTTGGTACAATCATCGTGGACTGCTCAGATTCAAACAAGTTTAGCTTAATTGATGGACAACAGCGAACCACAACTTTTTTGCTTTTACTAAAAGCATTGTTGATTAGATTAAACAACGTAATCAAAAACATACCAAACGAGGAAGATTCAGAATCGCTAAAATTTGGGCTTAAAGCAAATAGAAACAAAATAATGGCAATTTTGTACAAAGCCGAAGACGAAGAAATTCCTTCAATGCTCAAAGACGTTTCTAAAACTCAAAACATTTTGATTTTAGACAATAAATCAATCAATGAACTCTATTTGGATGAAGTGAAGAAAATTATAGAAGCTGTTGATTTTCAAACATCCGAGCAAAGTGTTCACAAAATCCCACGCAAGCAAAAAGACAATAAATACACAAACCATTTTCGCAATTTCAAATTCTTCTACAACAAATTGGGTGAAAAATCCGATTCACAACTAAACCAATTTGCAAAGGTGTTCTTGGAAAAATGTCAGGTTATAGAAATTCGCAGTTGGCAAATTGAACAAGCAATAACGATGTTCAACTCCCTTAATTCCACAGGGATGCCACTTTCGGATGCCGACATTATTTCTGCCCAACTTTATTCTAATGCGGGAACTAATAAACAAGAATTTAACGAGCAATGGGAAAATATAAACAAACTGTCCAATGAACTTAATACCCGAAAAATTGTAAATGTTGATGCGGTATTACAACAGTTTATGTATATCAATCGTGCCGTAAATAAAGAATATATCAAAGACTCTTCTGTCGATGTAACAACACCCGGATTAAGACGATATTATACAGACATAAGAAAAGAGCTTTTAAATGACCCAATAAAACTGTGTGATAATTTATATAAAATTACCAGAATTTGGGATAAGATAAAGGATTATCCAATTGTCAAATTGCTTTTAAAATGCAACGAAAATGCTAAACTGTATTTATCAAGTTACTTGTTCCGATATGAAACAGATGACATTTCAGAATCTACAGTTTTAGATATATGTCAATGCTTGTTAAGACTATTTACAGTATTGGAATTAGTTGATGTTGGCTATTCAAGTTCCAAGTTCAAAACATTTTTGTTTGGCGAAAACATAAAATTGGTTGACAAAACTATTCCTATTGAGACTATTAAAAACAGCTTCAATGACCATATTAGTAAAAATTGGACTGAACAAGATATTGCGGAATCGGTTTCTGCATACGACAAAAATCTACTTGTTTACATTAATGAATACTTATACGCTCAAAATAAAGATGTGAAATTTGACTTTGCCGATAATGTCAATATTGAGCACATAATGCCAGCAAGTGGCAACAACATTTCGACTATACGAGAAGACGCAGGAATAACAGACAAAGACGAGTTCTCAACAATAGTCAATAAACTTGGAAACAAAATACTACTCGAAGAAAAGATAAACAAATCAATCGGAAACGAATGGTTTAAGACTAAAAAACAGACTTCCATTAACAATAAATCGGGCTATAAAGACAGTAGGTATTCAATTGCCGTGGCTCTTACAAATTACCCAAAAGAAATTTGGACTAAAGACGACATTGACGCAGCGACAAACAAAGCCGTTGAAAGAATTGTGAAATTCATTTTCGACAAAGTGACTGACGAAAATCACCAGCTGCCAACATCGGCTATAGCAAATGCGGGTTAAAGTGCTAAAATGAAAGTAATTACACAAAATAAACTAATCGCTAAACGGAAAGGTAAGTGCCTTGAAATCCCGCACTTGCCATAGCCGCAACCCGTTGTAAGCAAGCCTAGAGAACGACCGTGCAACTAAAAAACAGACATCTGAAAATCGAACTTTGACATCTTAATTAAAACTTACGGACTGACTTTGCCGACACATAATCCGACCCGAATGTTTTAAAAATTTTTCCCACCGCACATTTTAAAAAATAATTTTAGCCAACCGCACATTGGCACATTTGCAAAACCGCACAAGCCAACACACGACCCAAGTTTTGCAAAAGAGCCAATTTCCCTACGCTCGACAAGAATGTTGAAAATAATTTGAAATAAATGAAGACAAATCAAAAATCTTTTTCTACTTTTGACACATTATGTCAACAGAAGTTATGTCAACAGAAACAATAGGCGAAAAGCTAAGACACATTAGAGAAGAAAAGGAACTTCCATTGCGGAAAGTTGCTGCTTTGCTAGACATTGATGTGGCGATTTTGAGCAAAATGGAGCGTGGAGAGCGGAAAATCACAAAAGAAGTGGTTCTGAAACTTGCCGACATATACGATTACAACCCAGATGAACTTTTGGTTTCATTCCTAAGCGATAAGATTTTGTATGAAATTCAGGATGAAGATTTGGGAATAGAAGCACTGAAAGTAGCAGAGGAAAGAGCCAAATATATTAAAGCGAATAAGAGGAAATGACAATAAAGCAACTCATAGAAAAATATACAGCCGACAGGGATTATTACTTGACAAGCAAGTATAATGAAACACTGCTTCGCAGTGATTTCTTAGACCCGTTTTTCGAGTTGCTTGGTTGGGACATTAAAAACAATGCAGGTAAACCGACCAACGAAAGAGAAGTAATTTTGGAAGAAGCATTGAAAGCAAACGCTTCCGAACATTCCAAAAAACCTGATTATACTTTCCGACTTTTTTCTGAAAGAAAATATTTTTTGGAAGCCAAGAAACCTTGTGTATCTATTGAGTCAAACAACGACACTGCAAAGCAAGTCAGACGATATGGATTTACGGCAAAGTTGAAAATTTCTGTTCTTTCAAACTTTGAATACTTAATCATTTACGACACTTCTGTGAAGGTTGAGAAAGATGACAACTTTCAAAGAGCACTTGTAAAAAAATACCATTATACTGAATACGAAAGCAAGTTTGAAGAAATCAAACAGCTTTTAGGAAAGAAATCAGTTTATTCAGGATCATTTGAAACGGAATGGAAAGAAATTGAAAGCAAAATCAATCAATATTCTATTGACAATTTATTCCTAAACCAAATAAACGAATGGAGAAAAGTTCTTGGTGCTGAAATTTACAAACACGAACCGGAAATTGATGAGCAACAACTTAATGATATTGTTCAAAGCTACATCAACCGAATTATTTTTCTTCGTGTTTGTGAGGATAGAAATTTAGAGGATTATCAAACCCTTTTGAAATTTGCCAATACAAATGATTTCAGTGCCTTAATCAAAAAGTTTGAACAAGCCGACAAACGCTATAATTCAGGGCTTTTTGACCAATTGCTAAAAGATAAGATTGTAGAAAATATCAGTTCTGTATTTTGGACAATTATCAAACAATTGTATTATCCTGAAAGCCCCTATTCATTCAGCGTTTTTTCTTCTGATGTGTTAGGAAGCATTTATGAAATCTTCCTTTCAGAGAAATTGACCGTACAAAGCGGTGCTGTTATTTTAGTCAAGAAACCTGAAAATATTGACCGTGATATTATCACCACACCGACTTTTATCATCAGCGACATTTTAAGAAATACCGTTTTGAAAAAAAGTGAAGGAAAAACGGATAAAGAAATTCTAAAGCTGAAATTCGCTGATATTTCTTGCGGTTCAGGTGCGTTTTTATTGGAACTTTTTCAATTGCTCAATGACATTTTGATTGACTACTACCTGAAAAATGATAAAACAAAGCTCATTCAAACGAATATCAACACCTACAAACTGCCCTTTGAAATTAAGCGACAACTTTTATTGAATTGTATTTACGGAGTTGATAAAGATTATAATGCAGTTGAAGCAGCCAAATTTGGTTTGCTTCTCAAATTGCTTGAAGGTGAAGATGTAAATTCAACCAACAAAACAAAACCTGTTTTACCCGATCTTTCACAAAATGTTTTCTTTGGAAACAGTTTGTTGAACCCGAAGCAAGTAACGAATAAGAAAGACCAAGTAATTATCAATCCGTTTGATTTTTCAAAACTCCGTTTTGATGTCATTGTGGGCAATCCGCCTTATATGAAGTCGGAGGATATGAAAAATATTACTCCACTTGAATTACCACTTTATAAAACCAATTACAATTCTGCTTACAAGCAGTTTGACAAATATTTCCTTTTCCTTGAACAAGGAATCAATTTGTTGGCTGATGATGGAATATTAGGCTATATCGTTCCCAGCAAGTTTACGAAAGTTGGAGCAGGTAAAAAACTTCGTGAATTACTCGCAGACAAAGAATATTTACACTCCATCGTTTCATTTGGTGCAAATCAAGTTTTTGCAGATAAAACAACCTACACTTGTTTGCTAATTCTGAATAAGAAACCTCAAAAGACTTTCCAATATGGAGAAGTGAAAAGTTTAAAAAGTTGGATAGTAAGAGAACCAAATGCCGTGAAATATGAAATTCAAGAAACAAAAACCTTGGATAGTGAAGTTTGGGTGCTAATTCCTAGTGAACTGAAGCCTGTATTTAAGAAAATCATTTCACAATCTTCCACACTTGAAAATTTACTTGGAGAGAAAAATATTACCAATGGAATCCAAACCAGTAAAAACCCACTTTACATAATAACCCCAGATAAAATAGATAATTCATTTGTTTATTTTGAAATTAAGGGTAAAAAATGGAAAATTGAAAAGGACATTGTTCGCCCATATTACAAAACGCCCTCCAGTAAAAAACTTAAAGAGAAATTCAATACGTATAATTTTTTAAGTCCAAATTCCTTTGTCATTTTTCCTTATAAAAAGCAAAATGGAAAGGTTGATGTAATTATTGAAACGGAACTTAGTAATAAATTTCCTTTAGCACATAGCTATTTCAAATACTATGAAAAAGAAATAAAAACTAGAGATGTAAGTCCTCCAATCAATAAAGATGATTGGTTTAAGTTTGGCAGAAGTCAACATTTAGATAGTTGGGAAGCCAAAGAAAAAATAGTTGTAGGTGTATTATCAACGGGAGAAAAGTACCCTATTGATAAGAACAAAACGATAGTATCATCAGGAGGAACAGCAGGATATTGTATAATAGCTATACCAGATACTTGTGATTATTCTATTTACTACATTCAAGCTATTCTAAACTCTAAATATTTGGAGTGGTTCAGTGCTTTGTATGGCGAAGTTTTCAGAGGTGGTTACATAGCGAGAGGAACAAAAGTTTTGAAAAATCTACCTATCAGAAAGATTGATTTTTCAGACACAAAACAAAAAACACTTCACGACAAAATCGTAGAAACTCAAAAAGAATTAATCCGCATTTATGTCCAAATAGATGCAAACGCAGGAAACAAACGAGCTTTAACTCCCTTGCAAGGACAATTTGTAAGAGAGAAAGCCAACCTAGAAAGGCAATTAGCTAAACTATACGATTTAGGTAGTGAAGATTCATTAATCCCATTAATCAAAGAATTGTATGAAGCTAATTAAGAACGCAACAGCCGAGAAATTGAGAGGTGGATTTTACACACCCGAGCCAATTGCAGCATTCATTTTGAAATGGGGCATCAATGGAAGTTCAGACTATGAAATTCTAGAACCAAGTTGTGGGGACGGTGTTTTCCTTGAACAATTGAAAGAGAACAATCACAAATTCAAATCGGTAACAGCTATTGAGTTTGATGAAGTGGAAGCCGAAAAAGCGGAAAAGATTAAACTCAATAAAAAGAATATAATTAATACCGATTTTCATTTGTACTGTAATGAAACCACAGAAAAATTTGATTTAGTGGTAGGGAATCCTCCTTACATTCGTTATCAATACTTTCAGGAAGAACAGCAAAATGAAGCCATCAAAGTTTTCAATCGAGCTAAACTAAAATATTCCAAACTGACCAATGCTTGGGTTTCTTTTGTAGTTGGTTCAAGTTTGTTGCTCAAAGAAAAAGGAAAGATTGGTTTTGTAATTCCAGCGGAATTATTGCAAGTTTCTTATGCCCAACAACTCCGTGAGTTTTTGGCTCATTTCTACAACAAAATCAATATTATCTCTTTTGAGAAGTTGGTATTTCCTGACATTCAACAAGAAGTTGTTTTGTTGCTTTGTGAGAAAAACGGAAGTGATTCACATTTAATTGAACACCTTGAATTAAAAGACGCTTCCGACCTTTCAACATTGGATGTAAACATCCTGAAAAGTCCTTCCAAAAAAATAGATTTCAAGTCAAATAAATGGACTTACTACTTTTTGGAACAAGAAGAAATTGACTTTTTAGAACAGATTGCCAAAAAACGTAAAGTTCCTACAATTAGTAATTATGCCAGTGTAGAAGTTGGCATTACTACAGGAGCAAATGATTATTTCACTGTTCCTTTACCCGTTGTAGAAGCCTACGACCTGAAAGAATATGCAAAGCCAATGGTTGGCAGAAGCGTTCAGGTAAACAGCGTAATTTTCACGGAAAAGGATTGGAAGCTAAACAGACAAACCAAAGCAAAAGCACATTTATTGGTATTTCCAGCCAAAGAAAAAATCAACGGACACAAAGGGGCGAACTCATACATTCGTATGGGTGAATCAATGGGCGTTAACAAAGGCTACAAAACAGGCATTCGTGATGATTGGTTTGTCATTCCTTCCATCAAACTTTCTGATGCTTTGTTTATTCGTAGAAACAATCTCTACCCTCGTTTAATCCTAAACGAAGCAAACGCATACACAACTGACACAATGCACCGTGTGTTTATGAAAAAAGACACGGATAAAAACGCTTTCATAGCCAGTTTTTACAATTCATTGTCTTTGGCTTTTTCCGAAATTGTTGGTCGTAGTTATGGCGGTGGCGTTTTGGAATTGATGCCAAGCGAAGCAGGAAAAATACTGCTCCCTTACCAAACCGACAATGCAGATTTACTTGCCACCATTGACAAAATGATGCGAGAGAAAAAAAGCATTAATGAAATTTTGAAAATCACCAACAAGCAGATTTTGAAAGACGGTTACGGATTTACGGATAAAGAAATAAAACTTGCGGATAGTATTTGGAAGAAGCTTTCGTCAAGGAGATTAAATAGGAATAAATAATGAGAATTAAATCCATTCAAATTCAAAATTTCAGAAAGCTTCACTCTTGTCAGATTGATTTTTCAGAAAAAGAAACAATTTTTGTAGGAGCAAATAATAGCGGAAAAACAACCGCTATGGATGCTTTAATAACCTTTCTTAAAACTAAGAGTTTCAAAACGCAGGATTTTACCCTTTCTAATTGGAAAAACCTAAATGAAATTGGTGAGGATTGGATTAAAGCTACAGAGCTTAAAGAAGAACAAAAGTCTGTAAAACTCTTAGAGCCATATTTACCTATATTGGATTTATGGATTCAAGTTAATAATTCAGAGCTTCATTACGTAAGCCATATAATACCAACCTTAGATTGGAATGGAGGATTATTAGGGGTCAGATTAAGATTTGAACCCAAAGATATGGATGGTTTAATACAAGAATTCTTATCACATTATAATAAGTCAAATAAACTATCTCAAGAGAAAGGTAAAGATTTTAAACTATGGCCAAAATCGTTTTGGAATTTTTGCGAAAGAAAACTAAATACTCATTTTACAATAAGAACATATCTACTCGACCCCGAAAGACCTAATGAAAAACAAGAGTTAGCGGAAAACAATATTGCAGTAGATGGAGATGTTTTAAAGGGGCTTGTAAAAATTGACGTAATTAATGCTCAAAGAGGATTTAGTGATGCCAATTCAGAAGCCACAGACAACAATAAAAACCTATCCTCTCAATTAAGAAAATACTATAATGAACACCTAGATCCTGAATTGGAACCTAATGAAGAAGATTTTGATGCTTTAGAGTCAATTGACAAAGCCAAAAATACTTTCAACGAAAACCTCAATAAAAGATTTCAGCCATCTTTATTGGAATTAGAAGACTTAAATTATCCAGGCTTTGGAAATCCAAAAATTCAATTATCTACTGATGTTTCAACTTCTGATGGTCTTCAACACGAATCTGCGGTAAAGTATTTAATTGACAAAGAATTATCACTACCTGAAAAGTATAATGGATTAGGCTACCAAAATCTAATTTCAATTATTTACAAGTTAATATTATTTAGAGATAAATGGATGAGGGTTGGAAAAAATGCGATTACAGAAGAAGATATTATTGAGCCATTACATTTGGTTCTAATTGAAGAACCCGAGGCACATTTACACGCTCAAGTTCAACAGGTTTTTATTAAAAAGGCTTATGATGTATTACGAAATTCAGAAAATCTCAAAGACAAAAAAGAATTTACTACTCAATTAATAATAAGTACACATTCAAGTTACATTGCTCATCAAAAATTTGAAAGTTTAAGGTATTTCAAAAGAAATAATTCTAACGCTTTGCCGACATCAGAAGTTATTAGTTTGAAATCGGTATTTGGCGAAAAAGAGAAAGAAACAGAAAAATTTGTAATTCGGTATCTTAACACTACGCACAATGACATATTTTTTGCAGATGCCGTTATTCTTGTTGAAGGTCCAGCAGAAAGGATATTATTACCACATTTTATCAAGAATGAGAATTGTTTATTGGACAATTGCTACGTTACAATTTTAGAAATTGGGGGCAGTCACGCCCACAGACTGAGACCTCTTATAGAAAGATTAGAATTGATTTGTTTGGTGATTACTGACCTTGATTCTATTAACCCTATTGACAACAAGAAATGCCAGCCACAATTAGATAAAGGTTATAAAACCAATAATGATACACTAAAGAGTTGGCATCCTAAAATAGAACCTTTAGACGACTTATTAAACTTGAACTTTGATGATAAGGTAAAAAAAGATTTGCCAATTAGGGTTGCATATCAAACAGCAATCGAAATAGGAAATGATAGTGGAAAAATAATAGTTCATCCTTACACATTTGAGGATGCGTTGGTTATTGAGAATAGGGAAATTTTTAAAACTTTGGCTGATTCTACTGGACTTTTGAAAAAAATGGTCGAAGTTTCAAATAAAACTGATTTGGCAGAATTAGCAAAAGAAGCATATACTATCATCAATGACAAACAGGCTAAAAAAGCAGAATTTGCTTTAGATGTTTTATATTTTGAAGATCCCAAAAAGATAAAAACTCCATCTTACATTAAAGAAGGATTAGATTGGATTGAAGAACAATTAAAAGGAAGCAAACAAGGTTTAATTATCAATACCAATGACTGATTATACTAATAACATAGACGCACCTGTTGATGAGTTGATTTTTGAAAGTATCAAGCCAACTTCCCCAAAAAGCTTTTTTCTTTTTGCTGGTGCAGGATCAGGAAAAACAAAAACTCTTGTTAATGTTTTGAAAAAATTTAAAAAGGACTATGGAAGCGATTTAAAATTAAAAAATAAAAGGATTGCTATAATTACATATACCAATGCAGCCGCTGATGAAATTTCTCATAGATTAGAATACAGTTCAATCTTCAACATCAGCACAATTCATAGTTTCTGCTGGGAATTAATTAAAAACTTCACATTTGATATAAAGGCTTGGATAGCACAAAATTTAAATTCTGAAATTTTGGAACTGGAAGAACAACAATCAAGAAGTAGAGATCTGAATAACAAAACTTCAATTAGTAGAGCTCAAAAAATAGAGTCTAAAAAAAAGAGACTTGAAGCACTTGAAATCATTCAGAAGTTTATTTACAACCCAAATGGAGATAATATTACTAAAGATTCTTTGAATCATAGTGAGGTTATAGCAATTGCAGCTGATTTCATTAAGTCAAAGGAATTGTTCAAGCAAATTTTAATAAATAGATTTCCTATTGTGCTTATAGACGAAAGTCAGGATACTAAAAAAGAGTTGATAGAGGCTCTTTTTGAACTTGAAAGCCAAAATGATGGAAAGTTCACTTTGGGTTTGTTTGGGGATACAATGCAAAGAATTTATCCAGACGGCAAAGAAAACTTAGGAATGGGCTTGCCTGATCGTTGGATCAAACCAGCAAAAAAAATGAATCACCGTTCAAAATCAAGAATAATTGATTTAATAAACAAGATAAGAAAGGATATAGACAGTCAGGAACAATTCCCACGACTTGAAAATACTGGGGGAATTGTTAGATTTTTTGCTGTTTCTCGCTCACAAGATAAATTTAAAATAGAAGAGCAGATTCGTCAGGAAATGAAAGAAGAAACCTTAGATGAAAAATGGATTGGTGATGTGTCTGATGTAATGACATTAACTCTTGAACACCATATGGCTGCACGAAGAATGGGGTTTTCTACTTTTTTTGACCCTCTTTATGCAGTTGATAAACTTAAAACTAGTTTACTAGATGGTTCTTCGGCTTCTATCAATTTATTTACAAAAATCATTTTACCGTTATATAACGCACACTTAAAAAGCAACAAATTCGAGATTGCTAATATTGTTAAGCAACATTCTCATTTAGTCAATAAACGAGCATTACAGAACGAAGAAAATAAATTAGATGTTTTACACTCTACAAGTGACAAAGTTAATGCGTTTCTATCCTTATGGAATGAAGGCAATAATCCTACTTTGTCAGAGATTCTTATAAAAATACAAGAGACTAATTTATTTAAAGTTACATCTACACTTAAATTAGTTTCTCAAAGGATAGGTGTTGATACTGACGAAATTTTTGAAGATGATGAAACAACGGAAGATGATGAAGTTTTATTAGCTTGGGATGAAGCAATTAAAGCCAGTTTCTCTGAAATTATTAAGTACAGTGAGTACATCAATGAAAAATCAAAATTTGGCACACATCAAGGAGTTAAAGGATTAGAGTTTGAGCGTGTAATGGTAATTATAGATGACGAAGAATCTAGAGGTAGAATGTTTAGTTATGATAAAGTATTTGGATTAAAACCTTTATCTGCCAACGACAAAAAGAATATGGAAGAGGGTAAAGAAACAGGAATAGATAAGACAACAAGGTTATTTTATGTCGCTTGTAGGCGAGCAAAAGAAAGTTTAGCAATTGTATGTTATTCAGATTCTCCAAAAGAATTGAAACGTAATGTAGTTAACTATAATTGGTTTACTGAGGATGAAGTAAAAGTAATCGAATAATGAAAATAAATAGATTCCAACTCACAGGTGTAAGCACATTTGCAATTCGCACGAGCCAACGCACAGACCAAAAATTGCAAAAGAGCTTCCACCTTTGCCACCCGAAGGAAATTATTTTTTAAAATCCCTTCCTCTAAAATTTTTAAAACAGCCGACACACACGCCAAACAGACGAAAATAAGACAAGATAAATGACCAATAAAACACGGACATACCACGACTTGATACTGACGGAGGACAGAAGGCCAGCTTACAACATCACCTATACGCAAGCAGGGGTTTCGTGCTTCATAGGACAGGAAAGTGGTAAATTTAAAGTTCAGTTCTTCGTAGGAAGTTCAGTGGTAAAATCCCTGCCTGCGTATAGCTGAGAAACGTTGTGCCTCATGCTAAAAGACGACACGAATACAAAATATAAAACATGACATCATTAGAAAATATACCAGTAAAATACTCTGACCTGATAAGCGAAATCGAAACAGGACAGGTCAAAATTCCACAGTTTCAAAGAAAATTTGTTTGGGACATTAAATCTTCTGCAAAACTTTTAGACAGTATTATTAAAGGTTATCCCATTGGAACCTTTATCTATTGGCGCACGAATGAAAGGCTAAGAGCCGTTAGAAATCTTGGAAACATCGAATTGCCTGAACCTAAAGACGGAGAATATATCAATTATGTATTAGACGGACAGCAAAGGCTTACATCCCTTTTTGCGACTTTAAAGGGTTTGAAAATTACTGATGAAGAAGGTAGAGAATCTGATTATTCAGAAATGTATGTTGACTTCAATGCGCAAGATGACCAAGAAATAATAATAACAGACCCATCAAAATTAGCAGAGCGGACATTCATAAGAGTTACAGACTTGATGGAAGGTAGTTTGACTTTACTTGCTGCATACCCATCAGAATATCACAAGACAATTGAAAAATATAAAAAGATAATTCAATCGTATACATTTTCAGTAATAAACTTAAAAAATGCCCCTATTGACGTGGCAACAGAAGTTTTCACCCGATTGAATGTAGGTGGAAAAGCTTTGACTTTGTTTGAAATAATGGTTGCCAAAACATATGACTCTAATAAGAAATTTGACTTGGCTGAAAAATATGATGAACTAACAGAAGAATTAGCTACATCCCAATATGATACAATTCCATCTGCGACAGTGCTTCAAGTAATTGCAATACTCTTAGAAAAGGACTGTACAAGAAAACAAATACTAAAGTTGGATAAAGAAAAATTCATAGGAATTTGGGATGAAGCGACCAATTGCATAAAACAAAGTGTTGACTTTTTTAGAAGTTATGGGATATCTGTAAGTCGTATTTTGCCTTATAATGCCTTAATTGTTCCATTTTCTTATTACTTTTTCTTGCACGAGAAAAATCCAACAGGAGAAATCAAAAAACGACTTGAAGATTTCTTTTGGCGTGCCTCTTTAGGCTTCCGTTATTCATCAGGAGTCGAAAGTAAATTAGCTCAAGACATCGAAAAAATCGAAAAAATTGTAAAAGGAGAATTGCCAAAATATGAATGGGCAGTAAATATAGATGAAGAGTTTGTTGAAAATAATGGTTGGTTTAGTACAGGAAAGGCTTTTATAAAAGCAATTCTATGCTTGCTCTCGAAACAGTCACCGAAATCATTTGACAATAACCTCAATGTAATAATGGATAATAGTTGGCTAAAAATTGCTTCAAGTAAGAATTATCACCATTATTTTCCAAAATCTTGGTTAAAGAAAAATTATAAGGATTGGGAGTATTTCTATGTAAACCATATCGTAAACATTACCATAGTAGATGACTTCCTGAATAAGAGAACAATAAAAACTAAATCACCAGCTGTTTACATGAAAACATTCCGGAAAGAGAACGAAGATTTAGTTCAAACAATGAAAACTCATTTGATTGACATTGAAAAAGACGGAATATGGGAAAACGACTACGAAACATTTTATAACAATAGACTGAAAAGAATTGCAAAGGCACTTAACAAATTCATTATACAGCAAGAAACCCAGAAGAACTTAGAAGTATATGAAGACATTGAAGAAGTTGAACCTGAAACTGTGGAATAAAGAAGCACGAAGGCACAATCGAGTAGACGGCCCCGCCAACCGTTAGGTTAGCGAGGTGCGCCTCTCACACCACCGGACGTACGGGTCTCGTATCCGGCGGTTCACTGGATTGTAGGTTGCGATTTGAGGTAATAGGAAAGCATAGATTCGTA
>NZ_JACVCV010000030.1 GCF_017811155.1 Lunatimonas salinarum | reverse complement strand
TGACAAATCTGGAAAAAAAGGACCGCAGAGCCTACGAGCAGAGCCTGAAGCGCTATCGCGACCTGAAAAACGCCCTAGATGCCAGCGAGCAGAAAGGCCGAGAGGAAGGAGAATTGATCGGGCTGGAGAAAGGAAAAATGGAGGTTTTACGATCAGGCATCATGAATCTCTACAAAGAAAATATGCCGATACCCCTTATTGCCAAGGTAATGGAAACTGACGAGGGCACGGTGATGAGAATCTTGAAGGAAGAGCGGTTGTTTGGTGAGACGTAAGATTTAGGACAGAGAAGTAAAACTTGAGACATAAGACATAAGACTTGCAAATCTTTCGATCCTACATCGGATCAGAAACAAAAATCATTAGCGATCCTACTCTCAGCCAATGCACTCCCCGTCATTGCGAGGCTTGAAGATATGCAGTAATTCAGATACGGAGTAGGATACAAACGGAATCGTTCAATAGGTTGATAAGTAGTATCAAGCCGAAGCAATCTCCTTGAGGAGACGTAAGATTTAAGATATAAGACTTGAGACATAAGACATAAGACTCACAAAACTTCCGATCCTACATCCGGAAGAGCACCAAAAATCCGAAGCGATCCCGATCTAATTAGATGCAATCCCTTTAACCCCTGGTTTGGAGATTGCTTCGCTCCTACGTCGCTCGCAATGACGGGTCTTACCGAAGCAATCTCCTTGAGGAGAGGTAAGATTTAAGATATAAGACTTGAGACATAAGACATAAGACTCGCAAAACTTCCGATCCTACATCCGGACGAACACCAAAAATCCGAAGCGATCCCGATCTAAGCCATTGAACTCCCCGTCATTGCGAGGATTGAAGATATGCCGTAATTCAGATACTGAGTAGGATTCAATCGGAATCGGTCAATAGGTTGAGAAGTAGTCTCAAGCCGAAGCAGTCTCCTTGAAAAGACGTAAGACATAAGACGTAAGACATAAGACTCGCAAAACCTTCGACCCCACATCTGGCCCAGCACCAAAAATCCGAAGCGATCCCGATCTAATTAGATGCAATCCCTTTAAGCTCTGGTTTGGAGATTGCTTCGCTCCTACGTCGCTCGCAATGACGGGTCTTACCGAAGCAATCTCCTTGAGGAGACGTAAGATTTAGGGCTGAGAAGTAAGACGTAAGACTCGCGAAACTTCAATCCCATATCGCCGCCTGAACCCGCGAATTGAGATTGATTCGCTCCTGCGGCACTCGCAATGACGGACTCTGCCGAAGCAGGGGTGGCGTGATTATAGCCAGAGATGGCAACCCGGGGGACCAAAAACCTCCTTTTCCCCCAAGCTTTGGCCGGTAACTCTGTTCATCGTACAATCTCTCTTTCACCGTTATGCTCACTGTTTGATTTAAAAACAAATGGATTAATTATTATTATTCGTTTTTTAGTTTTAAATTAGAGTCTTACTTTTAATTTTATTAATAGACTCATTATGAACCAATACTTGCTGAAGCTAAAAGAAGCACAATGTCTGGGGGGACATTTTAACCTCAAAAAACGAATGCTGTTTTTCATAGTATTGTCTTCACTTATAGGTTTAAATTCTGCAGATGCCTTAAATATCGAAATCGAAGGCCCTTCTACTGTTTGTCCCATTAACGATTCTTCTCACACTTTCACAGCCAATCCGACTATCTTGGGGATTGATGTCAATTGCAGCACTTATTCATTGGACTGTTTTTAAAGACGGTGTTATTTTAGGAGGGGGGTTCGGAAAGAATTTTTACTATATATTTGATGATGTTGGACATTATCAGGTTCAAGTTGCCGCAAATAGTTTTTTTTTGGGTGGTAATAATGGAAGTGCGTCCGTAAATGTAAACTCAAGAGTAAAAATACCAAACCCCATTACAGGGCCAACTGTTTGCAGTACAGAGCAATCTTATTCCTTTTTTAGTAATCCATCTTTACCGGGGGATGACCCGGATTGCACCTATCACTATTCCTATTTATGGACTGCTCCATCAGGTTGGGATATTAATGGAAATGGGAATACAGCGTTTACCGGAAATCCCGTTAATATAACTGCTCCATTGGGTACCCCTTCCGGAAATTATGAAATCTCAGTGCAATCGTCCATTCATTATGGAGGTATTCCCATTCAGGACAATTCATGGTTCAGCACGCGCAGAACATACTCTGTGAGAGTTGGCTCATTTAATAGTTCGGAAGTATCCGTATCTGGAACAGTAGCTGCATGTGGTGGAAATACCTACACCTACACTGCGAATACGGCAGGGGGGCATAAAAATGGTTACAGCTACAATTGGACCTATCCTTCTGGTTGGGTGGTACAATATTCCTCAGATAATATCATACAGTTATATGTGCCAACCACCTATTCTTCATACGGTACGGTAAGGGTTTCAATCGATAATGGATGTGGTTCCCCTTCTCCATATACTGGGCTGACAGTGTTCCCGTGCAACTATATGGGCAGTGGAGACTTCTTGATTTATCCCAATCCTGCGGAAGGTGAACTAAATATAGAATATTATGACATGAATGAAACTGCTCACTTTCATACACTAAATGCCGAGGATGAATCTCGAAATAACGATTCTACTGAAGTATACTTTCAAATAGAACTTTACAATAAGCAGGAAGAATTGGTCCAATCGGGAGTATCAAAATCTGGTAAGATCAAATTAAACACAAATAATTTTCAACCGGGCATTTATTTTCTTCGAATACACTCAGGTAAAGAGGTGTATAGAAAAAGGGTTTTGATAAAATAAAAGTTTAAGTCCTTTAGGGCGTTTGTCAATAACGGGATTCTAAGTGCATACGATAAAACTGGTAAGATTTTTACCTATAAAAAATTAGCTGGTGAAATAAATTTATTATAGTAATATATTTAATTAATTATATATGATCTCTAAAATTATCCTGCCACTAATCAGTACCTTATTGTTTGTGCTTACTTTGGGCATTGACGGCAACACCCAAACTGAATCCAAAGCGTTTTCCGCCAAAAATTCAGTTTATCTTGAAGTAGGTGGAAATGCAGGTTGGTATAGCTTAAATTATGGCCGTATTTTTTATCAAAAAGGAATTTTAAAGCTGTCTGCAAGTGCTGGTATTTCGATGTGGCCTCACAATACATCAGAGCAGCCTTATAATACATCTAAGACAAACTATTTGCTTCCTTCAATACCTTTGGAATTTTCAGCTTTCCTTGGAAATTCCAAACATCATTTAGAAATAGGATCGGGGATCACCCCCTATTTATCTGTAACTGTCAAAAGGGATCCTGACTTTCTAAGTAGTACTGATAAGATTTATTTGGGTACGTATATTCCTCTTAGATTGGGCTATAGGTATCAAAAACCTGAAGGTGGGTTTTTCTTCAGAATTGCGTATACTCCGTTTTACCGGTTTCCCAAATATTCAGATGAAACTAATAATTTTAGCCCCATTTTTGCCGGAATAAGTTTGGGAAAGAGTTTTTGAAAGGCCATAACCGGGTGGAATCTGGCTACTATAATCATTCTAGTGTGACGCTTTCGTTATAAACGGTTTCATATGGGTATCCATTATGCCAAAGGCAAATATCTACCTATATCGCGAAGCATATATCATTTAAATTTCGGCGCAGACATACCTCGGAGACATAAGACATAAAACTCGCAAAATCCTTCTACTCTACATCCTGTCCAGAACCAAAATTCGAAGGAATGAAAAGCCCTGAAAGGACAGAAAAGAAACCGTATCGATTGTTCGAGGAATTTCAATTATTCATTTGATTGCATTTATTTCGAGAAAAATCTTGCTAATATCCCTAAACAAGGTTTGTTTTATCCGAGTCAAGGCCTGAGGAAACCATTTCAGCGTACAACCACCTTTAATCATGCGGCCTGCCGGTAAGGAGGAATTTCCTGTCTTCCGACTGGCAAGCAACTCCAACTTTGAAGCGGGAACTAATCTTGACCATTAAGAAACCAATAATAAAACCATGAACACTAGCCCTGAATGTAAGGAATCAGATATTGCCAACTATACCTGTTACAAAACGAATGAATCCATTCAAATCGCTAGTGATCTGACCAAACCTGTTTGGATGAAGGCTGCCAAATCCGGCCGCTTTGTGGATATGGTAACGGGAGATCCGGGACTCTATGATACCCGGGCGGCCGCCCTGTGGAACGATAAATACCTTTACGTGGCTTTCTGGGCAGAAGAACCCTTCGTCAGTGCCACCCAAACCGAAAGGGATTCCATCGTTTTCCTTGACAATGACCTGGAACTGTTTATTGATGGTGGAGATTGCTATTATGAACTTGAAATAAACGCTCTCAATACGCTCTACGAAGTGTTTTTTATCTGGAGAGATGCGTATAAAAAAGGCGGTAAATTCGATGTGCCTGAATTTGACATAACGAAGGAGACCGCATTTACGTTTGGAGGGGACTACGACCGGACGGGGAGTACATTCTGGTGGGGAAGACATCCCAGGGGAACACGCTGGGCCTTTCTCGATTACGATATGCCGGGACTCCAGACTGCCGTAAATGTAGACGGCAAGATCAACGACAACACGACCGTGGATAAGGGATGGACCGCGGAAATAGCTATTCCATGGAAAAGCCTGAAATGGCTGGCCAATGGCAGGTCGCTTCCACCGACCAACGGCGATTGTTGGCGCATGTTTTTCGGACGCTTCCAGAAAATGGTAACCTCCGGCAAGGAAATTCACCCGCATCCTGCGTGGACGATGAACAAACACGGGATCTATGACACCCATCTGCCCGAATGTTTCAGCAGGGTTCACTTCACCACCGAACTGCTACCCTCATAACCAACAGCCGTATTGAAAGAAACAGTGTGTTGACCAGAAAACAAAAACCATGAGTTTTGGCCGGATAATTATGTTCCTCGGAGATCTCAAAGCTGAAAAATTGCTTATCCCTTAAAACGGCTCACACCATTAAATGCTGATAGCAAATTCAACGAATTTATGGATTTTCGGATTGGGGAAATTGAACTTCCTTTCAAAAAAGACCCCAAGCCCTGAAAGGGCTTAACAACAATAACCTGGGGTGTCAACCCCGGGTAAAGCCGATCACCGATCTCCCCCGTTTTGGCCGCTAACCCTGTTCATCGTGCCATCCCCCTTTCGCTAAAACCCGGGGATGGTTGGGGTGGAGGTAGACAGTTAGATATGAGATGTGAGGTTTTTCGAAGACATAAGACGTAAGATTTAAGACATAAGACTCGCAAATCTTTCGATCCTACATCGGATCAGAAACAAAAATCCGAAGCGACCTTAATCTCAGCCAATACAATCCCCTTTGAAGAGGTAAGACTTAAGATATTGCAAACATTCACGAGTTCGTTTTATCGCTGACACCCAAAAAGCGTAGCAACCATATTGTCGGATGAAATCCCCAACCCGAAAGGGGTGGCATGTTTATAGCCCCGGGTGTCAACCCGGGGGCCAAAAAAGCCCCTTTGCCCCCGTTTTGGCCGCTTATCCTGTTCATTGTGCCATCCCCCTTTCGCCAAAACACAGGATTGGTTGAGGTGCAGATAGACATTTAGATGTGGGATATGAAATTTTTAGAAGACGTAAGACATAAGACACAAGACTTAAGACTCGCGAATCGTTCGAGCCTACATTCGGCCCAGCACCAAAAATCCGAAGCGATCCCAATCTAAGCCAATGAACTCCCCGTCATTGCGAGGCTTGAAGGTATGCCGAAATTCAGATACTGAGTAGGATACAATCGGAATCGTTCAATAAGTTGATAAGTAGTATCAAGCCGAAGCAATCTCCTTGAGGAGACGTAAGATTTAAGATATAAGACATAAGATGTAAGACTCGAGAAACTATCGATCCCACATCGCCGTCTGAACCCGCGAATTAAGATTGCTTCGCTCCTACGTCGCTCGCAATGACGGGTCTTACCGAAGCAATCCACTTTAGGAGACATAAGATTTAAGACGTAAGACTCGCGAAGGTTTAAGATCGAGATAGTAAACAGCTCGGTCCGACGATTCGACAGTCCGACGATTCAACAAAAAAACGAAATTGCTTCGCTCGCAATGACTGACTTTACCGAAACCCCCGATACTTCTATTCCCGGATCAGCCATACCTCTGATACCAAGGTCCCCCATCCCCCCGAATTCCTCCATTGCTCCACGCTGACCCGGTCACCATTGGCCACATCGGCAGCATTCTGAAACCGGATACTGAGCTCTCCGTCTTTGGTCAGGTTTGCAGGAATTTCAAACGTGAAGTGATCGCTCATCTGTAGCGGGAGTTCCAGATCTTGGGCCAGTACCTGATCATCTGCAAAGATGGTTTCGGATTTCTGGTTCATCCGCATGGCATAGCGCTCCTGATACCAAGGACGCACCAAGGTAAATCGGACCTTGTATTGGGCATCGGGATCGAGATCGCGGTAGTGAAGTGTAACCCCCTGAGATTCGTCTTGGGTGAAGTGCATGGATCGCTGACTGGGGCGATTGCCCTCGGAAAGCATCTGCGGCACATAAGGTTGCCCATGGTCATAAGGATAGCCAAAAACGACGTTGGGGGCATGATTGGCAGTGCCCAGGTTGTCGTACTGTCCGCCTTCTCCTGGATTGTCATAATCCGTGATCATGGAAAGAAACTCCTCCCGCTGCTTTCCTTCGGCTGATAAAGCGCGGCGAAGCTGACGATCAAGCCAACCCAAACCGATGAAATCATGCTCCAGATTGTATAGTCCTTCGCTTCGGGTTCCAAATAGGGCATTGCTTTCTTCTCCCAACTGAAAAGCCAAAGACTTCAAGGCTACCATCTCAGGGCTTTCATGATGGATAGCTTGCAATTTTTGCAAACCCTGTTGTAATACCGAATTTGAAACCCTGTTTTTGGGTTGGCTTCTAAGCAACTCCTCTATTTCTTGTTGCAGGTTCAATTGTTGGCTGACCATAAGCTGGGTGTAGCGATCCAAAGCACCTTTTTGGAGGTACATTCTCCAGAGCCAGTTGTCTTTCTTCCAGTTTTCGGGCATTACCTTTCCGGCTTCGGTTACCAGTTGGTAGTAGGACAGGATGCCTTCTTTTTCTGGCAGGGGTTTACCGGGGATTTCTTCCAGGTTTTCTTCCATCTGGAAAATCGCCATGGCCATCTGCGGAGCTGCTTCGGGGCCAAACCAGTTTTTGGCATATTCGGCTACCACCTGCTCCACCGTGGCTCTTGGATTCCAAAGTAATCGCTGCCACATCCATTGATTGAAGTGATCGTGATTGCCGGATGAATGGGTGATGTCTCCGATGCCATGACGCATGAGGTCATTGAAGACCCTATGGTAGTGTTTGGGCCAGGCGTAGAAAGTCAGTCGGTTATAAACTTGAGTCAGGAATTGATCGGGTCGGCGCTCATAAATGTCATGGCCCCAATGGGGCGGAAGGTCGCCGTTTTTGTCCGCACGGGGATACATCTGAATGTAGGCATGTTGGGCGTATTTCCAGTGGGTGAGTTCATTGTAATACAAAAGCCTGTGCTGCGGTGGCATTTGCCGGTTGATCTCTTGGGGATACAAGCCATAAGGTCCAAATCCCGGATACCGGAACAGATCCATGCGATGTGTCTGTCGGTGTCCGGGCTGCCAGGTGGTCGCATCCGAACCCGGGCCATAGCCCCATGCCCATAGCCAGTCTCTGGGTTTTTCCCGAAGGAAATTAAAAATGGCCTCATCGTCTGCATTGTCAAACTTCTGATTGGTGAAGTAAATCTTTGTCTGGGGATGGTATTTATGGAATAGATGGGCCATGTCCTCTACTAACTGAATAAAGGTCAGTCCATAGGGATCGCAGCGGTCACACTCGCATCCGCCTCCATCACCTCCATGGAATTTGAGCAGGTCGTAAGAGGGGCTGGTTTTGGCAAATTCCTCAAACTTTTGAAGCATGTAGTCCCTAGCCGCAGGCACGGAGGGGCACACGTAGCCTTCCCTTCCGATGGATTCGAACGCCTTCCAAGCCGGATTTCTGATTTCAGGCGCAGTATTGGCCCCAAATCCTCCCTGGGTCATCAGGCCAAAGGACTGAATGAAATCAACCATCGGACCCTTATCTACGCTGAAGGTATTTGCCCCGGCAAGTGCATAATCGAGAATTACCCTTTGGGTTTCGGCATCGGTCCAGTCTCGGACTTTCGCCAAGCTTTTTGCCACTCCGCTCTGTCCGAATTGTGTCCCCCTGATTTCAAAAGCCGGAGCTGTTCGAATGTGTAGGGAAGCAGGAATTCGGATAAAATCCTTTCCAAAATAAAGTTGTCGGAGAAGTTCCCCCGCCGCATAGAGGCAGCCCCGGTCGTCTATTCCGGCTGCCAAAAGGAGTTTGGGACCCAATTGCTTGAGCAAAAAACCTTCGTTTCCGGGAGCCAAGTCGGTCAATGCAGGGATCCTGTTTTGGTGGAATTGAGCCTGGATGGAGGTATGGGACTCAGGCCTTCCCAATAGGACGACCAAGCCATTTGCCGTAGGGCTGGGATTCTCTTGAGTGATCGAAATCTGGATGGTAGATTTTTCCAGTATCCGGTTTCTGAGCAATTCTGCCACCCGTTTTTCCACACTTCCTGACTCATTGCCCAGCACAATGGTTACCTGACGGAACTCAAGAGTAGGTTGGGTTTCGGCCCAAAGTCCGGTAATTGGAAGTCCCATCAAAAGGAAAAGAAACAGGGTATTCAGCAGATTTTTCATTCACAAGATTGGGTTATGTGGCTTCCCCAATAATTGGATTGGAATTTCCAAGGGTTGGGATTTGTCCGGCAGGTTCAAGTTAAGTATATGTATTCGTGTATGTTGAAGGGAGTTTTAAGGGGATAAATGAGGCGAAGGAATTTCTACCTAACATACTGGGCTTCGGGACGTACAGGCTATTGGATAGCCCAAATTCCGAAACAGCGAGTATTGTGTGGGAGAACTTGAAAAATCAATTTGCCAAAATCCAATCACCCTGTCAGCCTTTTGTCCATGAGAATAAAAATCGCGCTACTCTTTTGTTGCTTATTTCTTTCCCGATTAACCGCCCCTGCTGAATCCATTAATCTATCCAAGGTAAATGTCCTCATTTCAAAGGATATCAAATCCCAGGTTCGGGACTCGGCTTTGGAGATTTTGCGGGAGGAAGTCGGAAAACGTAGCAAAATAAGCCTTAGCACGATTGAGAACTGGAATGCAGCCGGAAAATACACGATAGCACTCGCCCTATCTTCTTCGGCCCAGCTGGAAGGAAAAAACCTCCCAAAATCCAGGGGAAGCAATTCGCCTGAATTTCAGCCGGAAGGTTTCAGGATTGTCTGGGAGGACAATGTTCTTTGGATTATCGGGGCGGATTCCAGAGCGGTGATCTTCGGAATCGGAGAATTGCTCCGAACCTCCACCCTGGGCAAAGGACAGTTTCTGATTGACGACAAACTTGACTTCGCCTCTGCACCGAAATACTCCCTGCGAGGACATCAAATCGGCTACCGAAATACCGCCAATTCCTACGATGCCTGGTCGGTGGAACAATACGATCAGTATATCCGTGATCTGGTGCTGTTTGGCACCAATGCCATCGAGAACATTCCACCTGATGGAGGCCAGGACAACAGTCCTCACTTCAAAATCTCCCGAGAGGAGATGAACGTGAAGATAAGTGAGATCTGTGAGAAGTACGACATCGAATACTGGATCTGGACTCCGGCCACCGTTGACTTGAGCGATCCGGCCATTCGGGCCAAAGAATTGGACATCCACGAGGCCAATTACCCCAAAGTGCCCAGGCTGGACAATATCTTTTTCCCGGGTGGAGACCCCGGAAATAACCATCCCAAGGAGGTGATGCCCTTTCTCCGGGATCTGCATGCCCGGCTGATCAAATGCCATCCCAACGCAGGCATCTGGATTTCCCTTCAGGGATTCAGTCAGGAACAGGTGGATTATTTTTACCAATATTTGGATCAACACCAACCGACCTGGCTACGTGGCGTAGTGTCGGGTCCCAGCAGTCCTCCGATCTCAGAGACCCGCTTCAGGCTTCCCAAGCAGTATAAGCACAGGCACTATCCCGACATCACCCACAACGTGCGCTGTGACTACCCGGCGCCAAACTTTGACCAGGCTTTTGCCCTGACCATTGGCCGGGAGGGGATCAACCCTATGCCGGTGTTCTACGGACAGGTCCATAACAAATTTGCTCCTTTTACAGACGGTTTTGTTTCCTACTCGGATGGCGCCCACGATGATGTAAATAAGGTTGTTTGGAGCCAACGAGGCTGGGATCCGGACAAAAACACCTTGGATATTCTCACCGAATATGCCCGATTTTTCTTTGATGCTAGCCTGGCTAAAAAAGCCGCCGAGGGAATTTTAGCTTTGGAAAAAAACTGGGACGGTTCCATCGTAGACAACGGCAGTATAGAACCAACCCTTGCGTATTGGAAAAATCTGGAAACGGGCAATCCCCAGCTTTCCGGTAACTGGAGGTGGCAGATGCTGGTGATAAGGGCCTACTACGATGCGTATGTGCGTCAGCGAAAAATCTACGAAACCGATCTTGAAAAACAAGCCAATAAGATCCTCCTTCAATATCAGACACTTGGGGTAGAAGCAGCCATGAAGCAGGCCTTGGAACTGGTCAATCTGGCCGATTCCCAGCCTATTCAGCGGGAATCCCGAAAGAAAATCGAGGACTATGCCCACGCCCTGTTTACGTCTATTGGCCTGCAGACCAGCGTGGACAAGTTCCAGGCGAGCAATTCTCAAAGGGGATGCATCCTGGATTTTGTGGATTATCCGCTCAACAACAGGTGGTGGATGGCAGACCAGTTTGAAGCCATCCGTAAGCTGGACTCGGAACAGCAAAAGCAAGAGCGGCTGGAATTGATCGCCAACTGGGAAAATCCCGGTGAAGGTGGCTACTACGACGATGTGTCCAACATTGCCAAAAGCCCTCACGTGACCACTACGGTATACGATGCCGTGGATTTTGGATGGTGGGACAGTGGCTATAGCCGGTGGAGACTTTCCTCCCAAGTCTATCAGGTCGAGCCAATCCTGAAATACGAAGATCTGGACCCCAATGCCCGCTATTTGATACGGGTGACCGGTTTTGGGGAGGCCTTAATCCGGATTGATGGCAAGCGCTTGGAACCTTTGGTGTATGAAAAGGAACTGGGCGGAATGAAAGAATTCATCGTGCCCAGAGATGTGGTCGGCGACGGTAAAATCACCGTGAGTTTTGACCGTCCCGAAGAGTCTCATATCCGCTGGAGAGATTACTCCAGAGTATCCGATGTATGGCTGATCAAAAGATAATTCCTGATTCCCATACGAAACCCATTCTGGATTTAATTCCAGGTCCTTTAAAAAAGCAAGCTATCACCGTCCAACCTCATGAAGAAATTAGCGTACCTCCTTCCTTTTGCTGTCTTTACCCTATTCTCCTGCGAGAAAAAAGCAGAACCGGAAACAGCATCCCTTTCGGTTTATCAGGATGTGCCCTACCTGCAGGATTTTGCGGTCAAATTCTATTCGGATGATGAGCAGCTAACCTTCAAAAAAGCTTTTGTGGATAGAAATGAGGTCATCCAAATCCTGACTTCCGAAGGCTTGATGAGTCCCGTCAACGGACATTTTCAATACCCCGGCACCATTGATCCGGACATCCGGTACCGGCCCATGCTTGACAAAAAGGTCGCTGATTTCATCCTGTACCAAAACCAGTTTGTCTATCTAGATGATGAGGCCGTATTCAGCAATGCCTGGGCAGGAAAATTGTTTTCCAGGCATCAAATTTCGCAGGCCGATGTGTTGGCAGCAGGCAAGGACTTTTCCTTTCTGATCGCCTCGGGAAATTCCTATACCCTGATCCAGGATTCAAAGGCAAAATTTTCCGGGCAGGTCGAATCTCCTGTTTTGGACAGCAAGTATGATTCGAAAACCGGCCAGTTTTATGTCCTGACTTCCACTGCCCTCTACCGGATTTCGGAAAAAGAGGGAGCGCAAAAGCAGGTTTATTCCGGTGTGGGGCTGACTGCATTTGATTTGCTGGCTTCCGGAGTAATCGCTTTGGGCACGCAGGAAGGATATGTGGTGGTCGATGCCTCAGGCCAAGTGACCCGACCTCTCAACGCTAAGTTGCCTTGGCCGGTCCTTACTGCCATCCAAGAGATTGACGGAAAGCTGTGGTTTGGATCAACCAAAGGAGCATTTATGCTCAAAGAGGATGGAAAGTTCAACTATTACCATGGAGAGCGCTGGCTTCCGGGAGAGCAGGTAATTCATATCTCCAAGGGCCCTGAACAGTCGGTGCTGATTCTTACCGACAGAGGCTTGGGCCAGATCGTCTTTGAAGAAATGACGTTGGAGGACAAGGCCATGGTTTTTGAAAAACAGGTCAGGCAGCGTCATATCCGCTATGGCATCAATGCGAACGTAAGCCGTCTGCGGGACCATCAGTTGGCAACCACCCAAAACAGCATCGCTGACAGTGACAATCTATGGACCGGGATGTACCTGGGAAGTCAGCTTTTCCGCTATTTGGTCACCCAATCCGAGGAGGCCAAGCAAAACTGCTACGAGGCTTTTGAGGCCATGGAGAGGTTGCACCACATTACCCGGATTCCAGGACTTTTTGGAAGAACTTTCGAGCGTAGCGGCTATCATGAATTCCGAAAGGAATACCGGGATTACGTGGAGAATTATTGGTATGAGGGCTATAACAATAACGTCAGTTGGAACCATTCCGAAGATCCGGAATGGGATTGGAGAGCTTCTGCCAGCAGCGATCAGACGGTGGGTCAGGTATTTGCCCTGATCCTGATAGCGGAGTACATCGATGAGGAAGACTGGAAAAACCGGGCCATCAAACTGCTGGACGACCTGATGGGCTATATCGTGGCCAATAACTATACCTTGGTGGATGTGGATGGCAAACCCTCCCTCTGGGGAAGGTGGAATCCCGAATTCATCAACCGGTTTGGCACCATGATCGGAGACCGAAAAGTCTATTCTTCCAACCTGATCGCCTTTTTGCAGGCTGCCTACAAGTTTACCGGAAAGGAAATCTACAAGAACAGTGCAGAGGACCTGATCCGAAACCACGGGTATCTGGAAAACCTGACCCGACCTTTCAGCCAAATCGGAAAGGCACCCGAGGATGCAGATGCATGGAGCAAGATGCTTTCCGAGGAATGGAACCACAGCGACGACGAAATGTACTTTCTGGCTTATTGGGGGCTGTATCCATATGCCCTGCATGATTCCTTAAAGCCGATTTACAGGGAAGCGATCAAAGATCACTGGGAATTTGAGCGGCCAGAAAAGAACTCACTCTGGAATTTCTGCTATGCCATGACGGGAGCTAGCGATTTTGACTTGGAAGAGTCCATCTGGCATTTGAAGGAATTTCCCCTGGACATGATCGAGTATAAAACCGAAAACAGCCATCGGAAGGATATTGAAATGAGGGATCCTGGATTTTGGGGACAGCTAACCGCGGAGGTGCTTCCTCCGGATGAGCGTCCCGAACTGAAGCATAACCGAAACCTATTCAAATTGGATGCAGGCGACAGAAGATCTGAGCTCAGCGCAGGAGATACCTATTTACTTCCCTATTGGATGGGAAGGTACCTGGGGGTCATCAGCGCTCCGGGGAGAAAATAAAGTCGATTCATCCCGAAATTATTATTCGAAATACGCAGCGTCCAAGGATTCGGGGGAACAAATCATTGATCAAAATACAAAAGCCAGGTACCTTGGCCGGATAATAGGTTCCTCGAAGATCTTGGACGCCGAAGAAATGGCTTATCCTATGAAACCGCTCACACTATCCCTCGCTGATCGTGCATTCAGCCTTGCAGGATGGCCTGACCGCAAAACGACCGGGGCCTCCTGCTAGGACACTGAAACTTTTCTATGTCGCATTAAGTTCGCAACTTCATTATATCAATCAAAACGCGTTTTTTTATCTGCTGTACGATGAAAACCAATGGAAACGCTCAAAAAATGCCTATCCAACCATGAGAAAGATTACGATCAACATCCCGGATAATAAGTATGCCTTCTTCCTGGAGCTAGTCAAAAACCTGGGACTGGAAAAGGTAAAGGACGAAGCAGTGGACACCGAACAGCAAGCTTTGGAAGGGCTTGAGCAGGGTCTTAGGGAGGTGAAACTTATACAGGAAGGGAAAATAAAAGGCACACCGCTAAAAGAGTTCCTGGATGAACTTTGAAATGCATCCCTTTATTCAAAATGGCCAAATTATATCAGAATCATTGAGCTAATAGGTCTGCTATCGAGCATAATCCCCTTTTTTTGACCCTCCTATTTTGGAGCATTCTCAGCTCCCATCTTCCTAGTTTAGGTCTATCTACCGCGGGATTTGCTCCATTGCCCTCCTTGGAGAACGGCTGCTAGAGGGTAACATCGCTTCAACTAAACCGGACAACTCTCCTAGCCTTTGAAAAATACCCCTATCAGGGTATTTTTTCCTATGGAAGAAATCCTTAATTTTAGAAACAAGCTTTTCTTAGAGAAAGCCGATGTTTTAGAATATAGGATGTGCCTGGACAAATTAGGCTACAGGCCAGCGTGGGGAGAAGATTAATAGAAGGATAAGCCGGAAATCCTGGAATAACGGATCGGCTTTTGGGTTTCCTGAATTGGCTTTGGTCATTAAGGGTTTGTAGGATGGTTCCACTTGCAAACGATTATTTTCGTTTAAATTCAGAAGGGCGTAAAATTACTGTCATCCGACTAAATCCGAAAACTTGTAAAAAAGCCCTCTGATTCTCTAATTAAGGGGCATTTTGGGGATTTTGAAAAACACCCCCCTGCTTTAAACCGAACAATTCAAATTGTACTATT
>NZ_JACVCV010000002.1 GCF_017811155.1 Lunatimonas salinarum | reverse complement strand
GGACATCGATAGGCATTACGAAAATGATAAAAAAACTTAAGTCCGTAAAGTAGTAATAGACAAAAGAAAAAAAGCGTCAACCTAGTATATGAAATGGGGGCTGTACTATTTCAAATTGAAATTAAGCATTACAAAAATTATACCACGTAGGGTAATAAACCTACGATTAGTTTTTTTTAGGAAAAGAGACCATTCTATCCATAATTGGGTCTACAAATGCGGTACCGGCCTCATTAATAATACATAGGTCAAATATTTACGGGTCATTCGATTCTTTCTTGATAATCGAATAAGCTTTTTTACCTAGATATAACTTTTTCAGTCAAGATATTAGAGCGTATAGTTCTTTTTTTGGCAGTTACAGTTTTCCAATAATTCCCCCCTGATTTTCGTTGAAATCAGCTGTAAAAATGCTTTAATGTTGCCGCAATTATTAGGACGTTGCATAAGTTCCACCAAAATCAACATCAAGTTGAGGGCCAATTGCATTATTGATATCTATAATTCGAATCTCCGGATTTGTCCATTCTTTTTTCATCGCTGTTGTATTATTTTGATTTATAGACAATGTTACGTATTCTGGATTAAAAAGGAAAGTATATGCGGAATTATATTTTATAAAAATTCAATATTCAAAATGAAATACAAAACCAGTTATTTAACAGGCATTTTAATTTATTCGAAAGTTCATCTGCTTTTTCTACCTGGAATGCCAAAACGCAAACGACGGCTTTGCCTTTCGGTATATTGCGGGTTAGGGATACGCTATTGGAATTGGGTCCAAACGGAAAGAATCCGCTTAGCTACTAGCGTGATAGGTTTGGCAGGTGGATTGGCGTCGTTTCGCTTCGGTCTTCGCAGTCATTGCGATTGACGAAGGAGCGAAGCAATTCAACAATCTCCCTCGTCATTGCGAGGAGTATGCGACGAAGCAATCTCTACACGTATCACGGGATTGCTTCGGCTTGATCTCGGGCAATGCGCTGTTTTGTAAATGAATTGCAAAAGCCACCATCGATTCTCACAATAGGTTTTCTTCAAGCCCCGCAATGACATGCTGAACTCACCGTCATTGCGAGGAGTATGCGACGAAGCAATCTCTACACGTATTTCGGGATTGCTTCGGCTTGATGTTGGGCAATGCGCTGTTTTATAAAGGAATTGCAAAAGCCACCGTCGATTCCCACAATAGGTTTTCTTCAAGCCTCGCAATGACGTGCCGAACTCACCGTCATTGCGAGTAACGCAGGAGCGAAGCAATCTCGAAGCTGCGCATCGAAAAGGTGAAAGACCAGGTCGATCGAAAAGTTTCCGGATTTTATGTTTTTGTGTAGCCTCCTGAATCAACATTTTCGCGGGAGATAGAGAGCACCGTCTTTATTTTCTATATTTTTGGCGGCCAAACCGGTAGAGCAGAAGGTTCTTTTTCCCCGGGTGCTGCCCTGAGGTTACGGATGTGCGACCCGTTTCGGGGCCGGAGTTCTTGGTTTCGATGGGGGTTCGGTTTGACGATTCGGCAGTTCGACAGCTCAGCGATTCGACAATAAAATCAGTAGATTAATCCTAAAAAATTTACCGAAGGAAACACCTAGCCAATGCTGCCCTTACTAACGTGTGAATGAACACAGACGGTTTTTTTAATTTTCATGTTCGCTTTCAACCTGTCGGAAATGGTGGTTTCTTCTAATTGAAAACGCTAAGCGCTACTATAGAAAAGCGGGTCTCATTCCGACCTTCTAAAAATGGCTAATGATTTTATCTAAATATCAATAAGAAGGCCTTTAAAAGATTTAATTTTATATGGTCAAAAGAATACCGATTACCATCGCGCTTTTTTCCAGATTTGATCAACTAAATGAGTAAAGGTTTAGATTTGGGAGCACATATTCCTAATTCTAATGAACAGATGCATAGAGTTTCTCTTATGAAAAATCACCAGTCCCTCCAGTAACAGGCCCGTCAAGTGCGCTACCCGGATCATTTAGGATACTTAAGTCACAAATTTTCGGATTACTCCATTCTTTTTTCATGGTTTTATCGACTACAACGCTTTAATTTAGGCTATCGATTTATTTGAAATCGTACAAATGATAGTACTTTATCTATTTTGTTACTAAACTAAGGTGTCTTTTTTATAACAACCAGGCAGAGGCCCCTAACTATCTTTGACTTTCCAATTGCCTCGTTTGGTATTAATTAGACCACAAAACCTGTGTTTCCTCATTTTCGAAAGCGACCTACTACAAACTTCCAACAACAATTAAGGATATGCACATTACCAACTATATATTTGCGGTCAAGATTCAAAAAGGATAGAATCATCCATCACAAAAGCATCTTGCTCACTTCCTGCATCAGAGAATGATATCACTATTTCTGATAGTTCGGGAGTTATCCATTGTTTTTTTCTCATAATCGCTTTTCAGTTATCAAACGGGGTAGACACCTGACTTACAGGTAGAAAGAGCGTAGAACACTCATTTTACTAGCTACACTTTAAATCATGCTTAATTTTTCACTTCTATCTTTCAGTCAGTCATGTAATTATAAGATTTCTTGATTTAAAATGAAAGAAATTTCAAGACAAAGTTTCACATATGGCTCTAATTAAAAAAAAGCAAAAAAAGCTGTTTGAAATACGTTTTTTTTGGTTTATAAAATGACCCTTTATTTGTTGAATGAGGAGTTATATAAAGTGTTTCCCATTTTAAGAAAATAGTTAGCAACCTGCTGTTGGATTTGGATTCACTAGCTGCTTTTGGGAATGGTTTTTTTTAAAAACCAGTTTGTTTGCATTCCAGTGACTGTCCATCTGAGCAACTTTCAAATCCTGACTTGATGGCCAATAACTTGATTTCAGTATATTTTCATTCCCGTTCTGTCAAACTGCCTTTGTGATGTCATTTTATTGTAATTGTGTGATGTAGTTTGTAATAAAATGATTCTAAATGACGAAATTAGATCTTTTCGCTTGTGATGATGCAAGCTTTTTACTTAATCCCGCAGCATTTTTCCATAGGTGGGCTCAAATTTGGATCCTCCCGGTGAGCCATCCGATATACGTTTTTTTATCAATAAACCAATATGCCCGATCCGTACTAGGAAGCGCTTCCAGTGGCTGCGAAGTCATCTTCCGGGCCGAAATCAAACTCTACCGGGAGGTATTCCCAAGTTGGGTTTATCCATTTTTTTTTCATGTGTTTATATTTCATCTGTTTATAATTACTTTTTAGCGTTCACAACGGGTCTTGGTTAATCATTATACATCCATGCAGTCCTAGCGGGTTGATTTTATAAATTAGCTGGTGTCTGATTGCTCAATTCTCAATGATAGGAAAATTATTTTTTTGACGCCAGTTTTTAACTATAAAATCGTCTGGAAAATGGTACCCTTATATTTAAAATAGTTAAATAGTCTTATACGGAATAAAAATAATATAACAAAAGGAAAAGAAAACGCTGTGAGATCTATCCTAGACACAGGAAAGACCTCACAGCGTTCATATTCAGGCCTGCCTCCAACGGAATCAGCTGCCTACGGCTACGGCAGTGCTCCAGTCAACCCATCCTCCTGCGTAATTCTGCACGTTGTCAAATCCATGCGCCCGCAAGATGGAGTAGGCGATGGCGGCCCTGCCACCGCTTTGGCAGTGAATGATTACCGGCTTTTCCTTGCTTACCTTATCCAGGTTGTTTGGAAGCTTGCCGACGAAGAGGTTATCCGCGCCATCTATGTGGCCTTTGTTGTATTCGGCGACTCCACGCACATCTACTACCTGTACACCGCCTTCTTCCAGCTTTGCTTCCACGGTTTCCCGCCCGATGGGTTCGTAGTGCTCCAACTTGCCAGCTTCGAATTCGAGTAATTGAGCTGGAGTGATGTACCCGTGGATATTGTCCATGCCGATACGCATCAGCTTTCGGGTCAACTCATCCACCTCTTTTTCCTCGGCCACTAGTACAAAGTAGGATTCGTAGTCCATGTACCAGCCCATCCAAGTGGAAAAGGAGTTGTTGTTAGGGATATTGTAGGCGCCCTTTAGAAAGCCTTGCGCAAATTGCTCCGGGGTGCGGGTGTCTATAAGGCGTAAGCCGGATGCCTTGGCTTCTCGGTAAGCCGCTTCGGATAGGTTGCTTACCTTAGGAACCTCCGTAAGGAGCTTTCGATCCACCTTGTTGAGCTTCTTCATCATGGCGAAGTACTTTGGTGGCTCGGGCTGATCGGCCAAGAGTTCCTTGGCAAACGCGGTTTTGTCGTTGAGCATCTGAAGGGCCCAGTTTCTGATTTTTTCGTAGCCTACGGTAGTCATAGGAACGGCCCCCAAGGCTTTGCCGCAGGCAGAACCCGCCCCGTGACCAGGCCATACTTGGATGTAGTCACCCAACTGCACGAATTCGTTCAGAGAGTCGAACATCTGGGCTGCCCCTACATCTTGGGTGCCCTTGAGGCCCGCAGCTTGTTCCAGCAGATCGGGTCTGCCCACATCACCTACGAACACAAAGTCACCGGTAAACAGCATGACGGGTTCGTGGGAAGCGGGCTTGTCGGTAAGCAAGAAGCTGACATGCTCTGGGGTATGACCGGGTGTGTGCAACACTTCGAAGTTCAGGTTACCCAGCTTGATATTGTCGCCGTGTTTGATCTTGTGATGCGGAAAGGCGTATTTCCAGTTTTCGTCCCCTTCATCAGATAGGTAAAGTTCCGCCCCGGTCAGTGCCGCCAGTTCCCGAGAACCGCTGAGAAAGTCCGCGTGGATATGGGTTTCGAGCACATGGGTAATCTTCATGTTGTTTGCCTTAGCAATCTGAAGGTAGGTGTCCACGTCTCTTTTGGGATCGATCACTGCGGCCACTCCGCCGGCCTGACATCCAATCACATAACTGGCCTGTGCCAAACTCTTGTCGTATACTAGTTCGAAGAACATCTTTGTCTTTTATTTATTTGGTTTCACTGTTTTTCCAGGTGCAGTGTTTTTTTCTTCCTAAGATTTCCTGCTCCTTAGTTTAATTTATGATCACAAAATTGGTACCTTTTGATCGTGATTTCAGTGACAAAAATTACCAAACGCCCAAAGGAGGGCCCCATAAGATGAGCGGAAGTCGGTTTTGGGTGTGTTTAGCGAGTTGCTTCACGCTGTTTTTCGGCGCTGAGGCACAGGAACCGTGGATTCAGCATGCCAAACTTTACCTCGTTTCCGAAGGACGGGAAGCCACACTTTCTGAGGTAGTAAACGTCCTAGATCGGGTGGATGTGGTTTTTTTCGGTGAGCAGCACAACGACAGCATTACCCACACCATACAGCATGCGTTATACGACGCTATGATTAAGGCCTATGGCGATGCCACGCTAAGCTTGGAGATGTTTGAACGAGATGCCCAGCTTGTGTTGGATGAGTATGTGCAGGGCCATATTACAGAGGCTAAACTAAAAGCTGAAGGCAAAGCTTGGCCAAATTACGCAGACTATGCCCCGTTGGTGAATTTGGCCGTGGAGTCGGGGCAGCACGTGGTGGCAGCCAATGTACCCACACGCTACGCCAATTTGGTTTCCCGTAAGGGGTTGTCCGCATTGCAGGCGCTTCCCAAGGCTTCCCGGTCATGGATAGTGCGGCTGCCGCTTGATACCCTGCGTCCGGCATATCAGCGCAAGTTTGACGAAGCGATGGGCGGCCACGGCCACGGCATGGGACCGTCCGTCTTTCACGCCCAGCTGCTCCGAGACGCGACCATGGCGGAAAGTATATGGCATACGTGGAAAAAAGACCGAAAAACACGAATTCTCCACCTAAATGGACGTTTTCATAGCGACTATCGGTTGGGCACCGCGGAGGAATTGTCTCGATTGAATAAACGTATCAAGGTGTTTACCATCAGTGCCTTCCCTGCCGATGATTACGATGATCCTGACTGGGCAACTTACAAGGGAATTGCGGATTTGATTATTTTGACAGATCCGGTACGCTCAGGGGATTGATGCGGTAAATACCATTTCCATCTTGATGTCGCATCGGGCATATTTCCCCGGTTCTATGGGGGTTTCTTGAAAACCCATTTTTCGATACAAGGCAATGGCGGGGGCGAGAACGGAATTGCTGTAAAGCACGATTTTCGGAGCTCCCCTCGCCTTGGTCCAAGCAAGTGCCTCTTCTACCAATTTCCGGCCTAGGTGATTCCTCTGCGCTTCCGGCAAAACACCCATCTTAATTAATTCGTAGCTGCCATCGTGCAGGACCTTGACGGCTACGGTCCCCACGATCTTGCCCTGCCATTCGGCAAACCAAACCTGCCCACCGGCGTGTACAATGTTATCTAAGGGATTTTCCAATTGTTCCCTGTCAAAGGCCTCCATGGAGAAAAAGGATTCTATCCATTGGCGATTGATCTGAAGAAAGTAGGGGGCAAGTTCAGGGCTGAAAGGATGGATTGTGATGTTTCCCATCCTGCGAATATACATGCTTTTGCTGTTTGCCGATCATAGCGGACGTAAATTTTGAGCTAGCCTGACGGACTTTTTTAGAAGCCAAGGCTGTAGGGCTTGCCGGGTTTGTCACGGGCTTCCAGTTGGAGAAGTTTAAGCTTGCGCCATAGCCCACCGGCATACCCCGTGAGTTCACCGGATTGGGCGATAATGCGGTGGCAGGGTATAACTATTAAGAGGGGGTTGGCCCGGTTGGCCATTCCTACCGCCCGAACCGCTTTTGGTTTTCCCAGTTTTTTAGCGATGTCTTGGTAGGTAGCGGTGGAGCCATACGGAATTTTATTTACTTCCATCCAAACTCTTCTTTGAAAATCCGTCCCTCCTATGCCTACCCGAATGTCAAAAATCCGAAGATCTCCCCTGAAGTATGCGTCTAGCTGAAGTTTTACTTCCAGTAAAAATGCGCTGTCCCCATCTACTGCTTCCGGTTCATCGGTAAACTCCAATGCCAGCAGGTATCCTCCTTCCGAGATTAACCGGATATTGCCTAGGGGGGAGCTGATTACCATGGTTTTTATCATACGTGTGGGTGATAAAGTGAATACTACTTGCCGCACAGGTGACGCCTGGCTTTTTCACCCCAATTGGAGACGCTTACCGGCGGCTGTTATCAAAAGTGCAGCCGGAAAGTTTGCACAAGGTAGCCTTTTTTTCTGACTCCATCATCGGCAAGGCGGTTTTGAGCACGGTATTTAATATTATTAACCATACGAAGATTTTTTATTCTTCCGGCTTTTAAGTAAATTAAACGGACGTAAGGTTGCTTTTCCTTGGAGAATACTTATATATTTGACCGGCAATTTAAATAACAGCATTCCACCGATCTATGTTTTATCACCAAGTCTTTGGGCTCCGGTGCACATCTGATATTGAACTTCCTGCCTTTTTAGCCAGTGATACTGGGGCGGATTTTGAGGTCAAGATAGTGACACAGTTGCCCGAATTTGAGTCTGCTCCCACCGTCACAAAGCCCTTTTCCTGGTACAATGAGCGAGAGTTCGGTTATAAGGTTCCGGATATCGCCACGTATTTTGTGCGTGACGGAAAGGAAATTCTAATCTGTCCGGTGTCCGAGGATTGGGCGAGTATCCTGTTGTTTTTTTATTCAAACGCCATCGCCGCCCTGCTCTTTCAACGAAACCTGATTCCTTTTCACGTATCCGGCGTACTGCAAGGGGACGGCGTATGGCTTTTATCGGCACCTTCCCGGACCGGTAAGTCCACTACGGCACTCAAACTCCAGGAGCGCGGTTATCCCTTGTTTACCGATGACACTGCTTTGGTATTTATGGAAAACGGTAGATGCATGGCCATCCCTTCCTATCCGATGATTCGGGCATGGCGGGCAACATTGGAAAACCAAGAAGCCTATGATAAAGGGGCCGCATTTCAGATTCGGGCAGAAGTGGAAAAATATGGCATACACTTTCACGAGCAATTTCAGGCCACTGCCATGCCTGTGAAAGGTATTATTTACTTGCAAGAGCAGGGCAGCGAGATCAGTATCAGCTCCTTAAAACCCAGCTTAGGCATGCAGCATTTGGGCAATAATGTGTACCGCAGGCAATGGGTTATGGGAATGAACAAGCAGCTGATGCAGTTCAGGCTCATCACCTCCATTGCAAAAAAGGTTCCGTTTTGGATGGCTTCCCGACCTAAAGGGAAGAAGACCTTTGCAGAATTTTCCGAGGCTATAGATTCGCAGATCTTTGCATCATATGGAAAATAGGGTGATATGGCTTGCCTCCTACCCCAAGTCGGGCAATACGTGGTTTCGATCATTCATTACCGCACTCCGAAAGGGAGAAGTTGATATCAATCAAATGGCTACACAAGGTATTTATTCTGCCAAAGGACTATGGGAGGAGATACTGGACACCGATTTTGATGACCTGACGTTACGGGAGGCGGAGGCCTACAGAAGATTGGCCATGGGCTATTCCTATTTGGGAGAGGTGACGCCGCGATTTCTAAAAGTACACGATGCCTACACCTATTCCCCTTGGGGTGGAAAGCCCATCGTGGCAGATGTGCCGGGCAATTTTGCCATATATTTGGTAAGAAATCCACTGGATGTCGTTCTTTCGTTTGCAAACCATAACAAGCAAAGTGTGGATCAGACCATCGACCAGTTTATTTGCAATGAGTCGGCCGGGTTTGTGAAGTCTACCCGGTCTTGGAGTCAGAGCTATCAGCGGCTGGGAACTTGGTCACTGCATGCGGAAAGTTGGATGTTTCAACAGCAAATTCCGATCAAAGCGCTCCGATATGAGGACATGAAGGCGCATTCAATAAAAGCCTTTAGTGGGGCACTAGAGGCAGCAGGGCTTCACTATTCTGCCGATCAAGTGCAGCAGGCGTTGGATCTGGTGCAATTTGAAAAGCTTCAAGAACAAGAAGCCAAAAAGGGTTTTCACGAAAAGCCCTACCCAAGTATGAAGTTCTTCAACAAAGGGCAGTCCGGTAGGTGGAAACAGGAGCTAAGCGTTCAGCAGATCCAACGAATAATGCAATGCAATGAAAAGATGATGCGCTACTTCGGATACTGGGGAGAAGCGAAGCAGTATTTAATAGAAAGGCACCAATGGGTCGGGCCCGTTGATGATTTCATCAAATGACTTAACATTCAATAAGACTATGGAAAACCGATACTTTCAGGTAAATGAGGACAAAGTGCTCTTCACCCAACTCGATGATGAGGGCGTATTGTTTGATGTAGAAAACAATCAATACCTTAATTTGAACCCAACATTTTGCAGTATCTTCAAATACCTTAGCGAAGGCGACGGCCTGCAAGGGATCAAGCTTAAATTGATCGAAGAATATGATGTAGATGAGGATACCTGCGAAAGCCAGCTGATAAAGTCAATTAATTTGTTGCTGGAAAAAGGGTACATCCATGAAGCGGTTGCTGAATAGGGCGCTAAGCTTTATCCGGCTAAAACGAAGCAGGAAAATCCTTTTTTTCGAGGTGCTGCTGCTTTCGGCATACCGGGGGATTTTAGTGTTTTTCCGCAGCCCGTTGGCATCTTCGGAAAGGCTTTTTCAGGAGGACGAATTATCTGTCGACTCCCCGATTTCGGCGGATCAGTTGGTTTGGATAGCGGATATCTCGGCCGCCATTCGGTTGGGAGCAAAATATATCCCTTGGGTAAACGTGTGCAGGCATCAGGCTTGGCAGGCGATCCGCCTATTGAGGAAATACCGCATTCCCTATTCCTACCACGTAGGCATGAAGCGGGTACCTACTAACGGCAAACGGGACGCACACGCTTGGGTGATGGCCGGCGGACGTTTTGTAAGCGGCCATTGCCGCAGGGAAGATTACATCGAAATCAAGTTTTGAGGAATTCCAACAGCGATGAACAATACATTCTTAGGATATTTTTCTGTCAATCGCGAGCGTTTTTCGCTAAGGGTCCAAGCGATTTCCCGTGGTCCTTGCACAGGCTACCACTCAACGGTTTACGGGGGAGGATTTAGCCTTTTTGTTCGAGAAGCAGAAGCCAATTCGGTTCCTTTTCGATTGTTATCTTACGTTCAGCGTGACGGGATACGCTTATTGGTAGAATCCAGATTGGATAATAGGGAGTATTTGAGAATTGCATTAGGCGAGAGGGAACTCGAGAATCCAGATGCGGAAAATGCCCTATTTGTATATTATGCCTACCGAAAATGGGGAGAGCGCTTTGTAGATCATTTGGATGGCGATTGGTCGGTGGTCCTTTTTGAGGAAGATAAGCGGCGGCTCTTCCTGGCGGTGGATCACCTGGCTACAAGGTCTGTGTTTTATAGTCAGGTGGGCGATGAAATACTGGTGTCCAATTCGAAGAGACTACTCCTTTCGGCGAGCCCATACCCCATGCCCCTCAATGAATTGTTTATCCTCAAGAGGCTGTTGATCAGTCGTATTTCCAGTCCTCAGACCTCTCATAAGGATGTATTTCCGGTTCCTCCTGGACACACGTTACAAATCAACGCAGATCTTTCCATAGCCAAGAAAAGGTACTGGTTTTTTGACCGGGTAAAGCGGGTTCAGTTTGCAAAAGAAGAGGACTATGTGGAGGCTTTTTTAGCCGTGTACAGAAAGGCAGTGACCGAGCGAATGATTCCCGGTGCCAGCGTAGGTTGTCACTTAAGTGGAGGTTTGGACTCGGGGTCGGTATCGGTGCTGGCAGCAGAGGCATTGCGTGCTTCTGGTGGAAGGTTATTGGCCTATACCGGCACGAGCAGTGTTCCCCCCAAAGAGAGTCAATATAAGTTTGACAACGAGGACTATTACGCCGGTTTGACGGCGCAGTATGCGGGTAACATAGACCAACAGGTATGCGATGGAACCAGCTATAAATTATTGGACAGCATTGCGCAGAGCGTGGATATATTTCAGGAGCTGGCTCATGGTATTGGAAACCTGCATTGGATATACGAAATCAGCGACCGGGCCAAGCAGCTGGGAACCAATCTGATGCTGGTAGGACAGCAGGGCAACGCAACCGTCTCTTGGCAGGGTCAGCGGCCCGCCACCTGGAAGTCCTCGCTAAAGGATGCTGTAAAGATGGTTTATTGGGATAAGCTGCAGGGAGGGAAATCGCTTGCTTCTTTCAGAAAAATTCCCCGCACCTTCGCCGATATCCCCAGTGAATCTATTATCAAGAGGGATTTTTTGGCAAGTTTTGTTTTTAAGGATCTTTTACAGGAGGAATCCGATCCGCTGGATAGAACGCTTCCCAAATGGGTTGGCCAAAGTAGGTGCCAACTTATGGGGCTGCACAATAATCAAATAAGCGTTTTTTGGCAATCACTATCTCAGGTGAAAGGATTGATCCACTGGGATCCGACGAATGATGCCGACCTAATGGCTTTCTGCTTGGGAATACCAGAGGAGTTTTACCGAAAGAATATGCGAAGGCACCTCATACGGCGGTCCATGAAAGGATTGCTGCCGGATGAGGTGGCATTTAATGCCAAAAAGGGATTACAAAGTGCTGACTGGCGGGAGCGCTTTTTGCAGGAAAAGGCAGCTTTTTGGGAGTTAGTACAGGGTGTAGGTACCACTCACCCCGTTAGGCAATTTTTGGATATGGAGGCACTTAAATCGAAAATGAAGCAGTTTGAGGAAGGGGGGTCTATTATTCTATCCGGAAATATCGCGCGGGCGATGGGACTGATTTTTCTATGTGAAAGGAATTCTAACGGGACATCTTTATGAGAATTTTCGCCCATAATTTCCTGATTAATCCGGCATTTTGGTTGGTTGCATTGTTAATCTTGGTCGCATGGTTTAGTTGGAAGGGTAGGCGATCGTTGAGTATATTAGCCCTGGCTATGCTTCCGCTTTTTTTTCCAGCCTTTCCCAAGTGGATCATTGGGAATTGGGAACAGGAAATTCAGCCATTGCGGTATTTGGCGGATGGCATGAACGGGCTGCCGATTTTGGTACTTGGAGCGGGAGCTACCGTAGACGAACGACTTTCGCCGGTCCAACAATTACACATCAGTGCACGTCTACGGTTAATAGAAGGATGCAGGATATGGCAACAAACGCCGATTTCGAATTTGGTGGTTTCAGGTTCCGGACTTCCTGGTTTTATTTCCCAGGCGGAAATTTATGCACAGGCTGCCGCAGAACTCGGGGTTAAGGTGGAAAAGATCCAGATCGTCCCCACGCCTCAGACCACCTATGAAGAGGCATTGCATTTTAAAGAGAAATTTCCACACTACGATTCATTAATATTGGTCACTTCATCCCTGCATATGAGACGGGCAAAGCGGCTATTTGAGTCGCAGGGATTGCATGTGATTCCTTCACCCCACCACTTGATTCATACCCTGGATTCCAATCGAAGGTTGACTTCTTACTTGGTTCCGTCTATTGAAGGCATTAACCTATGGGCCATGGTTCTCCACGAGTGGATGGGAATGCTCACATTGGGTTGGTAGGTATCAGCAACTGGAAACCGCAAACTGTGACGGGCTTTTTCGATCCAAAGAGGCAGCGTACCGAAATGGGGCTTGATAAAGGGCAACAGGCTTAATTTGACCGGTACAAGAGGGAAAAGTGATACATGAGGTGGGAATATGCACCGACCTTAGGAGGAATACAATTAGGTGATGATGCCTTGAAAAGAAAATAAAACAGATGACATTCGTATACACAGCTTTTGGCTTGGTGATCCAATCGGACATTTCCCTGCCCGGAATGATGGCTTATGAAGGCGTCAAGCCCCCTGATGTGGTTTCCATCCGGCTACTGGAATCCACAAAGGAGCTTTCGTTAAGCAAAGAAAAAAAAGGGACGGCATTCGATGCGGATATTAATGAGCAGGAGGTTCTGTACAAGGTGGAGGGCACAGCACACTATTTAATATGCGAAGGCAGGGATATTTTGGTGCGTCCATTCACGGATGATACCCGCTTGCTGGGAGGATATATCTACGGTCGCTGCATGTCGGCCCTGCTTTTTCAACGAAACCTGTTTCCATTTCATGCTTCGGGGGTTCTCGATAGGGAGGGTAAGTTGTGGATGATCGTTGGTCGTTCCCATGCAGGAAAGTCATCGACGGCATTGATGCTTTCTGAGCGGGGATATAGGCTGTTTTCGGATGACCTCGTTTTGATCCACCTTCAAGGAGGCAAGTGCATCGCTACCCCTACTTATCCGATTGCCGGTATTCGCGAACGCACCATGAAGTATCAACGAACATTTACCGAGGCGGATGGCCTCCCCGCAATAACCGAAGCAGGGAGGACCAATGTGTTCTTTCATGATCGATTTGTGAAAGAAGCCAAGGAATTGGGTGGAGTGATATTTATTCGGAAGTTTGGGGAGGAGATCGCTATTGAAAAGGTCAGCCCGGCGCAGGGAATGGCTATCTTAAAAAACAATATCAACATACAGGTATGGCTGGAGCTGATGGGTAAGGAAAAGATTCTGTTTCCGCTGTTGTCCGGAATATGCCAGCGGGTACCTTTTTGGTCTGTCGTACGGCCATTGACTACACCGACGTACGAACAGCTTGCGGCTGCTATAGAAGCTCGGATAATTCATTAGCAGGAAGAAACATATTCGAGCATATTTGCCCTAATTCTCACTACGGGCAATCAAACAAAAATTATTCCTGTGATCACATTCCTCTTCCTTATGCCTCGATTTGTATCTAGCAATTTATCTTAACGGGGTAAGGGTAGTGATTCAGCTATTGCAAAAAAGAAAATCTAATTTATTTCAAAAATAATTCTTTTTTTAACCGTGATTGAGTTACTTTGTATGTCGATTAATGGGTGGGCTAAGATGCTATGCACATAGTGGTTCCGTCCATTTGGATTGGATTTTATATAAATCCATCCAAATGCAATAAACTCTAAGAAAAAAGTAACCTCTAGGCACTATCTAATTAAATCATATCGATTAGACTATTACACACATTTTTATGGTTCAATTTGCAGCGAGAGTTTTACGAACAGTGCAGATCCTTCCCCGGGTTGCGATTGTATTTATCGATGGTTTGATTTTGTTTATCTCAGCATTGGCGGCCTTTTTTGTAAGGTCGAATTTTGAGATGGATCAAATGGTCGGGATGCAGTTTCTGAGGGGAGCCCTTTTCTTTTGTTTGGTTGGTGTCACGGTGATGTATTTCACCAAAATCTACAACGTGATCGTTCGCTTTTCGGGTATTCGTGATGGGATCAGGCTTTTCAAAACGTTGGCGCTCCAGTTTTTGATTGTAGCGAGTTCATCGGTAGCTATTGATCAGTACACCGAGTTGGGTTATATGGTACCTTTGTCTGTGCTGATAATTGCCACCATGATTTCCTTTATCACGTTGTTTGCCTACAAGTTGGCTGTGAAGGACGTTTTATATCGGCTTAAGGTTAGTCAGCATGACAAGCCGGTTCGACGGGTACTGATTTTTGGCGCCGGAGATGCCGGAGTGCTCACCCACGAAGCTATCAAGAAAGACCACCAATACAAATATATCAATTGTGGATTCCTGGACGATGACCCCCGAAAGAAGGGGAAATACGTTCAGGGTGTGAAGATTCTGGGCGGCATGGAAGTGCTGGATGAGGTGATTCAAAAGCACGAACCTGACGAACTGATTGTGGCGGCATTGGAGATAGGTAACGACCGCAAAAAGGAGATTATGGAGGAAGCCCTGGACAAAGGACTGAAGGTATATACTATTCCTCCGGTGAATCAGTGGATAAGCGGCGAGTTGGAGACCAACGCGATACGTAAGATAAACATTGAAGACCTTCTTGGCAGAAAGAGCATCAAGCTGAAAAATGACCTGGTGATCCAAGAGCTGCGGGGTAAGGTGGTGTTGGTCAGCGGAGCAGCGGGGTCTATCGGAAAGGAACTTGCAAAGCAGATTTCAAGAGCGGAGCCTCAGAAACTACTTATTTTGGACATGGCAGAGTCTGCACTATATGATGTGGAAAATCTGTTGAAGCGCTGTGCCCCGGATGTTGATGTGGAAGTACTGCTGGCAGATGTACGAAGGCGCCCCATGGTGGAAGAGATTTTTGAACAGTTCAGGCCGGACTATGTCTTTCACGCCGCAGCCTATAAGCATGTGCCCATGATGGAGAAATATCCAAAGGAAGCCTTTATGGCGAACGTTTGGGGAACCAAAAATATGGCAGATGCTGCGCTAACCTTTCATACCAAAAAATTTGTGATGGTGTCTACCGATAAGGCAGTAAACCCAACCAACGTCATGGGGGCATCGAAACGAATGGCCGAAATGTACATTCAATCGCTAAACCAGCGGCTGGCAAAAACACAGCCGGAAAATCACCCCTTGTACATCACCACCCGATTTGGTAACGTATTGGGTTCCAATGGATCGGTCATTCCGCTTTTTACCCAGCAAATCGAAGAGGGTGGGCCGGTCACTGTCACAGATGCTGAAATGACCCGATACTTTATGACCATTCCGGAGGCTTGCGAACTCGTGTTAGAGGCAGGAGTCATGGGCGATGGAGGCGAAATCTATGTGTTTGACATGGGCAAGCCAGTGAAAATAATCGATTTGGCAAAAAAATTGATCCACCTCAGCGGCAAAAAGCTTGGAGTGGATATTGATATTAAAATTGTCGGGCTGCGCGATGGAGAGAAAATGTACGAAGAGCTGCTGAACAATGGTGAATCTACCCATCAATTTAAAAAGCACGAGAAGATCTTTATAGCCAATGTAATCCCGGGTAACCTCGATGAGATCGACGCCTGTATACAACGGTGCAAGAACCTTACAGAAGCCAACACAGATTGGAACTTGGTTCTCGAAATGAAGAGAATGGTTCCGGAATATATCAGTGCCAGCTCCCGGTTTGAGGCGCTAGATAAAAAATTTGTCGACGAAAAGTAAGGTAACAGCTGGCCAGGTTGACTTACCGTGTTTTCTGGTTAACCGTATTGTCTTTTTTCTAATCGACTGGAAGCCAAGTATCCCACTAGTGTTGCCGTAGCCATTTTGTAGGCTTGACTTATAGTGGTTTGGGGAGGTGTTTTTTTGTGGTTTCAACGCGATAGATGGAATTTCGTCACTTGTATCCGTTAACGAATTGGTAATTTTTGTGTAATGGCTTAATTTGGGTCTCAATCCGAACATAACCCCATTTTACCATGCATGTGAGACTCATTGGCTGCAAACTTTTTCTCGTTCTATTCCTTATTTTATCCTTTTTCCGTTGTGCTGATCCCGCAAATACACTCAGTGTGGTAGGGGGGGCTGATTCGGATATGATTCGTTGGTTGGAGGGAGAAGGGTTTGAAACCCGCTTTTTTGATGATGCGCTTTCTGCGGCTAAGGCTGCTAAAGAGCGATCTGTGATTTTGGTACTCGCTTCAGGTTATCCCGAGCGGCGTACGGCTGTTTCTACGGCGTTCTACGAAACCATTAAGCAAAAGGGGCAGAAGGTCTATGTCGAATTCCCCGATTTTGTTCCCGGCATTAAATTGGACGCTGAAAACCTACAAACCCGACTCGAAAGGGGGGTGGTGGCTTCTTCTTACTTTGGTTCATCGCTGGATTCGCTCCAAATTCTAGGGATCAATGATTGCCATTTGATTTCATCAGATGCAGCAAATCCCTTGATGGTCTTGGCCAAAGTAGCCGGCCTTGACCGTGCGGAGTATGGCTTAACGGGTGTTCCCAACTACCCCTTATTGGTCAAAGGGGATTTTGGCTTCGTGTCTTTCAGTAAATTTTCTGATTTTGGCAAGGCACGCTATGGTCCGGAAGATCATTGGAAGGCCGTATTATCCACCATTATAGCAGATTTGACCGGAAAGGATGATTTTACGTTTGATACTTGGCCTAGGTACCTTTCGCCGACGCTTCTCGCCAATGAGGCGGTGAGTGAGGAGGCCAAGCGGGAAAGTGTACAGCGAGGGGTGGACTGGTTTGCCAAAGGGAAGTTTTTCATTCATTCCGATTGGAAGGATAGGTGGCTACACTACCAAAGCGACGGCCTAAACCCAGTGGGGCCACCCGTTCCACAGGATGAGCCGGTAGGAGATGGCACCTTGGGATTGTTGGAGGGGCATTCCTCCAATATCTATCACGATGGTTCTCAGCAATACCGGTATTGGATCCGTGCCGATGTGCAAGGTGAAGGTGCTTATGCGTTGGCGGCGGCATCCCGGCTATCCGAATCTGATGAATACCGACAGCCAGCCATCAATCTTATTGACTTTATTTTTAAAGAAAATCTTCGAACTGGCCCAAGAAGTCATCCGGATTCTGCGGCCTACGGTTTGATAGGATGGTCGCACACCCATCCCCATGTGTATTACGGAGACGACAACGCGCGGGCAATTTTGGGCATCTTGGGTGCGTCTGCCCACTTGGAGCTGTCTGATTGGGATAGGGAGATGGTGGAGGCCATCCTGGCCAATTTCCGCACGACCGGAAAGTCCGGATTTCGGATGAATCGCTTGGAAAACAAAGATCTGCATCGAAACGGCTGGAAATACTACTGGGATAGGGATGTGGTCAACCCCGCCCCGCACTTCGAATCTTGGATGTGGGCTCTCTACCTGTGGCTTTACGACAAGACAGGTCATGAACCTCTCTTGGAGAAGGCGAAGTCTGCGATCAGGATCACCATGGAAGGTTACCCGGATGAATGGCTATGGACCAATGGGATACAGCAGGAACGGGCGCGCATGATCCTGCCTTTGGCTTGGCTGGTGCGTGTGGAGGATACCCCGGAACACCGGGGGTGGCTGGATCGGATCGTGAGTAAGTTGCTGGAAAATCAGGTGCCCTCCGGAGCCATCCGTGAGGAATTGGGTGGAGAAGGAAAGGGACGTTACGGCAAAACGAAGTCCAACGAAGAATACGGGCTGCACGAGGCACCGTTGATATTTGCCAACGGTGACCCCATAGCGGATATGCTTTACACCAGTAATTTTGCGTTCTTTAGTTTGAACGAAGCGGCACATGCAACGGGGAATTCAGCGTACTTTGAGGCATTGAAAAAACTATCGGACTTTCTTACCCGTATTCAGGTGAAGAGCGAACGGTTCCCGGATTTGGACGGGGCTTGGTTTCGGGCTTTTGATTACGAGCGCTGGGAGTTTTGGGCATCCAATGCCGATGTAGGCTGGGGTGCTTGGGGCACTCTCACTGGATGGACCCAAAGTTGGATTGTGGCCACTCAGGTTCTTGTGCTACAAAAACAGAGCTATTGGGAATTGACCTCGGATTCACAGGTAAACCAATCCTTCCCTGCTGTCCATGAACGGATGTTTCAAGACAGGTAGGGAGTTGCGCCTCGTAGCTTGACTAACCAACACCAACAAATGAAGTGAATTCCGTTAAAGCACCGATTTAGAACCCAGCAGTTTGCCTGTGCGGACATCTAGATCGCCGAATTTTGATCAACTACTAATTTTACACAGATGAACAGAAGAAATTTTATTGGAAACCTGGCTCTTGGAGGAGGGCTATTGAGCGTTTCTCCCTTTGGGTCCTCTGCTTATGCAGTTCCGGTAACCAAGCGAAAGGTGCTCGTAGGTACTGAAAGTCTATCGGCAGATTTGGTGGTGGCGGGTGGCGGTCTGGGTGGATGTGCAGCCGCTTTTGCCGCGTTAAGAAATGGATTGTCGGTGATCTTAACGGAGGAGACGGACTGGGTGGGTGGACAGATTACCCAACAGGGTGTGCCGCCGGACGAACATCAGTGGATAGAGACACACGGTGCACCCCAGTTGTACCGTGATTTTCGAACAGCCGTTCGGGAATACTACAAGAGGTATTATCCCCTCACCGCAGATGCAATGGCCCGCAAATTCCTGAATCCCGGGGATGGATCCGTTTCCAGGCTATGCCACGAGCCCCGGGTAGCGCTGGCTGTTTTGCATGACATGATGGCGCCTTATCTAAGCAATAGGCAGTTGGTGCTATTGCTCGAGCACCGGGCAGTTAGCGCTGAAATGAACGGCAAAAAGGTGAAGTCGTTGCATGTGAAGAGCTTGCGATCAGGTAAGACCTATGCCTTGGAAGCCCCTTACTTCGTGGATGCCACCGAGTTGGGCGACTTGCTTCCAATGACAGGTACAGCCTATGTGACGGGAGCGGAATCAAAAGCTCAGACAAATGAGCTGCATGCAGCCGAGAAGGCTGATCCTACCAATAATCAGGCCTTTACGATGTGTTTTGCCATGGACTATGTACCGGGGGAAAACCACGTTATCTCCAAACCCCTAGAATACGATTTTTGGAACAACCATACCCCTCCCCTTAGCCCTCCTTGGTCGGGGAAGATTTTGGAATTAAATTACTCCAATCCAAGGGATTTGAAACCGAAGGCGCTGGGATTTCATCCGGAAGGACTCCGAACGGGCGACAGCCTGAATCTTTGGCTGTACCGAAGGCTCATCCATAAAGCGAATTTTGCAGAGGGCCATTACCCGGGAGATATCACCATCGTCAATTGGCCGCAAAATGATTACATGCTGGGCAATATCGTGGACGTGGACGATGATACCTTCCATCACCATGTGGAGCGAGGTAAGCAACTTAGTCTCTCACTGCTGTATTGGCTGCAAACCGAGGCCCCCAGACCGGATGGGGGACAGGGCTGGCCCGGGCTTAGGCTCAGGGGAGATGTGATGGGGACCGAAGATGGTCTTGCGAAGTACCCCTACGTGCGGGAGGCCCGGAGAATCAAGGCACTGTTTACGGTGTTGGAAGAACATGTAGGTGCAGAAAACCGAAAAATGGTCATGAGCGGAGATGGTCCCGTGAAGGCCGCTGATTTTTATGACAGCGTGGGAGTCGGATATTATCATATCGACCTGCATCCCAGCAGCGGAGGGGATAATTACATTGATTTTGGTTCGCTTCCTTTCCAGATTCCTCTCGGCGCGTTGATTCCCCAGGAAACAGAAAACCTGCTACCGGCGAATAAAAACATTGGCACTACCCATATCACCAATGGATGCTATCGCCTACATCCGGTAGAATGGAGCATCGGCGAGGCTGTAGGGATGTTGGGGGCCTATTGTCTGGAGACAGGCGAACGACCCCTTGCGGTACGGGACAACCCTGATAGACTGTCAGATTTTCAGCGGTTTATTCGCAGCCAGGGAATAGAGACCCATTGGCCCGAATAGCGGGTTAACCATACAGGCTATCAAACCAACCCAGCCTGTTGAAGCGGCTCGACTATCTGGACTTTGCCTAAGTTGTCAAGCTGTTCTTCCGCTACCCCCACTTTTTTCCGACGTAGCAGGCGGAATCCGTGTTGTGGCAAAAGCGGTACGATTCCCTTTACGAATTTTAAAAAAAGTTTTTGGGGATTGTAGCATGGATGTTGGTTGTTACGTCTTGGGGATACTAATGAACCCTAAACCCAATGGATGCTATGAAGCGATTACTGTATGTCCTTTTCTTCATAATAGGCGGAATGCTATTTGGCTGTGAAAGCAGCAATGAACCGGACGCTCCACTTACGCCCAATATTCGTACGTTGCAAGCCTATGAGCGGGAGATGGTGGATGCCAGTTCTTTGTTTGCAATGGACTTGTTTCGGCAATTGCAACAAGGTGACGATCCCAACCTGTTTTTCAGTCCTTACAGCATACATCAGGCACTCAGCATGACCATGAATGGAAACCGAGGGGATATCTTGAGAGAATACCTGGAGGTACTCCGATTTGGAAACATGAGTCAGGAGGATGCCAATAGCGCTGCAAAGGAATTGACCGAGTTTTTGCTGGGGGTGGACCCGAAGGTAAAAATGGCAATTGCCAATTCCATATGGTACCGTGAGGGAATGCAATTAAATCCGGTATTTCGACAGACGGTAGCCGACTACTATGCCGCCGAGGTGGCCTCGTTGAATATGGCTAGCCCACAGGCGAAGGATGTAATTAACCATTGGATAGAGTCCAAAACCAATGGAATTATCAAAGACATGTTGGATTATGTGCCCGCACAGGCTATCATGTATTTGGTGAACGCCATTCATTTTAAAGGTGATTGGAAGTATCAGTTTCCGGTGTCAAATACAGTAAAGCAACCTTTTCAGACTGGACCTGGTCGGCAAGTAGAGGTAGATATGATGTCCCTTGATACGGGCGCGGATATTCGTTTTTCCCAACAGGGGGATATTACCTACCTGGAGATTCCCTACAGTACCGGACAATATTCAATGGGGGTTTTGGTCAGTGAAAACTTTGAACTGGACAAGGTAGTGTCAGCGCTGACGTTAGAGCAATTGAATGGTTTCAGAAGCAACGCAGCCATGCGGTCAATTCAGTTGAGCTTCCCTAAATTCAAGATGCGGCAAAAGCAGGATGATTTGAAAGAAGTCCTGATTGAGTTGGGATTGGAAACACCCTTTCTTCCCCATCCGGAGAACTTCTCCGAGCTGTTTGAGCAGGTATCCGGAGGGATGGAACTTAGTAGGGTCATACACGATGCGTTTATCGAAGTGGACGAAAAGGGCACTGAGGCAGCCGCTGCCACCATTGTAGAGGTAGTGGTGACTTCTGTCCCCAGTGGTCCGATCTCCTACCGGGTGGATAAGCCCTTTTTATTCTTTATACAGGAGGCGCATAGTGGTGCGATTCTCTTCATGGGCAAAATCAGTAATCCTTCCCTAGGCGGCTAGGTTTTTCTTTTGGCTAAGTGCTAGTGGCTTGCTGTTTGTGGTTATTTGTCCGAACAGCAAGGCTTTTTATTTTGGTAAACGGCGCCGAAGAGGTACGAAGAAGCGGGTAAAGAATAAGGTGGAAGGCCTGTAAACCTTCTACATGGGCAAGTTGCATACCGCTGTGAAAGGTCTGTTCACTTTTAACCGATCATCCAATGGTAAAGTGGACCTACTAGAAGGCAGTAGTTGTTGGGTTTTATCTTAAAATCCCAGAGTAACCTTATGGTTCTTTTTGAAAAAAATCACCAAAGGTGGTGCCTGATATACCAATTAAATAAAAAGTTTTTAGAACGCATTAAGGGGTTTGGTATTCCTTGATTAAAGGAATATATTCACAAGTTAAACTAAGCAAAAATTTAAATTTTCAACCTATTGGTCAAATCACTTAGCAGAGGCCATTGCAGGGGTCCTCGTTCTTGTGTTTGGCTTTATTCTTACATAACTGTGAAAAATGAATAAAAAAGGAAATGGATCCAGAAGACGCTTTTTAAAAGGGTCTCTTTTGGCTTTGGGGGGTATTTCCATTGTACCCCGTCATGTGTTGGGAAAAGGATACCTGGCACCGAGTGACCACCTGACCAAAGGCATCATAGGTGTTGGCGGCATGGGACGCGGACATTTTAATTATGCAGGAACCAAGGTTGTGGCCATCTGCGACGTGGATACGCGGCATATTCAGCGTTCCTTGGAGACCCTCGGCACCGGTGTAAAGACTTTTGAAGACTATCGCGAACTGATTCGTTTGCCGGAGGTGGATATCGTGCATATAGCAACGCCTCCTCATTGGCATGGGATCATGGCCCTGGATGCTGCTAGAGCAGGAAAGGATATCTGGTGTGAAAAACCGATGACACGAACCATCGGTGAAGGAAAAAAGGTGGTAGAAGCAGTGAAGGCACACGGAAATATTTTTAGGCTGAATACCTGGTTTCGATTTGATGCCAATTTTTACGGCATGAACACCGAGGTGAAAAATATCAAGAAGCTAGTGGACTCCGGTATGTTGGGCTGGCCGCTAAAGGTAACGGTAGGCAAGCTTACTGGTTTCGATTGGAAATTTTACTGGGTAGGCCGTACCAATTTGCAGCCGGAGACGCCTCCGAAGGAGCTGAATTACGACAGATGGTTGGGTCCCGCGCCGTACAAGCCCTATAACGAACACCGTACACACGGTACTTTCCGCGGATATTGGGATTACGACGGAGGTGGCCTCGGCGATATGGGCCAACATTATTTGGATCCGATTCAATATTTCCTAGGTAAGGACGAAACAAGCCCGGTAAAAGTGGAAATCGACGCCCCCCAGCAACATGCCGACGCGGTAGGGACTTGGCGAAAAATTACTTATACGTACGAAGATGGATGTCAGATAATCTTGGATGGAGAAGGAACCATCGAGTCCCCTTATATAGCTGGTCCAAAGGGAAATCTGTATCGGGGATTTGAGTGCGATATCCCTGATTTTCGGCGGAAGCTTGCCCAATTTCCAGATCCGGCCCCGCAGGTAACAGACTTTGTGGAAGCGGTCAAAACCCGAAGAAAATTTGCATTGAACGAGGAAAATGGCCACCGTTCATGTACTATGGTGAATATTGGCTTAGTTGCGCTGAGGTTGGGAAGAAACCTTCAGTTTGATCCGGTAAAGCAGGAGTTTGTCAACGACGAAGCAGCAAATCGGTTAATCAACCAGCCGATGAGGGCTCCTTATACCATTTGATCCTATTGAGATTTCCCGTTTAATTGAGAATTAAAGAAACATTGATGAATCTATTTAAGAAGATAACCTGGTTTTGCTGGCTGTTTGTCCTTCAGGGGACGGTTTTAATGGCCCAAGGAGATGGGCAAGATGCCAGAACATTAGATACCAAAATTGCCGATTTACTAAATCGATTTCCGGCGCAGGATGCGGCATCCCAAGCGGTACTCATGGAGAACATGGCCTCGCTTGGCCAAGAAGGTCTGCTGAAAATGGCGACGATGCTTTCGCCAAATACCAACAATGAAAAATTGACCTATGCGTTGGCTGGTTTCGCGTTTTACGCCAGCCATCCGTCAAAGAGCGATTACGCAAGAACAGCCGTGCAGGCATATGGAAAAGCGCTGGACAAGCTGGAATACCCGGAAGGTCGGGATTTTTTATTGGCGCAGTTCAAATGGATTGGAAAGGAAGATGCTGCACCGTTTGTAGAGCCTTTCTTACACGATGAACATCACTCCGCGAGGGCATCGCAGGTCTTGGAAAACATCGGATCAAGTTCCTCAGAGCAGGCATTGCTATTGGCGCTACGTACCTCATCGAACGATGAACATAAGGTAAATTTTATTCAGGCCCTCGGTGGAATTGGTAGTTCCTTGGCCTTGGCCGATATAAATCCTTACGCCCAGTCTGCCAATGAGGATCTTAGAAAGGTGGCATTGTATGCGTTAGGTGAAATAGCGGATCCCAAGAGTGCCAAAATACTGACCCGTGCGGCCAAAGATGCTGGGGGATCGAACGAATCAACCAACGCAACCGGCACCTATCTGAGGTATATTTCCCGATTGGCAGATACAGGGCATACCAAAACTGCCTCGAAATTGGCGAAAGGGCTGCACAAGATGGCTGCTGTTGGCAATCAGCCCCATGTCCAAGCAGGTGCGCTGGCACTTTTGGCCCGATTGGAACCTGCCAAGGCTCCCAATCTTCTGGCAGCCGCAGCACTGTCTGACAATGCTCAGTACCGGGGGGCTGCATTGAAGTATGCCCTATCATCAGGGCTTGCCTCAAATTTATCGATTTGGAGACCGTTGTTAAACCAAGCCTCACCCGAGGCGAAAGTAGCGCTTATTGACATGCTTGCCCGGGTGAAAGGGCAAGAAACCTTGGCTCTATTGATACCGCTCTTGTCGTCTGCGGAACCTAAGGTTCGTGCCGCTGCCATAGAGGCTTCGGTGTCAGTGGGTGGAAGCGCTGCGTTGAGTGACTTACTTGCCCAAACCGCCAATGCGGATGAGGCCACGCTCTCCCGTATTCAAACAGCTTTAAAAACCATGCCCGGCTCAGGAGTATCTGCGGAAGTAGCCAAAGCGATTTCGGGGTCGGATGCTTCGGTGAAGATGATGCTCATAGAGGTACTGGCAGCCCGTTCGGCAGAGGAATACATGGGGGTTGTTTTAGAACAAGTAACCGACAGCAATGAATCCGTTCAAGTTTCAGCTTATGGCGCGCTTAGTTCACTGGCCAACGGCAGTCACGCTGGGCAGCTGCTGGACTTGTTGAAGTCCAGTCGGCAGGAGTGGCAACTTCAGGCCGTCCAAAAAGCACTCGTAACTTCCGTGTTGCGGATGAATAACCAACGAAGCCAAACCGGTTGGGTGGCACAGCATCTTGCTGGATTGGAGTCTGCCAAGCAGCCGTACCTGTACGAAATTTTGGGGCAGACCGGTGGCGAAGCGGCAATGACTCAACTTGAAAGTATCTATGAGTCAGGAAATGCAGATCAAAAGTTGGCCGTTATCCAGGCTTTAGCTAATTCGAAAGATAGCAAGGCTCCTTCCATGTTGTTGGCGATTGCTCGCAGTGGATCGGGTGGCTTAAAGGAAGCCGCCCTCAAAGGATATGTTCAATTGATTCCCTCACAGTCCTGGACTGCCGAAAACAAGGTCATTCATCTTAGAAATGCGCTGGAACTTACCTTGGATGACCAGGTTAGGTCGGTATCGATTAAAGCCCTTGGCCAATTTCCGACTTTTCAGGCCTTGGTTACTGCTGGTAGCTACTTAGATATGCCTGCGTTGCAGCAGGACGCTGCCCGGGCGGTAATGAGTATTGTTTCCAATACCGATCAGTTTTATGGTGAGGTGGTGCGTGGCCTCGTGGAAAAGACCCGAGATGTAATTAGCGGCCAGGACAGTCAGTATTACAAAACCTCTCTACAAAAGTTCTTGGATGAAATGCCTTCCGGACGTGGTTTTTACACGCTTTTCAATGGAGTAGATTTGGACGGTTGGCAAGGGGTGTTTTCCAATCCAATAAAGCGAGGGCAAATGGATCAGCGAACTTACGATAGAGAACAGGCCAAAGCCAATCAGGTGATGCACGAAGGTTGGGAAGCCAAAGATGGCTTGTTGGTCTTTAAAGGAAAGGGAGAGAATATCGGTACGGTAAAACACTACGGAGATTTCGAGATGTTTGTGGACTGGAAGATCACCGCCGATGGAGATGCAGGAATTTACTTGAGGGGTACCCCTCAGGTGCAGATTTGGGATATTGCCCGAACCAATGTGGGGGCCGAAGTTGGTTCCGGGGGATTGTATAACAACACCAAGAACGAGAGCAAACCCACCAAAGTGGCGGACAATCCAGTGGAGGAGTGGAATACATTCCATGTGAAAATGGTAGGGGAGAAGGTTACCGTATATTTAAATGGGGAGTTGGTTGTAGATGAGGTGGTTTTGGAAAACTATTGGGACAGAAGTCAGCCCATTTTTCCCTCGGAGATGATCGAATTGCAGGCGCATGGAACCTACGTTGCTTATAGGGATCTTTATATTAAAGAATTGGATGCATCCGTCCCATTTGAAATGAGTGAGGAAGAAAGCATGGCTGGCTTTGAAGTGCTCTTTGACGGGACCGATTTGAATAAATGGACTGGTAACAAAATAGATTATGTGGTGGAGAATGGCCATATTGCCATTTACCCAGATCGGGGTGGTAGCGGAAATCTGTTTACTGAAAAAGAGTACGGTGATTTTGAGTTTCGGTTTGAATTTAAGTTGACACCCGGTGCGAACAACGGGTTGGGTATTCGGGCGCCCTTGACCGGTGATGCAGCCTACGCAGGTATGGAGTTGCAGATTTTGGACAACACGGCGGACATTTACAAGAACTTGAAGGAATACCAATTTCACGGTTCGCTTTACGGCGTTGCTGCTGCAAAAAGAGGGGCATTAAAACCAGTTGGCGAATGGAATTACCAAGAAGTGATCGTCAAAGGGAACAAGATAAAGGTGATTCTCAATGGAGAAACAATCTTAGATACAGACATTTCGGTGGCGAAGGAAAAAGGTACGCTGGATGGCAGAGAGCATCCTGGGCTGTTCCGAGACAAGGGTCATATCGGATTCCTTGGTCACGGTGACGTGGTTTATTTCCGGAATATCCGCATTTTGGATATGGGTAAATAAAGAGAATAAAGTAAGCTATACAAATAAAAAAGCAGGAGAACCTCTCCTGCTTTTTATTTTTGAAAACTAAACCAACTATTATTTAACTACCATAATATTGGCAAATTTAATACATAAAAGGAATTTTCAAAATCAAATCGAAAAAAGGTAAGCGAATCCTCACTTTTTGTTATTTACCTTGTAAAGAATGCCCAATGCCAGCGCTTGGCTGAACTGTACACCGGGGTCTTGGTCAATATCGTATAAGCTGATGGTATTCAGGGTAACGTTGATTACCTGGGTGATTTTTGCGGTTATAGTAATATCCAACCGGTGATCTGTGTTTTTAAGGTTCAATGTTTCGTAATTCGCAAACATCATATACCGGGTTTTTAGGTTGAGGTTTTCGGCGAGGTCTTTATTGTACGTTGCAAATAGTTGCAATGCCAACCATTCAATTCGGGTGGTCTCTCCGGCGGGGACACCGTAATTGGATGGAACGGTTAAGATGATATTCGGATTATTGACAAAGGTAAACCTGGGAGAGAAGGGGCCGATTCGGAGGTTGAACTCATTGTTTGGCTTATACTCGAAACCCAATGAAGAAGTCAAAAAGCCGGGTGCCATAAAGTCAGATATCAACGACCTGGATTCATTGGGTCCATACTCATATCCTTCCGTAAACTGACTGAGGAAGTTGACAGAGAAAAAGGCACCCCAGTTTTCAGACATTCTATAACCCATTTTGGTATCAAAAAACATCCGATCATTTGATTTTCGGGTGGATTGACCTTCGTTTTTTACGATGCCGTACAGTAACTCAATTTCACTGTCCCAAGAAAGGCGATCCTTTTTATACATGGCTTTGCCAGCGATGATACTACCAAGTGCGATGGAGTTTATTCCACCTGCTTTCCAGTTGTCGCTAAAACTTGCCTGGTTGAAGTTTAGTCCACCGCTAAATTCGGAAACCCAAAACGTGGTGTCTTTTTTCGCATCCTCAGATAACACATCCACCGCATCAGCTAGATCATTGATCTGTGCGTGAATGGTTGAAGCCAACATCAGGTAAAAAATGCTCAGAAGTAGTAGAGATTTGTTCATCATTCTTTTTTTTTGTGTAACATTCGGTAACCGGACGGGATTTTTTATAAGGTATCCTACTTGGTAGTACCGTAAGCGCCACAAAATTACCCGATTTCTATGGAATGAAACTTTTTTATTCCGTGTTTTTAGTAAAAAATTAACCATAAAATGGAAAAACAAATAGAAGAAGAGCTGATTGTCAGGGATTTTTTGGCTAGACAGCGTACCAAGCTTGCCAATGACCGCACGCTTTTGTCTTACATTCGAACAAGTCTTTACTTTTTGGTTTCGGGTACTGCCCTGATAAAGGTAGATGATTTGGAAAATGTGCGAGACTTTGGGTATTTATCCTTTTTGATCAGTATCCTGCTCGTGGCCTTAGGTTTCGTGAATTTTTTCCGACTGAAGCGCAAGCTGGAGAAAGGGAAATATTATTCCATGTGAGGGCTAAGATATTCCGGTAAGTCCGTTTGGTAGGCTTTTTGAATGAAGAAAGTCAACTAAAACGAATTACGATGAAAATTTTGGGAACTATGTTGATGGTCATTGGGGTGATCATGTTTGTGATTACCGGCGTTTCGTACACCATTGAGGAGACTATCGTCGATGCAGGCCCTATTGAGCTGAAAGCAGATAGGGAGCGGGAGATCAATTGGCCGCCCTATGCGGGCGGTGTCGCGGTGGTGGCAGGCTTGGCACTAGTTGGTATCTCCAGAAAAAGATAGGCAAATTTTACTCGGTTTTTCTGAAAGCGAACCTTCATGGACGATTTCTTCCGTACTTTTGTCATATACATCTGATTGACTGACTAAACCTACTCCTCATTGAAGTTAGCTGCCGTTGATATTGGGTCGAATGCGATCCGCCTACAGATTACAAACGTTACCCACTTCCAAGGTGCCTTTGGGCTAAAGAAGCTGGAATATGTGCGTTTTCCGTTGAGGCTGGGCAAAGATGTATTTCTGAACCAGGAGATTAGTCCGGTCAGCAGGGCCAAGTTTGTTCGTTTGATGGGGGTTTTTAAGGAGCTCATGGAGCTGTACGAAGTAGACCATTATATGGTATGTGCTACGTCGGCCATGAGAGAATCCAAAAATGGCGAGGAAATAGTGCGCGAGGTTTCTGAAAAGATTGGGCTGAAAATAGAAATAATCGATGGGGACCGGGAAGCGGAGCTTATTGACAAAGCACTGTGGTCCAGTATAGATACCAAGACCTACCTCCACGTAGATGTGGGGGGAGGAAGTACAGAACTCAATATCTATAAGAAGAAGCAAAAGGTGGGAAGCAGGTCTTTTAGGATCGGATCTGTAAGAACGTTGGATGAACAACATGTTCCGCTTTCCATATGGCGTGACATGGAGGCATTTATAACCGAACGGCTAGGAAAAGAACAAACAGTCACCTGCATTGGCACCGGAGGCAACATCAATAAGATAATGGAGCTTTCCAAACCTCGCAAGAATAAGCGTTACCTGGACAAACATACCATCAAATCGGTACAGGAGCTGCTGCTGAGCTATAGCTACGAGGAGCGTATGCACCTACTCAACCTAAATCCCGACCGAGCGGATGTAATTATCCCCGCATCTAAGATCTACTTGGCGGCTATGGATGCGGCACGGTCTGTAAGAATGATTGTGCCAGACATCGGTCTTAAGGACGGACTTATGCATCTGCTTTTCGAACGTGCCATGCAGGATGCACCGGATGTCATTCGATAAGCTTTACCCCATAGATTCGCTCCGGTGTCAGGTTGAAAAATTCCGTATGGATATTGAATTCTTCGGCACCCTCTCCGGGATGTTTGCAGATGTAATTGCCATCCTCCTGCATCACGTAAGAGTTTACGTTGTCCTTGAGGTTGAATGAAATGATATTCATCAATTGTTTTTCCAAGAAGGGGGCTTCGACCCTAAAGAGTGATTCCAACCTTTTGTCAAAACTTCGCACCATGGCATCCGCGCTGCCCACATAGGTTCGATGCTGCCCGTTGTTGTGGAAGTGATATATTCGGGAATGCTCCAAGAAATCCCCAACAATGGAAATTACCTCGATGTTGTCGCTGAGCCCCTTTCTTCCCGGTCGGAGGCAGCAGATTCCTCGAACAATTAATTTAATGGATACACCCGCTTGGGAAGCTCTGTAGAGTGCGTAGATGAATTCGGAATCTTCCAGGGAATTTATTTTGATAAAGATTCCAGAGGGAAGACCCTGCCTCGCGTTTTCGGCTTCATCTTCAATAAATTCCACCAAACTTTTTCGCATCTCCCTTGGTGATGTGAGCAGATTTTGATAGGTAGACGGCACCGAGTGACCGGTGATCACATTGAAAAACTCCGAAACATCGTTAGCCAGCACTTCGTTTGTGGTGAGTAGACCTATGTCAGTATATATTCTGGAGGTTTCCTCATTGTAGTTTCCGGAACCCAAATGCACGTAGCGGGTAACCTTGCTTTCGTCTTTTTTAACGATCAGCATCAGTTTTGTATGCGTTTTGAAATTGCTGACACCATAGATCACAAAGCATCCTGCCTTTTGGAGGCGTTTGGCTTCTCGGATATTGTTTTCCTCGTCAAATCGGGCCTTAACTTCAAACAGTACGGATACGTGTTTGCCATTTTCCACGGCTCGAAGGAGTGCATTGACGATGCGGGAATTTTTTGCAAGCCGATAGATGGTCATTTTTATGGCCATCACACTCGGGTCATCCACCGCTTTGTCCAGTAAGTCCAAGATAGGTTCCATGCTGTTATACGGGTGGTGCAACAGGATATCCTTGTGTTTTAGTACCTGAAAGATGTCCTCGGTAGCGGCATCTGGGTAGGATAGCGGAGGGATGGGGTTGGGTGTCGCAGGGATTTTGTCCTTGAATCGCTTGTTGCCAATTACCTGCCAAAGCCCAGTAAAATCCATAAGGCTTTTTCGGGGTATTTTGAAAATGCTGTCGTCACTGATGCTCCACCTTTCCTTGAGCAGGTTAATCATCCATTTGCTGTAGCCTTCTTCAATCTCGATACGAACGACGCGACCGGTCTTCCGCTCGTTGAGCTTTCGCTTTACCTCTTCCAGGAAGTTGGTGTCCATATCTTCGCTTTCTTCCAGGGTGAAGTCCCCGTTGCGGGTGATACGAAAGAGGTTGATATGCTCAATAGTCACGTTCCTAAACAAGGAGGAAATGTGTTCTCGGATGATTTCGTCTATGGGTACGAATATTGTTCGGTTTTCACGCTCTACCTCAAAGAAGCGGGGAATATTGGAGGGTATTTGTACGAAGGATAGCTTCCGATTATCTTTTTTGTCCCCCTCGCTGATCGTAATCACGCCAAATATGAGTAGCTTGTTCATTAGAATCGGAAACGTGTGGTACCCATCAAACACCATAGGGGTAAGCATCGGGTATACTGCCTTAAAAAAGTAATCTTTGATGATGGCCTGTTCGTCTTCCCGGAGATTTTTTACATTGCTCAAGATCAAGCCTGCTTCTTCGGTTTTTGGCAGTAGTTCCTGGAGGAATATATCCTGTTGCTTTCGATGGAAGTTTTGACACTCAATCATGAGTTTCATTTTAAAAGCATCTTCGCGCAGTCCGGAGTAGTCCACACGGACCTTGTCGTAATCCAGGTAGTTGTACAAGGACCCCACTCGGATCATGAAAAACTCATCCAAGTTGGAGGCAGTGATGGCAAGAAACTTGAATTTTTCGAATATATTTCTACGTTCCCGAAGGATTTGATCAAAAACCCTTTCGTTAAATTTCAACCAGCTAAGGTCTCTGCTGATCAGGTCACTGCTGTAAATTATCTCCTCTATTTTATCGCTTTGAATCATTTTTTCTTGATTTGGCAGTAAAAGCTTCCCGTAAGTTTACTAAAATATTCAGATATAAGAAAAGGGGCTCGGGCCCCTTCCGTTACAACAGACAGTGGATCCGTTGTTTTCATCCATTCATGATTATTTTTTTGGCCATCACTTTTCCGATATAGACCAATTTTGGATGCGATCACTTCTACCGTACCGTCATTCAAGTCATCGGATAGTCAGAAATACCTGTTTACTAAACGCATTTCGTCTGCCATAGGTTGTTTCTCCCGATTCAATTAAATTAGGTGTCAATTTTGGCATATTTGGCATTGCGTTCTATAAACTCCCTACGGGGAGCTACCTCATCTCCCATCAACATGCTGAAAAGGTGGTCCGCTTCGGCGGCAGATTCAATCGTTACCTGCTTTAATGTGCGGGTATTGGGATCCATCGTGGTAGTCCACAACTGTTCGGGGTTCATCTCTCCCAATCCCTTGTAGCGCTGAATACCCACGCTGTCCACTTTTCCGTCAGCCGCCATCTCCGCGGTAAGGCGTTTTCGCTCGTCCTCTGACCAGCAATACCGTTCGTCTTTTCCACGCTTTAATAGATACAACGGTGGTAATGCGATATACACGTAGCCTCTTTCTATCAAGGTGCGCATGTATCTAAAAAATAGGGTTAGGATCAATGTTCGTATATGTGAACCATCAATGTCGGCATCCGTCATGATGATGATCTTGTGGTACCTCAGATGGGCGAGGTCCAGTTCTTTCTCATCATTCATGGTACCTATTTTCACACCTAATGCTGTTAGGATGTTTTTGATTTCGTCGTTATCGTAAATCTTGTGTTCCAGAGCTTTCTCTACGTTCAGGATTTTTCCTTTGAGTGGTAGGATTGCTTGATAATCTCGGTCCCTTCCTTGTTTGGCCGAACCGCCGGCGGAGTCCCCTTCCACGAGATACAGTTCACAAACAGCCGGGTCGGAGTTGGCACAATCGGCAAGCTTACCGGGCAAGCCGCCGCCACCAAGCACGTTTTTACGCTGAACCATCTCACGGGCTTTTTTGGCAGCATGGCGCGCCTGGGCGGCAAGAATCACTTTCCCTACGATGATCTTGGCCTCTCGAGGATGTTCTTCCAGCCAGAATTGCAGGGTCTCTGATACTGCCCCGTCCACAGCGCCTATTACATCCGAATTGCCCAATTTGGTTTTGGTCTGTCCTTCAAACTGAGGCTCTGCCACTTTTACAGAGATAACAGCGGTAAGGCCTTCCCGGAAATCATCGCCTGAGATCTCCAGCTTCACCTTGTCCAACATACCCGACTTATCGGCGTAGGTTTTTAGTGTTCGGGTAAGGGCTCTCCGAAATCCGGAAACATGGGTGCCTCCCTCGTAGGTGTTGATGGTGTTGACGTAAGAAACTACGTTTTCATTGTAGGAGCTGTTATAGCCCATGGCCACTTGTACGGGGACCCCATTTTTTTCTGTTTCAATGTAAATGGGGGTTTCGATGATTTTCTGCTTATTCTCGTCGAGGTATTCCACAAATTCCACCAGTCCTCCTTCGGAGAAAAACTCATCGCTACGTGGCTTTCCATCTTCGTCTTTGTCCCGGAAATCCGCTAGGAATATCCGAATCCCGGCATTGAGAAAGGACATTTCTCGAAGACGGTTTGCAATGGTTTCGTATTTATATTCGGTAACCTGGAAGATCTCTGCATCCGGTTTAAAGTGGATGATGGTACCCCGTTTTTCGGTTGTGCCGATTTCACGTACCGCATTTTGAGGTACACCTCGGGAGTATTCCTGCTCAAAGATTTTTCCTTGCCGATGTACGGTGGCCACCAACGAAGTGGAAAGCGCATTTACACAAGAAACGCCCACTCCGTGAAGTCCTCCTGATACCTTGTAGGTGTCTTTGTCAAACTTACCGCCTGCGTGGAGCACCGTCATTACTACCTCCAAGGCCGACCGGTTTTCTTTTTCGTGAAAATCAGTGGGAATTCCCCGCCCGTTGTCTTCCACCCGGACAGAATTGTCTTCTAGTACGGAAACTTTTATCGTGTCACAATGCCCAGCCAGTGCTTCGTCAATGGAATTGTCCACTACCTCCCAAATCAAATGATGAAGGCCTTTAATGCCGATATCACCTATATACATGGCAGGCCTTTTTCTTACTGCCTCCAATCCCTCTAAAACCTGAATATTTTGGGCTGAATAATCGCTGCGATTCGACTCTTTTTCTTTGCTCATGGATATTAAGTAACGTGCTTCGCCTTAGGTAAAAAAAGCACTGTTTAAAAACTCATATGATTTACAAAAATACACAAAAATAACCGAAGTACATACCCCTATTTGGGGGGAATATTGCCCCAACTTAGCACGGAATGGAAAGTGAATGATCGCAGTCTTTGGTGTATTCCTTGTCCACTAAAACTGACCGGAGCTTAACATAACTAAATTGCATGCATACAATGCTTCAATACCGTTTTCCTTCGCCTTAGCGGCAAATTCGGCGTTTTCGGTTCCGGGATTGAAGATTATCCGCTTCGGAGATAGCGATAGCAGGTAATCATACCACTCCGGTTGATTTTGAGGGCCTATGTAAAGCGTGATCGTGTGCACTTCACTGATCTTGGGTTTGTCTTTCAGGTTTAGGATGGGTTGCCCCAATACGTCCCCACTTTTGATTCCGACGGGTACAAAGTGAATGTTTCGATCCTGAAGCATTTGAGCCGCCAAGTAGGCATACCGCGATGGGTTGGGCGAAGCTCCGATAATAACGGTCTTTTTATAGTCCATATAATTGGTTAGGAAGCGTTGATTTGTATTTCGCTACGAGCTGTTCCGCACAACGCTCGCCGTCCATGGCAGCACTTACGATCCCTCCCGCGTAGCCTGCCCCTTCTCCACAGGGGTACAGGCGCTTGATGCCCGGATGTTCCAGGGTCTCTTTGTCTCGCGGGATCCGAACCGGTGAGGAGGTACGGCTCTCTACCCCGATGAGCTGGGCCTCGTTGGTATAGTAACCTTTCATTTTTTGGTCAAAAGCAACAAAAGCCTGCCTTAATCGCTCAGCGATGAAGGACGGCAGTACGGAGTCCATCTCTACCGAACGCAGGCCGGGTTGATAGGAAGTGGGCAGGAGGGTGTTGCTTTGCTTCCGGTTCACGAAATCTACCATGCGCTGTGCGGGAGCTGTTTGGGTTTTTCCTCCTAATTCCCACGCGCGCTGCTCCACTTCTTGCTGAAACTGCAAGCTGGCCAATGGACCTAGGTGCCTATATTCCGGGAGATCCTCCAATTCCACGGCAACCACCATGCCGGAGTTAGCAAATTTGCCATCCCGTCGGCTAGGGCTCATGCCGTTGACCACGATTTCACCCGGCGACGTAGCCGAAGGAACGATGAACCCCCCCGGACACATGCAAAATGAAAAAACACCTCTCTGTACTCCCTTGAATTTGGTTTGCTGTACGAGGGCGTACGAAGAGGCCGGTAGGTAAGGGCCTCGATCTACCTTGCAGTGGTATTGTATTTGATCGATTAATTGTTGGCTGTGTTCGATCCGAACCCCCAGTGCAAATGGCTTCGCTTCTATCTGAATCCCCCGATGATGTAGCAAATGAAATATATCCCTTGCCGAATGGCCAGTGGCCAGGATTACCCCGAGTCCGGTGATTTTTTCACCGGATTGGCACAACACTCCTTTCATCTCTTGGTTTTCGAGGATAAAGTCTACGACTTTTGTTTCAAATAATATCTCTCCGCCTGCATCTAAGATGCTTTGCCGCAGGGCGGCAACTATTACAGGCAGTTTGTTGGTGCCGATATGTGGGTGGGCATCAATCAGAATATCTTCTTTGGCCCCGTGGGCAACAAATATTTCCAAGATACGGCGTATATCACCACGTTTCTTGGATCGCGTATACAGTTTTCCATCTGAATAGGTACCGGCACCGCCCTCACCAAAGCAGTAGTTGGATTCGGGATTGACGACATGGTCTTTGTTGATCGCGGCGAGATCACGACGTCTGCTTCGCACATCTTTTCCCCTTTCAATTACAATGGGCTTGATCCCCAGTTCGATGGCACGTAATGCGGCAAAAAGCCCTGCAGGGCCCGCACCGACGATGACCAATGGGTCCTTGTCAGATACATTCGGGTAATTGAAGTGCAATTGACGCAGGGAAGCAGGCGCTTCTTCCATATAAATTTCCGCGGTCACATTTACCTTGACTTGTCGGCTTCTCGCATCAATGGACCTTCTCGACTGCCGGATATAGGTTTTGGGTGCGTTTGGAGGAATTCCCGCCCGTTTGCGTACTGCTTCCTGGAAGGCCTGCTCATCGTACGCCTGCTCCGGCGTTAGGGTAAGTTGTAGTTCTCGTTTCATCTGTGGTAAGGTAGTTATCCTTAAAATCACTGCTATGCATACCGAATTAATGGCCAAAAAGTTCAGATCCTTGCAGCAAAGAGGGGGCCGCAGCCGGCTGATCGTAATTGCACGTGGTGGGCGATTCTTTTGCAGGGGGAAGGGTTCTCCGTTATTGCCCAAATACCTCCTTTACTACCCAGTTTTTTCCCCAATTCGACAGCTCTTCTTCGCTCCATAATTCGGGATAAAAGACCACCTTTTGGAACCGTGGCGGAAGGTATTTCTGCCAATTGGTTCCTCCGGTGGCAGCGATATCTTCTGGGTCTTTCTGTAAATACCGAACTGCCGACTTGTAATGGGCCAGTGGCCAATGCACGTTGGCCTTGCTGTCCAGATCACGCATAAGATGGGTTAGTTCGCTGTCTTTTTCGGGAAAATACAGGTACATGCGCCAGAGATTTTTTTTCCGAAAATCAGCAATTAACTCCTTGAGCTGGTCACCATATTTTTTTTCAAAGGACTGTAGTGTCAGGGTTTTTTCCCCAGTGGATAGCTCCATCGCACCAAACTGCCAATACAATATCTCAAAAAGCGAATCGATGCTGGTAATATTGATGTCACGGTAATCCTCCCGTTCCTTGAGGTGTACCAGGTTTTGGATATCCGTACTCATGATCTCTATCATGCGGTACTGTGCGCTTTGAAAACCGCTCGAGGGAAGCAGAGACATGCGGAATTTCATAAACTGCTCCCGTTCCATACCCTTGGCCATCACATCAAACGACGAAATCAGCAAATCAAAGTACATGTTTATCCGACGCAAGCGCTCTTTAAAAAAGGTCAGTGTGAGGTTAGGGCTGTTGGAGATTTGTTCGACTTCCCAAATGATTAGGTTGAAATAGAGCTCGGTAATCTGATGGTAGATGATGAAGATTTTCTCGTCCTTGAACGACGTCCGGGGCTGCTGTAGGGTAAGCAGGGTGTCTAGGTTAATGTAGTCCCAATAGTTGAGGTAGTCGGCGTGCAGAAGACCTTCAAGGTACGATTTAAGGTCCTGTCCGGATGCCCGAAACTTCGCCTCTAACTGTTTGATTTTTTCAATGATTTCCGCATTTGGAATCTCCTGATCCATAGGTGCTATGTGCTGGTATGAGAAAGAAATGTAAAAGTAGGAAAATTCTATTCCAAAAAGCCGTTATGAAACCAAAAAGCCTCCGGTTATGCACCGAAGGCAATTTATATGAGTCGTTAAAGGAGCAATTTACCCGTATTAGAATTCAACAACCCTAGCGGGGTGACAGGAAGGGATTTCCCGTTCTTGCTAGAATTTACGGTACTTGCCGTCCAAGTATTGGTTGGCTTCTTTTTCGGCAAATTTGGCCTTCTTGCTATCCCAGTGTAGCGTTTGGTTGGGAAATCTACCGGCAATCACACCGAGCAGGATGGTTTCGGTTAGTCTAGCGGAGTAGGAAAAAGGTGCCGAACACTCATCCTTGCCTAAGCAGGCATCCACAAATTGGTGGTAGTGTTTTTTACTTTCTGATTCATAGTCCTTCACCGGGGCGCCTAAATTGAACTTTTCTATATCCATCTTTTGGTACTTGCCATCCACGATCAATCGGGGCAATTGCTGGAAATGGGGCAGCAGCAGGCGTCCCTTTTCACCCATAAACATGGCTCCTTGATCGGGTAGCTCTTCGCCATTGGGCAGTTTCAGGTCTTCGTGTGCCGAAGGGGCGCCAGTCCCGTCATACCATACCCATTTCAAAGTTTCTGCGGTATAGTTAGTTTGTGGAAATTCATACGTAACGGTGTTGTGTTCGGGAAATCCAAAGCCCGTTGGCTGTCGGCATTCGTTCACAATCGTCATAGGAACATCCAGCTCCAGTGCGTTATAGGGAGTGTCAAAGATGTGTACGCCCATGTCTCCCAACGTGCCGCATCCGTAATCGAGGATTTTCCGCCAGTTGCCGGGGTGGTAATAACCCTCTTTATAGGGTCTCTCCGGTGCAGTACCCTGCCAAAGATTCCAGTCCAGGTTGGCGGGCACCGGATCGCTTCCTGAAGGAGAAGGGCCATCAAAGCCCCAGTTCTTTGGGGACCAAGCTCTTACGGTATGCACCTTTCCGATGATACCGGACTGGATCAACAGGGTCGCTAGTTTATAATCGTAAAAGGAATGCACTTGAATGCCCATCTGCGTCACTAAATTCTTTTTGGCTGCCAACTTCTTCATCGCGCGTGCTTCGGTGACATGGTGGGTAAGTGGCTTTTGGCAGTAGACGGGCTTATCTAGTTGCATCGCCATCATAGAAGCAGGGGCATGGGTGTGGTCGGGAGTAGAAACAATGACTGCGTCGATTTCATTTTTTAGCTCTTTGAGCATCACCCGATAGTCCGCAAAGGTTTTTGCATTTGGATGCAAGGCCTTGGCCTTTGCCAGCGGCGAACTGTCTACGTCGCATAGTGCCACGACGTCCACCAGGTCATGGGATGAAATGGCATTTAAGTCAGCCATTCCCATCGAACCGAGACCAATGTGGGCAGTTCGAAGTCTTCCGTTGGCACGGGCTTGGGCAAAAAGGGTTGGGGCCATGGTTAAGCCCAACACCCCCAAACTGCCTTTCTTAAGAAAATCTCTACGAGCGTTGTTTGCTAGGTTGTTGTTCATTGTTTTGATGTAAAGTGTTGATTAATCCAGTTCTTTGATTCGGAGGTTTCGAAAATGGACCACGTCGCCGTGGCCTAGGAAGCCGATATGGCCACGGTTCCGCTGTAACCCAGGATGTGCTTCTCCGTCGATGGTGCCGTTTTTGGACGCTTCCACGTAATCGCCCTCCAGAATGACCGTGCCGTTTAGCACGATTTTGATCTTGGGGTGTTCCACGGTCACTTCCTGCTGATTCCATTCGCCGACCGGCTTGAGGTAGCCTTTTTTGGCAGGCATGACGCCATATACCGATCCGTGCGCCTGGTAATCCTTCAGGTTGGCATATTTCTCTGCGGTGTTGTCCAATATCTGAAGTTCCTTGCCCAAGTAAGCAGCATTTCCTTCGAGTGGAGCGTGTATTCCCAAACCATTGTTTGCACCAGGGGTCAGTTGAAATTCAAAGCGCAGCACAAAATTCCCGTATTCCTTCTCCGTATACAGGTTTCCTCCGCTTCCCTGCCCAGGCTCAATGACAATCATGCCATCTTTGGCTTTGTAGGATTCCATGTTTCCTACCCAACCCTTGAGGTTTTTTCCGTTAAAAAGTTTTTTGAATCCTTTTTCAGAATCCTGTAGCATGGTGGCGGAGGCAAGTAGCAAACTGCCGAAGACCATGCCTGCAATCGAAAGGTAAAGGTGATGTTTCTTCATTCCGGGGCTATATTTAGGTTTTTTACAAATCTAACGGAGATTTTGAATTAATCCTTTTCCAACCGCGAATTTGAGGCTGGCCGAAGCAGACTTTTTGATTTTGATGATTCCTTAGCGCTTATTTCCATTTACCGATCCGTCAAATGGGGATCGCTTTGTGCGGATTTCGGATTTTCTCGGAAAATGGCGAAAAAATGAGTATAATCGCCCACTTTCTATTCCTTAAACCCATTATTCGCATGACAATCACTCGGAATCTTTTGTTGATCCTGTTGTTTTCACTTCCTGTTGTTACGTTCGCTCAATCCGATCGTATGCCGAATGTCATCTACATCCTAGCTGATGACATGGGCATAGGAGATGTTTCAAGCTACAATCCAGATTCAAAGCTTTTTACAACGCATATCGATCGATTAGCCGAGAACGGCCTTAAATTTACCGATGCACATACGAGTTCCGCAGTCTGCACGCCCACCCGCTACGGAATACTTACTGGAAGGTACAACTGGCGCTCCACCCTGAAAAGTGGGGTTTTGGGAGGATATTCTGCTCCGCTGATACCCAACGATCGGCTTACGGTCGCTTCCATGCTACAAAAGGCTGGCTACCATACCGCTTTTATCGGGAAGTGGCACCTTGGATGGGATTGGTCATTTATGGAATCTTATCAAACTATCGATAACCTGGACCGCAATCTATCGGTGGATTACAGTAAGCCGGTTTTAAATGGGCCAAAGGAACTTGGCTTCAGCTATTCTTACGGCTTCAGTAGCTCACTCGATATACCTCCCTATGTATACGTGGAAAATGGCCGGGTGACTTCTCCTCCGAATAGAACCACGGTCAATGTAGACGATAAAGGTTTTTGGCGGGAAGGGCCCACAGGGGCAGATTTTGACCATACCCTTTCCCTAAGCCATTTGACGGATAAGGCCATTTCGTATATCGATCGGCATGCGGCGGAGCCCTTTTTTCTCTATTTTCCACTGCCGGCGCCCCACACCCCCATTTTACCTTTAACTGAGTTTATGGGAAAAAGCAACACCAATATGTACGGGGATTTTGTATTGCAGGTGGATGATGTGGTAGGCCGAATCACCCAAGCCTTGGAGGAGCGGGGCCTGCTCGAAAACACTATCCTGATTTTCACCAGTGATAACGGGTGCTCACCCCGTGCCAACTTCCCGGAACTGGCCCGGGTAGGACATAATCCTAGTTTTGTTTATCGAGGTCACAAGGCGGATATTTACGAGGGTGGACACCGGGTTCCGTTTGTAGTCCACTGGCCGGCAGGAATCACCAAACCTAGAAGTACCGATGCCCTCTTATGCACGACGGATTTGATGGCTACGCTGGCAGACTTGACCGGGTATGCGCTCCCTAACGGGACGGCGGAAGATAGTTTTAGTTTTTTGAAGTTGATTCGGACCGGCGGGGAGGTTGAAGTCCGCCCTTCTGTGGTTCATCATTCCATTGAAGGCCGCTTTGCAATCCGAAAGGGCCCCTGGAAGCTTATCCTATGGCCGGGATCCGGTGGCTGGAGTGCGCCCCGTTCCAATGAAATAGAGGGATTGCCTGAGATGCAGTTGTATCGACTGGATCAGGATCCTGGAGAGCAGGTCAATTTGATTGCCCAGGAGCCGCAGCGTGCAATTCAACTGAGGGAGGAACTGACCGGGTTAATCAGGAAGGGGAGAAGTACCTCCGGAGAAAAGGTTTCCAATGATGGGCCGGAAGTTTGGGAACAGCTCGGCTGGATGGAAGATTGACATTATCCGTTACGAGCGGTTGGTAGCGGGTATCTTTGGAAGGTTAGGTGGTGTTTTTTTTCGTAGATTTAGCCCAATGCAAAGCTAGAATCTTGAAACCGATATGATCACCAGAAGAAACCTCTTGAAACGGCTTTCCGCTCTGCCAGTAATGGGCGGTTTGTTTGGCACCCAATGGGCAATTGGGAAGCCTTCCCATGCAGCCGCCGCCCTGCCCGCGCGTAATGTCATCCAGGAAATGGGACTCCGCACCTTTATCAACGCAGCAGGCAATTATACCTCCATGACGGCGTCGCTGATGCCGTCCGAAGTGATGGGCGCCATTCAGGAAGCGTCCAAACATTATGTGCTGTTGGACGATCTACAGGATGCAGTGGGGGCCAAAATTGCGAAACATTGCCATGCCGAAGCGGCCATGGTTACCGCGGGTTGTTGGTCGGCACTGGTGCTCGGCACTGCGGGAGTATTGACCGGTACAGATACCAAAAAAGTGGCCCAACTGCCCTTCTTAGCCGGTAGTGGGATGAAATCGGAGATTATCCTACAGAAGTCGCATGCCAACGGCTATCATCATGCTTTGACCAATACAGGTGCAAAGCTAATCCTGATCGAAACAACGGAAGAATTGGAAGCTGCCATCAATGAACATACTGCCATGATGTGGTACCTCAACCGGGAAACTCCGGTAGGGCAAATCAAGCACGAAGAGTGGATTGCGATCGCCAGAAAGCACGGAATCCCCACCATGAACGATATCGCGGCCGATGTTCCTCCGGTGGAGAACCTTTGGAAGTATAACGACATGGGTTTTGACTTGGTGGCTATTTCCGGTGGAAAGGCCCTATGTGGTCCGCAAAGTGCCGGAATTTTGATGGGGAAAAAGGACCTAATTGCTGCCGCAAGACTGAACGCGCCACCTAGGGGTGGTAATATCGGCCGAGGAAACAAAGTGAACAAGGAAGAGATCATTGGTATGTTGGTAGCCTTGGAGACCTTTATCAACCGAGACCATCAAGCCTACTGGAAGGAATGGGAACGAAGGGTGGCCCTGATTGCCCGTGAAATTGAGGGGATAGAAGGCTTCCGTACTGAGACGTTCATTCCGGAAATTGCCAATGAAAACCCTACTCTCAAAGTGTCTTGGGACAAGGATAAGGTAGCGCTAACCGGGGCCCAACTGGGCGATCGATTACGAAAAGGCTCGCCTTCCATCGAAACCATTTCCTGGGAAGGACAGGATTATTTACGGGTGGCGGTTTTTACACTCAATAAGGGAGAAGAAAAGGTAGTGGCAAAACGACTAAGAGAAGAGTTGCAGGCCGCTGTGTCATAGTTTTGCCCACCACCGGGATTGACAATGATAGCTGCGGCTCCCGGAGAAGAGCAAAAATGTGCGATCCTTGTAGGTGACTTTAGATAAGCCCTTATTTGTAGGGCTCTCTGAATCCCTTATCTTTGGCTTTATCCATCAACCCGAAATTAAGCCCAATGAACCGAAGAAAATTTTTGGAAACCAACAGTAAGGTCGCCGTATTGGCTCCTTTTATTCCTACGTGGCCAGGCATTGGATCCGAGCAATCAAATTCCTCTCAGCCTGCAATGCCTGACTGGATGGTTCAGCTCATAAAGCAAAATGATCAAAGCCTAAAATCCATTCTCAGCCGTACAGAAACCGATCCGACTTCCTCCAAGTATGGCTCGGTGACGGACGGGGTAGGGATGGTCACCGCTCACTCGGTCACCTCGCTTATCAAAACAGGGTTGAACGCCTTGTTAAGCGAGGGATCTGCCTATCGATCGGATCCCGACCTGGTATCCTTAATTGGTGCAGCTACCTCCGTGTTGCTCGGCTTGCAACATGCTGATGGAACGGTCGATTTGGTAACCACCAATTTTCACTCCACACCCGACAATGGGTTTATAGTCAAATGGTTGGCGCCGGGTTATCGGCTGCTAGCTGCTAGCAGTGTGCCTCATAGAGAGCGAATTACCAAGCCTCTTTGGACTTTTTTGGAGCGTGCCGGTGAGGCACTAAAAGTGGGCGGTATCCACACACCCAATCACCGTTGGGTGGTATGTTCGGCATTGGCAGAACTGTACAAAATCAATCCTGACCCCGGGTACCGCAAGCGCGCCGAGCAATGGCTGGCCGAGCGCATTGATTTGGATCCGGATGGGCAATACAACGAACGGAGCAGCTATATCTATTCATCACTGAGCAACCGGGTGCTGATCAGTACTGCAAGGGGCTTCGATATGCCGGAGTTGCTGGGGTATGTGCGTAAAAACCTGGAAATGACCTTTTACTACATCCACCCTAATGGGGAGATCGTCACCGAAGCTTCTGGAAGGCAGGACAATTCCATCGTGGGTTTTTTGGAAAATTACTATTATCCCTACAGGTACTTGGCACTAAAGGATCAGAATCCTCAATTTGCCGCGGCCTGTAGGTTAATCGAGCAAACGGCCTTTTCTAAAGTCACCGGGTTTCTACACTATTTTTTGGAAGATCCTTCGTTGTGGCAGGAGCTTCCCAAATCCACACCTTTACCGGTATCCTACTCAAAACTGTTTTCCCATTCTGGCTTGGCCAGGATCCGAAGGGGTGACTTCGATGCCTCCATTCTGGCCAATTCAGCAGCCTTCTTTAACTTTCACAAGAAAGAGGCGGTATTGCAGGGGATCCGTTTTGCCAGTGCCTTTTTTGGCAAAGGGCAATTTGTGAGTGAACACATCGAACAGCGCGACGGGAAGTTTGTACTCGAAAATTCGCTTCAAGGGCCCTATTATCAGCCACTTCCGATCGAGCACCTGCCCGACGACGGAGACTGGGAGAAGATGCCTCGTGCGCTTCGTCCTCAGTCGGAAGTCCAGCAATACCGAGCGCAGGTTGTCATCAGTGAAGTGGATGGGGGCTTTGCATTGGATATTGAAATCGGCGGCACAGACCATGTTCCTTTTGCCCTTGAGTTTATTTTCCGGCCGGGTGGAACTTTCAGCGGCGTGGAAGCACATCCTTCGCTTCCAGATGTTTACTTCCTAAAAAGCGAGATGGGGACGTACAAGGCCGGCGAAGATACCATCACGTTTGGTCCAGGGCACCACACTCATCAGTGGGTCGACATTCGCGGCGGATTACCACGTACCAGTTCGCCCACGGTCTATTTGACCGGTATGACACCCTTTCGGGAGCGCTTTTTGATCACGTAGGCGGTACCTAAAAAGAAAATGGGGCCACTGAAAATTTTTTTCAGTAGATAAAAATATTTTTGTAATAGTAATAAACACTTAATTATATACAAGGAGTTAGCGATATAATAGCACGAGGAAGCGCAAATGCTTATGAGGTCGGTTACGGAAAAGCTTGTTTGTTAGGTACATGCGTACTTGTTATGTTTGTTGGAAGCGTCATCTATAGAGGGAGGTAATCACTATGCGGGTGAATTCGATTACATTTAAGTGGATTTATTTGATTCTGGTTTTTCTTGGAGTAGTAGCACTTGTACTCTTCTTTGCCAGTGGACTATACGCTTATCTCACAGCTGCATTTTCCTTTGGATTAGGAGCATGGGGAATGAGGAGGGGCAAATTGTAGATTGTTTAGGTTAAAACACATTAAGAAATTGATTCACGTAAAGCGCATTTAGTCCAGATTGTTTATCAAGAGTTTGTATTTTAGAACAACAGATTATTTATTTCGAGTGTAACGTTAGAGAAATGGATTGTTTGTCAAAAAAAGAGGCTGTCCGAAAAGTCGGACAGCCTCTAATCAGTTGTTTTTTTCTCCAAAATTGGTAATTTGGAGTTGCACAAAAAAGCAACTATGGCCAAGTTAGTTTTTAAAAACCAGACCGGCAAGACCCCCGAACTTTTCCCGGTCAACATTTTTGACAGAATACCCGATAACCATCCCGTACGTCTGGTGGATTCGGCAGTAGGCTCGCTGGATATCAGTGAGATAATGAAGATGTACAAAGGTGGCGGCACCTCCGCCTACCATCCCAGGATGATGATCAAACTGCTGTTTTACAGCTACCTGTCCAACGTGTACTCCTGCCGGAAAATCGCCAAGGCGCTCACCGAGAACATCCACTTCATGTATATTTCGGGCAATTCCACGCCCGACTTCAGGACCATCAACGACTTCAGGGGAAAGATATTGAAAGACCACATCGAAAGGCTGTTCGCCGAGGTGGTGAAGATGGTTGTCGGGATGGGCTATGTGAGCCTTGACGTGCAATACATCGACGGCAACAAGATCGAGGCAAGATCCAACCGGTATACCTTCGTCTGGAAGGGATCGGTAGAGAAGTACAAGGAAAACTGGAAGCGAAGATCGGCAGCGTCCTTTCAGACATCGAAAGCAGCATCCAGTCCGATAACCGGGAAACCAACAAAGAGGAGCTTCCCAGGGAGATCAATTCCGAAGAACTGAGGGAAAAACTGGCCGAGCTGAACAGAAGGCTGAAAGAACCTACAAAAAAGCAGGAAAAGGAGCTGCGCAAGCTCCAGGAAGAGCACCTCCCCAAACTGGAAAAATTTGAGGAAGACCTGAAGATCCCGGACCGGAGGAACTCTTACAGCAAGACCGACCCGGATGCCACCTTTATGCGGATGAAGGACGACCACATGAAGAACGGGGAGTTAAAGCCCGCCTACAACGCACAGATCTCGACTGAAATCCAGTTTATTACACATGCTTCCATCCACCAGACACCGGGAGATACCACCACGCTGGAATCTCATCTGGAAGGCTTTGAAGAGGCCTATGAAAAGCAAAGCTCCGAATTGGTGGCCGATGCCGGTTACGGCAGTGAGGAAAACTATGAAATGCTCGGGAAAAAGGGGGCGGCGGCTTATGTAAAGTACAATTACTTCCACAAAGAGCAGAAAAAGAAAACAAAGAGCAACCCCTTTCTTCCCCAGAACCTGTTTTACAACGCGAAAGGGGACTTTTATGTGTGCCCGATGGGCCAAAGGATGGAAAAGACGGGAAGCGGCAAACGGGTTTCGGCCAACGGGTATGAATCCCGGGTCACTTACTACCAGTCACGGCGGTGTGAAGGGTGTCCGCTGCGGGGGCTGTGCCACCAGGGGCAGGGGAACCGGAAAATTGAAGTAAACCACCGCCTAAATGAGCTCAAGGCAACGGCAAGGGAGCTGCTGACCAGCGAGAGGGGACTCATCCACAGCAGCAACCGGCCGATAGAGCCCGAAGCGGTGTTCGGCCAGCTGAAAAGCAACAACAAGTTTAACCAGTTCACATTCAACGGGTTGGAAAAAGTCACCATGGAGCTTATGCTGATGGCGATAGGCCATAGCTTGCGGAAGCTCGTAGCGGCAGCCGTTTCTCCGGCCAAAACTGTCTTCACGTCTCCAAAACCGGCTTGCATAACGCTACATTTGGGTGAAAATCACTCTTTCTTTCCATCCATGCCCCTATACATTGGAAATTCAAACTTTTCCGGGATATCCGGAAGACTGGCCGCATAAAAAAAGGCTGCCCTTTTCGGACAGCCTCTTTTTCTAATTGTGGGAGAGGGTTTGGTTCTCATGTTAGTACATTTTGAACCAGTTGTTTTTTCTTGACATAGGTTTTTATAGTTCCTAGCCAAATGAGGGTTGCTTACTGGGAATGAGTTCGACTAACCTGATGTTTACTTGTTGAGATATTTCAATCTGTGTAGAAGTCAGTGGAGGTCAAGCTCCGGCATTTATGGATTTGACGCTACCAAGTAGGGATTGAGCTTAAGTTTTTCCACAATGTAGTTAATAGCGAGCTGACCCTTCACGGAATTTCCAGCTTCATCTAAAGGAGGAGAAACTACTGCTATACCGAATTTCCCAGGGACAACGGCTATCAATGCACCGCCAACACCACTTTTTCCAGGCAACCCGGTTTGGTACAACCATTTTCCCGAGTTTTCGTAAAGCCCCGCCGTAGCCATGACCGGTAGTGTGTAGGAGACTGCTTCAGCAGAGACAACACGTTTATTGGTGATCGGGTTGATTCCTCCGCTTGCCAAGGTTGCTGCCATCGTAGCCAGGTCACGAGCGTGTACACTGAGTGCGCATTGCCTCGTATAGATATCTACTGATTGATCGGCATCAAAGTAGATTTTATTGTATGCTTTCAGAAGGTGTGCTTGCGCTACGTTTCGTTGGTTGTCGCCTGCTTCACTAATGTAAACCGGTTCATCTACTTCAAGCGTTCGTCCTGCAAATTCCGATAATTTGCTAACAATAGCCTCCCATTTATCATTTGCTGTCTCACCATTTACCAAGCTCGTAGTAGCGATGGCACCTGCATTCACCATAGAGTTAATACCCGACTCTCTATTGATCTCCATGGCAATGATAGAATTGAACGGAAAGCCCGTAGCATTGGCACCTACGTTTTCTTTGATTACAGCCGGACCTGATTGATTCAAAACAAGTGAAAGTACAAAAGCTTTGGATACACTTTGAATGGATACTTGTGAAAAATGGTCTCCCGCTGAGTAAATGTTTCCATCAGTATCTACCATGACAATGCCGAAAATAGAGGAATCGACTTTTGCCAGTTCTTTGATGTAATCCGCGTTTTTCCCTTCTTGGATGCCTTTAAACTCACGGTAAGCTTGTTCCACTACTTGTTGGATTTCTTGTTGGTTTTGGGCAATCGAAGAAAAGCTGATTACCCAAAAAACTGCGATAGCAAGTATTTTTTGAATGTTCATATCGGTTAATTAGTTTTAGAGAAACGATACACGAAATTTGCCTGTATTTTATTGATAGCAAAGAAGTTTCCCTGAGCTGCTGGTAATTCAAACTCTGGTGCTCCGGCAAAATTTGCATTCTGTCGGTTGGCATGTTGATATTCAAGTCCAAAGGATATTCCCGGAATAGGCCTATGAATTAGCCCAACAGTCAAGTAGCTGCCACTCTGAAAGGATGTACTTAGTTGCGATTCAAAGGTTTGGTTTACAACTCGGGAAAAAGCAACTGTTGAGCTCAGTGTTTCTGCTAACGTAATTTCACTTGCAGCCATAACAGCGTAGAAGGGGATAGCAGCCCCGTTGATAGGAGTGATTACATTTGTTGGGTTTGCCTTTACCCCTACATCGGCCGTACCGTCATTCAAAAAGTTTTGAATTCCCCTGCCTGTAACGACGGAACCCAAAAGTCTTATTTTACCAGTCGGGTTGATGCTTCCTGATATGTTGATCCCATAGCCCCAAGTTTCACCCGAAAAATCGCTCGCAGGTGTACTGCCTCTATCAAACCATGAAATGTACTTTGTAACCCATCCAGCCTGAAAATGACCATGCTCGAAATTTCTTCTGTAGTGGAACGTCAATGCGGGTAGTTTGTTGGTAAATACTATGTCGGAGAGTTTTTCTCGAAATGTGAAGTCTTCACGGAAGGGACCCAAATCTGAACTGGCCGAAGGATTTTCCAACCCTATTTGAACTTGAGATTTCTGGGAGTCTACGACTTTGTAACTCACCTGAATATTTCTTAACAGAACCATTCCATTTGGTCCGAAAAATTCAACCGTATTTGGTACCACACTCCCATCCATAAAAACGGAGTTTCTTTTTCCAAATGTCCATCTGTTCCATTCTGCATAGGCATTAAAAACCCGAAAAAATGTTTCTCCTGCATTGCTTCCTCCACCTACTAGATCCAACTCAAAACGCGTAATTAAATCCCCCTTTGTGGTTGCCTGCCGCGTGTTAAAGCCAACCCTAGAAGGTCTCACACTAATAGAAAATAATCCATTGTCTGCAAACGGCCTGCCTGAATCATCCAATACTCGCGTTGGTCTTAACATTTCCGCCCAATTGGGATCTGATGATTGAAAATTATAGGTAGTTATGAACCAAAACATTCCCGTAAATTCAACGTCTATGGGTGGTTTGTTTTGACTTTTAGCAGGAAAAATTAAGATTATAGACAACAATACAGCAATTATCCCTGTAGAAGAAATTTTCATGATGAAATAAATTTTAAAAGTTCCTAAAACGTTAAATTTATATGAGGGTTTAACCTATCCCTGATTAAAATGTTTGAGGGTTTTCTGGAATATTTTTTGCCCTCTTTAAGACAAAAAGGGACGCAAGTACGTCCTGAAAGCAAAACCAACTGTATTAACTACCTTTTTTATGTTGAGTATCATCATTTGTTCGGCAAACCCGGATCTCCTTTCTGAGGTAAGCCGAAACATCGACGAAACCGTAGGAATCCCGTATGAGATCGTGGCCATCGATAACCGTGTCAATCCCAAAGGTATCTGCGAGGTGTATAACCGGGGTGCCGCCAATTCCAAATACGATTACCTGTGCTTTGTGCACGAGGACGTGAAATTCGCCACGTCAAACTGGGGCGCCAAGCTCGTGGAGGCACTGCGCAGACCCGAAATCGGTTTGGTGGGGATTGCCGGGGCAGCCCATAAGCCGAAAATCATGTCGGGCTGGGGTGCCGAAGGCTTGCGCGAACGGTTTGTAAAAATCAACCTGGTGCAGCATTTCAAGCGCGAACAGCGTGAACCCATCCATCAATACTTCAACACCGAAGGGGAATCCTTGGCCCGGGTGGTCGTCGTGGACGGCGTGTTTTTGGCCAGCCGTAAGTCCGTGATCCTGGAAATTCCGTTCGACGAGGCGTATTTACGCGGGTTTCATGGCTATGACATTGATATTTCCCTGGCGATCGGAGAAAAATACCAAGTTGCGGTGCTCTTGGATATTCGGTTAGAACATTTTTCAGAGGGCAGTTTGGATGCTGAGTGGGTTGCCAGTTCCTGGAAGGTCCATGAAAAATGGGCCCATAAGCTACCCAAAACGGTGGTGCCCATCACCAAGCGAGAACGCATCAATTGCGAGAAGCGAACCTACCGCCACATTATCCGAATTCTTAAGGAGAATGGGGCCTATGGTCTTGCCTGGAAGGTGCTGCATCGGGGAGAGCTTATGCAGTTGAATAAGCTGACCTATCTGAAAATGTATTATAGCTATGCAAAGGGCTATTTGGGGTCATTTAGGAGAACTTAAACAGCGACTTGGCTTTCAATCCCCAGATTTGGCGAAACACAAAGCCGAAACCATGGTAGGATTTCTTTTTGGGAATCTGAACCAAACTGCGCTGGTGCTTCCATACCAAGTATCCAAATGCAGGGTTTACCAAGTTGTGTGTACGGTTTTTTGCAGCGTTCCAAAGGCTATTGGCCAAGTGTGACGCTTCGTGACCGGACGCAGCTGCGCATAGGCGAAACCATTCGTTTTCCCGCAGCATCCTCGTTTGGGTGATTTGATAGCGGCTTTTTGGTTTTCGGAACCCCAATACGTCCGTGGCGTTCTCTTCGTGGCGCCGGTGCATCACTAGCGGCTCGGGCACATAAGCGATTTGTCCTCGCGTGCTCGCCATAAAGGCGAGGTAGTGGTCGTAAACTCCCAGCGAGGGAAATGGTAAAGTGGTTTCCAGCAGGGATTTTCGCACCATCAAGGCATGTCCCGATACGCAGTTGAAGAAAAGGAACGCTTGAGGGTTTGATCCAGAAATCATGGTAAACTCGTCAGACATATACCTTCCCAGGCTTAGGCCGTCTTTATTAACAAACAGCGAATCGTGGTAGATCAGCAAGTTGTCTCCGATTTGTGAGACGAGTTTTTCCACCTTGCTGGGCTCCCAGATATCGTCCTGATCGGAAGGGCAGACAAAGGTACCAAGGCAAAGCCCCAGTGCTTTTTCAAAGTTTTTCTGGTACCCGAGGTTTTCAGTGTTTTGAAGTACCCGAAGCTGGGGAAATCGTATAGCATACTGATTGGCCAATTGCCAGGTTCCGTCCGTGGACCGATCATCCACCAGTACAATTTCCAGTGGGGTATAGGTTTGACGGAGCAGGGATTCCAATTGTTCCGCAAGGTATTTTTCTCCGTTGTAGGTGCAGATTGCTATGGAAACCAACGGGGTTTGTTTGCTCATGATTGGGCAAATTGTTGCATATCGATCAGCCGGGCATAGAGGCCCTCTTTGAACAACAATTCCGCATGGGTACCTTCTTCCACGATCTTGCCATCATCCAATACCACAATCCAGTCGGCATTTTGGATGGTAGACAGACGGTGGGCAATGACCAGGGTGGTTCGGTTCTTCATGAGATTGTTTAGGGCTTCCTGTACCAGCTTTTCAGAGGCGGTATCCAACGCAGAGGTAGCCTCGTCAAGCAGCAGTATGGAGGGGTTCTGCAGTACAGCCCTTGCAATGCATATCCGTTGTTTTTGTCCACCCGATAATTTGACTCCCCGATCACCCATGTTAGTATCATACCCTTTGGGGGTTTTGGTCACAAACTCGTGGGCGTTGGCGATTTTGGCTGCATGAATGATGTCCTCCATGCTAGCCTCGGGCTTGCCAAAAGCGATATTATTGCGAATGCTGTCATTGAACAGGATGGACTCCTGATTGACGATACCGATGTGGGAGCGAAGGGAGTGGGTGTTGATCTTACTGATAGGAATATCATCGATCATAATGATCCCTTCGGTTACTTCCAAGAAGCGGGGTATTAGGTCCATCAAGGTGGACTTCCCTCCCCCAGATGGCCCCACTAGGGCAACGGTTTTTCCTTTCGGAACCGTCAGGTGGATATTTTTTAGGATGGCTTTTTCCCCGTAATGAAATCCAACCCCTTGCATTTCGATGTTTTTGGTAAATTCCTCCAAAATGACCGCTTGGGGATCGTCGGTAATGCTGGGTTTCTCATCGATCAGTTGTAGCACGCGTTCGCCGGCGGCAATACCCGAATGGATGGTACTGAACGACTCGGTGATGGCCTTGGCAGGCCGCATGATCTGTGAAAAAATGGCGATGTAGGTAATGAATTCGGCGGCAGAGAGGGCGGACTGATTGGTCATCACCAGGGAACCACCATAGAGTACGATGATGGCAACCATGGTTACGCCAAGGGTTTCGGAAACGGGCGAAGCCAGTTGCTGGCGGTAAGCCATTTTGCGGCCTAAGTTGGAATAGGCGACGTTTTCGCTGTGAAATTTATTTTTTATCCGTTCGGTGGCATTGAATGCTTTTATGATCTTGATGCCGGAGAGGGCCTCGTCCAGCAGGCTGATCATCATCCCGTAGCGCTGCTGCGCATCGGTGGCCTGTTCTTTTAAGCGTTTGACGATCCGGGAAATGATAAATCCCGAAATTGGTATCACCAGCATGGCAAAAAGAGTCAGTTTGATCGATATGGCAAACAGGATAAACAGGTAGGCAAGGAGCTGAAGGGGTTCCTTAAACAAGACCTGTAGGGTGCTCGTCACGCTAAACTGCACGACCTGCACGTCTGAAGAGATTTTGGAAATGATATTCCCTTTTCGCTGACTGTTGAAATACTCCACCTGCAGGTCCATCACGTTGTCAAACACCCGCTTGCGGAGGTTGAGCAGCGTATGAATCCGGAGATTTTCCATTACCCTCTGGGAAAAATAGCGGAAAAAATTGCTTAGGAATACCGAAAGTACGATCACCACACAGACTACCTGAAGTGCACGAAAGGGGCCAAACTCGTGGTGTATGTAGTAGGTGTAATAGTCGAACTGCCCCATAATGTCCGTCAGGGAATCGGGCTTTTCTACCGCTACGTTTCCGCCCTCTTTGAACAGCGTGTTTAGAAGTGGTGCAAGCAGTGCAAGGTTCAGGGTATTGAACACGACCGCCAGCAGGGTCATGATCAAATAGGGGATGGCGTATTTTTCGATCGGTTTCGCAAAGGAAAGTAGCCTAAAATAGGTGTGCATGATAACTACCTGCGGTTACAACCATACCAGTTTTTTCTTCGGCAGGGTCTTTTTTACTTGTTTTTGAAGGTCAAAAATAGACATTTGGCGGTTATGGGCCTTCATCAAATGACTAAATTTTTCCTTGGAGGAGTAGATGGCTTCCAATCGGCCGATAAAGGACATGTAGCTTTTGAGGTACCAAAACTGTCCCATCAGCAGTTTCGGGAGCAATTCCAGAAGCAGCACTTGTACAAACCAAAATGGCAGCATATGGGTTTCTAAGTGGATGGCGTGAACCATAAACCGGTTTCGGAAATAGATCTGCTTTACTTGTTTTTTGAGGCATTGGGTCTTGGTGGTAAAGGAGCCTCGGTGGTAGCAGGTGGATTGGTGCTCGTAATAGCACATCCATCCCAGTCGCCAGGCACGTAAGCCCAAATCCAAGTCTTCGCTGTAGTAGGGTGAGAAGATCTCGTCGAAGCCGCCCAGTGTGCGCATCTTTTTGGCGTCGATCAGGGCATTTGCCCCCGATAGAAAGGCGGTAGGCGTTTGGCCATTTTCGTCCCGCTGATAAAAAAGCTTGTTGGTCTTAAATTTTAAGCCCACGTTTTTAAGGGAACGGGCAGCTACCTCAATTTTTTGGGAGTCCATTTCCAAGATTTTACCCATTACTCCAAATGTGTCCCCGTGCTCGAAGTACTTCCACTGATGCATGAAATAGTCGGGCGTAAGCTTGACATCCGAGTTGAGGAAAAACACCAGTTTGTGTCGTGCAGCATGCAGGCCTTGGTTGCAGGAATGGGAAAAACCGCTATTTTTTTCATTTTGTAACACGATTATCCAGGGATACCGGGCGCGGAGAAAATCCACGGAGTTGTCGGTGGAGGCGTCGTCTACTACGATGATTTCGTAAGGGGTGTCGGCAACTTCCAGGGCATTTATGGTAAATGGCAGGTATTCTTCCAGCAGGGCTTTCCCGTTAAAGTTCGGGATAATGACAGAAATGGACTTCTTCATCACAAAATGGGTTAGCAAATAAAGTTGGTTTCTCCCGAGACGTAGCCTGCACCGCAAACGCTACAAGCGAGGGGAAATATTTTGGCAAATGCTAACCTAGCCCCATATAGAAGGCACCGGCGAGAGAGGGGTACATGTGAGCATGTTTTGGTTCGGAATGGATATTCCGTTATTCCCGTTTATTGACGGCATCAAAGGGAATGCTAGAAGGTTTGGCGTTTGAAGGTTCGGTTAATTGCTACGTAGTTCATGCTGAAGGATTTACTGGACGCCAAGTTCATATAATGGATCATGGAGCGTTGTCTAAATAATCTATAAAAAAGCCTTCCCCTAGCAAAAGAGGAAGGCTTTGTTGAATTTACATTCGGGTTGATCAGAGCGGTCGTACGGAAGTAGTACCTGACTGCATGATTTCTTCGAATACGCGCATAAAATTTCCGCTCCAGATTTTTTCAATGTCTTTCTCGGAGTAGCCACGCTTTACCAGCTCAATGGTGATGTTTTTTATCTCGCTGATATCATAGCAGTCGGCAAGTCCGCCACCACCGTCCAAGTCCATGCCGATGCCCACGTGTTCGATGCCCACCAAGTTAACAATATGATCAATGTGATCTACGTAGTCGGATACGGTGGCCAGATCGGCTTTGTATTTTTCACGGATCTTCATCATTTCCGCCCGGTACTCGTTCCGGCGTTCGTCACTTAGTTCCTGCATGGGGCCGAATGCCTCCCGTAGGGCCTCCATCTCGGCATCGCGTGTAGGGTTCGGCTCGGGGGTTTTTACGTAGGCACTCAGGGCATTTACCTGCACCACGCCTCCGTTTTTGGCAAGCTTCACGATCATGTCGTCTGTTAGGTTACGAGGGTGGTCACAAAGTGACCTTGCAGAGGAATGGGTAGCTACGATGGGTGCTGTACTGATTGCCAGCACGTCGTAAAAAGCCTCATCGGAAATATGGGATACATCGATCATCATACCCAATCGGTTCATTTCTTTGACTACTTCCTCTCCAAATTCACTTAGCCCGCCGTGTTCGGGACCGTTGGGGTCGGTGGAAGAATCACAGATTTCATTATTGGCACTGTGACTTAGGGTGATATATCGTGCGCCCATGTCGTAAAACTTGCGGACTTTGGTGATGTCGGTCCCCAAGGGGTACCCGTTTTCCATACCGATAAAAATGGCCATTTTGCCTGCCTCCGCGATGGTTTTGAAGTCCTTCGGATCGTGGGCAATCGCCAGTTTATCCCCGTTGTCTGCGACTGCTTGGTGGATTAGCTCGAAATATCCGGTCATCTTTTCGTCCGCAGCCACGTGGGAAGCGCTGTCCCGAGGGCCTTGTCCCAAGTAGGCCACCATAAACAAGCCGTTTAATTCGCCCTTTTCCATGCGCGGGATGTCTACCTGAGAGCCGGTTTTCCAGGGATCATGCTCTTCCCGCAGGTCAAATCCCGGACGGGCCATCTGAAGTGGCGTATCGGCGTGAGTGTCGATTTTCAGTACCCGGCTATGGATGCTGTCAGCGATTGCCATTAGGTCAGGCTCTTTTTCACAGGAAAAGCTGACGGCGGCTCCTGATATCAGCAGTCCGGTGGCCAAGGTTTTCCCCCAGATGGTTGTTAGTGGTTGTTGGTTTTTCATTGTATGAAGTGAATATTGGTTGATGCCGCTAAGTTACAAGATGAAATCATTATTAAATAAGCGCAGCGAAAAAAAGGTGAGGAGAACGTTGGATTGAATCTTTGTGGTCGGATTATTTGTTTGATGAACATATGTAGTTTGCCTAAAGAGTATATGGAAAGAAATCATGGTTAGAAAGACTTGGATTGAAAAATTTCAGGTAGAAAAGCATCCGGAAGTGAAGCAAGAAGGCATTCCAAAGGCTTTTTAATCACATTTATATGCCCTAAAAATGGATATCCAACATCAAGAAAGCAACAACAAAGGGAGTTTTTTCATAGAGCAAGATCAGCAGATCCTAGGAGAAATGACTTACAGCAAGGCAGGAGAATCGCTGATAATCATTGATCACACCGAGGTAGCTGATGCATTGCGAGGTACAGGTGCAGGAAAGAAATTAGTATGGGCAGCAGTCGCTTGGGCCCGGAAAAATGGCCTTCAGGTAATACCGCTGTGCCCTTTTGCCAGGACAGTGTTTGCGCAAAATCCCGAAATGGGAGATGTCTTAAAGCGATAGAATCGAATCAAAAATTGTAAAGCAGGTCATCGCACAGCAACGATTTCCCGAAAGTATGCTGCTTCGTCGCATTTATAATCAATTGGTTATCCCCTAATGCGCTTTATCCTGTTCTTTCGATCATTACAAACCAGGGCGTTTTTTTTAGGTTGCGGGGCATTTTTGTATGGCGATGATAGGTTACTTATATTGATCATTTAGTCCTTTTCCATCAAGGATTAGTGGGAGGCATTTCTCTAGTCGGGTTGTCCGTGTCTTTTCTTGCTTGGGGGAGCTTATGTATCCAACGTACTCCTTGCGTTTGTAGGGGCTGAGGCTTTCGAAATTTTCCAGAAGTACCGCATCCTGTTCCAGTGCCGTCGCTAGCACCTGTGGGATCTCTAGGCTATCCGATTTCTCTGGCGTCCAGCGCTTTCCTTCATTTTCCAATTGGATCGCTTCTTGGAGATAGTCCATAATACCTGCTTCATCGATCTCTTCGGCTGACTGAAACCTCCATTGCCGCATGGCTTTGGTTTTGCCTTCTTGGGCGCTGACCAGTACGCCCTTGGGATCGGAAAGAAACACCCCATTGTAGAACCAAAGCCCAAAATAGGATTTGAATCCGGATATTCCTACGATGTTTTTTCCCTCAAGGGTATAGACATCCATTCCCCATTTAACGCTGTGCGCCAAGGGAGTTTGTTGGATGATTTCCTTTAGCTGATTGATTTCTTCTTGCCAGATTGTTGCTTTTTTCATTTGGTTGCATTTGTAGAGGCACGAAATAATTATCCACATCCCCAAAATAGGCTACGAAATCCACGCATATTCGGGATTCTTGTCCGTGTGTGCTTAAGGTAGCGCAAATGCCACAAAGCTGTCCCCACTGGGTGTTCCAATCCTATTGGCTCCACCCGCCGCGATCACCACAAATTGCCTTCCGTCCACCTCGTAAATAGCGGGAACCGCATAGCCACCGGCCGGTAACTTGTAACTCCAAAGCACCTCTCCAGTAGCCGTATCGAAGGCCCTGAACATCTCGTCAGCTGATCCTCCCACAAAGACTAATCCCCCTGCCGTGGCTACACAGCCGCCAAAGTTTTGGGTACCCTTACCCGTGATGCCCCGCTCCACGAGTGCCGGATAGTCACCTAATGGAACCTTCCAATCCACTTTCAGTGTGTTCAGATCTATGGCATTCAAACTGCCCCAGGGCGGCTTCGAGGCAGGAAAGCCCTCTTCATCCAGAAACAAACGGAAACCCGCCATTACGTATTTATCCACCACAGCGGCCTGTTCGGTTGCCTTTCCGGGAGGGATTTTGCCATCGATCACAAAGGAGACCAACGAGTCCAACTGCCGGTTGTCAAACTGGGTAAATGCAGGCATCACCCCTTTGCCACCGCGGATAATACGTCGGATTTCTTCCTTACTATGCCGTCCTTCCACGCCCAGCAACGAAGGATATGCTTCTGCTAGTCCCTTTCGGTCAGCACCGTGGCAGTTGGAGCAATTCAACATATAGGTATGGTAGCCCGAAACCACCTCGTCATTGCTTTCACTTGTCGGGGCCACAGCCTTCAGCTGCAAAATCATGGCCAACTCGTTGACGTTGGCATAAATTCGATTATGTACCGGGTCGTAGGAAATACCACCCCAAAGGGACCCACCCCTTGTGGCGGGCATCGTCAGCGTGCCTTCTATGCTCGGAGGGGTATACATTCCTTCATTTCGGTATTTTTTTATTTCGTTTCGGGCATAGGCGTTGGCTTCTTCCGAAATATCCGTCAAGTAGGTACTGTCCATCCCCTGAGGTACCAATCGGATTCCCTGGTTAAACTTTTGGGTTGGATGCGTACGTTCTCCGGGAACATAGGAAGCGGGTACCGGACGTTCCTCCACTTGTAACAGAGGCTTTCCCGAATACCTATCCAATAATATCAGCTCACCCATTTTGGTGGGCTGCACCAACGCCTTAACCTGTTTGCCTTCCACCGGGATAGTCACTAGAGTAGGCGCACAGGGCAGATCGAAGTCCCACACGTCATGGGTAACTGCCTGATAATGCCATTGCCGCTCCCCCGTACGCGCATCCAATGCGATTACACAGTTTCCAAAAAGATTCTCGCCCAAGCGGTTGCCGCCATAAAAGTCATAGGTAGGTGAACCAGTAGCAACAAAAACCCATCCTTTTTCCTCGTCCAAGCTCATGCCTCCCCAGTTATTGGTGCCTCCGTAGTTCTCACCTTCCATCCATTCCCAGGTATCGTGCCCGAAGTCTCCTTCTTGAGGAATGGTATGAAAAATCCAGGCCAGTTCACCTGTTCGGGCATGATAGGCCCGGACGTGGCCTGGTGAGGCATTATAGCCCTCCCCGGTGGCTGATCCAATAATGAGTAGTTCACCAAATAGGATTCCTGGAGTTGATAGCGAGATAGATAACTTGGCGGGATCTGTCCCGAGATTTTCCCGCAAGTCGATTTTTCCTTTCTGCCCAAATTCGGCTACCAATGCGCCGTTTTTTGCGTTTACAGCAAATAGATAAGGTCCTGCAGGCATGAAAATCCTTCCATCGGCACCGTCATCGAAATAGGTGACTCCTCGGTTTACACCAGAACCTTCGTTAAAAGACGAAGAGGAAAACCTCCAAAGCTGCTCCCCGCTGCCCGCGTGCAAAGCAATAAGATCCAGCTTCGGTGAGGTCACATACATGGTGTTGCCCACCACGATGGGGTTGCACTCCATTGGTGTCCGTGGCCCATTGTCCCCGGTATGAAACTCCCACGCAGGTTCTAATAGATGCACGTTTTCACGGGTGATTTGGCTAAGCCCGGAATATTGGGCAGCCTCCTTGGAACCTCTGTAGGTTTCCCATTTGTCGTAGCTTCGACTGGCCTCCTGTTGACAAGCGCTAAGCAGCCATGCTATGCTAATCGTTCGGGTAAGTATTAGGGAAAATTTTCGCACGATACAGTTTTTTTATTAGTACACGATCAGAATTGATCTTTCCTGTTTTTCCACGTCCATAAGTTAGTAAAAATTCGGATAGGTATTACTTAGTGTACAGGTGTCGGGAATTTTCGTTAATTCCACGAATATAGATCTCTCTTACATCCCGGATCCAATGCAGGAAACCTTCCCGGTCGAGCATAACTTCACTTATCGTCTTATTCAACATTTACGTACAACCTGTTTGATTTTGAAGCAGTGGTACGAGGTCATTCCTTTGCAATGTCTTTCATAAAAGATACTAAGGCGCATTGTTTGGGAGGAAAGGCCACTCGGGATCCTCGTCTCTAGCTTGGTCCATCAGTTGGATAAGTCTCTGGACAATTTCTTCATTCGTTGCTACCAAGTTTTCGGTTTCCCCGGGGTCATTTGCCAGGTTATACAGTCGCACTGATGTACTATCCGTTTTAGCATTCAGACGGATTGCTTTCCAATCTCCCTGACGGATTGCCTGCTTACCTCCCTGCTCGTGAAATTCCCAATAGAGGAACTTATGGGAGGGCTGTTCCGCTCCCCGAAGCGTCGGTACAAAGGATAGCCCATCCAACGAGTCAGGAACCTGTACTCCGGCAATTTCTGCCAGGGTAGGAAAAACATCCCAAAATGCCGAGGGATGGTCACTTCGTGAACCTGCCGCCACCACAGCCGGCCATCGTGCCAACATAGGCACCCGGATCCCGCCTTCGAATAGATCGCGCTTATATCCTTGAAATGGGCCATTGCTGTTAAAGAAGTCCGGATCGGCACCGCCCTCTCTGTGTGGGCCGTTATCAGAAGTGAAAATAATCAACGTATTATCCGCTATTCCCAATTCGTCTAGGAGGTCCATTATTTCACCTACCTGATCATCGAGTAGGGTAACCATCGCCGCAAAGGCCGCCCGTGGCTGGGGTTGAGAGCCATACCCCCCTACTTTAAACCGGGGATTTTCTAAATCGTCAATACCTTCGAAGGGTCTTTCAGGCTCAAATTTGCTTTTATACCCTAGCGCACTTTCTGGCGAATCTTTTTCTAAAAACCGCATCATATACTCCTCCGGTGCAAAAAGCTCCGCATGGGGAATTACAGAAGGCACATAGAGAAAAAAGGCGGTGTCCTTGTGGGTGCGAATAAAATCCAAGGTTTTTTCGTGAATTAAATTGGGTGCATACAATCCTTGGGCAACCCCTTCGTTTTCTGGAAGCTGCACAAGCTGCTCATCGTGATTCAGTTCCCAAGGGTAATAATTGTGGGCGACGGTTTGGCTGTTGTAACCAAAAAAAGTATCAAAGCCTTGCTTTAAGGGGTCGCCTGTGCTTCCAGGGTATCCCAATCCCCACTTTCCAAATGCGCCGGTTACATAACCTGCTTTTTTCAGCATTTTAGGAATGGTCATCGCATCCTTCGGCAAGGGAAACTGACCTCCGTTCATACCGCGATTTCCACGCACCTGGGTATGGCCGGTATGCAAGCCTGTCATAAGAGCAGACCTTGAGGGGGCACACACCGTGGTACCTGCATAGTGCTGGGTAAATAGCATCCCTTCTTTTGCCAATCGGTCTAGGTTTGGCGTGTAAAATTTTTCCTGCCCATACACCCCCACATCTCCATAGCCTAGGTCGTCGGCAAGGATGTAAATAATATTGGTAGGTTTCAAGGCAACTTCCGGCTTATTACAGGCCGCAACAAGCGCTGCGATCAATAGGAATGTAATCAATAGAGGGCTTTTCATACGTATCGACTGTTACTGAGGAGAATATAGACCAGTATCGCCCGCTTCCCATTCAAGTAGTAGCTTCTCGACCAAATCGGGCCTTTGTTGAGCGATGTTAATTGATTCGTAGGGATCTTCCAAATGATCATACAGCTCCACGTCCGGCTGCTGTTCCCTAAAATAGCGTGTAAGCCGGTACCGGTCTGTCCGCATGCTGATGCCTTTATTGAAATAACTAAACGATCGATTTTTCCTGTTCAGGTCTTCGCCCTCTTGGATTAATGTGCCTAAAGACTGCCCATCTAATGGAAAATCCACCGACAATCCACATAGGTCAGTCAGGGTGGGGTAGACATCCACGGAGCTAACCACTTGATCCAAGCCAACCCTCCTTGGTTTGGAACCCGGATGCCGAATAATCAACGTGCTACGTAAGGCAACGTCAAAGACAGTATGTTTTCCCCAAACCCGATGATCCCCTAGATGCCAGCCGTGATCCCCCCAAACCACAACCAACGTATTCTCCGCCAAGCCTAGCCGATCCAGCTCATCCAACACCTTGCCGATTTGGGCATCCACATAACTGACGGATGCATAATAGGCATGAATCAGTTTACGCGCATAATCGTCGGAAATTCCTGCTTCTAAACTGGCCTGCTCATCCCCTAGTTTATACTGATTAAATTCCCCCATCCGTTGAAGGCTCGCAAGATGTACGTTTTTTGGCAAATCCTTAAAGGGGGACAAGGGGATACGGTCCCGCTGATACAAATCCCAGTATTTCTTTGGCGCAGTGAATGGGAGATGGGGCTTAAAAAAGCCCACCCCCAAGAAAAAAGGGCCAGCCTGATTGCTTAGTTCTCTTAGCTTTTCAGTGGCGATATCGGCCATGATCCCATCGGGATACCCACGGTCATCGACATCTGCCATTTCGTAAGGGGGCACCTGTCCTTCCATTTGTTGGCGGTTGGATCCATCCGCATAGCCAAAAAAGGCATTCCAGCCAGTACCCCATTTGTCGGGGTCAAACAAAAACTCATCCCAGCTATGGGGCATTTCCGGTTTGGCTCCCTCGGGCGACTCCCGGTAACCATACAGCAATCCATCCACCGAGTGGCTAATCTTACCGATACCCACGGTGTGATACCCGTTTCGCCGAAAATGGTGGACCAAACTCTCTGGGACGGCACCTTCGGGTTGGTCTGAGATGAGCTTTTCTAATGCCGCATTACTCAAATGTTGGGAGGTTTTGGGAAGTAGTCCGGTAAGGATACTGCAGCGGGAAGCTCCACAAGTGGGTACTTGTACGAAGTGGTTTTCAAACAAGGTTCCTGTTGCCGCCAATCGATCCAAGTGGGGAGTTTGAATATAAGTATTCCCGTATGCCCCAATTTCCGGCCGCAGGTCATCTACGGCGATGAATAACACATTCATTTTTTGAGGCGGATCTTCTTTACAAGAAAAAAGCGATACAAGCGCCAACAACAGCGAGAGATTGAATTTCATTTAGTATAGTAGATTTGGTTTGTGATTTTGCTGCCAGCGTTTTTGTTAAGCCAACGAATTTTCCAGCAAAGGAGAATGGTCAGCCTTCACTGTAACGTTCCTGGAAATTACGCCACGCCTGCATTGAATGGCGGAGTGCCTCTTTACAGTCTTGCTGAATGCCGAAGCACTGCAGGCCGAATATCCCCTTGTACCCTTGGTCTTTTAGATATTGGACAAAGCGAAAGGTGTCAAAACTGCCCTCGCCTAATGGCTGTATGAGTCGATCCCAACCCATGGCTTGCGTATCACCACCGTCTGCACCGTGTATGGAAACCATTTTCAGGTGGGGAATCAGTCCTTCCACTTTTTGCTCCCAGCCCGATTCTCCCTCGACCTTAAGTAAATGACAGAGATTCAGCGTCATCCCAAATCGGGGATGGGCTACTTTTTTTACCAAATCCAACGCATGGGAAGTTTTTTCGCAATAAAAGGCGTAGTGGGGATAGATGCCTAAGTGAATTTGGTATTCCTCTGCCTCCTGTGATAACTCTTTAAACGTTTCCACAAAAAGCTGATCCACGTTTGCATCGGGGGTTACAAAATCATCTGCGTGTATGTGCAGGGCAAACAGGACCTCTGTACCTCTGAAAAGACCCATCATGGTACGCCAGTTTTCCGGTAGTACTATTTTTCCCTCTTTTAGGTAAATGCCGATATATATTTCTGGTAGCTGTAGGTTTTTGGAATCCAATGCTTGTTTGAGCGCGACCAAATCTACGGATTCGTGGCCTCCAAGTCCTTCATATCCCAATGCACCGATTACATCTACCTGTTCTGAAGTGCTTTCGGGACAATCCAACATAGTGCGCATGCAGTTACTGAACGCATAGAAGGTGTTGTCCAGCGTCTTAGGGGAGTTACAGGCGGCAATGGCTGCCGTAAATAGAAAAACCAAATATTTATTCATGAATTAAACATACAATAACATATTTTTACTTCCTAACACATTTACCGAAAAACCGTATCCCATTCTCGAACGGAAATCCATCGACACAAATCCAACGCAGCATGTCCAACGCGAAACCGACAAATGAAACCAAAACCGAAACCCTACCAAGTAGCGCCGCCGGATTTCCCTCCATCTCCTCGGTAGCCTACCGAATATGGGAGGAGACCTATGTGGGCCGTGGTGTAAAGACGTTGTTTAAGCTAAATCAACCCAAAGGATTTGATTGTCCGAGCTGTGCATGGCCGGATCCAAACCCAGAGGATGTTTCTTCCATAGCCGAGTATTGTGAAAACGGTGCAAAGGCTGTTGCGTGGGAAATCACCAAAAACCGAGTAGATGCCGCTTTTTTTCAAAAACACAAGGTAGCGGAGCTGATGGCAGAAAGTGACCATTGGTTGGAGAAACAAGGGCGCCTCACAGAACCTTTGATGCTACGGCCAGGAAGCGATCAATACGAACCAGTAAGTTGGGAATGCGCCTTTTCGGAGATCGCAAGCCACCTGCATCGTTTGGAATGTCCCGATGAGTCTATCTGGTACACCTCCGGCCGCACTAGTAACGAAGCTGCGTTTTTATACCAGACCTTTGTACGTATGCTTGGCACCAATAATTTGCCTGATTGCTCAAATATGTGTCATGAGGCCTCTGGGGTAGCCTTAAAGCAAACCCTTGGAATCGGAAAAGCCTCTGTTACACTAGAGGACATCCACCAGGCAGAGGTGTTGATGGTTTTGGGTCAAAACCCCGGCACCAATGCACCAAGGATGTTGACCGAACTGCAAAAGCTCAAACGGTCAGGCGGGAAGATTATCGCTGTAAATCCCCTTCCGGAAGCGGGGTTGATGGGGTTTCGGCACCCGCAGAAGCCTTGGGAGTGGATAGGTAAAGCCACCCAGTTGCAGGATATCTACCTTCCGGTGAAGATCAATGGAGATCTGGCCCTGCTTAAGGCATTGCAAAAGATGCTATGGGAAGCCGAGAAAGAACGGCCAGGTGAAATTTTTGACCAGACATTTATTAAGTGCCATACTACGGGCTACGAACAACTTGTCAGTCAGCTGGACGCCTTATCACTGGATGACTTAATTCAGGCTTCCGGCTTGCCGGAAAGGGCGATTCGGGATGCCGCCGGACTGATGATGCATTCCAAGCGAATCATCATCGCTTGGGCCATGGGTATAACTCAGCAGCGAAATGCCGAAAGTACCATCCGGGAGATCGTTAACTTGCTGCTGCTTAAGGGAGCGATAGGAAAGCCTGGTGCGGGGACGCTGCCAGTACGGGGCCATTCTAATGTACAGGGTGATCGGACGATGGGTATTTGGGAAAAAATGCCGGAAGCATTTGGGGCCAAATTGGGCAAAGCGTTTTCATTTCAGCCTCCACTAAAGGAGGGATTCGGAACGGTTCAGTCCATACAAGCCATGCGGGAGGGCAGAGCTCGCGTGTTTTTTGGTATGGGAGGTAACTTTGCGCTTGCAGCACCAGACACCGAGTTGGTAGCTGAAGCCCTAAGGAACTGTGAATTGACCGTGCACGTTTCTACGAAGCTTAATAGAAGCCACCTTATTCATGGGAAAACAGCTTTAATCCTTCCATGCCTGGGCAGAACCGAAGAGGATCTTACCGCTAATGGACGACAGTTTGTAAGTACCGAAGATACGGCCGGAAGGGTGCGGATGTCGATGGGCGATCTTCCTCCAGTATCCCCTCGATTAAAAAGTGAGGTGGCGATCATTTGTGGCATAGCAAGAGCAACCTTTGGCGTGAACCACTCCACCCCTTGGGAAGAGTATGCTGATAACTACGACCTTGTCCGAGACAAAATTGAGGAGGTGATTCCGGGATTTGAGCACTATAACGAACGTATAAGGCAGTCCGGAGGGTTTTCTCTGCCCAATGGTGCAAGGGATCGGAACTTTCAGACGCTAGACGGAAAGGCACAGTTCACGGTTAACCACGTACCGACGCATGCTATAGAAGCCGATCGCTTTATCCTTATGACACTGCGAAGCCACGACCAGTTCAATACGACCATTTACGGAAACGATGACCGTTATCGAAACATTCGGGACAGCAGAGAGGTGGTGATGATGAATGCAGATGATATGAAGCGGAAGGGGTTGAAAGCAATGGACCGAACCCGTATCATCAGTTACTTTCAAGGCAAAATACGCCAGCTAGAGGGATTTTCGGCCATTCCTTACGACATCCCCCCGGGTTCCGCAGCAATGTATTTTCCGGAGGGGAACGTATTGGTGGCTTTGGACAGCCACTCACCCGAAAGTCACTGCCCGGCATCCAAGTACATCGAAGTCAGTATCGAAAAATTCACTCCATGACCAAATTGATTGCACCGGTGAAAAAAATACCCGTTTACAAGGTGAGGAAAGAAGCTCTTCCGGCGCGAGCGATGCCGGACTTGGTGGCTGTGGAAGAGCCGCTTCAAATCCGGATAGAATGGGAGGGTTCGGGTCGTTGGCACGAAAAAAGCCTGTACGTCACCATGCGCACCCCAGGGAATGACTTCGATTTGGTAATGGGTTTTCTATTGGCGGAAGGGATTGTTCAGAAGTTGGACCATGTCCTCTTTATGCGGTACTGCAGGCGCGTAAAGGAAACCGAAGAGGGAAACGTTGTAATTGTGCGATTGGCTCCCGATACGGTTTGCGATTTGAGCCACACCGATCGAAATTTCCTTTCAAACGCTAGTTGCGGCGTATGCGGAAAATCCAGTATAGATGCTATTTACGGAAGGTTGGCCCAGAAGACCATTTTTACGAATTCGGCTATTTCGTCCGAGGTAATTTTCCAATTAAGCACGTTTTTGGATCAGGAACAAACTGGATTTAAGTACACAGGAGGACTGCATGCGGCCAGTTTGTTTGATCTATCGGGCAAGGGGCTGCTTATTCGGGAAGACGTGGGTCGCCACAATGCATTGGATAAGCTGCTTGGGGCCGCTTTTCGGGAAGGTTTGCTGCCGAGTGCCTCTCGAGTGGTTTTGTTAAGTGGAAGAGTGAGCTTCGAGCTGGTACAGAAGACGGCGGTTGCGGGTGTTTCTGTGTTGGCTGCTATTGGCGCACCCAGTAGTTTGGCTATCGAACTGGCTCAGAAAACTGGGATCACCTTAATCGGTTTCCTAAAAAGCGACCGGTTCAATTGCTATACCTATCCCGAAAGGATACATGAAGTGGGTTGAAAAAATAGTAAATAATTCCCACAGTAAGCTTGCGTAAAAGTGCAGCTCAAAAACTTTATCACCTACTTCAAAGGTACAGCGCAAAAACCGCCCAAAAAATACCCTGATCGGGGTATTTTTTGGGCGGTTTTTTAAATTATAATGTTAATAAATTGTGTTTTTTAAATAAAATCGGTTATTTGGGGTTTTTTCAGGTTTCCTGATGACCGAAAAACTAACCCATTTCCTGAACCCCAAACTCCAACAGACCTCCGTTACACAAGTGTTCTTTTCCAATGCCCTTTTCGAAAGTACCAGAGTGCGATTATCGCATGCAACGAATGACAAAAAGCAATCACTATAAAGATCCCTTCCGCTCCCATGCTCGTATACTTACCCGCAAGGTAGGCTAGTGGTATCTCTAAACCCCAGAATACAGCAATATTGATATAGGCCGGTGTCCTAGTATCTCCAGCCCCGTTAAAGGCCTGCACCATTACCATTCCAATTGCAAAAAAGACATACCCCAAAACAGTAATTTTCAACCCCTTGGCAGCCACTTCTGCTACTTCTGGAATAGCTGTAAACCACCCCACGATCACCTCGGCAAATAGCAGATAGGCCGCCGTTACTATTGCCAAGAAGATGAAATTGTACCGTGCTGTGTAGTAAGCAGACAGCTCCGCCCTAAAATACTTACCTGCTCCCAAGCTTTGACCCACAAGCGTAGAAGCGGCGGCGGATAATCCCCATGCGGGCATGAGGCTAAACATCAACACACGAAAGGCGATGGTGTATCCAGCTACTGTGGCACTACCATAGGTGGCGGCAAGTCGGGTTAGCACGATCCAGGCTGCCCCATCTACCAAGAACTGTCCCATGCCACCTGCCGAAATGGCGATGATATTTTTTAATGTTTTCCATCTGATTTTTAAGTTATTCGACCTGATGCTAAGCCGATGCTTCCCGCTGAATAGGTGGTAAACTTGATAAAAAACCCCTATGGAACGCCCCAGTGTGGTTGCCCATGCGGCACCTTCCAAACCAAAACCCTCAAAACTGCCCCATCCAAAAATCAGCAAGGGATCCAATAAAATATTCAATCCGTTGGAAATCCATAGGGCTCTCATGGCGAGGTGAGGCTGACCAGCACCTCTAAAAATTCCATTAATAAGAAACAGCAGTAGAATGGCCATATTTCCCGCCATAATGATTCTGGTAAATCCGGCGCCAGTAGCTACCAACTCGGGTTCCGCCCCCATGAGGACAAGCAGCTCTTCTGCGTATAGAAAGCCAGCCAGCCCCATAACAGCCGAAGAAACTACCCCTACAAGCAGTAACTGAAAGGAGACCGTTCCTGCCCGTTGATAGTCCTTTTCACCGAAACGTCTGGCAACCAATGCAGTCCCTGCCATACTGACGCCTACTCCCACTGAATAGACAATTGTAAGCATTGCCTCCGTGAGCCCAACTGTGGCAATGGCATGCTCGCCCAATTTGCCGACGAAGAAAATATCTACAACGGCAAAAAGTGACTCCATCAACATTTCCAGAATCATAGGGACTGCCAATAAAAAAATGCCGGTCTTCAGTGAAACCCGCGTATAATCCTGCTCCTCTCCACGGATAGCTTCTTTAAAAAGGCTGAAAAATAATCGGATGCGCTGCGCCATCTGTTTGTATGGTATACGATTTAGCAAAGTCTATTGGATTACTTCCAGTACATGTGCCGTTGAACTGGAAACCATTGACCAACTACTTACCTCTAGCGAAAGGCGCACGAGCATGCCAGGTAAAAAGAGGATGGAGGAGTCCCCGCTTAGGTATCCTTGGAGATGGGAAATGCCCGGATTATGCCCTATTAGTAGCACGTCCTGATACCTATCGTCTATTCGATGGATAGCCTGCAAAAGATTTCCCAGGGAAGCCTCATAAATGGATCTGTCAGCCACCTTGACACCCATTGCCACATCCTCTGCCAAAAGTTCCATGGTCTTTGTGGTTCGTTTTGCCGGGCTATAGAGCGTGTAATCGAAGAATACGCCACTTGACACCAATACATTTGTTAGGCGGCTTAATTGAAGGATGCCATTGGGGGTAAGCGATCGATGGTAGTCGTTTCGAATACCTTCACCCATAGTCGCTTCCCCGTGCCGAAGGAGTGTGAGCGTTTTCTTCACCTGCGTGTTTTTTTGTCCCAAGAATAAGCAATTTCCATGCAAAATAAAGCAGCCTGTGTAAAATTGCCTTGCCTGAATATTTGCACAAGATTATTATGACCTCTATTTTTAACCCAAATTTAGAAGAAACGTCCTGTTTCTGCCGAAAACGAAAAACATACGATGCCAAAAAACTTAGTCATAGTCGAGTCTCCAGCCAAGGCCAAAACCATTGAAGGGTATCTGGGTAAGGACTTTAAAGTTGCTTCCAGTTATGGTCACGTTCGTGACTTACCCAAGGGAGAACACGCCATTGACATCAAAAACAACTTCAAGCCTACTTACGAGGTTACCGCTGACAAAAAGGAGGTGATCAAAGAATTGAAGAAGCTGGTGAAGGAATCGGAGACGGTTTACCTAGCGAGTGACGATGACCGTGAAGGAGAAGCCATTTCCTGGCACCTCAAAGAAGTTTTGGGCCTAAAGGATGAAAACAGCAAGCGGATCGTATTTAGGGAAATCACTAAGTCGGCGATCGCCAAGGCGATGGAAAATCCGCGAACCATTGATACGGATCTGGTAAATGCCCAGCAAGCCCGCCGAATCCTTGATCGGTTGGTGGGTTTTGAGCTTTCTCCGGTGCTGTGGAAAAAAATCAAAGCTGGTTTGTCCGCCGGACGTGTACAGTCCGTTGCAGTCCGTTTCATCGTGGAGCGGGAGCGCGAAATTGAAAAATTTAAGTCGGTATCTTCTTACCGTATAACGGCAATATTTGATGCAGGTGGAAAGCCACTTCACGCCGAGCTGCCCAAAAAATTTGAATCCAAAGAGGAAGCGGAAGCATTTCTGAAAAAATGCCTGGAAGCCTCCTTTTCGGTTAAGTCACTGGAAACAAAACCGGCAAAGAAATCTCCAGCGCCTCCCTTCACCACCTCAACCCTTCAGCAGGAGGCGAGCAGGAAGCTTTATTTCTCGGTTGCCCAAACGATGAACATAGCGCAAAAGCTGTATGAGTCGGGTAAGATTACGTATATGCGAACTGATAGCGTGAATCTTTCAGAGGAAGCCCTTTCGGGTGCAGAGAATGCCATCCTAAGCTCCTACGGAAAGGAATATCACCAGAAGCGCAAATTTGCCTCCAAATCGGAAGGGGCCCAGGAGGCACACGAAGCCGTTCGGCCCACCGACTTTTCGGTATCAGAGGCTGGATCCGATCGTAACGAGCAACGACTCTACGACCTCATTTGGAAGCGGGCTATTGCCTCCCAGATGGCAGATGCCAGGTTGGAAAAAACCCACGTAACGATATCCGTTTCGAATTCCGACGAGCAGCTTGTAGCCAATGGAGAGTTTATTAAGTTTGAAGGCTTTTTAAAAGTATACCTGGAAAGTACGGAAGAAGACGAGGAGGACGACGAAAAAGGGGGAAGAGGTATCCTACCGCCACTTTCTGAGGGACAAATGCTGGATCTTCGGGAAATGAAAGGAAGGCAAAGCTTTTCGAGGCCTCCGGCACGCTATACGGAAGCTTCCCTTGTCAAAAAGCTAGAAGAAATGGGTATTGGTAGACCCTCTACCTATGCGCCGACCATTTCTACCATTCAGAAGCGGAATTACGTAGTGAAAGAATCCAGGGAGGGAACTCCTAGAAAATACACCGAAATGGTGATCTCCGGTGGGAAATTCGCAGAGGCGGAGAAGTCCGAAATTACAGGAGCAGACAAAAACAAGTTGTTTCCCACCAATATTGCGATGGTGGTGAACGATTTTTTGGTGGAGCATTTTCCTAACGTGATAGACTATTCCTTTACTGCTAAAGTGGAGAAAGAGTTTGACCACATTGCACACGGTGATCAGCGTTGGGACGACATGATCCAAAATTTTTATTCTGCCTTCCACACCAAAGTAGAGGAAACAGAAAACATCAAACGGGAGGACGTCAACTCTTCCCGAGAATTGGGCGTCGATCCCAAGACTGGCAAAAAGCTGATTGCCAGGCTGGGCAAATTCGGTCCATTGGTGCAGATTGGTGAACAGGATGACGAAGATAAGCAGTTTGCGAGCCTAAAAAAGGGTCAGTTTATCGAAAGCATTACCCTAGAAGATGCGTTGGAGCTTTTTAAGCTTCCGAGGGATGTTGGCTTTTTTGAGGATAAGAAAATTGTGGCCGCTATAGGGCGATTTGGTCCCTACATACGCCATGACAGCAAATTTGTATCGTTGGGTAAGGAATTCGATCCGCTTTCTATTACCGAAGAAGAGGCCATACAGCTAATTAAGGACAAACGGGAAGCCGATGCCAAGAAGCACATCAAGAGCTTTGATGAAAATCCCGAAATAGAAATCCTCAACGGACGCTGGGGGCCTTATATCAAGTTTGGAAAAAACAATTTCAAAATCCCGAAGGATAAAGAAGCCGATCAACTATCCTATGCGGAGACCATCGAAATTATTGAGAATCAGCCAGAACCCAAAAAGGGAGGGCGCGGGTTCAAACGCAAAAAGTAGCTTGGTTCTTGTAGCTAGTTCAATTTTGTAAAACATCGGCTGTCGGAGGTTATCGGCAGCCGATGTTTTCTCCTTTGAGGGCTTGGGAAGGCATTGCTTTTTGCCTTATCGCCTAAACATCGTTTTTTGTGTGCGGAATGAGAATTTTTTTGGAAAGGAAGTTGGCATGGTGATAGTATACAGGCTAGGATTGTTGGGCGTATTGAAATCTACACTTGGAACAGCTCTGTGTTACCGGAATATATTCGTGTATTCTGCGGGTCTTATGTCTTGCGTATTAAATCTTACGTCCAACACCAAACGCCTCTTAAGGTTACTCTATTTTTGATAGCTCATATACATTAAAATCATCAATAAGTAGGTGATTGTTAACCGTTCGGAATGCGAAATAGCCGGATTCATACGGCGCAGCGTCATAAACATCAAAAATCAATTGTTCATTTCTCCAGTACTGGATCGTATTATTGTAAACAATAATCCGTATACGGTTAGGTACATTAGGAACGATCAGATATGCTTCATCTGAAAGATCGTGCTCTGGAAGTAAAGGCTTTTGCCCATCTCCGGTATATCTGCGAAACCTTGTCTTCGTGTTGTCATGGCCACCAAGCCCTACATAATAGAGCTTTAAGCTATCATACTCACTAAATTTACCTGCTCTATGAGGATGTGGGTCCCCAAAGAAGTCTCTGTGCCAGGGGTCTGTAGCCAACCAAAAGCAGTTTAAGTCCGAAACTCGGTCCCGCGGCCCACCTTTATCAATCACGATAGCGGTAAACTCGATCATGACGGGTTGATGCAATTGTTTTTCAAACCAAACAGTACATCCCCCAATATCCTCGATTTCCATGCTGCCTCCGTTTAAAAAAACCTTTCCTCCGGGTCTTTGCTCTGTTTTCCAATGATCCAAATCGTTGAATTCTTCTGAGAATATTAATGAAGGCCTTAGCTTTAGGGAGTCATTCAATATGACATAATGAGCCTGCTGGGCGTCCAAACGGTAAGGTAAAATAATGAGGAGAAAGGGGAGGAATAGTATATATCGCATTGATTGCTTTTTATTTTAGTTCCTATTTGTAAATGAAGGTGTTTGTAGGAATACCGATTGATTTCAATCAATTCCATTGTCAAATTTTCGATACCTTCTAGGTATTTATGGTGGTCATATTCCGCGACGCGGATTGCATGTGATAAATATAAATAAAATCTGCACAATTGTCCTATCTCACATCTCTTCTAGCTGCCGCTTTGGATTGCAATATCCGCGGTAGGAGAGAACTTTCCTATCTCGATGTAGGTTTTATACAATCCCTTTACACTTATGCAGCAAGAAAAAAGGTTACTTTGGACGCTCGCAGCGATCAATTTTACCCATATTTTGGATTTTATGATCATCATGCCTCTGGGGCCGCAACTGATGCGGATATTTGAAATTTCACCCAAGGAATTTGGTCTTCTGGTATCCTCTTACACTTTTAGCGCAGGCTTGAGTAGTTTTATGGGGGCTTTTTTCTTGGACAAATACGATCGTCGTACTATGCTTCTTTGGGTGTTTGTCGGATTCTTGCTAGGAACCCTAGCCTGTGCCGTAGCGCCCAACTATGGTATTTTGCTGAGCAGCCGTATCGTAGCGGGGTTATTTGGGGGGCTGACTTCTGCGCTGGTGCTTGCTGTGGTGGGAGACGCGATTCCCGACAAGCGTAGGGGGAGGGCCATGGGATTGGTGATGGCGGCGTTTTCTGTAGCCTCGGTATTTGGCGTTCCGTTTGGTCTATTCATTGCCAGTCTCTCCTCTTGGCATGCTCCTTTTGTATTTTTGGCATTTTTGTCCCTGGTTATCTTGTGGATGATCGCCCGGTTTGTACCTTCCATGAAGGGACATATCTCCAGTTCCCAAGTGAAACCAACTCCCATTCAGGTGGTGAAGCGTGTAACCGGCAATCCCAATCAGATGCGTGCCATAAGCCTGACCATAATGATGATGTTGGGACAGTTTGCGATTATCCCGTTTCTAAGCCCCTTCATGGTGGCTAATGTGGGCTTCACAGAGCTACAGCTCACTTATATTTATATGGCGGGTGGAGCATTTACGGTGTTTACTTCGCCCTGGGTCGGCAGGCTTACTGACCGATATGGAAAGAGCCGGGTTTTCACCGTGTTTATGACTTTGAATATAATTCCCATCGCAATCATCACCCACTTAGGAAATACTCCGGTTTATTATGTGTTGCTGGTGTCAACGCTGTTTTTTGTTACTTCCAATGGCCGTATGGTACCTGCCGCGGCCCTGATTACCGGTACGGCAAAGCCGGAAAATAGAGGGAGCTTTCTGAGTTTTAACTCGGCTGTGCAGCAACTGAGTGCGGGCATAGCGTCTTTTATAGGTGGAATGATCTTGGTCGAGAACGGGGACGGAACCTTGCTGCATTTTGACCTGATAGGTTATGGAGCGATTGTACTAAGTTTGCTTTGTATTCCTTTGATGAAGCGGATTAGGGTGGTGGATGCTGGAGAGGGAATGAGCATTTTGGAAGCAGACGATCAGAAGTAAAAAGTTGATGGATGCTTTGATATGGAAAATGATCTGAAAGAACGGGAGTATATCTTTGATTCCGTCATCGCAAGTATAAAAGAGCTGGATGAGGTGATAAAGGCAATGGTAAAAGATATTCAATAAATGCTTACAGCAGGCGTTCCGCTAGGGATTGACTCCGTCGTTAAAAAGCCTCTCCAATGTAGATATAAAAACCGTTTCCCTCCCGGGTGAGGGCATAATCCAGGCGAATATATATATCTTTTTTTGGAAACAATAAAAACCGTAGTCCGGCTCCTGCAGCACCTTTGAGATGGCGAAAGTCCACGGACGAAATGTCGCTGTACACCGTACCGGCGGAGGCAAAGGCTACGGCTCCAATGCGGTCCGTAAACCCCAACGGTAGGGGCAGAAACCGGTATTCCATCTGGGTAGCCAATAGGTGCCTATCCCTAAACCGCCCCTGATAATAGCCGCGCATCAGAAATGGTCCGCCGATTTGAGGTAGTTGGTTAAAAGGAACCTCTCCCCAGCTAAACTGCCCCACCAGCTGCATGGCCAACACCTGATTTTTTCGTACCGTCTCGAAATATCGCGTATCAATGTTGATGTAACGAAAATCATGGTCACTGATGAGTGCTGCGGCGGAGTTGACGAGGGCTAATTCGATAAAGTAACCATTCCGCACATTGAGTACATTGTGCCGTGTGTCCAGCACTAGGCCCAGTCCCAGTCCGAGGTTTTGGGAGCCATCTTTGCCGTGAAGGCGAGGGGATTCCGGTAGTAATCTTGGATTGGAAAAGTTAACACCGCTCGTAAGGTTGTAGTCCAGATTGACCCCTGCATAGAAGTTTCCTCGGATCTTCCGGAGGATACGTTCCCTGATCAACAGCTGTTGTCCACTCACAGTCTGTTCGTCAGAGAGGGTTGTGGAGATGCCTACGCCATAGAATGACACAGGGAAACTTTGGTACCTAATGTTGCCGAGCATAAACCAATCGTTGTTGTCGGTGTATAACGCATGCTCCAGAAATGCCCCGTATTGGTTTTCAAATGTAAAGAAAGTTCGAGCCGTAATTTCGCTGAGCCGGTTAGTGGTATCTCTGCCGTGGTAGTATAATAGCAATCCGCTAAGGCCTATTTCTGTATTGGTTTCGGGGCTGTAACCCAGCGTGGGATATACTAATACCTGAGGTCTTGAGATATCCGCCGTGTCTTGGATAAACGAGTTAAAGTAGGATTTAAGTCGATTGACTTGCTGAGCCTGTGTGGCAAATACCGAGGCAAGCATTACAAGGGATGCCGCTAAGAATAGCTTCATGCGTTTGGGGTGTAGAATAGTTTTAATCGCAGGTTTTTACGGAGATAACGCAGGCTATTTTCAAGAATATTGGGGGCGAAAGGGATTTCACTATGAACAACCAAATTAACCTTAAAAATATTCCCTTTGCCCCCAAATTTTATTAGGCAGCTTCTACCAATTTTCGGATTACTTGTGCCGGGGCCTCTAGTTGGACAACTTCTTCATCGTTTAATTGCCGTTGAGTGGCAAGTTCCAAGTCGAACACTAGTCCATTCACAAATACCTGATCCATTTTTAGATCCCGGTAGAAGTGGTCAAATTTCCGTTTTCCCACGAGGTTGATCCCATAAAGGCGAAACACCTCAATAATCCTGCGATAAGTAGTTACGCGTTTCATGTTATAATTGGTTTAGTTTCCCTCCGGCAAGGAAACCCTGCAGGAGGTGTTTGTTTTTAGACGTATGCAGCAGCTTCCGACTCAAATTCATCCACATTGCTATCTTCGAGTGGAATGACCGTTTTCTTATTTTTACCCATTTTTTCCAGAACTCGGTCAAAGAGATAGTAGATAATGGGCACTACCACTAAGGTGAGAAACATTGAGGAAATAAGTCCTCCGATGATTACCCAGGCTAGGCCGTTTTTCCACTCTGCACCGGCTCCGCCGGCAAGGGCAATGGGAAGCATCCCAAACACCATGGCCAAGGTGGTCATCAAGATGGGCCGAAATCGGATTTTAACGGCTTTTTCCAGTGCCGTTTTCACTGGAACCCCAACCGCTTTCAATTGATTGGTGAAGTCTACCAGCAGGATGGCATTCTTGGCCACCAAGCCCATCAACATGATCATACCCATAATGGAGAAAATACTTAATGTTCCCTTTGTCAGGGCAAGGGCCAACAATGATCCAATCACTGCTAATGGAAGGGAGAACATAACCACCAAGGGATAGATATAGGAATCGTACAGGGCTACCATGATTAGGTAGATCATGAGGATGGAGGCTAAAAGGGCGATTCCCAAGCTTCCAAATCCTTCACTTTGATTTTTAAGGTCACCCTCGTAGTTTACCTGCACCTGCGGAGGCAGTGACATAGACGCAATTTTTTCCTGCAGAGCCGCACCTACCGTGCCGGTTGGCATCCCTGCAACCTGAGATTGAACTTTGACCGAGGAAATTCGATCCCGCCGTTCAAGTTTGGTGGCACCTTCTGTTTGGATTACCTGCGCAAATTGCTTCAATTTCACCAGTTGTCCTTGACTGTTCGGGAAGGTGAGGTTTTCAATATCGACCGTGGATTTCCGGTCAAATTCGTTGAGCTGAATCAAGATATCGTATTCAAAATCACCATCTCTGAATTTCGATTGATCGTTTCCGTTGAAAGCTACCTGAAGCGTGGCACCGACAGCATCCAAGGTGAGACCCAGCTCATTCATTTTGTCGCGGTCTACCTGCACGTTCAATTCGGGGTTTCCGTCTTCTAAGGACGTAGTGATTTTGCGCGTTCCTTTGATTTCTTCAAGTGCAGCCACAATTTGGTTTGAGGCAATTTCCAGGTCTTTTACCTCCGGTCCAGAGAGTACCACCTGTATCGGTGCATCATTCGCCGTACCCACGATGGACACAGGAACCGACGTAAATTCCGCCCCTATGATCAGTTCCTCAAGCTGCTTTTCTACTTGGCGCGCAAAAACAGGCCCGGTGATATCACGCTGTTTTCTGTCTACCATCTTTACCGTGATCTCTGCGGAATAAGGTACGGATTGAGAGCCGGTAAATGCCCCACTGCTGACACCCACGGTGGTGAAAACTTCGGTCACCTCCGGAAGGGTATATAGGTACCTCTCTACTTCTTGAGTCTTAAAGTTGGTCTGCTCCAGTGTGGCATCTTTGGGAAGTTCCAATCGGATGATAAACTCTCCCCGGTCGCCTTCACTCACAAACTCGCTTCCGATAAAACCCTTGGATACCAATAGGAAGGATGCAAAGAACGCTACGAATGTGACCCCCAATAGGATGGTTTTGTTCTTAAGACCCCAACGCAACACGTCCAAAACGCCATCCACAAAGCTGTCAAGAGACCGGTTAAAGGTTCCGATAAATTTCCCGAACAAAGAGTCGGGATTAAGGTGTTCCATTTTGGAGAATCTCGAGGTGAGCAGAGGGATCAGCGTAAATGCCACCAAGAGGCTCAATAGAGTTGCTACTGCTACGGTGATACTAAATTGGGTGAGAATACCCGAAATAAGCCCACCGGTAAGCGTTAGCGGAACGAACACGACCACAATCACCAGGGTGATGGATACGACTGTGCCACCAATTTCGCGTATACCGTCATAAGAAGCTTGGGCGATGGATTTGCCCATTTCTAAGTGACGGTAGATATTCTCGATCACCACGATGGCGTCGTCTACCAGAATGCCCACTACCAGTGAAAGGGCCAAAAGGCTCATTAGGTTGAGCGTAAAACCAGCAAGGAGCATTACGGTAAACGTGGCCACGATAGATGCCGGCACGGCGATCATCACGATTACCGCGTTTCGTATGCTATGAAGGAACAGCAGCATGATCAAAGCCACCAAGACCACGGCAATCAGCAAGTCTTTGATCACGTCATTCGCCGCTTCCAAGGTAAACTCTGAGCTGTCTTGAGATATCTGAAAGTCTAGTTTCTCATCCAAATAGGCCTGCTCCAACTCGTCAAGTGCGGTTAATACCCGCTCGGAAACCTCTACGGCATTCGCATCGGATTGTTTCTGTATGGTAAGTCCAATGGCATCGTTACCATTCAGCCGGTTCAGGATGCTGCTTTCTTTAAAGCCGTCTTGTATCACTGCAATGTCTTTCAGGCGAATGGGAGACTCGTTGGGTCTTTGTGCAACCACTAAGCCTTCAATTTCTTCCAGCGAGGCAAACTTGCCGGCAAGGCGAAGCAGCGTTTGGTTGTCTTCATTTTTTATTTTTCCGGTAGGAAAATCCAGATTTCCCCGTCCTACCGCTTGTGTTATCATCAGGGGGCTAATTCCATAGGCCTCCATCTTGTTACGATCGAGCTCTATTTTTATTTCCCGCTCGGTGCCTCCCAGGATGTTTACCTGCGCCACGCCTTCAATTTTGGAAAGCGAAGGCTGTATGCGGTTCTTGATCAAATCATAGAATTCTCCTGCTGCTAAGTCTGAGTAGACAGCCATCTGCATGATAGGCAAATCACCTAGGTCAAACTTATTTAGACTGGGAGGATCGGCGTCATCTGGTAAATCTCCTAAAATCGCATTGATCTTACGTTGTGCATCCTGTAGCGACACATCCACGTTCACTTTTTCCTCCAACTCAATCGTGATGATGGAAATAGACTCCATCGAGGTGGATTGGATGGTTTTTATCCCCTCTAGGGAAGAAATGGCGTCCTCAATTTCCTTGGTAACCGAGTTTTCTACCTCCGAAGGCGCCGCTCCCGGATAAATGGTGGAGATGGAAATGATATTCGGACTGAACTTGGGAAGAAGCTCATAGGATAGTTGCGTGTAGGAAAATATCCCCAAAAGCGTAAGTACGGTAAACAGCACCACCACCATGGTGGAGCGTTGTATAGCTATTTTCGTGACCTGCATCTGTTATCTGATTTGTACGGGTGTACCCTCCTTAATGTTGATAAGGCCATCGCCAATGATTTCCTCACCCGCCTGCAAGCCAGCGAGAACTTCCACCTGCGTAGCGTTCAATGGTCTAACTTCTACCGACTTGAAGGCAGCTTTGCCATCTTTGACGGTGAACACCCCGGGGTTTTTCAGACCGCCGCTGACTGCTTTTCGGCTGATGACCAATACTTCCTGCTCAGCCTGGGCTCCAAATTGTGCAGTGCCAAACATGCCGGGCTTTACCGGAGAATCGTTTGGAGCTTGCACCAAAATGATCACCTCGTAGCGGAAGGCAGCATCTGCCTTGTCGGAGATAAAATCTACCGTTCCCTCTAAGGACTGTTGAGGCAGTGCGTTTACAGCTACTTTTACGGTTTGGCCTTTGCTGATTGCAATGACTTCCTCTTCAGATACCCGTACGCTCAGCTTAAGCGGTGATTTATTGATGATGTCGGCCACCGGCATGCCAGGATTAATCAAGGTGCCTGGTTCGTAATAGTCTTCATTGAGGTATCCGTCGATCGGAGCCACGATGCGGGTGTCCTCCATGCGCTTCCCGATGGCCTCTACCTGCGCTGCGGCTATTTTAACACCTCGGTCTATGTCTTCCAATTGTTTTTTGGTCACCGCATCCGTTTCGGCTAGGTTTGTAAACCTCTTCAGATCGTTTTCGTACTGCTCCAGGTTGAGTGTGGCGATGGTGTGTTCAGCGCGGATCAATCTATCGTCTAGGCGAACAAGTAGATCGCCTTTTCGCACATAATCCCCTTTTTTCTTGCCTATCTCCACCACCTTGCCTGAAGCCTCGGCCATCACAGTAAGTTCCTGAAAGGCCTCAAACTTGCCGTTGGATTCAAAGGATCGGTCTGCTGAAAGCAATTTGGCTCTTTCCAATGTAACCGGAATAAACTCACTGCGTACCATAGCGAGCTCCGCTTCTTCTTCTAGAGAAGTCTTATTGCTGTATAGCGTATACGCGATTGCTGCAGATCCAATGAGCGTCAACAACATGATAACTAGTTTCTTCATTAGTTTATGATTGGTTTTTAAAGGAGAATCTTTTTGATGTTTCCGGTTGATTTTAGAAGTTCGACTCGTGCGATTTGCACTTGTACGAGCTGATTGTTGAAGTTGGCCTGTGCTTTGCGTTGGGTGCTTTCGGCTTCTAGTAAGTCGGTAAGCGGGCTTAGCGACTCCTTGTAGAGTAGGGTGGTTTCCCGTAATACTTCATCTGCCAGGTTGAGGTTTTCAGCTACGGCATCCAGCGTTTTCAGTGAGTTGAAGTATTTTTTGGTTGCGTTTTCATACTCCATCTGGGCCGCGTCCATGGCCATTGCACGGTTTTGTTCTAGTTGACGTTGGTTCACTTTGTTTTGTGAAGCGCGGTATTTGGTGGCGAAGCCATCAAAGATGGGGATGTCCAGCTTGAGCCCTACCAGAAAGCCCTGATACCAGATTTTTCCTTCGCTGAGAAAGTCAAAGCGGTTGGAAAACGCATTTCGGTTGAGGTCTCCGAAAGCCACTAACATGGGATGCCGGGAGGCCTTGATGTTTTTATATTCCAGATCCAGTAGTGACTGTTGCTTGTCAAGCACTTGGATATCCATGCGATTTTCGGCATCGAGGTCTTCCACCAGCATCACCTCCCGAGCCCTTGGGTCTTCCAACAGGGATTCATCAAGGTTGAATGAACTGTCCATGGGTATTCCCATCAGCAGTTTAAGGTAGTTTTTTCGTTGGGCGATCCCGATTTCCAGGTTTTCAAGTTCGGTTTCCAGGGTGGACAGATTCACGGTCACACGGTTGAGATCAACCTTCCGTACCAGATCGTTTTTGACCTGTGCGCGAAGGATTTTTTCTAACCCGGTCAGTTGGTCAATGTTTGCCAGTAGATTTTCCTTTTGCAGTTCCAACTGAAGTGAACCTAGGTAATTCATGGAGATGTCATATATCACGTCCTCCTCCGATTGCTGGGAAAGAAGCCGATAAAATTCTTCAGAGGTCTTCGCTGCCTTAAGGCCTACCAAGTAGGAGCTGCTGAAAAGGAGCTGGTTTACCGAAGCCCCCACTCTGAGCGACTGCGGTACACCAAAGGCTATCACATCCACCGATCCGGGCTCGGAGTCGCCAAAGAAGCCTCCCGGTAGCGCCTGAGGGAAAACATTGATGAAATTATTGTACCCACCTGTGATGTTTACCTGTGGCAGACCGGATCCGATGATCTCTTTTCGCTGGTAGGCTGCTTTTTCTTCATCGAGCAGGGTATTCTTAAGTGTCCGGTTGTTTTGGAGGCCGATCTCTATACTTTGTTTGAGCGTCAGTACCCCCTGTTCCGTTTGCTGTGCAGACAGGAGAATGGGCAGCAATATCAGGCATGCCAACGCAACCAATCGAATTCGTAACATACAGTTTAATAAGTTTGAAATAGTTTGTTAAATATGTTCTGTAATAAAAGAACTAAATATGGCAAATTTTTTTAGCCTTTTTGTTTTCGAAACCCTTCGAAAAGACTGGGTATTTTGGTTTTAACGTACTCCAAAAAGGAACAGACTTCTTGTAGGTGGTTGGTGAATGATGGGTTTGCTTGTTCTCTGACATCAATCACTTCCTGCAAAAAATGAGTTGCTTGTGTGATATCTTCAATTTGGGTTTGCATGTCGTTTTCCCAATCATCTGCTTTTAGGTAAAAGTACCGCTTACGCTCGCCAGGTTTGGTCTTGTATTTCACCTTATTTTGGATCTGCATGAAATTTAGTGCATTGCTAACGGCGCTTTTACTGACGTTCAGATAATCCACGATTTCTTCAAACGTTGCTTCCGCCTCATCCAATACCATCAGTAAGCCCAATATCCGACCCATCAATGGCTGCATACCCCGCTGTTCATGGAAGACGCCGATCTTTTCAATCAGTTCTTTCTTTCTTTCGGATAGTATTTCTGACATGGATAATGAATTATGTACCGTTATAACGCCACAAATATAAGAAGGTTTTGTTTGTTCATAAAAAAGTGAACCAATTTTTTTTACTTTATAACCAACTTACATAAATCATACCGAGTGAGAAGAGCGTAAGGAAGGCAATGCCTGCCATCGCCAGCCACTTCATGAGAGCCTTGGGTTTCTGGGATTCTTCCAAATGGGTACTGAAAATCAAGCGATAGTTTAAAATGGCAATGATAGGCGCTACCAAAAAAGAGATGGTGGTGGCAATTCCAATCAATTGGTTAAAGGACTGAAAAAAGACACCGATCACCAGAAACCCTCCCACAGCAATGAGACTCAACCAAAACAGGTAGGCCCTTTTGCTTTCGGGTCGGCTTCGAATTACGGAAACGACTCTCGCCGTGGATCGTGCATAGCCGTCCATGACGCCAATACAGGTACCCAGCATGATGGTAAATCCAGCGCCCGCGATGATCGGAAAGGTCCATTTTCCCAAGTTGGTAGCATATAGGTTTACTATACCAGTAGCGAAGCCCACGTTGTTGTCAGGTAGCGAATTTCCAGTTCCGAAGAGGAGGAATGCACCCAGTACCACAAAGCAGAGTGAGAGAGTCGCAGAAGTCCAAAATCCAAGATTGAACTCACCTACTGCCTCCCGTATACTAGGTTTGTAGCCCGTTTGCCGAGTACGCTCTATTGTCCATAGGCTGTTCCATGTAGAGGAATCAATAGCTGAAGGCATCCATCCCATCAACGCGATGATGAAGGGAATGGATTTGGCGGTAACAAGCTGCCTAATTGGCTGGTACACCAACGGTACCTCAGGACCATTGAATAGTGCAATGGCGAAAGCAGCCAAGGTGGTGACTAGCATAAAGGTTCCTATCACCTTGATGCCGCTATCCAGTAAAGAATAGCGCCCTAATGCAAGAAATACAAATGAGAACAAGAACAGCACCAGCGTAGGCAGGTAGTAATAGGTAGGCGCTATGGATATTCCCAATAGATTTTGCAAAAAGCCCGCGGCAACAAATGTAACAGCAGCGTTTACAAAAAACATGGACAGCAGGTTAATCAGCAGGTATAGGAATGAATAGACGGGGTTTAGTTTTTGATAGCCGTCAATCAACGAGCGTCCCGTGGCAGCCGCATAGCGGGTTCCAAACTCGAAGCTTGGCCATTTGAAGAGATTGGCAGCCAAGATGAAGCCTATCAAGGCAAATCCATATTCTGCCCCTGCACGGGTACTCTGCACCAAGTGGGATACGCCAATAGCTGTACTGGCAAAGAGTATACCCGGTCCCAGGGTTTTGAAGAAATTTTTTGTAAACAATGGTTCGCTACTTGGTCGGTGGAAAATAAGGCAAAGCGAAAATATCTAAAAATCCGGGATTGTCCTACAGGGCATAACCAAGACTTTTTGGCGTGTTTTGAAAAATCGACAGTAATTCATGGAAGGTTGATCTATTAAGGTAGTTGGCCGTGTACAAAAAATACTCAGGGTGCATGATACCTTTGCACCCTTATTTACTAAAACGGAGTTACTCACCATTGCTTCCGAAAAACAGTTCCTTTTCTGTATTTGGTAGCCAAAGGAGATTTATCCGTTATTAGGTTCATGGAAAAACAACGCTATACTTGCCGAAGCCAAGCCAACCGTGAGCGAACCAAAGGCAAATAGAAGTACATTGTCCCACTCTGCATCCCATCCGGAAGTGATTACGTGGGCAACCAATATTCCAAAAGCACATCCGAAAAGCACGGAATATATAAGGAAAATCCTTCTCTTTTTCATCAGGCATCGTTTAGGCGTTTACGATACGTTAGGTAGCTGCATCGCAAAACGAAAGGGGCATCTCGTGTTAAAAATAAGGCCAACCCACTGAAAAAATATTTCAGTGGGGGAAATATAATTCAAAGAAAAGATAGGTAGGTCAAATGGACTTAACGGGAGTAACTTCCATTTGAGCAATATTCAAACGATCTGCAGCTTCGGTGATCCGCTTGCTGAGACCGGCACTGGCGGAGACCAGCGGAAGGCGTACGACATCACTACAGATGCCGAGTCGGTGCATCAGTGCTTTTACCCCTACTGGATTGCTTTCCTCATACATCAATGGGTTGATGTCCAATAAGGTGAATGTAGCGTTTTTGGAGGCTTCCATGCTGCCAGCAGCAATGGTTGCGATGATTTCTGGATAGGCGTTGCCCAGTACCGAAATGAGTCCTTCTGCGCCCACACTTCGTAGGGCGGTAGTCATCAGGTCGTCGCCGGAAATAAGCAGGAAATCAGGATCCTTGCCGGCCGCAATTTTCATGCACTGCTCTAGGTTGCCGCTGGCTTCTTTTACACCAATGATATTTGGATGCTTGGAAAGTTCCAACGTGGTTTCTGCACTCAGATTGGACATGGTTCTGCCAGGCACGTTGTATAGGATGATGGGAACGGGGCTAGCATCGGCAATGGCCTGGTAATGTTGTATGATTCCTGCCTGAGAAGGTTTGTTGTAGTAAGGGCTGACGGATAAGATGGCGTCTACCCCTGTTAAATCAGTGTGGTTAATTTCGTCAATAACCTGCTTGGTGGAGTTTCCGCCAATGCCGAATACCAAAGGGAGTCTGCCGTTGTTGGTGTTTTTGCAAAAAGCAAACACTTCTTGTTTTTCTTCTTTCGTCAGTGTAGCGGATTCTCCTGTGGTGCCCAGCACGACCAAATAGTCTATGCCTCCCTGCGTTACGTGGAATATGGTTCTTTCCAAGGCGGCAAAATCAATGGATTGATCCGCATGAAAAGGGGTGATTAACGCTACTCCGGAGCCTTTCAGATGTTTCATTTACTCAATTGATCTGCTTCAAATATTTTATAAGTTGTTCAGTGGCCGATCGAATATCATTTCCCTCTTTATCCAACATCAAATCCAAATAGGGCTTTAAGCGTTCACTGTAGAAGCCGATGGCATAGGGTTGCGGTTGTAGGTGCAACAGGTAGATAGAAAAGAAATTTTCCTTTTCGGGGGTAAAAATAATCAAATCTGGCCGAAGTGTCAGGAATTCCCTCAATTTTTGTTCGGGTTTGGCAAAAAGGCTAAAATCCTTGAACGAAAAGCTGCGAGGGTCTTCGGATTTCTCGTCGTAAAAATAACTGTGAATGGCGAGTTGATTACCCAATCCATCTAGCAATAAGTCTTTGACCTGTGCGATTTCGTCCGGGTGCTGTGCAATTAGTACGACGGTCTGAATGTCTTGGTAGTTGGGAATATTTTTTTTGAACGACGATTTTGCAGGTTTTCCCAGCGCCTTTTTGATAAAGTACTCCCTAATCCATTTCATAAAAACTGTTTTGACATTGCGTTACGGTAACGTGCTGCTTGATTTTGTGAAGGTAATCTGAGAAGCTCGAATACCTTAAGTACAAGGTAATGAGGTCACTCGAATCTTATTCCTGATCGTTATGCGCTACCATCTCCATAAAATCCTCTTCTGATATCAACGGAACACCAAGTTTGACCGCTTTTTCTTTTTTGCTGGGTCCCATATCCTCGCCTTCTATGATGAAATCCAGGGCTTTCGAGACGGATTTAACATAAACCCCTCCGTGCGATTGGATAAAATCAATGATTTCGTCTCGTTTGAAGTGGTTTAATTTTCCAGAAGCCAGTATTTTTTTGCCGGATAATTTTGCGCTTACTAATATAGGTTCTTCTCTCACGGATTCAAATTGCAGTCCGTGACTTTTTAATCGGGCGATGATATCGCGGTTTTCCTTTTCTTGAAAGTAATCTTTTATGCTTCGGACTAATGTTTCTCCTATACCATTGATTTCCAGTAGTTCTTGCTCTGTTGCAGCTTCTAATTTTTCGATGCTGGTAAAATGTTCTGCTAATAAAATGGCCGTATTTTCACCAATATTTCGAATTCCCAAGGCGAAAAGCACCTTTTCAAAGGGTTGGTTTTTGCTGTTGTTTAGGCCTTCCAACATATTGGTTACCACACCTTCCTGAAAGGTATTCCCCTTCAGTTTTTTCACTCGCTCCAGGTACTCGGGATGGAGTATTTTATGAAAAGGAAGCAGAATGTCGTGAACCGAGTTTTTTTCCCTACAGCGCTGCTCGAGTTTTTCCGCCACTTCTCCCGGTAGGTTGCCCAACGCACGCAGCACGGCATAGACGGGGAGGAAATCCACTATCCAATCGAATGGCCTTGCTTCCAATTCATTCCTTAGCCGATGAAGTACGTGAAGGTTTTCAGTAACCTTTTTTCCGATTTTACGCAGGTGTTGTTCAAAAAAAGTCAACTTGGTCGCTGTATCCGCTTTGTCAGCAGTCCGCAGGAATGCCTCAATGGCAGAAAGCGACAATCCCTCGGTAATTGCATACAACGCTTTATTTAGTCCTATGTATAGAAATCCTTCACGGTCTTTCGTGTATTGTTCCTCAGATACTTCGAGACCAAGCAGTTGGTGTTGTTTGGAAGGTAGGTCATAAAGGTCTGCCGGATTGGATACATACCCTTGGTTGATCAAAGCCCTCAACCGTTCTGTCCCCAGTGAATCTACGTCCATGGCACGCTTAGAAACAAAATGCTCGATTCTGCCCAGCACCTGGGGGGGGCAGGTGGCAGCGTTGGGACAAAAATGCTTGGCCTCTCCTTCTTTTCGGATCAATTCGCTGCCACACTCCGGACAATGGGTAATATAAGTGATCGGTTTGGCCCCATTCTTTCTGGATTCTTCCGCTACGCCGGTAATTTTTGGGATTATTTCACCGCCCTTTTCTACCCATACCCGGTCTCCTTCATGGAGGTCTAGCCGAAGGATTTCATTGGCATTATGCAGTGAAGCTCTTTTCACGGTGGTTCCAGCGAGGGAGACCGGTGCCAAATTTGCAACCGGGGTGATGGCGCCGGTTCGACCTACTTGGTAGGTAATCGAAAGCAGGGTAGACTGGGCCGCCTCCGCCTGATACTTGAATGCGATCGCCCAACGGGGAATTTTAGCAGTGAATCCCAATTCTTCCCGATGACCATAGTCGTTGATCTTTAATACCACCCCGTCTGTATCTACCGGGAGGGAATGCCGTTTTTCTTTCCATTGTTCGATGTAGGCAAGGACCGCATCGATATTGGGACAGTTTTGAAAAGTGGGGGATACATTGAATCCCCAATCAACCAAAAGCTTCATGGCCTGATCGTGGGTGTTTACAGCCAAGTCGTCACCCAGGAGTTGATACAGGTAGCAGTTTAGCCTTCGTTTGGCCACAATGGAGGAGTCCTGCATTTTTAGGGTTCCGGAGGCTGCGTTTCTGGGATTTGCCAACAGCGATTCCCCATTCGTCTCCCTCTCGGCGTTTATTTTTTCAAATTCCTTTCTGGGCAGAAAAATTTCACCCCGAACTTCAAACCATTCGGGCATGTTATCACCTTGGATCCTCAGTGGAATATTTCGGATGGTTTTGACATTTTCTGTCACTACATCTCCTCGGAAGCCATCTCCCCGGGTTACAGCCCGGATCAGTTTTCCGCGTTCATATATCAGGCTGATGGCCACCCCATCAAATTTAAGCTCGCAAAAATATTGGTAGTTTCGGTGGCCAAGTCCTTTCACTACGCGCTCATCAAAGGCCCTTAGTTCCTCCTCAGAATAGGTATTGCCAAGTGAAAGCATTCTGACGGCATGTTCGGCCGTGTCAAACTGTTTGGTAATCGTACCCCCCACCCGTTGGCTAGGACTATCCTCCAGCAAATATTCCGGAAAAGCCTCTTCTAATCGGATCAGCTCTTCCATTAATTGGTCAAACTCAAAGTCCGAGATTTCGCTGGTATCCTGTTGATAATAAAGGTGGTTGTAATAGTTTATTTTTTCAGACAGTTCCTTGATTCGGCTTTTGGCTGCCTGTTTGGAATATTTTTCTATCATGGCACTGATTTTAAGTTGGGTACCTTTTGTTTGCAGCTAAGCTTTCAATGCCTAATCTTCTTCAAAGGCCTTGGAAATGGTATCTTCGGTATCCCTCAGTTTTTGTTTGCAGTTTTTTACCAGCGTGCTAGCTTCTTTGACCAGGACGGCAAGCTCGTCGATGCCTCGGTCGTCTTGTTCCAACTGGGAGATGATTTCTTCTATCCGTTTCATCGCCTGATCGTAGCTAAATGGTGTTTGATGTTCCATGGTTTTCTATTTCGTTGATGATGGATTTGATGCGGTGGGTAAGGGAAACAGTTGTAATTTCATCGCCAACTTGTATTTTTTGTGCTTGTATAGGCTTACCATTTTTTTCCGTTCGCGTATATCCTTTAGCCAATAGGGTGTTGGGGTCTAGCCGGGACAAATGCTTTTCTGAATGAGTAAGCAGTAGGCCGGCCTTTTCTAGGCGGCGCTGTGCAAGCTGGCGGACATCCTTCGCAAGCACTTGGAGGGATATTTTTTCAAGGTTTAGGAGATGCTTGGCTTGATGGCTGATCTCGTTGCGATTTTTGATTAAAATCTCTTTTTGGAGTTGGATACGGTTGGAGGTTACCATACGCACTCTATGATCGCATTCCCGCAGGGTTCGGTCTGCTTGATGTAAAGCGGTACGGCAACCACGTTCGATACGGGCCAGGCAAAGCTGCAGGTTTTCTTCAAATGCTTTGAAACCGGCAAGTATAAAAGAAGCCAAAGCAGTCGGTGTTTTTAGTTTGGTATGGGCTACGAGGTCTGCCACACTCTCGTCCCGTTCGTGCCCGATGCCCGTTATCACCGGTAGAACTGCCTCTGCAATCGCCTTTGCCAATTGGTAATCGTCAAAGCTATCCATATCGGTCTGTGCACCGCCTCCGCGTATGATCACTGCCAAGTCAAAAGGCTGTTTGATAAAATTGGTCTCAATTTGATGCAAGGCCGCCATGATGGAAGCAGGTGTATCCTTTCCCTGCATGGTGGCTTGGAATAAGGTGTAATGTATTTGATATCTTTCCGGGTTGTGTTCCAGCTGATTGACGAAATCACCGAAGCCTGCGGCCGTTTGTGAGCTGATCACTGCTATACGCTGAGGCACTGCGGGCAAATCAAACTGTTTGTTTAGGTTTATAAGCCCTTCTTTGGTTAGTCTATCGATGACTTCCTGTCTGCGCTTCGCTCGTTCGCCGATCGTGTAGTTAGGGTCTATATCCTTGACTATGAGGCTGAGGCCGTACAGTTCGTGAAACTGCACAGTGACCAACGCCAGGATTTTCATCCCACTGCGGAGTTGCTCTCCGGTTTGTCCTTCGAATCGGTTGCGGATGCCTTGGTAGGTATACGACCAGATGTTTGCCCGCAATTTGGCGACCAATTGATCCTGCTCTTTTTCCACTAAATCCAGGTAGACATGTCCCCTGGCAGAGTCCCGAAATTCGCCAATCTCAGCCACGACCCAATAAGACGGATCCAGGTGCATGTCCAAAGTGGACTTGATGATTCCGTTTAGTTTCTGAAGAGAGATCGCCGCTTGCATACGGCAAAGTAATAAAAAAGGAAGGATAGAAAGGGTAACTTTTTGATAAAAATGCGGCGCAGGTTCACAATGGAAAAAACCGGAATATTACTCCGGTTCAAAAAATTAATCTTGCCTTCCGCCTCGGCGTTGCTGCATTTGGTATAGCTGCCGGGTGAAGTCCCGATTGGCATTACTGAGCTTAAAGGCCTGTGAAGGGCTGATTGCCGAAGTGACTTCCTCCATGAAGGTCTTTTCTAACTTGAGTAGATCATCTTGTACGGTAAAGCGCGCAGCGATCAACTCGCTCGCTTTTGCATCGGATAGGTTTTCATCAGCAGATTGGTTGATCTCACGGCTTTTTTTCATCAATGCCATTCGTTGGTCGTTGTACCGATTATACAGCGGCCAGAATTTTTCTGCCTGATCTGGAGTGAGATTTAGTCGGTTAGTGATAAAGGCTACTCGAGCAGCATCCAGCTTTTCTCTATCAGCCCCTCGATCTCCCCGCTGTGCCATCGCCTGTAGAGAGGCTAGGGTCAGCAGGCATAGCAATATGGATTTTTTCAGTATCATCAATCAGTAAATTTCGTCTTCAAATATTTCTTCTCTGCCACTTAGGTCCAATTGTTCCCATTCTTCGGACAACATTATGTCCAGCAACTCGTTGGGATTCTCGCTAAGCGATAGGACGTCTTCCTCGTTCCAGTAACCAGCCTGTATATACAGTTCAACGGTTTCGTCCAGGTTGCTTTGAAAGTTTGGATCTTCTCCCGTTGTAGGATTGAATACAGCCAAAATCAAGCCAAGCACTAAGACTGCAGCAGCAGATAAACCGGCTAGCCAGATTTGTTTGGTCTTTTCGGCCTTGTATCTACGCAGCGTTTTTTTGGGCAGGTTTTCGAAGTATTCCTCCGGCGTACGAAAGATGTCTTGTTTTGGGATGTTTTGCATCATACGATTGTTAGACAGCTAAATTGACTAAAGGTTTATTCGACTTTCAATTGTTCTTCGATTTTTTTTGCAGCATGGTGATAGCTGGCCTTGAGCGCACCCACAGAAGTATCGGTGATTTTGCTGATTTCCTCGTAGGTTAGGTCTTCGTAATACCTCAGGTTGAAAATCAGCCGCTGCTTTTCTGGCAGGGCAAGTATGGCTTTTTGTAATATTCGCTGGATCTCATCCCCGTCTACCAGAGGGGAGGATTCGAGGTAGTTTTCCATCACCTCTTGGTGGTCGTCAATGGGTAGGAAAAAGCGCTTTTTCTTTTTTTCCAGAAAGTTCAGACTTTCGTTGACCGCTATGCGGTAGATCCAGGTAAAAAGCGTGGATTTCCCGCTGAACTTGTCAATATGCTTAAATGCCTTGATAAAGGTGTTTTGGGCGACATCATCGGCATCCTCATGAATGATGACCATCTTTCGGGTTAAGCCATAAACTCGCTTTTGAAAGGCTTCCACCAAATGCTGAAATCCCTTATCCCTGGTCTGGGGATTTTTGATCAATGCCAAAATTTCTTCATCACTTTTAGGAACCATGCAAAACTTAGACTGACAAACATAGCAAAGGTTTAATCGGATACCCCAATGGGGTGCATTTTGGGATTTGCTTGGTCAATAAATCGATTATACTGTATTTCCACGCAGAAATTCTTCTATGGACATCCTTCGTTTTCCTTCTGGCTGAAGCGAAGTTATGGCCAGGGTCCCATTTCCTGTTTTGAAGTGTAGGTAGGATTTGTTATCTGAAATATATTGGCCGGGCTCTAGTCCCTCTTGATGATTATTTACTGGCTTTGATGCAAAGATTTTACAGAATTTGTTGTTTACCATTGTCCATGCAGCCGGATAAGGGGAAAGACCGCGGATTAGGTTATGTATCGCTAGGGTAGATTTTTTCCAGTCGATTTGGCAGGTTTCTTTGAATATCTTAGGTGCATGGTTCATTGCCGTTGTGTTGTCTTGGGGCAGAGGTGTCACATTGCCATTGGCGATATCGCGGACGGTTTTTGCGACAAGTTTGGCTCCTCGGTGCATCAGTCGGTCGTAGAGTGTTCCGGCGGTATCCTCTTCGTAGATGGGTTCGCGTTCTTGATGAATGATGTTTCCGGTATCGATTTCATGCTGAAGAAAAAATGTGGTAACACCGGTTTCTTTTTCACCATTGATGATAGCCCAGTTGATCGGAGCCGCACCGCGGTAATTGGGAAGAAGGGAAGCGTGGAGGTTAAAGGTTCCCATAGGCGGCATGCTCCATACGGATTCCGGCAGCATCCGAAAGGCAACTACCACCTGCAAATCGGCCTGAAAACCCTTTAGTGTCTCCTGAAAATCTGGAGACTTTAAGTTGCTGGGCTGCAGGATCGGGATTCCGTGTTTTTGGGCACAATCCTTCACGGGAGAAGTCCCCAGTTTTTTGCCGCGCCCCTGCGGTTTATCCGGAGCGGTGATGACGGCCACCACCTTCCAACCTTCCTCGATGAGCAGTTCCAGTGCGGGCACGGCAAATTCCGGCGTGCCCATGTAAATAATTCGCAGATCTTTTGGCATCACTTAGGGGTAAATCAAGTACTTTTTACGGATGGCGTGATAGTTTGTAAGCCCGGCTTGCCAGGAATCCTTGATTTCTGTTTCTGTTTTTCCGGCTAAGATGTCCTTTTTGAGTTGGTCGGTTCCGGCCAATTTATCGAAGAAATTATTGAAAAACGCCTCCTTTTTGCCCGATTTTCCATAGGCATCCAACAGGTGCTTTAACGTGAATCGGTGTGTGAGCGGTTCGTTTCTCAGGTCTTTGCCATAGCATAGCTTGTCCTGCTGGGGAGGATTTTTGGACATGCCCGGGATACTCACTGGGGTAAAGGTAAAGTCTCCAAATGAGAGATCCGGATAACCGTAGACCTGAAAAGGATAGTGGGTTCCTCTTCCCAAGCTGACGTCGGTGCCCTCGAAGAAGCAGAGGGAAGGATATAATCGGATAGCCACGTCGTTGGGAAGGTTGGGGGAGGGCTTCACCGGCAAGGAATAGGCCATATCATGTTGCCAATTGCCCACTTCGACCACGGTGAGGTCTGCCTTTATTCCTTTTTCAAGCCATCCTTCTCCATTGATCATCTGTGCCAGCTCGCCAACGGTGAGGCCATGCACGATGGGAATGGGGTGCATACCTACGAAGCTCGTATATCCCGGCTGCAGGATGGGGCCATCCACATAGTCGCCGTTTGGATTGGGGCGATCCATGACCAATAGCGGCTTTCCCTGCTCTGCGCAAGCTTCCATCAAATAGTGCAGGGTACTGATGTAGGTGTAAAATCGGATACCGACATCTTGAATGTCAAATATCACGACATCCACGTCGGATAACGCTTCTTTGGAAGGCTTTTTAGATGCACCGTACAGGGAAACCAAGGGTAGCCCTGTTGTTTTGTCTATTTCATTTTGCACGATTTCACCTGCGTCGGCATCGCCTCGGAAACCGTGTTCAGGGACAAATACTTTCTGTACTTTTATCCCCTCCTGCAACAGAAAATCCACCAAATGAAGGTTGTTCCGCGAGGTCAGCACGCTGGTCTGATTAACAGCCAAGGCTACCCTTTTTTCCGCCAATAGGGGCAGGTATGCCTCCGGTCGGTCTGCCGCCGGCAAAATGGGGGAGGCAGCTTCGACTTCCTCCGTGTGGTTCGATTCGGTGCCCCTACCGCTCTTGCTCTGACAATGTGTGAGATTGCCGAACAAAATTGCTGCGAGAAGTATTATCTTTAGGTGCTTCATTGTAATTTGCGTTTCTTCTAACAAAATAAACGATCTCATTGAACCTTTCCTACTTCATCGCCAAAAGAATAAGTTTTAAACGAACCGGAGGATTTACCGGGACGATTCATCGGATAGCTGTTGCCAGCATTGCGATAGGCCTAGCGATAATGATTGTCTCGTTTATGATTTTGGGAGGGTTTCAGGAGGTGATTTCGGAAAAGGTGTTTTCATTTACGGGTCACTACCAGTTGCACCGATTCGTTATGTCCAAGTCTTTGGAAGAGTCACCTACCAGCAAGGACAGCTTTTTTTTTACCGAATACCCCAAACACGACTACATACGTCATGTGCAAAGCTATGCTACTAAACCGGGATTGCTTAAAGGTGACCAAGAGGTGGAAGGAGTTATTCTAAAGGGGGTGGGGCCAGATTTCGATAGCCTGACCTTCTCCACATCTTTGGTAAAGGGTAGATTCATTCACTTCCCAGCCGAAGGTGTGGCGTCGAACGAAATAATCCTGAGTACCAAAATAGCCAGAAAACTTCTGTTGGATGTGGGCGATCGGATTACCATGTACTTTGTGCAGGATCCTCCGCGTTTCCGCAGGTTTGAGGTGGTCGGGTTGTATGAGACTTTTCTGGAAGATTTTGATGACAAGGTAATCCTTGGGGACATTCAGACCATTCGGGTGTTGAATGATTGGGAAGCTGAGGAAGTGGGTGGTTTTGAAGTGTTTGTAGACAATGCAGCCAATATAGACCAATATGCCACCAAATTGTACGATCTGATGGATTATGATCTTAAAATGGTCAAAGCCACTGATAAATACCTGCAGATCTTTGACTGGCTGGAGTTGTTAAATAACAATGTATATGTTTTTTTGGGGTTGATTCTTTTTGTGGCTGCTTTTAATATGGTATCCATTCTTTTTATTTTGATAATGGAGCGGACGCAAATGATTGGGATTCTGAAGGCGCTGGGCGCAAAAAATCATCAAATACGTCGCATTTTTGTCTGGAATGGGTTACGGATTATCGGTAGGGGCATGTTGATCGGAAACTTGGTAGGGCTTGGATTTGGATTGATTCAAGAAAAAACCCAGGTGATCACCTTGGATCCGGAAAGTTATTACATGTCTTTTGTGCCCGTTTTTTGGGATTGGTCCATGATTTTTGGCTTGAATATGTTAATCTTAATAATTACCACGGCGGTGCTTTTTATTCCGGCGATGGTCATTGCAAATGTAAACCCGATTAAATCCATCCGGTTTGACTAGGAATGGCTCAATTAACGGAAATGTGTAAGTCCCATGGTGAGCCTTTCAGGTTATTCCCTTAAAAATGAGACTTTAAATGGGGATTTCCTTCCAGATTAGGAGGACAAGTATGCATCGCTTGCTGGCTGATACCCTCGTAAGAGACTTTTAGCTTTCATATAGATTACGCCAAAGATCGCTTCCCGGAAGATGTGCTTTGACATTTTCGATGTGCCTTTGGTACGATCGGTAAAGATGATAGGGATTTCTTTTACCTTAAAACCAAGTTTCCAAGCGGTAAATTTCATTTCAATCTGAAATGCATAGCCGATAAATTTGATCTTTTCCAGGTCTATCGTACGCAGTACTTTCTGCCGGTAGCAGACAAACCCTGCCGTGGTATCCCGTATAGGGATACCGGTGATGAACTGCACGTATTTACTGGCAAAAAAGGACATCAAAACCCTCCCCATGGGCCAATTGACCACGTTGACACCCGTAATATACCTGGATCCTACAGCCATATCGCAATCTCCCCTGTTGCATGCATCGTAGAGGCGGGGTAAATCCGCAGGGTTGTGCGAAAAATCCGCATCCATTTCAAAAATATAGTCGTAATTTCGGGCGAGTGCGTACTGGAACCCTTCTATATAGGCTGTTCCCAAGCCTTGCTTTCCTTCCCGCTGCAACAGAAAAAGCCGATCAGGGAAGGTTTCCTGCTCTTTCTTTACCTGTGCGGCGGTTCCGTCGGGCGACTGATCATCAATGATTAGTAGGTGATAGTTCTCCTCCAAACCCATCACCGCATGGATCATATCTGAGATGTTTTCTATCTCGTTGTAAGTGGGAATGATGACCAGTTTGTCGTTTTTCATAGGAAAATAGAGGACAAAAATAGCGTTTACCACGGGGGATTCAAGGCCAAACCCCGTTAAAATATGTAAACCTATCCGATTTATCCCTTAAGTAACCATAGAACGAACCTGCCAACCTCGAGTCTTCACGGAATGCGCAAGCGCTAAAGCTGGTTCAAAGGGTTTATAAGAGGTTTACCCAACAAGGGGATTTCAATTTCAAATTGTTGGCCATTTCTTACTTGGATGCCTTCTGCGAAACTCAATACAGACGTTCCGAAGTAGTGGATGTGTACGTCTCCCGGCTGCCTGAATAGCTCATATTTAAAATGATGGTGTTCCAGGTTTTGGATATTATGGCTCATATTCGCCTCTCCGGTCAGAAATTCCTTCTTCCAGATAGTCTGCTCACCCTCTTTTACGCTACAGGTTCCTACCAAATGCTTGGGAAGCTCTCCTATAAATATTTCCGGCCCATACGAACATTGTCGCAGTTTGGAATGTGCGAGGTAGAGATAGTTGATTTTTTCCATCTTGTGGTCCGAAAACTCATTACCTACCGCAAATCCTACCCGAAAGGGAGTGCCGTCCGGCTTATTGACATAAATGCCGACTATTTCCGGTTCTTCCCCTCCGTCCAGTGCGAATGTAGGAGATTGAAGCGGTCTCCCCGGAGCGACAACCATGAGACCATTGCCCTTGTAAAACCATTCCGGTTGCACACCGGGTGTTTCGCCTTGCATTTTGCCTCCTTCCAGCCCCATTCGGAACATTTTCATTGAATCTGTCAGCTCCTCGGGATCTGTCTGCTGCAGTTTTTGATGCATGCTGTCCCGGGAGGTGGCACTGCCCAGGTGGGTGAGTCCCGTGCCGGTGACCCAGGTGTGATAAGGATCCGGGTGGGAAAGGGGGACATCCACTTGGTTGTTGGCTAATAGGTATTCATAGTTCTCCGAGGCATTGCCCACCAGCTCGTTTACCAGGTTTTCCAGGGATTTTCCGCTTTCGAAGTGCTTTTGTACTAAGCTGTACATGGAGGAGATTCCGTTTACTATCCGGATTCGCTCTCCGTTAACTAGCCCGACGTGGCCTCGGTTGGTATCGTCTCTGAATTGAATTAATCTCATGGTTCTTAGGTTTCCTGTGGGTTGTGTTTAATTTCCGCTGATGAAGTGCTGATGAATCTCAAATAGGTTTGGGTTAGCCGGGTTTACTCGGATGCGTACGGCATGCATATCCCGATCACCGAACGTTTGAACCTGGGTGAAGTTGGTGAGTACTTTTCGTTGGGCATCCATCAAAGGCTTATCTACGACGAATTTATGAAAGTCGCCATACAGGAGCAATACCGGTTTTTCAAATGCAGCTACACGCTCTCGGAGTAAGTTTACAAAGGACAAGTGGCCATTGGTATCTTCTTGGCTTCGGTAATTAAGGCCTGCATGAATAGTAAGGACGATTCCACGGTGGTTTTTTTCGGTAGCTAAGTCAAATACACGATTCAGCCAAAAGAGAGAAGCCATTTCCCTTTCAAAAAACTCGTCGTTCAGCGCCAAGGTGTCCAGTTTTAGGTTATTGTTGGAGCCAACAACGTGGATGGTGGCAAAGGAAATCCCGTCTTTGTCCCACAGGGCATTTTCAACGAATTTCTCCAAGCCCTCATAGGTGTTTTGGGTATGGAGGGCTATGGGATTTTTTCCTTGGCTTTCGCCTTCGGAGAAAAATAGTTGGCGGAGTTTGTCCAGGCGTTCTTCTGGATCGTATTCGCCACATGCAGGTCGATGGCAATCGGTCCATTCGTTGTCTCCAGGCGTATAAATCAGGGGTTGTTCGAACTCGCTGAAGTAGCCCTTGATCTGCTCAAAATACGCATCGCTACACGGCGTACTACCGGATTTGATATCTCCCACATGTATGGTAAATGCCGGGGCGTAGTCGTTGATGGCCTGAACCATATTTTCGAATCTCGAAAAGTCTTCCGGCAGGTGATAGGGCACATCGCCAATTGCCATAAACTCAAACGAACCGTTGGTTGAAGGTTTGCAAGAAGCCGCGAAAACGATTGCGCCTGCCAATAAGGAAAAGATATTCACTTTCATTTAGGTAGGTTTAAGGGAACTTAAAATTACGTGTTTTTTTGAATAATGAATCTTGTGCAGTAAAAATGGCGGTAGCTAGGGAGAAATGACCAACCGTGAAAATTATTTCGGTTCAAAATTTTTGTCACCCTATAAAAACTGTTAGGTTTGTAGGGTAATAAAAAAGACCTCGTTTTTCCTCTAATACTTCGTATTTACGATATTTATCCGATAATTTGGTGGCCTCGTTTATATATATGCATTTTTCCGAAATTACGACCATTATCTTGGTGATTGCCTTAGTGGTTGTCTTGTTTAAAGACTATATACGCGCAGCTTTTGCGTTTTTGATCACTGCCTTCCTATTTCTGATATTGCAGATCATCAAGCCAGAGGAGTTTTTAGCAGGTTTGGCGAATAAGCAGATCATGGTAATTTTTTTACTGATTGGTTTGACCGCCGGAATACAGCGTAACATTGGGACCGGTTTTTTCTTTCGGTTATTCAGTCAAAAGTTGGGTCCAGGGGCATTTAGGATTCGGATGATGGTGTTAGTAAGCAGTTTATCAGCGGTGTTGAACAATACGCCGGTGGTCGCTTTTATGATACCTTACGTGAAGGAATGGTCGGCGGTCAACAATTACCCAGCGTCTAAGTTTTTGATTCCGTTATCTTACTCCACTATTCTGGGAGGTATGATTACCGTAATTGGAACGTCGACCAATCTAGTGCTTAATGGGCTCATCAGCCAATATGACCTACCGATACTGGGTTTTGCGGACTTTTTGTTTTTGGGGCTTTTAGTGACTGTGCTTGGCGTCATTTATCTAGGATTCTTTTCCCATTACCTGCTGCCAGATAGGGAAGAAAATAAAAGCGAAGTCATTCAGCATTTGAATGAATACGTGGTGGAAACCTACCTTCCTGAGGGATCGAAGATGGCCGGTAAGACAGTCAAAGAGGCAGGTTTGCGGAACCTAAAGGAGATTTTTTTGGCGGAGATATCGAGGGATGGGCAGGAAATTTCTCCTGTTTCACCAAAAGAGGTATTGCGGGCCGGAGACAAGCTGTTTTTCACGGGGAATACCAAGGCCATCTTAACGCTAATCCAAGAGGAAAATGGGCTGACATTGCCGGAAGAGAGCCATGTAACTCAGAATGCATTCTTTCAACTAACGGAGGCCGTGGTTCCGGCATCTTCGTCGTTGATCGGGGAAAAGGTGAAAAACAGTGATTTTCGCAAGCGGTATCAGGCATCCATCATTTCCATCCATAGAAACGGCGAAATCATCAAGGGAAACATTGGTGAGACCCGTTTACAGGCAGGGGATCTGCTGTTGATGTTGACCGGAAAAAACAGCCTACAAAGCGATCAGCCCAAAGACTTGATCATCATCACGCTTCAAGGAGAAATACAGCCCGATCGGAAAAGGGGAAAGAAAGTGCCTAGTTTATTGGCCATTGTAATTTTGATATTGGGCATTGTTGGCGTAATGGATTTGTTCATGGCTGCTTTTACGGGCATTATTATTTTATATGTTTTTAAAGTATTAAATTTGGCGACTCTACGGAAATCCGTAGATCTTGACTTGCTATTGATTTTGGTAAGCTCTTTGGCGATTGGTACGGCGTTGAAAAATTCAGGGGCAGCTAATTTATTGGCGGAGGGAATTTTGTGGCTTACCAACGGATCAGGGGCGATGATATCCTTGGTTGTTTTGTTTGTTCTCACGCTGTTGCTTACTAGCTTGATTACAAATGCGGCGGCGGTTTCCATTATGTTTCCATTGGCCTTGGAGATTGGTACTCAATTAGGACTTCCGTTGACACCGTTCTTTGTCACCATTGCCTTTGCCGCTTCCGGAGATTTCATGACTCCGATTGGTTATCAAACGAATCTAATGGTTATGGGGCCTGGGAGTTACAAGTTCAAAGATTATTTCAAGGTCGGTTTGCCATTGACGGTACTTTATACCGCTACAGTACTCTTATTTGTCCGATGGTTTTACGGCATTAGTTAGGCATTAACAAGTAATTTAAGATAAAGAATCGAAATATGCAGGAAGATATCCATCCTACTGAATTCAAAGTATCCCAGGCTATTAGGGTTCAGTCACTAGGCCAACGTCCCCGTTTGCTTTGGTTTACTGGGTTGTCCGGTTCGGGCAAATCCACTCTAGCCAACGGCGTGGAGTATGCGTTGCATCAAATGGGTTTCCATACCTATCTATTAGATGGCGACAATATACGTACCGGCCTAAACAAAGACCTTACCTTTTCGGAAACCGACCGGGTTGAAAATATCCGCCGAATTGGCGAGGTAAGCAGGCTAATGCTTGACGCCGGACTGATTGTACTTTCTGCGTTTATTTCGCCGTTTATTTCCGATCGAGAGATTATAAAAAATTTGGTAGGCGCGGAAAATTACCTCGAGGTTTTTGTAGATTGTCCTTTGGAGGTATGTGAACAGCGGGATGTAAAGGGATTGTATCAAAAAGCGCGCAAGGGGTTGATCAAGGATTTTACGGGTATAGGATCTCCCTATGAGGCACCCCCGAACCCGTTTATGGTCATTAAAACAGCAGAAGACCAGCTAGAGGATTCAATAAAAAATATCGTACAGGCTATACAGCCAATAATCAATCGTTAATATGGGACAATATTATTTATCACATTTAAAGGAGCTGGAAGCAGAGGCCATTTTCGTCATTCGGGAGGTAGTTTCCCAGTTTGAGAAGCCGGCGTTGCTGTTTTCCGGTGGAAAGGACAGCATTGTTTTGGCCCATTTATCCAAAAAGGCATTTTATCCTTCGCGAATTCCCTTTCCTTTGATTCACATAGATACCGGACACAATTTTCCCGAAACTATTGAGTTTCGGGATTCGCTTGTCGAACGCTTGGGAGTTCAGCTGATCGTCGGGTCCGTGCAGGAAAGCATAGATAAGGGCAGAGTACGGGAGGAAACCGGCGTAAATGCGAGCCGAAATGCGCTTCAGACGGTTACCCTATTGGATACGCTAGAAGCCTATAAAATAGATGCGGCGATGGGTGGTGCCCGTCGCGATGAGGAGAAGGCAAGGGCCAAGGAACGCTTTTTTTCACACAGGGATGAGTTTGGGCAGTGGGATCCCAAAAATCAACGCCCCGAGTTGTGGAATCTTTTCAATGGAAGAAAGCACATGGGCGAGCACTTCCGTGTGTTTCCTATTTCAAACTGGACCGAAATGGATGTATGGCAGTACATTCAACACGAAAATATACCTTTACCAACGCTTTATTTTTCCCATCAACGGGAATGCGTTGTCCGAGACGGTGTCATCTTGGCCAAGTCGGAATTTATCAAAATCCAGTCCCACGAGGAAGTGAGGACAATGACTGTCCGGTATCGAACCTGTGGCGATATGCCGATAACCGGGGCGGTGGAGTCGGAGGCAGACGATCTTCAAAAGATCATTGAAGAGGTAGCCACTACCCGAACCACGGAAAGAGGTACCCGAGCAGACGATAAGCGCGGGGAGACTGCCATGGAAGACCGGAAGAAGAGTGGCTACTTCTAGCATTTTAAAGGGATAAGCCTACGTTAAGGCTTAAAGCCAAAGGAGGTTTCTGCCTACCTGTAAGCAGACGTATTCTCCGAATAGTTCTAAAAATAATGACACAAAAATGGCAATTCAAGAAAACAATCAGATATTAAGATTCACTACCGCCGGATCAGTGGATGACGGTAAGAGCACATTGATAGGGCGTTTGTTATACGACTCCAAGTCGATTTTTGAAGATCAAATAGAGGCCGTTAAATCCTCTAGTCAAAAGAAGGGATTCGATTACGTTGATTTGTCGCTATTGACCGATGGCTTAAAATCAGAACGGGAGCAAGGTATCACGATCGATGTCGCCTACCGGTATTTTGCTACGCCCAAGCGAAAATTTATCATAGCAGATACACCGGGCCATATTCAATATACCCGAAACATGGTAACGGGGGCTTCTACGGCAAATTTGGCCATTATATTGGTGGATGCGAGAAAGGGGCTGCTGGAGCAGACCTTTAGACATTCATTTATCGCTTCATTGCTTAAAATCCCTCATGTAATTGTATGTGTCAATAAGATGGATTTGGTGGATTACAGCGAAGAGGTGTACGAAAAGATCGTCAAGGATTACAAGGCATTTTCGAGTAAAATGGATATAAAGGATGTGCAGTTTGTTCCCATTTCCGCATTGAACGGAGATAACGTGGTAGATCGCTCCAAGAACATGCCTTGGTACGAAGGATCTACCTTACTGTACTTGTTGGAACATGTGCATATCGCCTCAGACCTTAACCACATCGATTGCCGATTTCCGGTGCAGATGGTCATCAGGCCCCATACGTTGGAGCACCAAGATTTCAGGGGCTATGCAGGTAGAATAGAGGGAGGAATATTTAAGCCAGGGGATGAAGTTAAGGTGCTTCCCTCCGGATTTGCTTCTCGCATAAAAACCATCGAGCTAAATGGGGAGCAAATCCAAGAGGCTTTCGCGCCCATGTCTGTGACCATTACGTTGGAGGACGAAATCGACATCAGCCGGGGAGACATGCTAGTCCGACCGAATAACGTCCCGCAAGTAGGTCAGGACTTGGAAGTGATGCTTTGCTGGATGAACCAGCGGCCGCTGCAGGGAAGAACAAAATTTATATTGAGACATACCACACAAGAATGCCAAGCCATGGTGAAAGATGTCCAATATCGGGTAAATGTGAATACCCTGCACAGAGAAGAGGGCATATCTGAATTGGGACTGAACGAAATCGGACGAGTAAGTATTCGAGCCGCTCAGCCATTGTTTTTTGATTCGTATAGAAGAAACAGACAGACGGGTAGCCTTATTCTCGTAGATCCAAATACCAATGAGACCATGGCCGCAGGCATGATAATTTAAAGTATATATGAAAATTGACCTACAATTACTGACGGAGGTAGCAAAGGGCGCCGCTTGTGCAGCAGGAAAAAAAATACTGGAAATATACGAAGCGGCTGACGTTGAAGTAGCCTACAAAAAGGATGATTCACCGTTGACGAAGGCCGACCAAGCTGCACATCACGTCATCATGGAGTTTCTTCTTGAAACCGGTATCCCGGTATTGTCTGAAGAGGGGAAGGATATACCCTACACCGAACGTTCGCAGTGGGACTATTTTTGGATGGTAGATCCCCTGGATGGCACAAAGGAATTTATTCGAAAAAACGGCGAGTTTACCGTAAATATCGCACTGATTCATACAGGTCAGCCCATTTTGGGAGTGGTATATGCACCTGTATTGGATTGGCTGTATTGGGGTAATGGAGAAGAAGGCGCTTGGAAACAGGTAGGGAATGGTGTTGCGGAACGTTTGATTTTGCCGTCTGGGCGTCGAGTGGACACCATTGTTGCAAGTCGGTCTCATTTAACAGAGGAGACGCAAGCATTCTTGGACAAATTTCCCGGTGTAGAAGTGGTGAGCATGGGCTCGTCGTTGAAATTCCTATTGGTTGCCGAGAACAAGGCACAGGTATATCCCCGGTTTGCCCCTACCATGGAGTGGGATACGGCTGCTGCCCATGGTGTATTAAAAGCTATGGGAGCGGAGGTGTTGTTAGCCGGTGGAACCGAACCTCTTAGATATAACAAAGAAGTACTTTTGAATCCTTACTTCGTTTGTTTTAATACAGGCGTGCTACCAGATTAAAGTCACATGGAGGGGTGTTGGTGAAGGCAGGCTATTGGTTAGTACGCATTGTCGTTTTTTAATAAAATGAGCTTTGCGGTCCAAAAGATGATAATCAGGTCCATCCAAACCGTTCCCTTTTTTATGTAAAAGAAATCCAGTTTTAGTCGAGACGCCATTTGCCTACTTTCTCGTATGGCACCACGGTATCCTTTAGCCTGCGCCAATCCGGTGATCCCGGGCTTGACTACGTGCCTTTTCATGAGATCCCGGTGTTCCCTGGCATACACATCATTAAGTAATAGGGGATGGGGCCTTGGTCCTACGATGGACATTTCACCCTTTAGCACATTGAAAATTTGCGGTAGTTCATCAATGCTTGTCCTCCGGAGAATGCGCCCTATAGGTGTAATACGGGGGTCATTGATCGATGTCTGTCGGAAGTCAGCTTCCCGGTTCATCTTAAGCGTACGGAACTTGTAGCAATAAAACGGAATATTGTCTTTTCCATGCCGTAACTGTTTGAAGATAACCGGACCTTTGGAGGAGCTCTTGATCAGTAACCATACAATGGGGTAAAGCCACGAAAGAACGAACACCAATAAGGATAACGAGATAGACACGTCCATTATTCTCTTCGAAAGGCTTTCACTGACTCTTGGGGATAACAATAAAGCCGTATTGTCGCTGAAAAATTGGTCCTCTAGGTCTCTACAATATTCTTCCTCTTCTACCCTGGCAAAGACTTTTTGCATAAAACGTTAAAATTTCCTATTAAAATCCCTTGAGATTCAGAATTGTTAAATTATGCCGTATTATTTGACTTTTCTAAAATTGAATTTAAAGATACGTGGATTTTTGGGATTTTTGAAAATTTCCTCTTTAAATTACCTACTAGTACGTAAAAGCTGTAAATGTGTTCGTGGAATTTGCTGATGTTTGCAAGGTATTTTGCAAAATAAATAAGGGAAATACCGGCCAAAATCGGAGATACTAAGCGCTTGGTGCTATTGAAAGAATAATTCCATCCCAAGCCATAAGGTCTCTGGTATTTAAACGGGCAAGATAGAAAAGAGAGTGGACGAACTATTTTTAAAACCCGGTTAAAATAATTAATATTGCGTATCACTCTTATTATAGGAGTTTAGTTGTTTAGCCGTTTTTCGTTGAGGAAAGTTTTAAGGGTTCTTTCACATATTATTTTAATCAAGTATAAGGCAGTGGGAATGAAAATCAAATCAATTTGTTGCATTGGGGCTGGGTACGTTGGAGGACCAACGATGGCTGTTATCGCCAAGAAATGCCCTCAGATCAAGGTCACCGTAGTCGATATCAATGAAGCAAGAATAGCGGCATGGAATGACGAAGATGTAAATAATATCCCGGTTTACGAACCTGGGCTTGGTGAAGTGGTTGCAGAGGCCCGTGGCAGAAATCTCTTTTTTTCTACCGATGTGGATGGGGCCATCGATGAAGCGGACATGGTGTTTATATCCGTTAACACACCTACCAAAACCTATGGAGAGGGAAAGGGACTGGCCGCGGATCTTAAGTGGATTGAGCTTTGTGCTAGGCAGATAGCAAGGGTGGCAACCAATGACAAAATTGTTGTCGAAAAATCTACGCTGCCAGTTCGTACAGCAAGCACCATCAAGTCTATCTTGAATCATACCGGGAGTGGTGTGAATTTCCAAATCCTTTCCAATCCGGAGTTCTTGGCAGAAGGTACTGCCGTGGATGATCTTATGAGTCCAGATAGGGTGTTGATTGGGGGAGATCAAACACCGGAAGGGTTGAATGCGATTCAGGCTCTCGTGGATGTCTATGCGGAATGGGTGCCAAGAGATCGGATTTTGACCACCAATGTGTGGTCTTCGGAACTTTCTAAATTGACCGCCAACGCATTTTTGGCGCAACGAGTTTCTTCGATAAATTCACTTTCGGAGCTTTGTGAGCACACCGAGGCGGATATCAACGAAGTGGCCAGGGCCATCGGATCAGATAGTAGGATCGGCCCCAAGTTTTTGAAAGCCTCCGTAGGTTTTGGGGGGTCCTGTTTCCAAAAGGACATCCTGAACTTAGTCTATATTTCCAGATCCTATGGACTGGATGAGGTAGCTGACTATTGGGAGCAGGTGATTAAGATGAATGATCATCAGAAAAGGCGGTTTGCCAAAAAGATCATAAGAAGCTTATACAATACCGTAAACGGAAAGAAAATTGCATTATTGGGGTGGGCATTCAAAAAAGACACCAACGATACGAGAGAATCGGCAGCCATCTATGTGTCGGATCATTTGTTGTTTGAGCAAGCCAATATTTCTGTCTATGATCCGAAGGTGAAAGAAGAACAGGTTTTTGTTGACATGGATTACCTTAATACAAGGTCTTCAGAGGAAAACCGGAAGTATATTGAAGTGGTAAATGATCCTTATGAGGCTTGTAAAGGAGCCCACGCAATTGCGGTTATGACCGAATGGGATGAATTCAAGGCCTATGACTGGCAACGTATTTACGATAATATGCTGAAGCCCGCCCATGTATTCGACGGACGAAATATTCTCGATAGGGAGAAATTAAAGAACATTGGATTTCAAGTCTATGCAATTGGAAGTGCCGGGTAATCCAGCAGAGCCAACAGTAAAATTTCAGAGGTCGCCTTACAAGGTGGCCTCTTTTTTTGTCTAGCTATTAATAACGAGGTGCGCATCTTCAGCAAGTTTTTTCATCTGTCTAAAATTGTTTTTCAGCGGTCAGATGGAATCCCTGCCTACCGGCAGGCAGGTCGCATGGTTACCCCGATAGCTATCGGGGCATCCCAGTGTGTGACAGGTACGTCATGCTCGATTTCATGGAGCGAAAGGAAGCATCATGTTTTGTATCAACCTTTTTTATTTTTTAGAAATAATATATTGTATAAGTATGTTTTTTAAGAATAAAAAATTTATGTTTTTTGAAAAATCAGAAATATAATTTATTAATGATATTTATTTCATAATTTTATATTTTAAAAATAAGCGGTATTTATTGGTACTAATTAATCTGATTTTGAATTTGGTGAGTCATTTATTTTTAAATAAAGAAAATGTTTAGTAGAATTGGAAATCGATAAAAGATGAAATTTCTAAACATTTATCTTTTAGCATTGTTTTTTATAGGAACTAAACCCGAAATTATATGGATAGCATATTTAACCTATCAAAAAGCGTATTTTTAACCTATTGTCATTATTTCTATAACTTTTTCACTTAGATTATACCTGAATTTTTGTATTTCAGGTTTTTCTTCTCGAAAATATGCGCAAACGCTGGTGGTCTACAGATTAAGGGACTGTTCAGGGCGAGCATGTTGATTAATAATTCACAATTAAACCAAAACCAATTAGCTTATGTCAACAATCTACAGGAGTTTCTATGCGTCCTTAGCCTTGTTGCTGTTTTCAGCGACGATGCTATTTGCGCAGCAACGGGAAATCAGCGGAGTGGTATCCGATGATTTTGGCGATCCGCTTCCGGGGGCGGCCGTGCTTTTAAAGGGCACGAGCACCGGTACGGTGACAGACATTGACGGTGAATACCGCATCAATGTACCTAATGACGAGGCTGTACTCGTTTTTTCCTTTTTGGGATATGAAAACAAGGAAGAAGTAGTCGGTACGAGGTCTACACTAAATGTCACGCTGGCGCAGGCTGTCAGTGGTCTAGACGAGGTGGTGATCACCGGATACGGTGCCCAGTCCAGAAGGGACATTACTGGAGCTGTTACTTCGGTGGATACTGAAGATCTCTTGGCCATACCTGCCACCACATTTGCGCAGCAATTACAGGGTAGGGCCGCTGGTGTAACCATCATTAATGACGCTACTCCAGGAGGAGGGGCAACAGTTCGAATCAGGGGGTTTGGTACGATCAACAACAACGATCCCCTCTATGTGATCGATGGAGTTCCAACCCAAAATCAGGGCAATCTCAATCCGAACGATATCGAGTCTATTCAGATTTTGAAAGATGCTTCGGCGGCTTCCATCTACGGGTCACGAGCAGCAAACGGAGTCGTGATTGTTACCACCAAGCGGGGTAAAGTAGGTAAGCCGACCATCGCTTTTGATGCGTTTTATGGTACCCAGCGTGCGGAGCGCGGTCCAGAGCCGCTGAATGCGGAAGAGCTGGGACGGTATCTATACCTAGCCAATACGCTTCATGGTCGTACTCCTACGCACGGGCAGTACACCTGGGGACCAAATGGTGAGGTCAGTCTTCCGGATTATGTATTCCCCAGTGGTGCGATGACGGGAGACCCAAGAACAGACCCCTCGCTGTATGCTTTGCAGCCAGGGAATATTTATCCGATTACCAGAGCGGCTGATACCAACTGGTGGAACGAGGTTACCCGCTCTGCGCCTATACAAAGCTACCAAGTTACTGCATCAGGAGGTACAGAGAACGGTCGATACGCGCTTTCTGTGAATTACTTTAACCAAGAGGGTATCGTAAAGGATATTGGGTATGATCGGTATTCCGTGCGTGCAAATACAGAGTTTAAAGCACTTAATGGAAAATTGACGCTAGGTGAAAACCTTTCTGTCACGGTAGGTCAGCGAAAGGGTGGATTTGGAAATGGCGTTGCCGGCAATAATGCGGAGCAAAATGCGGTTTTCAGTGCCTCTCTACAGCACCCCTTGCTTCCCGTATATGACATTATGGGCAATTTTGCCGGAAGTAGGGGGGCTAACCTAGGTAACAACTTCAATCCAGTGGCGGTACTCTCCAGGGCACAGGATAACCGAAATCTTTCTTTGCGCGCTTTTGGTAACATCTACGGGTCCTATCAGATTACCGATAATATTGAAGTGAAGACCAGCTTAGGAGTAGATGCCAATACCAGAAGAGGGAGGTTTATTGGAAGGCCTCAACCGGAATACGTGGAAGGTAACTTCGTAAACAGTTCCTCTTCCGAGCACGAGTACACTTATCAGTGGGTTTGGACTAACACTGTCAGCTATGCCAAAACGTTTAACGAAGTACATAACTTTGACGCGTACGTAGGTATTGAGGCGATCAAAGAATTCGGCGAGATATTCGGAGGTCAGCGGCAGCGTTATGCGTTTGAAACAGTACCGGTAATAGGTTACCTCGATTTGGGTGACCCCAATACTGCGACTAACTTTGGTAGAGTAGTGAACGACTACCGACTGTACTCCCAATTTGGGCAGCTGAACTATAACTATGATGGTAAATACCTCGTTCAGTTCATTTTGAGAAATGACGGTTCTTCGCGATTTCTACAAGCGTCCCGAAATGCAACCTTCCCGGCATTTAGTTTGGGTTGGAGGCTTTCTGATGAAGATTTCATCGCCAACGCACTTCCTTTCGTATCTGACATGAAACTGCGTTACGGCTGGGGTAAGACAGGAAATCAGCTAATCGGGGATTACAACGCTTATACCACCTACCGTACCAACATATTTAATTCCGGTTTTCCTATTGATGGATCTTCGTCTACTCCCGCACTGGGTTTTGATGCAGCCCGCTTTGGAAATCCAAATGCTCGTTGGGAATCAACTACTTCCAATAACCTTGGACTTGATGTGGAGATTTTGGATGGCAAATTCTTCTTCGAATTGGACGTGTGGAACAGGGTAACCACAGATATGCTTTTTCAGGTACCTATTAGTTATGGCCATGGTGACGCGGTAGCACCGTTTGTTAACATCGGACAAATGACCAACCGAGGACTTGACCTGAACTTGGGATACAGCGAAACCTACTTAGGTGGAGACCTTCGCTTGAATGTTTCAGCTAACTATTCCATGTACCGAAACAACGTAGACAGATTGGCACAAAATGAAGACAATGTGCTGTTTGGAGCCTCTACCAGGGTTCCCTCTGTTACGGTGACACAGCAAGGATTCCCTATATCTTCCTTTTTTGGATACCGAAATGAGGGTATATTCCAAACACAGGAAGAGGTCAATGCCCACCCACCCTATGGAAATTACAATGCCGTTGGTAAGTTCAAAGTGGAGGATGTCAATGGAGACGGAATCATCACCGATGCCGACCGTACCATTATAGGTAACCCGCACCCTGACTTCGTTTACGGTATCAATGTCAATGTGGGGTATAAAAACTGGGACCTGACCTTATTTGGGAATGGTTCTGTCGGCAATGACATCTTTAACTACATGAGGTATTGGACAGACTTCAATACCTTCCAGGGTAATAAATCGCGACGAGCACTATATGATGCTTGGACTCCAGAAAACCCAGGTGGCACAGTACCGATCATGGACTCCAATGACCAGATTAGTAGTAGGCCTTCTACCTATTTTATCGAAGATGGTTCCTACTTCCGACTCAGGAACCTACAGCTCACTTACAACCTAACCCAAAATGTGCTGAGTAAGTTGGGAATGAACAGGGCATCCGTCTATTTCCAAGGCCAGAATTTGTTCACCCTTACCAATTATTCGGGTACCAACCCGGAGATTCAAACAGGTAGCAATAACACCATTGGCTTTGATGGCGGCTATATGCCGGTATCCAGAAATCTGATTCTTGGTGTAAATGTGACATTTTAACGCATAAGAAAAATGAAGAAAGCAATAAATAACTATACAAGGCTGTTAGCTGCGGGTCTTTTGGTCGGTGCGACTACCGTATCATGCAGTGAGGGATTCCTTGAAACGCAGCCCCAAGGACAATTCAGTACCGTAGGGCTTTCCAACCCACAGGGGGTTGAGGGGATCTTGTTGGGTGCTTATGCCATGGTAGATGGATTTGGACTAGACGGACAATCCAGCTGGAATGGAACCATTGAAAACTGGGTATATGGAGGTGTCGTTTCAGACGATGCATATAAAGGAACCGATGCCGGTGATCAGCCGGAGCAGTCGTTTTTGGAAACGTATGATTTCCAGGCAACCAACCTTCACATTCGTAACAAATGGCGGGCTGTTTACAAGGGTGTGGCGCGTGCAAACGATGCGATCAATACCCTTAAGGATGTAGAGGGAGTCTCGGATCAACGAAGGGCGCAAATTGTCGCCGAAGCCAGGTTTTTGCGTGGATTCTTCCATTTTGAGGCACGGAAAATGTGGAGACGGGCTCCCTACATAGACGACAATGCGTTTGTCTTGGATGACCTAGAGAGTAGTAAAGTGCCAAACGACCGGGAAATATGGCCGGATATAGAGGCGGACTTTGAGGCGGCTATGAATGTGCTGCCGGAAACGCAGACAGATCCAGGTAGACCAACCAAGTGGGCTGCGATGGCTTTTTTAGCCAAAGCGAAAATGTTTCAGGGTTGGAATCAAGATACCGGTGCGGCCAATACCGCAAAGCTGCAAGAAGCCAAGCCGCTTTTGGAAGACATCCTCAACAATGGTGGTTTTTCGCTCGTTCCTACGTTTGAGGAAAACTTCCTCGTAGGAAGAAGAAACAATGAGGAGTCCATATACGAGGTGCAGTACTCCATTTCTTCTGCGACCACTCAGGCCGCAAACGAAGGTACCACGTTGAACTATCCCTATACCGACCCCTGGGGTTGCTGTGGATTCTATCAGCCTACTCAAAACCTGGTAAACGCCTATAGAACCAGTGCCGACGGGTTGCCACTATTGACCTCCTATAACGATGAAAATGTAACCAGTGATGAGGGAATCGCATTGAATGCGCCTTTCACTCCTTATCAAGGTCCCTTGGATCCCCGTTTGGATCACACCGTTGGCAGAAGAGGCATTCTTTACAAAGGGTACAAGATTCACAATAGGGATTTTATCCGCGATCAGGCCTATGCAGGGCCTTACTCACCAAAGAAGCACGTAGCAGAACCAGCATTCTTTGGTATTGGTCCAAACCCCCGATTATCCGCTAATAACTACCGAATCATGCGTTTGGGCATGGTGATTCTTTGGCTCGCTGAGGTGGAGGTAGAGCTGGGTAATTTGGAACGAGCCCGTGAATTGGTCAATTTAATCCGTGCTAGAGCAGCCAATCCTGCCGGGTTTGTGCCTCTTGCGACACAGGGAGCGGAACGAAATGACTTCACCATCGTGGAAGGTCAACCGGCAGCCAATTACGTAATCAGTACCTATGACCAGCCTTGGACGGATCAAGGTGTCGCAAGGGAGGCTGTTCGGATGGAGACACGTCTGGAATTCGCAATGGAAGGTCATCGGTTTTTCGACCTTCAACGATGGGGGGTTGCGGCCGAAGTGCTTTCTGAATACTTGACAGTGGAGCGTACCAGAAGATCCTACCTAAGTCAAGCGCAATTTCAGAAGGGAGTACACGAATACTTCCCCATACCGTTGGAAGCCATCGAGCGTTCTTTTGCAGAGGGCACACCTACACTCACACAGGATCCTGCATTTCCTTAATCAGTGCAGCATTATTTTGAAAAGGCGGGTTTTACCCGCCTTTTCTTTTTATTTCACTTGATTCCAATTATGGGGTGAAATTTGTACATTTGGATTGCGTCTTAGCCTATAGAACCTATTAATTACCTCCTTGAATGTATCCCAATCTATGCTCACTTTCATGGCTTTTAGCTGCTTCTATCATCCTATTTGGATGTGAAGGGCCACATGAATCTCCAGATAAGCTTTTTAGGCTACTGCCTTCGGCGCAAACAGGAATAAGTTTTGCCAACATGATCTCGGAGTCTGACTCCGTGAATATCCTTACAGAGGAGTTTATTTACAACGGAGCGGGAATAGGAGTTGGAGACTTTAACAACGATGGACTACAGGATCTTTTTTTTGCTGGGAATGAAGTGGAAAATAAGCTTTTTTTGAACCAAGGAGCGCTTAGTTTTGAGGAGGTAACCGAGGCAGCTGGAGTAGGGGGCGGCGCTTTTTGGAGTACCGGGGTGACCGTGGTGGACATCAACGGAGATGGATGGATGGACATTTACGTTTGTGCTGCAATGAAGAAGGAAGTGGCTGAGCGCAGGAACCAACTTTTTGTCAATCAAGGTACAAATGAGGAAGGTATTCCGGTGTTCGTAGAGAGGGCCGGAGAATACGGAATAGATGATACCGGGTATAGTATGGCAGCCGTATTTTTTGACTACGATAACGACGGGCTGCTTGACCTGTATGTTCTTAACAACCTGTTGGTAACCTCCCTGCCGGGCGTATACCGGAATAAGATCACTGACGGTTCGGCCGGCAACACAGATCGATTATATAAAAATAACGGGGATGGTTCGTTTAGCGATATTGGATTGAATGCAGGTATTAGGATTGAAGGATATGGTCTAGGTGTCGCCGTGGCGGACTTTAATCAAGATGGGTGGCCGGACATTTACGTCAGCAACGATTACCTATCCAACGATATTCTCTATATCAATCGGCAAGATGGCACGTTTCAAAACGAAATAGAACGGTACATTCGGCATCAAAGCCACTTTTCGATGGGGGTTGATGCCGGTGACATCAATAACGATGGGCTGTTTGACCTATTGACCTTGGACATGTTGGCGGAATCGAATTTTAGGAAGAAGACGACCATCAGTAAGACCTCCTATCAGACCTACGTGCAGAATGAATCATGGGGGTATCAATATCAGTATATTCGTAATATGCTGCATTTGAACAATGGTACTGGAATCCCTTTTAGCGAAATTGGGATGATGGCAGGGGTATATCAGACTGACTGGAGCTGGTCTCCACTTTTGGTCGATGTGGACAATGATGGTTTTCGAGACCTCTTAATTACAAATGGATATCCCCGGGATATTACCGACAAAGATTTCACCAATTTCCGGGCAAATATGGGGGTGTCCGCTCCTGCGAGCCAATTACTTGATTCCATCCCTGTCGTAAAAATCCCCAACTATGCTTTTCAAAATCGGGGTGACCTGACATTTACCGATGTGAGCCACAAATGGGGGCTCGCCCAACCTTCCTTTTCAAATGGGGCTGTCTTCGCAGACCTGGACTTGGACGGAGACTTGGACTATGTGGTAAGCAATATCAACGAAGAGGCTTTTGTGTTTGAAAATACCCTGAATTCTCGGGATTCATCCGGTAATTGGTTGAGAATTAGACTAAATGGTACGGCTTCTAATCCTCAGGGACTAGGTGCCAAGGTGGTGGTTGTGACCGGAAGTGGGGAGCTTCACTATCACGAGCATCAAGTAATGAGGGGATACATGTCCTCAGTGGAAGAAATCGTCCATGTGGGCTTGGGCAAGCAAACGCAGGTAAACGCAGTAAGGGTTTATTGGCAGGAGGGCCTATATCAAGAGGTCGCTGTGCCATCGCCCAATCAGGTGATCGAAGTATCCATAGCGGATGCGGCAGCGATACCGATTTCCCAATTGCCTTTTCCCTTTACACCGAAGAAGGGGCCTGCGGTACTTTTGCAGCTATCGGACTCCTTGGGGTTGGGATTTCAACACGTGGAAAGGGACTATATAGATTATAATTTGCAGCGAACCCTGCCCCATAAGTTGTCGCAGTATGGGCCTTCGCTGGCAGTGGGCGATATACATGGGGATGGCCTGGAAGACCTGCTGATAGGGGGATCAGCAGGATACCCTCCGGCACTTTTCGTGCAGGATGAGCAGGGTCATTTTCAGAAAGAGGTCGGGTTTCTTGATGGTGATAAGCTACCTGAGGATACGGGGTTGCTTCTTTTCGATATGGACAATGATGGCGACTTGGACCTATACCTTGGTAGCGGAAGTATAGAGTATGCCCTGGGGAACGACGTGTACCTGGATAGGATTTATGAAAATGATGGCTCTGGTAATTTTACGAGGTTAAATGGTGCGCTTCCACATAAAGCCATTAGCACTACGTGTGTTCGAGCTGCGGATTTTGATGGGGATGGCTTGTTGGATCTTTTTGTGGGAGGTCGATCCGGACAGAGTCAGTACCCGCTACCCGGTACCAACCTACTTCTTAAGAATACGGGCAGGGGGTTTGAAGATGTCACCGACTCACTTGCACCCGGACTGATGCACATTGGCATGGTGAGTGACGCATTGTGGACGGATGTGAATGGGGATGGTCTATCCGATCTGATGCTTGTAGGAGAATTTATGGATATCACCATCTACCTCAATCAGGGTGGGAGGTTCCAGAAAGCTGAGCGTACGGGTTTGGATAACCTTAGTGGATGGTGGACAGCAATTGCAGCGGGAGATTTTGATAATGACGGAGATATGGACTATGTTGTCGGTAACTGGGGGGTGAATAATTTGTACGGGGTGACGAAACAGCGTCCAATCAAGCTATATGCAAAGGATTTTGACCAAAATCAAAGCTTGGATCCGGTTCTTTTTGCGTATTTCAAGGATCTAGACGGCGGATATCAATCTTTTCCGGTGCATTTTTGGGACGACCTATACGGTCAGAGTCCCCTGTTTAGGCGCAAGTTTCTGAACTACAAAGACTATGGTAAAGCTGCACTGGACGAGGTGCTCGAACCCGATTTGCTGGAAGGTGCTATGGTCTTGACTGCCAATACGTTTAAGAGCGTGTATTTGGATAACAACGGAGAGGGATCCTTTGTATGCAGTGCATTACCAGTAGCCGCACAGATTGGCCCGGTCTATGGAATGCGTGTGGATGATTTAGACGGAGATGGTTTTTTGGATGTGTTACTCATTGGCAATGACTATGGGAACGAGGTCTTTTCAGGTAGGATGGATGCCCATACGGGTCTTTGGTTACAGGGGGATGGTTCGGGGGGATTTGAGGCCAAGGGCTCTATGGAAAGTGGTTTTTTGGTTCCCGGAGATGGGAAAGCACTCGTGAATCTCTGGTTGGGTTCGGATCATGCCCTGTATGCGGCTTCTGAAAATAGGGGAGCGCTGCGAGTATTTTCAGCTCCATTTATTTCCGGTAACCCTGTTTTTGAACCAAAGCAAGGAGATCAATACGCTTTGTTGGAGTGGAAAGATGGTCGTCAGCGAAAGGTTGAGTTTTACCACGGGTCGGGGTTTATGTCCCAGAGTACCCGTAGGCTGGCATTGCCCGCAGGGATCAAACGTTTGAGGATCTTTGGGTTTGATGGGAGCGAGCGACCCCTTAGTCCTTAGGCTATTTATCTTGTGCAGGTTGCTACACAATTCCCTTTTTCCGGTTATCTTTGTGTTTTTATGTTTGAACAGCTTGCATGCCGAAATTAATCCGTATTACCACCGTTCCGCTTTCCTTGAAATTGCTCCTTAGGGGTCAGATGAAGTTTATGAAGTCTGCCGGGTGGGAAGTGCTGTTGGTAAGTTCCGATGGCAAGGAATGGGATCAGGTACTAAAGCAGGAGGGTTGTCCTTACGAAGTGGTGCCATTTACGCGTCAAATAACCCCTTACCAGGACCTAAGGTGTCTTTGGCAGCTATACCAACTTTTTAAAAGGGAAAAGCCGGATATTGTCCATAGCCACACACCCAAAGCAGGTTTATTGTCCATGATCGCTGCCAAGTTGGCGGGTATACCGGTGCGGGTCCACACGCTCGCAGGCTTACCCTACCAAGTGGCCACCGGCACCCGGAGAAGGCTGTTGGTTTGGATGGAAAAAATCACTTTTCGTTCGGCTACCGAGGTCTGGGCCAATGCACATTCGCTCCGTGAACAGATCGTAAAGGAGGGGCTTGTGCCGGAAGAAAAGGTAAAAGTCATCGGTCACGGTTCTTCTAACGGGGTAGATCTGGAGGTTTTTGATCGTTATAATCTTAAGGAGAATAATTTGGTGGCTGCCACGATGCGAATTGTTCCTAGTGAAAGCGACTTCGTGATGCTGGTGGTGGGCAGATTGGTAAAGGACAAGGGCATAGAGGAATTGATTGAAGCTTTTTTGGCCTCAAAGATAGTCAATCGATCCAAATTAGTGTTGCTGGGGTCCTTTGAACAGGACCTGAACCCACTGTCCCGACAGACGATCAACCGAATAAATGATCATCCGCGCATTGTACAGCTGGAATGGACGGATCACGTGGCTTGTTATATGGCCATCGCTGATCTGCTGATTCATCCTTCCCGGAGGGAAGGGTTTCCAAATGTGCTACTTGAAGCTGGAGCCATGTGCTGTCCAATCATTTGCTCCGATATACCGGGCAATCTGGAAATTGTGACGCATAAAAAGACCGGGTTGGTATACCCGGTAAACAACTTTAAAGCGTTGAAGGAGGCCATGGAATTTGCCTATGTAAAGCGGGTGGAAATGCTTTCCTTTGCTGAAAACCTCCGCAGGGAGGTGGCGGAAAAATTTGACCGAAAGCAATTTCAGCAGCGTTTGCTACAGGAATATTACCGGCTTTGGGACAAAGAAATCGCAGGGAATGTTTAAATTCTCCAGATTTTTCACTAATCTCACACATGGTTAATTTTGGTATGAGCGGGACGTGTTGCATATGGAGTAAACGGAGTGTTTGGGTGGTTTCCTTATTACTTTTGGTGGCTTCTTGCGTAAGTAACAAGCGAATAAATTACCTGCAGAACTTGAGTGGCAACGAGGTGATTGAGCTGGACGAGTTCATTCCCTATTCGGATGTAGATTATGAATATGTGTTACAACCCTATGATATCATAGATATCGATTTTGCCTCGCCAAATGAAGAGTTGCTCAAGGCCTTTGAATACCAAGGTGCCAGTAGTGCCCGGGTAGGTGGACGTGGAGGAGGTGCTATGGGCGGCGCTATGGATGTGTTTTATTTCTCGGGATACTCGTTGGATAAGGATGGTTTTGTTCGTATTCCCAAGCTGGGAAACCTTCCTTTAGCCGGTCTTACCGAGGAACAGGCCCGGCAGCAAGTGCAAGAGGAAATCAACCAATATTTTAAAGAAGAAGTGGAAGTAAGGTTGCGGATTGGAGGGATCAGGTTTACGGCTTTGGGGGAATTTGCCAGTGCGGGCACCAAGGTAATCTTAAAAAACCGGGCCACCATTTTTGATGCATTGGCGATGGCCGGCGAGTCAAATATTCTCGCCAAAAAAAATGAACTGTTTATTATCCGTCAGTACGATGGGGGAACCAAGATTCACCAAATCAACCTGAATGACCGGCAGCTGTTGGCATCGCCTTTTTATTTTGTGCAAAACAATGACATTTTATACCTGCAGCCCATGCAGATACGTCAGGTTGGGTCGGGAGATAACATCTCCGCTTCCCTTCAATTGGGGATTTCCATTATCACCGCCGTTTTGTTTATTTACGGTCTCACGTCAGGCATTTTCTAGGTATGGAGAATTTGGATTTATCAAAATTTGACGAACAAGAGAAGCCGATTGATATAAAATACTATATCATCAAATACTCTCGGTATTGGCCTGTATACCTTTTTTTTATATCGGTTGGTCTGTTGGGAGTTTTTTTATTTCATCGCTATACCGTGGAGCGATACGAAGTGAAGGGCAGCGTGATGATCAAGCGCAATGCATCGCCGGAAGTAAGGGTGTTGGATCGGTCGAACATCTTTTCCGCACCGGATAACCTGACCAATGACATCCTGCTATTTGCATCCAAAAACCTCGCGGAGGAAGCGTTAAAAAAGGTACACTTTGATGTAAGCTACTTTGCGGCGACGAACATCAAGGAAATCGAAATGTACAAGCAGTCGCCCATTCGAATAGAGGTAGACTGGGAATATCCTCAACTGGAAGGACAGCGGATGGTTGTCAAAATTCTCTCTGAGGAAGAATTTTTGATAGATCGGGATGAAAATCAGTTTTTGGAATGGTGGAACATTCGCCGATCTCCGGATCGATCGGATGTGGATATTTACGGGAAGGTTTTCAGGTTTGGAGAGGAGGTATCCGGCGCTAGGGCTAAATTTCGCGTCCTGCTCACTAACCCGTCGCGCGTTGGAGGGGAAGTAGGCTTTCAGTTGCATCATCCCAATGCCTTGGTAGACCGATTTGCAGGAAGTGTGGTGGTGCGCCCACTGATCAATTATGGCTCGGTATTGGAAGTCAGCATGGTTACAAAGGTGGTAGAAAAAGGGAGCGATTACGTCAATGCACTGATGGATGCTTTCTTGGAGTATGACCTAAAGGAGAAAAACCGCATTTCGGAAAATGCACTCCATTTTATCGAAGAGCAGCTTTATATCGTAGAGGATTCCCTCAATTCCGTAGAGCGCCGTATGCAACAGTTTAAGGTGGCCAACAAGCTTTTGGATGTGAATGCGGAGTTCGGTGGGGTGCTAAACAATATCCGAAGTCTGGAGGAGAATATTCAGACGATTGATTTTGAACTATCTTACTATAAAACCTTACGCGATTACCTGTTAAAAAAAGGAGAAAGCTACGAAGAAGTGGTAGCCCCTTCTGTGGTTGGGATAGCTGATGGGCTGTTAAATGAGCTGATCTCGCAATTGGTGGATTATTCGCTGCAGCGACGGAAGTTGGTGAGTATCGTCAATAGCAACCACCCGGATGTTACCGTGTTGGATCAGCAAATCCAACGGGTACGGGACAATGTGTTTGAAAATATCCAAAACCTGATCGAAAACACCGAATCCAAAAAGCAGGAAAATTACGAGAAACTAAGGTCATTCGATCAGCAGTTCTCCAAATTGCCTATGGCTGAGTCGACCTACACCAATATTTTCAGAGAGTATAAGCTGCGTGAAAATCTCTACACCTACTTGTTGGAAAAACGTGCGGAGGCGGGCATTGCCAGGGCTTCCAATGTATCAGACAATGCCATCGTCGATTATGCGAAAAAGGGTAGTTTGATATACCCCAAGAAAATGCAAAACTACTCTTATGCCGTAGGGTTGGGATTTTTTATTCCGCTGGCTTTTTTGTTGCTATACCATTACCTGAACAACCGAATCATGGATCAGATTCAGTTGAAAAGTATTCTTAAGATTCCGCTATTGGGTACCATTGGATTCAGCGACAAAGATACCAATCTACTGGTAGCGGAATTTCCGAGGGCATTGGCTTCCGAGTCTTTCCGGTCATTAAGGTCCGCGCTCTTTTATATACGGAGTGAAAAGAAATGTAAAAAAATCTTGGTGACCTCAAGTATCTCAGGAGAAGGCAAGACGTTCATCAGTATCAACATCGCCTCGGCGATGGCGCTGAGTGGTAAGAAAACCTGTCTGATGGGGATGGACTTACGCAAGCCAAAACTCGCGTCCAATATGGGGGTGTCCAACAAGAAGGGATTATCTACTTTTTTGGTGGGCAAGCATGGCTACGAGGAGACAATTCTGGAAACCCAGTATGAAAACCTCTATGTGGTGCCCTCCGGCCCGGTTCCACCCAACCCTTCGGAACTGCTATTGAAGAAGCAGTTGTCGGATTTTTTCGAGTATTTGGAGCATGAATTCGACGTGATTATCATGGACTGTCCCCCGGTGGGTTTGGTTTCCGAAACGATGGATCTCCTGCGATTTTCGGATATCAATCTGTACATTGTTCGGCATGATTACACCCATAAAAACCACTTGTTGATGATCAATGACCTCTACGGCAGCGACCAAGTGAGGGATTTTTACGCTATCTTTAACGGATTGAAAAGCGGTGGAGACACCTACGATTTCGGCGGATACAATTATGGATACGGGTATAACTACTCCTACCTACGTAGGAATAGGTACAGTGGAAGCTATTACGAGGAGGAGCCTCGCGCTAAAAAGAGCTGGTTTGCAAATTGGATCTCAAGGTTTAGGACATAATTTAGCATTTAAATGGAAAAGTCAATTCTGATTACCGGTGGGGCAGGGTTCATCGGATCACATGTCGTCAGACTGTTTGTAAAAAAATACCCTTCATACCGAATCATCAATTTGGATAGCCTGACCTATGCAGGAAACTTGGCCAATCTTTCGGATATCGAAGATGAGCCAAATTATCATTTTGCCAAAGTGGATATTCAAGACGCCGGGGCGCTCGAACGGGTCTTTTCCGAATTTTTGATCACGGATGTAATTCATTTGGCCGCTGAATCACACGTTGACCGGTCCATTACAGATCCTCTGTCCTTTGTAAAAACAAATGTCTTCGGGACGGTAAACTTACTTAATGCGGCCAAAGGCTTCTGGAAGGACCTGGAGGGGCACCTTTTTTACCATATTTCCACCGACGAGGTATACGGTTCACTGCATGACGGGGGATTTTTCCTCGAGACCACGCCCTATGACCCCCAGTCTCCCTATTCGGCCTCCAAAGCAAGTTCCGACCATTTTGTAAGGGCCTATGCCAATACTTATGGTCTTAAAACAGTCATATCCAATTGTTCAAATAATTATGGGCCGAATCAGTTTCCTGAAAAGTTGATTCCATTGTGCATTCACAATATCAAAAATGAAAAGCCGCTACCGGTTTACGGAAAGGGCGAGAATGTTAGAGATTGGCTATATGTAGAGGATCATGCGCGTGCCATCGATGTTATTTTCCATGCAGGTGTAATCAACGACACCTTTAATATTGGAGGATTTAACGAGTGGAAAAATATTGATATCGTTCGTTTATTGTGCCAGATTATGGACCGCAAACTGGGAAGGGAAATCGGGTCCTCAGAGAAGCTGATTACCTTCGTGAAAGACCGGGCGGGGCATGATCTTAGGTATGCCATTGATGCCACTAAAATTCAACGGGAATTGGGTTGGGAACCGAGTCTTACCTTTGAGGTGGGTATTGAAAAGACGGTAGACTGGTATCTCGGCAATGAAGCCTGGCTTAATGGGGTTACTTCCGGAGACTATCAGAAGTATTATGCAGAACATTACGGCTAGGGTAGTCCAAAAGTGGGTTTTTTCCAGATAAATTGAAACATCTACCAATTCATTTTAAGCGATTTGATTAGAACATTTGGCAAACAAAATATGCGGTTCAAACAATGAAACAATACCACGAATTATTGCAGCACATCTTGGAAAATGGGGTGGAAAAGGGCGATCGTACCGGTACCGGTACCCGCAGTGTGTTTGGATATCAAATGCGCTTTGACCTTAGCGAAGGATTTCCACTATTGACCACCAAAAAGCTCCATATTCGGTCTATTCTCCACGAGCTCTTGTGGTTTCTCCAGGGAGACACCAATATTGCTTACCTGAAAAGGCACAATGTATCTATCTGGGACGAGTGGGCGGATTCGAATGGCGACTTGGGGCCGGTATACGGATATCAATGGCGGCATTGGCCGGACGGAAAGGGCGGGGAGATCGATCAGATCAGAAACCTCATCCATCAGATCAGGACCAATCCAAACTCCCGTCGCCTAATCGTAAGTGCATGGAACGTAGCGGATGTAGACCAAATGGCCCTGCCACCCTGTCACCTCCTGTTTCAGTTTTACGTCGCCCAAGGGAAGCTTTCCTGTCAGTTGTATCAGCGCAGCGCGGATGTGTTTTTGGGGGTTCCTTTTAATATCGCTTCGTATGCGATCTTTGTCCATATGATTGCTCAGGTATGCGACCTAGGCGTAGGCGAGTTTATTCACACCTTTGGGGATGCGCACCTGTACAATAATCATCTGGACCAGGCCAAGTTACAGTTGTCCCGGGATTGTAGGCCTTTGCCAACGCTCAAGCTAAACCCATCGGTGAAGGATATTTTCGGCTTTGCCTTTGAGGATTTTGAAATAGTCGATTACAACCCCCATCCCCATATCAAAGCGGCCGTTTCGGTTTGATTTTTTTTGGAGGTCCGGTTCCTTAGATAGAAAGTTATTTCCATAAAATTCGGAAAACGACATTTTTAATTCTAATTTTTATTTAAATTTGTTGTTTTTTTAAAATAATTTTTTGTAGGTTTATAAAAATGATCAATTTTCAGCTTTTTAATCACTCTCATTTTTTCGGTAGTAGTTAGTTGTCATTTTATCCCTCACATCGTTCCGCACCCAAATTCTTGGGGTGCTTATCCATACTATAGGCGATCGCCGAAAAGCCTTGATAGAGTAGGTTACCAAAATAAACCAAAAAAACCATGGCAGAGAACACCGTTCAATTGAATTCCCCCGCTAAAAACCCCAACAACGTGGAGGCTAAGAAGTATTATATCTTTAATGAAACGGGGAATATCATGATGGCAAGTACGGTAGATTCCGGAACACCGATCACCAAGGAGGTACAGGATGTTTTTGCAGAGGTTTCGGTATTTTTTGCCGGCATGTCCAGGGCGATAACGACCACGATCAACCCAGATACGGGTAAGCCATTTTCGCTTTACAATTATACTGCGTTGGAGCGCATTATCAGCGGATCCGGTCTTTTTGTACACGTTACAGAGACCGATTTAAGTTACGAAAGCCATCAGTGGGGAGCCAATTTCAGCAAAGAGCTGTTGGAAGCATTGCTCGGCCTTGCCACCGGAGCCGGCGCAATGAGTTTTGCAACTGCAATGATTTCGTCGATCGGCCAAGAGGGTCTCAATATTTCCGGTTCGAGCTCTCGTTCGGACAGTAAAGTGGGAAATATCGTCTTTGTGTGTGAATACTTGTTGGGTATGCCCTCCGTCAGTGCGATTGTAGTGTATGCAGATGCCAATTCGCATAAGCAACAGCTAAGCATTGGTCCTTGTTTTAAGGAAAGTTCGGTCACAACGAAGTGGATAATGCACAAGGATACCTATCTTTTTGTAACTCCGACTTTCATTCGCCAATACGCAGGTGACTTGGATTCTGTCAATATGAATCCCGAGTACATGGAGATGATCAGCTGGTTTAGTGGATTACTTTTGCAAACCCCTTCGGTTAAAAGCGTGGTGGATTCCTCTACTCCTAATGAAAACCTACCCTCTGGAACAGCTTTGGCGAAGGGTACCACGTACCTGTTGCTTGGTCAATTTCTTGGTTCTGAAAAAGGATCCCTTAAGTTTTCAGAGGATGGATCAAAGGGCAAGCTCACCGTGGGAACATGGGGAACGAACGAAGTGCAGTTTACCGTGGATGGCGTACAAACGACCGCCTCTTCCATCCAAGTCTTGGATAAATCCGGTAAGGCCCTGGCCACCACACCTCAGACATTTACCATCGCTTGATTTCGAGCCCCAGTTAAGGCCTTGCTGCCGACTGGCATGTAAATCCCGATTACGGGCTATTTTAACAAAGCCAGATTTGACTGGTTTTCAAAGCCGTGTATTTACCACTTTCAAAGCGCCTCATGGGGCATGCCAACGATTATCATCTGATCAATGCCTCGGGAAATATCCTGATTCGGACCACTGCTCCTCCCAGTCAACTCCTTCCCGAGGAGCTAAGGGAGGAGTTTTCCAACGCCTCATTGCTCTTGTCGGCCATGACGGTTGCCTTGAGCAGAACGGTAAATCCGATCTCGGGCCATTTCTTTTCGTTATTCAACTACCACGGAATAGAGCGGATCTTGTCCGGGTCGGGTAGGTTTACAAAAATTACTGAAGATTTCATAACCTACAGGGCATACCATAGTTCATATGAATTTGGGAGGCGCCTTTTCCGAAAACTGTTGGGGGTTTCCCTAGAACAGGATGCGGCATCGGTAGTTTTGGCTATTCTAAACTCCTTGGGCAAGGAAGCCCTGCGCATGTCGCAACAGCTCCATCCGCAGGAGTTCAATGTAGGTCATATGATGCTGGTGTTAGAAAATTTGGCTGGGGTGTCAAGCGTTACCATCAAATTGTTCTATTTTAATGCCCATGTCCATTCCAAGCAGATACGTTCCGAACCCTGCAGAAAAAATCGATGGCACAGGTCCAAGTGGGATGTCACCGTAGAAACCTACGCCTTTAAGCCGCATTAGAGATACTGAGCCGTTTCAGAACTCCTAGATAGGAAGCAAAGGAGGTAGGTAACTAGAACGCTTTTCTGAAAGTAAAAGGGCGAATGAATTGTTCTATGTTCAAAAACAGTTGTATTCAAAAGTCCTCCCGATTGATTGGTCATGGAAGGGAGAAAATGGGTTCGATGGATGCGATAGGAGAGGTGTCAAATAGACGATCCCCAAACCGCTCAATATATGAGATCCCGGTAACGTTCGTAGTAAATACCTGTTCAGCTTCCCTCAGTGCCTCAGGGCGAAAGGATCCCTCTTGGATCGACATGTTTTGTTCAGTTAAGTGGTCAATCAGCGCCCGCCTCCCCACGCCTGCTATGCAATTATGGGTTAGCGAAGGGGTGTAGTAAGTGCTTTGTGTTACCCAAAAGAGGTTCGCTGCGCCTGCCTCGGAGAGGTATCCTTCAGCATCCAACAGTAGGATTTCATCCAGGCCTAGATTGGTGCGTTCGATGTTTGCCATTACGTAAGGCAGGGCGTTTAGCGTTTTGCAGTTGGCCCAAGGGTTTGGGTTGAGTCTTAAGGTCCGGCAGATAGCAGCCTCTCGTTTGATGTGCGGAGCAGGGCTAAATGGCTGTATATAGATCGATTCCCTGATGCCGGAGATATCAGGTGTATATTTCCCCAGTCCGTCGCGATAGATATTCCAGCGGACTCTCCAATAGCCCGCAGAGCCCAGTTTGCGTTGGAGGAAAAGCTCTAGATCTGACCAATGGTTCAGTTCGTTTATCGGCAACTGCAATACCCGCAGCCCCTCACTCAAACGCGCAAAATGCTGCTTGCCAAAACGTATTTTGCCGTTTATGAATACCATGGTTTCAAAGATGCCGTCCCCGAAGAAAGCTGCCCGGTTAGGCCGTTTGTCTTCAAGCCAGCCGGCGGAACCATCTTTTTCTAAATAGAGTGTATCAAATCCGCTCACTTTGGTGTTCGTTTTCGTTCAAATGAATGCCCACTTCGAAATGCAAGTTGTATTTTCTAAATAAAGAGCGGTTTTAATTGGTCATAACGCCCATTTATTGTTTATTTTGTAAAGTTACACAAGAATTTAGTGTGCTAGCATGGAAGTTGTGATTAACGGCTCAACCGTTAGCAGTAAACCAGTTACCTTAAGCTTTGGATTTATGCAAAAAAATTTTTTACTGACTTTTTCTTGCTTGATTTGGATGTTCAGTTCTGCTGCTCAGACAGGAGACCCGGTAGGTCCGCTGACTTTGCAGCAATGCATCGAAATAGCGCTCGAAAATAACTTGACGCTCCAGCGCAGCAGGTTGAACTTATCCAATTCAGAAGCGGCGATGCTGGAAGCGCAGGGACAGATGATTCCTTCCTTTTCTTCCTCCTTATCTTCCGGATTTCGTTGGGGAAGGTCTATCAACCCCGTTACGAATTTATTCGAAACCCGCCGCATCGGCAATGTCAACATCTCCGCTAGTGGAAATGTACCCCTTTACGCGGGGCGTCAGATCGTAAACCGGATCGAACAAGCCAAGACGCAGGTGGAGATCGGCCGCCTAAATGTGGCTACAGCAGAAAATGACATTCAGCTGAATGTGATAAACCTGTTTGTAAATGTGGCCTTTGCCAAGGAGCAGGTGAATATCGCCCAATCCCAATTGCGTACTGTGTCCGAGCAGGTGGAGCGTACGAGCCGACTGGTTACTGCCGGGGCGTTGCCGATTGCTGACCTGTTGGATCTGGAAGCACAAAAGGCAACAACCGAACTCGAACTGATCAATGCCGGCAATAACCACCGCATCGCCAGGCTGAATCTGTCCCAACAGCTATTAATTCCCTTTACCGATGAGTTTGACATCGAAGTACCCGAGCTGGATATCGCGGGATTGGAGATGGTGGGTGCCGGTGTGGCCGAAATCTATGGTACAGCGGTGGGTATCCTTCCTCAGGTCAAGGCGTCAGAGCTGGAAGTAAACAGTGCCGAAATTGGAATACGCTTGGCAAAAGGTGCATTTATGCCCACGCTGGGGCTAAATGCAAACGTATTTTCCAACTACGTGGATCAAACTACCTTTGGTACCGCCGACCCCTTGCTTCGGCAGTTTGAGAATAACCTCTCCCAATCCATGAACATGGCATTGAACATTCCCATCTTTTCGCAATTTCGAAACCGTGCAGGCCTGCAGCGGGCACGTATTCAGAAGCGTTTGAGTGAAATTCAGGAAGTGGAGGTCAAAAATCAACTGCGTCAGGACATCGAAACAGCCTACACGTCAGCTTATGCGGCCAGGCAGTCTTTTGAGAGTTCCACCAAGCGTGTGGAGGCTCTGGAGGAGTCGTTTCGAATGGCCACGCAACGCTTTGAGGTAGGGGGAATCAATGCGGTGGATTATCAGGTGGCGCAAAATAACCTTTTTAATGCGCAGGCCGACCTGATTACTTCCAAGTATGAATACGTTTTTAGAGTTAAAGTGCTGGACTTCTATTTGGGAAGACCGCTTTCGTTAAATTAAACTGTCTCATGGCAAAAAAGAAATCAAATAAAGTGCTATTCATCCTCTTGGGAGTGATTGCAGTGCTTATAGTAGGAATTCTCATCGGAAAGTCTCAAGGGTGGATCGGTGGCCCCAAGGAAATTGATGTGGAGGTGGCCAAGGTAGGCTTCAAGGATATCACGGAGAAGGTGAGTTCCTCCGGGGTAGTGCAGCCGGAAACCGAGGTGAAATTAAGCCCCGATGTGGCAGGGGAGATCATCGAACTCAATGTCATGGAGGGAGACTCGGTAAAAGTCAATGACTTACTGGTTAAGATTCGTCCCGACAATTTTATTTCTGCACTTGACAGGGCCAGAGCTACGCTAAATCAACAGATGGCCAATTTGGCGCAGTCCAAGGCGGCATTAAAGCGTTCAGAAGCCGTCTTTACCCGGGCACAGTTGGAATATGATCGGAACTTGAGTCTGTACCGGGATAAGGTGATCTCTGATGCAGATTTCGAACAGATCAATTCTAACTACCTCTCGGCAAAAAATGACTTGGATGCCGCCGAACAGACGGTATTGGCGGCAGAATTTGTGGTGAAGAGTGCTCAGGCCACGGTAGACGAGGCCGCTGAAAATCTTCGACTGACGAATGTGTATTCCCCCACCAATGGAATCGTTTCCAAATTACTGGTAGAAAAGGGCGAGCGTGTGGTGGGTACCGCGCAGATGGCCGGTACCGAAATGCTACGTATCGCCGATCTTTCCCGCATGGAGGTTCGAGTCAATGTCAACGAAAACGACATCGTGCGCATCTCCATGGACGATGACGTCATCATCGATGTAGACTCCTATGCCTTTAGTGGCAAACGCTTTGCCGGCAAGGTTACAGCCATCGCCAATTCGGCCAATGAAAAGGCAAGTGCAGATGCAGTAACGGAGTTTGAAGTGCGGATCCGTATCTTAAACGATTCCTACGAGGATCTGATAACCGAGAGTAACCCTTATCCCTTCCGTCCAGGAATGACGGCATCGGTAGAGATATTGACCAATCGGAAGGAAAATGTGTTGGCTGTACCCTTGGCCTCGGTTACTACCCGGGAGGATCAAACGGAGGAGTCTACCAACGGGGCCGCTAAGTTGAAGGAGCTGGTTTTTGTGAAAGAAGGAAACCTAGCCAAGATGGTGCAGGTGAAAACCGGCATATCAGACTTTGACAACATAGAAATACTCGAAGGCCTACAGGAAGGACAGGAAATTATCACAGGGCCGTATTTTGTGGTGAGCAAGCAGCTCGAAGACCAAAAACCGGTAAAAGTCGCACCGAAAAAGGATTCCAACTAACCGACGCTTGGTCTCGAATTCAAGCTGAGCTGAAAAAAAACAAAAGGAACCCAAGAGGGTTCCTTTTTTGGGGTTTATCTTTAACTGACTTCAGCTATTATTGCTTCAAGAAATGCATTACGAGGCAAAACTCTCACTTCTAAAATCTCACTAAACTAATAAAATTCTACCACATGGGGGAAATTTTTTTAATGAATTTTTAGGAATTAAAATAAGAAGCAATATTATTTTAAAAATGGTAAAAATGCAGAAAATATTTTTGACGACTTATTTTTTGGTTTAGAACTACGAAAAATTATTAGGTGTGTATACATCATTTTTTTACGGATTTATAGGCCTCCATCAGTTCTCCGTATAGGTGCTGCTGCAGTTGGAGATGTTGCTGGGGGGTGAGCTCGGGTGCCTTATGCGCATGGTGGTGGTCGTGCCCTTGGTGATCGTGGTCGTGGGTGTGTTCAAACCCGGGAACCTCCACAAAGCTATTGTCCCATTCCTCTAGAAAAGCTCTCAGCTCATCATACTGGGTGGGAGCGAGGTGCTCCGCTGACTTTAGAAGGTTTTCAAGTTTTTCCCGAATGGCCAGGGATTTTTCATGAAACGAATACGCTTCTTGAAGCTGTTTTTCCTGTGTAGTATCGTTGCAGCCTACCAATAGATACAGTAACCAAATGAGGATAGGTGATGATTTCATGTTTTTTTCTTTGCAAATTAAGCCATTTGTTCTTTTTATGCAATAATGTTGCATGTATATTTGCAGGATGATAGGAGGAATTGCGTTTGGCGCTGCGCTGCTTAGTGCCCTGGCGGTGGGGTTGGTTTCGTTGGTGGGACTGGTTTATCAGCTAGTGAACAGGACGTTTGTTAACCAGGCCTTACCCTGGCTATTGGCGTTGACGGCCGGCATGCTTCTAGGCAACGTCTTTTTTCACTTGCTTCCGGAGGCAAGCCACGAATCCCTGGAGCCCTACCCTGTTGTGTTGGGTTTTTTGGGAGGGGCTTTGGTGTTTTGGATGTTGGATGGCCTATTTCACCGCCGGCATCGTGAGGTGGGTAACCCTCACGGGTCGCTAGGGTACCTGACACTGGTCGGTGATGGCTTTCATAATTTCATCGACGGCCTGGTAATTGGTACCAGTTACTTGATTCACGTGGAATTGGGCATGGCAACTACGCTGGCCGTCTTGCTTCACGAGCTTCCACAGGAATTGGGTGAGTCAGGTACCCTGGTATACAGTGGCTTTACGCCCAAGAAGGTTGTTCGCCTAAATATGCTGGTGTCTCTTACAGCGGTACTTGGTGTACTCGTGTCATTTGGCATGCAACACTGGCTGCTGATTTCTCCGGCACTCCTATTGGCATTTACGGCTGGGGGATTTCTCTATGTGGCTCTGGGCCGGCTTTTGCCCGAGCTTTTTCGAAAGAGTCGATTGGCACGGGTACGGGTTTCCTACGTGGCGGTACTCTGCCTGGGGCTGGCGATGGTGTTTGGCATCCAAAAGATACAGCCCCACGTGCACCATCAGGCACCTAAAACCCATCATTTCCATACCGCCCCCTTTGGTTTTGTGCAACGTCCTTGATAGCGTATCTCTCTTGATTTTTTTTAACTCTTTTTTGCCAAATGGGTTTACCTGAAAAGGTTCAATGAGGGAATGCACGAATGAAGGCAAAAAAGCAACACCTCCCTTCCAAGGTCTGTCCCGTTTGTCAGCGTCCCTTTAGTTGGCGGAAGAAGTGGGAACGGAATTGGGAGGAAGTAAAATACTGCTCCAAGCGCTGTAGCAGTGCCCGTGCCAAAGGCAAGGATTGATAGTATAGGCACCGCACTGGCACTGTCCATGGGAATTATCCCTTTGGGGTAGTGCAGCTTTTGGGAGATTTCTGCTCGATTTGTTGATTGACAACCTGCAGCATTGCACGCCTTTGTTCAAGTCCATTCAGCTGTCGTCCGATCAGCTTTTTACCGTGTCCACCGCTGTTTTAGATTATTTTGTGCGGTATCATCGACAACATACCGACTTTTTGGTTTTTTTTTGAGCCGCTCCTAGAGGCCATCATCCATACCGGTACGAAGGCTGCCATCGTTTTGGACGTGGTCGAATCCCGTAATGCGGCGGATCACCTCCCTTGGCTCTACACAGAACTACAACGAAAGGTCGGCGGAAACCAAGCCTGGGAAAGGTCGGCACGTCGATATTATAAAAAGAACCGATCGGTTGCCAGTTCCCTACTTACCTATTACGAGGTTTCTAACAAGGCCGAGTTTGCACGCATAGCCGGGGAGCTTTGGAGAAATGGGCTTTTTCTGGAGAAGCGATATCCCGAGGCGCTCCGTTTTGCAGATGTTCATTGCAACCGGTGGAACCTGCGGGACATCCTAGAGCCTTGCCTGATTTACCAACCCCATAAGGCCCTGCTGATGTTGGAAGCGAAGATTGAAGAACTGCTAGAGGAAGAGCGTGGTCGGGATTTTTACCAGCGTGTTGCGTGGGTGCTTCTTTTTGCCTCGGACACGCCTGAGATTCGAGAGGATGCGGCAGCCCTTATCGTTAGGCTAGATCGGAAATACAGCCGGTTACGGGCATTTCGAAGCGAACTGCGAAATGCCGGTCTCATGGATGGGTAATGGTCAAGTGGTTGGCTGTTTTTTGCGGCATGGGGTTTGAATAGGGCCGCCGCTTCTTGGGCCAAGCTAGTGTGTATGTTCCAAATTCCAGGTTCGTTGCATGCCAAGAGTCAGCTGATCGAGGTCGGGCATGGATTGTACAGATACATTTATTTCTGGATTTATGGGAAAATCGTGTTGTTTTTTTGATAAATCCCAAAAAATACCCCGATCATGGTATTTTTTATAATCGAATTTTTGTCGATCTTATGGGTTCAAATCGGCTAGTTTAAACAACTGCCTTTGAGAGTCTTTCGGAATATCGTTTGATTTCGTCGGTCTTTTGAATTCTTCCGAAAATAGGACGCTAATTTTAGCAAAACCAGCAATGGTTAATTGAATTATTACGCATCTACTACGCTATGAGGTTTTTGATATCATTAGAACGTACTGGGCCAAGTTCGGTATTGCCAGTGAACTATCAGTATGAGCTTTCCTCCGTAATTTATCGCATGATAGATAGTGCTGACAGTGATTTCAGCGAATTTCTTCATGGGGCAGGGTATGCCGCTTTTGGAAAAAAATACAGGCTGTTTGTCTTTTCACGCTTGAAGTTCGACCAATGTCAAGTGATAAAAGGGTCGGATAGGATGGTACATGAGGGCAGAAAGGCCTGGTTTGAGATTTCCTTTTTAATAGATCGTGCAGCAGAGGGTTTTATCCGGGGGTTGTTTTTGGATCAGGGATTGGAAATTGGAGACCGGAGCGGGAGTGTAGCGTATACGGTTACGCAGGTTGCTGGGCAGCAACCTGTTTTGTTTTCGGAATGGATGACCTATAGGTGTCTTTCGCCAATATTTATCCGGCGCAAACGCCCGGAAGGGGGAGAGGATTACCTGCATCCGGGGGAGCGGGATTTTTGGATATTGCTGGTGCGTAACCTGACAGCAAAGCAACAGGCTTTAGCACTCGCGTCAGCTGAAGGCGATTCGTTGAATTCCTGCCTGCCCAACTTCGACTATAGGATACTTGGTAAGGTCTATAAAAACGGCGTCACGATCAAACAGCAGACGGCAAGAGAAACGAAATTGATAGGCTATACCTTTAGGTTTTCCCTATGTCTGCCAACAGAGCTCCACGAGATTGGATACTACGCAGGCTTTGGACACCTAGGAAGCCAGGGATTTGGTTGTGTGGAGGTGAAAGGAGGTGATGTATGATGGGATATCAGGAACCCTTTTTCTTTTTAAGGTCTTTAGCCTTTTTGATAAGTTCTTCTCGAGAGATTGGCCTGGCATTTTCATCCAATTTTGTCCATAGCTTTTCCCTTTCAGGGCCAAGGAATGGATTTGAAAAATTAGATGTTAACTGTAGATGTTTAATTTTTGCCATGTTCAAATATACAAAAAATGAGGTCAATAGTTCTAAAGGTGTTTTAAAAAATCACTTTGCCGAGAACAACGTAAAAATCAAATCCCGGCTGGCAATTCTTGCATCCAGCGTTATGTATTTGCCTACCTCGTTAAAAGTTGGAATCACTCTGATGCCTTTGCATTTATCAGTTAAGCCAGTAATTCTGAACACCGGAAATTCCAAGATTTCCAAATCTTCTTCACAGTGCGAGTATTTCCATTCTATTACTTCCTCAAGCTCTTTTGGAGAGCGAATACCCTCTTTATGGAGTGCTGTTAGGCTAAGGTGCGAGTGGTCGTATTCGGTTTTCATACCTATTAAATTAAATTATATCAAAAAACCGGAGGAATACCAATTCCTCCGGGAAATCGAAGAGGTTCGATTGACATTAAATTACAGTACTAATTTTTAAATTCCAATTGATTTCATTTCAAATTTAAAAATAGAAAATTTAAATTACAGTTCTAATTGGAAAAGTATGCGAATACAGATAAAATTTAGGCAAAACACTGAATCAGTTCCATTTGATTATCAAAAAAACCTTGTGGGTGCATTTCATAAATGGCTTGGAGAAAATCACGTTCATGATGAAATGTCTCTTTACTCTTTATCCTGGCTAATGGGTGGCAGAATTGATAAAAATGGTTTTGATTTTAAAAATGGTGCCTATTGGCAAATCAGTTCTTATGATACAGCTTTGATTAAAACACTTATCAAAGGAATTCAGAATGATCCTGAATTGAATTTTGGAATGAGGGTCAAAGAAGTATCCATAATAACTGATCCAACAGTTGAGCCCATCCAACGATTTTTCTTGAACAGCCCTATTTTTATCAAAAGGAAATTAGAAGAAAGAGTCCATCATTATACATTTTCCGATGCTGACTCAGGCCTTTACATGACTCAAACCCTCGAAGCGAAACTCAAGAAAGCAGGTCTTGAGTCAAAAGGTGTAAAGGTTTATTTCGACCCTACCTTTCAAAAACCTAGTACGAAAATGATCAATTACAACGGCATTAAATGTAGAGCTAGTATGTGTCCTGTGATTATTGAGGGAAGTGAAGAACAACTCAAGTTTGCTTGGAATGTGGGCATAGGGAATAGTACTGGAATTGGATTTGGCTCTTTAAGATAAGTAGGTATGACATACTATGTAGTAAAATATTCCGGACCATTTGGTTTTATTAAGCCTTGGACGGCAGTTAGAGACAGTGAAACGTTTAGTCAGCAGTTTTTGACTCCGTCAATTGTGGAAGGTATTGAGAAGAAGTTGTTTCCAGAATTGCTGGGAAATGAAGGAATTCATAAAATAGTCGGTCATAGATTAGCTTATGATCAGGTCAGTGGACAACAGGAAGTAATTCAAACCCGAGGTTGGAATTCAACGAGAAAAGGTAGAGAGTTTTTATTTGACAGACCTAAGGCAATCTTGATACGTGGTGTTTTACAAAACCCAACTCTGCTACTGGCTTTTACATCTAAGGAATATGCATCTAGAGCAGCAAGTCAACATGTTTGCCTTTGTAGAAATGAAGATATTATGTACCCAGATGCTGTCATTGAAACTAGCAGAGAAGCATTTGAAGGAGATGAAGATTTGTTTCCAGGTTTCGAGTTGGTTTTTGAGAAAAATGACAAATCATTTTTAGTCGGGTATCACAGGCTTAACAATGAACCTATGTATGGATGGATCAGAGTAGTAGGTCAACCTGTAACTAACTTCTGATGGAAAATCTTCTTGCCAAATCCGCCCCTGAGAACACTTCCTTAAAAGATCATCTTTTACACGTGTCTTATGCAGCAAAGGCTTTTGCCAACTATCTGCAAATGGATGAATTGGTTGCATTCAGTGGAGCGATTTTACATGATATTGGAAAAGCCCACCCTGAATTTCAAAGAAGAATTAAAGGAAATGGACGAAACAGTAAAGTATTCAGACATGAAATAAGTTCTCTTCTTTTCTTATCTGTATTTCCTGAATCAGCATATTCAGCATTATTGGATATGGTCATTGCACATCACAAGTCAGCCAAAAACGATGCTGGAGATAAAGGATTGTTGGATTTGGAAAACGGATATGACTTTATTGACTTTCATGTTGGCCAATGGGACCAATGGTCTCCTGATGCTTTTAAACTGATTGAAGATATTGGAATACAGTGTACTCCGTTTGGTGAAAAGGAGGCCCGTCAAAACCTTTCCTACGCTATATCATATTGCAAAAAACAAACAAAAATTAGAGGGTATGCAGAGTGGAGAGGCTTGCTAATGGGAGCAGATCACTTTGCTTCTGCTTTGATCAATGATACAGAGGAAAAGCTTAGCAAGGCTTTTAAGACTCCAAATTTTTCATTTTATAGCCGTTCCCATCCACTTTATCCGCTTTCTTACAAAGAAACAGCTTCACCAAAGAAACATACCTTGGTTGTGGCCAGTACAGGGGCCGGCAAAACAGACTATCTCTTCAAAAGAACTAAAAGACGGGTTTTTTATACACTCCCGTTTCAGGCATCTATAAATGCCATGTATAAGAGGGTTTCCACAGACTTAAAGCCAAACAATCCCGAATTGGACATTAGGGTGCTTCATTCTGCATCCATGGTCGTCCGACAAAATGGCAAAGAAGAGGAAAGTGTTTTACAGCCACTTTTTGGTTCAGCGATTAAAATTCTAACTCCCCATCAGTTAGCAGCTATAGCCTTTGGAATGAAAGGTTATGAAGCCATGCTTCTCGATTTGAAAGGATGCGACTTCATTTTGGATGAAATCCATACTTACACTGGGGTATCCCAGGCAATCGTATTGAAATTGGTTCAGATACTTAAGCAAATGAATTGCGCCATTCATATAGGGACAGCCACCATGCCAACAAAGCTATATCAGAAAATTGTTGAGGAATTGGGAGAGGATATTTTGGAAGAAAAACTGACCCAAGAAGAGCTGGATGAATTTGATAGGCATACCTTATACAAAATCAATTCATTGGAAGAGAGTCTACCATTCATCCATCAAGCGATTGATGAGAATAAAAAGGTGCTGGTAGTATATAATCGTGTAGCCAAAGCGCAAGATGCCTATTGCCATTTGAAAGAAATATATCCTGACACTCCGATCCTATTACTGCACAGTCGTTTCAAAAGAGGGGACAGAAATTACAAGGAAAAACAACTTCTAGGTTTGGATGAGAACGGAAATCCAAATGGAGAATTCAATACTTCAACAGAAGCTTGTATTGTGGTGTCCACCCAGATCGTAGAGGTCAGTCTAGATATCAGTTTTGACCTTATGGTCACTGAGACTGCTCCTATTGATGCCTTGATACAGCGTTTTGGTAGGGTAAATAGAATAAGAACGAAGGACACGATAGGAAAAACCAAACCCATCTATATAATCGTTCCTCCGGAAAATAAAATTGATGCCTTGCCTTATGACGTAGAAGTGCTTCGTAGATCATATGATGTTTTGGAGGACAGTCAGATTTTAAAAGAAAGGGATTTGCAGGGTAAAATTGACTATGTTTTTCCAGAAATTGATTTTATGGACATAGAGGAACATGCTGTATTCAAATCTGATGGGAGAATAACCATTGACAGGCTTACTCATAGGAGCAAATCGATTCTATTTGAATTGTTAGAAATTGACAGTGTGTGCTGTATTTGTGAAGGGGATTTAGAGATGTATGAAAATACTGATTTTGAAAAGAGGATGGATCTGGAGATCCCTGTAAGGTATTTTGCGGTGAAAGGAATGAACCAAGCGCAAAAAGGCAACAAGCCCTTTATCATTCCTGACAAGGCGTATGATTTTGACATTGGCTTGGATGTAAAAAAGATCAGAGAAAGCAACTTTGATGTAACTAACCAAATACTATGATCACAGCAGTTATTGGCAAAACATTTCTAAAAGCATATAATGAGAGGTATGCCAAAGAACTTTCTCCAAAAGAGTTTTTTGAGCTAGAATACTGGGAATTATTTTATAATCATTCTAAATATATGCAATGGGTGACCAATTCTCCTTTTGTACAAATGAAAAGTGGGCAAAAACCGCATTTACTTTCGGCTGATGAAAGGAAGGAAAAACTGGAAAACCTTTTTGAAAAGGCAGAAAATGAAATTCCCGATGCTAGTTTTGCTTTGGGATATCCTGCATCTGAATCGAAGGAGTATGCCAGCACTTCCGGCTTGGTCAGTGACGTGGTCATTTCTGTCGATGAAGATGAAGTTTATCTTTCGTGGATCGGCAGTGGTCTGGGAATTATGGTGGCCGGAGGCTTTACGATACTTTTTGACAATCCCGAAATAACTTTACAAACCTTTGAAGGTTGGAAGGTTTACCGAAAGTATTTGAACGACCCTACTATAGAAAAGCTTCGTGGGAATCAAATTAATACTTGGAATGGACAGTGGTTGACCTATTCTCTCAATCCTGAGGAGTATCGAGAAGACTTTGATTTTTCAGAACTTTCCAATCAGAAAATTTTCAAAGTGGATACAAACCTGGCGGAAGTAGCCACAGTAAGTTGGAGTCAATTATTTTTTAGCCTTTCTACCCAATTCCCAGATAATGAAATGATGGGCTATGTCTATGGGTTCGGGCAGACTAATAAAACGATAGGATTTATCCCATTTCAACTTAAATCAGGTGGAAATATCAAGGAAGTTTATCAGAAACTGTTTGGGAACTTTAAAATTAATAAGAAGGAATTTGAAAGCCTCTTTGGGATGCATATCAAGCGTGCCTGCGAATTGGGAAGTATTGGGTTGCAGGCTTTACGTCCAGACAGTTTGAAAAAATACATGACTGAGGACAAAAATTTAACCTTCAAAAAGGAGGAAGACACAATAAATTATCAAGCATACAAAACCTGGTTAGTCGCTATGTTAACACGAAACAAAGAAGAAATCACAGACTATACCCCAAAATTGGCTGAAGTCATTTTGCGCTATAGAAATACCGGAAAAGGCATGTCACGAGTCACACTGGTAGAAAAGGAAATGTTTACATCCAAATCCAAAAGGGGATTTATAGAGTCATTGACACTTATGATCCCTGATCTGGAAGGTGAAGATTTAGAAACACTAAAAACGCTAAAAGACGAAGTACACCTGATGACCAACGAGGAATTTGGCTACTTTTTAACGCTTTTAAAATTTGATTACGCTTACCAACAAAAGAAATCATAAATTCTAACTAACCAAAAAATGAATACGATCTATATAAGAACCTTAAAGAGGGCCGAACACACCGTTTTCAACGTGGCAAATGGCCAAAAGTATTATTACGATGTTCAGTTCAACAAGAGAATCCCTTTTTCCAGTGGACAGCAGGTAAAGCGTTCCTTGATTGATTCGCTTTGTGAAGCGATTGAGCAAACCCCGTCCCCGACCACCTTTCTATTCGAGGTAGATAAACAAAAAAAGCTCAAAGAAGGAGAGGTCTATGGCACGTGTGACCCTACTTATGCCGATCAATTGTTTGGAGGCTGGATGAAAGCTTCAAAAGGTGGTGGGGAAAGAACGCTAAAAAGAAGAAGTCCTCTATCCATTTCTGCCATGAGGGCATTACATCCATTATTAGCTGGATTAGACTCCAATGGAGGAGAAGCGGGCTCCTTCGACAGAAGTGAGCGCCCAAATAACGCAGTGATCATTCGGGATGACAAGGGAAATATCCTATCCAACGAGGAAATCGATGTGGTTTTGAAAACCGAAGGAAATACAGATAGGAGCTTGGGGAGAAAATGGCTGAATCCTGCTGAAAGGGCAACAGGCCTCTTCGTATTTGACATAGCGATAGATTTGAGGAGACTTTTTTCTGTAAGCACCAATCAGTTGGAGCCGGAGATGGCAGATGCTACGATAGCCAAGTTAAAGGAAGAAGGCTGGATTGAATCCAAAAATGTGTTTGGGCCCTGTCTAATCGCCCCTAAATCAATAAGAGAAAAGTGGATCAAAGGTCTAGCACATGCTATTATTAACTGGCGTATCACTTCTAACCAATCCAGAACCTTTAGCTTGATGGATACCTTGGCTGTTTCCATAAGCGATAATGCCAATTTGATTGCGGGGAGCATTCGAGCCAAGTTATCAGAAGAAGATTCGCGAAAAGCTGATCCGATTGTAGATGAAAATCTAAAAGGGGTTGAAACATTTATTTCACTTCAGGCGGGAGGTTTTATACACACTAAAGGAGAAACAGCCGATGCGCTCGACCGTGCAGGACAAGCGCTAATTGAAAAAATGTCTGCCTTCGATTACGAAAATCAATTCGCTTAATCTCTAAAAGCACCTTCTTCTAAGTGTTTCTAGAGGAAGGTGTTTTTGTATCCTTCACCCCATGTTTGACCAATTCTATCAGCAATCTTCCGATCAGCTAAAACTTTCCTTTCTCCAAACAGTCCTTGAACAAGACAAACAGCTACAGGAGCAATTTATTAACTTCTATCTGGAGCCTAAGGGCAAACAGTTGACTCTGACGGTGACAGACCCTGATGATTTTATACTGGCCAGTAAGGATCTGATCAAGGCTGACCTTGAATCCATCCGATTTGATGAACTGGATTGGGATGACTATGTACCTGATCGCAATGGATATATTCCAGAATATCAAGCACTGGAAAAAATGGCTGAAGATGAAATCAGTAGGATCATCGGCCTTCATGTAGCAGAAGTAGAAAGGTATTGTACGATCAAGCATTTCGACTTGGCTTTCTTCTACATGATCAGCATTTATAGAGCATGCCTGGAGGCTAAGCTTAACGAGGATTATTATGAAGTTTCAGACCCTTTGCTGACGATGCTAAATGCATTTGAATATCATTTAGAAAGCTGTCTGCCAATCTTTAAGGCCATACAAATTCCAGAAAACCAACTCTTCACCATCGCAACTGTTCTGTTTGATCAGCATACTGAATTAGGCGCTGAAGATTCCCATTTTCTGTTGTTTTTTGAGACATGTTTATACAGCATAATTCATTCTGGCTCGCAAGCGAATATCCTTCTTGATATAGTAGAAGAGAAACACAAGGCAGCTAACTTGCCATGGCTGTACACAGAACTTCATAGAAAGACTGGAGGAATTGAAGGCTTTGAGAAATCAGCCTTGAAGTATTACCAATCGAATGTCCATGTAGCTATTGAACTCTTGAATCTTTATAAATCTACAGATAGCTACAAATTCGGAGAAATTGCCAAGCAGTTATGGGATAATGGATTATTTCATCAGGAATGTGCTGAGCTTTACTTTAATGTTCTCAACCCAAGAGAAGATCCAGATTTATACCTAGAGGTCACGAAGTACCTGAACAAAAGAAAATTCTCCGAAAAATATTACAGAATCATCCAAGAACTGATGACAGAAGAAGATCGGATGAAGTATTTGAAAACACTCCAAACCGATCACCCTGCCTACATCACAGCGATGTTTATGGAAGGAAAATTTAATGAAGCACATAAGCATGCACTTCACTATACAAACAGGTGGAATATCATCGAAACAATGACACCTTGTTTGAAGTATAACCCGGAACAAGGCATTGTAATCCTTGCAAAGAAGACTGAAGAACTCCTTCTCAATGAACGTGGCAGAAATTTTTATGCAAGAATCGCTGCCATTCTAAAAGTCGCAAAGGAAATACCAGCTATTCAGAGTCAGACGCAAGTACTGATAAATAGAATAGTCTATGCCAATGGTCGCTTGAGTGCACTGAAGGGAGAGTTTAGAATTGCTGGTATTATTTGATCACCTCAATAGTATACATTCTACTAAATTGGTTTTCGCTGCTAAACTTATGAAAATCACCGGAACACATATCGCCTACCTTCACACCTGCCTCCGAAAACGCTGGCTCTTTGCCCATGGCATACAGATGGAGCACACTTCCTATAGAGTATCAGAAGGAAAGGAGATTTCGAAGGTAACCTATTTGGATAGGATTCGCATTGGAGATCCTACATAGATATACTAAAAAACGTTTTTCCGAAACAACAAAAAATGACTATTATTGTTGTGTGAAGAATACGATAATGGAAAAACTGATTCAAAAGTATTATCAAAAGCTAGGCCGTATCCAAACGGGTAATGTGCGGTCATTGATGGATGAAATCGATTGGTCCAACCGATTCATCGGAATAAAAGGTGCCAGGGGTGCCGGAAAAACAACCCTGCTTTTTCAATATATTTTGGTCAAACAACTGCCTACCAGCAAGACCTTGTATGTGAGTTTGGACGATTTATACTTTACCGAAAATAATCTTTATGACCTGACGGAACAATTCGTAAATGAAGGAGGAAAACACCTGCTAGTTGACGAAGTGCACCGGTATGACAATTGGTCCTCCGAACTCAAAAATATTTACGATGACTTTCCAGGGTTACAGGTGGTTTTCACCGGATCGTCTCTGATCCACATCGAAAAAGCCCGAGGAGACCTAAGCCGAAGGGCTGTGGTCTATGAACTACATGGCTTGTCTTTTCGGGAGTTTCTAGCCTTCAATGAAATTCACAACTTCGAAAAAATCACTATGGAGGACCTATTGACCCGCCATGTAGAAATTGCTAGGTCCATCGTCGGTAAGATAAAACCGCTGGCTTATTTTAAAGAGTATCTTGTTTATGGTTATTATCCCTATTTTCTGGAAAATAAGAATGTATACCAGCAGAAGTTGATGGAAACCATCCTTATTGCCATGAGCACAGACCTTCCTCCAACTTATAACCTTAGCTATGCCAGCATAGAAAAACTCAAGCAATTGCTGTACATTTTGGCAGAAAGTGTTCCCTTCAAACCCAATATAACCAAGCTGAGCGAACGTGTGGGAGTATCCCGCAACAGCCTGCTTGATTTTATGCGCTATCTGGAGGAACTGCGGATCGTTAAGCGCCTGTATGCAGATACCAAAGGAATCGGTCTTTTACAAAAACCGGAGAAACTGTACTTATATCATCCCAATATTTCCTATGCCCTTTCCTATCAAGATGCGGATATGGGAAGTATTCGGGAAAGTTTTTTTATAAATCAGTTATCCGTACATTGTCCTGTTGAATATTCGGCAGTCGGAGATTTCAGGATAGGCAGGCATTTATTTGAAATCGGAGGAAGGTCTAAATCCCAAAAGCAAATTGATCAAGAACAAAATGCCTACATAGTAGCAGATAATATTGAAATCGGCTTCAAAAACAAAATACCCTTGTGGCTATTTGGATTTACCTATTGAACCATGAATCTCACAGGAACACATATTGCGTACTTCCATACTTGCCACCGAAAACTCTGGCTCTTTGCCCATGGCATACAGATGGAACATACCTCAGACATCGTGGCTGAAGGAAAGCTGATTTCGGAGACTACCTTTTTGGATAGGACGCGGAAATACACGGAATTGGCCATTGATGGCGTTAAGATTGACTTCTACGATGCCAAAAACAAGGTAATCCACGAGGTGAAGAAGTCAGATAAGATAGAACACGCCCATATCGCCCAAGTGAAGTATTACATGTACGTATTGCAAAAAAATGGTATTGACGGAGTGACCGCCCTACTAGAATACCCTAAAATGCGCCAACGGGAGATAGTGGAATGGGAGATCGGAGATGTGCGGGTGGTAGAAGAATGGATTGCCCAAGTCAGACAGATCATCAGCCAATCCAGTTGTCCGGAGTTGATCAAAAAGCCTATCTGCAAAAAATGCAGCTATTTTGATTTTTGCTATGCAACCGAAAGTTAGAATAATAAGTTAAATTGGGGGTAAGGTAAGCTATAAATATATGGAACATAAGATAACCATCTCTACTGAGGACCCCGCACTCATCGATCAGATTCTGAATTTAATCAAGGGTGAACAGGCCACTTATCATTTGGAAAAATCTGAAAATAAAAGTAAAGAGAATTTGGTCGACATTATGGATCAGATAGCGGCTTCAACTCCGATCCATAGCATTAAAGATCCCCTTTTATGGCAAAAGGAAGTGCGAAAAGACAATAGATTAATAGGACGGGATTGATGCTGTTGTTGGATAGCAACATACTAATCTATGCCTTGATGTCTGATCATCAACCGCTGCGGGATTCTTTACGACATAAAGAGGCTGCCTGCTCTATTGTAAGCCATATTGAGGTTATGGGATATCATAAGTTAACGAGTCCCGAAAAAGCAGCTTTCAATACCCTTTTTGAAAGCATCGGTATTTTGCCATTGACTTCTGAAATTGCTACGGTAGCAATCAGTCTGCGGCAAACTAAAAAAATGACCCTAGGCGATGCCATCATCGCGGCCACCGCACTGGTATATAGAGCCGAACTCCTTACTGCCAATACGAAGGATTTTGATTGGATCAAAAATTTAAATCATACGAATCCATTGATTTGAAAAAAACCTACTACCTGTTTAATCCCGGCCGGATGAGCCGAAAGGACAATACACTGAAATTTACTCCGATGGACGAAGACGGCAGGGAAGGTGTGCCGAAGTATATTCCCATAGAAGGAGTATCTGACCTGTATTGCTTTGGCAGCCTCGATGCCAACAGCGCACTTTATAATTTTCTAGGAAAGGCCGGTATCAGCGTGCATTTTTTTGACTACTATGAACATTACACCGGCAGCTTTATGGCCAAGGAGTACCTGCTTGCCGGAAAAATGCAGATTGAGCAAACCAGGCATTATACCAGTAAGTCTAAGCGGATTGTCATTGCCCGGAAATTTGTCGAGGGTGCGGCATTCAACATCGTCAAAAATCTCCGTTACTACCAAAACCGGGGGAAGGAGCTGGAGCCAATTATCGACAAGATCGGTGATCGCTCCGTACAGGTGCCGCTGGCTCCCGATATTGCGACCTTGATGGGAGTAGAGGGAAATATCCGTCAGACGTATTATCAGGCGTTTGACATGATCATCAAGGAGCATGCCATGGAGGGTAGGAGTAAGCAACCGCCGCTAAACGAGGTGAATGCATTGATCTCCTTCGGCAATATGATGTGTTATACCTTGTGCCTAGGTCAGATTTACCACACGCAGTTGAATCCTATGATTAGTTTTTTACATGAACCGGGGTTTAGACGTTATTCGTTGGCGTTGGATTTGGCGGAAATTTTTAAGCCGATCTTGGTGGATAGAACGATCTTCCGGGTATTGAACAAGCGGGAGATACAGTCCAAGGATTTTGATATCCACGTAAACCGAGTAGTGCTGAAAGAATCCGGAAAAAAGGCCTTTGTAAGGGCCTTTGAGGAGCGGCTTAACGAGACCATTAAGCACCGTACGTTGAAGAAGCACGTCAGTTACAAGCATTTGGTTAAGCTGGAGTGTTATAAATTGAGTAAGCATTTGTTAGGAATCGAGGAATACAAACCATTTAAAGTGTGGTGGTAGTAATTGTGACAGGGAGATATAGGCTCTTAGGGAGCATGCGAACTGAATTATTACCTTGTTTTTATCATACCATCCAACCCCATGCATCCCTAAATTACGACTTGCCATGTACATCATTTTAGTTTACGACATCAATCAAAAGCGGGTGGGCAAAATGCTCAAACTCTGTCGGCAGTACCTAAATTGGATTCAGAATTCTGTATTTGAGGGGGAGCTTACGGAGGTGAAATTGAAAGAGTTGTTGGCAAAGGCGAAGAAAATAATGGATACCGAAGAGGATAGTTTGATCATTTTCAAGAGTAGGAATGAAAAATGGCTTGAAAAGGAAGTAATTGGCCAGGAGAAGAACGATTTGGATACATTTATTTAATTTTTTAGGGATTGTTTACCTGCGTTTAAGTTGTCGGTCTCTGTCCGGCTAGCGGTCAGGGCGGCAAGTGAATAATTGATTTTGATGTCAGATGGTGTCTAAGGTGCTTTGAGGGCTGTTGTCGAAGTCCCAGCGAAATCAGGTTATTGCACATCGACGACTGAATAGGGAAGAAAATGCATCCATTACCCTTTAAAAACGGAAAATTTGGCCTATTTTTGAACCAGGCTCAACGGCCCTTAATCGCACCATATTGGAATTGAAATTAATTATACCCGCAACCATTAACGCAATAGCACCCAACCCTTAATCGCACCATATTGGAATTGAAATAAAAACAAACTAACTATAAGGAAACAGATAAATTTTCCCTTAATCGCACCATATTGGAATTGAAATCTGGTTTAGCCGCAACCACGGGCTTTGTTGCCACTGCCCTTAATCGCACCATATTGGAATTGAAATAAAGCACTGTAAGAACGACAAAAACAGAAATAAATACCCTTAATCGCACCATATTGGAATTGAAATCCTGAACCGTTATAAATCGTTACCTGAACGATTTCACCCTTAATCGCACCATATTGGAATTGAAATAGCGATGTGGTACACATCATCTATTATGGCCAATCCCCTTAATCGCACCATATTGGAATTGAAATGTCTTTCCAGTGTTGTCATTTGTTAAAAGTTCTAGACCCTTAATCGCACCATATTGGAATTGAAATTACCAATCGTCCCACCCCCCCTCACATTCCCTCCCTCCCTTAATCGCACCATATTGGAATTGAAATAGGTACGGGTGCCGGCCACGAAGGATGCGCTGGATTCCCTTAATCGCACCATATTGGAATTGAAATAGTTAGGTACCGTAGAGCTGGAATTCAGCCCCACACCCCCTTAATCGCACCATATTGGAATTGAAATTCTTTCACGGCAAGGAAACTGGCCTCAAATTTTCCTACCCTTAATCGCACCATATTGGAATTGAAATAAGTGTATCCGTGATCGTGGACATGAGTGCCTGCTCTGCCCTTAATCGCACCATATTGGAATTGAAATATGCCACCTACACACCCGACGGCGTGACCATCACCGCCCTTAATCGCACCATATTGGAATTGAAATCTCCTATTTTGCATACAACCCGATTCAGCGGCCTACAACCCTTAATCGCACCATATTGGAATTGAAATATGGATCGGCTGAGCAGCTCAATACAACGGTATCGCCCCTTAATCGCACCATATTGGAATTGAAATGTGCCTCTGGTGTGGGGCTGAATTCCAGCTCTACGGCCCTTAATCGCACCATATTGGAATTGAAATAAAGTCTCTGTAAGCTTGCCAAGCTCGCGCATGACCGCCCTTAATCGCACCATATTGGAATTGAAATATACCTGCGAAGCCATAGACCTACGCATGTGGCGGGCCCTTAATCGCACCATATTGGAATTGAAATCGTTTTATCGCTGCGTTGGTTACGAGCTCGGTGGCTCCCCTTAATCGCACCATATTGGAATTGAAATGGCCCTATGCCTATGCTTCGGCTAACCGCTACGATGCCCTTAATCGCACCATATTGGAATTGAAATACCTATTCCACACCGACACCGGGCTACGCTTCACCGCCCTTAATCGCACCATATTGGAATTGAAATTGCCTTAAGTAAGTGATTCTGGAGCAAAAAAACAAACCCTTAATCGCACCATATTGGAATTGAAATAACGACGAAATAGCGGGCATCAAGTTCCCTACCGAGCCCTTAATCGCACCATATTGGAATTGAAATATCAGATAGCCACTAACGCCATCATCAACAGCGTGGCCCTTAATCGCACCATATTGGAATTGAAATATTAAAAAGTACAATCAGAAAAGAGTTATCAGATTCCCCTTAATCGCACCATATTGGAATTGAAATACCACGCGCCCCATGGAGCGCAAGGTGTATCACAGCCCCTTAATCGCACCATATTGGAATTGAAATGATGGAACTCAGAATAGCTTCCTAGTTGAATTCGGCCCTTAATCGCACCATATTGGAATTGAAATTTGATCGGCGTTCAGCGAGCTTCTGAGCAGATACTCCCCTTAATCGCACCATATTGGAATTGAAATCCTATAATGCGAATGGAGTGGTAATCAGCAGTACGTTCCCTTAATCGCACCATATTGGAATTGAAATACCTCAAAACCATCCGACTCGCAGATGCCCTCCGACCCCTTAATCGCACCATATTGGAATTGAAATAAAATAATTTTTCACAAACTCCCAGCTGGGGGGAAACCCTTAATCGCACCATATTGGAATTGAAATATTGTAAGAAGAAACGGCAAGTTTTTTATAAAGTTTCCCTTAATCGCACCATATTGGAATTGAAATGTTCCACCACGGTGGCATATCCGGCAAGGTTTATGCCCTTAATCGCACCATATTGGAATTGAAATATGAATTTTTCCGGGATATTTTCCTCGGGGATGTCGTCCCTTAATCGCACCATATTGGAATTGAAATAAAAAGGCCACCGGCACATTCAGCGTGCTGGCCCCTGCCCTTAATCGCACCATATTGGAATTGAAATAAATTTCATCACTTTCAATCTTTTCCTTTTGTCTTGCCCTTAATCGCACCATATTGGAATTGAAATGGTCTGGGCGTATCCACGCCGATTTGGTCTCGAAGCCCTTAATCGCACCATATTGGAATTGAAATTGTGGATGGCAAAGGGCTCCTCGCTGCTGTCGTCGCCCTTAATCGCACCATATTGGAATTGAAATTACCTTGAGCAAAAACTCATACGAGTCCTTACTGCACCCTTAATCGCACCATATTGGAATTGAAATGCCGCCAATACATTGATAAAACGCTCTGATTGCTCACCCTTAATCGCACCATATTGGAATTGAAATATCAAACAGATAAGCAAGATGAAAGCAATCAAAAAACCCTTAATCGCACCATATTGGAATTGAAATAGCTGTCAAGGTTGACACCTGGAGCTGTCAACCTTTCCCTTAATCGCACCATATTGGAATTGAAATCGAGCTTCCGGTTTCGGTTGGCTCGGAGGAATCCGATCCCTTAATCGCACCATATTGGAATTGAAATATATGAGCGAGCTGCGGAGGCGGCTACCTTTCAGACCCTTAATCGCACCATATTGGAATTGAAATTGGATTTGAAAGTGGCTGTTTTGCAGAGGGTCGCCACCCTTAATCGCACCATATTGGAATTGAAATGGCTTTGCTGCCCGGTGTATTCCATAAGATCCATATTCCCTTAATCGCACCATATTGGAATTGAAATTTGCAGTGCGTCCGAATAGGCGTAGTAGCTTGGACCCTTAATCGCACCATATTGGAATTGAAATAATGTTATTTCATTGCGTAGCTCTTTTTGCTTTCTACCCTTAATCGCACCATATTGGAATTGAAATGCGTGGATCCGCTAGGAACGGGAACGGTGATGATATCCCTTAATCGCACCATATTGGAATTGAAATAAACCTGATTCTACAGGTAGTCGCTTCGCTGGGGCCTCCCTTAATCGCACCATATTGGAATTGAAATCCGAGTTCAGTGCGGCGGACTCTTCCAGGCTTTGCTCCCTTAATCGCACCATATTGGAATTGAAATATATGGTGTACATAGGCGGTGCGGGGATGTCTTCAAACCCTTAATCGCACCATATTGGAATTGAAATCGCTTTGCGGACAAAACTTTTGAATACCATGCCCCCCTTAATCGCACCATATTGGAATTGAAATTACGATCAAATCCGTGGTGGTCAAGAATGAAAGACACCCTTAATCGCACCATATTGGAATTGAAATATCGCTTGCTGAACCGAATAGTGAATCCATTATCCACCCTTAATCGCACCATATTGGAATTGAAATCTGGGGTATCAGTGGTAAGAACACCACAGATCTGGCCCTTAATCGCACCATATTGGAATTGAAATAGACTAAAACTTCTTTTGCGTATCCCTCAAAGGATCCCTTAATCGCACCATATTGGAATTGAAATGCTCAAGCGCGACAGGAAGTCCGACGGGAAGTCCGACCCTTAATCGCACCATATTGGAATTGAAATAGTATCACAACAATCCGCCCACATTCAGCCCTTCGGCCCTTAATCGCACCATATTGGAATTGAAATTGGAGCATCAGCGGATATATAACGAGTCTGAGGCTCCCTTAATCGCACCATATTGGAATTGAAATCTATTTCCCGTCGCTACGCCAAGGTTGATAAGGGATCCCTTAATCGCACCATATTGGAATTGAAATCGAAGAGGTAAAGGAGAAATTCCTGAACTACAAAGCCCTTAATCGCACCATATTGGAATTGAAATGTGTGCAAGTGCTGCGGAACGTACGCGAGCCCCTGGCCCTTAATCGCACCATATTGGAATTGAAATTGCGCACCAAAGAAGGAGTCAAGACACCAGAGGACACCCTTAATCGCACCATATTGGAATTGAAATTCAAACTGGTATCCGCTGCTAGGGGTAGCGGTGAGGGCCCTTAATCGCACCATATTGGAATTGAAATTTGTCAACTAATATTTTTGGAACTAAAAGAAATAATCCCTTAATCGCACCATATTGGAATTGAAATTGAGGAGGTGTCGGCCTATGTGAACAGGCATCGGACACCCTTAATCGCACCATATTGGAATTGAAATATCAGGGAGGCGCCTTCTACTAATCGCAAATCGGTGCCCTTAATCGCACCATATTGGAATTGAAATGGTAGCGCGGGAGACCTTTGCTACGCTGTATATGCCCTTAATCGCACCATATTGGAATTGAAATTTTCCTATAGGGCCTCAAAAAGACGGAATTAAATCACCCTTAATCGCACCATATTGGAATTGAAATTCATACCACCCGCTAAAGGTGTATCCGCTGCTAGGGGCCCTTAATCGCACCATATTGGAATTGAAATCCGGATATCCGGTACGACATGATTACGAGACTGAGCCCTTAATCGCACCATATTGGAATTGAAATATCGAAATGGCCGCCTGTCCGAGTTGGTTGGCTATTCCCTTAATCGCACCATATTGGAATTGAAATGGTGCCGGAAGGTAACACCTTTGCGGGGTTGGTTCTGCCCTTAATCGCACCATATTGGAATTGAAATTGGGGGATGTGACAGTATTGTGGACGCACCCGGTATCCCTTAATCGCACCATATTGGAATTGAAATCCCGATACGTTGATTCCTGACGCAATAGCTGCAACCCTTAATCGCACCATATTGGAATTGAAATAAATTAGCACCGCTGGAATTGATTATCTTAATCCTCCCTTAATCGCACCATATTGGAATTGAAATAAATTAGCACCGCTGGAATTGATTATCTTAATCCTCCCTTAATCGCACCATATTGGAATTGAAATTTGCTTTTATTTTACTTTCATCCAATCCCGATAACCCTTAATCGCACCATATTGGAATTGAAATTAGTAAATACCCACCTGCCGACCCGTCAGACTTTTACCCTTAATCGCACCATATTGGAATTGAAATTTGACTTGCTGTATTTTGCTTTTTCATCCGTTCGAGTCCCTTAATCGCACCATATTGGAATTGAAATACCGCTACAAACCGATTATTGATGAATCTGATTTTTCCCTTAATCGCACCATATTGGAATTGAAATATGATTTAGTGCTAGCTTGACCTCTACGCCAGCCTTCCCTTAATCGCACCATATTGGAATTGAAATAATCCAGGGTGGCATATGCTTTTGCCTGTCTTTCGGCCCTTAATCGCACCATATTGGAATTGAAATAGCCCTCCAAGAAAGACAGGAATTTCCGATTCAGGACCCTTAATCGCACCATATTGGAATTGAAATCGGTTACCACGATAGATACGAGCCAAACAAACATTTCCCTTAATCGCACCATATTGGAATTGAAATGATAGAGCGGGCACCTGCTGCGGATGTGTATTACCCCTTAATCGCACCATATTGGAATTGAAATTTTGTTCCGGTTACGGTTGCATCGAAGTAGATGCAACCCTTAATCGCACCATATTGGAATTGAAATAGGCGAGTATTTCAATAATCTCATCACCGAGGGGAACCCTTAATCGCACCATATTGGAATTGAAATATTACAGTTCCGTCTTCAAGGTGATTACAACTTGCAACCCTTAATCGCACCATATTGGAATTGAAATAATCTTAATGCAATGATAGTAATCAAAGAATTCGAAGCCCTTAATCGCACCATATTGGAATTGAAATACAGTTGGTGCAGGAACAAATCTGCAAGGTATACTTCCCTTAATCGCACCATATTGGAATTGAAATTCAAGAACGGATGTGATTAATATTAGCGGAAACACCCCTTAATCGCACCATATTGGAATTGAAATGTTGCAATCCTTCTTCAACCTCAATTCCCTGCCGAGTCCCTTAATCGCACCATATTGGAATTGAAATAGGTCAATACAGCTTTTTTGCTTACCTGGTCAAATCCCCTTAATCGCACCATATTGGAATTGAAATATTTCTTCAAAGCTCCCATCCGAAATATCATTCCAGCCCTTAATCGCACCATATTGGAATTGAAATTCGAAACGCTCGTGCTGGTAGAGGGAGAGATCAAGGCCCTTAATCGCACCATATTGGAATTGAAATTCAGCGGATCTTACGTGGCTTGGAGAAAAAAGGCCTTCCCTTAATCGCACCATATTGGAATTGAAATAGAGGCCCTAAATATCGCCTCACAACTGGAAGAGGGCCCTTAATCGCACCATATTGGAATTGAAATAATGAAAGAAGCCGTCACGTCGGCCATGGTGGCCATGCCCTTAATCGCACCATATTGGAATTGAAATAAAGCAACCACCGGCAATGTGACCCCGATCGAAAAGCCCTTAATCGCACCATATTGGAATTGAAATGATATGTCAGTACTCCTGTGGTATCGAGTTTCATACCCTTAATCGCACCATATTGGAATTGAAATTGGCCAAGAGCTGATCCTCCTGATCGACGTAGTCGGCCCTTAATCGCACCATATTGGAATTGAAATGAGGTGATGTATAGGGGTGATTCCGGTTCGGGTTCCCCCTTAATCGCACCATATTGGAATTGAAATGGAGAACCGTTATTTAGGTTTGCACCCGTATCTATCCCTTAATCGCACCATATTGGAATTGAAATATTCTTCATCCTCCCATCCGATTGCGAGGACGGAGACCCTTAATCGCACCATATTGGAATTGAAATTTAGCTGAAGAAATACTGTTGAAGTGTGGGTTTGAGCCCTTAATCGCACCATATTGGAATTGAAATATGGATGGCGGGTCTTGATAAGGCAATCCAATTCCCCTTAATCGCACCATATTGGAATTGAAATTGGTATATTTTCTTTCCAAACGCATCTTTCACAAACCCCTTAATCGCACCATATTGGAATTGAAATAGCCTTTCTATAGTCCCTCGAATAGAACTGTTTCGACCCTTAATCGCACCATATTGGAATTGAAATTCGGCCTGTTCATATCCCAGTATATATTCTCCCAGTGCCCTTAATCGCACCATATTGGAATTGAAATAGCGCATTCTCGATGCACGGATAGCTCCTGAAAGGCCCTTAATCGCACCATATTGGAATTGAAATATGGGCACTTGATCGGGTAGAAAACCCATACCTCGCCCCTTAATCGCACCATATTGGAATTGAAATAATACTAATCCTGTTACTAATGCTGCTGTAATCATACCCTTAATCGCACCATATTGGAATTGAAATACGTTAACATATGACTTTATATCCGCAACACTGTATCCCTTAATCGCACCATATTGGAATTGAAATATGAATCGGAAACATATATATCCATAACCCTTGGGGCCCTTAATCGCACCATATTGGAATTGAAATATTAAGACCAAAGGAGGTCATTTTAGCTTTAGTACCCTTAATCGCACCATATTGGAATTGAAATCTAGAAAACGAAGACAATGCCAGTTCGATCCTTCGTCCCCTTAATCGCACCATATTGGAATTGAAATGTTCGTGAGCGTACTTGGTAGAATATTTTGGATAGCCCTTAATCGCACCATATTGGAATTGAAATGAGAGACCGCATTTACGCTTCGATTATCAGGTATTTCCCTTAATCGCACCATATTGGAATTGAAATAACGCTGTTCCAAAAGAATCGTTTTCAAGTTGTTGGCCCTTAATCGCACCATATTGGAATTGAAATATCGCAAGTCGGTGGGGTAGTTTTCAAAATTGGAGCCCTTAATCGCACCATATTGGAATTGAAATCCATCATCCGCGAGATTCCCAAGATCGTCACCATCCCCCTTAATCGCACCATATTGGAATTGAAATAATTATCGCCGGTAAACAACTGGTTTTCCGTGGCGACCCTTAATCGCACCATATTGGAATTGAAATAATTCACAGATTTCTGGGTGGGATTCCTGCCTGGATCCCTTAATCGCACCATATTGGAATTGAAATGTTTGAACGGACTTTTCCCCAGCACCCACGATCAATCCCTTAATCGCACCATATTGGAATTGAAATACCTCTGAAATCCTGCAAATAACTGTCCCCCGATTTCCCTTAATCGCACCATATTGGAATTGAAATAGGTATAGCCATTGACGTCTTCATGGATTCCATCACCCTTAATCGCACCATATTGGAATTGAAATTAGGTTCTCTAGTTGAAATTGACAAAACTCCTCATCCCTTAATCGCACCATATTGGAATTGAAATATCAACAGAAACCCCAATGAACAATCCGTTGGTAACCCTTAATCGCACCATATTGGAATTGAAATAGTCAGCCTGCACCTCTTCGAAAACCAATCCCCTGTTCCCTTAATCGCACCATATTGGAATTGAAATTTCAAAGTTTTGGATCATCAGCAGAAGCCTATCACACCCTTAATCGCACCATATTGGAATTGAAATAACGAACCTAGAGTTTTTGGTAAAATAATAGGTTTTCCCTTAATCGCACCATATTGGAATTGAAATAACTTAAAAGCTATCCTAGCTTTTGGGAATTTATCTACCCTTAATCGCACCATATTGGAATTGAAATGCATGGGCAGGATGAGCATAGGAAAAGGCCCAAGGCCCTTAATCGCACCATATTGGAATTGAAATAAGGCAGCTGCATGGTTCCGTATTGCCCTTGCTCTACCCTTAATCGCACCATATTGGAATTGAAATCGGCAGAGGCCGCACCCCTGCTACTCGCAGAGGTCACCCTTAATCGCACCATATTGGAATTGAAATATGGAGATTCAAAAGTAATATACATCACAACCGAAAACCCTTAATCGCACCATATTGGAATTGAAATCAAAGTTGCGTGTGTTCGCCAAAAAAAGGAAATAGCCCCTTAATCGCACCATATTGGAATTGAAATGGTGTCAACCTTGACAGCTTGGTTAAGGTCATCCAACCCTTAATCGCACCATATTGGAATTGAAATAATAAGGGACAACGACGAAAAGCCGGTTTCTTGGCACCCTTAATCGCACCATATTGGAATTGAAATAGGAAATAGATCCTCTAATGCCTGGTCTATGCTTTCTCTTTAACGCTTTACCTGTCCATAGCGGCTTAGCCGGCCGGAAAGAATACGGATGTACGGATTATAGGTGCCAAGCCGCTTGGTTTTAAAAGTATGAAAAGGCCAAGCCAGATAGAAGGTATAGTGGATCAAGTGGCCGATTTATATCCTCAAAAGATCGTACTCCTATAACCGGTCAGAAAACGGATCTGATCCAGTAATCACAGCCGGTCGACGAAGAGATGTTTCAAGTTCTGAAAGGGACTGCTTCCTAGGGATGCCACTTTTCGCACGAAGGGGCTGCCCGCTCTACTTCCGATTTGACGCTTCGCCTTAGTTGGCGTATAAAGTGTTACGTATAGGGGCTACTGTAAAATTTAATTTCACATAGTTTAATAAATATAAAATATTTTTTTATTCTTTAACTTATTCCATTCCTGCTTTTTTTTGGTATTTGCAAATGAATTAAAAAAAAGTGGAGGTTTTTTAGGACAAAATTGGCAGGTTATTCGTATTGGTTGTAGATTTGAATTTAAAACTGGTCCAATGATGTGTTGACTATGAAAAGGCTTTTCTTGTTTCTTCCAGATATTTTTTTTGTCCTGCTGATTGTTTTTAGCTGCGAAAGGGTGGACCTGTCGGAATGGCGGCAGCCTAGGGACTATTTTCAGATCGAAAATCCCATGGCGCTTAGCGACTTGAATGTGGAGGAGGCACCGTTGGAACGGGAGCGCTGGATAAATCTGATGGAGGAGTACCGGGGCAAGGCAACATCGTTTATTCACCACTGGAAGGGAAAGGTCTCCGACAGTTTCTGATTTCTTCTTTTCGTTGGCCCTGCACCTAGGGGACTGATATTCCTTCCCTCCCCCCTCAAAAAAAAAGGGATAAAGGCATAGGCCTTTATCCCCGGATTCAATAGGTCTGAGAGGTGGTACTTCGTTTTATTTTGTCAGCGTAAATTCAGGTAAGGGGATGATCTCTCCACCCTTCATCGCAGACTCATGGGCCAAAATACCCACACAGGTGATGTTGGCAGACTGGCGGGCATCCGGATAGGGGGCACGACCCTCGTGCAGTGCGGTCAAAAACTCGTGTACCAAGTGCGGGTGAGATCCCCCATGTCCGGCACCTTGGATAAAGGAAAGGTGCTGATTATCATCGGAGTCGTATACCCCTGCAGTGGTAAAGGACGCGATTTCTTTGGGTAGTAGGTGTGCGTAGTCCGGTATTTTTACCCGGGAGGGCTCTTCACCGGTGTGGATTACACTGTCCTCGTGTTCGATCAGTGTCCACTCAAAGGATTTTTTCGAACCATATACGTCGAAGCTTTCCCGGTACTGCCGGGCGGTGTTGAAGAGAGAACGGGTGACTTCGGCGGAGAGGTCGGAATCTTTCAACTTGATGTGGCAGGTTTCGATGGCAAAGGGCGATCCGTATTTTTCAATCAGGTTTTCATCGATGCGGCCGGAACCGAAACAAGACACGTATTCAGCCTGAGCCCTTGGCAGCGCCAATACCGGCCCTACACAATGGGTGGCGTAGTGCATTGGAGGCAGCCCCTCCCAGTAACCCGGCCATCCGGCCATTTCCTGTTGGTGGCTGGCCCGCAGGAACTGGATTTTTCCCAGCTCGCCTTTCTCCATCATTTCCTTCACAAATAGAAATTCCCGGCTGTAAATCACCGTTTCCATCATCATGTAAGTAAGACCGGTCCGTTCCGTTTCCGCTACGATCTGACGGCATTCCTCTACAGTGGTGGCCATGGGGACTGTACATGCCACGTGTTTTCCCGCCCGCAGCGCCTTGAGCGATTGTTCTGCATGTGCCTGTATGGGTGTGTTGATGTGTACGGCGTCGATGTTGGGATCCTTTAGTAGTTCATCGTAGTCGGTATACCGCTTTTCTACACCGAAGGCGTCGCCGATTTCGTGGAGTTTTTCTTCGTTTCGTTGGCAGATGGCATACATGTTGGCCAAGGGGTGCTTCTGGTATATGGGGATAAACTCGGCCCCAAATCCCAATCCGATAATGGCAATGTTTATTTTTTTATCACTCATGTTAAAAATGGTTTTATGATGGGTTGATGAATTTACTTAAGAAGCCCACGACTTCAGGAATTTTAGGCCTTCGGAAGCAAAGGCGTCTTGGGATTCGGCCAAAGGCCTCCAAATGCACACGGCGCCAGCCAGCTCCTTGATCTCCGGAGTGAAGCTTTCGATAGACACCACGCCCTGATAGCCTACGATTTCAAGTCCTTTGCGGTAGTCCTCCCAACGCGTCTGACCGGTACCTGGCGTGCCTCGGTAATTTTCAGACACTTGCACGTGTATCAGCTTATCGCCTACCCGGGTGATTGCATCCACGATGTTCCGCTCTTCGATATTCATGTGAAAGCCATCCAACAGTACCTTGGCGGCTGGGTGGTTGATGTCACCGATCAATTGCATCAAGTCCTCTGCATTGTTGATCAGGTCAGTTTCAAAGCGGTTTAACGGCTCTAGGGCAATTTCCTGGCCGTATTCGGCAGCCATTACGCATACTTTGTGGAGGTTGTTTACGGCGAGGTCCCATTCGATTTTTTTCTTTTCCGGAGGCAACAGCCTCGCTTTGCCTACGGCTGAATACATGGGGCCTGCCACAAAGCGGGCCCCCACTTCGGCACTGATCTGAAAGCAGCGCCGGATATAGTCCAGGCTGGTTTTATGGTAAGCGGGATCTTCGTGTGTGAGGTCTCTGCTGGGGCCAAAGGCGCCGCAGATAACCGGCTTGAGGCCCTGTTTCTCCAAGGCTTGCTTCACTTTTCGGGCGTCTATCAGGTCCGGATCCTCTACGGGAATTTCGACTGCGTCAAAGCCCATTTCCTTGATTTTGGAAAAGAGCGAGGTGGTTTCGGTGGTAAACGGGGAGGTCCATAGCCACGTGGTCGTGGCAAAGGTTACATTTAAACTCATGTCTTGTGGGTTAAGCACGTCCGGTATGATTGTGTTCCGGACGTGCTGTTAGGCAAAAGATGAATTGGACTACTCGACGATCATGATACCGTTCATGATTCGCCAGTGACCGGGCACGGTGCATATGTATATATACTCTCCGGGTTCTGAAGGGGCCCTGAATACCAACGATTCGCTGGTTTCCGGATCCACCAATCGGGTGGAGGCTATTACTTCGGGGATCTTGGGTACATAGTTCATGTCGGCTCCTTTGGGGTCTCTGGCCAGTTCGTCAGCGGCCTTCCCGACCGTTTCCAGGGTGCCGGGCTTGGCGATGACCAAGTTGTGCTGCATGAAATCGTTGTTTTCAAAATCAATGGTAACCTGCGCATTTGCCTTTACGGTAAAGGAAGGCTTGTTGTATTTCATTTCATGCTGTATCACTCCTAACTTCACGGTGACGGTACCTGAGGGGGGTGAATCCTGCTCGGCAGTTGCACCTACCGCGCTTACCGCATCGGCATTAGGCTGTATGAGTTTCAGTACCGAAGCTCTTGGATTCAGCCTACCACGGAACCAGAAGGGTCTGGGGTAATCGCCTACTTGGTTGTCTCCCATGTTGTCGTTACCGATGCGTACGCGTTCGGGGGAAAGCGCTGCAGTAAAAAGCCCATTGGCCTTGCCGGAGGCAACCTCGCTGTCATTGATGAGGAGTTTCATTTGGCCGCCTTCCAGTAGGTTTGCCTGCACGGTAAATTGCTCCGCTGGCAGGGATCCACGGGTATTCAGTTTGAAGGTTCTTCCATCCTGCTTCACTAGCCAGTGGATGACATTATTTTGGATGTACAGTGAATACCCATTTTGGTTGTTTCCCTGTGCGATGATTACCCCTTCTAAGGGATCATCACTCTTACTGATGGTGGCTTGGATGTGAATTTCCTTTCGTTCCACGCTGGGCGGAAAGGGAATACCGGATCTGCGGTCCAAGTTGTACTGTTCCTCTACCAAGCTTTTGGCCACCCGTTCCGTTAAGGTGAGCAACGAGTCGGGCTTGTTGATTGCGCCGATTTGGCTTACCTGCGCATCAAAGGAACTGGGGTGGGAGAGTGCCGCGGCAAAGATGGCCTGGGGTAGGTAGTTGTCAGCGTTGTTGTCTTCTATAAGGCTCGCATCCAGGATGGCTTTTCCCACCGTTGCAGAGTTGGGCATGTCTGCCAGTGCGAGGAAGGCGGTTTTTCGAACGTTTAGGTCGCTGTCATTGGTCAGGTTGGCATCCAATATGGCCTGGGCGGTTGCCTCATTCCTCGGTAATACCATGAGGGCATTTTTACGCACTCCCGCGGCAGGATGCTTCAGCGCCTTTACCACGATGCGGTTTGCGGCATCATTGGAGCCACCTAGTTCGCCCAAGCCATGCAATGCCCAAAGCGCATGAACCGCCGGGCTGTTTAGGCCGATCTCGTCCACGGTGTTGTTGTCGATGATTTTCAGCAGGTCATTGACGATGCTTTTGTTTTGGGTTTCCACAATAAGCCGTTGGGCTGTTCTTCTCCAAAACATGTTGTCGCTCTTGATGCCGGCGATCAGGTCTTTGTTGCTCGATGGATCGATGTTCAGCAACTTGCCTTCCGGTGCACCCTTGTAGACAAGGCGGTAAATACGGCCATGCTGTGTGTCCCGCAGTGGGTTGATGTAGGCATTCCCAGGGCCATTTTCAAAGCCTTTTGGGGTAGGGTTGTGCTGTATGATGAAATTATACCAATCGGCAATCCAAAGCGCTCCGTCGGGACCTACTTCTGCGTGTACCGGTGAGAACCACTCGTCCGAACTGGCGAGGATGTTAAACCCGTTCCGCTCACGGAAACCAGAACCGTCCACTTCCAAGATGGCATTGTGCAGGACCCTACCGGTGGGTTCTGCGACAAAAGCTACTCGGTTCCAGTAGGACTTGGGAAACTGCCTTGCGGTGTAGAGATGGTGCCCAGCGGCAGCCGTATAGCTACCGTGCCAGTCCACCTGCCGCAGAAAGGGAGTGAGATGGGGCATGTCGTAGTGGGTATCGATTCCATGGACTGCATTTACAGAACCTCCGCGAACAGGGCGTCTTACAAAGCGGCTAGGCATAGCCAAATAGGCACTGTGCTGACCGTTTGCAGTGGAGATGAACACGTTAAATTCTTCGGAAAAGCCCAATCCCCACGTGTTGTTGCTCGTGGTTCCCAGGAATTCAAAATCAGTTCCATCCGGATTGAACCGGTAAACGCCTTGGCCAAAGTTAAACGGTTTGCCATCAATAGTGCCATTGAAGCCCGAATAGCCAAGCACTCCCCAAACCTTGTTGTCGAAACCATACATCAGGTTGGAGGGACCCGCATGGGTGTCACTTTTGCCCCATCCGGTAATTACTGTCTCCCGTAGGTCTGCTTTGCCATCTCCATTGGTGTCTTTGAAAAACACAAAGTCTGGCGCCATGGATACCAGCAGGCCTCCATTTACATAGACCATACTGGTAGGGATGTTCAGGTTTTCGGCAAAAACAGTGATTTTGTCCGCTTTGCCATCGCCGTTTGTATCTTCGAAAATCTTAATGCGGTCATTGCCCCCTTCACTTCTTACTTCATTGGGGTAATCTTCCGTCTCGATCACGTATAGTCTGCCTTTGTCATCCCAGGTCATGGCCATGGGATTCACGATATCCGGTTCGGAGGCAAAAAGTTGCAGTTCGAAGCCCACGGGGACCTGAACCAATTTCATGGATTCTTCTGCTGAGAGCGGATGCTGGTACTGAGGCGGGGGGTCTCGCCGTTCGTAGTTGGGGATATCCGCATCGGTAAATACCGGGGTGGGTATCTGATAGTCGGCTACTTGTTGTGCAATCTTTTCTCCTACCGCCCACATGATTCCGTTGGCCACCAGCTGATGGAATTCCGGCTTGGACCAAGTGCGCTCGTCATGTCCGTATGCGGTATAAAATACCCGCCCTTTTCCTTGCTCGCGCACCCAAGTCCAGGGTTCGCGATGGTCGCCCTCTACACGCTCCATCAATACCGTCATGTCCGGGTTTAGCTGGCTGTGCACGTAGGTCTCATCCCAGGTTTCAAATTCAGACACGCCGTTCATCACCGGGTGATTGGCGTCGAGGATGTCTACGGTAAAATCCCCTACACCATGGGATTTGAACTGGCCTCCAACGGCTTTCACAAACCAATCGGAGTTTCTGAAACAAAAAGAAGCGCTGTGCAAGGGGATCAGTGCTCTGCCGCCTTCTACGAAATCACGTAGGGCCTTTTCCTGCGCCGGGCTGATCTCGTCGTGGTTGGCATAGATCATCACCCCATCAAAATAGGAGAGGTATTCGGCATTTAGGTCGTCGGGATCCGACGTGTAGGTTAGGTTGATTCCTTTTCTAAATAGCGGATTGGCCAACATGGGCATCAGCTTTTCAGAATGATGGTGCTGACTGTCATGTCCCAAAAAGAGCATTTCTGCTCTGCGGGGCCCGTCAGATCTCCGGTCTTTGATGGTGCTTTCCCCACAAGCTAGCAGTAGCAGGCAGGAAAATAATAGCAAACCGATCTGTCTCATTTTAAGCAGTTTTTTGGGTGTATGTTTTACAAGTAATCTAAGGGTAAAGATGGAAAAAATATATGGTTCAATCTCACTGTATTTTACCCTATTCTGACTTTATTTTAACATTATTATCGATAATTCGGTTTATTTTGCGCATAAATTGGTAAGAAAAGGTGCGTTAAGTATGCTGAGATTACCGGAAGTGGGAGGCAAGTTCAGCATGCCCATAGCCTGATCCTTGCAACGGACTATCATTGATCATACACTAGAAGCCTCCCCGGAGGCTAAGAATGCGGCCCCCCTTGCTACTAGCGCGCAATGATAGAAAACTCCTAACCTGCCTTTTGGCTTCGAAACCCCTAGGCGTTATAGACAATATAAACTATGAAACGACCCTTTCAAAAATCACGGATCCCGGAAAGCAGGGCCTTTGTGGTGAAAGAACTGATCGCGCCGCATTTTGATAAAAACTGGCATTTCCATCCGGAATACCAGCTCTTTTTAGTGTTGGAGGGTCGCGGTACCCGTTTTGTCGGGGATCATATGAAAGCCTTTCGGGAGCATGATTTGGTATTTACCGGACCCAACCTGCCCCATCTTTGGCGGAATGATCAAAGCTATTTCGAAAAGGGGAGCGAAAAGCAGACCCACGGCATTGTGGTGTATTTCCCCGAGGATTTTATCGGAGGCCAATTGCTGCAGAAGGAAGAATTTGAAGGGCTGCGACACCTGCTCACCAAGGCAGACCGAGGATTGGAGGTTTCCGGCGAGACAAACGTGCAGCTAAGGCAGAGGATGAAAGAGCTAGTGCACCTAAAAGGCCTGGATAGCATCATTGCGCTTTTTGACATGTTGCGCCTAATGGCTCGATCCAAGGATTGCCACCCCATCGTACAGGCTGGTTATACGAACCTCAACAAGGCATCGGAGGAGGATCGCATGAGTCAGGTATATGAATATGTGATGGAACGTTTTGCTCAGGGCATCAAGCTCGAGGAGGTGGCTGCGCTGACAAATATGACGGCCAGCTCATTCAGTCGCTACTTTAAGTCCCGTATGAACAAGTCATTTTCGGATTTTTTGTCCGATGTGCGGATCAGCCATGCCTGCAAGCTGCTCCACGAGGATGTACTGAACGTGAGTGAGATTTGCTACGAATCCGGCTTTAACACCCTCTCCAATTTTAACCGACAATTTAAAGAGCGTACGGGCATGACTCCTATGGCCTATAGAAAGGACTTTCAACAGCGTTTTGAGTGAGGCTCAATCGTCGATTTTGTCCCATTGATCCGTATGGGCTATGTCCAGGGTGTCTGAATTAAAAGAAGGGTCTAAGCCTCTGGCTTTTTGTTCCCGGTAATCCTTTAACGCGGCCAACGCAGGCTTGCGCAGCAGGAGAATGGCGATGATGTTTAGCCAGGCCATGATGCCTACCCCGATGTCACCGAGCATCCAGGCCAGTTCTGCCGTTCGGATGGTTCCATAAAACGTGGCAACCAGAATGAGTACTCTTAGGACCATCACCGGCCAGCGCCTTTTTCCGTCCTTTTGTAAGTAGCTTAGGTTGGTTTCAGCGATATAATAATAAGCCATGATGGTCGTAAAAGCGAAGAAAACCAGCGAAAGGGCCACAAAGCCCGATCCAATCGTAGGGAAATGTTCGCTGATGGCGTATTGGGTAAATTCCGGACCGATGGATACCCCAGGGAGGTTTTCAACTAAGTACCCTCCGTCAGGATCCATAACATTGTAATTTCCCGTAAATAAAATCATAAAGGCAGTGGCTGTACAAATAAAAAGGGTATCCACATAGACGGAAAATGCCTGAACCAATCCCTGCTTTACAGGATGGGAAACCTCGGCCGCGGCAGCTGCATGCGGGGCGGTGCCCTGTCCCGCCTCGTTGCTGTAGATACCCCGCTTAATCCCCCAAGCCAGGGCCATGCCAAAGATACCAGAGAAGGTCGCTTCCAAGTTAAACGCCGAGCGGATAATCAGTAGGATCGTTCCGGGAATCTCCTTAATATTAATCACCATGATGATAACCGCCATGAGGATGTAGGCCGCCGCCATAAACGGGACGACAAATTGGGCTACCTTTCCGATGCGCTTCACTCCGCCGAAAATCACCAGTCCCAAAAACAGACAGATAACCACCCCGGTAATTTCTACGGGCACCTGAAAGGCATTTTCTACGCTTAGCGCAATGCTGTTGCTTTGTACGCCTGGCAGAAAAAATGCGGTGCTAAGGATAGTGGCGAAGGCAAAGAGCATGGCATACCACTTGATGCCCAGTCCTTTTTCGATATAAAATGCGGGGCCACCCCGGTATTGGCCGCCTTTGATTTCCTTAAAAATCTGCCCCAGAGTGGCTTCGATAAAAGCAGATGCTGAACCGAGAAAGGCAATCATCCACATCCAAAAGACGGCACCCGGCCCCCCCATGGCGATCGCGGTAGCTACTCCGGCGATGTTGCCGGTGCCTACCCTGCCGGATATGGCTATGGCAAAGGCTTGAAATGAACTCACGCCCCGTTCGGATGATTTACCACCAAACAATAGCCGCACCATTTCCTTGAAATAAGTAAGTTGCAAAAAGCGGGTCACGATTGAAAAATAAATTCCTGCGCCCAAACACAAAACAATCAACGCATTACTCCAGACAATATCGTTTAGTCCGTATATAAAATTTTCCATGCAGCGTGGGTAAGATTTCTTTTAGCAAGTGCAATTAAGGATAAAATCGTCAAAAAATACAGGTGTTTGTTGAATTAAATGACATTTTTCAAGTTTTTACCATTAACGAATGCAATCGTTATTACAGGGATTTTGGAGGGAAGCTGAAATTTTGGGGCAAAGGAAGCGAGCGCCATTTTTTTCGTACTTTTACGCCTCACATAGTTTATATAGAAATTAATGGAAGAATTAGGAATCCTGTCCACACTTCCCATTGCCCGATTCACGGATAATGGTGCCTATCTCACCCTGAGCGATGGGGGAGAAGTCTTGTTACCCAAGGGATACCTTCAGGGAGACGAACGGGAAGGGGACGACCAAGAGGTTTTTATTTATACAGACAGTGAAGACAGGCCCGTGGCAGTCAAAGAGCGACCCACGGCATTGCTAGATGAGTTTGCCTTCATGGAGGCGAAGGAAGTGACCAAATTCGGAGCGTTTATGGATTGGGGCCTGCTGAAAGATCTGTTTGTGCCCAATTCCGAAATGCTTACGCCCATGACCAAAGGAAAGAAGTACTTGGTTCGCGTATGCAGGGATTATCGAACAAACAGGCTAATAGGAGTGTCCAAATACCGGGATTTTTTGATTGAGGATACCCGAGGGTATGAGCAGGGGCAGGAAGTGAAGGCGCTGGTGTTTGAGGAAACCGAACTGGGGTTCAAGGCATTAATTGAGGGAAATTTTGAGGGGCTGTTTTACCGAAACGAGGTTTTTGCGCCGTTGGCAATCGGTGAAGAGGTGAGGGCGTTTATCAAGAAGGTGCGGGAAGATGGGAAGTTGGACTTGCAGTTGACCCCTATTGGGAGGCAAAAGTATGACGAGGGCTGCGAACGGGTCTTACAGGCACTGGAGAAGACGGGGTTTCTTTCCCTGCACGACAAATCAAACCCGGAAGACATCCGCGCTGAGCTGGGAATGAGCAAAAAGCATTTTAAGCAGTCTATCGGACAACTCTACAAACAAAATCGCATTTTGATTCAAGAAAACGGAATCGTGTTGGTCCGGGAAGATTAATTGGGCAATTGTGCAAAATGATTCCATCTGTTTAGTATTTTAGCAAATTAAACATAGCAATCGAGACATGACAGATACACAATCTAAGTACTTTTTGGGAATCGACGTAGGCGGTACCTACGTAAAGATCGGGTTGGTTAAAACCAATGGTGAGATTGTCGAATTTCATAAAGAGGATACCAACCTGCTTCGGGAGGATCCCAAAGGTTTTAACGTGGCCTTTGTGGATGTCGTCGGAAAATACCTGGCAAAATACCCGCAGGTAGATCATGTGGGAATTGGCCTACCCGGTTTGGTCAGCAAAGACCGGAACACTACCTTGGAGATCCCTGCGATCGGAGAATTGAACGGATTTGGCTTAGGATACGCTCTGAAGGAGCGCTATCCCTCCATTGTTTTTCATCTGGAAAATGATGCCAGTGCGGCTGCGGTGGGTGAGTACCACTTTGGTAGTGAGAAAACATCTGGAAATTACCTGTTCATCACCTTGGGAACAGGCATAGGCAGCGCGCTCATCATGGATGGGGAAGTCTTTAAAGGAGTGCGAGGAAATGCGATGGAAATGGGACATATGCTCTCCCGGGACAACAATCGCTTGGAGGTACTCATTGGGAGGAAGGGCATTCTGAAAATCATCATGAAAAAGATGAAGGAGATGCCCGATCAGGTAGGCGATCTGAGCAAGGAGGAATTGGGCATGCACTTGCTCGTACGTACTGCCAATGAGGGCAATGCAGTTTCGCTGGCCGTTTTTCAGGAAGTAGGTGAGATTTTGGGAGAAGCTATCGTATCCACGGTCCGTATATTGGACGTCACCGAAGTGTATTTCGGTGGAGGTATATCCGCGGGTTTGCCGCATATCCTCCCAACCTTGAAGGAAACCGTGGAAAAGTATTTAACTCCCTACTATTTGGATAACTTCATCATGAAGCGGGCCACGCTAGAAAACAATGCAGGCGTACTAGGTGCAGCAGCACTGTGTTTTATGGATTGAGCGTAGTAACGGTCACCTCGCTGACCTTATTGATGGCATTCATTCGGAAAAGAACCTTCAGGGGTTCTTTTTTTGTGCCTTCTCCACATTCCTCAGCAGGCTCCAGAAAATAAATAAAGAAACTCTGACTCCTATCGGCGAGTTCTACTCGGTCTGGTCTCCCGAAGGTCTTCAGAAGCTCTTGGTTAGTTGCCGCCAAAAAAGTGTTTTTGATTTCCCGCAGCTCGTCTACATGTTGCAAGCGAAGTCCCTTGCAGCCCATGCGGTCATTTTTCCAAGCGTCCAAGTCAATAGAGCCTGCGTCTTGTACCCGTCCACACGCCGATGTTAGTATCAATAGCAGGATGGGTAGTAAAAATATATTGTAGCGGGAGTAGAAGCCCATTGGATCGTTCTTCATGGTGATTAAAACCCAAAATTAGGGCGAAAGGTTGGATAAGTCGCTTAAAATAGACAAGTTTTTAGGCTTTTTTAGCAGCATGACGGATTTCAGTGGTTTTGAAACGAGTCCATAATTACTCCCTCCAAACCCAATCTACCTTTTGATCAACCGGTTGTACACCAAACGATTTGATAACCATAGGTTTAGAAAGGTTAGTCTGGGAATTTTGCAGGCAGGCGAAGTGACTGGAGGGGTAATTTGCTTTGGGATGAAATTGCCGTCGCCCGAGTAAATTACGAAAATTGAAAAAAGCCTTGGGTTCATTTCCTAAGAGCTTTCTTTTCGAAGTTCAAAAAGTACCCCCGATCCGGAAAGGAAAAGCTCAGTTTGCACCCTTTGAAGGTTCTTTTTAAATATAGTTTTAAAATATGCCTCTTAAAAAAGCAGAAATTTTTCCATACTGACACAAGCGCTCAGGTTTTTTGTTGCTACCACCAACATGGTGGAAAAATCCTATGGTCACGTCTACAATTGGCATCGGAGAGTGTGCTTCGGACAGGCAACTGTCCTATTACCAGTGGAATAAGTTTTAGGATAATAAGGCCTATGTTTTTACAGACCTCCCTAAGACTGCCATTAATAGTCAGCGCGGTATAAAATTTGCTTACCTTACTTCATATTGTTATTTCTTGGTGGAAACAACAAGCCAGAAAAGAAGGGAAAGCTCCAAAAGGCTTCCTGTCTTTGGTTTTTGTGATATTCTTAGATCAATTTATTCCGGTCATATTTGATCTCTGATGACAGTATATTTTCTTATCCTTTCCCTGGGGGTCGGAATAAGCTGTAATGTGATAGACCAGGAACCATTGGACGCTGTATCCAATGAGCAGTTGTTTGTGCGGCCTTCTGATGCAGAGGCTGCCATTATCAGCGTGTACCGGCAGCTCGCTGAATTAGGCATTAATTGTGTCGTATTTCCCAATCTTCTGCCGCAAAATCCTGGCTATTGGTTTACATTGATACCGTTTCAATACAAGGCCTAAGGAATGAAAGATTTTCTAATTCCTTAGGCTTTTTTTTTATCGTTTGACCTCGAGTTGGTGTTTTTACAGTCTATATCCACCCTTATTTTTTCAATTTCCTCTTATTCATAACTGGCCTTGTTAAAATATGTAAAAAAAAGCTAAATAATATGATAATATTTTGATCAATGAGTTTCTGAATTTAGTTTTGTTCAGCATATTTTATTACCGATTTATATGAAGCCACTATTATTTATCTCCGTATTTATTTTTCTTTTCACACCGAAAATGTATGCGCAGGAAAAACTATCGATTGAAGTATATGCTGGCCCTGCTATAGGCTATGTGGATGGTGAGGGGAAAAGTCCCACAGAGGAAATCCGATTTTTTGAAACTACGGGATATCACGTAGGATTACGTGTCTTGAATCGGATATCCTCTCATCTACAGTTATTCGTAGAGGGAGAATATTTCAATAGACCGGTGGGACAGCGGGTCATACAGACCGATGGAATGATAATCGAAACCCGAGACGGAAGGTATTCCAATAATTTTGGAAATTATGCGCTGGGTATTCGTTACCTCCTGAAAGGTGGGAAAACAGGTGTCTATTTTCAGCCTTCCGTTGGTTTTGGCCTAAACAGGGAAACTCCCGGGTTTTTTGGGTCCAGTAATCCACGTCAAACTCCAACGATGAGAACCAGTCTTAGTGGTCGGTTGGAGCTTGGCGTTCGTCGGATTATCGGGAACAATTATGTACTATTCGGTGTACGCCATCATCAGGGATTCCAGCAACTTGATGGAGGCGTGGAATTTTTTTCCGGCCAGGATCTAACGGTTGACTTCCGAAGCAGTGCGTCTTATAGTACCGTTTTCCTAGGCTTCGGCATTCCTACACGTTGGTTTGCAAAGTAACTACCCTTAGCAAAGTAATCTCGATCAACCGGGCTGATAAGGATGCAAATAATCGCGGTAGTTGGCATTTTCTGCATCGAATAAGAAAGCCCATCGATAGATCGAAGCTTGCGGATTATCTTCTATCTTCCCAATCCGGGACGGTAGGTTTTTGAGGCATGTTTGAGGATATCATCTCGGTAGAAGTTAACCTCTTTGAATTCTCCCTGGGCATAAATTTCCGCCTGATCGAAGAAATGGGGTGAAGCGGGATCGCCACTTTGGCCTCCGGCCAAGAGGCTTTTTGCCCTTACCTTTTCTCCAAATTCCACGGCGGCGACAAAGCTGTTGCCTACGGTACCGTATATTTTTTTCGTGGCGATTGGACTGCGTCCCACATAAGAGGCTAAGGATCCCCAAGTTGCGGGAGCATAGGGTACCGGTATGCTGGGCTTTTGGTCATAGAATGGATGTACAATATCGCCGGTCAGCCGCTGGAAGCGGTTAATTTCTCCCCAGGGAGTCTGCCAGGTTCCGAAATCTTCGGTAAGTTTTTCCACTGCTTCCTCTAAGGCCTCTAGCTTCATGGCATCTGAGGTGTATTCGGTCAGAAAATCAAACAAATACAGCTCCTCTGGCCTTTCCAGCTCTCTGGCCTTATTAAGGAGGGCAGTACCCCAATAATGGGCCAATGACATGGGGACAGATGCCAATCCAAAGCGCATATCCCATGCCGACAAACGGTCAACGGGTTCAGCCAGGATTGCTCGTAGCGGGGCTTCGTCGTCCAATCGCTCATAGGCCCGTTTTAGTGAAGGAATAAGCGGCTCGAAGGCGATGAGGTAGGAGTCGTATCCCAACGTAATAAGACTGTTAAGTGTAAATCCACGTTGATGACTTAAAAGTCTGACGGCATTTAGCCCCCGGGCATTCTCCGCATCCGGAGCCATGTAGTTGGGGTAATTGCCCCTTGTGGGGCTGTTTGGGCCGGCGGCGGTAAAGGGTGTGGAATTGCAGTTTTGAATCCATCCGTTTTCCGGGTTGAATACGTAGACCAGTTCATCGATGGCATGAAGCCCTTTCCAGTCCGTATCAGGATCGCTACCGTCCACCACACCTGCCCAATTATAAGAAGGGTTGCGTATCGGCACAAAATTTCCGTGGTAATACGCAATATTTCCGTCCTTATCGGCATATACGGTGTTGTTGGAGGAGTTGGTTCGAAGGTGCATCACCTCCTGAAATTCTTCGTGATTTTTCGTTTTTGTCCTTAGGTAGGATTGAGTCAGGGCTTTTTCCCTTTCCACCATCAGTTGAATGGCGACCCACTTGTCACCCTCCGAGCGGATGACCGGTCCGTGGTGGCTGTAATAGGCGGTTACGGTTTCTGAGCCTGTGGTGTTTCCATCGGCATAGGCAAGGGATATCTTTTTTTCCCGGAGGGGCAGCCATTGGGAACCGTGTTTGTACTGGTAATTGCCCTCAACTTCTCTCACTGTCAGGGCGTAGTGGTCGATTACGTCGGTACGGGAAGAGGTGTGCATCCATCCGTTAAAGGAATTGAATCCCTGGTAAATAAAAAACTGTCCCCAGGTAACCGCACCGTAAGCGTTTAGGCCTTCCTCGCTTTGCATATGAACCTCGGGTCGGAAGTAGAACGATGTATGGGGATTGATAAACAATAGTGCGCTGCCATTTTGGGTTAGCTCTGGGGCAATGGCGAAGCCGTTGGATCCGCTGGGGTTTTCTTCCAGTTCCCATTCGGGTTCAGGTAGATAGCTTTGAAAACGGTTTCCGTAAAATGCCTTTAATCCAGCAGGGGAAATGCGTTCGATATCTCCTCCGATGCTGCCTTCACTGAATGCCAAGGCCATCCAAGGTTCAAATCGGGTTAACAGTTTGGGTTTTACTTTTGGGTGCTCGGCCAGATAGCAGTTGATTCCATCGGCCCAAGCGTTCATGAGGGATTTAAGCCAGGGGGGACTGTTTGCATACTCCTGACGTAGGGTATCCGGATCGATGTACAACTTCATGCGAAGATCGGTATAGATCTGCTCTTTGCCCAGCACTTCTGCGGTACGTCCCATGGCAGTGATATAATTCATTTCTACCCGGTTGAAGTCGTCCTCGCATTGTGCGTAGATCATTCCAAATACCGCATCGGCATCGGTCTTTCCGAAGACATGGGGAATACCCCATTGGTCTCGGATGATTTCCGTTTGCTTCCCATGTTGACGCCAACGCTGTTTTTCTGTTTGAGCCTTGGTAAAGACCGGTAAGCCGATCAAAAATAGCCATAAGAGGTTTCTTAGTGTGAGTGCCCCGGCATTGGATGTTAGCCGAAATCCGATTTTCACAAAAAAACCTGGACTTTGCCCAATCGTAGAATAGGTGGTCTTCAAGTTCATGATTCAAGTGGTTTGGTGGTTAAGGTGTTTTTTTGTTTGCAGTCGCTAACCAAAGAAAGCGCCCGTCTCTAGCATGGCCGGAAACGGGCTTTTTGGTTATTTGATGATTGGAATTCGGATACTGCTCGGATAGCGGCGGGAATGATGGATTTTGTTGTTGGCTACAATCCCTTCTGTTTCGTCGTAATTATTTCCACCTGTATTGAGGTTGCGGTCAAAGCGTGGAAAATTGGAACTGGATACTTCAATCCGTATCCGATGGCCTTTTTTGAAGTAATTGCTAGTGGACATAGGCGTCAGATTTACCTCATAGACATTACCTCCTTCCATAAAGACTTCTTTTTCATACCCTTCCCTATAGCGGACCCGCTGAATGGTTTCATCTAGATTATAAGCCCGACCGTCGGGATATACGTCGATGAGCTTGATCGTTACGTCGGTATCTTTTACATCTGAAGACAGGTATAATGTGGACTCTATGAAACCACTGATTTCTACACCCTCCTCTAGCGGTTCTGAGGTGTACACGAGTATATCCTCCCGCAGCTCCATATCTTGCTGGTCAAAAGCACCACCTTGAATGGCAGTGCCGGTACAGCAAACGTTTCCGCCATACGAAGTGACCGGATTCATCGGGTCATAGGTATAGCTGTCGGGGTTGTCTTTATTGGGCCTTTTTGGGGTCAGCAGCCCGTCTCCGTTCCGGGTGTTTGCGTTTCCTTTGCTGTCCAGGTAAAATGTCGTCATTTCAGCATTTGCCGGAGGCCAGGTTTCTGATTCCTGCCACTTGTTGGAGCCCATGGTGAAATATTTTACCCGGGGAAGTGTTTCCGTAATGCCGTTTTTCTCTTCCTTCAGCCAATAGTCAAACCACCCGTAAACCAGCGCATCGTAATCGAGCCGGGCATCGCCTATGCTTCGTTCACCGACAATTGTATTTTCTGTGGCCCGTGTAAATGCGCAATGTAAGGTAGGAGCAATGACCAGGTATTGATTGTCTCGAATTTGCGGGTCTGAGGCATTTTCACGTACATGGTTGAAAAGTGCCAAGTTGGGGCTGCTGGCTACGTCATACCACGATACAAACCAAAAACTAGGCACCCCAAAGTCCATATTGTCATGATAAAGACCGCCCTCGTACCATTTGGGATCGTTGGGTTTTCGGGTGATCATTTCCTCAAAGATTCCTTTGGGTCCCTGAGCGTTTTTAATAATATCTTGCACAGGCAGGTGTGCAAGGCCTTCTGACCAGTCTACCCGGGGGTATCTAGGAGCCATATCGTAAAAACGCTGCAATCGCAGCAAGTCGTCCTGATCGATGCCCTTAGGCAGTTTGGGTGCCATGGGGTCGTGTTGGGTGCTGTATAGCCAAGCGATGAATAACATCTGCGTGGCACCGCCCCGGTACCAGTTGCCCTGCTCGTAGTAATCTCCTATGCGCCCTACTCCGGCCCCATATCCCTGAGGGATCATTGCGGCGTGAGAGGGGTGGTCCAATGCAGCTACTGCCATTTGCCACTCGGCGGTGGAGGAGCAACCTAGGGTGCCTATTTTACCATTGCTCCAAGACTGTTCTGTCATCCAAGTGAATGCATCGTACCCATCCGTCAACGGGGTACCTAGGATGTCCCATTCTCCCTCTGAAAAGAACCTGCCCCGCTCGTTTTGTACCACGTAGGCATAGCCACGCTTGACTGCCTGATAGGCTGTTTCCAAGGTTCTGGTTGCCAATTCTCCATCTCGGTACGTGTTGAAATTGTAGGGCGTTCTGGAAAAGATAATGGGAACCGGCTTGTCTGTTTTCGGGCGATAAATGTCCGTGGCCAGACGTGCGCCGTCCCGCATGGGCATCATGACCTTTTGGTCTATGACGGCGATTTCTTCCAATTGTTGTAAAATGTCCGTTTCTTGGGCATGGGAAAAGGCCGAAAGACATACCAAGAGGGCTAAAAGGTGAACTCGAATTCGTTTCATGCAATCGTCAAGACAAGGGTGTGACATGGTTGATCATTTCTGTGAGGTGGCTACAGTGTGGCGGCGGAGTCGTCTTTTTGGAAAAGGGTATTTACCAGTTGCAGACTGTGAACCACCGCAAGACCGGCCGTTTCGGTTCTCAGTCGGCTTTTACCAAGTGAGCAGGGGGCAAAACCTTGGTCTACAGCTTCTTGAATTTCTCGGGGAGCAAAATCCCCTTCCGGACCTACCAATACCAGGTAGGATTGAGCGGGTTTGGCCTGCTGTACAAGGTGCAAGGGGATATTTTCGTCTACAAAGCAGATAAACCGTTGGAAGGTCGTCCAGTTTTTTTCGTGGATAAACTCGCCAAAGGTTCGCACTTGGTTTACTTCGGGTAGCCAGGTTTGAAAACTCTGCTTGCAGGCGTTCACGGTTTTTTTGTAGATACGTTCGTAGTTGATTTGATCTTTTTCCGAATTTTCCGAACGGATGAAAGTGACTTCGTTTACACCGATTTCGGTGATTTTTTCCATCATCCATTCCATGCGGTCAGGGCTTTTCGTGGGTGCGATCGCCAGATGGATATAGTGTTTTTCTTGGGGTACAAACTCCTCTTCCACAATTTGCAGCACGGCCTTTTTAGGGTGGTTGTCTGTAATCTTGCAAGTGAACAGGGAGCCTTTGCCATTGGTGAAATATACCAGGTCTCCTATGGGCTTTCTAAGTACCCTGGCCAGGTGTTTGGATTCGTCCGGGTCTAGGATGAGTTTGTCTCCTTTGATGTCTTTTTGAAAAAAAAGCTGCATGCGTTATGTTAGTTAAAACGAAGATACATACTTTGCCAATGTATTCCAAGATAGCTATGATGACGTTGAAAGAGTATACAAAATTGTTGGGCGTCGTGTTTTTTGTGGTTGCGGCGGTCTCGTGCAGTCAGAAGCTGGATGTATTGGAAGATATATTGGTGTTGGATCCTGAGGCTGCCTTAGAAAACCTACCCCTCTCTGAGCTGGCGAAGGAGATCCGGTATGTTCCCTTAGAAAATCATCCGGAAAGTATGCTGGTAAATGTGCAGGAGATCATCATCCGGAAAAACTACCTCTATGCAGTGGATCGGATTCTCAAAGCCGTTTTTGTGTTTGATCATCAAGGGAAATATATCGGTAAATTAACCCGATTGGGAGAGGGTCCAGGAGAGTATCAAAACATGCAGCATGTATTGGTGGATGAGGATGAGTCGTTCATTGACGTGTTTGAGTTTCGCAGCGGCCGATCGAGGATTCTTCGGTTCTCCAATTTGGACTTTGAGTTATTGGAGGAAATTTCGGTTTTTCTCCCCCAAGCTAACTCCTTGAGGAAAGACCAAAGCGGAAGGTGGTATTATTTTTCTGCGCAGCAGCTGGATAACGAAATCAACGATCAGTATACGAATGCAGATTTAATCGTGGTGGACGGGGAGAGTATGAAGCCCACTTTATTTTTCGAAAAGCGAATCGAAACCGAGGGTTCTTATTACACTGCCAATTCGGAAAGCTTTTCTATAAACGACAAAGGGGACCTGTTTTTTTCAAGGATGTTTGATAACTGTTTTTACCACCTGTCTGAGGGGGGTGTTTCTTCGTTTCTAACGGTGGATTTTGGCGAAAAGGGATTAGATCCGTCTTTGGGATTAAAAAGTACCCGCGAGCAAATGGAGTTTTTGTATAGCAAAGAGGAGGGTAGGGGATTGGCCTCTTTTCCAGTTTTGAATTTTTACAATGAAAAATTTCTGGCAATAACTTATAATTACAAGGACAGTGGCGGGCACTTCCATGTTCACCAATTTCTCAAATTCAACAGCAACGCTATGGTGGTTCATACACGGAATTTCATAAATGACCTTACGTCATTTCCGGAAACGCTTTACATATGCTCCTACTCTAACGGCATCAACCATCCGGTATATTTCAATGGAGATCTCGTAGAGGTGGTTTCTCCGGCTTATGCCATGAAAGAAAGCCAAGTAGATATTCCGGGGTTGGGAACAGTAGGCAGGGAGGATAATCCGATATTGGTGTTTATCACACCGAAAATCCCGCTTGAATCCGGTGACTAGACAGAAGCAGAAGAAAAAAAAACCGGTCAGCTCGATTGGATGACCGGTTTTTTTAAGGTATCGCTACTTTGAAATTATTCCTCGATTGCCGCATGTAGCTTGCCCAACTCTTGGTCGATGGTCCATAGACCGATGCCTTCTTCTCCGATGATATCGAAGAGCTCCAACGCCCGTCTAGCTACGGTTTCTTCTTCCCGCTGCTCGGTCACATACCATTGCATAAAGCTAAAAGTGGCAAAGTCTTTCACAGAAAAGCAGTGGTCCACGATGGTGTTGATGGATTTGGTTACTTCAATCTCATGCTCTAAAATCAATTCGAAAATCTCACGCAGCGAATTGAAGTTGTGCCGGATACCGGTAATTTCCGGTTGGATGGCATGCCCACCAGCATCGTTGATGTACTTAAATAGTTTCAACATGTGCTGACGCTCCTCATCGGCGTGGTCGTAAAGGAATTTGGCGGAGTTGGTGAATCCCATCATCTCACACCAAGAGGCCATAGATAGATAATAGGCAGAGGATCTCCCCTCCATCTCTACCTGTTTGTTTAGTTTCTTTTCAGTATCTACCAGTAAGGAACGCTTTAGCGTAACGATTTCTTTTTCTGCTGTCTTCATATACATTGTCGTCCGGGGTTAGGAATGTTAAAATGATTTTATTTTGTTGGACACTCAAATAAACCGAATTTTCGGGATAAAGTTCCAGCCATGTTCCTATTTTTTGGTATTTAGAATTGGTATAATTAAAAAAATAAAATAATGTTTGGTTTGTTTGGATTAAGTTTAAATAAGAAAAAGGAGGAGGCAACATACCCCCTCTTTTTTACTTCCAACTTATTAAAGGTAGCTGAAAAAATCCCTAGTTATCATAGAAAAAGCAGTGAAGTCTTCAGAGGCTTTCCATAGCGTGATCATGGCTACAGATAGGCTCCAGCCAACTTTGGCCACTGTCTCCGATGGGTGCCCCTGCAGGTGCGGACATAGGTGATAAAATGGAGATTTTATCCTCTGGATTGGAGAGGAACCCATCGAGTATGGCCAAGCAATATTGATTATGTGCCATTTGATGGATATTGGAAGTGCTCTGGGAGCTAATCCAATCCTTGATTTCCCCTACTTTTAGCATAGCGAGCGCTCTTGCTTGGGAGGAAGCTGTCGAGTTCATAGAAAGCATGAGTAAGTGCTGTAATGTTAGCTTGGAAACTACCCGTTGTATTTCACCCTCATAACCGCTTTTTACAGGGCTTTTCCACGTGTGGGTAATTAATTGGTCAATCACGTGGTGCAGACCGGGAAGACGGCTGTCCAGGGCGTGCTGGTTTATCAGGCGAGAAGCCCGTTCTGGATGGAGTAGCAGTGTCAGGGTGTGGTTCGCGGCGATTTCCGCCGGTGACAGGATATCGAATACCAGTCCGGTGTTTCTGCCAAAAACTTCCCGCGCATTTGCCGGAAATCCGTAGGGGCGGGGAGGGATCAAGGAAATGACGTTTTTTGGGAGAGCCAATACCTCCGGTTTCAGGGTGTTCAAAAGGGATTTCAATGCACGGTATTGCTCTGATGCGGATACTGACTCGATAGGGACGCCTGATTCTCCCCGAAGCATATAGGTGTAGGAAAGGCCCGCAATCACCTTGGCTGCCGCTTCTACCTGATACCGGTGAAATAGGTACATGGGTACCAATACCTCCTCTAAATTCGCCATGGGAGTGCCGACCGGGATTTTGCTCTCGGAGAAATTATCCAATACAACCTGTCGGACTTTCAGCGTATGGCCCAATTCATCCACAGCGTTGGAACCATTGTCCCATAAGTGGTTTTGTGGGTGTGCGCTTCCCGGTGGACGGGCATCTTGGTCGGAAAGAAATTTCATTCCCTTGGCCTGATATTCTTTTACCAATTTATCTATTTCCGTGGCTTCATCCGACCCGGCAGGGAATGTGGCGTATGCAATTTTGATAGCCACTTTATCCCAGTCTCCAATGCCCTCCGGATAGGCGTCGGAAATATCGATTCGGTTGTCTGGAGTTAGTTTTACGGTAGGATGTGGGTAATCCATCACAGATGCCCTTCCAATGGTGCTGGCGATGTAATTATGGGGTAAACCCAGCGTATGTCCGACTTCGTGGGCGGCCAGTTGCCGCATCCTTGCCAGTGACATTTCCATCATTGCGGGATGGTCGGAGCTTTCATCAAAATCACCTAGAAGCCCTTGGGCCAACATGTAGTCTTGCCTTACCCTTAGAGAGCCGAGAGTCACTTTCCCCTTGATGATTTCGCCAGTTCGGGGGTCGGTGACACCTCCGCCATAAGACCATCCACGGCTGGATCGATGTACCCACTGGACCAAGTGGTAACGAATATCCATCGGGTCCGCATCTTCGGGCAATAATTTGACTTCAAATGCATTTTTAAAACCGGCTTCCTCGAATGCCTCTGCCCACCACATGGTGCCTTCGATCAGGGCCGTTCGTATGGGTTCAGGCGTTCCTGGGTCTATGTAGTATACGATGGGTTCTACCACTTCACTGACCGCCGCAGCGGGGTCTTTTTTCTCCAGGCGGTGTCTGCGAATGTAGCGTTTGGTGATTGACTCATCTACCGGGGTAGCGTAGTCGAAAAAAGTCACTGGATTAATTCCTGCACGGGGGTCAAATAGGCGGGGTACGTACTTGTCGTCTGGCAGCTCCACAAAGGAGTGGTGCATTCGTAAGGTCACCGCATTGGTAGAGGGTGTCACCTCGCGCAGGTAGGGGCCGGCTTGATCCCCCGTAAGCGTGATGGTAGCTTCTATTTCGGTGTTTTTGGGAAAGCTTTTCGTTCGTGGTAGGTAGATGGCACTGCGGGAGGCATCTAACCGATAACTGCCCTGCCGGGCTCTGCTGATGGCTGATGCGGCCCCTACGGCATCCTGAAGAAAAAAGGTGGTGCCGTCTACCAGAACTTTACCTGCTTCCTCAGCCGAAACCTCAAAACCCCAATGAACGGATTTGGCAAAGGATTCCTCAACGGCCATTTTTTCCATTTGGCTGTCCGAAATTGCTCTGTATGCGTAGTTTGATGCTGTCAGTAAAAGCTTGTTGCCCGACCGCTCAAATTTGACGATCTGGGAGGGAAGAATGCGCCCTCTATCCAGTCCTATATCATTGGAGCCCAATCCAGCGGACAAGGAGGGATAATAAAGGATTTCTTTTTCCAGTTCCGATACCTCCATCCAAAGTTTGCCCTTATTACTGTCCCAATACATGGTGATAAATCCGGGCATTTTCTCCATTCCTTCCGTAAAGGAGCTGATTGTTTGGGCGTTTTGGGCCAAAAGATTACTAAAACCTCCTCCCAAGTGGGAGGAGGCGATCAGTAAGATTAAACCACAAATCAACCTACTGATGATTGTTTTCATATCTTCGTCATTGATTCTAAAGAGGCGAATGCCTGTCGGGAAGAATAAAGGAGATTCCCTGCCTACAGCACGCAGGGCACATGGTTCCTTGCATAGACAACCTACCTTTATTTGCCAGTGGATTTAGTCAGCCGGGTGGAAAAAGGGCTGCTAGTACTGTCAGCATGATTAGGCTCTGAGATTTTTCATCATTTCAGCCACCGTACTCAGGTATTTTTCCTTCACCAACGGGTCTGGGGTAGTATCCCAATTTCCGTCGATACCATTCCCTCCTAGCATGATTCCGTCTTCACGAGGAATGAAGTAGACCCCGCCCATGTTTGCCCGGTAGGTAAGTTCCGGTTGGGGTATCAGGAAGCAAAGCTGACCAGACACTGGCATCAGTTCTTCATCGCCAAAGATCTCCTGTGCCCCCAGCCCTGTGCAGTTTACAACGCATTTATGCGGAAGTGCATCCACGTCCTCGGGCTTCATAAAGGTCTTGATTTCAATTTTGCCGCCCGCAAGTAAAAAGTCGTCCCTCAACATCTTTAGGTAAGCGGGGATGTTGAAAATCGTCGTAGGGCTTCTACTTACTGTCGGGTATTTGAAGGGATTTTCTTTTCTGGGAAGTTGTACCGCTTTGGGGTAAAAATCCACTTCAGGAGTAACCAGCTTAGAGCGTAGCTCGTCAGCGTAGTCGCTGCGTCTTTCTTCACCAGAGTGGATTCGGTAATTTTCCATCCAATCCACTACGTGATTGAGGCCTAGTAAACGTTGGAACGTTTTATAGGAATGAGTACAGGCCTTTTGGTACATGTCCGCAAATTCTGGCGTCACCTTGCTTGGGTGTACCAGTCTGGAAGTTGGTGACCATGTGCCAGTAGCCATCGCAGAGGTGATGTTCGGGTAGGTGTCTTTAGTGAAAATGGTCACCTCATGCCCTTTTTGCTGAAGGGTTCTCGCGGTAGCTAGCCCTACTACCCCGCAGCCCATCACGGCTACTTGCTTGGCTTTGGTTTGCTGTACCAATTCCGCGGCGATCATCGCGGTACCCCATGAGAGGGACCAGCCACTGCCACCGTGACCATAGTTGTGCACAATGGTTTTGTTGCCCAATTGCTGGCTTTCTACACGTGGCCCACTCAGGCGAAATGGGCGTAAACCGACCGTCTCTTTGATCACACGATCTTCAGATACCTTTACTTTGGGAAGTTTTAAACGGGAATGGATGTGGTAATTCTTGTAACTGCTAGCCTGTACTGAAAGGCTTGTTCCCAGGACTCCGGAACCGATAGCAGCCACGGATAATTTTTTGATAAAGTCCCTGCGTGGATGACTCATGGTGAAAGGAAGTGTTAGTGGTTAAATCTGGCATATGGTAATGCCACTAGTGAAAAGGTGTACTCTGGGTTTTTAGAAGCTGTTATGATGGTTTAAATTTAAACCATAAAAATCAACAAATGCAAAATATTGGAGTAAAAAGGGTTGAAAAATAATCTGATTGGTTTTATTTGTATATTATCTATTCACTGCAAGTTGTTTTTTCGTATCTAGGATGAAGGGATGACTGGCCTAGGTCGTTTGGTATTTGCCAATGGGGTGGTAGATTTTTTGATTTCGTCGGCTTTACTATCCTCTATGCCGATCGGACATTTTCTTCCTATTGGGTATAAATATTACCCAAGGTTGTATTACCGATAAAATTAGCCTACTTTTAGGCTAGATTTTGATGGACGGAGACCTGTTGCTTTTCCTGTTTTTTTCGGTGTTTCGGCAGGATTAGTGCATTTTACTCACCCCACAAGGATATCAGAAAGAAAACAACGGTATACCCTGTGGGTTATTCATCTAAACATTGTCCGACCAGCAAGCGCTGTGTGGTCGGGTATAATAGTTACTTACCAAATGGAAAATAAAGTTACATTCAAGGATTTTGGCCTGATAGAGGCTTTGCAGGAAGGGCTGGACGCCATGGGTTTTGAGACCCCCACCCCTATCCAACAGCAGGCAATTCCGGTGATATTATCCGGCAAGGACCTAATAGCCACCGCCCAGACAGGTACCGGCAAGACCGCAGCATTTATTCTGCCTATTCTGCATCACATCGCATCTCGACAGACCTCTGGGGTAAACGTTCTAATCCTAGCTCCTACACGGGAGCTCGCCATACAGATTGACCAGCAGATTCAAGGCCTGGCTTATTTTTTGGGAATTAGTTCCATTCCAATTTACGGTGGAGGAGACGGTGCTACTTGGGAACAACAGAAGAAGGCTCTCGAGATGGGAGCGGAGATTGTGGTGGCAACCCCGGGCAGGTTAATCGCTCTCCTTCAAGGCGGAAAGATCAAAATGGACAGCCTTCGGTACTTGGTTTTGGACGAAGCGGATCGCATGATGGACATGGGCTTTTCGGAAGATTTGCTTACCATAGTCAACTACCTGCCCAAGAAGCGGCAAACACTGCTTTTTTCGGCCACTATGCCCCAGAAGATCCGGAAGTTTTCCCAGCAGATCCTCGTAGACCCTCAGGAGATTTCCATTGCATTGGGCAAGACAGCCAAAGGCGTCGCCCAGTTTGTGTATTTGGCTTACGATACCCAGAAGGAGGGGCTAATCTTGCACATTCTCCGGCAAAAGCCCTATGAAGCAGTCATTGTTTTTTGTTCTACAAAAGATAAGGTAAAGTCCCTATTCAAAGTGCTTCGGAAAAGCTTTGATGTTGAGGCATTCCATGCCGATCTGGACCAATCAGAGCGGGAAAAGATCATGTCGGCTTTTAAGAGTAAAAAAGTGAAAATTCTAGTAGCTACGGATATTTTATCGAGAGGCATTGACGTGGAGGATATCGAATTGGTAATCAATTTTGACACACCTAATGATCCAGAAGATTACGTGCATCGCGTAGGAAGAACGGCAAGGGCTCAGAAGGAGGGCACTGCCATCACGTTGGTAAATGATAAGGATCGATACAAGTATGCGAATATCGAAAGACTTATTGGAATGGAAATTACCAAGTTGCCACTACCAGAGGAGTTGGGAGAAGGGCCTTCTGTTGCCCCGCATTCCAGTCACAAGGATGGTAATCAAAATCAACCGCAGGGAAAGCGCGGGGGTAACTTCAAAAAGGGAGGGCATCAAAAAAAGAGGTCTTCGCCTAATGTGAAGCTTGAAGCTGATTCGCCGGCAGATGAAGTCCGTAATCCAATGAAAAAGCCCAAACGTTTTCCGTCTCGGAAAAGCCCCGAAGCGGCTGCACAGGATACCTCTGAAGTCCGCCATTCTCCCAAGGAGCCCGAAAAAGGGGAATCGAAGCCGCCCAAGTTTCGAGTCAGGAAAAACATTTCGGAATAAACCTATCTGATATGACAGATCGAAAAACATTCATCATCGGTGCCGGCATTTCTGGCCTGGTTGCTGCTTTGGAACTGGAAAGAGCCGGGTTGTCTCCTGTAATTTTGGAGGAGTCAGACCGAGTGGGCGGCCGTGTTAAAACCGATTATGAAGATGGGTATGCCTTGGATCACGGGTTTCAAGTGCTTCTGACCGCTTATCCGGAAGCAAAGGCTTATCTGGATTATGAGACGTTGGATTTGAAGACCTTCCTTCCTGGTGCTGTGATCTTTAAACCTGGAGACACGTTTTCTGTGTACGATCCGTTGAGAAATCCCTGGCGTTTGCCGGCGATGGTTTTCTCAAAGGTGGGCTCAGTTCTGGATAAGCTCCGGATTTTTCAGCTAACCAAGGAATTGAAGGCAAAACATGTGGAAGCCATTTTTCAGAGCCCTGAAATGCCCACGATGGACTACCTGAAAAAACGAGGATTTTCGGATAGGATACTGGATAACTTCTTTATTCCATTTTTTAGGGGGATTTTTTTGGAAGAGAAACTAGAGACTTCCTCTCGGATGTTTGAATTTGTTTTCAAGATGTTTAGTGAAGGGCATGCGGCGATACCTGCAAAGGGGATGGGCGAAATCCCCAAATTTCTGGCCTCTAGACTCACCAACACCGCTTTAAGACTCAATACCAAAGTGGATCGAATCTCCCATAATGTGATTCATTTGGCCTCGGGAGATACCATCACGGCAGACGATATCCTTCTCACGGTTAGGCCTGATGGGTTGGTGGAAGGATACGATAGAGATAACTCCGGTTATCGCAAGGTGACGACGTTATATTATTCGTTGCAGCAATCGTTTATTGCAAAGCCCAGCATAGGTTTGGTTCAAGACGTTCATTTTTTGATCAATAACATCGTCTTTATGACGGATGTAAGTAAATCTTATGCATCGAATGGGAGGGCACTGCTTTCCGTCTCCATCGTCAAAGAGGTAGGGCAATTAGATCAATTGGAACAATTGGTAGCTTTAGAGTTGGAGGCCTTGTCGGGTATAGCTGCCTCTCATTTTCAGCATATTAAAACCTTTCACATTGCCAAAGCCCTTCCGGTAGTCAATGGGCTTAGGTATAGCAGACCGTTGGTTCATTATCAAATTCATGACCACCTTTTTGTTACTGGAGATCACCTGCTCTATGGGTCTATCAACGCAGCTATGCAGGCAGGCAGGGCTGCTGCACAGGCCATCCTCTCCAAGAAGCTGGTATAGCAGCAGAGCTTGTAGTGGAGTGCGAGTTCCGGTGGCGGGCTGTCGATGGCATGTTCGGTAGGGAGTTACGTATGTTTTCAAACGAATAGCTTATGAAGCTTAGGGTCGCGATTGCCGGGGCCACCGGATATGTTGGAAGGTGGTTTATGGATCAGTTCAAGGATAAGTATCACCTCATTGGACTCAGTAGGAGGGAAGTGGATTTCAATCCCTGCCCGCAGATAGAATGGCGTCAGGTAGAGCTGTATTCTATTACCTCCACTCAGCAGGCGCTGGATGGGGTGGATATTGCAATCTATCTGGTGCACTCCATGACGGCATCCACCCGGCTGAACCAAGGTAGTTTTGAGGATACCGACTTGATCTTGGCAGATAATTTTGTACGTGCTGCTGAGGCAAATGGGATACGGCAGATCATTTATCTGGGGGGGATTTTGCCCAAGGATGCACCACCGGAATCTTGGTCCAGGCACCTTCGCAGTCGAACCGAAGTAGAGGAAACCCTCTCATCCCAATCCCCGGCCTTGACCGCTATCCGTGCCAGTATTATTGTGGGGCCTGGAGGCTCATCTTTTGACATGATGAAAAATCTCGTCTCCCGCCTGCCGGTTTTGATTTGCCCGAAGTGGACAGAGTCGTTGACACAACCAATTTCCCTGAAGGACATATTGGAGATCATGGACCATTGCCTCGACAATCCCAAATACTTTGGGAAGCCGATTGAAGTAGGCAATCCCGAAGTGATGTCCTATAAGGAGATGCTAGTTAAAACTGCTTCTGTTATGAACAAGCGACGGCTTATTTTCTCTGTGCCGATTTTTTCAGTGGGTTTTTCCAAACTCTGGGTAGGCTATTTTGGCAAGAGCCCGGCTCAATTGGTTTCTCCCTTGGTTGAGAGTTTAAAGCATACCATGACAGTATCCGAGGACCTGGCTTTTCAGGAAAAAAAAGGGGGATACCAGAGCTACTCAGAAGCCGTTGTAATTGCATTGGGAGATAGGGAAGATGCGGTCCTTCCTACTTTCGCTCCCCTCAAGCAAGTAGCAAATACCGTGCGAAGCATACAACGTCTCCCCAATGTTCGAAATAAAAGCGCTTATTGGGTAGCCAATCGATACAAGATATGGTTGCCTACCTTTTTTAGGTTCCTGATTACCGCAACCCAAGAATCAAATGGGACCGTCTCCTTTTACTTGTTGCGGTATTCGGCTCCCATGTTGCAGCTGACCCTGGAGCGTAACCGAAGTGATAAGAGGCGTCAGCTATTCTATATCAGTGGTGGTTGGTTGGTAGGTAGGGTGGATTATGGCTGGTTGGAATTTAGGGAAGTGATGGATGGGAAGTATATTCTCTCAGCTATTCACGAGTTTGTACCACGCATTCCTTGGTTCCTGTATTTAAATACCCAGGCCAGAATACACCTTTGGGTGATGAACAGGTTTAAGCGATACCTTGAGCGCTAGTTTTTTGGAGCGTACGATTGGCTTTCGATGTGATTTCATTGATTTGGGCAAAAATATTATACAAATGGTTTAAAAAATGTTTAAATTGTTTGTAAAAATAAGTTTGTGAAATTAAACCCAAAAAACCATGAAAAAGCTTATCAGTTTTTGGATGTTGGCGCTGTGTGTGAGTCATGCCATGTATGCGCAAGAGAAGCGATATCTCGTTTTCGAATTTATCCGAGTAGATCCTTCCAAAACCCTGGATTACCTAGAGTACAGGGATTTTTTGGCCAAGGTGTACGGGGAGGCTATAAAGAAGGGAGATATTGAAGGTTGGGACTTATGGTCCCTGAAGACAGGATCGGATACGGAAGCGTATCAGTTTGCCACGATCACATATTATAGTGACCCCGTTAAGATGATGAATGGTACGGAACCGGAGGTAATGATAGAGTACGCTCAAAGTGCTTTTCCACAAATTCAAGAAAGCCAGCTTCTTCAGCGGCTAAAGGGAGCGGTTGATGATAGGGATTTGGCAATTCGGACATTTATGATCGAGATCGCAAGGACGAATGATCAGTTTGAATTTAGTCCTGGAACATTGGCTTCGTTTGACCTAATGAAGGCCGTTGAGGGGAATTTTGAAGAATATGAAATGGCGGAACGGGAGGTGTTTTTACCGATACATCAGCGAAAGATTTCAGCAAACCTTATGGAGCATTGGTGCTTGTTACGAACCGCCCTGCCTACGGGGAGTCAGGCGAGTTCCACGCATTTGACCATGAATGTGTATAAAGATTACCTGCAATTTTTCAATTCCATGGAGTACGAAGATATGGAAATGTCCGATGCTATACGACAGCGGGTGGAAAAGGGGCTAAAATCCAGAGATCAAAAGTGGGTTTACTTGGCCACGTTGGAGACAATGGTTCGATGAACGCCTAAAAACATAGATGGACACACTGATTTCAAGGCAAGGGGGCAGAGGTGATCTATGGGTTGAAAACAGGGTCATGCCAGTCCATCCTCCTGCACGTGACGCTCATGATAAAGTTAACGCCGGTATGGAATACCATCAGCAAAAAGATGGCGAGTAGGGGTACGCCAATAATTTGATAGGGCCATTGGTAGGTCCAGACGCCCAAATAGATCGTGATCATTTCGCCGATAGTCGGAAAGACCATGGCGACAACAAGCGCCAGCAGGATTTTCCCATTCAGGGAATTTAGTTGCAGGGATCCGATCAGCTCTTTTTCGATTTTGTAGATGTAGGTAAATGCCAATCCCCAAGCGAATGGCAGCCAGTACGGGAATTCTCTCGTTGCTGGCAGGTCATGGTATTGCCAATGTTCAAAATGGATTCCCCATAATTCACAGAGGACGCCAAGTACCGCACTGATTAAAAAGCCTGTGAGGTAAACAAAACGGTCCTGCGCCCCCGATACGTATTTTTTTCCAATAGATAAAGCCGCATACAACGCCAAAATCAACGCAACCAGTAAATCATGGGTATGCATCAATCCAATAAAAGCGCCAGCCACCGCTAGTTTCAAGAGGTTGGCCAGCAGAACCTTTCCAGCCAAAGTGTATTGCTTCTCGGTTTGTAAGTCTAGCGTAGTCAATGAAGAAATTTTATTTTAATGTTAGAACGATTTTCCGCAGGCCCCTTTTCAAAGGTATGAAAGGCCGTTCGTTTTTTGGCAAGGTCATGTAAAAATAACCACTAACTTGCTGGTATCGATGGATGATTAATGGCTGTATTTCGGCCATCAATTTAAATCCTTCAACATCGATGCCATTCTAGCAACACCTGTACTGGCAGCTTCCTCCAGTTTGATGAGATTGGGCAAGGAGCTTATTCGAGCAATCATCGGGTCTATTAAATACTTAGGAATCTTTGGCGAGGCGTAGTCGATTAGGCTGGCGGCGGGATAAACCAATAGGGAGGTTCCCACTATCGCAAAAATGTCTGCTTGCTGGGTAGCCTCCAATGCGGCATCCATCATGGGAACTTGTTCTCCAAACCATACAATAAACGGCCGCAATTGGGATCCCATTTCGCATTTATCGCCCACTTTCAGCTCCCAGCCTTCAATAGGGTAGACCAGTCTGGGATCGAGTGTGCTCTGGGATTTAAAAAGTTCTCCATGAAGGTGAATGATCTTGGTCGACCCGGCTTTTTCGTGAAGATTGTCTACGTTTTGGGTGATGATGGTGACGTCAAAGTCTGCCTCGAGTTCAGCTAGTATCCGATGGGCGGCATTTGGCTTTGCTGTCAGGCAAGCTTTTCTTCGTTGATTGTAAAAATCCAAAACCAATTCTTTGTTTTTTCTCCATCCTTCCGGAGAGGCTACTTCCATTACGTTATGTCCTTCCCAGAGGCCATTTGCGTCTCTAAAGGTGGCAATGCCGCTTTCGGCGGAAATCCCCGCCCCGGTTAATACGACTAGTTTTTGCATCGGGATATTTTTTAATAGATGCCTTGCTAACAATGAAGCCAAAAGCCTGCCCGACTCCGCGATTTGTGGAGAGTTTAGGCTGATGTATGCTTTTTGTTTTAGTTGTTCCTCGTTTGCTTCCTAATACCAGGTAGTCTACACAAAAATAATAAGTAAGTCCGGATTACGTTGCAAGTGACATGAACAATCGCGGTAGTCGATCGATATGAATTCGTTTTTGGAACGTATTTTAAATGAATATTTCGATATTAGTGCAATTAGTTGTGTATAAATTTTTAAAAAATTCTTACATGGATATTTTATTTTTAAGGTAATTATGCTATTTTTAAAATGTCGACGGAGATTTTGCCGGTATCTACCGGTTAATAATGCGGTCAGTCGCGCCCTTTTGGGTTCGTTTGCCCATAATTTTGGATTAAACTTTATTTTCAGGCATTAAAAGTTAGTTCGTAATCTATTGAATAGATCAGTTTTAAACTATAAAATGGAATAAATTATGAAATGGTATTTGAAAGTATTAAGACAGTACGCTGATTTCAGCGGAAGGGCAAGAAGAAAAGAATATTGGATGTTTGCATTGTTTAATTTGATTTTTGCTTTTTGCGCCATCTTTTTGGACAATATGATGGGATTAACGATTGAAGGACTTCCTTATGGAGCCTTTTATTTTATTTATGTATTAGCTGTTTTTGTACCGGGATTGGCGGTGGTCGTAAGGCGCCTACATGATATCGGAAAGAGCGGCTGGATGTTTTTGGTCGCATTGATTCCCGTGGTAGGGGGGATTTGGCTGTTGGTATTGTTGGTGACGGAAGGTAACTCTGGAGAAAACAAATACGGCAGTGATCCAAAAGCGGTACTTGCGTTGGAAGTGTGAGTAAGGCCAATGACCTTCCTTGGTAGATAGTTTGGTTTTACGGTGATTTATTATTGGATGCACCACCGTCGGTCGAGGTAGTGCATCCAATTGATAAACATCAATTTCTGTTTCTGTTCTGGAATATCTTGTTTACCAAGGTAGTGTCTTTTGCTCCGGCATACCCTCTGCGTTCTTCCAAGAAGTCCAAATATTCATCGATGTATTGCTGGCTTATTTGCGAATTGTCCCCGTATTTTTCCCTTAGCGCATCGAGTTTTTCGTGCAGTGTTTTCCGAATCTCCGAATAGGCAGGATCTTCGTATACATTTTTTAATTCGTGGGGGTCGTTTTTCCGGTCGATCAGTTCCCATTCATCGGTGTCGAAGTAATAATGCACCAACTTATATTCTTTGGTAATGATCGCATAGTGGCGCTTTACCATGTGGATGGAGGGGTATTCGTAGTAATGGTAATACACGGCGTCCCGCTGCCAATCCTCACCCGTTCCCGTGAGAAAGGGCATTAGGCTTTGGCCCTGCATATCTGCCGGGGGAGTCAGTTGGGCCGCCTCCAAGAAGGTTTGGGCAAAATCCAGGTTTTGTACCAAGGCATCTGAGCGAATGCCTTGAGGAGTTTTGCCAGGCCAAGCCATCAGTAGCGGGGTCTTGAAGGATTCATTGTATACAAATCGTTTATCGTACCATCCGTGTTCGCCTAGGTAAAAGCCCTGATCGGAGGTGTATACGATGATGGTGTTTTCCATCAGACCGTTTTCATCTAAGTAGTCGAGCACCCTTCCCACATTTTCATCTACCGATTGAATGGTTCCCAAATAATCCTGCATATACCGCTGGTAGCGCCATTTCATTTGTTCCTCCGGTGTCATGGAGGGGTAGGCTTTTTTAAATTCTTCGTTGATCACGCGGTAGGCGGCATCCCATTTGGCACGCTGCGTTTCATTCATTCGCCCCACTTCCCGGTCAAAGGCTTCCTTGTCCCAGCTTGAAGTCCCTTCGATCCCCAATTCGTCCATGACCTCGGGGTAAATTTTTGAATCTCCCGCCCAATGCATGTCGGTAAGCAGATTCATTTCTGCTTCCCTAGCTGGCCTGCCCCGACCAGCGTAATCGTCGAATAAGGTGGGAGGCTCGGGAAACGTGCGACGTGTAAAGTCTTCAACGTGTCGTTCTGCCATAAGCCATTCCCGGTGCGGCGCCTTATGCAGGTACATTAGCAAAAATGGTTGGTCTTCTTTTCGGTCGTTTTCCAACCAATCCAGCGTCATGTCGGTGATAATATCCGTTACATAACCTTCCACGCGCACGGTGCCTTCCTCTTTGGTGATGAAGTCGGGGTTGTAGTAAGCGCCCTGTCCAGGCAATATTTTAAATTGGTCAAAGCCTTTTGGATTGTTGCCAAAGTGCAACTTTCCAAACATAGCCGTTTGATAGCCGGCCTCATGCAGCAGTTGCGGAAAGGTGACATTGGTGGTGTCAAAAGGGAAATGGTTGTCTACTTTTCCATTAATGTGACTATGCTTTCCCGTTAGTATGGTTGCCCTAGATGGTGCGCAGATTGAGTTTGTAACGGAGGCATTCGTAAACAAGATGCCCATTTTAGCAATTCGGTCAATATTTGGCGTTTCAATCAGTCTATTGTCGTAGGCGGATATGGCCTGATAGGCGTGGTCATCTGACATGATAAAGACTATATTTGGTCTTTTCGATTGCTGGTCAGGGTCCTTCTGGTTGCAGGAAAATTGCAAAAAAAGTGTGAGAACCAATAGGGTATGGGTGAGTTTTTGCATGTAAAAGGTTTTTTAAACTTGATGATGGGATGTAATTGGTTGCCAGGGTGGCTTGCTTGTGTTGAATTTGGCTGTCGTATTTAGAGCCTTTGGACAAAGAGCAAAGTAAATGGATTATTTGCAGATTTTCATTACAGGATAATGAAAACATACCTAATTCAAACAAATCTATTGACCTCTTTTGGTGGATAGGATAATGGTAGTTACCTTAGATAGCCAATGGGCAATCTATTACGGCTCCTATTTTCACAATTGAATTATTGATCAATGCATGCATCCGTTGTTTTTCTTTTTTGGGCTTTGGCCCAAAGTCTGCTTAGTACACCCGATATGCCGGTGCAAAAGCCAAATGTACTTTTCTTATTTGCCGATGACCAACGGGCGGATGGCTTAGGGATTTCAGGAAATCCGTACATCCGTACCCCAAACATTGATCAATTGGCCCGAGAGGGCAGCCGTTTTACGAATGCCTATGTTATGGGAGGACATCACGGTGCGATTTGTATGGCAAGTAGGGCTATGTTGATGAGTGGGATGAATTTTTTCCGGGTATATGACCGACTGGCTGGGGTACACACCATGCCCATGGCCTTTGCAGAGGCAGGGTATACTACCTATGGTACCGGAAAGTGGCACAATGAAAAGGAAGCTTTTGAGGCCAGTTTTCATTATGGGAAAAACGTCTACCTAGGAGGTATGGCAGATCACTATGGCATCAATCTAAGAGATTTTGGAGCCGACGGCAGGCTCGGAGATCCTATTAAGAAAGGATACTCCACGGATGTTTTTGCTCAAACGGCCATTGATTTTCTGACTGATCACTCAAAAAATCAGCCGGACAAACCTTTCTTTTGTTATGTAGCGTTTACTGCTCCCCACGACCCTTATTCGCCCGAGGTATCTTACTACAACTACTACCCGGACGGTACGTTGCCGTTGCCGGGTAATTACATGCCCCATCACCCATTTGAGTTTGATCAATTGACCGTAAGGGATGAGAATCTTACCGGGTGGCCCAGGCGTCCCGAGGTCATCCAAATGATTCTCTCAGACTATTACGCATTGATCACCCATCTAGACAATCAGATAGGCAGAATAATACAGACGCTAAAAGATAACGGTCAATATGATAATACCATCATCGTCTATGCCGCAGATAATGGACTAGCAGCCGGTAGCCATGGCTTACTAGGAAAGCAAAGCCTCTACGAGCATTCTACCAAGGTACCCTTGGTTATCAAAGGGCCCGGAGTGGCAGTGAATCAGGCGTTTGATGCATTCGCCTACATACACGATATCTATCCCACACTCGCTGAATTGACGGGTGTACCTGTCTCCGATCAGGTAGAGGGAGAGAGTTTGGTTCCAGTCATCCAGGGTACCCAGCAACAGGTTAGAAATTCTTTATTTACGGCATATCGGCATACCGTCAGGGCGGTGAGGGATGAGCGATGGAAGCTCATTCGCTATCCTGAGCGGGATTATACCCAGCTTTTCGATTTGGAAAATGATCCTTTGGAATTGAATAATCTGGCAGCGTCTGGTACGCATGCAGGCACCTTGGATCGACTGATGAAACTCATGACCGTGTGGCAGGAGGATTATGGGGACAATCATCCGTTGACTGCAGCTAAAGTCAAACCCACAGCCTATGACCCGGATACGTTGGTAAGAAAGCCCGATCAATGGCAGCCGGAATACATACTTAAGCGGTATTTTGGAGAAAAGCCATAGAATGGTTTAGGGGATGAGGAGTATGCGGCGTTGGTTTCTTGTTTTTCTGTGCCGATTGGTTCCGTCTATCTACCAATCACTCCGTTTATCCCATTCTCAGACAGGTGTTGTATTCTGTCCACAGTTTGAGGATCAATTTTTGCAAAAAGGGCTGCTTTGGGTTACTTTTATTTCTCAATAAGCCCAAAGTCCATAATTTTATACGTTATTTACTACGTTTTTAACTATCTATTTAATCATTGGACGATGAAGAATTCCGAAAACCGCCGATCGTTTGTTAAGAAAGCACTTGCTCTCACCGGAGCATTTTCTGCCACAAACCTGTTTGACCAATTACATGCGGAAGAGTGGCGCGATATGGATGCTTTTTGCCAAGGCCTCTCTCCGGTGGAGCTTGCGGAAAATGAGGATTATTGGAGTCATATTCAGCGCGCCTACACAGCGAGTTCTTCCCCAGTCCTGAACTTGAACAACGGGGGGGTGTCCCCTTCTCCTTTGGTGGTGCAGCAAGCTGTGGAACGCTACAATCTACTCTCAAATCAAGCGCCATCGTACTACATGTGGCGGATATTAGATCAGGGCAGGGAACCACTGCGTGATAAGTTAGCGCTTTTGGCGGGATGTGAGGCTGACGAAATAGCCGTAAACCGGAATGCTACAGAGGCATTGAACACGGTGATTTTTGGGTTGGATCTTCAGCGTGGCGATGAGGTGATCGGTAGCTATCAAGACTATCCCAATATGATGCAGGCATGGGCGCAGCGGGCGGAAAGGGAAGGGATCATTTATAAGCGGCTGAGTTTTGATTTCCCCATCGAAGACGAAGATCAGATCGTATTCAAATTCCGTGAGGCCATTACCTCAAAGACCAAGATTATCCATGTCACTCATGTGGTGAATTGGGTAGGACAGATCATGCCGGTGAAAAAGATCTGCCGCATGGCTCACGAGCGGGGAATTGAAGTGATAGTGGACGGGGCTCATTCTTTTGGCTTGTTGGATTTTCGAATCCCCGATCTGGAGGCGGATTATTTTGGCACCAGCCTGCATAAGTACCTTTCTGCTCCCATTGGTAGTGGTATGCTTTGGATAAAAAGGGAGAAGATTTCCAAGGTTTGGCCGCTATTATGCAATGGAAACCCCAGGAGTAGTGATATCCGAAAATTTGAATCCCTTGGAACCCGTTCTTTTCCTATAGAGCAGGGAATCGGAGAGGCACTGAATTTCCACAATTCCATCGGCAGTAAGCGGAAGGAAGAACGGGTTAGGTTTTTGAAAAATTATTGGGCTGAAAAGGCCTTACAGATACCTGGCGTAAAGCTGCACACGTCGCTTAAAAGGGAGTTTAGTTGTGCGATTGCGGGTGTTTCGGTCGAAGGGATGAAAACTGCTCAATTGGGAAATGTTTTATTGAATGATTACCGGATCCATACTACTTCCATTGTTTACCACAACATTGATTGTGTGCGGGTTTCTCCGCACGTTTATACTAGCCTGGCAGATCTCGATAGATTGGTGCATGCCCTCGGTAAAATTGCTGAATCTGTAGTCGTACCGGGTTTAAGCGAAAAGGAATCCTAATGAGGTTTTTTCAGAATGAACTTTCCAATGGTGTATAATTAGGGTGTATTTGTTTTTTTAGAAGATTGAATACTACACGGGGTAATAACCTACAAAGATAGTTTCAGCTCCGGAAATAGTTCCGAAGTTTCCGGATGGAATCGCCAGTAAGTGATTTTCACCTGTTTATAATTTGTTCTTAATCGGTCAGATGGAATCCCTGCCTACCGGCAGGCAGGTCGCACGAATTCCCCGATAGCCATCGGGGCAGCCCTCCGTGTGTCGCTTGCGTCGTGCTCGATTTCAAGTGCATTGTGAGGTTTAAAATCGATTGATCGCAGGCCTTCTAAGTTCGATGGAAAATTTCTGGGAAGGCAATCGGCCAAACAAGCGTGTAAAGTACGCTCGTTTGACCTTGGAACAATCACCTGGTAAGCGTAGAGGTTAAATGAGCTGTTTATGAGTCAAAAGTGAGGACGGTTAGATCCGGAATAGGGTTTTGCTCCTTGCCCCTTCATTTGTGTGTTATCTGCTTTTAGGAGGGCTTCTTCCGAAGTCTCGGGTGCTTTGATAAAACCGTAATACCTGCCCATCCAATAATCACGCAGGAAGCCAACGGGTTCCATGATACGCTTGCTATTTACTCCCCCATCGAGCACGATTGCCCTTCTGCTCCCACGTGTCACACTTTTTTCTCGTGGTGAGATGGCTTTGAGCCCACCCTCGTAGGAGGTGTAACCATCCTCTACGAAAAGGTCGTCTCGGTGGGAATTTCGGTAATTGTGTTCAATGCAGTCCAAAGTCCATTCTCGAAGATGCCGTACAGCTTCTTCTAATTCAGCGTCATTTCCGGTAAATGCTGCATAGCTGAAATTAAACCATGGGATGTGTTCCATTCGTTTGATCTCATAAGTTCGCTCCAAGCTGCGTAGATAGATCGACCTTCGGGCGGGATCCTTTTCATAGCGTAGGAGGGTATTGTAAGCTTCAAAAGCAAGGTTGTCGTCCCATGGTGCGATCTCGGACGGGGGGAACGTCTTTTTCTGGCGTATGGTGTTTTGTGCATATCCCCAGTCAATGAGTTGTTGATATCCTTTTTTGAAGCGTTCTTCACCGGTAAGGGCATAGGTTGCATAAGAAAATGCCAATGCCTCCAATCCGTTTACTCCCCGGTCTTCCCAGCCGTAGGGACGAAGTAGGTACTCCGGATTCCATCTGCCCCATCGTGTAGGCTGTCCGTCGTAGTCAATCAATACCCAACCGTTGTCTATGATATATCCTGCGATCCGGCGGAGGTGTTCTTTAGCAAGTGCCTTCTCTTCGGCATCAGCGGCGAGGTCATGGAACAGAGATACTGAGTAAAAGTGCGCGATGATCTCGTCGCTAGAAGCGTCACCCTTCCAGTACCACAGGCTGTCTGCCGTAGCATTCCATTTGGCAGGTAGTCCTCCAGATCCGCGTTTCCCTATTCTACCTGTGTCGCCCTTTCTTGACCAAATAGAACGTGCGATTAGTCCATCTATCGGTGTGATGCGCTCTAACCAGCACATTGCCTTGAAGGCTTCTGATGCCTCTCTTCTGGCTATTTCATCTTTGGTGACAGCGTATTTGTAGCTCATGGCAGTGAGGTACGAAGCAGTATGGGATCCGTCGTTGTCGCTGATTTCTCTTACCCACTCGCCATTATAATCGTAGAGGGTGTGGATAAAACCAAGACGCTTATGTCCCCAATGCTCCAGCCATTGTTCGTAGTGATCAGCTTTTTTGGCTAGGGTGAAGGGCACATACGAGATTATTCCTAGCCCTTTGTCGGTTGCAATGTAAACGGTACTGTCTCCTACAGCGATGCTGTTTACGTGGTTATCGGGAAGCCAATGGTCTGCTCCAAAGTAATGCCATTCTTGTCCAGTCATGCGGATGGCTCCCCGAGGAGTTCCAATCCATACATCTCCTGAAAATCCCCGTACGAGTTGCCGGGTGTTTTCTACCGGAAGGCCGTCTGATCCTCGAATTCCACTCATGGAAGCTCCCCGAAGCACGCCCAATCCACGTTCAGTACTTATCAGCAAACGGCTGCCTAGGGAAAGCATTTCCCGTGTGTGGATTGAGGGCAGGCTTCCCCAATCTATTAGATGTTCATTAACCACCGCACCGGCGAGCTGAACGAGCTGTCCAGGTCGTAAGATGTGGAGGGTACCTGCATAGCTTTCTATTGCGGTAATAGGACCCAGCTGAACGGGATCCGCTAATAGCTGTGTCCCATCCTCCATCACCATCGTGATGTCACTAGACAGGTACCCGCCTTCCGGCATGATGTTTACGAGCTGTTCTTTTTGAAGTATAAATAGCTCGTTCTCAGTGGCAGCATGGGGATTAGAGAGGTGCATACACATGTCCACGATGAATCTATCGTCCAGTTTTTTCCAACCATTCTCCTCCAGCTTATAAAGTCCGCCTGGCCCAAAGGCGAATAGATGGGCTCCCAAGACTTTTAGTTTGGTCACACCTTGCGGTGACTGAGGTAATTTCCAAAAAGTATCTCCTTGCAGCTCGTGGATTTGGTGTTCAATCAATGCGAATGCCCGGTTTTGGTGAAGGGCGATTTGTTGAACCGGCGTTAAGGTCTGTATTACCTTTGATTTTTCTTGAAGGTAAATCTTATCCTCTACCGGTCTCCAAAGGGGTTTTTCTTGTGCTTTTAACGTGCCAACTCCTAGCAGCCATATCAGTAAAAGCAACTTCCATTTTTTTGACATAAGGGAAATGATTGGGTATTTGAAAAGCAATTTTGGAAGATATACTGGCAAACCGTAAAAAATACCCCTAAGTATCGAAATACATCACGCCGGCAGGGGATGCTGTCAGCCGGTTTTTATTACACCTAATTCCCCGAATGTTAGTCAAAATGAGTATGAATCACTATTTTTTGATTAAATTTAAGACTTCTTCGAAAGCAAAAAGGAAATGGTTACCAGTGGCGAGGGAATGACGACGGAATTCGATTTGAACATATTTTTTCAGCAATCTCCGGACTTGCTATGCATAGCTGGATACGATGGGTATTTTAAAAAGCTCAACCCCTCATGGATAAAATTAATGGGGTATTCTGAGCAAGAATTGCTTGAAAGCCCCATAGACTCATTTGTTTTTCATGACGACAGCGCCTCGACATTGATGGGAAGAGATCATGTTCGCTATGGGAAACCACTGCTAAATTTCGAAAACCGCTACCTAACCAAATCAGGCAAAGTGCTGTGGTTATCGTGGACCTCGTTTCCAATCCCGGAGAGAAAGCTGATTTATGCCATTGCAAAGGATATTTCTGCAAAAAAGCAACAGGAAGTAGACCGCAATATCATCATCGAAAAGCTGGGAGGGGTCATAGAAGAAATGAAGCATGCGAACTATACCGCTTCCCATGATCTTCGCGCTCCGGTAAATAACATGCTTTCGATATTTGAGCTCTTGGATCATACAAAGATCAGTGAGGGAGAAACAGAAGAGTTTTTGGAGATGATGCGATTAAGTGTCAAGAAATTAAAGGAAACACTCGACCACTACCTGGCCGAATTTGGGCAAGCCGATGCACAGAAGGTCAAGGAAGAAGTTATTTATGTGCCCCAAATTGTGGATGAAGTGATTATGTCGATTGAGTCTTTGTTGGGTTCATCCGGAGCGGCCATAACCACGGATTTTTCGGCGTGGGAGTCTGTTTCTTTTAACAGGCTCTTTATGTACAGCATTCTTTTAAACCTGCTTACAAACGCTGTAAAGTACAGAAAGGTGGAGGAGGATCTTACCATAAGCATTTTGACAAGGTGCCAAGATGGTAAGAAGGAATTGGTTGTAGCAGACAATGGAATTGGGTTTGACATGGATAAAGTACAAGATAGACTTTTTGGGTTTCGTCAGAAATTTTCCGATCATCCGGACAGCAATGGGATTGGTTTATACCTCATACATAATCATGTGACAGCATTCGGGGGTAAAATCAGCCTCAAAAGCCGCATAAACGAGGGAGCGGAGTTTGTGATCACCTTTAGATAAATTAGATTTTTCCTTTTGAAAGCGTTATTTTTGTTTGGTGTAGCTTTTGGCCCCATAACTACCTATGAAGGCACCTCTTCCATCGAACGAATTAAAACGCCTCCTCGAATTAAATGATTACGGGTTGGTTTATGATGAGTTAGAGGATCATTTCAAAGACCTTACCGCATTAGCGGCAAAGATTGCCGGGACGGAATTTTCCCTTGTCAATATCATCGATTCATATACTCAATGGAGCGTGGCCGCGGAGGGTATGGAAACAGGACAAATCCCCAGAGAGAATTCAATATGCCAATTCACCATACTCGAAGATAGGCCTTTTGAAGTTTCCAATATTTTGGAGGATCGTCGATTCAAGGATGAGGGTTTTGCGGTAGATGAAAAGGCGTTAAAGTACTATTTGGGAATCCCCTTACAGACGGAGGATGGCAACAACCTCGGAGCTCTTTGTGTATTGGATACGGAACTTAAAACCATCGACGATTCAAAGATCGATATGTTGAAAATCATCGCCGATGAGGTGGTAAATCGCCTTGTTCTGATCAAGAAAATGCATCATATGGAAGAGGAGGCGGCCAAAGCCAAAGAAGCTGCAAAAAAAGTAGCCCATGACATCCGGGGGCCACTCGGCGGGATTTTGGGTTTGTCCCAGCTAATCAAAGATAAGGGTGGAAAAGCCGACTTAACCGAAACACTGCAGGTAGTCGATTATATTTTTAATAGTAGTCAGGCCTTGTTGGACTTGACGGATCAGATTCTTTTAGACGCGTTGATACCCAGTAAAGCCTATAAAGAGGTGTCGCAGGATGAATATACCTTGAATATATTTAAAGGAAAGCTCTTAAGTCTTTATGTTCCGCAGGGGAGTCAAAAAGGGGTCAAGCTAGATGTAATGGTTGCTGGGGAAAATGCGGATGTGCCGTTTTTGAAAGGGAAGCTATTACAGATCGTGGGAAACCTCATTTCCAATGCGATCAAATTTACGCCTAAGGGCAAAGAGGTGAAAGTCATTCTTTCTTTGGCTTTGGGCAATCGGTCCAACGAGATTTCGGTTACGGTTAAAGACAATGGGGTAGGCATGTCGAAGGAGAAAATAGATGCGATTCTCGCAGGGCAGTCAGAATCTACCACAGGGACAGAGGGAGAAAGGGGGTTTGGTTTTGGACTTCCAGTGGTCAGACAGCTTGTGGCAGATCAGGGAGGAAGGATGATCATCGAATCGGTAGAAAATGAGTTCTCCGAATTTCGAGTTACCTTGCCCTGTTAGTTGCTGTCGGCTCTACCTCCGTTAATTAAAAGGTGTATTTTGAATGACAGCCTGCCTTTTCTTTCGAAAGGGGATTGGTGGGACGGTATTGAAAATATAGGATAAACGCATAGCTAGGACGATAATTCTACCTAATGAATCCTATTCCGATCTTTCGGTTTAGAATAAGTGATCACTTATCAAGCAACTATAAACAAATGAAGAGAAAGATAACGCTTCCGCATACTGATATAGAAATATCTCGTGTGATTTTTGGCTGTTGGGCTATCGTAGGTGGGTTTAACTGGGGCCCCCAAGATGAAAGGGATTCTTTAGCTGCATTGAGGGCGGCCTATGATAGCGGGGTAAACTGCTTTGATACGGCCGAGGCCTATGGTGGAGGACACTCCGAAAATCTTCTGGCAAAGGCGTTGAAAGGGGAGAGGAACCGCATTGTCATCGCTTCAAAGGTAGGTCCTCAGGATTTTGCGGGTGACGATGTAATCAGGGCCTGTGAGCGAGGCCTTAGAAATCTCCAAACAGACTACATTGACCTGTATCAGCTACACTGGCCCAATCCAAGTGTCCCCTTGGATGAGACACTTGGTGCCCTTCAAAAGTTAAAGGATGAGGGGAAAATTCGATCCTATGGGGTGTCAAATTTTGGAATCGAAAGCCTAAGCGCTTGCAGGCGCTCCGGATTTTCTATCAGCACTAATCAAATGGCTTACAACTTGCTCTTTCGTGCGATCGAATTCGAGGTACTGCCTCAGTGCATTGAAGACAACGTCCCGGTGCTCTGCTATTCCCCCATCATGCAAGGTCTCCTGACGGGGAAATTTACCGATTGGACGCAAGTACCCGACGATCGGGCGAGGACCAGGCATTTTTCAAAAGACCGCCCTATGTCACGGCACCAAGAAAAAGGTTGTGAGGAATTAACATTTCAGACAATCTCATTGATAAAGCGAATTTCCGATGAGCACGGATTGGATATGGGTGCACTAAGCTTGGCATGGTTGCTAAAGCAACAGGGCGTTGGCGGTGTGATCGTAGGGGGTAGGAATGCCGATCAGGCTCGAAGGAACGTCTTAGCGTACGAAATGCCGGACGATTCGGCACTCTTCGACGAGCTTACCAGTATTACTACCCCCCTAAAGGAGTATTTGGGAGCAAATGCTGATTTGTGGCAGACCGATTCCCGCGTGGTGTGATTTTAATGTTTTTTTGGACCTGCTCCCCGGATTTCAGGGCTTACCTTAGATTCAAACTTTGCAAAATTATCGATAAACAATTGCACCAACTTATCCTTAATTTTCCGGAATCTGGCCTTGTCCGACCAAGTGTTTTCCGGAATAAGGATTTCGGAAGGGACTCCAGGACAGGTAGTGGGTATGGACAGCCCGAAGTTTTCTTCAACGTGATTGGGAACCCCCTCAAAATCCCCGCGATGAATGGCATCCAGGATCCCACGGGTGTATTTTAGTTTAATTCGGGTGCCGGTGCCGTAGTCGCCACCGATCCAACCGGTATTAACCAGCCATGCTTGGGTATTGTGTTCTTTCATTTTGGTGGCTAAAAGCTTGGCATATTCATTGGGATGCCACATCATAAAGGCGGCTCCAAAACATGCACTAAACGTAGCAGATGGCTCCTGCACACCCATTTCTGTTCCGGCTACTTTTGCAGTATACCCGGAAATAAAGTGATAGCTAGCCTGCTCCGGTGTAAGCCTTGCAACCGGAGGAAGTACACCAAAGGCGTCACAGGTGAGAAATATGATATGATTGGGATGTCCTGCTAGACAGGGTATTTGGGTGTTTTCGATGAATCCAATGGGATAGGATGCGCGGGTGTTTTGGGTGATAGAGGTGTCGGTATAGTCAACGATCCGTGTCTGTGGGTCAAATACGACGTTTTCGAGTACGGTTCCGTACCGTATAGCTCTGAAAATGTCTGGTTCGTGTTCTTCGCTTAGGTCAATTGCCTTGGCGTAGCAGCCACCTTCAATGTTAAAGACCCCATCGTCTGTCCAGCAATGCTCATCGTCTCCAATCAGTTTTCGCTTGGGGTCGGCACTTAGGGTAGTTTTGCCCGTTCCCGAAAGCCCAAACAGGACTGTTACGTCGCCGGATTCTCCCACATTTGCAGAGCAATGCATCGGTAGTACGTTTTCCAATGGCATGAGGTAGTTCATAATGGAAAAAATGCCCTTTTTCATTTCTCCGGCATATTCTGTTCCCAATATGACCATTTCTTTTCTTTCCAAGCTCAAACCTATACTTGTCTTGGATGTCATGGTGGTGGTGAACGAGTTGGCGGGAAAACTACCTCCGTTAAATACGACGTAATCTGGTTCGCCAAAAGAAGCCAATTCCTCTAGCGAAGGCATGATAAGCATGTTTTCCATAAAAAGGGCATGATAGGCCCGGGTGCATATGATGCGGATTTTCAGTCGGTACTTCGGATCCCAACCTGCAAAGGCATCTACGACATACAAGTGATTTCTCGTGTTGAAGTAGTCGATCGCCCTCTCCCGGTTAACCATAAACGTATGTTCGTCCATTTCAAAGTTCACTGCGCCCCAGTCGATATTCATTTCTGATTTTTTGTGACGGACGATCCGTTTGTCTTTTGGACTTCTGCCGGTTCTCTTTCCTGAATAACACATCAAGGCGCCTGTGCTGGAAATAGCCGAGCCCTGTTCCAACCTTATGGCAGATTCGTAAAGTACGGAGCGTTCACCATTACGGAGAATGTTTGCTACTTCGATGCCATATTGTCTTAGATTAAAATCCATTGCTTTTTTTATTATCTGATGAATCACCGATGAAAGTATTAAATTTTCGGCGAAAAATCTAGTCATGAACGATTTTTAGCAAGCTAGCGTGGGGATAAAAAATAGATCCCTCCCCTAGTGACCTAAAGGAGGGATGCGTTTATATTGCAAAAGAGGGTAACGTGTTTACTTTACATTTTTCCACGAAGCATCTGATTCCAATAAAGATACGGAAGCCCATATTTTTTCAACAGCCACATGGCATACTGCTCTTTGCTGGTATCCATCAACTTTGAAAGGAAAGGGTCGCTGTCTCGGATGTTATCATATTTAAACTCTGCAAGTACCATTTTGCCATAGCCTGTTACCAGCGGACAGGACGAATACCCTTCGTATTTCTTGGTTGAAAGGGTATTACTTTTGAGCATCGTCAATAGGTTTTCGGCGACCACCGGCGCTTGCTTTCGGATTGCGGCACCGGTTTTGGCGGTCGGTAAGGCTGCGACATCGCCCAATGCGAAGATATTGGGATAGTCATTATGCTGAAGCGTATGGATGTCCACGTTAACCCACCCTTTGGAAGGGCCGCTTTGGTGGGCGATCTTCGAGTTCGAAATAAAGTCGGGCGCCTTTTGTGGAGGCGCTAAGTGAAGCATGTCGTAGGGAATGATTATCTCTGTATCTCCAATTACTTCTTCGTGAATTCTACTATCTTCTGTTCCTACACAGCTGTTGATTCCTGCTTTGTTGAAAGCAAAATGGATTACTTTTTTGGACGGATCAATTTTGGTGGGGGTGTAGTAAGGCTTAAAAATTATATCCCTCTCTTGTATGATTCGGTTTAGCGTATTGGCAAAATCCTTCACTCCGAAAATTACTGTTCCAGGAGTCGCAAAAACCACATTCGTTTTTTCTCTTAGGCCATGCTTGCGGAAGTAGTCTTCGGCCAGATACATGATTTTTTGGGGTGCACCACCACATTTGATTGGAGTGGCCGGCTGTGTAAATACCGCATTGCCTCCTTTGAAGTTACGAAGTACTTCAAAAGTGTACTCAGGGTCAGTGTAATTGGAACAAACACCGTCCTTGCCAAGGCTCTCCCGGAGACCAGGTATCCCATCCAAGTCCATGACTAAGCCCGGGGCCACTACTAGGTAATCATAGGAGAAGGTACCGGATATTTTGCAGCCTACTTGCTGTGCTTCTGGATCTATTGACGTTGCATAGTCCTGAATCCAATCCACCCCCTTAGGTATGTAGTCGGCTTCTTTCCTGATGGTGTCCTTCATGTCAAAAGTACCTGCACCAACCAAGGTCCAAGCGGGCTGGTAATAATGCTCGGCAGATGGCTCGATTAAACCTATTGAAAGATTTTTGTCTGCCCTTCTCAGTCTAGCGGCTACCATGATGCCAGCAGTACCGCCTCCGATGATTAATATTTGGTAATGTTTCATGCTTGGTTTTAGGTTATTTCAGTGTTTTTCAGGCCAAATATATTTTTTTTCAAACTCATATCCTGTAATCTTTGTCACACTAGGCAAATAAGATAGAATTTCCAGTTTTTTTCCCGAATACGATTATAAGGGATTATTTTTTTTTAATTTCGTTTCCTGGCTAAGATGCCACAAACCTAACCATGGAAGACAAAAGGAGCATCGGTTGGCTGGCCGAAAAAATCAGCAATTTTCTGTTTTTTATAAAGGGACGTTTTGATTTGCACGAGGGCAAAGAGGACGAGCTCGACACCATTGATTACATCAAGAAGAACGTGGAATTCAAAGGGGCAAACCTGTGGATTTTGATCTTTGCGATATTTGTTGCCTCTGTCGGGTTAAATGTGAATTCTACTGCAGTGATCATTGGAGCCATGTTGATTTCGCCATTAATGGGCCCTATCATGGGCATAGGCATGGCGGCCGGAATCAACGACTTTGAATTGCTTCAAAAATCACTCAAAAACCTTGGCATTGCAATTATTATCAGTATCCTTACTTCTACGATTTACTTTTCATTCACTCCGTTGAATGATGCACAGTCGGAACTGTTGGCACGGACCGAACCTACCATATGGGATGTATTGATCGCGCTCTTCGGAGGGTTGGCTGGTATCGTGGCGGGTTCCAGAAAAGAAAAGAGCAACGCCATTCCCGGGGTGGCCATTGCCACGGCATTGATGCCGCCGCTGTGTACGGCTGGGTATGGGATCGCTACGGGTAATCTCTATTATTTTCTTGGTGCGTTCTATCTGTTTTTTATAAACTCGGTATTTATCAGCCTATCCACCTACCTGATTGTTCGGTTTATGGGTTTTCCCAAGAAGCAGTTTCTGGATGAAAAAAGGGAAAAGACTGTGCGCAACTACATTACCATCTTTACCATTTTGACCATTGTTCCAAGTGTTTACCTTGCCTATAATATTGTGAAGCGAACTATCTGGGAAAAGGCAGCGAACTCATTTGTTGCAACAGAGTTTGACTTCCCGAGGACACAGGTCATAAATGCCGATTTTCTTTACGATGCAGATAGCAGCATCATAGAGCTCGCACTGGTAGGGGAGCGAATAGACGATGAGACACTCCTGTCCCTACAGCGTCGAACCGAGTCTTCCAATTTGAAAAACACCTATCTCCAAATTAAACAGAGCGGAGACAACGGGGCAGATATGAACCTTCTAAGGTCGGATATCCTAAAAGACCTCTACGAAAGGAATGAAATTTTGCTTCAGAACAAGGATCAGCAAATCCGTTTTTTGGAAGGGGAAATCACCAAGTACTCGGAGGCATCGAATATGACCCGGGATCTGGCAAACGAAGCAAAGGTTAACCACCAAAACCTTCGGGCATTTGCCGTGAACCGTGCGGTGATTGCAAATTTGGAACAAGACCGGTTGGATACCGTGCTGATAGCTTTTGCCACCTTCTCGGAACAGCCCGAAGCAGCAGAGCGAAAGAAGCTGTTGGACTGGCTGAAAGTCCGCACCAAGGCAGATTCTGTGTCGTTGGTGACGGATTAGGCAGTAATATGTGATTAACCTCAACGGGAACGATGGAGTCGATTAGGGATTTGAGTGCTGTTTCAACGGTGTCGTCTAAATACGGTGTTCCTTGTGTGATGTGGTGTTACTGGTCGGAAGGGGAGTTGAATGAAGTACGGCTTGTTAGCATGGAGCATCTGTTAAGACATGTTGGTGTGCCCGTTTTTTTGGTTACAAAAGAGACCTTTTATCAATTGGAAAAGGCCGATTTCCCCATACATCCCGCCTTCCGTTATTTAAGTGCCGTACATCAATCTGATTATGTCCGCGCCTATCTTTGGCATCACTATGGCGGCGCTTGGCACGATGTAAAAGCCACAGAGGTAAATTTTTCACCTTCCTGGGAGCTTTTCGCTGATCAAACCGTTTACTTGATAGGTAGACCCGAGGTAAAAGGCGGAGCGGCAAAAATTAAAGCCCCGGACGGAAGATGGATGCCGGATCATTGGCGTGATTTGGTTTCTGTAATCGCTTGGATTGGGCGTCCCGATACTGCGTTTTCTGCGGAGATGATGCGAAACCTGCACCGTTACCTTGATCTGCATTTGGAGGAGCTCGAAGAGGCCCCCGCCTTGCATCCAAGGGAAAAAAGAATCGACGCAGCTAATTTTGTGGTAAGAGCGTTAAAGCGAAGATTCTACCAAATTACAGGCCGAAGACCCGGATACCCGTTGCCATGGACGGTTTTTGGAAATATCTTTCATCCTTTGAATTACAAGTACCGAGATCATGTAAGCACAAAACTGCCTCAGGACCAAAAGAAAAATGCGGGCATCTACCACCGCTAGGTTTACAGCATCTGCTGCTAGGTTTATGGTACGTAAGGCGTATCCTTCTAGGGGTAAGAGGAGGGATCGGCCAAAATTAATATCCAAAAGCCAATCCCGAAGTCAATATTTTGACTAATTTTGCATCCCATAAGAATATAAACAATAATTCATCCATCCATTCTTATGGGCAATCCAACCAAGCACATTTTTATTACAGGAGGCGTTACGTCTTCATTGGGGAAGGGTATCATCGCCGCCTCTCTGGCAAAGCTGCTGCAATCCAGGGGATTTTCTGTCACTATCCAGAAATTTGATCCTTATTTGAATATTGATCCAGGAACGCTCAATCCCTATGAGCACGGGGAATGTTATGTCACTGAGGATGGTGCAGAAACCGATTTGGATTTGGGGCACTATGAGCGTTTTTTGAATACACCGACCTCCCAGGGAAACAATGTGACTACGGGAAGAATCTACAACAATGTGATCACCAAAGAGCGGAAAGGTGAGTATTTGGGAAAAACCGTTCAGGTGATACCCCACATTACGGATGAAATCAAGCGAAACTTTTATAAACTGGGGTTGGATGGAAAATACGACGTTATCATCACCGAGATTGGTGGTTGCGTCGGAGATATTGAGTCGCTTCCTTTTATCGAGGCGGTGCGTCAGATCCGTTGGGACTTAGGCCCACACAATTTCTTGGTCATTCATTTAACTCTCATACCCTATTTAGCAGCAGCAAAGGAGCTAAAGACCAAGCCTACCCAACATTCGGTTAAGCAGCTTTTGGAAGCCGGCGTACAGCCTGATATTCTTGTTTGTCGTACAGAGCACCACTTGCCGACAGACGTAAAGAAGAAAATAGCCCTTTTTTGCAATGTGCAGTTGAATTGTGTGATAGAGGCTATGGATGCGGATACAATCTACGATGTTCCACTTTTGATGAAGAAGGAAAAGCTGGATGAACGAGTAATTGCCAAGTTGAAGCTCACCGGAAAAACGAATACTGACCTAGAGCAATGGAAGGAGTTTTTGGGCAGGCTGAAGAATCCTACCCAAGAAGTGAAAATTGGCCTGGTCGGAAAGTACGTTTCCCTTCCGGATGCCTACAAGTCAATCATTGAGTCATTTATCCATGCGGGTGCCTCTCTAGAGTGTAAGGTGAACCTCTCTCTGATATCCTCGGAAGAGATTAATCCGGACAATGTGGACCAAAAATTAGGTGACTTAGATGGGATACTGGTTGCGCCTGGATTCGGAGAGAGAGGGTTGGTTGGTAAGATTGAAGCGGTTAAATTTGCGCGGGTAAATCGTGTTCCATTCTTTGGTATTTGCCTTGGAATGCAGATTGCCGTAATAGAGTTTGCGAAGAACGTTCTTGGCCTAACGGATGCATGCTCTACCGAGATGCGGTCAGACACTTCAGAGCCGGTGATTTTCCTTATGGAAGAGCAGAAGGGCATCACCCAAATGGGGGGAACCATGCGCCTAGGTGCTTACCCATGTGAATTGGTGAAGGGAACGAGGTCTGCCGCAGCATATGGAAAAGGGAAAATCAGTGAGCGACACAGGCACCGCTACGAGTTTAACAATAACTACCTGGAATCATTTGAGCGTCATGGTATGGTGGCTGCAGGAAAGAATCCAGACAGTGGATTGGTGGAGATCATGGAAGTGCAGGATCATCCATGGTTTGTAGGCACGCAGTTTCATCCAGAATACAAAAGTACCGTGTTGTCACCCCATCCATTGTTTATCCGATTCGTCCAGGCAGCGATTGATAAAAAACAACAGGTTTAAGTCTTAAAGAAATACGATCCGGTTCCTGCCATAGTTTGGCAGGCTGGAAAAAAATAAAATGTTATGGATAAAAATCAAGCGACAGGTCTTCTACTTTTTGCGGGGGTACTGTTAATCTATTCCCTTTTTTTTGTAAGTGATCCGGAATCATTGCCGCAGGAAGATCCCATGGAGCAGGTCGGTCAGGCCGCGCCCGAAAGGCAGCCGGAACAAATCGTATCGGAATTTGTCGAAGACAGCCTTTCCCAGCTTAAGCTACAGCAGCGGTTTGGCGTTTTTGCGGCAGCGGCAGTGGGAGATGAGCGTACCGTGGTACTGGAAAATGAAGATATCGCGGTCACTTTTTCATCTAAAGGTGGCGAAATAAAGCAGGTTCAACTCAAAGAGTTTAAAACTTGGGAAATGGAGCCCCTCTACTTGATAGAGGAGGGATTTACTTCATTTTCGTATCAGTTGCCAAGTAAAGCGGGGCCGGTGAATCTCAACGATCTCTATTTTAATGTAGACGAGTCGGAAGGGTCTGTCGTGTTTACAGCCCGTACTGGAGGGGGTAGTATCACGCGTTCTTACACACTGAGCGAATCGGGATTTGAGCTTCATCACGATATTCAGGTACAAAATCTTACCGGTGAATTGACCACTCAGTCCATTCAGCTTGCATGGGATTCCCAGTTGAAAAGGTTGGAGGAAGATTTGGAAGAATCTCGACGCAAGACCTATATGAACTACTATACCTCCGATGGAAGCTATGACTACCTCACTACTGGTAACTCGGAGGACGAGGCGCAGGTAGCCACACCGTTACAGTGGGTTGCGTTTAAGCAGCGCTTTTTTACTGCCGGGGTAATTGCGGATGAATCATTTACAAGTGGTGATCTCTCTCAGTCGACCGATGAAGCAAATACCAGTTTGGAAAAAAAAATGTCGGCCTCTCTCTCGTTGCCGCTGCAGCGTGGTTCAGCTGGCTTGAGGTATTACTTTGGCCCAAACAACTACAATATTTTACGTAAGGTAGCTCCGGAATTTGACAAAAACGTCGACATGGGCTATTTCTTTGTCAGTTGGGTAAACAAATACGTCATCGTAAACCTGTTCCATTTTCTGGAGAAGTATTTTGCCAATTACGGGGTTATTATCATTTTGATTGTCTTCATCATCAAGTTGTTCTTGTTGCCATTGACCTATAAATCGTACATAGGCATGGCAAAAATGCGGGTAATTAAGCCCGAAATTGACGAACTAAAGGAGAAATATGGAGAAGACCCCGCCAAAATGCAGCAGGAACAAATGAAGCTGTTTGGGCAGTTAGGTGTAAGTCCTATTTCTGGATGTTTGCCTATGGTGTTACAAATGCCGTTTTTGTTGGCCATGTTCTTCTTTTTTCCAAACTCCATCGAGTTGCGGCAGGAATCCTTTCTTTGGGCGCATGATCTATCCACGTACGACACGTTCATTAAGCTGCCATTTACCGTTCCGTTTTATGGGGCGCACGTCAGTTTGTTTACGTTGTTGATGACGATTTCTCAGATTGCCTATACCCATTTCAATAATCAGCTGACAACTGCGCAAGGCCCCATGAAGAATATCGGCTATATCATGCCGGTAGTATTTATGTTTGTGTTGAACTCCTTTCCGGCTGCTTTGAGCTTCTATTATTTTGTGTCCAACATGGTTACTTTTGGACAACAAGCATTGATCAAGCAGTTTGTAGATGACGATAAGATCAGGGAAAAGGTAGAGGAGACAAAGCTGAAAAATGCGAACAAGAAAAAGTCAAAATTTCAGTTGAAGCTAGAGGAGGCGATGAAGAACGCCGACGCTAAGAAAAAGAAAAAGTGATAACAAGGAAGAGGCTGTTTCAATCGAATGAGACAGCCTCTTTTTTTGAGAGGGGAAAGGTACGAGGTGGACTTGTTCGCAGGACTTTGGAGGAGTACTTAAGGGGGTGGTTTCCACAACAGCTTGTGGAAAACTATATTTACGTCGTTTAGAATTAAATGATATATTTGTAAATATTTGAAAGCGTAAAAAGCAGGCATCATGATTGAAATTACCTTTTATGGCCATTCAGCGTTTCTGATTACCATTGATGGTAAGAAGGTGTTATTTGATCCCTTTATCACTCCCAATGAGAAGGCACAATCCATAGATATATTCAAAATTTCACCGGATTACGTATTGGTTTCCCACGGGCATGCAGACCATGTTGCGGATGTGGAAGAAATTGCCAAGCAGAGTGGTGCGATGGTAGTCTCTAATTTTGAGATTATCAGTTGGTTTCAGCAGAAGGGTATTGAAAATGTGCATCCCATGAATCACGGGGGTTCAAAAGTGTTTGACTTTGGTAGGGTCAAATATGTGAATGCTGTTCATAGCAGCACGTTACCCGATAACAGCCCCGGAGGAAATCCGGGTGGGTTTGTGATCGAAACCGCTTCGGGTACTTTTTATTATGCGGGTGACACTGCACTGACCTATGATATGAAATTGATCGGAGAGGAGTTTTCGATTGACTTTGCGATTTTGCCGATTGGGGATAATTTCACCATGGGCATCGATGATGCGTTGAAAGCGGCGGATTTTGTGGGTACGGATAAGATTATAGGGATGCATTATGATACGTTTCCCTACATCGTTCTTGACAGGGAACAAGCTAATCAAAAGGCAAATGCAGCCCGAAAGGAGCTTGTTTTGCTGGAAATCGGAGAAAAAATTATCCTTGGAAAATAGATAAATGGGAAAAGTAATTGCAATTGCCAATCAAAAGGGCGGTGTGGGTAAGACCACAACAGCCATGAACCTTGCGGCCAGTCTTGCTGTGTTGGAATACAAATCCCTTGTTATAGATGCGGACCCTCAGGCAAACACGACCTCAGGCCTTGGTTTTGATCCATCCGGTATAACGGACAGTATCTACGAATGTATGGTAGATGAAAGCGATATCAAGGATATCATCAAGCAAACCGAGATTGACAACCTTTATCTGGTACCTTCCCATATTAATTTGGTGGGTGCTGAAGTGGAAATGGTCAACTTGGAGAACCGCGAAGAAAAAATGCGGGAGGTGATTGCCGAAATAAAGGAGGATTTTGACTTTATCATCATAGACTGTTCACCCTCATTGGGGCTGATAACCATAAATGCGCTAACAGCGGCAGATTCGGTGATTATCCCGGTGCAATGTGAATATTTCGCGTTGGAGGGTTTAGGCAAGCTTTTGAACACCATAAAGATTATCCAAACACGGCTTAACCAAAACCTAGAAATTGAGGGTATTCTGTTGACGATGTATGATGTAAGGTTGAGGCTTTCGAACCAGGTGGTGGAAGAGGTACGGATGCATTTCAAGAATATGACCTTCGAAACGATCATTCCTCGAAATATAAAATTGAGCGAATCCCCAAGTTTTGGATTGCCTGTAGTTGCCTTTGATGCAACGGGTAAGGGGGCTGTGGCCTATTTGAATCTTGCCAATGAAATTGCTACCAAGAACGGCATGGCTAAGGTTAACTAACCAGATATTATGGCAGAAAACAAACCCGGAAAAAAGAGAAACGCATTGGGCAGGGGCTTGGGTGCCCTCCTAAAGGATACACCACAAACTACCAAGCTGGAGACAGAGGGGAAGGTAAATCCGGTAGCGGGCATTTTTGAAATTCCTCTGAGTGAAATCCAAGTCAATCCCTATCAGCCAAGGGTTCATTTTGATAAGACCGCATTGGAAGAGCTTTCTGAATCGATTAAGGTTCAGGGTATCATACAGCCAATAACGGTCAGACGATTGGGAGATAATGAATACCAGTTGATCTCCGGTGAGCGGCGGTTCCAGGCATCCAAGCTCGCAGGACTGGAAAAAGTACCCGCTTATGTCAGGACGGCCAATGACCAGCAAATGCTGGAAATGGCACTCATTGAAAATATACAGCGTGAAAATCTGAACGCATTGGAGATTGCCCATTCCTATCAACGGCTTTTGAGTGAATGCGACTTAAAGCAAGAACAATTAGGAGATCGAGTCGGGAAAAACCGAACCACGGTCAACAACTACCTCCGATTGCTCAAGTTGCCCCCAGACATTCAAGCAGGAATACGGGATCAGCGAATAAGCATGGGACATGCACGGGCCTTGATTAATATAGAGGATATAGCCAATCAGCTTGCCATTTTCCAAAAAATTCTCTCAGAGGAGTTAAGTGTAAGAAAGGTGGAAGCGTTGGTCAAGGAACTGAATAGTCCCAAAGAGGAAAAGGTGAAAGCAGAAGGCCAATCGGTCAGTCCAGCCAAGAAGTACGAAATAAACCAGATTCAGCAAAAGCTGGCGTCACACTTTGGCACAAAAGTGGCTTTAAAGGCCGATGGAAAAGACAAGGGTGAGATCAAAATACCTTTTCACTCTACAGATGACTTAAACCGGATATTGGAAATCCTGGATATAATTTAATACGCCAACCGCAACGAAAGTGATGGGCAGTAACGAGGTGGATTTTAGAAGAATCCTAGGGTTCTTCTTTGTACTTTTGAGTGGTATCCTTTGTATCCCAAAGGATCTGCATGCTCAAGAAGAGACCTTGGATAGCTTGAATACTTCGGTCGTGCAAGGAGCGGAATCTAATTTGTCTGATGAAGCTCGGATACCCGGCTACAAGGATCCAAAAAAAGCAATGTTTTATGCCTTGCTTTTTCCAGGGGGTGGGCAGATTTATAACGAAAAAGTATGGAAGGTGCCCTTGATATATGGAGGGATATTGACTTCCATTTACTTTTTTGAATTTAATAACCGTAGGTATCAGAGTTTTGTACGGGCTCTTGAAATCATCAGAGATCCGTCTTCACAGGAGCAGAATCCTTTCCCAAATCTTAACCAAGATGGGATTATACGAAATGTAAATTACTGGCGTAGAAACCGGGATTCGATGTTCTTGGTTTTTGGGGGGATTTATGCCTTGGGCTTTGTGGACGCCTTTGTGGATGCTCATTTGTCTGGATTTGATATCAGCGATGACCTGACGCTCAAAGTTGAGCCCTCCATGCAGCCAATAATGGCGAGTCAGTCAGCGGTTGGCCTATCATTGAAATTTAAGTTTTGAGAATATGAATATTTTGATCCTTGGATATGGGAAGATGGGCAAGATCATTTCTGAAATTGCCGAAAGCAGAGGTCACCGAATTGCTGCAAAAATCAATATTGAAAATACCGGCGATTTAGCTGCCTTGGATCCTGCTTCCATTGATGTGGCGATAGAGTTTAGTCAGCCCGAGTCTGCTTTTGGCAATATTCTGTGGTGTATTGAGAGGGGAATACCGGTACTAAGCGGTACCACCGGATGGTTGGATAAAAGAGCACAGATAGAGGCGAAATGCAACGAACTGGGTGGTACTTTTTTTTACGCATCTAACTACAGCGTAGGGGTAAATATCTTCTTTCGGGTCAACCGATTTCTTAGCAACCTAATGAAAGGTCAACACGAATACCGCGTGTCGCTGGAGGAAATCCATCATACCGAAAAAAAGGATGCACCGAGCGGGACAGCGATTTCACTGGCGGAGGGCGTATTGGAGCATATTAAGACGCTTTCGGGCTGGAAATTGGCGGATGATCCAACGCTTGGCGCCGGAGACCTCCCTATCACTGCAAAGCGGATAGACCCGGCTCCGGGCACACATATTGTGACCTACTCCTCAGAAATCGATGATATAGAAATAATGCATACAGCCCATAGCAGAAGGGGTTTTGCGCAAGGGGCTGTACTGGTATCCGAATGGATCAAAAACAAAAAGGGAATTTTATCTATGGAGGATTTTCTAACCCTCTAAGCCAACAACAAAGATGAGTACGACACCAAAAAAGAAATCAGCTTTTAGAGAATGGGCCGATGCCCTTCTTTTTGCAGTTATAGCAGCCAGTTTAATCAGGTGGTTGCTGTTGGAACCTTTCACTATCCCAACGGCATCGATGGAAAAGTCGCTGCTCGTGGGGGATTTTTTGTTTGTGAGTAAGATGCATTACGGCACCCGCATACCAAGAACCATCCTACAGGTGCCCTTGACTCATCAAAAGATATGGGGTACAGAAATTCCTTCTTATTCAGATGCCGTTCAATTACCCTATTTCAGGCTTCCGGGCTTTACGTCAATCAAGCGAAATGATGTGGTTGTATTTAATTATCCGGAAGAACATCAGTACCCAACGGACTTGAAGACCAACTATATCAAGCGGGCGGTTGCCGTGCCGGGGGATGTGCTGGAGATAAAAGATACCCAGATTTATATCAATGGCCAGCCGAGTGAAAATCCGGAGGAAATGCAATACTCCTACGATGTACTCACCAACCGCCCACTCAATATGGAGTTTTTTGACCAGTTCGGGATTAATCCAGACAGTTTTTACCCCTTTTCAGATAATTCCGGCTATTTGGTGTTTGCTACGGCTTCTATGGTAGAAAAACTCAGTTCATCTCCCGTCATTACTTCTGTAAAGAAGCGTACGAGCAGAGAGGGGCAGGGTGATGTGAATATCTTTCCCGACGGAGCCTATTTCGGTTGGAACAAAGACCATTTCGGCCCTCTCGAAGTTCCTGCAAAGGGATGGACCATTTCCCTCGACGAGGACAACGTGCGCAAGTATGCCTATACGATTGAGAAATACGAAGGGCATGAAAACATTTCTATCGACGGAAACCAGATTTACATAGATGGTCAAAAAGTAGATACCTATACCTTCAAGCAGGATTACTATTTCATGATGGGAGATAACCGTCACGATTCACTGGACTCCCGTTTTTGGGGTTTTGTACCGGAAGATCACGTGGTGGGCAAGGCATGGTTTCTGTGGCTTTCCCTGGAGAAGCATAAAAACTTCCTCAATAAGATTCGATGGAACAGGTTTTTTAAATCAATTCATTGACAGGCAAAGCTCCCTTCGCAATCGGAGGGAGCTTTTTTTTACCAAACAATTTCTGTTTTTCCGGACTGCTTCAAGTAGGCATTTGCCTGACTGAAATGGCGGCACCCCAGAAATCCCCGGTGTGCCGATAGCGGGCTAGGATGGGGAGCCATCAACTTGAGGTGCTTATCCGACGGAATAAATGCGCCCTTTTTTTGCGCATAGCTACCCCAAAGCATGAAAATAAGCCCAGTCTTTTTGGATGCAAGTTGGTGAATTACCGCATCTGTGAAGGTTTCCCATCCTTTGCCTTGGTGGCTTCCGGCCCTGCTTGCCTCCACCGTCAGGGTTGCATTTAGTAGCAGTACCCCTTGTTTGGCCCAGCGTTCGAGGTTTCCGTTTGCCGGTATGGGAAGATCCAGATCAGCTTTTAGTTCTTTAAAGATATTAAGCAGTGAAGGAGGAAACGGAATTCCCTCTTGAACTGAGAATGAAAGCCCATGCGCTTGATCGGGCCCGTGGTAGGGATCTTGGCCGAGGATCACCACCTTTACCTGATCGAAGGGGCATTTCCAAAAAGCGTTAAAGATCTCACTACCCTTAGGGTATATGCTTTTCGTTTGGTATTCCTCCCTTACAAAGTCCGTAAGCTCTTTGAAGTAAGGCTTAAAAAACTCCTCTGAAAGTACTTCCTTCCAGCTATTTTCTATTTTAACATTCATTTGGGAAAATCTGATTGGTATTTTAAAATTAAACGGCTAATTTCGGATAAGTTTTTTTAGATGCAAAAAAGATGGTAACTGCGATCACAGAAGGTATTAAGGTGTCCGTTCAAGTAACCTATCAGGCTGACTATTCCAGTCCGCACCAGCACCATTTTGTCTTTGTTTACAAGATTTTGATTGAAAACAACAGCAGCAATACAGTGCAATTGCTAAGCAGACGCTGGGAAATCTTTGATGCAGGCGAATCCAAAAAGGTAGTGGAGGGAGACGGCGTGGTAGGACAACAGCCGGTGATCGAAAGCGGTAAATCCCATCAGTATGTTTCGGGTTGTAATTTGCGCTCTGGATTCGGAAAGATGAAGGGAAGCTACTATATGGAGCGTATACAAGACGGCAAAATCATTGAAGTGGTAATTCCCGAATTCCAACTCATTGCAGATATCTTCGATAATTGACCGAATCCGAACGATCGGATTTATAGGTATTGGCTTTTTCAGGTATTTTATCTACCGCGTGGATCACCATAGTTTGCATGGCCCGGAAGCTTACCGGATCTACCGGTTTTTACGTCAGTATCAGAAACAAAATAAAAAAGGTATACCAGCGATAGAGGGAGTTCGAAATGAGTATCTTGCGAGTAGATGCTATCTTCAGATCGAGGATTTCGGTGCCGGATCCAAGCATTTTTTGACCAATACTCGGCAGCTGCGACAGATCGCCCGGGTATCGTCAAGTAACCTGTCCCATAATCTGTTGTATCAGGGTTTATGCTCTCTTACCCCTAGGCAAACGGTTATTGAGTTAGGTACCTGCTTAGGGATCACGACGGCATACCTCGCCGAGGTTACCTTGGGCCATCTATTCAGCTTTGAAGCCTCCAATGCCCTAGTCGCCGTCGCCCGCAGGAGCGTGGGTCCTTATCCAAATGTTACCCTAGTACCAGGCAATGCTGATGTAACGTTTCCGAAGGCGTTAAGATCGTTGTCATTTGTTGACTTTTGTTTGCTCGATGCTAACCACACGTACGAGGCCACTCTTCGGTATGCTAGGGCTGTGTGGCCATTATTGCACGAGGAGTCTATTTTGGTTATTGGAGATATCCATTGGTCTCCGGAAATGAACAGGGCATGGAGGAAGATCAAATGTTTTTCGGGCGTCACGTTGACAATGGATTTTTTTGAATGTGGGGTGCTTTTTTTCAAAAAGGGCTTAAACCGGGAAGACTTGGTTCTCTATTATCCAAGGTAGCATCCAAGAGCGCTATCGATCCCTTGGATCCAATTGCTGAAAAAGCGTTGAGCGTGGTGAAATATTGCGTTGTATTTTCTAATTTTGGATTATTAAATGTAGATCGTAAAGATGTGTGTAAGGGACTGGTTTATTCCATATTCGCCGTTGCTTTTCTGCAAGGGGAATCCGGTCTAATCGACGTACACCAATTAGATAGAGCGCATGGGGGTTTATTTACCGATTGAGTGGAGAGGCGCAGGCGTGCTGAAGACGATGCTTTTGGGCTTATTTGGTGTATTTGCCGCATTTTCTGGGTTTGGACAATCCATACCTGCGGGGTATCCGTTACTTGATGACTATTTAAGAAGGCTACAGCTAAATGGAGAGATCGATTCGGTGACTTCCCTAATGATCAGGCCTCTCAGTCCCCGAAATATCGCAGGCATAAGCCATAGCTATGAGCTAATCGATTTTGGGAAAAGTGGTTCCACTACAGAAACCTCCAAAAGGCGCAGGTTTCTGGGAGATGAAGGGAGGGTGGAATTATTGCCCTTTATGAATTATTCCGAGTGGAACTCCAAGTTTCCCTATCCTCAGACCGGTCCTATGATTCCCAATCGGGGTTTTCAGACGTTTTCCAGTGTTGGTGTTTACGGAGAATTGGGGCCATTGAGCATACAGCTACAGCCGGAAGTAATTTGGGCCCAAAATAAGGGCTACGATCCGGGATTTGCAAAGAGTAGGCATACAGAGTTTTTGGAGCGATTTGGGGATACGCCCTATGGGCGAATATCGCCGGGGCAAAGTAACGTAATGCTGAACATCGGTGCCTTTTCTGCCGGGTTATCTACCGAGAATTTATGGTGGGGGCCAGGTCAGTTCAATGCGCTCACTTTTTCGAACAATGCCTTCGGGTTTGAGCATTTCACGCTTAGAACGAGAAGGCCAGCTAAAACCTTTTTGGGATCCTTTGAGGGGCAGATCATAGCAGGATACTTAAAGGGTGCGGAATTTGAGAACCTGATTTCCAGTTTTGCACGATACCGTAGAGAAAAGCGGTACCTGAATGCCATGATCCTTACTTACCAACCGAAATGGGTCTCTGGGCTGTCGGTTGGCTTGGCCAGGACCTTTCAGCACTATGAATCGTATCGGGGCACCGGATTAGGTGAGTATTTCCCTATCTTTACTCCCTTTCAAAAGACCGTTGCCGGACTGGATATTGACTCAGATGGCAGGGATCAACAGGCTACGGTATTTGTCCGTTGGGTAGTTCCCGAGGCCAAAACCGAAGTGTACTTTGAATTCGGACGAAGAGATCATGAAGCTACTTGGAGGGGCATGTGGTTGAATCCGGAACATGCTAGGGCATATATTATCGGATTTTCCAAACTGTTTGACTTGGTGGAAGATTCCCAAATTCAGGTAAGGTTTGAGATGTTTCAGCAGCAGGAGTCCATCAATATTTTGGCCAGGTACGATGGTTTTGTTGGAGGTGCCAATTGGGGGGGGCATATTCGGGCGGCCAATGGATTTACCCACAGAGGACAAATGTTGGCCACAGGGCTGGGCCCTTCCAGTAATATGCAAACCTTGGAGGCAGCTTGGGTAAAGCGGATCAACCGCTTAGGTATTCGCTTGGATCGGCTTAATCGGCATCAGGATATATTTGTTCAGCGATTCAACGATTATACCGACGAACAGCGGTGGGTTGATTTAGCGCTATCGCCTTTTGGTGAATGGAGGTTCAATGACTTTCTGGTTGGTGTTAAATTGAATTTTGTCCATTCTTTCAATTACCAATGGGGTGTTGAACAAACGGAGGGTATGATTGATCCGCTTGGGAAGGATGTTTTTAACTTTCAGGGAAACGTGTCATTTATTTATCCTTTTTAAGCCAAGCAATTCCAAAAAACAGCCTGTAAAATGCATACCAAACATCATAAGCCAAAACCGGAGCAAGCGCTTGCACAGCCGAAATCAAACATCTTTCGGGTGACTGTATTGACTGCTTTTTTGGCAGTGATATCTCTCTTTCCTGTTTATGCGCAATCACTGCCTTTAGCTACTCCAATAGTGGAGGAATACCTGCGCAGGCAGCAGATTCAGGGAAATTTCCCAATGGATAGGTCGTTTATGCTGAGGCCTATGCTACTAAACTCATTACCCGTAGCGGAGACCACTAACCTGGAGGAACAAATAGCGGCCATGTTCACTTTCAATGAGTTAGAGAATGTGTTTTCGGTAACCAAACTGCCTGTTCAGGCGCACTACCAGCTAAACTCTAATTACCCATTTGGCCAGAACAATGGAGCCATGATTCCCAATCGAGGAAGCCAGTTATTGGTAACTGGCGGGGTTATAGCCCGATACGGCAAGATTAGTCTGCAAATCCAACCGGAAGTTCATTTTGCGCAAAACAAGGAGTTCAGGGGCATGCCCAGTACGGTTAGTACCAATTGGAGGGACTATTACGAGTTTTTGAACCGTATAGATCGCCCAGAGCGATTTGGTGAAGAAAGCCATACCCACCTGTTACTTGGCAACAGTAGTCTCCGGTATACCTTTCAAAATGGGCTTTCACTTGGTGTTTCGAATGAATATTTATGGTGGGGGCCCGGTTATCGGAATTCCATCATGATGAGTAACAATGCGCCCGGCTTTTTGCATGTTACGGTCAATACGGCCAAACCAATTGCCACCAAGTGGGGTAGCTTTGAGGGCCAATTAATAGCTGGTAGCTTGCAAAACTCAGGATACCTTCCGCCCAATTCGACTATGGAGGTGGCTAGAACACCTCTTTACTATCCAAAAAGAGACGAAGATTCGAGGTATTTGGCTGGCATGGTCGTTTCTTTTCAGCCTAAAGTGATTCCAGGGTTATATTTGGGGTATAGCAGCACCTCTCAGGTTTACACCAACGAGCTGGATGGGTTAGGCGATTACCTTCCCATCTTTAATGGCAGAAAGCGTTTTGCAGGCATGGATGATCCAGTGATTGCGAAAAGGCAGCAGCAGAGTGCCGGGTTTTTTAGGTGGCTATCCACAAAGGGGTCTTTTGAGATTTATGGAGAGTATGGCACCAATGGCAACAGTAAAACGATGAGAGAGGTGGTGGTTAACCCGGATCTGTACAGAGCGTTTACCGTTGGTTTTAACAAGTTGATTCGATTGAAGAAAGCGGATGAGTTTATACAGTTGAACTTTGAGCAGACCCAAACAGGTCAGACCGTGCGTAAGGCAATTCGTGAAAGCAAAACATGGTATACGCACGATCATGTCCGTCACGGATATACGCATAGAGGGCAGACTTTGGGTTACGGACACGGATCCGGCAGTAACTCACTTTTTTTGGAGGTAAGTTGGGTGCGGGAAATGGATAAAATAGGGCTGCAGTTTGAGCGTATTGTAAATAATAACGACGCCTTTTACTTGCATTTTGAGCACATTAACGGTTGGGACCGCTATTGGGTGGATTTGGTGCCCTCTTTTGTATTGGACCGAAAAGTGGGCAACCTGCTGATTTCGTCCAGGTTTCAGTATGTAAATACACTCAATTATTATTGGGTGCTTGAGAGAGATCCGGATGCTACTCTATACAGGCTGCAAAAAGGTGATGACCGCAAGAATATCGTTGCTCATGTGAGGATAGCTTATTTGTTTTGATCACAAATGCTTCAAGGGGCCTGATCGCCACTTAATCTTTTAACTAGTCAAGGCATTTGAATCAATTGTAACGCTTGTGGTTGCTTCGGCAGCGGCTTTTTGAGCTGAAACGAGTTAATAAACAGATGCCTACGATTTGCCGATGAGCAAACAGTCAACGGCTTTGCGTCGGGTTTTATTGAACGGTGTTGGTATATTCAGGAGGTTTGGTTAATTTGGTTTGATAATTGCAGAGGTATCCGGTTCAATGTGAATCTTTAAACAAGCTGTTACGTTTGAACGATCGCCAGGCTTGTACATTTGTAATAAAAAAATTACCCTATTGACGATGGAAGAATCCGGAAAGAAATCCTCAAATCAAGAGAAAGGAAAGAATGTTTTAATCATTGTTTTGGTCATCCTGGTGGTATTGAGTGGTATTCGGCTTTTTGCAGACCACAAGGAAAAGCGTCAAAAGACCGAGGAGATACTTTTGCTTTCAGAAGAAAATACCGACCTTAATTTGCGTCTTGATTCCATTACCTATCAGCTTGATTTGCGAATACAGGAAATTGAGCGGCTTGGCGGTAATATTGATTCGTTGCTCTTAATCAAAGATCAGTTGCTGCAGGCTAGGGGTGAGGAGCGGGAAAGAACACTGGAGGAAATTGCGCTCCTGAATAGGGAAATAGACCGATATAGGAGGGTCATTGTAGCCAAAGACAACGATATTGCTGAGCTTAAGCGATTAAATGAGCAACTCTTTTCCGAGAATAGTGACCTCAAATCCACCAATGCCGAGATAGAAGACGAAGTAGTCAAACTGAACATCAAAACCCAAGAGTTGGAGGAGAAGGTCACCTTGGCTGGAAGGCTTCGCGCCGAGAATATAGTCATAGCAGCTGTCAATTCACGGGGACGGGAACGGGAAGGCGAATTCAGAAACCGGCAGCTGGAAAAGTTGAAAATCACTTTTACACTGGCAGATAATGAACTGGCACCCTTGGGCACGAAAGATATCTACCTTCAGATTCTCTCTCCCAATAGCCAAGTCATTTTTGATGTGGCCAAAGGCTCCGGGACGTTTACCATCGATGGGAGAGAGGAGTTTTACACGGTGCGCCAGGATATATTGTTTGACAATACGCAGCAGCGGCTGACTTATTTTTACGAAAAGGGTTCAGACTATGCAAAAGGAAGGCATCAGATCCGATTGTTTGCAGACGGGGTTGAAATTGGCTTTCAAAGCTTTGAAGTCAAATAATACGTGACGAATATTGGTATTTCTGTTAGATTCAGTTAATTTTGCCGACTGATTTAAATATCACACATTTAACAAAAGAAAAATGTTCCAAAAAAATTACGAGACGGTATTCATACTTACTCCCGTTTTGTCTGATGTTCAGATGAAGGATACCGTAGACAAGTTTGTAAACTTGTTAAAAGATGAGGGGGCAGATATTATCAATGTGGAGAATTGGGGGCTGAAAAAAATGGCCTATCCAATCCAGAAAAAGAGTACCGGATTCTATGTGTTGGTAGAGTTCAAGGCAGATCCTTCGCTGATCAAGAAATTGGAGATCGAGTACCGTAGGGATGAGAAAATCTTGCGTTTCCTCACTACGGTATTGGATAAGCATTCTATTGCTTATGCGGAAAGAAGAAGAAAAGGAGAGTTCAATAAAAAAACTGAAGCTAGGGAGGAAGCTGCCAAATGACACTTAGAAACGAACCCATAAACAGAGAGCAGGTAAAGAAAAAATACTGCAGATTTAAGAAGCTTGGCATCAAGTACATTGATTACAAAGATCCCAACTTCTTGTTGAAATTTGTAAATGAGCAAGGAAAGATTCTTCCTAGACGATTGACAGGAAATTCTGCCAAATATCAGCGAAAGGTAGCCAATGCGATTAAAAAGGCCAGATTATTGGCGCTTTTGCCTTACGTTACCGACGGGCTGAAGTAATATCCGAAGTTCCATTTCTATCAAATTTGAAAAAAGATGAACGTAATATTAAAAACAGATATAAAAGGGCTTGGGTATAAAAATGACTTGGTGGATGTGAAGCCAGGTTATGGACGAAATTACCTGATTCCTCAGGGGTTCGCCGTATTGGCCACGCCTTCAAATAAGCGTATTCTCGAAGAGAATATCAAGCAAGCCGCCCACAAAGCGGAGAAAATCAAAACCGAAGCCGAAAACCTCGCTGCTAAAATCGAGCAGACGGTACTTGAAATCAAGGCTAAAATTGGAGAATCCGGTAAGATTTTTGGTAAAGTAACTACACTGCAAATTTCAGATGCGTTGGCGGAAAAAGGCATTGATGTAGATAGGAAGAAAATAGCTATCAGTCAAACTGTTGCCACAGCCGGTGAATTTGAAGCAGAAATTGACTTGCACCGAGAAGTAAAAACGTCGGTTAAATTTAACGTAGTAGCCGAGTAACTTGGCAACTTGGAAACAACAGAAAAGGGACATTGCGAAATGTCCCTTTTTTGCTTTACAGTGCCTCTAGGCTTTCAATCAATTTTTTCGTTACGGATCGTGGTTTTTTTTCTTTCACCTCTTTAAGTATGTAAAGTGCCTCTTGACATTTTTCCGTCAAGCCACTCGGTACCCCGTCATATCGATAACTTCCCAAACACCACTCAAGGTCTTTCATCAAACCTTCGTCCAACTTCAACTCCTTGATTTTATCCAATGCCGCTTCCGCCGTTTTTTCCAATGTTCCTGTTTTCATGGCCTTTTGTAGTTAGTGGTTGATAAACTATGCTTACGCAAGTATCATTAGTATTTATGGATTATGCAAATTTTTGGGTATAATTTTGATTTATTTTCAGTATATGATTAAAAAATCAATAGTAACCATATTTTATAACTTATATTTTTGATAGAATAATAATCGGTTAATCTCTCGGAGACCGAGCGGTTTCTTTCCATTCCTTTTCCATTCAAAATAATTTTTTTGGCCGAAGAATACCTGCGTAGCCACACAGGCATTGACTAGCTTTTTTTATCTTTGCCTAGATGGAATTTAGAACAACATTTTCTGGCCCGAATATATCGGCTAAACTTACCTACGAAAGTGAGGTGTTGTCTTTGGGATCCTGTTTTGCTAATATGCTGGGGGAAAGGTTGTCGAAAGGGAAATTCAAGGTGTTGGCGAATCCCTTTGGTATCATTTACAATCCGCTATCCCTCCTGAAACTCTTATCGGGATGTTTGCTAGGGCAGCCGTTGGATCTGAAAGGTGTACTGAACCATGAGTCCCGATTTTTCCACTATCAGCTTCATTCTTCCTTTTCAGCCGACTCCTCTGAGGTATTACAGCAGCAATTTTTGGAGCAAAGTAAGCAGGTAGCGGAACAGCTGATACGATGTAGCCACATTTTCTTTACCTGGGGGACTTCTCATGTATATGCGTTGAAAGACACCGGTTCGGTGGTAGCCAACTGCCACAAACAGCCGGCAGCGCTTTTTGCCAGGCATTTGTTGGGCTTGGATGAGATGGAAGCAGCTTTTCGGGAATTTCAAGGACTGCTGTTGCAGATTAACCCCAACGTACGTATGGTAGTCACCGTAAGTCCGGTTCGCCATATCAAGGATGGGATTCCGGAAAACCAATTGAGTAAAAGCATACTACGTGTGTTTTCCCACCAACTGCAGACCTCCTATCGTTTCGTAGATTATTTCCCTAGTTACGAATGGATGATGGACGATCTTAGAGACTACCGCTTTTATAAAAATGATATGATCCATCCATCGGAGGTAGCGGAGGAGTATATATGGAGCCAATTTTTGGATTCCTTTATGGATCCATCCGTTCGAAGCAGGTATGAAAAGGTTCGCAAGTTGCAGCGGGCTATGGCGCATAAACCGTTTTTTCCGGAAGGGGAAGCCCATCAGCGTTTTCTTGATAAATTGAGGGTTCAAATGGAAGAAATGCAGCCCCAGCTGGATTTTTCTAGTGAAATTGCAGTCATTCAAGCGATGAAACTGGGTTAAAGGCCGAGTTTTGTGGGGGCTAGGTAACTTGATAGGTTTCCATTTTTCGGAAAGCCTAATGGAAGAAGGTGAAAGGGTTGTAAATTTCTTTTATGATCTCTACTGAAATTAAATAGGTAAATTGAATTAGGAATTGATAGATCTGTTTGGAAATAGTGTTGAAGAAGCCGCGGAACTTTGGTATGCAGACGTCATTATCCCTGTGCCCGTTCCCAAGATGTTCACCTACCGGGTGCCTCGCAATTTGGTGGGTGTGTTAGGTATTGGTTTTAGGGTGATTGTACCTTTTGGCTCCAAAAAGATTCTGACGGGAATCGTTGGAAAGGTTCACCAAAAAGCGCCAGCGGCATACGAAGCCAAACAGCTATTGGATTTGTTAGACAATGAAGCGGTGGTAAACGCACTCCAGATCAAGTTTTGGGACTGGATGGCCACGTATTATTGCTGCAATCTAGGTGAAGTGATGAATGCCGCCCTACCTAGTGGCTTGAAAATAAGCAGTGAAAGCCGGATTCAACTTCATCCCGAGTTTGACATAGCATCTCCGGGAATAGCCCTTGACAAGCGTGAATTGGTGATTTTGGAGGCCTTATCCGATAAGAATGAGCTGGATATGGAGGCTTGCAGCACACTACTTGGCGTGAAATCCATTCATCCGATTATAAAAAGTTTAGTAGCCAAGGAAGCGGTCTTATTATTCGAGCATATAAAGGATAAATTTGTCCCCAAAAAGGAGGGCCGCATCAGGTTGCACGAAAGGTATGTTACTGATAAGGGAGCTCTGGAAAGGCTATTCTCAGAGCTGCAGGGACAGCCCAAGCAGGAACAAGTGCTATTGAAGTATCTTCAGCACATACCGGTCTATCAGCGCCCAGACCTCAATCAGCAGGGAATGCTAAAGCGAGAGTTTAAGGAGGCGGGGCTGTCAGCCAGTTCACTTGGGACGTTGACAAAGAACGGCATCTTTGAGGAGTTTCAGGTCATCGTTAGCCGATTCGAGGATGTTGCCGCTATTCGTGAGGAAGCTGAACTAACCTCAGGGCAAGAGCAGGCGGAGCAAGCGATCAAGCGATGTTTTGAAGAAAAGCAAACAGTCCTTCTCCACGGTGTGACGGGGAGCGGGAAGACGGAGGTTTATTCACGGTTGATTGCGGAGGCTTTGCAAAGTGGGTCACAGGTTTTGATGTTACTTCCTGAGATAGCACTGACCACCCATATGGTGAGCAGATTATTGGCGGTATTCGGTTCCAAAATGGGCGTGTACCATTCCAAATATTCAGATAATGAGCGGGTCGAGGTTTGGCAGGGTGTATTGTCCGGGAAGTATGATTTCGTTGTTGGCGTTCGTTCGTCAATATTTCTGCCGTTCGCTAGCTTAGGCCTCATTATCGTGGATGAAGAACACGAGAGCTCCTATAAGCAATATGACCCAGCGCCCCGTTTCCAAGCAAGGGATTCGGCGATCATGTTGGCATGGCTTCATCAGGCAAAAGTATTGCTGGGTAGCGCGACCCCTTCTTTTGAATCTTATCAAAATGCGCAAAGTGGAAAATACGGCTTAGTACACTTGGACGAGCGTTATGGAAAGGCGGGCATGCCCCAGTACCTTCTTACAAACATCAATCAGGATAAAAAGAAAAACCTTTTGAAGCTGGATACGACCCGGCTTCTCCGGGAGAAAATCCAAGAGGCGCTAAACCGGCAGGAACAGGTACTGTTGTTCCAAAATAGACGGGGGTATTCTCCATTTCTTTCTTGTGACGAATGTGGGTGGACACCCACCTGTGAGCGTTGCGATGTCAGTCTTACGTATCATCAGTATTCGGAGGAGTTGAGGTGTCATTACTGTGGCTTTAGAGATCAGCTGCCTCAGGTTTGTGGTGCCTGTGGCAATCCAAAAATTTCCGCGGTAGGCTTGGGCACCGAGCGGATCGAAGAAAACATCGCGTTGCTTTTTCCCGAGGCTCGGGTAGCCCGGATGGACTTGGATACCACTAGGAGCAAGTATGGCTATCAGCGTATTTTGGAAGATTTTGCAGCTAGGAATATCGATATTCTGGTAGGCACACAGATGATTTCCAAAGGGCTGGATTTTGATGGGGTTACCGTCGTAGGTGTGCTGGATGCGGACCGAATGTTGTTTTTCCCCGATTTTCGAGCCGGGGAACGCGCCTTTCAGATGATTACACAGGTGGCTGGCAGGGCCGGTAGGAGGGAAAAGCAGGGCACAGTGATACTCCAAACACGCAAGCCTGACCACCCCCTATTTGATTTTGTGATTAGGGGAGATTACAGTGGGTTTTTTCGGTTGGAAATGGCTGAGCGCAAACGGTTTTTCTATCCACCATGGGTAAAGAATATCCGAATCATCGTAAAGCATAAGGATTTCAAAACATCCGAGAAGGCTGCGATACTACTGGCTGACCTCTTGCGGGAAATCCAAGCAAAGAAGATCATTTTGGGACCGGAAAAAGGGTTGATCGGAAAGATTAAGAACCAATATATCTTTGAGATACTCGTAAAAATCGAGCGATCCAGCCAGCTTCAGGCGGTGTTCAAGCAGGCGCTGATTGAAAAGGTAAACGAAGTGGGCTTTCAAAAATCATATAGGTCTGTCAGAATAGTGGTAGATGTAGATCCTGGCTGATGCTGTACGGCGAATTTCAAGTTTGGATAGGGGTTATCCTGTTTTTTACATAGAATCATTTTAGGTAGGGTGTTTTTTTGAGGAAGCAAAAGCAAATTGATTTGGATGCATGATTAAGGGGGTGTATGGGTTGTGACTTTCGACAAGTACGAGGCAAATCGATGGCTTGGATTTTGGAGCTTCAAAATTGTTGGCCTAATCTTGGTCTCTTGTATTTTATCTGCTTATTTTGACCGATTATTAAATTAGAAAGCCTACAAAAATGGATCTTATTGAATTTAGAGAATCACTGAAAAATCAAAGGATGCCAGAAGGATTGTCTGTCCACCTTAAGGCACTTTGGCTGGATGGTATAGGCGATTGGCAGGGGGCGCATGCACTCATCGATCAGCTACCGGATAGGGATTCCGCTTCCTTGCACGCGTATTTGCACCGAAAGGAGGGAGATCCATGGAATGCGGATTATTGGTATTCAAGGGCAGGGAAAAAGCGATTTCAGGATTCTTTAGAGCAGGAATGGGAGAAACTTGTGAAATATTTTTTGAATAGGTAGGGAAAAGGGCTGATTTGGCGGCTTTTTCTTTGCTGGATAAAATTGGCCTTTAATGGATCAAGACTTCTTTGGCTGTTTTTTTATAACTTTACCACCCAAAGCACGCAAAGATTATGAAAATAGCATTGATAGCCCACGACGGCAAAAAGGCGGATATGGTTCATTTTTTAAGTGGATTCAAGAATGAGCTGGAAGGCATAGAGTTGGTGGCAACGGGCACAACGGGTCAGCACATCGAAAAGGCAGGGTTCAAAGTGCTACGTTTGCTTTCGGGCCCCCTCGGTGGGGATGCACAGATTGGTGCCATGGTAGCCGAAAAGCAATTGGATATGGTTATCTTTTTTAGGGATCCGCTGGGTAAACACCCCCATGAGCCCGATGTGCAGATGCTGATGCGAATCTGCGATGTGCATAATGTCCCCCTTGCTACCAATCTGGCTGCGGCAGAATTGATGATTAAGAACCTAACCTAATTCGATATAATGGAAGAAAAGACGATAAAGAAGATCGGTGTACTTACCTCTGGAGGCGATGCCCCGGGGATGAATGCCGCCATCCGTGCGGTAATAAGGGCCGGGTTTTATTATAATTTGGAGGTTTACGGAATCTACCGGGGTTACGAAGGAATGATCAACGACGATATTCGGAAAATGGACAGCCGCTCCATCGCCCATGTGCTGGAGCGTGGCGGGACGTTTTTGAAATCCGCCCGCAGTCAGGAGTTCCGTACGCCGGAAGGAAGAAAGCGCGCTTACGACAACCTCAAAAAACATGGTATTGATGCCTTGGTGGTCATCGGAGGAGATGGTTCCCTCACCGGGGCCCATTTGTTCTACAAGGAATTTGGCATTCCTGCAGTAGGGCTGCCCGGTACCATTGACAATGACCTTTTTGGAACGGATTTAACGATTGGATTTGATACGGCTTGTAATACAGCCATTGAAGCGATTGACAAAATACGGGATACCGCTACTTCCCATGACCGGCTGTTTTTTATTGAAGTGATGGGTAGAGATGCGGGATTTATTGCGATCAATGCTGGCATTGGGAGTGCTGCGGCGGCCATTCTTATTCCAGAGAAGAAAATGCCGGTAGAGACACTGATTGAACGGTTAAAGAGCCGGGAAAAGGCAAAAAAGGAAAGTAACATCGTAATAGTGGCAGAAGGTGGAAAAAGTGGGGGTGCGGCCGAAATAGCTGAAAAGGTTAAAAAAATCCTGCCCACCTACGATATTAAGGTGACCATCTTGGGGCACTTACAGCGTGGGGGGGCACCTTCGGCATTTGACCGTACCCTGGCCAGCAAGTTGGGTGTTTCCGCAGTGGAAGGCTTGCTTCAAGGCAAGTACGACGTGATGGTAGGGGTGATCAATAACAAAGTGGTTTTTACCCCGATCAAACGGGCTATTGTGGATGATAAAAAGGTGGATGAAGAAGAATTGCGAATTGCATCCATTTTATCGACTTGATAAAAAATAGAAGGAGGCTGTTAGAGCCTCCTTTTTTGGTCTTATTAGTTTCTGTTGATTGCATTCAGCATATCAAAAGCCAACTCCAGGCGCTTAGAGAAATTTTCCTCGCCTTTTCGCAACCAAACCCGTGGGTCATAATATTTTTTGTTTGGACTATCCGATCCCTCGGGGTTACCTAGCTGTGACTGAAGATACCCTTCTTTTCCTTTGTAGTACAATAGAATGCCTTCCCAGAATGCCCATTGCAAATCGGTATCAATATTCATCTTAATAGAACCGTAGCTGTTGGCTTCACGGATTTCTTCCACCGAAGAACCTGAACCACCGTGAAATACGAAATTGACCGGCTTACCGCTGGTTCCGAATTTTTGATTGATGTAATCCTGCGAGTTTTTCAGGATGATGGGTTTCAACGATACGTTGCCCGGCTTATACACTCCGTGCACGTTGCCAAAGGCAGCCGCTACGGTAAAGAGGTCACTGACTTTCTTCAATTCTTCGTAGGCATAGGCCACTTCTTCGGGCTGGGTGTATAGTTTGGAGCTGTCCACATCGGTGTTGTCCACACCATCTTCCTCCCCACCCGTAACGCCCAACTCAATTTCGATGGCCATTTGAAGTTTGGCAAACTCCTTAAAGTAATTGACCGAAATCTCAATGTTTTCTTCAATGGGTTCCTCGGACAGATCCAGCATGTGCGAGCTAAATAGGGGTTTTTTGAATGCGTCATAGAACGCCTTACCTTCCGCAAGCATTCCGTCTATCCAGGGAAGGAGCTTTTTGGCCGCGTGGTCGGTGTGCAAAACAACCGGTACGCCATAGGCCTCAGCCATTTTATGCACGTGCATGGCACCGGAAATAGCACCAGCTATGGAACCCTGTTGTTTGTCATTGGGAAGACCCTTGCCGGCAAAGAACTGGGCACCACCATTCGAAAACTGAACCATTACAGGCGAATTTACCCGCTTTGCTGTTTCCAATACGGCATTTACGGTATTGGTGCTTATGCAGTTAACCGCAGGCATGGCAAACTCGCTTTCCTTAGCGTATGCCAACAGGTCTTTTAATTCCTCACCAAACTTTACTCCAGGTTTGAATTTCATAGTCGATTTATTAAGGTATTTGATATAAAGAGACCGATTTTAAAAATAAAAATCGGTAAATATGCCTCAAAGATAGTAAATACGGCGTTCAATCGCTGGGCTACGGGGGATTTATTGTTGATTTTTTCAGGGGAATTCTTTTTATATTTGACTTATGGAAAGAATCACTATAACGGGTGTTCCCGAGCACTTTAATTTGCCTTGGAGAAGGTTGATTGAAGCACAATCGTTTAAGGATCAGGAGCTACTATTGGAATGGGTAGATGAGCCCCGTGGGTCCGGTGCGATGAATCAAGCGATACGGGATGGATCTGCGGATATTGCGCTAGTGCTTACGGAAAGCTTTGTTAAGGATAGTATAGATGGAAATCCCGGAAAGATAATTGGATACCACGTGGTTTCTCCCCTGGTTTGGGGCGTGCATATCGCTGCCAAGGCACCCGAACGTCCGCTATCAGAGGTTAGAAATGTTCCCTTTTTGGTCAGTCGGATGGGCTCCGGGTCTCATTTGATGGCCTATCTATTGGCAAAGCGCGAGGGCTGGACGATGGCAGATCTCGAGTTTCAGGTGGTTGGAAACCTCGATGGGGCCAGGAGGGAATTTAAATCTTCGCTTCCCAAATTGTTTTTATGGGAAAAGTACACCACCCAACCACTTGTTGCTAAAGGAGAATGCAGAAGGATCGGTGAAATCCCGACCCCTTGGCCTTGTTTTGCCATCGTAGCATCCGAGCAAGCGCTTGAGAAGCATCCCGATTTTCTCCGTCAGATATGTACGACGCTCTATGATGAAAACCGTCGGGTTATGGAGGAGGGGGATACCTCAGTTTTGGCAATAAGCCAACGGTATGCAATCAGTCCTGAGGATGTGAAGGAATGGTTTGCACAAACGAAATGGGCTGTGGGCCCACAGGTAGACGCATCATCGTTGGTAGAGACCATGCATACACTCTTGGAATTGGGCCTTGTCAACCAAACGGTTCCCATAGAGCGGCTCGTGGATGAGCGGTTTGTTATACTGACTTAGCTAAGTAGAAAGGAACCAGCGGTTTGGAAGTCCACGGAAGATTAGTGTGTCGTCCGCAAACGGAGCAACTCACTATATGTTGTTGGGGAATTTTAATCATTATGCCAGTTTCGGGTTTTCTGTTTTGGTTGTGCGGTTTTGTAGCATTTTGGAGGTTTTATCCGTCTTGTGTAAATAAACTTAGCAGTTATCCGATCTACCAATGAATCTACGAAACCTTATTTTACCGGTACTTTTTGTCTTATGTTTACATGGATGCCATGTCATTGACGATCCCATTCCAGCAGGTTTTTCGTTGGAGGTGCCTCGATTGAGATCCGAAGTGGTAGATGCGCACGCTGTGAAACTAACCTGGCATGCCAACCTACTTTGTCCTGGATTCAACTGTCCTGCGTGGGTGGATGCAACGTTTTACGATGTTTTTTATCGTAAGCTGGGAGAGGAGGTTTTCGAACTGGTTGCTACCCTTGAGCCTGATCAAAAAACTTGGGTGGTCTCTGGTTTGGAAGATGGGAAGGTTTATGAGTTTTTGGTTAGGGCACGAAGGGCCGGTCAGGAGACCTTTACAAACTCCGTGGAATCCGCTCCGTTTTCCGTAGGTCAGTCTAGTACGGTATTTGTTTTGCCGGATGCCTCTTACGTTTTTTCGCCGGCGGCTTCACCTTTGGGCGATGTGCTGGCTTATGTGGCGGATTACCCGATAAGTCAGGGGGCCAATCGGCCGGGGCAAAATCTCTATTTGTACGATTTCCAATCAGGCAATCACGAGCTGATTGCTTTAAATAGCTTTGAGCCTTCTTGGGCTGCATCTGGAGATAAATTGATATATACTACCTCTCGGGATCTTTCACCGGTAGGATCTCCTCATTATCTTCCAAAACATATTGAGGTTTATAATAGCGTTTCGGGAGAGAGGTACAAGGTTTTGGAGGGAGACTATCGAACTGCCGATCCGGTTTTTGGCGACTCCGATAATACCGTTTACTTCTCTTCTGATTCTCTGGAGCAGTGGGAAAATGGGATTTGGAAATTGGATGTAGTTCGGGGGGAAAAGCAACTAATACTTCCCCGGATCGAAGGGGATTTTGTTGGACATGTGTCGTATAGTGAATTGACCTTTTGCCCGTTCAGGGGAAGGTTAGCGTATAATCGACCGGTTATCAATGAGCGAGCCAGGAGACTGGTGTACGATGTGACGGGTTTTGAGACCAGGGATGGTTACCAAGAAGCTACCTGGGTGGAATCCGATGGACAAGACCTGCTTCCTGTGTTTAACCCTTTTAAGGAGGGATGGCTGGCGTTTATTTCTGACCGGTCCGGTAGTAATGAAGTTTGGGTAAAGCAGATCGATACCGGCCACAGGGCTCAGCTAACGAGTTTCGGTCAGGATTTTTATATAGGATTTGCCGGTGGCAAACTAAGCTGGGGCGATGGTGGGGAGGCCATTTTTGTGGTGGGGGTCAATCGAGATGGAGACTATGAGGTGAAGCGGGTCGAAGTAGGTAGTTTGTAATGATACCGAGTGTTTCGGTAAATCTGTTACACAGCAGCGAATTGTCGGCACCATCATCTATCGTTAAATTGATGCATTTTAATGATTCTGCCGATGCTTCAATGGTAGGTGGTTTTTAATTCACTGATTTGGAGCTTGCCAACTACATCCGCCTTTCCTTTTCGATTATCACGTCTGATATGCAGAAAGTTTATTTTACGATGTTTTAATATTTTGCAATATTGTTTAATGATTTTACAATTGTAAACGTTATCGATAACGTTTTCGATGTAAATGGTAAAATTTACTTAAAAGGATGGTTTTTTGTCATGTGAATTAAAATTACTTTTACCTACGGTCTATATTGTCTGACTACATGAATAAGGGCATCTATTGATTAAGTAGACGTTGGTTGTACAGGTTTTCTGGCCTCTATCTTAGATGGAGGAACAAGATGGGCTGATTAAACTCCAATCTGGTCGGAATTAGATTCCCTTTTCAAACAACTTGGTATTGATGAATAAAGCAGCTCTTTCTTTGTATTACACGAAATCACCGTTCCTGGCTTTTTTAGTTATTGGGTATATGCTGGTTTCCTGTGGTGTTGAAAAGCCTGCCGAAATCGTGGAGGCTGAGCTTTCTTTGCCGGAACAAATTGATTATAACCTCCATGTAAAGCCGATATTATCAGATCGTTGTTTTTCCTGTCATGGTCCCGATCCTAACACCAGAGAGGCCGGTCTTCGCTTGGACATAGCAGAAGGAGTCTATGGCCCCTTAGCGGACAATAAGCACAAAGTAGCCGTGTTTCCCGGAGATCTTCATCGGAGTGATGTCTACGATCGGTTGGTATCTGAGGATCCGGAAAGAGTCATGCCTCCTCCCCAATCCAACCTATCCCTTTCTCCGAGGGAAAAGGCTATCATTATTCGATGGATAGAGCAAGGAGCCGTCTACAAGCCCCATTGGGCATACATAAGGCCGGAAAAAAGTCCCTTGCCCAAGGTTTCAGATCCAAGCTGGCCGGTTAATGAAATTGATTATTTTGTGATGGGAAAATTGGATCAAAACAATTTAAAGCCCAGTTCTCCGGTAGCAAAGGAGAAACTGATCCGAAGGGTCAGCTTGGATCTGACGGGTTTGCCCCCAGACTTGGAACAAATAGATGAATTTTTGAATGATCCATCGCCCAATGCCTATGAAAAGGTCGTGGATAAGTTGTTGTCGACGGTGGCTTATGCAGAGAGAATGGCCCTGGATTGGTTAGACGTCGCCAGGTTTGCTGATTCCAATGGGTTACACGCGGACGGATATCGTATGATGTGGCCTTGGAGGGATTGGGTGATCGAAGCCTTTGACGAAAACATGCCCTATGATCGCTTTATCGAATGGCAGGTGGCCGGCGATATGTTGCCAAATCCTTCGAAGAAGCAGATTTTGGCAACTGCCTTTAACCGAAACAACCAAACCAATTCGGAAGCTGGCATCGTTGACGAGGAATACCGTCTGGAGTATGTTTTTGATCGGTCAGAGACCATCGGAAAGGCCTTTTTGGGCCTTACACTGGATTGTGCGCGGTGCCATGACCATAAATTCGATCCCATTTCTCAGAAAGATTACTTTAGCATGGCAGCTTTCTTCAACAACATGGATGAGTTAGGGATGACCTCAAATGACGGTAATTCGGGGCCTTTCCTCTTGTACCTGGACGATGAGGAAGAACGGGAATTAGAAGCGCTGAAGGCCAGGATTCGCGCATTGGAAACAGAAAAGGCCAATGAGCAACAGAAATTTTTGCAGGAACAGGGCGAAACCGCTTTACCCGTCTCTTGGCTGCCCGAGAAGACCCTGAAAATGGGTTTGATTTCCCATTTTAGATTGGATGAATACGCAGAGGGTAAATCCCAGGCCGAGGCAGGGAAATTTTCCGCCCGTGTACTAGGCAGTCCGGATGTCATCCCTTCGCCAACTGGAAAGGGTCTGCGTTTTAAAGATGAAAAGGACCTGATGGAATTTCCCGATTTGGGACTAGTTGAAATGACGGACGTGTTTTCCTTTTCATTTTGGGCGAAGCCGGAAAGTAATGAACCCTATCGGTCGCTTGTAGGTAACTCCGGTGAAAAAAATAATTTCTATAGAGGATATGAGATCTTTTTGGACAGTACCAATAGGATACAAGTAAGGATTATCAATGCGTTGCCCGATAATGCCATCCACCTGATCACAAAAGATCCGATCAAAATGGGAGAATGGAGCCACATATCTCTTACGTATGATGGTTCCGCGAATGCGTCCGGTACCCACCTATATATCAATGGGAAGCCTGCAACTTCCGTCACGCTGGTTGATAACTTGTATAAAAGCATTTTGCCGGTCAAGGATAGCAGTGGTAAGCCGGTTAATAGACCCCTACGGCTTGCCAAAAGTTATAGACTCTATGACGGTGATAATGGTGTTTATACAGGAGGGTTGGATGACCTATACCTTTTTAACAGGGTGCTGACAGGACTTGAAATTGCCGAGTTGTATTATGCGGGAAATTCCTCCGAGGCCAAAAAATTTGATGCAACTGAGATCGGAAGACACCTTGAATATCATTTGAATAGGAAACGTCAGCAAAAAGAGGAAGCGCTGAACGAATTAAGAAAGGAAAAGCTGGCCATGCTACAGGAGAAAAAGGAAGTAATGGTCATGAAAGAACGGGCGAATATCCGGAAAACCTACATTTTGGATAGAGGGGACTACAATTTCCCAACGGACGAGGTGCAGGCAGATGTACCGGCGTTTTTGCCTTCATTAGATGGCCAATGGCCCAAGAACCGGCTGGGATTGGCAAAATGGCTTACACATCCTGACCATCCCCTTGTAAGTAGGGTAACGGTTAACAGGTATTGGAATCAGTTTTTTGGAAGAGGCTTAGTCCAGTCGGTAGGTGATTTTGGAAGTCAGGGAGAGTTGCCCACCCATCCCTTGTTATTGGATTGGCTGGCGGTAGATTTTGTGGAATCAGGTTGGGATGTAAAGGCTTTGGTAAAGAAGATCGTGACCTCGGCTACCTACAAGCAGGAATCCCTGGCCACTCCGGAATTGGCTGAGTTGGATCCGGATAATGCCTTGTTAGCCAGAGGTCCCAGACACCGGCTTTTGGGCGAGTTTATCCGCGACAGTTATTTGCACGCCAGTGGACTGCTCGTGGAGGAAATAGGCGGGCCTAGTGTGAAGCCTTATCAGCCCGAAGGATTATGGGAAGAAAAGGGAGAGTTTTCCAATTTTCTCCGCACCTATATAACCGATCAGGGAAAGGATCTGTATCGCAGGAGTATGTATACCTTCATAAGGAGAACGTCTCCAGCTCCTGCAATGACTAATTTCGATGTCCCGGGTAGGGAGGACTGTATCGTGCAGCGATCCGAAACCAACACACCGCTACAGCCCCTGGTCTTGATGAATGATCCACAGATCATAGAGGCATCCCGTGCCCTGGCGGAAAAAATGCAGAAAGAAGGGGGGCGGAAGTTGGAAGATCAACTGACGTATGGGTTTCGAAGAGTCACGGGAAGAATGCCTGCAGAACGGGAAATGCAGCTATTCAAAGAGATGTTCTCGGAGGAACTACACCGTTTCCGCCAAAATAAGAGAGACCGGGATGCTTTATTACAGGTCGGAGCCTCAAAAGTGGATGTTGGCATGCCCTTGGAAACAACCGCAGCACTCACCACCGTAGCCAATTTAATGTTTAATCATTTCGATTTTTACACCAAACAATAAAGGTCATGTCAGAACTGTGTTCTCAGGTGAATCATTATTCCAGAAGGGAATTTCTAACCAAAGCCGGTCTGGGCATTGGAGGAATAGCATTGGCCAGTTTGATCAATCCCTTTTCTTCCCAAGCCCAGATTGCCCGGGGCAATGGAATTTTAGGGGCGCCTCACTTTCTTCCCAAGGCAAAGAGAGTCATTTACCTGTTTCAAAGCGGAGGTCCTTCCCAATTCGAATTGTTTGATTTCAAACCGGAGCTCATCAAGCGGACGGGGGAGCAGCTACCCGATTCTGTCCGACAGGGACAACGGCTCACCGGGATGTCTTCCGGACAAAAAACCCTTCCGATGATAGGTTCAAGGTTTGGATTTGAAAGAAGGGGGCAATCGGGGTTATATATAAGTGAGCTTTTGCCGCACATTGCCTCGATTTCTGACGAGATATGCCTTATTAAATCCATGCATACGGAGGCGATTAATCACGATCCCGCCATTACCTTTTTCCAAACGGGATCGCAACAGGCGGGAAGACCTTCTATAGGGTCTTGGGTGAGTTATGGCTTGGGAAGTGAAAACGAGAATCTACCGGCTTTTTGCGTACTGGTCTCCACAGGAAGGTCCGGTGCCCAGCCCGTTTATGGGAGGCTCTGGGGTAATGGATTTTTACCTTCACAGCATCAGGGCGTTCAGTTCCGGTCTGGAAAGGATCCGGTACTCTATTTAAACGATCCTCCGGGCATAGGAAGGGCGGATAGGTCCAGGTTCATGGAACACCTGAAAGCTATGTATGAACATAGTTTTGAATCCAATCCTGACCAAGAAATCAATTCTAAAATTGCCCAGTATGAGATGGCTTACCGGATGCAAGCTTCGGTACCGGAAACCATGGATATTTCAGGAGAACCTGACCATGTGTTGGATTTGTATGGGCCAGACGTACATATTCCCGGTTCATATGCTGCCAATTGCCTGCTTGCGAGACGCCTGGCGGAAAAAAATGTACCTTTTATTCAGTTGTACCACAGGGGATGGGATCAGCATGGAAACCTGCCCAACGACATAAGGACCATGTCCAGGGGTACAGACCAGCCGACCGCAGGGCTTATCAAGGATTTGAAACAAAGGGGGCTTTTGGATGATACCTTGGTTATTTGGGGCGGGGAATTTGGCAGAACCAGTTATTCTCAGGGTGCGATAACCAAAACAAGCTACGGTAGAGATCACCACCCGAAATGCTTTTCTCTTTGGATGGCCGGTGCAGGTGTCAAAAAGGGATTTTCATATGGACAAACCGATGAACTTGGATACAACATCGTTGAAAATCCAGTACATGTACATGATTTTCAGGCTACGCTATTGCACCTAATGGGAGTTGATCACGAGCGATTGAATTTTAAACACCAGGGTAGGAGGTACCGGCTTACCGACGTCCATGGACACGTTGTACATCCAATATTGAGTTAAACTCCCAGAGTGAATCGGTTCTGTCTTGCCCAGGGCTTTACGAATGAACGGGCTTTCGAGCGCTGAATTAAATGTCAGACTAAGTGTTGAATTTTGTTAATTGATCTAGATAATGAATTTTATTTCAAAAATACACCGTGTTCTTTGTCTTTGTTTACTGCTTGGGTGCCAACCTGGGACTCAGGATGGGGTTTTTATTGAGGATAACCAGATAGTCGTCCATAAGAGCGGCAAAACGTATACATTTCAGCCTGAATTTTCGATCCTATACGCGGAGGAAGATCCTAAGATGGCCATGAGGCCCGCGGGCATTGAAGGAGTACCGTATAATGTGATCACATGGACAGCCTACCAGGGCAAAGAGGCGGATTTGAACAAGGTCCAACGAAGTGAGAGTTCCGTTGGAGATGGCTTTGATGATCGCATTTTAGAGGGGCAGGCGGATAACCGAAGCTCCAATCCATTTAATTCCGGAAAGGTCATTCCGGTTAGGGCAAGGCAAGTCGAACTAGCGAATGGAGTCATCACGCTGACCTTTGATGAACAGGAGTTGTTCGGTTTTTCGGCAAAAATCAGGGTAGACACAGGAAGCTTCCCCTCCATGGAATACACGCTTACGCCAAAAGCGGAGGGGTATTTTTCCGTAGGTTATACCGGTGCGCCTGCCTACTCCTTGGATGAAGTAGCCGAGATCTGGCAGCCCCTGATATGGCAAGAGAAGCGTTTTCCGGCAAGTCCGATCATGACGCTGGCTTTCCGTGCGCCCATCCCAACAGCGATGGTCAATGACGGTGTAAACACGATTGGTGTTTTAGCGGCTTCTGAGGAATTTCCATTTGATCCCCTGCCACTCGCATCCAACAGCCGTTTTGGGATAATGGTCCGCAATGAAAAGGGATTGGCACAGCCACAGCTATTTGCCCCGGTTTTGGGAGGGATTGAATCCTTTCGAAAAGCGGGCGAAAACTACACATTCAAATCCTATTTGCTGGTGGAAAGCGGCGAAGTCCATGAGGTTTTTGAAACCGTTGGTCGGGAAATATTCGGGTTCAGGGACTATCGCAAAAATGAGATATCGTCTCTTAATCAGACGTTTGAAGCAATTATAGATTACTCCAAGACAGATTATGCCTGGTTTCTTGATTCCCTCAAAGGTTTTGCATACTCCACCGATGTACCAGGGGCAGTCAAAAATGTATCGAGTTTGAACCCACTGGAACTGGCCATTGTAATGGATGATTCGGTGATGTTTGAGAAAATGGCCTATCCTACTTTGGAGTACATGCTGTCCCGGGAGAAATTCCTTTTTTCCCTGGATCCTGAACAGCGCATACAGCATCCTTCCCGTAGTATGAATGGACCGATAGCGCCCGTTTCTGAACTGACGGGATTGTACCATATCCTCGGACCGCAGAATGGTTTTCTCATCGATCTGGCCAAAAGGGAGTATTCAGGATCCCGAGTCAGAAATTTGGATGTTTTGGAGCAGGGTGATACCTGGGTAAACGCGATGCACCTGTTTCGGGCGACCGGGGACCAACATTACCTGGAAAAGGCGAGGAGTGGGGCTGATGCGTACCTTGAAAGAAGAGTCCATACCAAACAGGCAGATTTTAAGGATCCTGATTCTCCCGGAGCCTTTTTTTGGACGGCGTTTACGCCTAAATGGATTGAATTGACAGAGCTATATGAAATCACGGGTGACAAGAAGTACCTGGACGCCGCCCGTGATGGGGCCCGTCGGTATACGATGTTCACTTGGATGTCCCCGGCCGTTCCGGATACGATGCTGGTGGTGAATAAGGATGGAAAAGCACCCCTGTACTGGTACCTTCAATCCAAAGGTCACCGACAGATGTATTTTCCGGAAGAGACAGTACCTGCCTGGAGGCTTTCCGAGATAGGTCTCACGCCGGAATCTTCAGGGACAAGTCAGGGGCACCGTGCCATTTTTATGGCCAACTATGCGCCGTGGATGTTGCGCTTGGGGCATTACACAGGGGATCAGTTTCTAAAAGAGGTGGCCAAATCGGCGATAATAGGAAGGTATAGGAACTTTCCCGGATACCACATCAATACCGCCCGCACGACAGCCTACGAAAAAGTGGATTACCCGCTCAGACCCCATCTGGACTTGAGTGTCAATTCCTTTCATTATAATCATATTCTGCCTAAGGCATCCATGCTGCTGGACTATTTGGTGACCGATGTGTTTGTACGGTCAGAAGGCAGGATAGATTTCCCTTCCGAATACATCGAAGGCTATGCCTACCTGCAGAATAAATTCTATGGTAGCAAACCGGGTAAATTTTTTGAAGAAGAGGGAGTCCAGTTATGGATGCCGAAAGGGCTTTTGACCATCGACCATGTAGAGTTGAACTACATTGCCGCCTACAAAGGCAACAAGCTCTTTCTTGCCTTTACGAATCAGTGCCGTGAACGGGTAAAAGCTAAGGTCACCATAAATCCCGAGTCGGTGCAGGGCAGTAATTGGAAGATAAGCAGTAGAAACAACGAATGGGTGTCGAAAATAGATGACGGAACCTTTGAGTTGGAGGTAGAAGGAGACGGGTTGGCTGCAGTAACGATTGAAGGAATAGCCATCAGTGCGGGTTTTCAGCAGCGCCTGCTTGCCCAACCGCAAACGTTGTCGCAGGGATATCAAGAACTTGATTTTGGAAATGCCCGTGCCATGCGCATATATTTGGGAGGGTATGAGCAACGGATCTATATTTATCTTCAGGATGACGATTCGAAATTTTCCTCCATAAGTCTATTCTATGAAGATGCGCAGGGAAAGGAAGTTAGCTTGAAAGATAGTTCATATCCTTTTGAATTTACCATTCCAGTCGAGAATCAAAATAATGAGTTTAACTTCTGGTTTTCTGGAACGGATATCAACGGAAAAAGGATAGAAAGTAAGCGGTACAAGTTATGATTTCTTATCTAATAGTGGCACTTAAAACATCGTTTAGGGTAAAATGATCTGTCAACTTCCTGGAAAGGAATGACTAGGCCCATTATTTTTTACCCTAACCGTAAATATAAGTAAGGTCGGCCCCTATTTTTTTTGGATCCGTTACGAAGTTTAGGAGTCGATTTTTTTAAAAATCCAGTCAGGTGCTCTCACGGATAACCAAAGTGGGTTTTACCGAAATACATTTGTAGTCTAATTTCTTCTCAGGCTGTTGAATCGAATCAAGCAACATGGTTGCTGCGGTTTTGCCCATTTCAAATGAGGGCTGAGACATTGTGGTTAGGGCAGGGGAGAGATATCTGGAGGTGATGTCATTTCCAAATCCCGCAATGGCGAGCTGCTTGGGAACAGAAATTCCCATCTTCAAAGCGGCATGTTGTGCACCTATGGCGATAATATCGGCAAAGCAGAAAATGGCGTCAGGTTTTTCGGGCGTAGCCCAAAGTTGCTCCATCTTCTCACCGGCCTGTTCAAACGAAAAGTCGTCCAATACCACTTCCCATGCCGGATTAGGTTGTATGCCGTGTTCGAGAAGTGCCGACCGGTAGCCTTCCAGGCGCTTTCTACATACTTCCAGTGTCAAGGGGCCACCGATGTGCGCAATTTTCTTTCGGTTTTGTTGGATAAGATGTCCGGTAATTTCTTTTGCGCCCCAAAAATCGTCGGTTTGGATCTTCCAAGTATTAATTTCTTCTGTCACCCGCTCGAACAGAATTACGGGTATGTCGCGCTCAATTACACGCTGAATATGGTCAAAATTTTCAGTTTCTTTGGAAAAAGCGATAATAATGCCATCCACACGACTGTTGGCCAAGGTTTCCACAATCTCAATTTCCTTTTGATAGGATTCGCTCGACTGAAAGATCATTACTTTATAATTTTCCGTGTAGGCGACATTTTCTATCCCAGCGATAGAGTTGGACCAGAAAAAACGGTTTATGGTAGGCACTACTACGCCAATGATCTTTGAACGTTTGCTGCTAAGGCTGCTGGCCAGTAGATTGGGGTGATAATCCAGATCCTTGGCCATTTTTAATACGGCTTCTTTTGTTTCCGGCTTTATTTCCTGCGAACCTCTTAGCGCACGAGAAACAGTGGCGACCGAGACCTTGAGCCTCTCTGCGATGTCTTTTATGGTTATGGTTTTTTTCAAACGAATTTTAGGTTAAAATAGAGTTTTAAATGCCTAAGATGTTGCAAATTAAAAAATTTGCCTACATCATAGACATAAAAGTATTCTACGGTGCAAGTTTTTATGCATACGACCAGTTTATCGAATGGCAGATAGCCGGAGATCTGATGCCCAACCCTTCGAAAAAGCAAATTTTGGCCACTGCGCTTAATAGAAATAACCAAACCAGTTCGGAGACAGGCATCGACGACGAGGAATACCGTTTGGAATACGTGCTCGACCGTTATCATACAATCGGAAGGCTTTTTGGATTTACTGATAATTGCACGAGATGCCACGACCACAAATTCGATCCTATTTCCCAAAAGGATTATTTCAGTATGGAAGCTTTCTTCGACAATATGGACCAGTAAGGATCACCAATACCTTGCCGGACAGTATTATCCACCTAATCACTGAGGATCCTATTAAAATGAATGGAGCCACATTGTGGTTATCTATGATGTTTCGGCCGATGCTTTCGGAACAAATCTATACATAGAGGGAAAACCAGCAAGTCAGGTCACTTTGGTAAACAATTTATACAGTAGCATTTTGCCGGTTGGTGATAGTAGGGGAAATTCGGTAAGACGGCCGTTAACATTGGCCAGAAGTTATCGGGAATTCGACGGTGATAATGGTGTTTTTACTGGCGGCTTCGATGAGTTGTATGTTTGCAACCGACCACTGATCGGAATAGAGGTCGCAGCGTTGCATCAGTATGGCAATCCCACCCAATCTTAAGCAGTTGATGTAACGGAAAAAGCAAAGCACCTCGAGTATCAAACCAATACGGAATGGCAGGTAAAGGGTGAATCCCTTAAAAAATTAAGGAAGGAGAAACTTGCTATGCTTGAGAACAAAAATGAGATGATGGTATTAAAGGAAAGAAAACAGGCTGGGAAAACCTTCATATTGTATAGGAGAGAATTTGATAAGCCTACGGAAGAGGGACTGCCGGAGGTGCCATCGTTTCAGTCTTCTCTTGTTGAAGACCTGCCAAGAAACAGATTGGGATTGGCCAAATGGCTTATACATCCAGACTATCGGATTTAGACCATTTTAAGGTGTCCAACCATTTATTGTAATTTGCCTAATACCCATTCGAATTTAGCCGGAAGAGCATATTTTGGACTTGTGCTTATCTACATAATCATTTCGTAGTCCGACGGTTTCGTTTCGTCTTTCGCTTCTTTTGGGATAATTTAACGGGGCGGTTTATTTTTCAAATGTCTGAACGTTGCTTTAAATCAGAGCGAAAACTCCTATTTGCTGTAAGTAGAATCCACAATTCGGTATCATTGGGATATGGGTTAAAATCATAAAAGTTAAGCGCGTGAATTTGCTGTCGGGTTGTGGATATTTTCCGAAGGCATTATCAAGTCCAGCACACTTAAGCGTATATTTTCTGGTTATCGATTTTTAAAGGAAAGCCCCATTTTATTGCCGAATTATCAAATGTAAACGTTATCGATAACGGTTACGGAATAAAATACCATTTATTATTAAAAAAGTATTTTTTAATTACGTATTTATTCAATAATATTGAATGATATTCTGTGTTTAAAGAATAGTTAACGATGTTTATCCAAAATACCAAGTAGTATGAAAAAAATCTTACCGAGTTTATTTGTCTTGATCCTTTTGGTCAGTGCAAATAGTGCTTTCGCTCAATCAATTACGGTCAGTGGTACCGTTTTCGATGAAAATAAGGCCCCTTTGCCGGGGGTAAGTATTTTGGTCAAAAATTCCACTACAGGAACAGTGACCGATTTGGATGGAAGGTATCAACTGAATGTGCCATCCGGCAACTCTGTTTTGGTCTTTTCCTTTTTGGGATATTTTCGGCAGGAGGTGACTGTTGGAACCCAAACTTCCATTGATGTGAGTTTGCAAGCAGACATGAGCGATCTTAGTGAAGTGGTGGTTGTGGGTTATGGTGATCAGCGTAGGATCAACTTGACGGGTTCTGTAGAGTCCATCTCCGGAGCGGCAATTTCGAGGCAACCGGTGTTTCAGGCCTCGCAGGCCCTGGTGGGGATGTCACCTGGATTGACAGCCATTCAATCCAGCAGCCGTCCGGGTGCGGATGGTGCCACATTACGAGTTAGGGGTACCGGCTCTCTTGGTGCTTCCAATGATCCCTTGGTACTTGTGGATGGTATACAGGGAGATATCAATAATATCGATCCGGCGGATATAGAGAGTATCTCGGTCCTGAAGGATGCGGCAGCTTCGTCAATATATGGTTCAAGGGGATCAAATGGGGTTATTCTAGTGACTACCAAACGGGGTAAGCAGGGGGCAATGACGGTAACTTACAACACCTATGCCGGCTGGCAAGAACCTCAAACCTTGCCCTCTTATTTAGGGGCCATTGACTTTTTAAGGGCTACCAATGTGGATGAAGCTACGATAGCGAATTACCAACAAAATATGGCGACAAACCCTGATTTATACCCTGATACGGATTGGATGAATTTGTTGTTTTCAGAAGATGGGTTCCAGCAATACCACAGCCTAAATGTCAGTGGAGGGAGTGAAAATATTCAACTGATGGGATCCATTTCCTATACAGATCAAGGTGCTAATGTGGTGAATTACAATTTTAAGCGATATAATGGGAGATTCAATTCGGATATTAAGATCAACGAAAAATTCAATGTGGCCTTTGATCTAAATTTTAGCCAAGAACTGACCACATCACCAAATTCAGGTCTAGACAGGATTTTTCTGGATGCCTTTCGAATTGATCCTACCCAAGTAGCTATTCATTCAGATGGGTCTTGGGGTGATGGTTGGAGCGGTCAAAACCCAATTGCGGCTGCGCATGATGGAGGACTTAACCGTACAGCTAATAATTATTTCCGTGGATTGGCCCGAGTAAATTATTCTCCAGTCAAGGATTTAAACGTAAGTCTGACGTTTTCTCCAGAATACAGGGACCTTTTCGATCGGAACTTCAATAAAATGTATACCACCATTCTGGATTGGGATTCAAAGTCTACCAGAAATGTACCTGATAGAAATTCGTTGAGTAACACGAATACACGGATATTCGAAAACAACCTGATTGGTTTAATTACCTATAATAAAGCTGTTAAAGACCATCAGTTCACTATTCTAGGCGGTTATGAAATGATCCAAACCAATTGGACACAGTTTGGTGCCTCTAGAACAGACTTTATCATAGATCGTCTTGAGCAGCTCGATGCGGGTGCGGAAACCAATATGAGAAATAGCGGAAGTGCGACCCATTCCAGTTTAGCTTCCTATTTTTCGAGGTTCAATTATTCGTATAAGGATAAATACTTGTTCGAGGCTAACGTGAGAAGAGATGCTTCATCCCGATTTGCGCCGGAAAATCGGGTTTCGGTATTTCCTTCATTTTCCGCAGGATGGCGCTTGACAGAAGAGGCCTTTTTCCGCCCGCTGGATTTTTTTACGGAATTTAAACTTAGGGCTTCTTGGGGAAGGTTGGGTAACCAACAGATTGGTAGCCAAAATATTCGGGATATTGGCAATGACTTCCCCTACACATCCAATATTCTTTTGGGAGGTTCTAATTTTATCTTTGGCGATAATGTGGCTACAGGTGCAGCACAAAATGTGCTGGCCAACAGGGGTATCAGATGGGAATCGACTGAAACGGCAAACATAGCGTTGGATGCGGGTTTGATAAATAATAAATTGACCTTTACAATTGAATATTACACCAGAACCACGAACGATATCCTTCTAGCACTGCCCGTTCCCAGAGTCGTGGGACTTAGCGCCCCGCTTCAAAACGCCGGGTCGGTAGAAAACAGGGGTATTGACTTTAGCCTTAATTGGAGGGATGCCATCGGGCAGCTGAACTACAGTGCAAATTTAAATTTTTCGGATGTAAAAAACCGAGTCATGGATTTAGGTGGTTTGGGCCAGATAATAAGCGGGAATTCCATTACTACAGTGGGAAGCCCCATTGGAGCGATTTTTGGATACCAATCGATGGGATACTTCCAAAATCAGGAGGAAATCAACAATGCTCCCAATCAGTTTGGCGCTTTGATACCCGGAAATATTCGATATACCAATCAACTCACCGTTGATTCGAATAATGATGGGGTGGCTGATGCTGCTGATGCGGTGATAAATCCCGACGATCGGGTTATTCTTGGAGATCCTTTCCCCCGGTACAGTTATGCGTTGAACTTAAATGCAGATTATAAAGGCTTTGATTTTTCCATCCTATTTCAAGGAGTTGGAAAAAGAGACATGCTGTTACAGGGTGATGCTATCATGCCACTCTGGAATGCCGGTAAGATACAGGATTGGCATTTGGAAGAATCTTGGACACCGAACCGGCCAAATGCAAGGATTCCCATACTCGCACCTACTAGTTCCGGAAGTAACGATGCGAGGGCGTCTGATGTATGGGTCTTTAATGCGGCATATTTGGCCATTCGAAATGTAAGTTTGGGCTATAGTTTTCCTGCATTCAAGGATAAATTGAAAGTCCGAAACCTGAGGGTTTACACCTCAGTTCAAAATCTGGCCAATTTCAACCAACTCCCTCCCGGTACCAATCCGCTTACACCCAATGGTAGTTCAGGGGCATTTTTCCCGATCGCAAGAGCCTATACGTTTGGAGCGAGTTTAACCTTTTAACCAGAAAAAACCATGAAAAAATTATTATATTGTTTATTAGCTCTGTGTATGATATCATCGTGTGATTCTGATCTGCTCGATTTGGAATCACTTACCGAGCCTACCGATGCCACGTTCTTTTCAAACGAAGAGGAACTCAACCTAGCGTTGACAGGGGTTTATAATTCATTAGTTTGGCTGGGGGGATACACACTTCCCGTACAGGTAAACATGGACAATGGAGCTACTGACATTGGTCTGGTCAGGGGAGGCTTTACCAGTTTTGATGAGTTGGGAGCCGGCTCACACAGTGCGAATAGCGGTGGGTTTCTTAGTACGTATACCCACATGTACAGAGGTATTGGCAGGGCAAATAGCCTGATCAACAACCTGGACAGGGCGGCAGAGGTGGTACCCACTGACCGACTGAATCAAATAAAATACGAAGCAATCGTGCTGCGGGCATATTACTATCACTACCTGATATTTTTGTTCGGCGATGTGCCGTACACAGAAGATTTAATAGGGAATCCATTGGAGGCACTACTGCCTAGGGTAAACAAAGAGGAGATCATCGACACGCTTTTAGCAGATCTTCAGGAGGCAGCGCAGAATTTACCTGCTACCCCCAGTGAAAAGAATCGGGTATTTAGAGATGTTGCGCTCACCTTACATTCCCGAATAGCCTTGTATGCAGGAAGGTATAGAGAGGCAGTTACTTCATCGCAGGCGGTGATTAGCGGCGGCAATCTGACATTACATGCAGATTACGAGGAGTTGTTTACTCCCCAAGGAGAGGGTTCAGCTGAGGCCATTATGGCGATGCCGTTTATGGACGGATTTGGCCCCCTTCCCCAGTTTCCAACTGCACAAGGTTCAAGAAATTATGGAGCCTTTAGTGTCGTTGTGCCTACGCAATCCATGATTGATAGCTACGAGGCAACAGATGGGCTACCTATTGACGAATCAACGGTTTACGATCCAAAAAAGCCCTTTGATAACAGGGATCCCAGATTAAAGGCATCCATTATCACTCCTCAAAGTGAGTGGGGCGGAATAATCTTTGAGAGTCACCCAGATAGCCTTGAAGTGCGAAATGTGGATGGAACGATCAGGGGACGAAATAATGACTCTCGGGTAGTGATATGGCCCGCAGCATTTTGCGGATATCTTTGGAAGAAATATACGAATGTCGAATCCCAATTAATAAATAGAGGCTGGAGTGATACAGATTTCATCCTAATGAGGTATGCCGAAGCATTGCTAAATTATGCTGAGGCTAAGATTGAGTTAAATGAAATCGACGCTTCGGTTCATGAAGCGCTGAATAGGGTAAGGGCAAGAGCTTATGGTGTTTCTGTTGCTGAGATAGAAAGCTATCCAGCGGTCAGTTCAATGGATCAGTCATTTTTGAGAACATTGATCAAAAGAGAAAGAAAAGTTGAATTTGCCAATGAAGGTTTCCGGCTATTTGACATACGCAGATGGAATATTGCGGAAAAGGTGATGGCTGTAGTGCTTTATGGGCGGATATTGGATGAAGCCAATGCGCAATTTGTTCCGTCGATAGATGAGGATGGGTTTGTTTCTTATGCGGGAATCGAATCTCAGTATGATCGCAATACAGATGCGCGGTTTCCTAATGCCATCCGTGTATTTAACAATCCGCGGGATTACTTGCTACCCATACCGCAGGCTGAAATAGATACCTATAGGGCGAATGGAGCCACCATCACCCAAAATCCCGGCGGTTATTGATTGCTTACGTAAGTTTAGAGAATACATGATAGATAAAAAGCTTCTTTTTTTCCGATATATTTTGTGTTCCTTGGTGTTGCTGACTCCTATATTGGGGTCAGCAACAGGCTTTGGGTTTTCAACCATCGAAAACGGCTCCTACCGTTTTCAGCCAATGGGAAATCCAAATCAGCCGGGATCTTGGCAGATCGAACGGAAGGAGGTAGGTACTGTTTCCCGTGCTATTTCGCAGGAGTTTATTGTCTTTTTTTCCAAGGATGACCCCAGGTACAGTTTTGGAAAGCGAGCGACCGGTGGATCTCCCGTAGCCTTGTGGGGAGAGCTTCAGGAGATGGATGTTTGGAATAACAACGAGCAGATCGTCATTAATCCCGTCAGCTACAATGTATCAGGGAGCACCGTGGTTTTTCAGTTCCAAAGCCACCCCCTTTTTGAATTTGAGTCCAAGGTATCCCTGCCCGATGGAGCGGGTGTTCCGGAGATTTCCTGGAACCTTCGCCCAAAGGTGGACGGCTACTTCGGGGTAGTGTTTGCCGGACTTAAGGAGAAAAGCCCTTCTCAGCTTGATTTTCTGTATCAGCCACTGATATGGTCATGGAAGCGATTTCCCGAGCAGGCGGTCGTAACACCCGAATCCTACGCCACAACGCCCGCAGTGTTCACCAACCATCACGGAGCAACCGAAGGACTGGCCATCCCCTCAAAGGAAATTCCATATCGTTTTGCAACGGCGGAAAACTCGCGGTTTGGTTTGTTGCTTCGAACCCGGGACGCCCAGGCTAAGCCGATGGTAATGGCCCCGGTTTTGGGAGGCGAGGGTTCCTACCTTGCAGTAGGTGCAAGCAGTTCCTTTTCGGTTCAGTACTTCTTGGAGCTCGGTACCTGGGTAGCCGGAGCAGATTACTTGTATCAGAAGGTGATGGATTATCCCCTGGAACGGCAAAATGCCATGGTTTCACTGAATGAGACCTTTCATAACATGATTGATCTGGCCATGGACGATTACTACTCCGGCTGGATCGATGAATACAAAGGGTATGATTATAAGTTTGACGTACCCTTCACCGTAAAAAATGTCTCGGCCTTGCATCCATTGAGTATTGCGCTGACAACGGACAATCAGCAGATCTACGACCGAAGAGGTCTTCCTATTTTGGAGTATCTCATGTCCCGGGAAAAGTACCTGTATGCGATCAATGCATTTCCCGAAAAACAGACTCAAAATCCATCCCATTTTCTTAAAGGTCCCGCCATGGAACTATGGGAAATGGCTAGCATACACCAACTTCTAGGTGGAACAAATACGGTCTTTCCCAAAGAAATGGAGCGGCTTTTTGGCAAGAGTAGGCAATTGAATTTACAGACCGAAGTAAGCGGAGCCAGCTGGAAGGACTATCTGGCAAGATATTTAGTGAACCACGGTCAGGAATATTTGGATTCAGCTATCCGTCTGGCGGATGAGTACTTGGAGCTGACTTTTCATAAATACCCAACTGACTTTTCTACCAATGCGGGGCTTAGGGATGCCCAAGCGACCTTTGTGAATGACTATTCCACTACTTGGCAAGAATTGTTGGAATTATATGAACTTACGCAAGACCCAAAATACCTGGATGCTGCCTATGAAGGGGCGAAACAGCTTTCCCTGTGGACCAGGTCAACCCCATTTGCTCCGGACCAAGCCATCACCGTAAACAAAGGTGGAAAGGTGGACGGGATATTTCCTGGTAGAAGGTTTAAGGCAGACAGCTACGAATGGCAGGAGTTTGACATGACTACCCGGATTCAGGAACAGAAAGTACCTGCCTGGCACACTTCCCTTGTGGGATTGCTTCCGGAGCAGCCCGGTACCTATGTCTATGGCCCCATCATGCTGTTTCATCAGGCAGGGGCTATGCTGAGGATGGCACAGCTCAAAAATGACGAGGTACTGCGAAGGGTTGCCTACAACGGTATTTTGGGACGATACAATAATTTCCCCGGATATTATTTCACTTCCCTCCATACCAATGTATACCAGCAAACCAATTATCCATTGCATCCCTATTTGGACGTTAAATACAATGCAGTGTTTTACAACCATCTTTGGCCACATATATCATTGTTGCAGGATTTTCTGGTGAGCGACGCCCACGTTCGAACTGACGGAGCGGTTGATTTTCCGTCTCTCTTTTCACCGGGCTATGCCTTTCTGACCAATAAGGTATATGGCCATGCGGCCGGGTCAATCTATGGCCATCCAAATGTAAGGCTGTGGTTGCCCAAGAATCCTTTTTTTACCAAGGAAATTGGATTTAACCACGTGTTGGGACGGGATGGGGAAAATACCTACCTCGTATTGATGAACACAAGCGATAGGTTCATCAACGACACTATCCACTTGCGCAAAGAGGTTTTCAAATGGGATGAAGGCCGCCGTTATGCCACTGTTTCATTGGGAACTGAGGGGTCCAGTGACGTTCGGTTCGTGGAGTCGGGAATGCTGGCCATCCAAATTCCGCCATTGGGTACTTCGGTGATCAAGATCGAGGGAATGTTCCAAGAGTCCCCCTTTGGAGTTGCTTTACCGGACGCATCGGCTTTGCCAAACAATGATTTTGTCCGAAAGGAATATACGGCTGCCTCGCTGGGAACCATTACCGGGATGTCATTGAAAATAAGTGACTATTATAAGGATATATATGTATTTAGTTCTGCCACCGAAGCCGAGACGGCTAAGGTGATTTGGTCTTACCAGCTAGGAGAGGGTGAGTGGGAGGAGATATCGGACGAAGTCTATCCGTTCGAATTCAGCCTTCGGGTCAAAGAACCTCATAAGCCAGTTAAATGGAAGTGGACCTCTTATGATCCACAGGGCAATGCACAGGAAACAGAGGTACATTTGTTACGATAGGGCGAATTTGGGCTGATTAGAGTGCCCTGTTAAAAAGAAAGAAACCGTTAAAAAATTGACAACTATGTTAACTTCCGCACAACTTGAAGAATTCAATAAACAAGGATTTCTTATTCTCAGCGGTTTTTTGTCCGCTGAAGAGGTGGCTTTATTGTATCAGGTCTCTGCTCAGGACAATGCCTTGACGGAGCATACTTATTCGGTATTGGACTCCAATGGAAACGAATCCAAACTGGCCCTTTGGAACAATCCCGGGGATGATCCTTTTGGGATGCTTTCTCGGGATGAACGGGTGGTTGGCGCCGTGGGTCAGCTGATAGGTGGCCCGGTGGCCCATTTTCATTCGAAAGTGATGCAGAAATCCCCTCGCGTAGGGGGAGCATGGGAATGGCATCAGGATTATGGGTATTGGTATAAAAACGGGTTTTTGTTTCCGGATGAGATGATCAGCATCATGTTTGCGCTGACGCCAGCTACCAGGGAGAATGGTTGCTTGATGGTGTTGCCGGGCTCCCATAGGATGGGGAGGATAGAGCATGGCAAAGTTGGGGAACAGGTAGGAGCTACATTGGATAGGGTGGAGCGTTTTGAGGAGCGTGTCGAGCGGGTTTACTGTGAACTGATGCCCGGAGATGCGTTGATTTTTCACAGCAATCTACTGCATGCTTCCAACCCAAATACCTCGGACAGTCCTCGTTGGTCGATCATTTCTTGTTACAATACCCTCCAAAACACCCCATTTCAGGAGCCTGCCTCCTGCTTCCAGGAGGTTTCAAGGGTAGGTGCAGGATCTTTGCTCCACGCTTCCCAGCAGGGGTTTGACTCCATATCCTTCAATAAAAAGAAAACAGATATTTCCTTAAACTAGCCCATGGTGCTTCCGAAACTACCCCTGACTATTGCTTCCTGTGTAGCATTTCTGCTCGCATTCGGATCGTTGGCGCATGCCCAATCCGACTACGAAAAGGATCTAGACGGCACCTGGAAATTCAAAACCGACCCAAACAACCTGGGAGAGTCGGGGCAATGGTTTCGGAAGAATATCGATGCCCAAGGCTGGGATGATATGGAAGTGCCGGGAAACTGGGACCTGCATAACGAATACGCACATTACGTCGGCAAGGGTTGGTATACCAAAAGTTTCTCCCTTCCGTCTGAATGGGGATCGAAAGCGGTCATTCTCTCCTTCGAAGGGGTGTACCATGACTGCACAGTCTGGCTCAATGGTAAAAAATTGGGAGAGAATAACTCGGGTTTTCTGCCGTTCGAATTCGATATCAGTGCGTTGATTGACCGAGAGGGTGAAAATACCCTTACGGTATGTGCAGACAATACCTTCAAGCGGGGAGCAATCTGGAACTGGGGCGGAGTCCGTAGGCCGGTAAAACTAGTTGCCTACGATGGGATACGCATCACCCGACAGCATATTACTCCTACCATAAACCTAGAGAATAAGGAGGCCGAGGTGGGGATCCGCATATTTTTGGAGAATTTAGCCTCGGAAGAGACCCTTGTGTCCGGGGAATTGTCCCTTTCATCCAAATCGGGATTTCGACGCATGCTGCCCTTTTCCACCTCTATTCCTTCTATTGGACGGCAGGAAGTTTTTGTTAGCACGCTTATCCGAAAAAGTGACTTTCATTTGTGGCATTTCGACGATCCTTTCCTGTATGAATCAGAAGTTACGCTGCATGGAATAAGCCATGTGCCTATCCGTAACTCATTTGGATTAAGGAAGTTGGAAATAGATCCGGAAAATTATCAAATGCGTTTAAATGGGGAATCCGTCCGATTAATGGGCGTAAATTTAGTACCTGATGCACGCACAACCGGTAATACCTTGCCGCTGTGGCAGATTCAAAAGGATGTGGATTTGATTAAAAGCTTAAATGGTAATTTCGCCCGACTTTCCCATTTGCCCCTCCCTGAAGAAATGCTGGAGTACCTTGATCAACGTGGCATGCTTATCGTGTCGGAAATACCACTTTGGGGGTACGACCCACTTGCCGATCCGAACAATCAAGTGCCTTTTGATTGGCTTAAACGGTTGGTTGAACTGCAGTACAACCACCCCTCCATCGTAGGATGGAGTACTGGTAATGAAATCGGGTATTATCCGGGCGCTAGGGAATACGTGGAGAAAAGTGTAGATTATGTCCGGCAACTCGACAGTACCCGTTTTGTAACCAACGTCACCTATACGGCTCAATTTGAAGACGACTACATTCGGTTTACAGACTTGGGCATGCTAAATAAGTACGGAGCAAACTTAGCACCTGTGACGAGGCAACAGCATAAAATGCATCCCGATAAAGTAATGTTTTACAGTGAATACGGTATCGGACAGTTTGGAGAAAGCCTGGACGCCACCTTCGAGATCGGAACGCTGATCGATTCCCTTCGTAATTTACCGTATTTGATAGGAGCCTCTATTTGGACTTACAACGACTACAGGAGTAGCTACATAGGAACCCGGGAACGGTCTGAAAACCGATCCTGGGGCGTTGTAGATGCCTACAGGCGAAAAAAGAACGCCTATTACGACCTTCGGAAAGAACATGCCCCCCTTCGGGCAATGAATGTGGCAGTAGTCAACCAAAAGGCCACTATCGCGCTGCAGCCCAGAAGCAGGCTGGATCTTCCCGCCCATTCCGTCCGGGGGTATAAAATCAGTTACCGGATTTTAGGTGGTGATCGGTCTGTGTTGGAATCGGGCTTTGTCGATGTGCCCCTTCTTATTCCGGGAGATGCCGTATCCACTCATACCATTGAATGGCAAAGCCAAGATCCCTATGTATTAGAAGTCTCCCTACTTTCCCCACAGTTAGACAACGTATTGGATACCCTGGTATATTTTCAACCTCCGGTGAAACCCATTCAATTTCAAGCATATGGTGGTAGGGCAGAACAAAATAGCGTGCCAGCTGCTTCTGGGGGCATCCGTGTATTTTTTGACGAGGTTCCGAATGCCGTTGCATACAAGCTACGCTATGGACTCGGTCAGTTGAATCAAGAAACGACACCCACTAGGGAGTTGGTTGCGGATGTGAGGGGGCTGGAACTGGATCAAAATTACTTGGTACAGGTGGTGGCCATGAATTCCAAGGGGGAATCAGGGTCAGACCCTCTGAAGGTTTCTACCGACCCAAGGGAGTTTTTGCCGCCGGCTGTAAAGTATGTGGAATCTTCTAACGAAGGGTTTTATGTGGCTTACACTACCGAGGAAACAGACTTTCTCTACCGCATTCGGTACCGGGGAGAGCAAGGCGATGAAAAAATCCTGCAATCGACGACCCCTGGCCTGATGGCGGTACGAAACCTTGTAAATGGTCGCTCCTATAGTTTTGAAGTGCAGCGTGTGACGGACAATAATTCCTTTAGCCTGTGGAGTAGGTCATACACGGTTGTACCAGACGGAGGACTTGCGCCTACAGTGCCAAAGTTAGAGGCCGTAAGCCGAAAGGGACAGACCGCATTGCTTTCCTTTGTGCCGGTATCAAAGGCAACCACGTACGAAGCCGCCTACAGGGAGTTGGGTGCCGAACATTGGGAGTCGGTACGTATTGACCGAACGGAAGCCTATTTCTTTCAAATAGACGGGTTGAAATCAAACCGCAGCTACGAGTTTAAGCTGGCGGCCATAAATAAAAATGGAAAATCAATTTATAGCCAAGTAATCCGAAAATGAACCTTTACACGATGCTCCCTTTGCCGGTCTTATCAGTACTACTTGTTTGTAGTATGAAGATTCCTTTTGGAACGCAATCGATTGTTTCAGAGCCAACAAAGGAACTGGTGAAGCAGTTGGATACCGATTCTACGCGGTACGACCTCTGGTTGGTGATGGATGGGGATGAGGTTCCTGATCACTACATGGCAGAGATCTTTACACCGGTTTGTTACTCCAATAAGTGCTATCCGGTTTTTATAAATTTTTATTGGGATCTTTTGGGCAATTTTGATCGCTATGAAATGCCGGAAGGGAAAATACTCACCAAGTTGGATCACCTCCCTTTCGAACCAGAGGACTATGAAAAAATACTACGTATTCTACGAAATAAGGCATCCTTACTGAAGGATTATAAAGTAGAGGAGCTGGTCGTCAGTACCGAAACAAGCTATACCAACGGCATTGATGCCATAACGGGAGCGACGTCGAAGACTATCCAAAGCGAGGTAATCTCAGGGGCAGTTTATTCCTGCTACACCTTATGGCACTTGGCACATGGAGAAATCACGCAATCGATTCGCTCATATACCGAGACGAAGGTCACAGATTCCATGCTTACGGACTTTTTGCAGAGTTCTAATCACTATTACCAATATTTTGCAATGGATAGGTTATTGGAAACAAACAGGGCCTTTCAATCGCCGTTTTTAGAGTCGTATTGGGCGGTGTTGGAGAGCAAAAACCTCTTTGTTGCTGAGTACGCATTGGCACGGATACCACCTGAAGAGCTGGAGATACCTGAGCGACAGGGAAAGGTGCTCCACATCTACGAGCGTAGCCCGTACCGATTACAGTTAAAGCTTTTGGATAGACTCCAGGAAGTGAAGCTCGATCCAAGATGGACGGAAGAGTTGATAGGACACTTGGTTACAGCCAATCCGGAGCAGAAAAGACGAATTTTTGCAGTGGTGGAGCGTCAGCCAAGTCTCTCATCCGGTACATTGAGCAAACTTTCAAAGTTACTGGCAGGAACGGAGTTTGAGCAGCGGGTACAGGCGTTAAAAGGCGATCAATAAAAGTCAGAATATAAAATCCAAAATAAGTTAAACTCATGGAAAGAAAGAATCTATCAGTAATGAAGAAGTGGATGGTCTTATCGGCCGTTTGGCTGGTTTCCCTTCAGGTTTTCGGGCAGCAGCGTTTGTTTGTAGAAGCAGAGTCTTTTGAAAATACCGGTGGTTGGGTGATCGATCAGCAATCATTTGATGTCCTATATTCATCCTACCTGATGGCCCATGGCATGGGCAAAAAGGTGGCAGATGCGGAGACCGAGGTCGAATTTCCCCAAACAGGAACCTACCATGTTTGGGTACGGACCAAGGATTGGGCACCGTTCCCAAAGGGCCCGGGAGCGTTTAGACTACATGTGGGTGATCGGACTTTGGAAAAGACGTTTGGTGCAGATGGATCGGCGGCATGGCAATGGTATTATGGAGGAGCAGTTGATGTTACTGAAAAAAGGACCAAGCTTAAAGCAGAAGACCTATCGGGCTTCAATGGTCGGTTCGACGCTATTTACTTTTCTACTTCCAAAAATGATATGCCGCCTAACGATAATCTCGAATTGTTAACGATGCGTAAAAGGATGTTGAACCTTGCGGATGGTCCAATAGAGGCAGGTCATTTTGACCTCGTCGTTGTAGGTGGAGGCATCGCAGGTACCGCTGCCGCTATTTCTGCCGCCAGGATGGGATTAAAGGTGGCCCTGATACAAAACCGTCCGGTCTTGGGAGGAAACAACAGTTCGGAAATCCGCGTGCACCTGATGGGTAGGGTAGATCAAAACCACTATCCCCGACTGGGTCGGATCGTCCGTGAGTTGGACAATGGAGATCCAGGCAATGGAAACCCCGATGCGGCACGCTATGGGGATCTTCGAAAAATGGAGGTAGTGGCCGCTGAGCCAAATATTACGTTGTACCTCAATACGCACGTCTATGAGGCGGAAATGGACGGTACCAAGATCAACGCAGTCGTTGGCCGCCACATACGTACGAATGAAGAGTTTCGGTTTACTGGCACCTATTTTTCCGATTGTACCGGAGATGGGACACTGGGATATTTGGCAGGGGCTGAGTTTCGTATGGGTCGGGAAAGCCGCGAAGAAACCGGTGAATCGCTCGCAGCTGAAGTGGCCGATGATTTTACGCTGGGTACTTCTAATCTGTGGGCCTCTTTGCCTAAGAACGAGGCATCGTCATTTCCGGAGACTCCCTGGGCTATTCAGTTTTCGGATGAATACCACATAGATGATCATAAAGCAGATTGGCAGTGGGAAACCGGCTTTGGCAACTTTAACACGATCTACGAGGCTGAGGAAATCCGTGACCATAACCTTCGGGCGATTTATGGCAACTGGTCTTACCTAAAAAATCATAAATCCGACAAGTACAAAAACCACGAGTTAGCTTGGGTCGCCTATATTGGTGGAAAGCGCGAATCGAGGAGGTTAATGGGAGATCATATTCTGACCCAAATGGATATTCAGGAAGGGATCAATTACCCTGATGGCTGTGTTACGGCCACTTGGACCATTGATCTGCATTTTCCCGACGAAAAAAACGCTAACTACTTCAAGGGTGAGGAATTCTTCGCAGCCACCAAACACATCAAGGTCAAACCTTATACCATTCCATACCGAAGCCTTTATTCCAGAAATATCGAAAACCTGTTTATGGCTGGAAGGAATATCAGTACCACTCACGTTGCATTCGGCAGTACCCGTGTGATGCGTACCTGCGGGATGATGGGCGAAGCGGTAGGCTATGCTGCGTATGTGGCCAAGGCATTCGGTACCAGTCCACGGGGAGTTTATGCCAATCACTTGGATACGTTTATGGGTATCATCGAATCGCCGCTCAACGTACTTCCAGTAGTTCCGTTGCCAAAAAATTAGTAAATCGGCCCTACGTAATCTCACTAGAAAAGCGCTTCTTCGATGCAATCCCTAGACTATATTTCCATTATTATTTTTACGCTTATTATTCTTGTTGCAGGGCTTTCTTTTGGGGCGAGGGGGAGTGACATGAAATCTTTTTTTGCCGCGGGCGGTGCCGTTCCATGGCCTGTTAGCGGCTTGTCGCTGTTTATGAGTTTTTTTTCGGCAGGAACCTTTGTGGTATGGGGGTCGATCGCCTATGAGTGGGGGTTTGTAGCCATCACCATTCAGATGACCATGTGTGTGAGCGGTTTTGTCATAGGGAGATGGATAGCCCCCAAATGGAAGCAAGCCAAGGTCCTCACGGTGGCAGAATACCTTACGGGGAGGTTTGGGAAAGGCATTCAGCAATACTATACCTACCTCTTCTTATTTCTGTCATTAGGTTATACCGGTGCGTTTCTGTATCCAGTGGCCAAGATTCTTCAGGTAGTCACGGGAATAGACATTTATTGGGCCATTTGGCTGCTTGGCGGCCTGATCATGATCTATACGGCGGTGGGAGGTCTCTGGGCCGTAGTGGCTACCGATGTGCTTCAATTTGTGATTCTAACGGCGGCGGTGTTGATTGTACTTCCCTTGGCCATCTCAAAGATCGGCGGGGTAGACCGGTTCTTTACCGAAGCCCCGGATAATTTCTTCCAGTTGTTCAATGAGGAGTATAGTCCACTTTTCATTGTCGCCTTTGTACTGTACAATACAGTTTTCATAGGAGGAAATTGGGCATACGTGCAGCGCTATACTTCCGTGGCTTCTGCCCAATCGGCCAAAAAAGTAGGCTACTTGTTTGGGCTTCTTTATTTGATAAGTCCATTCATTTGGATGTTGCCCCCCATGGTTTATCGGATCCTAGACGGAGGATTGGTTGGATTGGAATCAGAGGGCGCTTATTTGCGGATGTGTATGGAAGTGCTTCCAGCGGGCATGTTGGGTTTGATGCTTGGCGGGATGGTTTTTGCCACCGCCAGCTCTGTCAACACTTCTCTAAACTTGGCTGCTGCAGTACTCACAAACGATCTGTACAAACCGCTTTTTCCGGGCGTTTCGGAGATAAGGTTGATGAGGACCGCTCGAATAGCTACGCTGCTATTTGGTCTGGGAACCGTCTTGGTTGCCTGTTTAGTACCATTGGCAGGAGGCATTGTGGAAGTTGTGTTAAGCATAGGTGCAGTCACCGGGGGGGCTTTATATGCCCCTGCGATTTGGTCCTTGTTTTCGCCCTATCAGACTGGAAGATCCGTACTCGGTGTAACGTTCGCAAGCTTACTTCTAAATCTAGCGTTTAAATTTGGGTTGTTTGGAGTTGCGTTGGATAGAAGCATGGAGATGTTGGTAGGCATGGTTTTTCCCTTGCTGCTGTTGGCGGCATATGAGGTTTATGCAAGGTCCTTGGGAAAGCAACAGATGCAGCATGTAACAGAAGAAGTTTTGACAGCTGCAGAACAACGAAGCGGACAGCAACAAAACGAATACGGAATCAAGGTGATGGGATTCGCTCTTTTGGCTACCGGAGTCATGTTTTTATTGCTTGGGTTTTTGACGGAAGCCTTGGCTGCGTGGTTGTTGGGGTTGATGGGATTGGTGATCACCGGTATAGGTATTTGGATGTCTAAATTGCTAATAGGGTTTAAACTAGGAAAAGAAAAATAACTGATAGAATCATGATAAAAGCGGAGTTTAGTAGCCAAGTTCGGGGACTGAAAACAGAAGAAATCCAATCGGACTTGGTGGTAGTTGGGGGAGGAATGGCCGGAACCTGTTGTGCCATCACGGCTGCAAGGGCTGGGATAAAGGTTACCTTAGTACAGGACCGTCCCGTACTGGGAGGCAATGCCTCTTCGGAGATTCGGCTTTGGATACTCGGAGCTACCTCCCACATGGGAAATAATAACCGATGGGCCCGGGAAGGCGGCGTGATCGATGAGATTTTGGTGGAGAATATGTACCGAAACCCAGAAGGAAACCCGCTCATATTGGATACCATCCTGATTGAAAAGGTAACCGAAGAGGCTAATATCCGACTATTACTGAATACAGCGGTTTATGAAGCAGAAAAATCAGCTGATTTTCATATCAAGTCGGTGACGGCATTTTGTAGTCAAAACAGTACGCGCTACTTACTTTTGGCGCCGTTGTTTGCAGACGGTTCAGGCGATGGGATATTGGGTTTTCTTTCCGGTGCCGCGTTTCGAATAGGAGCGGAATCCAAAGATGAATTTGACGAACAGTTTGCCCCTGATGAACAATATGGTGAACTCCTGGGTCATTCCATCTATTTTTACAGCAAAGATACGGGTAAGCCAGTGCGGTTTGTAGCACCATCCTACACCTTAAAGACATTGACAGAATTGCCCCGCTTCCATTCCTTTAACCTAAAGCAGCACGGCTGTTGGCTATGGTGGGTAGAGTATGGGGGACGTATGGATACCATACACGAAAGCGAACGTATCAAGTGGGAGTTATGGAAGGTCGTGTATGGAATCTGGCATCACATCAAGAACTCCGGGGAGTATCCTGAAAAGGAAAACCATACGTTGGAGTGGGTGGGAACGGTGCCTGGCAAGCGGGAAAGTAGACGTTTCGAAGGTGATTTTATGCTTTCACAGAAGGACGTGGTGGAACAGAGAGAACACTACGACGCCATATCTTTTGGTGGTTGGTCTCTCGATTTGCACCCTGCCGACGGTGTATATGGCGACAAGCCAGGTTGCAATCAATGGCATAGCAAAGGGGTGTACCAGATCCCCTACCGAACCATGTACAGCAAGAACATTCATAACCTGTTTCTAGTCGGCAGGATCATCAGCGCGAGTCACGTGGCCTTTGGTTCTTCCAGAGTGATGGCCACCTGTGCCCATGGAGGTCAAGCGGTGGGGATGGCAGCAGCGATGTGCAAAGAACTTGATTTGTTACCAAGAGATATCGCCGAACCCAGTCTCGTCACCAAATTACAACAGCGCTTACTTGCTGAGGGACACTATATTCCCAACGTTCGGTACCAAGATGACGACGATTTGGCGCAACAGGCGCAGCTTAAAGTGTCTTCGACGTGGTCATTGCAGGACTTGCCCTTTGACGGTCCTTGGAGAAGGCTGGATTTTGACATGGCCCAATTGCTGCCGGTTTCTGCGGGGCTCATGCCGAAAATCACGATTCAGTGCAACGCATCAAATACCACGCAGTTGAGCGTGAGGTTGATGACGTCGGAAAAGGCTGGTAATTTCACACCAGAAAGGGTTTTGGCCGAATATACCTCAGCGCTCGAACCAGGAATAAACCACCTTGAAGTGGATTTTGGGACTCTAGAGGTTGAAAAGGGGTATGTGTTTGTAGCTTTTTCAGCCAATCAAAAAGTGGAGGTCAGGCAGTCTACTACCCGGGTTACGGGGCTTGTGAGCGTTTATCAAAGGTTCAACAAAGAAGTCGCTACCAGTAGCCGGCAGTCACCACCGGATGGTATAGGGATAGATAGCTTTGAATTTTGGCTTCCCGAGCGCAGACCTAATGGACATAACCTTGCCTTTACCCTCAGTCACCCACTCGTGGTATTTGAAAAGGAGCAATTGACAAATGGGGTATTTAGGCCCGCAGTTTCTACCAATGCATGGGTGGCAGATCCGGGTGTGGAAAGCAATTGGGTAGAATTGAAGTGGCAACAGCCGCAGCGCATAGGCAAGATCCGTTTGTTTCTTGATACCGATTTTGATCATCCCATGGAGTCTACCCTGTTAGGACATCCGGAATCCGAGATGCCGTTTTGTGTACAGTGCTTTAACATTAAGGACGGGAGCGGTCGGGTTTTGACTAGTGTAGAAGGCAACCATCAAACCATTTACACCTTGGTATTGGAAGAACCTGTGGAGACCGACACGATTCGCGTAGAGGTGGCCCATCCACAGCCACATATCCCTGCGGCATTATTTGGTATCACCTGTTATGCTTCCAAGAAATGAGCCATAAATTTCCTTTTACCATACTACTCCTCTTTTTCTGTTCAGCGCTGGTTTTTGAATCGGCATCACAGCAAAACCTTTCCTTTTCGGGACAGGCTTATGTAAGCTCTGAGGATTCAGGCCATGACGCGTCGCTGGCGTTGGATGGAGATGATAAGACCAGCTGGCGAAGCGGTCAGGAGGATTCTACTCCCTGGATTACCGTGCGACTACCTGGAGCAACGGAAGTGGTGTCCGTACACTTGACGTTGGGGCCACTGAATGTCAGTAAAAAGGTACAACTACAATACTTGTTGAACGGGGAGTGGCGCAAGATCCAAGATATAGAGCTGGCGGGATTGCGCCAACTAGAGATAGCGCTTCAAAAACCACTATTGATCGACAGGCTTCGGCTACAGTCCATGGACGCATTACGGCTGGATATAGCTATGTTTAACCTGATCGGACAATCCTATGTAGACGAGTCGGTGGGGGAGGTAAAAAGGATATTGGTAAATCAAAGCGGTTACAATTTACACAGGCCCAAGGGGTTTACAGCACCGGAAATCCCTGATGGAACCGTCTTTCATATTTATGCAGCGGATCGTCCCAATCAAAGCCTGTACGAAGGCAAAGTAGTTGGCGGAAAAGGGTACTTTCATGACTTTAACCCCGAAGCGGAGGAGGAGTTTTTTATCGGTATCGGAGATTTAGCCTCTTTTTCCTTCCGTATAGGGCCCAATTGGTTGGAGCGGGTCACCTATCGATCCATGGTTGATTTTATGCTGGGGGCCAGGCATATGGTGGGGAATGTGACCGAAAAACGTCCCCTGTCTTTTGAATGGCGGGACGGGGATTTTTTTAATTGGTCTCTTCAAACACTGGTCGCTATGTATTTATCCAATCCAGAGGCTTACCAACGCATGGAGGTCAAGGGTGCCTATGTTTCCAACGATTCTTACCCGGAAGAGTATCGGGGTCTTTGGGGTGACTTGGATCCCTTTGCCCCCGGAACTCCCGATGTCGTGCAGCTTATCCATTGGGATGCGGATGTGAAGGTATCCATGAAACTGGACCATGAGATGCAAAAGGCGGAGTTGGCCCACTTTCTGTACGCATGGCCCTACCTCAGTCAGTGGCTTCCCCGGCAGAACTTCGAGGTGGTGTATGCTTTTGCCAAGTCGGTATGGGCCAAGCCGGACGTTTCCAAACACGCCAATTCTATTTACGACCAAAGTCCTGAACACAACCTATTTAGTCTCAAAACCAAGCTGGGAACTACAAAGGGGGAGATGCCTCCGGGCTTTTCGGTGGTCCCGAATTTGATGATGTATGAGGCCGCAAGGAAAATGGGAGAGACAGATGCCGAAAAGTACTTTGATGCGGCTTTCAGGCAGATGGAATGGTTGATCAAAAACCTGGATTGGCAGGACCCCATGACCACCAAAGGACAGCGAACCTCTGAGCACGTGACGATGCGAGCTTTTCATTTTTTTTATTCCCAATACCCCGACCGGTGCCCGGCTGGGTTACAGGAGAAGGTAAACGAGTGGGCCAAGGTTGCCATTTCTCGTTCAGACAATATGTGGGATTTCCGAAAGTATTCTGAAGAAGAGTGGACGCCCCCCGGATGGAACGAGACAGGAAATATCCTTGGATTCCCTGCTGCTGCTTTTGCAGCGATGATGATTTTGGACGATTCCACTTTGGTGGAGAAACTGGAATTGCTGGCATGGTCTCACATGGAAAATGCATTTGGGCGTAATCCTACCGGCAGGCATTATTCCTATAAAGGTCCTGAGGAAATCGAAGGGGTTGATTTGGGTTGGTACAGTCGGCATAGGGGAGGTATAGGACTTTTAGACGAGCTTCCATTGGTCTTCGATGGATCCCCTAAATCATTTCATTACCCCAATAATCCGAAGGTAGGCAATCTTGGGTGGACGGAAGGCTGGGTGCAATTTAATACGGCATTCAATGTAAGCATGGCATATATGGCAGGGTACTATAATGAGTTGGCCATAGAGCCTAGCGGTAGTACACAGCGGTTGATTCGACTTAGAGCACCCCTGAATTTTGACTATGAGTCAAGAGATTGTTTAGATTTGTTAATAGGCCAAACCGCTAGTTCCCTTTTGCCTATTCCACTATGTGAGGAGAGTAAGCTATCGGAATATTTGGTGGGAGCCGTGTCGAGGCGAGATGGCAAAGTCCTGACTTCCAAAGGAAGCATACTTTTAAGTGAAGATAGGCCGTTGACAATAGGGTATGGAGCAGGCTATTTTAGAAGATACGTTGAGATAAGGTAGGCATCCCAGCTAGGATAGGATTAGATCGGAGCTTGAAATTTGGTATCCGTCTAAACCTATTCCTACGCAGGTAGGTTGTGTTAGTGGTGGGTCTATTTGTGGGAAGTTGTCCAATAAAAGGTATATTGTGAGACTCATGCCTGAATCTATTCACTGCCTTGCGATCTATGAGGAACCTAGTACACAGTATTCAACATCTTCGTTTTCATTTTTCAGCTTTCCTGTTACCGGTTTTTCTATTTGCGGTATCTCGGGCGTCAGACCCTTTTCACCGAGATACGATATGGTTGTTTGTCTTGCTCCATTTTTTGGTGTATCCTTCCAGTAATGCGTATAACAGTATACAAGATAGAGATTCCGGAAGCATCGGCGGTTTGAAAAATCCCCCGCCAATACCGGAGGGTCTTTGGGTGGTCACGTTTGTATTTGATTGCTTAGCGCTTGGTTTGGGTGCTTGGTTGCTGGGAGTGGAGGTGATGGTTCTTTTGGGTGGCTACATCTTGGCTTCTCGGGCATACAGCTACCGGGGCATCCGATTGAAAAAATACGCCATCGGCGGCTTTCTGTTGGTTGCTAGTCTCCAAGGGGGGCTCATTTACCTTGTTACCAGTATGGTGGCCTCACACCAACACTTTTTTGAGCTAGGGGCCGAAGTGTTTTTAGGCGCGCTGGCAGCAACGGTGATGATAGGTGCGGGGTATCCAATTACACAAATATACCAGCATCAACAAGATAGGTTAGATGGCGTAAATACCTTGAGCATGAAACTGGGAGTGAGAGGAACGCTGTTGTTTTCAGTATCACTGTTCGGCTTATTTACGGCTTTGGTATTTCTGCTTTGGAAGGAATCGGTTTTTGTAGGGTTTCTTTTTCTTTTAGTTACCGCACCGACCGCCTTTTTCTTCTTGAATTGGATAAAGCGGGTTAGGGAGGATCTCAGCGCTGCAGACTACGATAATACCATGCGGATGAACCTTATCTCTACCATCACATTGAATGTCTTTTTTACCACTTTGTTAATCTTCCAATCATGGAACGTATGAGTAGCACCATTACGGCAATAGGAACGGCAATTCCCGAAAACAGGTATCCGCTAAGTGACTTTGTCGAGTGGGCGGGATTAACCCATGCTTCTCCCGCGGCTCGCCGAAAGTTGCAATTTCTCGCCCGAGATGCGGGAATTGCTGTCAAGCATATGGCTATCAACGATTTTTCCTTAAATGGAAAGGGCGTGCTTTATCGGTGGAACGGCACCGGTTACCAAGATCCCGACACCGCCATTCGCCTAGGACATTTTCTGCCATTGGCGACCAAACTTGGAACCGAGGCTGCCACTACTTGCTTAAGGCGAAGGGAAGTAGATGCCGAACAGATTACTCATCTCATTGCCGTTAGTTGTACCGGGGTCGAGGCGCCAGGTCTTGAAATTGCCCTATACCGATCGCTTAATCTTCCTGCACGGGCAGAACGCGGCGCCGTAAATTTTATGGGCTGTTATGCCGTTTTTCACGCATTAAAGCAAGCAGACTATATCTGTCGGGCCAACCCTGGAAGCAAGGTGTTGATTGTTAGCGTGGAACTCTGTTCTCTGCATTTCAGAAACAGTGAAGAAAACGATAACCTGCTATCTACCGTTCTGTTTTCAGATGGAGCCGCGGCGGCCTTGATAGAGGGAGGATCAGCAGATCAGCATCCGGTATTACGTTTGAATGCATTTGCCTCCACGCTGATTTCCGAGGGCAAGGATGCCATGGGATGGCATATCGGCATCAGGGGTTTTGAAATGATTCTAAGTAGTGCAGTTCCCAAGCACATAGGTTCTAATATGAGGCAAGCTTATCAACAGTTGCTGACCAAAGGTGGACTGGAACCGACGGATATCGTTGGTTATGCCATTCATCCGGGAGGGAAAAATATTTTGATGGCATTTGCTGAGGCTATAGGCTGCGAAATGGAGGATCTACAGGTATCCTTTGATGTGATGAGGGAACACGGGAATATGTCGTCAGCAACGATTCTATTTGTTTTGGAACGTATATTATATCAATCCTTGCTACATGGGCCCTTCTATGCGGCAGCCTTTGGCCCTGGGCTTACCGTAGAAAGTGGCTTATTTTCACGCCTATGAATTTTCAACATCGCTCTTACGAAAAGGAACTGATGGATGCGCCGAATCTCAGCAAAGCGGATTTTCACAGAAATCTTCAGGAAATCGTCTTGATAAACCGGTATTTGGGCGGTGCTTCGGTTACGTACCGCGGCATTAGGCAACTTATACGGCATGCAGCTCTTGGCGACGCACAGGTTACAGACATCGGATCCGGAGCTGGGGATTTGTTTGATTACCTCCGTAGGCGTTTTGGTGCGTTTCCCATTTCCTTTATTGCGGTAGATGTTCAGTCTGAAGCGAAGCAATTTGCCTTGGAGGCATTTCCTGACGTACAATCACAGGTCTCGTGGAAAATCTCGGATTATCGGGATGTATTTGAGGAAGAAGATGGTACAGACATAGTTTCGGCCAATTTGTTTTGCCACCACTTGGATGATGCGGAGCTGATTGCATTTTTAAAGGGAGCCCTTCGGCATGCCCGGGTAGGTTTGGTGATCAATGATTTGCATCGACATCCCTTCGCATATCACAGCATCCGTTTGCTCACGAGCTGGTTTTCGCAGTCTCATTTTACCCGACACGATGCACCACTCTCCGTACTTCGAGGCTTTACCCGGTCTGAATGGCACCATGCCCTCCGGGCGGCAGGAATCCAACATTATTCATTGACTTGGTGCTGGGCGTTTAGGCATTTATTGGTGATACCTAAAAATCCGAAGGTATGAGGCATCCTGTGGTGATAGTCGGTGCCGGTTTGGCCGGGTTAAGTCTTTGTATTGAGCTGGTAAGACGGGGCATCCCGGTGCTCGTTTTGGAAAAGGAAACCTTTCCCCGCCAAAAAGTGTGCGGAGAGTATATTTCCCAAGAATCCGAATCTTACCTGAATCAGCTTGGCTTGGAGACGTATTCCCTTCCCCACATGGATACCTTGCACCTTACCTCTTTGGGGGGAAGGGAAGCAAGTGTGCCCCTTCCCCGAGGTGGGTTTGGACTCAGCCGGTGGACCATGGATTTCCGATTGGCCGAAATTGCCCAACGAGAAGGAGCAGAGATACGGTTTGGAGTGTCCGTACGGTCGATCGAGGGGAACGTGGTACAGACGCTCCAAGGTGATACCATACAAGCTTCGTTCGTAGTAGGTGCCTATGGGCGAAGCAATCGACTGAGTGGTATACGGTTGCCTAAGCGGTCCTCGGCATTTATTGGAGTAAAGTATCACGTAGCAAGCAATGCGCCCGCAAATACCATTGAAATGCACGTGTTCCGCGGCGGTTATTGCGGATTTTCTAAAGTGGATGGTGACAGGTACTGCCTTTGCTACCTTGCCAACGCAGCCCCATTGAAGACACTTGGTGGAAATATCGAAGTCTTTGAGCGGGAGCACTTGTTTCGAAACCGCCACTTGCGGGAACGTTTCTCCGAAGTAACCTTTTTGGGTGAGCGTGTGACCACTTCTCAGTTTCACTTTTCCACTCACGGAGGCCATTACCAAGATCAATTGTTGTTAGGGGATGCATCTGGATTTATCCCACCAATTACCGGTAACGGTATGAGTTTGGCTTTGCGTTCGGGGGCGTATCTGGCACCTTTGTTGGCTGAGGGTTGGTTGGGAAGGCGTAGCAAGGAGTCGTTATACCGAGCCCAGCAGGCATATGTCGCCAATTACTTGCGTGAACGCATCCGAAAAGGCGTTTTTTTGCAAAACCTTCTTCTGCGTCAGAATTTTGTCAGTGATGCGCTCTTGTTTGGTGCTTTGCGTGTAATTCCGGCAGTAGGGCGCCACTTAGCACTTTCTGCGGTGGGAGAGGAAATACGATCGTAAGACTATTATTTGGTGTATTTTTGCCATTCTTGTCGGTCAAAAAATGTGCCTTTGATGTCGCGGATTCATACGGATTATTTTTTAGTCGAAAGATTTTGTCGATATTGCCCGTCAAAGACCGTAACTGGTTGAAAGCACCCGGATGGTTCATTACTTTGGGAGGATTATAGGGTACAAGAGAAGCCCCTCGTTATGCAAAGAATAGTTTATTTAATTGGATTTTTGACCTTTTGTTGGACTGCTTCGTATTCGCAGCAGGAGATTCTTTACAAGCAGGTTGATACGACTTCGCTTTACCTGAAGATTTTCCGATCGGTTCATGCGGAAGAAAGTGGGAAGAATCCAGCAATGGTGTTTTTTTTCGGAGGGGGATGGAACGGTGGTACGGTCGATCAGTTTGAACCTCATGCCAGGTATTTCTCACAACGGGGAATCACCTGTTTTCTGGTAGATTACAGGGTTAAGTCCAGACAGCAGACCACGCCCTTTGAGTCCTTGAAAGATGCCAAATCAGCCATTCGGTTTATTCGCACACATGCCGATGAATTTGGTATCGATACCCTCCGCGTGGTAGCGGCAGGTGGGTCGGCCGGTGGTCATTTGGCTGCCGCTACGGCATTGGTAGAGGCTTACGAGGAGCAATCGGATAATTTGGCGATCAGTTGTAAACCGAATGCCTTGGTGCTGTTCAATCCGGTCATTGACAATGGTCCCGGAGGGTATGGGTATGAGCGGATAGGGGAAGCTTTTACGGCTTTTTCTCCACTGCACAATATCCGTTCCGGTGCACCCCCCACGGTGATGTTTCTTGGGACCGAAGATCGGCTTATCCCTGTGGAAACCGTGCAATATTATCGGAAAGTCATGGAACAAGTAGGTAGCCGATGTGAGGTTTTTTTGTACGAAGGGGCGGTCCACGGATTTTTCAACTACCGGAATTTTGACTATTATCGGCAGACGCTAGCGGAAAGTGACCGGTTTCTGCAATCCATTGGCTACTTGAAGGCAGAACCCAGTGTTGAGATTAAGTGATTTTTTTTAGGATCATTGTAGCGTTCACCGAAAAAACTCCGTCTTTATAATAGGCTGTCGGCAACAGTGAGAAGATGTTGTTTTGTTTCTGCTGTCTTCGGGCCAAGTTAACAGAAAGTGACGGTAAACAAAAGCGAGAATGAAGAGCTATATCCCATTGTTGATTTTTGCTTTGATTGGCGTGTGGTCCTGTGTGCCCAAAGAAGATGTGTTAGTGGGCCCTGTCACAGCAAATATCCGTGAGTTGGCGGTTCAGGAGCAGCAATTGTCTGATGCGAACACCAAATTTGCACTCAAGCTTTTTGAACAAATTGTACAACGAAATCCTGATAATAACCTGTTTATCAGTCCATATAGTGTACATCAGGCGCTGTCGATGACCATGAACGGAAATCAAGGCAGCGTGTTGGAGGAATTCAAAGCGCTGTTGGAAGTAGAGGATCTTGGCTTGGAAGAAGCCAATCAAGCCGCTAAGGATCTGACGGCGTTCTTACTTGGCTTGGATCCCCAAGTTAACCTCGCCATTGCCAATGCGATCTGGTATAAGCAGGAATACCAGGTACAGCCTCCATTTAAACAGACCGCCCGGGATTATTATAAGGCAGAAATCGCTCCGTTGGATATGTGGGATCCGAATTCGGTCAATATTATTAATAACTGGATCGCCCAACAAACCCATAACCTGATTAGGGACATGTTGGATCATATCCCGAGCAATGCGGTTATGTATTTAGTCAATGCCATCTATTTTAAAGCAGACTGGACTTATAACTTTCCTAAGGCCAATACCAAAAAGGAAAAATTTTATCCCAAGCCGGGTCAGGAAGTGATGGTGGACATGATGAGTTTGGGTGAGCCTGCGACTTTTAACTTTTACCAAACGTCCGACTACGGCTATATCGAAATCCCCTACAGTTCTGGGCAGTTTTCGATGGGTATATTGTATGGCTACGATGGAAATACAGAGGAATTGACTAAAAGGCTGACCATGGACAACCTGGTGCTTTGGAGAGAACAGGTTAGGGAATGGAATGTGATCCTGAAAATGCCGAAGTTTAAATTCAGCCACAAGATTCCGAATATGGCAGATGACCTGATCGCATTGGGGTTGGTGACCCCTTTTGGTTTTCATTCAGACAATTTTACCAAACTTTTTTCCAACCCTACGGATGAACTCAAAATCAGTAGGGTTATCCACGAGGCGCTGATTGAAGTAGATGAGAAAGGAACAGAGGCCGCCGCTGCTACTATTGTTGAGGTTATAGAGCGGGTGAGTTTTCCGCCTAGTGGACCATTTACGTTGGTGTTAGACAAACCCTTTGTGTTTTTTATACAGGAGAAACACAGTGGTGCCATACTCTTTATGGGTAAACTGGAAAATCCTTTGTAGAGACGGGGCACACGGATATTAACCAAAGAGATAGTTGAATAGGCACTAAGGAGACATCGAGTTATGATTAGTATACTATTAGTAAGTAAAAATTACTTTAAGTATGGTATAATAAATAAAAAAATAAAATACATTTTTTTGTAACAATAATACCTATTTTTCGTATTTTTTACTATGACCAACATTATTTTGCAACCTAATAAATTTGAATTATGAAAACGTTAATTGAAAGAATCGCATCTGCATTTGTTGCATTACTGATGGTATTTGCCTTTTCTACTGTAGCAAACGCAACGAACAGTAACCCAGAGGACATGCTCTTGCTACCTGCGGAGAAAGAGGGGAAATATGCCAAGCTAGATGTTCGTTTATTTCCCAAGGATAAGGAGGTGACCATTCGGGTAAGGGATGACATCGATCGGTTGGTGTATACATTTACAGTAAAAAATACCGGTCAAAACCAAGTGTTGGTAGATTTTAATCGTCTTAAACCGGGAATTTACACACTGAATGTACTCCGAGGAGAAGATGATGTCGTCAGAAAATACTTGGATATTCGATGGAACGAGGTAGATGTACGGGAAGTCATCTCACTGAAAAAAGATATTGGTCAGGAAGACCGTTTCCCGCTCAATTGGCTTAGATCCTCCATAAACTGAGGGGATGGGTTTCCCCAACGTAAGTCCATATACATTCGTTATATGGACTTTTTTATGACTGGATAAGAATAAGTGCGAAGCAGAGCGTTGAGGAAGTTGCTTTCACCTTTCATCTGCCTGTCAAAAAAGGATATAGCATGGCTTGAAAATTAAAATAGGACTGCTCGAGAATGGCAGTCCTATCGTTATCTTTCAGTAGCCCAGCATCTCAGCCAGCAGTTTATCTAGGGTTATCCTTTGGATATCTCAAAGTTGACCGGCTTGCCTTTGATGGTGTTGCTGTTCATCACACTGATGATTTGGTTCACGTCTTTTTTGGGAACATCCACAAAGGAGAAATTTTCAAAAATATCAATTCCACCAATACTTCGTCCGGGAACACCGGTTTCCCCCGCGATTGCACCTACGATATCATTTGGGCGGATGCGGTCTTTTTTGCCGAGGTTTAGGAAAAGTCTGGCCATATTGGGCTCTCGCTCTTTCTTACCTTTAGGTCCACGGTCACCTCTATCGGATCGTCCTTTCCGGTCGCCGCGTTCAAAACGGGATTCACGTCCATCTCTACGGCCTCTTGTTTCGCCTTTGTCTCTTCTTCCGAGGTCCAAGCTAAAGTTTACGTCGTTTAACTCTTTAACGGCAGATTTCATCTGAAGTTTGATCAGACCAAGAGCCACCTCGTCTAGCGTTAGACCTTCTTCCAGCATTTTCTGTATGGTGTCGGAATAGATCGTGTTGTCTTCTTCTTTCGCTACTTTTCTTTTGACGTCAACGATTAATTGATCCTTTTTCATTTCCAGCATTTCTGCTGCGGAAGGAGGACTCATCTTTTGGATGGACGTTTTGATAAATCGTTCCAAATCGTTTATTCTACCTAGATCTCTTCGTCCGGAAACGAAATTAATAGCAGTACCGGATTTACCGGCCCTACCCGTACGGCCTATACGGTGCACGTAGTTTTCCTCGTCCAAGGGAAGGTCATAGTTGAATACAGCTTCCACGTTTTCCACGTCTATGCCCCGCGCAGCCACATCCGTTGCCACTAAGACGCTGCAATGGCCTTTGCGAAACTTGTTCATGACTTTGGTACGTTGCGCCTGTGACAGGTCTCCATGTAGGGCCTCTGCTTGAATGCCCCGCGCAATCAATTCCTCGGTTACTTCATCCGTAGCTCGCTTCGTATTGCAGAAAACCAAGCTTAGGGTAAACTGATTAACATGGATCAAACGGGTAATCAAATCGATTTTTAACGGGCTTTTGACCTCGTAGTAATGTTGTGCGATATTCTCAACGGTCAGTTCCTTTCGCAATACCTTTACAATTTTGGGGTTGTTTTGGTATTTTTTGGTCAAGTCTAAGATAGGCTTGGGCATGGTAGCGGAGAAGAAAACGGTCTGCCGTTCGTCAGGCATGGTTTTTAGGATCGTTTCTATATCTTCCCTAAAACCCATATCCAGCATTTCGTCTGCTTCATCCAATACGATGATACCTACTTGCCTTAGGTCCAATGTACCTCTATCAAGGTGATCCATTACCCTGCCAGGCGTGCCCACCACGATCTGTACCCCTTTTTTAAGTGCGCGGATTTGACGGTCTATTGGATCGCCCCCATAAATACAAGTGGAAGATAACCTTCTTTTGTATTTGGCTAGTTTGGTGATTTCTCCTTCCACCTGAACGGCAAGTTCCCTGGTAGGGCAAAGAATCAACGCCTGAGGTTTTTGATTGTCCACATCCACCATGTCAATAATTGGGATGCCAAATGAAGCGGTCTTTCCGGTTCCGGTTTGCGCCTGTCCAATTACATCGTGCCCTTCGAGCAGGTATGGGATAGTTTGCGCTTGGATGGGAGAGGGTTGGGTAAAGCCCATATCCTCTACTGCACTCAAAATCTCTTCCGAGATCCCGAGATCTGAAAATAATACTGTTTGATCCATGAAATGTTTCCTTACTTCTCTAGCCACAGTTTTCCGAATCCCACTAACTAGCAACAGTAAGGAAACCCACGGCAATGGAGAAAAATTTTGAATTAATTAAGGTGCAAAGGTAGAAGTAATAATTTGCAAATCCAATATTTACGGGGGTAAATAAAAATATTATAAACGAATATAACGGTTCATTTAGAAAAAATTCGGAAAATAAAGAGGGGCCTTGGTAAATGGCCCCTCTAGCACGTAGTTTTATCGACTGGTCATGGGAACAAAAGCCCTTTCTGTTGGTCCTACATATACTTGACGAGGCCTTCCGATCGGTTCGTTGTTTTCACGCATTTCTTTCCATTGAGCTATCCAGCCCGGTAGTCGCCCCAGGGCAAACATCACGGTGAACATATCGGTGGGGATGCCCAAGGCACGATAAATGATGCCTGAATAGAAATCCACATTGGGATAGAGTTTTCTATCCACAAAGTATTGATCTTTCAGCGCCGCTTCTTCTAGCTCCTTGGCGATGTTTAGCACGGGATCGTCGATACCCAGTTTGGTAAGCACCTCGTCAGCGGCTTTTTTGATGATTTTTGCCCGTGGGTCGAAATTCTTATACACCCGGTGGCCAAATCCCATCAATCGGAAAGGATCATTTTTGTCTTTTGCTTTTTCCAGGTACTTCTTGGAGTCTCCACCGTCTGCTTTGATCGCTTCCAGCATTTCGATCACAGATTGATTTGCACCTCCATGCAGGGGTCCCCATAGTGCGTTGATTCCCGCAGAAATGGAGGCATAAATACTGGCTTGTGAAGATCCGACTATCCGAACGGTAGATGTGGAGCAGTTCTGCTCGTGGTCAGCGTGCAATATAAGAAGCTTGTCCAACGCCTTGGAAATCACCGGATCTGGTTCGTATTTTTCAGCGGGGAGGGCAAACATCATTTTCAAAAAGTTGCTGCAATAGTCTAAGCTATTGTCCGGATAATTTACTGGATGACCGACCTTGTTTTTAAATGCCCATGCTGCAAAGGTAGGCATCTTTGCCATCAGGCGGACGATGCTCAACTGGATTTCTTCCTGTGTATTGTTAGGATCCAGTGAATTGGGATAGAATGCAGTAAGTGAGCATATCAAAGAAGAAAGTACACCCATCGGATGTGCCACAGAAGGAAATCCATCCAAAATTTTCTTGATGTCTTCGTGCACCAAGGTATGGTTTGTGATTCTCTGTGCGAAACTGTCGTATTGCGTTTTTGTGGGGAGTTCTCCGTTGATCAACAAGTAGGAAACCTCCAAAAAGTTTGATTTCTCGGCTAAATCTTCGATGTTATACCCCCTGTATCTTAAGATTCCCTGTTCCCCATCCAGGAAAGTGATGGCACTTTGGGTAGAACCGGTGTTTTTGTATCCAGGATCAAGGGTAATAAGTCCGGATTGGCCTCTCAACTTGGCAATATCTATGGCTTCTTCGTTTTCTGAGCCCTTTAGTACAGGAAGTTCGAATTCTTTACCGTTGAAGGATAACTTAGCAATTTCAGACATATGTTTCTAGTTAATCTATTTTGGATATAAGCTCTATTTTGATTCACATTTAAATTTCGGGCTCAAGTTAATAAAAACACCGCAATTTTTTTTCAAAAATTACAGCTAGGGCGCAAGTCATATGGTTTTTTGGGTCGGTAATATCCATTAACTCCCACCTGCATTAGAACCCACATTTGCCCAAATTGGTTTAGCCAAAACAGCTATTTACGGGAAATGAATTCGATTAAAATTTTTGGATAAAATACGTATTCTACTGATTTTGGTCGATGGAAAAAAAGAAAAGCCCCATGTGGGGCTATATGTCTATTCGCAGAAATGGTCAAATACTTCCACTAAATGGTCTCCAATCATTTTGGCATTACGGCCTTCGATGTGGTGACGCTCAATGAAATGAACCAGCTCACCGTCTTTAAACAGCGCCATGGCCGGCGAAGAAGGGGGGTAGGGTAGCACGTATTCTCTCACCTTCGCCACGGCATCGCGGTCATTTCCGGCAAAAACGGTCGCCAAGGTGGTGGGCTTTTTTGCGGATTGGTCGAGTGCATAGCGAACCCCTGGTCTGGCGGCACCGGCAGCACATCCACATACGGAGTTAACGACGATCAAGGTTGTTCCTTTGTGTGATTTCAAATGGGTGTCTACCTCTTCGGCAGTTCGAAACTCTTGAAATCCCACATTGGTCAATTCGGCACGCATGGGTGCTATCAATTCTTCTGGATACATAATTCTTCGTTAATTTTTATAGAAAGCCTAATTCAAGTTTTGCTACCTCAGACATCATGTCCTGAGAGTATGGTGGTTCAAAGGTGAGTTCTACTTCCACGTTGTTTACACCCTCTATTTCCAACACACGCTCTTTCACTTCGGATGGAATGGACTCGGCCGAGGGGCAGTTTGGGGAAGTGAGCGTCATCAATATATAGACGTTGTTTACGGGATAAACGGTGATTTCATAGATTAATCCCAATTCGTATACATCAACAGGTATCTCCGGATCGTATACCAGTTTGATCGCGTTGATTACCCTTTGCTTCATTTCAGCGGTATCGCCGGTGCTTGCAGCAGTTTCCATTCTAGTGACCTTTGTTAAGATGCGTTCGTTTTAGACTGATAAGCCAAAGCATAGCGCTTCATTTGTTTAATCATCGCCGCCAAGCCGTTTGAGCGTTGGGAGCCAATGATGTTTCCCATGCCGATTCTCTCTATGAAATAGAGCTCCGCCCGAAGGATCTCCTCGGCTTTCCTGCCAGATAAGACCCGTATCAACAAGCTAATGAGTCCTTTTGTAATGTCCGTATTGGAGTCGGCAAGAAAAGATATCCTTTCGCCTTCTGAGCGGGTGGTTAGCCAAACCTTTGACTGGCACCCTTTGATTATGTTTTCGTCTACTTTTTCCGCTTCGGGAAATTCGGGCAGTTTATCGCCCAGCTCCATAATGTAGAAAATGGTAGATTCCCTGTCATCACCCAGAATGCTGAATTCATCTATTATCTCCTGCTGTACGGTGTTTATATCAATCATTTAGTTTTTCCTTTTGGCAATGCGCTCCAGACTTTCAGCCAGACGATCTATTTCTGATTTCGTGTTGTAAACAGAAAACGAAGCTCTTACGGTTCCTTCCAAGCCCAATCTTTTCATTAAAGGCTGAGTACAGTGATGCCCTGTCCGTACCGCAATCCCCATAGCATCCAACATCATTCCCACATCAAAAGGATGCATCCGGTTGATTAGGAAGCTCAATACGCTCACCCGTTGCTTGGCGGTGCCCACCGGGATAAATCCCTTTATAGCTGAAAGCTGCGAGATGGCGTAGTTTAACAATTCCTCTTCGTGTTTTCTGATCGCTGGCTTACCGATGTCATTGATAAATTGGATCGCTTCCTTAAAGGCGATCACATCACCAATATTGGGTGTGCCGGCTTCAAACTTAAAAGGGATTTCATTGTAGGTGGTTTTCTCAAAGGTTACTTCTTTGATCATTTCCCCACCACCTTGGTAAGGTGGCATTGCTTCCAAAATTTCCCGTTTACCGTACAATATCCCCACACCCGTTGGCCCAAATAGCTTATGGGCTGAACAGGCCAAGAAGTCACAATTGAGTTTTTGGACGTCAACGTCGAGGTGTGATGTAGATTGCGCACCGTCTATCAGTACTTTGGCACCAACGGCATGTGCTCTTGCAATGATTTCTGCTACAGGGTTTATCGTTCCCAATGCGTTGGATACATGAACTATGGATACAAGTTTGGTTTTTTTGGAAAGGAGCTTCTCAAACTCCTCCAAAAGCAACTCGCCCGAATCCTGTATCGGGATTACCCGTAGTGTAGCGCCTTTTGCCTCACAAAGCATTTGCCAAGGAACAATATTCGAGTGATGTTCCATGGTAGAGATAATAATCTCATCACCGGAATTTACGGACGTTCTGCCGTAAGTGGATGCCACCAAATTGATACTTTCGGTCGTTCCTTTCGTAAAGATGATTTCTTCTGCTTCTTGGGCATGAAGAAACTGTTGAACAGATTTTCTGGTGGCTTCGTAATATTCGGTGGATCTTGCGGCCAATGCATGGGCACCACGGTGGATATTGGCGTTGTCGGTTTCGTAATAGGTATTCAACGCCCGGATCACCGTGTCGGGTTTTTGCGTAGTGGCCGCATTATCCAAATACACCAAGGGGTTGCCATTCACCTCTTGGTGAAGGATGGGAAACCGATTTCTGATTTGAGAGATATCCACGGTGGGCGCGTCAACTGGCGTAATTGCTTCCCAGTCGGTTTTGTACAAGGTTGATACAGTATTCCCTGAAATCGTCATGTTGTATATGATCTAGTACTTCTCCGGCAAAGGCATACAACAACAGTGCTTTTCCTGCCTCTTTGGAAATACCCCGGGCACGGAGATAAAACAAGGCTTCTTCGTCCAATTGGCCGGTCGTACAGCCGTGGGAACACTTCACGTCATCGGCCCAAATTTCAAGTTGCGGCTTGGTATTGATCACCGCATCTTCAGACAGCAGGATATTGTTGTTTTGCTGGAACGCATTGGTTTTTTGTGCATCCTGTCTAACAAAGATTTTCCCATTAAAGACCCCTCGTGACTTATCTGCTAGGATTCCTTTGTAGAGTTCATTTGATTCTGCATGGGGCTTTATATGATCTACATTGGTGTGATTGTCCACGTGTGTCCCGCCATTGAGCAGGTATAATCCGTACATATTACCCACCGTATTGGAATCGAGCAGGTTAAGGCTTAAATTATTCCGAATCATTTGCCCCTGCAGCGAAATGACTACGGAAGTGAAGGTTCCGTCCTGGGTAATATTCGCTTCGGTATTACTTACTTCCATGCTCTCTTTTCCCTCATCCTGAAGCTTGTAATAGTGTACATGGGAATTATGGCCTAGGGAAATTTCGGTAACGGTGTTTAGAAGGAAGGGATTATCCTGTATCGGGACAACCTGCTCGATGAAGGTCGCCTCGGCATGTTTTCCGGTTCGGATAAACAATCGCGGATGCACGGTCTCACCTTGGTCATTGACGGAGACCAATTGAAGGATATAAATCGGCTTTGCCAGCGAAGTATTTGCAGGGATATCAATGTAAAGGCCATCTTGGAAGGCCAACTGATTCAATGCAGCAAATGGATCTTTCTCCGCTTTTGCAATTGTTCCCAATTCCACAGGGATTTCTCCTTCGGAGAACGATCGTGCGGTAAATGCAGCCTCATCAAAGGAGGATAGGGATCTGTCGAATCTTCCGTTGTTTAATACCACGAGATGGCAAGCTACCCCTGGTATAAGGTATTGGTGGAGATCCTCTGCGGTAATTTTTTCTGCATGGGGCGCATGGGCCAGGTTTTTTAATCTGGCTTCAATGCGCCTTGAAATAGCCGTAAATTTGTACTCTTCACTTTTTGGAGCTGGAAGACCATGCTCCCGCAGCAATCCCGACGCATGAACGACTAATTCCGTCCAAGGAGAATCCGGTTTCTTACTATAAAAAGCCTCCAAAAACGAGGAGGCTAAGGTATCGGTTTTTTTTAAGGTAGTAGTCATTTGAATAGGTTAACAGGTTGAAAGACAAGTAATTAGACAGCGGTTCCCGCCACTTCTTCCTTGATCCAATCGTAACCCTTTTCTTCCAATTCCAAGGCCAATTCTTTGGTTCCGGACTTGACAATCTGGCCTTTGTACAGCACATGCACATAATCGGGCACGATATAGTCCAATAAGCGCTGATAGTGGGTCACTACTATCGTTGCATTGTCTTTGGATTTGAGTTGGTTTACGCCATTAGACACGATCTTCAAGGCATCAATGTCGAGGCCTGAATCCGTTTCATCTAAGATGGAAAGTGTTGGCTCAAGAATAGCCATTTGGAAGATTTCGTTTCGTTTTTTCTCTCCTCCGGAAAACCCTTCGTTCAGTGATCGGCTTAAAAGTTTTTGATCAATTTCTACCAGTTTCATTTTTTCCTTCATCAACGAAAGGAATTTAACCGCGTCAAGTGGTTCTTGTCCTCGATACTCCCTTACTTGGTTTACCGCAGTACGTAGAAAGTTTGTAGAACTAACGCCGGGGATCTCCACCGGATATTGAAAAGCAAGGAATACACCCTCTCTGGCTCTATCTTCTGGGCTAAGTTCTAGCAGATCCTTTCCCCTAAAGATAACCTCTCCTTCGGTTACTTCGTATTCTTCCCTGCCCGCAAGTACAGAGGCCAATGTTGATTTTCCGGAACCATTGGGGCCCATGATGGCGTGTACCTCGCCTGCGTTTACTTCTAAGTTTATACCCCTGAGAATGGGAGTGCCTTCTATGGAGGCATGAAGATTCTTGATGCTTAGCATGATTGTTATGATGTTAGATTATCCTACACTACCTTCCAAGGTAAGTGCCAGTAATTTTTGCGCTTCCACAGCAAATTCCATGGGTAGCTGATTCAATACCTCTTTAGCATAGCCATTTACGATAAGTGCTACCGCGTCTTCGGTGGCGATTCCCCGTTGATTGCAATAGAAAATCTGATCTTCGCCGATCTTCGAGGTAGTAGCTTCGTGCTCAACCTTTGCACTGGTATTTGCAATATCTATATAGGGGAACGTATGTGCACCGCATTTCGATCCCATTAATAAGGAGTCACACTGCGAAAAGTTTCGGGCATTGGTAGCTCGTTTCATCACCTGTACTTGCCCCCGGTACGAATTTTGGGAAAAACCCGCAGAAATGCCCTTGGATACGATCCTAGATCGGGTATTTTTACCTATATGAATCATTTTGGTGCCCGTGTCCGCTTGTTGGTAATTGTTGGTCACGGCCACAGAATAAAATTCACCCACACTGTGATCTCCTTTGAGGATACAGGAAGGATATTTCCATGTGACGGCTGAACCCGTTTCTACTTGGGTCCAGGATATTTTGGAGTGATCTCCCGCACAAAGACCTCGCTTGGTTACAAAATTATAGATACCGCCTTTTCCATCTTTGTCGCCTGGGAACCAATTTTGTACCGTAGAGTATTTTACTTCCGCATGCTTTTCCGCATAAATTTCCACCACGGCTGCATGCAGTTGATTTTCATCCCGCTGTGGGGCAGTACATCCCTCTAGGTAGGATACATAGGAACCTTCTTCGGCTACTATCAGCGTACGCTCAAATTGACCCGTATTGGCTGCGTTGATCCTAAAGTAAGTGGAGAGCTCCATGGGACATCTTACACCCTTCGGGATGTAACAAAATGAACCGTCCGAAAATACCGCTGAATTGAGAGCGGCATAGTAGTTGTCCGAAATGGGAACCACGGATCCCAAATATTTTTTCACCAACTCGGGATGTTCTTGCACTGCTTCGCCAAACGAACAAAAAATAATTCCCAGTTTGGAAAGGGTGTCTTTAAAGGTGGTTCCTACAGAAACTGAATCCAACACTGCATCTACAGCGATGCCCTGAAGACGCTTTTGCTCATTCAGGGAAATACCCAGCCGCTCGTATATCTTTAGCAGTTCCGGATCAATTTCATCCAGCGATTTAGGCTTTTTTGCCTGCTTTGGTGCAGAGTAATAACGTAGTTTTTGAAGATCAATTTTAGGATACTTCACATTAGCCCAGCTTGGCTCATTCATATCTTCCCAGATTTTAAAAGCCTTCAGCCTCCAGTCAAGCAGCCATTCGGGTTCCTCCTTTTTTGCAGAAATCCAACGAATGATATCTTCGTTTAACCCAATGGGCGCCTCGTCCGCTTCATAGTTCACAGACCAGCCGTGTTCGTATTCCTTTGACGTGAATTCTTCTAAGATTTGGTTGTCTTTTGACATTTTCTGAGTTATTTAGACTAATTACATTCTACTGGACAAATATACAACGAATATCTAATTTATATTGTTCAGCAGGGTGCTAATTTCCTCAGAATATTTGCGTTTTAGATAATTATATAGTTGATTTTAAGTTAGTTGTGATATGTGAATAGGGTTTACAGCTTTTTGGCTCATCTTTAAAAAGGACTATTATTCATGGGTAACAGCCTATTTGAGTTTTATTTAGATTTAATCTAAATAACTAGACTCGACCACTCCTTATTTCGTGGGGTCAAACAGTTGAATGGGTCTGTTGATGCTTTCTTCTAATACGATGAGTGTTTCCGTACGGTCTATTCCCTCTACCTGCTGTATTTTATTAAGTACATCCCTTAAGTGGTTGGTGTCCTTGCAAATAATTTTGGCAAAAATACTGTAGTTGCCTGTCGTATAATAGGCATGGATTACCTCTGCGATTTCCTTGAGTCGCTCGATTACATTGTCATACAAAGAACTCTTTTCCAGATAGATTCCCAAAAACGCCGAGATGTCGTACCCTAGTTTGGAAAAATCTATGTTTAATGTGGCACTTTTGACGATGCCCATATCTTCAAGCTTTCGCATGCGTACGTGGACGGTACCCGATGAAACAAATACTTTTTTCGCAATTTCGGTATACGGGGTCTTGGCATCTTCATTAAGTAATGAGATGATTTTTAGGTCTATATTGTCAATGTCTAAAATTTTATCCATTTTTTTAAGTGTACTTTGTTGGTTCTAAAATAAAGATGGGGTTAAATTATTGATTTCTCAAAAAAAACGCAATCTTTTTTTTGATTCTAAACTGAATCGGTTTAATTTTAAAAATGAGGGTCAATCTGCAACCCGTCTTTTTGCATGGATTAGGCTGTTTTCTCAACTATTGCACTAAAATAGAAATAAGAGTCTGGACTCTACGGAATCGATTTTGGGTAGGTGCGCCGATTGGATGTTGAATGTTGTTCTTTTTGTTTTGATTACTTTGTGTAGATTTTTTATCCTTCAGGAGGGTAATCGAATGCTTTTATTTTTGTCTTGTCAGTTCAAGCTAGTATCTTAGATGACAATTTACCAATAAATCCTACTATCATGCGAGTACTTTCTTGCCCGGTATTTCGATCATCCGGTTTATACCCCTTATTAAACTTTCTTTGGCCAGTCGTATTCTTTTTTTTCGTTGCTTGTGAGCAGAAAACGGGGGATCTGGAATTATCGGGGGAGGGTGTACTTAGCTACAATTTTCACGTACGGCCTATACTTTCGGACAAGTGTTTTGCCTGTCACGGTCCCGATGCCAATAAGCGGGAAGCGGGATTGCGCTTGGATACGCCCGAAGGCGCTTATGCTGCATTAAAGGAAACTCCCTCTGTGCATGCGGTTATCCCGGGCAAGCCATCAGATTCGGAGTTGATTTCCCGCGTGTTTTCGTCGGATCCTTCTGATCAGATGCCTCCGCCGGAATCCAATCTTTCGCTTACGGATACGGAAAAGGATATATTACTCCGATGGGTAGAGCAAGGCGCTAATTACGAACCGCATTGGGCTTTTTTGGCTCCCGTAAAGTCAGAGGTTCCAATAGATCCAAAAGATAGCTGGTCCAAGAATGAAATTGACCGGTTTTTATGGGATCGAATGCAGCAGGAGGGGCTATTGCCGAATGAAGAGTCAGAAAGAAACTACTTGATGAAGCGGATCGCCTTGGACCTCACAGGTTTGCCACTTTCGCCGAAGGCACTGGAAGCCTACAAATCATTAAGTTCCGAAGAAGCGGTGGAGGCGCTGATTGATTCGCTTTTGCTCACTCCGGCCTATGCGGAGCGTATGGCTGGCTTTTGGCTCGACGTTTCCCGTTACTCGGATTCTTTTGGGTATCAAAACGACAATATCCGTACTCAGTGGCCCTATAGAGATTGGGTAATTCATGCGTTTCGGAAGAATATGCCCTACGACAAGTTTATTACCTGGCAACTGGCAGGGGATCTATTGCCTAATCCCACGAAAGAGCAGATTTTGGCTACTGGTTTTAACCGAAACCATAAGTATACGGAGGAGGAAGGGGTGATCGATGAAGAATACCGGGTGGAGTATGTAGTGGATAAGACCAATACGTTTTCAAAGGCGATCTTGGGGTTAACGATGGAATGCGCGCAATGCCACGACCACAAATACGACCCCGTTTCGCAGGAAGATTACTTTAGTTTGTATGCATTTTTCAATAACACACCCGAGAAGGGTTTTGAGGGAGGTGCGGGGTCTGCCGTTCGCTCCAAAACACCGCTGATGACGATTGAACCGGAAGATTTGGAGGGAATCCTGAATTTTGTCAATCACAAGGATACAACAAAGGTTGTGGTGTCGGTAATGGAGGAGTTTAAGGATACATTAAGGACTACCTATGTGCTCTCCCGTGGCGTCTATGATGCGCCGACTGACCAAGTTGTTTATCCACGTACACCCAACTCGGTATTGGCGTTTGACGAAAAGTATGCACCTAACCGCTTAGGCTTGGCGGAGTGGACCTTTTCACCGGAAAATCCACTGGCTTCCCGCGTTTTTGTAAATTTGATCTGGCAGGAGCTCTTCGGGAAGGGAATTGTTGCCTCCTCCGGGGATTTTGGGCTGCAAGGAGACCTTCCTACCCATCCGGAACTCTTGGATTGGCTAGCGGTGGATTTTCGCGAAAATGGTTGGGATATCAGGTACTTACTTAAAAAGATTATGCAATCGGCCGCATACCGGCAGTCTGGAAGACTTACGAAGGAAAAACTCGAGAAGGATCCTGAAAACGTATACCTCGCGCGTTTTCCTCGCTTGCGTTTGCCAGCAGAGCATATCCGCGACTTGGTGTTGGAAAGTAGCGGGCTTCTTGTCCACGAGTTGGGAGGCCCAAGCGTGAAACCCTATCAGCCACCTGGCCTTTGGGAAGCATCTTCATCAGGAAGGGGCGAACTCTCTGTCTATCGAATGGATAATGGAGATAAGCTGTATCGAAGAGGGATGTATACGTTTATTAAGCTAACACTGCCACCTCCTGCGCTGCTGCTTTTTGACGGCAGCAATAGGGACATTTGTCAGATAAGGCGAAACAGAACCAATACCCCTTTGCAGGCATTGGCCCTGCTGAATGATCCCATGGTGCTTGAGGCTTCACGGGTATTGGCATCTAACTTGGTGAAAAACCACACTTCCACCGAGGCTGCCGTGGAGGAAGCCTATTTAAGGATACTGGGAAGAGATCCCAAGCCGGAAGAATTGGCGCTTATGGTTGATTTTTACTTGCAGGAATATGAGCGTTTTCAGGGCGATCCGGACAAGGCCATGAAAATCATGGATGTGGGAAAGTACCCGCTTGAACCCTCCAAGGATTCATTCGCCGATGCGGCGATGATGCAAGTAATCGTGACGCTGTACAATCTAGAGGAGGCAACTACCAAAACTTAATTATAGTGTTTGGTCAGTTCTTCTAGGTTTTCGGCTGTTTCTCTATTCGGTGATTTATATTGGTGCTTTGTTAATGCTGGGAGCATTCGGATATGTGCGCCTACCAAAAGTATGCCGTTGTAGTTAGCTAGAAACTAAACTCCATTAAACTATACCGCTTTATGCTGGCAAAATGATCGCTCTGGCATAAAGCGGTAAAATACATTATATAGCTTCCTTCGGTTTGTTGGTATTTCTTTTTGATGAACCTCTAACAAGTAATGCGGCGTCCAACACTTTGATTTCCTTGGGGATACTTTCTGAATTATCACCGCTTTTGAGTTGTAGAATGAGGGTTTTCATAGCGGTTTCTCCCATTAGGTAGCCAGGATAGCTGATGGTGGTTAGGTTTGGTTCTACCATACGCGAAATGGTGTCGTTGTTAAATCCTACCAGGGCGATATCTTCCGGTACACGAACCCCTCGTTTTTTTAATGCGACGAGACAAGATGCGGCGCAATAGTCGTTGGATACCATCAGTCCGTCGGGCATCGGTTTCATTTTTACCAGTTTAGAGACCACCGCCTCGCCGGCTTCTTCGCTGAGGTCTGAGACCATCAGATCTGCTGCTTTTAGAGGGACCCCCCGATCACTAAGCGCCCTATGGAACCCTGCTAGCCGATCGGAGTATACATTGATATCTAAATTGCCCACCACGTGGGCAATTCTGTTACATCCTTGTTCAAGTAGGTGGGTAGTAGCTTCATAAGCCGCCTTTTCATTGTCGATGATCACACCTGAGATGTTCGGTTGCTTGGGTACCCGGTCAAAAAATACAATGGGAATCTCTTTTTTCCGAAAGGCCTGGAAGTGGTCGGTTTGCTCTGTATCTCCGGCCAAGGACACTATAAGGCCATCTACCCGGCTGTTAAACATCGTTTTGACATTGGCTACTTCTTTTTCCATCGATTCCAGGGATTGGCTGATGACCAAGTTGTATCCGGCCTCGCTCGCTACCTTCTCCATACCAGATAGCGCCGAAGATTGAAAAGGACTGTTTAGGCGCGGAACAATCACTCCGATATTGAAGGTATGTTTTCTGCGCAGGTTGGTAGCGAAGATGTTCGATTGATAGCCAAGCTTTTGGGCGGCCTCGAAGATTTTCTTCTTGGTTTTTTCTTTCACCCGAGGGTGGTTGCTTAGGGCCCTACTTACCGTGGTAGGAGATACTCCGATGTTTTCAGCTATGTCGTAGATAGTTATATCTTTTTTCATTGTCTTTGGATACTATCCGATCGATAAAATTGAAATATAGGCAATGAATATTTGGAATGAAACCGATTGCATAATTTTTTTAAATTATATTGTATTCAAGCAAATATATCTCTATGTTTACGATCGATAAAATTTATAGTCTTAAAAATCCCAAAATGATTCGTAAATTCTTGATCGTTGTTTTTTGCGGATTGCTTTTGACGGAAAGTCAACCAGTAATTGCTCAACGGATAGCTACGCTTGCCTTTGATTTGGAAGAAAACCCGGAGTTTGCATTTCCGGTTTCAGTGGACTTGGATGGGATTACCCATCTAGCCGATACACTTCTACAGTTGGTGGAGCTACATCAAGGGCGCACCCATTCTGTCCCCTATCAAATACACCGGGAGGGCAGCCGTCGCTTATATTGGATGGTGGAGCCAGGTAATTCTCCGGCCAATAGACGAACGTATGAGCTTCATCATCGGCAGGATGTACCCACTGCCGGTTCCCTGACGGTGGCGATGGATGAAAAGGCCATTTACATCCGAAAAAAAGGTAGAGATCTTTGGCAATACAACCATGCAGTGAAGCAACCACCGGCCGGGGTTAACCCCGCGTACGCCCGAAGTGGATTTGTGCATCCCATGTGGTCTCCCACCGGAAAGGCATTGACTCGCATTCAGCCACCCGATCATTATCACCACTATGGACTATGGAATCCCTGGACTAGGGCGGAATTTAGGGGGCAGACCATCGATTTTTGGAACTTGGCCGATAAACAAGGTACGGTTCGCTACGCCAATACCATTTCCCGGATCCAGGGGCCCGTATTTGCTGGTTATGAGGTATTGCACGAACACGTTGTGCTAAAGGAGCAGACGGAGCCGTTGGTAGCGATGGTTGAGCGACAGGGTACCCGCATATACAGCTTGGATGCCAACGATGATGTCTATTTGGCTGATATCACTATTGTGCTTAATGCTGCCACCAATGACCCTGTGGTATTAAAGGAATACCGGTATGGTAGCTTGGGCTGGAGGACTACCGAAAAATGGGATAGGTACAACAGCGAGGTAATTACGTCAGAAGGCAATACCCGCAAGGATGCCGATGGCACCCTTGCCACTTGGTGCATCGTGCAGGGGGAAATAGACGAGGATTATGCATCGGTTGTGATGATGTCTTTCCCTACCAATTACAACCACCCAGAGCCCTTGCGGATTTGGCCCGAAAACATGTACGATAGGGGTGATATGTACGCCAATTTCGCCCCTACCAAAAATATGGACTGGACCATTGAACCGGGCAAGCAGAACGTATTAAACTACCGGTTTCTGGTGTCGGCTAACAAGTTATCGGCCGAACAGGCCGAGCGGGCATGGCGCTACTTTGCCCATCCACCTAAGCCTAGTGTCACAATTCATTAAAAGCAACTCACCTATTTACAGTTTAATTTACTTATTGATCTACAAGTTTATATGATTCACTACAGAGTATTCCTACTGACATTGGTCACTTTCTTTTCGTCGCTTACACTTCTTCAGGCGGAGGATGTGCTAAAGGGAAAAAGAGTGTTGGTTTATACCAAAAACGGAGAGGGATTCGTCCACGATAACATACCCTATGCGGTGGAGTGTGTGAAGCGGCTAGGACAAGCGCACGGGTTTGAGGTGGAAGTGTCTGATAATCCGTCAATTTTTACGGACACCTATCTGAAAGGGATCGATTTCATGGTTTTTACCAGTACCAATAACGAGGTGTTCGATACCGATGAGCAGCGTTTAGCCTTTCGAAGGTATATGCAGGCCGGTGGAGGGCTCGTAGGTATCCATTCCGTGGTGGGTACCGAGCGGAAATGGGAATGGTTTAAGATGATGATTGGAGGACGCTTCGTTTGGCATCCAAGGTTTCAGAAATTCCGCATCAATAAGTTGGACCATAACCACGCATCTATGGAGGGTGTACCCAATGTGTGGGAAAAGGAAGATGAGTGCTACTTGATGCACGAGCTTTACCCTGGAATCCGCGTAATTATGGCGCACGATTTGGAATCCCTGAATAAGGATCAGGAGGAGCGTGTTCGAGAGCTGGCCGGAAACTTCGGGCGGTATTACCCAGCAGTATGGCATCAGGATTTCGATGGAGGCGTGGTTTGGGTAACGGCCCTGGGGCATCATATCAAGGATTACGAAGATCCCGAGTTCGTAAATCACATATATCAGGGAATGAAATACGTGTCCGGGAAAATTGGACCGCGAGATTACACTAAGGCGTATGCTACCGATCGGGATACACCCGTGCGTTTTCTATCCCATTGAACGAATTGAAACAAAATCTACTAACCTACATTTCGATGAAAGAGGAAACTAAAAGAAAGCTTTCTAGAAGAGGCTTTATGAAATCAAGTTCTAAGGGAGCCTTGGCCGCCACCTTTGCCGTTACCGGTTTTCCGACCATCGTTCCGGCCTCAGTCTTGGGCAAGCAAGCGCCGAGCAATAAGATCAACATCGGTCAGATTGGGTTCGGGCGTATTGCAATGACCCATGACCTACCGGAGACCATGAAAAATGAAATTGCAAGGGTGATTGCCGTGGCTGACGTCGACAGCAAGCGGGGACAACTTGGCAAGGAGTGGGTCGAAAAGCAGTATGCCCAGAAGTACAATAAGCCCAATTACGTAGACGTTCAGGTATATGATGACTACAAGGAAATGCTGTTACGAAAGGATATTGATGCGGTGATCATCAGTACCCCCGACCACTGGCATGCGCAGCCGGCAATGGAGGCGGCTCTATTGGGCAAGGACATCTACATGCAAAAGCCTACTTCACTTACCATATCGGAGGGTCGGGTAATGAGTGACACGATTCACCGTACCGGAGCCATTTTTCAAATAGGTAGTCAACAACGATCTGTGAATCCCTGGCCGCAGTTTAAACGTGCCTGCGAATTGGTACGAAATGGAAGGATTGGTGAACTTAAGCGGATCTTAGTCGGACTTCCAGGAGACCCTGCGGGAGGTAACCCGCAGGAAATGAGCGTCCCGTCAAACCTGAATTACGACATGTGGTTGGGATCTACGCCTATGGTGCCTTACACCTTGGATCGTGTGCATTCCCAGACGAATCTGAACGATCGTCCGGGATGGCTTCGCTGTGAGCAGTTTGGTGCAGGTATGATCACTGGATGGGGAGCCCACCACTTGGATATAGCTCATTGGGGCATGGGCACGGAATATACCGGTCCCGTCGAAATCGAAGCCAATGCTTCCTTTCCCACAACGGGACTTTGGGATGTGCATGGAGACTTTGAAGTTTCTGCCAAGTACGCCAATGGAGTGGAGATGTTGGTTAGCGGGGCTTACCCCAATGGGATTCGCTTCGAAGGTACCGATGGTTGGATCTTTGTAGCCCGTGGAAATGTAGGCGTAACAGCCTCAGATCCTGTTCCGGGAGGAAAGCCAAGTGATGCATTTAAGGCCAGCGACCAAAAGATTTTGACATCGGTCATTGGTCCAGATGAAATTCACTTGTATGAAAGCGAAGAGCACCATAAGAATTGGTTGGATTGCATCGTGAGTCGTCAGCAGACCATCACACCTGCAGAAGTAGCCCAACGATCTAACAGCGCCTGCTTGCTCTCCCATATAGCGATGAAATTGCCAAGAAAATTGTATTGGGATTCGGTTAGAGAACGTTTCAAAAATGACGACGAGGCCAATTCCATGCTTTCCAGGCCACAGCGATATCCCTACGGTGTGGACTACGTAATATAACTGATTGATTTCGAATTGAAACCATGGTTTTACCAAGTCAAGTCTCCTCAGCGAGAGTTTGACCTCGGTAAAGGCATGGTTTTTTAATTTGGTTTATCCCATAGATGGCTATTTAATCACAAAAAAGCATGAGTTCACTAGTGGAAACGTGGCGTTGGTTTGGCCCCAATGATCCCGTAAGTTTGTCAGATATTCGTCAGGCAGGAGCTAAGGGGGTAGTCACCGCCTTACATCATGTGCCACATGGACAGGTATGGAACCTAGAGGAAATACAGGAGCGAAAGGCGCTCATTGAGCAGGCGGGGCTTGAATGGACGGTAGTCGAAAGTGTACCGGTGCATGAAGCCATTAAAACAAGAAGTGCCGATTGCGAGAGATACCTGGAGAACTACCGTATTTCCCTGCGAAACCTCGCCGCTTGTGGGTTGCGCTTGGTCTGCTATAATTTTATGCCGGTGTTGGACTGGACCAGGACTGACTTGGCCATTACCTTGCCGAATGGTGCAAAGGCGCTTTACTTTGACTGGAGGGACTTAGCGGCCTTTGACCTGTACGTGTTAAAGCGTAAGGGAGCCTCGGAGGATTATAGACCGGAGGTTTTACGGCATGTGGAGGATCGATTTGCAAACATGAGCGAAGCTAGACGAGCGGAGCTCTCGGATATCATCCTGATGGGTGTTCCGACGGAAAAAGGAATTAGTTTGGAGCAGCTTCAAAGCAGCATTGACCAATATGCGGTCATAGGAAAACAAGGTCTACGGAATAACTGGACCTATTTCATGAAGGCAATAGGGCCTGTGTGCGAAGCGCATGGGATTACGATGACCATGCATCCGGACGATCCGCCCTATGCTATTTTGGGATTGCCTCGCATCGTATCAGACCTGGAAGATCTGGAGTACTTGGCGCATGCGGTACCTGATTCCTACAATGGCATTTGTTTTTGCACCGGTTCCCTTGGTGCAGGACCTTTTAATGACCTACCCGCCATACTGGATCGCATTGGAGAGCGGGTGGAATTTGTTCACCTACGGAATGTTAGAAGAGACGGAATAGGAAATTTCTATGAATCAGATCATTTGGATGGCGATGTAGATATGGTAAAAGTGATGGATAAACTGCTTCAGCTAACAAACAAGAGAAATTCTCCGTTGCCTTTTCGGCCAGATCATGGCCATCAAATGCTGGATGACCTCCATAAAGTCACCAACCCCGGGTACTCGGCCATTGGTCGATTGAAGGGATTGGCTGAGTTGCGAGGGTTGATAGCGGGGCTTGGGGCGGAATAACAGGTTTACGACTATTTTAACACAAGGGTAGGTTTATCTATGATGGACTTACCTTTTTTATGCGACTCGTAGGCATAAGAATCTAAAATCCATTTCGGTAATCGGAAAATCGGTCATCCTTCTTTCTAAATTCGAATAATGTCGTAATTTAAAAGCTTGAAACGAGATCATTAACCCAACGAATTTTTATGAGTAACCCAAAAACCATCATTGTCAGAGATCATTTATTGGATTCCTATCGGGATGTGTATACCTCCGAAGTGCTCGCTGCCCTGGAACAAATGGCTCCCTTTAACCAAGAGGTAAAAGCATTGATGAGCAAGCGCTTGGAACGAAGAAGTAGACGGTCGAGGGAGAGAGAACGAATTGGTTTCTTGGAAGATCACGAAACTATTGGTGGAACTTCGATACGAGTAAAGGATGCCCGTGCGGGAAATTTTGAGGGATCCATAGTACCCGCGGACCTGCAACGTCAGTGGATACAGGGTACTGGTCCTGGGGCTAAGCCGGGGGCATCGTTGGAGAGCAGTATCCGGAATGTGGCGTACGCGTTACTATCCGGTGCAGATGGTTGGATGTTTGATGGAGAGGATGCTTTGGGGCAAACGGGAACCATGTCATTGGACAATCAGCGAAACCTAAAGCTTGCTATTCATCAGGATCCGCTCTTTCTTTCCGTTGCCGAGCAAGTAGCCCGGCAGATGAATGATTGGTCTCAGTCTTTTTTTGGAGAAGCAAAAATTACAGACTGGAAAAGTCAGTTGGGATTTACCACCAAAATATTCCGGGCTAGAGGACTGCATCTGGATGATAGGCATATCCGAGAGGTTGGAGGACGGTCTTTTGCTGCGTCCATTGCAGACCTCACGCTGTATGTTACCAATAATTACCGGAGACTTATTGACACAGGCGCTTCCATTGTACTCTACTTGCCAAAGATTCAGACGGCTGAAGAAGCGGCGCTTTGGAACCGGATGATTACCGCCCTGGAGGGATGGTTGGGCTTGGTAGAGGGGGCTGTAAAGGTTTATGTACTCGTAGAGCAGTTGGAAGCCACTTATCAACTTATGGAGATTCGTGCGGCATTGGGAAAGCATTTCGTCGGCTATAACACTGGACGGTGGGATTATATCAACAGCGTCTCGGATGCATTGGCGTGGAAGATGGATTTTATCAATCCCAATATTGAGTCCATAGGAATGACCTATGGATATATGAGGAACTACGAAGACCGTGTCCGTAGGGCTGTGAACACTCCAGACATAAACGGGAATTTTGCTTTATGGCAGGGCGGTATGGAGCCGAATATTCCGGTTGGTTCTAAAGAAGGGGTTACTTCGAGTATGGAAAAAGCAGTGGCCGGTGCGGAACGGGAACAACGTGAAGGGGCAAGCGGCAAGTGGGTGGCTCACTGGAAAATGGTCCATATTGTGCGGCCTGTATGGGAAAAAGTAGGCCAGGATAATCAAATGGGGCGTACTTTTCCACCTCTAACCTATAATCAGGAAGATGCAGACGGCCTGATTTTGCTGGAGACTGCACCACGGAATATCCGGGGTGCCCGCAATCTGATAAGCGTGGCGGTACAGTACGGCAATGCCTTTGGTCAGGGCATGCAGGCGGCTGCATTGAAACCTGCTGATTTTTTTGGAAACGAAGATGTACTGTATCTGATGGAGGATATGGCTACCGGCGAGATAAGGTTGAGCATACTTTGGGAATGGGTTCACAAGCAGGCCCAGCTAACCGAAGATGATGACGAGTCTGGTGTGAAGGCCGGTACATTGTTTACCTTAGAGCTATTCAGGAAATTACTTGCGGAGGAATATGAAAAGCTGTTGAAAGCAGATGATAAGGATGTGCATAATAGTTCCAAATCAACCACCTTGCCGATTGCGCGGGAAATTGCAGAAATTTACGTCGCAGAGCAACAAAAAATCCCATGGTTCATTGATTTGCTAAACATCAACCTCAATAATTTAGATTTGGATTTGGCGAAGGAGCGTATCGCAGAGTACCTGAAAACCTGGAAGGAGAAAAATGATCGAATCACGGAAAACTTGGATTTTCGGGTGTAATCGGACTATTGCTCAAAAGCTAGCCTTATGTCACTGACCGGATTGTTTTTATTTTCCAGCTTACCTATTGCGGTTGCCGCCATCATGTTGGTAGGTTTCCGGGTTTCTGCCCGGTTGACGATGCCGATTACCTTTCTACTGACCGTAGTTGTAGGATGGGTCGTTTGGGAAATGCAATGGATACAGGTGATAGCCTCTGTAATCCAGAGCCTCTTTATCACTTTTGATATTCTTTATATCGTATTTGCGGCGATTTTGTTGTTGAACTTTTTAAAACATTCTGGTGGGGTGGAGGCTATTAGGCGCGGATTTGCCGGAATTAGCCCCGATCGTCGTGTGCAAGTGATACTAATAGCCTGGTTGTTTGGGTCCTTTATTGAAGGAGCCGCCGGTTTTGGAACCCCTGCTGCTATAGTAGCGCCGCTTTTGGTGGCGTTGGGGTTTCCCGCATTGGCTGCTGTGGTATTGGGGATGATGGTTCAAAGTACAGCGGTCACCTTTGGGGCCGTGGGTACACCCGTTTTGGTGGGAGTCCGGGGAGGACTGCAAAATCCCCAATTGGACGCATTGTTGGCAAGTGGCGGCTATTCGTTTTCCGATGTCCTGCAGGCAGTTACCGTGAATGCAGCTATCACCCATGCATTGGTAGGTTCTTTAATGCCATTTTTGATGGTGTTGATGCTCACTAGGTATTTTGGAAAGAACAGGTCTTGGAAGGAAGGGCTGGAGATGTTTCCTTTTGCGCTGTTTGGTGGGCTATCCTTTACAATACCTTATGTACTTACGGGTGTGTTACTGGGACCGGAATTTCCGTCGTTGCTTGGCTCTCTGGTAGGGATGGTCATAGTTGTTTTTGCGACGAAAAAGGGATTTTTGCTTCCCCAAAAGGAATGGGAGTTGGCAGATAGGGCGGAGTGGCCAGCCAATTGGCTTGGTAGTTTGGAATTTCGAATAGGAGCGCATCAAAGGGAGCTTTCGATCGGAAGGGCTTGGATGCCCTACGTATTGCTTGCACTATTACTCGTAATCAGCAGACTGCCCAATTTGCCGGTAAAGTCCCTTTTGACTTCTTTTACGGTGAGTTGGGAACAAATCTTAGGCACTGGGATAGCTGCCAGCAGCACGCCGCTTTATCTTCCAGGTACCATCATCCTGGTGGTTTGTTTGATTACGTACTTTATTCATGCCATGAAATCGTATCAGGTAAAGCTGGCACTGTCAGAAAGTGCGTCCATGATCTTCAAAGCAGGTTCTGTACTGCTTTTTGCGGTTGCCATGGTGCGGGTTTATATTAATTCGGGTGAAAATGCGCTGGAGCTTGTTTCCATGCCGATTTTAATGGCGGAGTGGACCGCTTCGAAGGTAGGGCAGGTATATCCCTTTTTTGCTCCAGTCATTGGAGCCTTGGGGGCATTTATTGCAGGCAGTAATACGGTAAGCAATTTGATGTTCAGCTTGTTTCAGTATGGGGTGGCAGACAGACTTGACATGGCGCCTTCTTGGATTATCGCGTTGCAGGCGGTGGGTGCTGCCGCCGGTAATATGGTGGCCATACATAACGTAGTCGCGGCTTCCGCAACGGTGGGCTTATTGGGAAGCGAAGGGATGGTTTTGAGGAAAACGATTGTCCCCACGATGTATTACCTGGTTTTTACCGGGCTCATCGGGCTACTTCTGATTGGGTTTTGGGATGCGACTGACTTTTTGATGCAGCTAAATGCAGGTCGATAGGAGTTAGTTCTGAAGAAAGCGGGATGGGAATTGTATTATTGATTAGTAGATCATTATATTCGGTTTTTCTGACCGAAGGTATGCTGCAAGAAAAAACCTACCCGCAACCCCTTCTAATAGAAAAAGTATCTTCAAAAATCTGACAATGAAAACGGTAATTACGGGGGAAATCATCGGTTTGGAACGGGTACAGCCGGTTAAATGGTTCGATCAGTTTGGTGCTATAATGGCAAGATGGGGCGAGGAGGAAATAGCTTGGCAGGAGTTTGGCGGAAAGGGTTTTCAATTGCTTTTGCCGCCTGAACAAACCTGGGATGCGTTAATTTGGATCAAGGCAGCGGTTCGGTCCTTTCAAGGTTTAGATGTGCGAATGGGTGTGGGAGTAGGGGAGGTTTCCGATCCCTCCGAAGGAAATGACGAATTCCACAGGGAAGCATTTGAGCACTCGTTGGAAGCTTTTGGACGACTGAGGCCATTACGTCAATTCTTGGTATTCAAAAGCCGCTGGCTTGATCTGGATAAGGAGGTAAATCTCACGTTTAAGTTGGTGTTGACTATCATGAACACGTGGAGTCCCGTCTCCTGTGAGGCCATTTTGGAGAAAATGGAGTTTGCGCACCTTTCCCAAAAGGAGCTTGGTGTCCGTTTGGGCATTTCCCAGCATGCCATCAGTACCCGGTTTAGCCGCGCGCAGTTTGATATCATTCTGGAATGGGCAGCATTTTACAGGGAAAAATTAATGGGCGGCATTTAGTGGCCGGCATGTTTTTAATGGCTTATGCAGTCAATTTGATTTTTCGGCTAGCAGAGCTGTGTGTTTACACCGATGCGTTTGCTTAAGATTCCTGACAGACCTCTCCGGGGCTGGGAGGACGTCCCCAGCCTGGTCGATAGGTATGGTTTAATTTATGCTGCTGCCGCTTCTCTGGCGTTGAAATCAGCATAAGCCTAATTTAACCCGAAGGAGCGGGATTAGCAGTAGGACCCTGAAAAATGGATAAATTGCATCAGTGGTAGGAATCGTTGTTGGGCGAATGCCTACTTTTGGGCCGAAAGTGAACAGCATGATGAAAATTAAGGGCGGTGATCTGCCTATTGTAGATGTGTTGATTCCTGCCTATAACGAAGAAGGGTCGATTGGCAAAGTGATCCTAGCCATTCCAAAGGCGGTACGTCACATCGTGGTGGTCAATAACGGTTCGGAAGATCAGACGGCCCAGGTGGCAGCAAAGGCTGGTGCTTTGGTGGTGGATGAACCGCGAAAAGGATATGGTCAGGCCTGCCTCGCAGGAATGGAATTTTTAAAGCATCAAGGGGTAGCCCCCGAGATACTAGTTTTTCTGGATGGTGACTACAGCGACTTCCCGGAACAAATGGGAGAGATCATTCGCCCTATCTTGCAGGAAGGAATGGACATGGTGATTGGTTCCCGTGCGCTAGGCAATAGGGAAACAGGGTCAATGACCCTTCCGCAGGTATTCGGTAATTGGCTTTCCACCACGCTGATGCGGTGGATTTACGGGACGAAATATACGGATTTGGGCCCCTTTCGGGCGATCCGATGGGAAGCGTTGTGGGAGCTTGGGATGGTGGATAGGAATTATGGCTGGACGATCGAGATGCAGATCAAAGCAGCAAAGAAGGGAATGAAGACCACCGAAGTCCCGGTGGATTACCGCCAACGGATTGGTGTTTCGAAAGTAAGTGGAACGGTGCGCGGTGTATTTGGAGCTGGATACAAGATTCTCTGGACTATTTGGAAGTATCGGTAATAGTATTCAAGAAACTGGCTCCACAAAAAACGTCAGCAAATAAAAAACCCGGAGCACTGTGCCCCGGGTATTTTTAATCTTTATTTAAACTGAATATCAGTTTCCTGGATCCTCAATCGTAGTCAATGGTGGCACATTGTTTTCGAAGCCGGAATAACCCTTATTTTGATTGATCTGCCCCATGGTGTTGGTGTTAATAGCGTTGGCTGGAATTGGCCAAAGCACATGGTATGGACTCATGGTGTAAGTATCACCATGCCGGGTAAACACACCTTTGTTGTAGTAGTCTGTTACCGACATGATGCGGTCATAATAGTAGTTGTCCTCCGAGAAGCTGGTCATGTTATAGGTTTTTCCATTTGGGGCCTGAATACCAGTCTTTGCAAAGATGAAGGCAACTCGGGTCAGTTCTGTATTTCGGGGTTCTTCGTAATACAATTCTCTGGCCCTTTCGTCCAGTATGGTCGATATGTTGACCTGATCCGGGGTATAAGGTGCCGCGCCTGCGCGGGTTCTAACGGCATTTACATCCGCCGCAGCGGCTGCGGCATTACCTTTCCACATATGCGCTTCTGCCCGTAGTAGATAGGACTCGGCAAGACGGAAAATATACCAATCGCTATGTCCTCCTGCCGGCCGAATGGCTTGGGGCTGAGGAACAAACACTTTGTAGTGGGGCCAGGAAAACCAGCTTCGGATGGTATCCACGACTAGGACCTGACCTTGCTCATTCCTAAATTGTAGCGGTTTGCCGTAGTACTCATCGGTTCCTTGTATGCCTGGGTTGTTGTATACCAGATCTTCCATATTCATCCAGTTGCCAGGTGCATGCCGTAGGTCATTTTCATCATCCCAAATCATGCTCTGATGGTACCAAGTGCCCCTCATTCTTCCAATTCCGCGACCGTAGTTGGTCACGTGGTCAAACTCGATTCCAGGTTGATCAATGGTACCCCGGTTTCCGTTAGGCGTATTGATATTCGTAATCCAGAAGGGTACAGCTTGACGCATGGAGGACATGCCTCCAGAGTTACCGTCGGTATCCACCCGATCCATTACCATAAGAATCGCTTCTTTGTTTGCATTAAGTGATTTGTTTTCAGGTCGATGCAAATCCCAAACGACGTTTTTGCCCGGATAGCTGGAAACCGCTCCAAATCGTTCGGTCATTAACGCATATTGTCCCCCGTCTATTAACCTGGATGCAGAAGCGATGGCATCGTCAAATTCACCAAGTGCCAGGTTTACTTTCGTCAACAAATGCTGAATAGCACCCTTCTGCACCTGTCCTCTATCCATTACCTCGGGAACCCAAGGTTCGGCCCATTCCAAGTCTGCTTTCATTTTACGAAGAATCACTTCTCTGTCGGTTGAAAAGAAATCCAACTTAGGCTGTCTCATCTCTTCAAGTATGAGGGGAACATCCCCAAACTGATGGGTCAGTCGATAATAGCGCAATGCCCGGTGAAAGTAAGCGGTGCCCAATATGTGGTTCTTTTCTGCCTCAGACTCGTAATCTGTTGGGTCTTCGATCCGAGAAATTACCGTATTGGCGTATTTGATTCCATTATATCCCTCATACCAATACCAACCTATTCGGTTAAAATCCGCACTGTTTAGGTTCGCATCTGGGGTTATCAGCAGGTTGAGGTCCTGTGCCGGTCCGGACTTATCCGTGGTACCTTCTACGGCTACTTCCGAAAAGATGTGTTCGGTAAGTATGGGGGGGCCATCACCGGTGTATTCGTGGCGCAGATTTCTTTCGCAGGCTACCAAAGCACCCCAAAGCCCACTGGCGGAATTGAAGGTGTTTTCGGGTGCATAAAAGGAAAGGGGTTGTGGTGTAAGCCACTCGTCGTCACAGGAAGGAGTCACCAAAAGGACGAATATCCCAAGTATCCAATGAAGGGGCTTTATATGATTTCGTTGATTTTTCATGATTCAGCAAATTTTTTGGTCCAACAATTACAGGGTAATGTCTAATCCCAAGGTAAATTGCCTAGGGGTAGGTGCGGCGGTCTCCGGATCCCAGAAGTTGAATTCAGGTGCGAAGAAACCGAGGTTTCGGATGTTTCCATAAAAGCGGACATTTTGGATTCCAAATGGCTCGATCATCTTTCTAGGGATGCTATAAGCCATGGAAACGTTTTCGAATCGAACAAAGGAACGCTTCACGTAGACATTCAGTGGACTGGATCCACCTTGGCTGGAATAGAGCCTCGCCCACTCGTTGTTGGGGTTTTCTTCCGTCCAGTAGGGAAGTATGTGTGAATTGGATCGATCTAGGAAGCCCTGTCTGTTTTGGCGCTGATTGAAGGTGCCCATATGCCCCAAGTAAGCATACATCATGAAAGATATATCAAAGTTATTGAACAACTTGAACTCATTTCTTAAACTCCATCGTGAGCGAGGTTGTGTAAACCCTAGGAACTGTCGGTCGGCATTGGTGAAAACTCCGTCGTTATTCACGTCCTCTACTTTAAAGTCACCTGGCCGCACGCCATAATCCGATGCCTGTTCAGCTTCATCCGATTGCCAAATACCCTGAGTCCTATAATCCCATATCTGATCGATCGCTTTCCCTATAAACCAACGGTTTCCTATATCATCCAATTCTCTACCGTTTTCATCTAGGTCTCCATATAGGCTGACAATCTCATTACGATTCAGCTGAAAATTCAAATTGGAACGCCAAGTGACATTTGTCCTGTTTAAGTTAAGTGAATTCAAAGTTAATTCTACCCCACGGTTACGGACTTCTCCCAGGTTGTCCCACACAAAGTTAAATCCAAGGATATCAGGCAAGCTACGTTGTACCAGGAGATCCGTTGTGGACATGTCGTATAACTCCAACGTACCATCAAGCACACTGCTAAACAATGAGAAGTCCAATCCCACATTTACCGATGTGGTTCTTTCCCAACGTAGGTTTCGATTTTCCATCGAGTTAACGTAGAGTTGGCTCACGAAATACAATTGTCCGCTGGGTCGTTGGTAAAAATATTTTCCGGTTTGCAGATTGGATAGTGCGGCATACCGGCCAATATCCCGGTTACCGTTGCTTCCCCAGGATACCCGTAGTTTTCCATAATCCAGCCAAGGTATATTGACGAAATCCTCATCCGTAAACAACCAGGCGAATGCGGCGGAAGTAAAAGTAGCCCTGGGATTGCTTTGGCCGAACGCAGAGTACCCGTCTCTCCTTACCGAAAAGGTAGTTACGTATTTATCTTTAAGCGAGTAGATTACCCTGCCCATCAAGGCATCAGCCGTGTGCGTACTGTCATTGCTCGATATAATTGGATTTATACCAGCTCCAATGTTATGATATCCTAATCTATCGTGGGGTTCAAAACCATTATTGGTCATTGAGTTGTCCCATACATTGAATTTTTCGGCATTTGCCAATAATGTTACATCGAAATTATGAACATTATTGATGTTTTTGTTCCAGCTTAGGATATTATCTATTTGCCAATAATATACTTTACGCTGGCGCCGGGTAGCTCTTCCTCCCATGGGAGCGAAATCTTGGTGCTCTGCGGATTCGTGGTTGTAGTATTCAAAAAATTCGTACCTAGGAGTGAAGTTACTCCTGAATTTTATACCAAAGGGCAGGTCAACTGTTGCGTAAAGTGTTGAATTGATGGTGGTTTCCTTTTGTAGCCGATTGGTATACCCGGGGGTATAATAGGGGTGGCGCCCGCCGCTGACTTCTTCATTAGGCATAAAACGAAGACTTCCATCTTCCATAAACGGTTCCGCCCAAGGGGAAAGATTCACGAGGTTGCCCCAAGCTACCGGTATTTGGCTTTCGTCTCTATCGGCAAATTGCGTATTCATGCCTACTGTTAGCCATTTGTTAACATTTCCCTCAATATTAAATCGGCTTCTTATGGTAGTGAATTTGTCTCCAACGATCAGTCCGTCATTGTCTAAGTAGCCCATAGACCAATAGTATTGAAAGTCTTCGCTTCTTCCAGCCAAGCTGACCGTGTGGTCTTGGCGCAGGCCGTTTTGAAACATCATGCTATACCAGTCCGTTTCCTGTCCGCGCTTATAGTTGGCGATTTCCAGCGGTTGCATGTTAAGCCGTTGCAGCCATACAGTTTCCGGATCGCCCTCAGACCCATCGTAGCTCATCCATGTTTCTAGTGAAATGTCGGAGGGGAGGTTGTTTGGATTGGAGAAACGATAGGGTTCGTAACCACCTGCGAAAATGGATTTCATTACATCCTCACGCCAAGCGATAAACCCCGCACCATCGTATACCCGCTCGTGTTTGGACATGCCCTGCGTGCCCCAGTTGGTGTTGATTTTGATCGTGGGTTTGCCCAGCGTCCCCCTTTTGGTGGTGATCAGGATTACACCATTCGCCGCCTTGGCTCCAAATACTGCAGCAGAGGAAGCATCTTTCAATACATCCAAGGTCTCGATGTCGTTGGGGTTGATATCCGCCAACTGCCCATAATAAATGGCTCCATCCAATACAATCAATGGACTGCCGCCTGCATTTAGGGATGTTCTTCCCCGTACTTCCAGTCCGCCTCCACCTTTTGCGGATGTATTCAAGCCCACATTTAGACCAGCAGCATTACCTCGTAAGATATCCTGTATAGAGTTTGGGTTTTCATTTTCGAGGCGAGTAGCCGTAACGGAGGAAACTGCACCTGTTAAATCTCTTTTCCGGGCCGTACCGTATCCGATCACAACGACCTCTTCCAGAGATGCCATGTCAGACATCAAGGTGATATTCAGTTCACTTTGATTGGTGATTTGGATCACCTGCGTGACAAAGCCTACATAGGAAATGGTGATTTCGGATCCCTCGGGAACCGTCAGGCTGTATTTGCCGTCAATATCTGTGACGGTACCTACGCCAGTGCCCGCAATAAACAGCGTTACGCCCGGGATGGGTTCGCCATCCTCGTCGGTAATGGTTCCTGTGACCGTGACATCTGCCTCGCTAATATAGGTGTCAGGTATTGTTGACAGCGCTTTCGTAGTTGGAACAGCAGCGCCCAACTCTTGATGGAGACCAATCACGGCTCCGATCGACAAGTAAACCAAGCCATTTAAAGCCCAGTTTCGTTTGGGTATGATTTTTTTCATATACTTTGAGTTTATTAATTAATTTGAACTTCATTACAGATTTTCTCGAGTGGTTTATCTCATAGTCGACTGATTATTAGGTTTGTAGGATAAATTGTTAAAGCAACGTCTCTTTCAATAGATTGCTAATATTAGCCATACATACCTAAACATGCAACCGATTTCATAAAATTTAAATACTAAAAATTTAGAATTAGTAGAATAAAGAGATATCGGAATATCCTTTTTTGATAATAATATTTTTTACCTCAAAATATCAATCCAAGTATTGGAAATTAAATTTTGTAATTAGCTGACTTTGCCATATGAATTACTTTTTTGCGCCTTCTTTTAAAAAGTTTTGAAACTAATTTTAGCGTAGGTTGCTTTGCTGAATAAAATCTAGGTTCTTGAAAGTGGAGAAGCGTCAAAAGGGTGTCGTTGTTAGCCAAGTATTAATAACGGAGATACCCAATTTAACAATTAAATAATTCTTTTATATTGATTTTTTATATATTTTTATTTTATATTTATGCCATTAAACGGTAGCCAATTTTAGAAGGCATCCTTTTTGGGATTTTATTCTAACGGAGGACAAGGGATTGGCAGTTTAATTCCTTTCATGATTTCTAACCAATAAACCCAGATCTATGAAGCAATTCTTCGACACAGGGTAACCGTTGTTGGTTGCCAAAAAACCTTTACCCAGTTAATTTATTAACCCTTCAACAAGTATCCCAAATAACTGATTTGTTAGTTTCTAAGGTGATTTTTAGACCACGCTTATTTTTTTGAACCTACGCAAGCCGGCATTTTCGATCATTGTTGATTAAAACCCAACAAACTATGTTTAAAATGTTACTTACGCCTCCCAAGAGATGGGGGGTATGCCTACTGGCTTCCGCCTGTTTATTGGGAAGCGGGGCATTGCACGTGCAGGCAGCTTCGCCGCACAAATTGACGTCTTCCGCGTTGGAAGATGCCCTATTTGACGTTACCGTTCGCGGTAAAATTACCGACGAAACGAATGAGCCACTCCCGGGAGCAACCATTTCCGTACAGGGAACTTCGCGGGGAACCGTTTCGGACATCGATGGGGAATTTTCCATTGTGGTTCCCGAAAATGCTACGTTGGTCATTTCGTTTATCGGTTATGAAACCCAAATGATCCGTATCACCAACCAAACGGTACTCAATGTACAGATGCAGCAAGATGCGTCCGCCATGGAGGAAGTGGTGGTGATTGGATACGGTACACAGCGAAAATCTGACTTAACAGGTTCCGTCGGTTCCGTGGGAGCGCAGGAACTCAGTGAACGTCCCGCCCCTTCGTTAAACCAAGCCCTTGCGGGAAGAGTGGCCGGTGTGCAGGTAAATACCAACTCAGGTCGTCCGGGAGGTCGTACCAATGTGCGTATACGGGGCTTCAGCTCGATCAATTCATCCAATAATCCGCTTTACGTAGTGGACGGTGTGATGCTTCCCATGGGAACCATGGACCAAGCCAGTAATCCGATTGATTACATCAATCCCAACGATATCGTTTCTGTCGAGGTGCTAAAAGATGCTTCTTCCACCGCCATTTACGGATCCAGGGGAGCGAATGGGGTAATTTTGGTGACCACCAAAAAGGGCAAATCCGGTGAGGGAACGATTACTTACAACGTCGATGTCAGCGTGAATACCATAGGGCCCAATCGGCCAGAAGTATTGAATGCCCGTGAATATTTAGAGGTAGAGGATTTGGCATGGAGGAACATGGCCAAATACGATCCAGTAGGATGGGAAGCCGGCAGGTGGGCCTATTTGAATCCGGCGCTGAGAAGAACGGATCCACGGATTTTTGACGCCAACGGGAACCCGCTTTACGATACCAATTGGCTGAAGGAAACTACTCAAAACAAGCTTTCCCAAAACCATCAGCTAGGCTTTACAGGGGGAAATGAGCGAACGCAGTACTCTCTTTCTTTGGGGTACCGGGACGATGAGGGTTTGTTGAAAACCTCCTACCTGACCCGCTATTCCACGCGCTTTACCATTGATGATCAAGTAAAATCCTGGTTGAAGGTGGGGGGCACCATCAGCTACAACAGCCAAGAAGAAAACCTGGTGGACGTCTCGGATGCGGTTCCCCGTCAGATTGTAGAGGACTTCCCATTTATGCCGGTAAGGTATGAGGATGGTACTTTTGCAAATAACCGGGATTACCCCTTTGCTGAAGGAACCATGAGTTCCATGCACCGTCTGTATGGCAGGAGGTATGTACTCAACACCCAAACGACCCTGGGAAGTGCGTATACCAATATTAAGTTTGCCGAAGGATTGGAAATGCGAACGGTGCTGGGCGTGAATATCATGACGCAGGAAAACAGCCAGTCTAGCACCAGAACCTTATCCATAGCTCAAAATGGTACCGCTTCCAAAAGCATGCGCAGAGATAGCTTTTGGTCATTGGAGAACTACCTGACCTACAACAAAACCTTTGCAGAACGCCATGCCTTCACCGGATTGTTGGGTATTTCCTGGCAGGAAAATACGCTGACTACGATGAATGCCAGCATTCAGAATTTCGCGACAGACTTCTTTACCTTCGATAATTTGGGCGCAGGCTCCCAGCTGCCACGCGTAGGTTCAGGAGCATCCCGTCATTCGATGAGTTCGTACTTTGCCCGAATCAATTACAGCTTGGACGGCAAGTATCTCTTCACTGCCACCGGTAGGGCAGACGGCGCCTCCAAGTTTGGGGAAAACAACAAATTCGCATTTTTCCCATCCACGGCCATCGCCTGGAGGCTTTCCGAAGAGGGTTTTCTGAAAGGTAATTCCACGATTTCAAACTTGAAGTTACGGGCCAGCTATGGGCTTACCGGAAACTCAGAGATTCCGCCGTATTCTTCCTTGGCACTGCTTAGCTCAAATTATTCGGCAATCTACAATGAATCTCAAGTCGGAGGGACCGGAATCAACCGATTGGCTAATCCAAACCTGAGATGGGAAAAGACCGCACAAAGCGATATTGGTATCGAGTTGGGTTTGTTCCAAAACAGGATCACCATCGAAATGGACTACTATTACCGCAAAACTACCGACATGTTGCTCGATTCACCCGTACCGAGAACCAGTGGTTATGCCACCATACGTAGCAACGTAGGTTCCATGCAAAACAAGGGAATTGAGTTTACGCTGAACACGGTGAACGTGGAAAAGGCGGACTTTAGCTGGAATACATCCTTCAACCTTTCCGCCAACCGCAACAAAGTGCTGTCCTTGGCTACACCTGCGGATATTTTTGGTGTAGGAGGTCCTAGTTTTACCAATCAGACCAATATTATCCGGGTAGGTGAGCCCGTGGGATCGTTTTGGGGATTGGTTCGCTTGGGAACCTGGAGTGAAGCAGAACGAGACGAAGCAGCGGAATTTGTCAGCTACCGGAACGGCCTCACTATCTTACCCGGTGATATTAAGTACCTAGACGTGAATGGGGACAAAGCCATCAATGACTCGGACCGGATGATCATCGGAAATGGCAATCCGAATATGTGGGGAGCCATGAACAACAGCGTCCGTTTCCGCAATTGGGATCTAACGCTTGAGTTGCAGTACATGTATGGGAATGACCTATTGGACATGAACCTTCACCCTAGTGAAGACCGGCAAGCCCTTGCAAACAGCTACCGTACGGTTCTGAATGCCTGGACGCCTACCAATCAAAACACGCCGATCGCAGAGATTCGTGATACCCGCGCAGGTTACGTTACCAACGTGGATTCCCACTGGGTGAAGGATGCTTCCTTCTTACGGGGTAGAAACCTGCTGATTGGATACACCTTTCCGACTGATTTTGCCAACCGAATCAAGTTAAGCAGGCTTAGGGTGTACACCACGGCACAGAACTTCTTTTTAGTGACCGGAAAGGACATCATAGGAGATCCCGAAGTGGCTCCAATCAGGGGAGGAGATGGAAATAACGTATTTTCCCAAGGTATGAACTGGCACGCCTATCCGAAGCCTACCACGTACATGTTAGGCCTTCAGGTGACACTTTAAATTTTTGTGGACTTACTCAAAACAATTGAAAAAATGAATTTAGTAACTATATATAAAGGATTCGCTTATCTGCTGATGGGTGCGGTCCTGACAGGCACCACAGGATGCTCGGATTTTCTTCAAGAAGAAGACCCGTCTAACCTGACGCCCGAGTCGTTTTACACTATTCCGGACCACGCAGAGGCGGCATTGGCTTCGGTATATGCAGATATGCGTTTTTATGGGGGAGGTGCCGGTATCTTCTCCTCTACCTGGCAACTATTGGAGGCAACAACAGGAACCTCTACAACAGAAACAGCCCAGAATTCGGATTTGAACAACCTATATGGATTGATTTATGATGGGCGTACCGAGCACGTTATCAACTGGTGGAATGGCCTCTATAAAGTAATCGCACAGGCAAACATGGTGTTGGATCGTGTGCCTGCCATCACTCCGATGGATGAAGCGCAAAAGCGCAAAATTTTGGGTGAAGCGCGGTTTCTTCGGGCGTGGGCTTATTTCTACGCGGTCAGGCTTTGGGGAAATGTGCCCTTGATTACAGCACCTCAGACAGCTAGTTCAGAGGATTTTAGACCTTCTCCTGCCTCTCAGGAACAGGTTTATGAACTAATTGTGGAAGATCTTATAGCTGCAGAAGCAGCGGGTCTTCCTTGGATGGATCCCAGTGGCAGGGTTTCCATGGCGGCAGTAAAATCCCAATTGGCCAAAGTTTACCTGACGATGGCGGGCTTCCCTTTGAATCGAGGAAATCAGTATTACCAACTTGCCGCCAATAAGTCGTTGGAGGTGATCGAATACGCCAACGGCAACCCCGCCTCCATCAATCTCTATCCAAATTATGGAGACCTGCACAATGAAAACAATGGCAATCGATTGGAACACCTCTTTATGATCCAATACAATGTAATTGTGGCCGGTAACCCGATGAACAACATGTTTCCCAACTTCAAACCAGTAACCTTTCAGGGACCATCCGGAACCGGAAGTACGGTTCCGACCATCGAGTTTTACAATTCTTACGAGGAGGGAGATCGGCGGACCGTAAATCAAGAGGGCTTCTTTTATACGAGCTATTTCACCAATGGTAGTGGTGAGCCGTTTGATTTGGGTGCTCCTTACATATTTAAACATTTCAACCGTGCGGCTTTGGGTACCTTTGGCGTACCAGGAAACCGCGCCAATAACCTGAACGTGCCCTTAATTCGGTTTGCAGAGGTGCTGCTGATGTATGCAGAAGCCCAAAATGAGGTAGGTGGTCCCAATGCTCTGGCACATGAAAGCCTGAAACGTATCCGGGATAGAGCTCAGCTGGCCACTCCTGCGCTGGGCGAATTTACGACGGATACCTTTCGCGAGGCCGTGTGGAGAGAACGCTGGCACGAACTGTGCTACGAGCAGATCACTTGGTTTGACATGATCCGTCTCCGAAAGGTATACAATGAACTAACAAATGGATTTGATGACTTCATAGGCCACGTAAACCTTAGCTCAAATCAACCGCTTCGCAATATGCATTTATTGATGCCCTATCCGCTACCTGAGATGCAGAACAACCCGAATCTGACGCCTCAGAATCCGGACTATCCGTAAGCAACTGATCCCTTTCCTTTTAAAAGCGGCTGATTTTCAGTCGCTTTTTTTATGTTTAGAGGATAAAAAAGTGTTCGTTCTGCTACTCGAAACAGCACCAATTAAAAACAACTCGTAGTCTAGCTAGCAACTTCAAGCTACCTGTTGCTCCTGTAACATCTTAATTTCAAACAGGCATCCGGGATTTATACTATTTGAGTTTGGTAGTAGGCTAGGTCGGCATACGATTCATTGTCTTTGTGGTTTTTTTTGGCGCCCTTTTGCAAGATCGTAGCCGTCGCTACTGATACCGAAATAAATTTTTGTAAGGATGACTTTGCTGCCATCAAAAACCTGGAAAGGAGTGTGTAAAGGAACCTAAAAATTGGTAAATTCGATGCGGCAGGTACTGGGGGTATTTACCTAGCCTACCTGATCTCAATGAATTCTGGTCTTTCTTTCACGGATTGGAGATAGGGTGCGGTATGGTTTTTTGTCCCTAGAGTCAAGATTTGGAGTTGCCACCTCAATAACAATTCGTCAAACGTATCTTTGTTTTCAGGTGAAGCCACGATGCTGCGGACTAACTAGGAGTCTCCTTGCAACTGGGGTTGCTTCGTTGGACAGATAGAATGGCCACGTCATCGAAAAAGCGATGGTTCAAAATGAGATGTCCAACGTCATGTCGCCTGAATGGAATGATTGCTGACAGTAGAAGAAAAATTAGCAGATAATTTAACCTATGCATACAAAACAGACTATTGGCTCCCGTTCCAATGCGATCGATGTATTTCGAGCGCTTACCATGCTTTTGATGATCTTTGTGAATGACTTGTGGACACTGCAGCATATTCCGGCATGGCTTGGGCATGTTCCGGCTCAGGTCGACGGGATGGGGTTGGCGGATGTGGTTTTCCCTGTATTTTTGTTCATCGTCGGATTATCCATCCCCTTTGCGATGCAAAATCGCTGGAAGAAAGGAGGGTCTAATTGGTCGATCGCTTTACATATTCTATCCAGATCATTCGCCCTGCTAGTAATGGGGCTCTGCCACGTAAACCTGGAGTCCTATAACCAGGAATTGGCGATATTGCCCAAGCCTATATGGCAGATTTTAGCAACCTTCGCCTTTTTTCTGATCTGGTTAGATTATCCAAAAGAGGACGCAAAGCGTGTAAAGATCGCAGGTCAGGCACTGGGGTGGATCCTTCTGTTGGGCTTGGTGCTGCTGTATCAAGGAGGGACGGCAGCTGATCCTAGCTGGATGCGGTTTTATTGGTGGGGCATATTGGGCTTGATAGGTTGGGCCTATTTTATCTGTTCGCTGGTTTTTGTAGCGTTTAAGGGAAAGCTTTCTGCTATGTGGGCATTCTTCGCTGGTTTTATGCTTTTTAGTGTTTTGGCCAAATTGGGTTTGCTGGATTCACTACAGGTAATCAAGCCCTATGTATGGTTGATCGATGACGGCGCTACCCCTGCCCTGTCCATGGCAGGAATTATCGTTGCACTGTATTATCAGCCATTTTTGGGATCTAGCAGGTTCGGTGGGGTCTGGGCCAAAATGAGCATTTTTGCGGTTAGCTGTCTGGGTTTTGGTTTATTGACTAGGCCGTTGTGGGGTATACACAAAATTGGGTCATCCCCTTCTTGGGTGACTATCTGCATAGGAATCAGTGTGTTGTTTTTTTGTCTTTTGATATGGTTGGTTGAGCTGAAGGGTAAAAAGGAGTGGTTCAGGGTCATCAGGCCTGCCGGAACCAGCACGCTAACCTGCTACTTGCTCCCCTATATCCACTACGGTCTCTTATCTATTACGGGCATTGCTCTGCCGCTGATGGTGCGGACCGGGGCGTTAGGCATTGTCAAGTCGCTATTATACGCCCTAATCATCATCCTCATGACCGGCTTGCTAGAGAGAGCGAGGCTTCGGTTAAGAATATAACAAGGTGTTGTATGGTGGGATTTGTCAGTGGATGGGAGATTAGTCCCACGGCACTTTGAAATCTATTATGCAGTGGCGGGTTGCCAAAATATTGCTTTAAAACGTTCAAGTACCGGCTGATTTTGGCAAGATTTTTGGCGTTGAATTTTTGTATCTGTTGAGCGCTTTTCCGAGCCCATAACGTTTACCAACATTAATTTCCTAACCGATATAATTGTAATTTGCACAAAATGAGAACGATATGTATTCTGTATTTTGTTTTTTTTAGTTCTTTTATAGGGTTTAGCCAGGATAAGTCCCTGTTCGACGGACTTTATGAGTTTAAGGGAAGAAGGGGACATGCCACCTTTGAGTTCAGCGAGGGAGTTGATGGTGAAATCCTACTTGATGGTTTTTTTTCGTTTGATAGAAAGGAATTAGACTCGTTGGATCAGACTTTGCTTACGAAATTTCAGGTGCGAGGTACTTACACTGAGAATCTCAAATCCGGAAGTTGGCATTACGACCAAGAGCGACATAAAGTAATTCTGGAGGATGTAGTTGATTTTAAGTTAATATCCAAGTTGGAAAGCGATGATTTGGAGATTAAAGCCTCCTACCAAGATGGTAAACCCCATGGAGAATGGCAGTTGGTGAAAAACATTTTCAACGGAAATAAGGCGGATATTCGAGCCCTTGCCGAAGGCATTCATTTTGAGGAAGGTGTCATGAAGGGAAATGTATCCTATCGGAATTTTTTAAACGGGTATACGCAGTTTATACGCGGAAAATTGGACTCTAATGGCTTTTTGGAAGGAGAGTGGTCATTGGTGTATGTTCAGGACTCCCGATTGGTTTCCGAAGTCAGGAATTATGAAAATGGATTTCTACTGGGCCTGGTAAAGCGGGATCTCGAAAACGGGGAAGTAATAGACGAGGTAATATTTTTTACCACTATCCGAAAGCTCAGTGAGGTAAACGAAGGTGGAAATTTGGGCTATAGGGTGTCAGACAAGGCTTTTCCACCTTACTACAATGATGGGTTTAGTCCCGACGCAAAGGAGCTACAGCTTCAGGAAGCGGGAAACAACTTTATGCGAGCGTTCTTTTTAGACCTTTTGCGATTTGACGATTCTGTTACCGACGATGGGGAGATTATGCGATACCCCTTTTTTACTAGGCGTTTTGAATACGAGTTAAGTGAGGAGGAACGTAACCTTCTTGTGGAGATTCCCTTGTTGTTTGACCAAGTCAGGGATTCGGTAAAGCGGTTCACTGAGATGAATTCATTGGATCTAAACCGTTCCAAAAGTGACTCGTTGGCTTTTTCACACGCCTATTTCGGCCAAGCTTCAGAAAGGCTTGATGCAATACATCACCTTGTTGACCTCATCAGCACCGGGGAAATCCGGTATTTTGATCTGGGGAATTACACCGAATCTGGCGTGGAAATTTTGAAAGAAGCAGACGCGGTTACCTATGTTTACCAGGATGATACCCTGAGTAAATCTATTTCCAGAGAACATTTTTTCGTAGATGCCACTAACCTACTGGCAACCCTGAGAGACTATTTGTTGGAGGAGCTGGAAATTGTGGAAGATCTTGGGGGGTTCGTTACCAAAGAACTGTATGCCATAGCGGTAAACTCCCAGCTAGTGGCGTTGGAGACAAGTATTGTTAGCCGAAAGGCCGAAATGGATACGTTGTTTGTAAACTACCATGCCATGGCAGAAGGAGAGGAGGAAGCATTTTGCAGGGCTTTTGTGGGCCAGTTTATGGGGAACGTATACGAGTCGCTGAACGAAGAATATGCTTCCCGAGTAGATTTCGAAAGCAAAATGGATGCGGGTACTATTATCTTGGATCTTTTTGATGAACTGGAAAAGAGGTATCCCATGATCACTACATTATTCAAACGGGATGGGGTACTGGATGAGGTTTACATGGAGGAGACCTTTAACCCATTTACCTACAGTCGCTACGATGTACGGGCCAAGGAAAGACTTTTCCTAGCCTACCGCTATTTATACAAGCAATACCAAGAGGACTTGTTGCAGGAACCGGACTATACACGCATCAAGGATCACATTGGTAAAATCGAAAAATTGCAGGATAGAATGTATGAGCTAAGGGATCAAGATAGCAGAGCAATAGAAAGGCGTTTGGGAACTCGTCAAACCGTATCGAGAATAGAATCCGCACTGGATCTGTAACCACTTAAACAAGATGAAGATGAATGTTTTGTGGAAGAAGCTCTGTTTGCTGCCCATTTTCACCTTTTTAGGTTGCTTATCGACCGTTTTTGCGCAATCAGAGATTGGCTCGGAGGTTCCAGTTAGGACGAATTTAGCGCCAACAACTGAACTTTGGAATGGTCTTTACTTGAAATTCAGGCTTTCGGAAAAAATATTTTGGTACCAGGAAAACCATTACCGAAGACGGGCAAGTGCGGAGAATCGGTCTGATTTTTTAGGTAGAATGGGGCAGGTTTACAATCGGGCAGGCTTGGTTTACCTATTTAATGACCAATTTGAGGTAACGGTAGGGCCGACCTTGGTATTTAACTATACGCCTGATCGGGAAAACCCATCTTACTTAAGTAATACCTTGGAGCCTCGATTGTGGCATCAATGGCTATTCACGCAGTCCATGTCAGGCATAAAGATTTTGCACCAATTCCGATTTGAGCACCGGTTTAAGCGCGACAACTTAATCGGAGCGGAATACAAATTCACCAATCGATACCGGTATAAATTCATTGCTTATATCCCGCTGAACAAGCCCAAAATGCAAAACAAAACCCTCTTTCTAGCACCGTCTAACGAGATTTTTTTTCAAACTGGTAAATATCAGCGGGAGATATTCGAGGACAATCGCATCTACACGGCTATTGGCTATACCTATAATAATTTTATGTTCTTCGGCGGGCACATGTGGACATACGGATCCACCAATAATCCGGGTACTTATGCAAACAAGCATGTAATCCGCCTGAATATCATGTATACATTAGATTTCAGAAACCGGCGAAGACCCGTGCAGAGAAGCTTGCCGCCATTGTGATAGCGTATTTAAAGAGCAAATCTAGTCATCGAAATACCGGCTGCGTGAAGTGCACTACCCGCAATAGGATCCCTCTCCGACCTGTGGCATGGCTGAAGATAGCACGGTACGCGATTTTCGGGGTAGTATTTACTCCTAGCATTGACAAAACGATTAGAAAAAGATGAAGAAGGTAGTTGTTTTCTTGGCACTTGTTCTTACGTGTACGACCCTAAAGGCACAGTATAAGGGACAGGGTCGTGTACAGTATGCCAATGATATGGGTTTTCGTAGTGGCTTGCTCGGAATGAATATAGGGGCTGAATATTTTTTCTTGGATAACCTATCGTTTTCACCCAGTTTCTCTATACTTTTTCCTGCTACCGGCAAGGCGAGTAACCTTCATTTGGATGCTCGATATTATTTGACAGAGGAAACGACCCAATGGTATGGATTGATTGGCTTTGCTAATTTCCGTAGAAGGTATGAGCTCAATCCGGAAATTCCCCTCAGGAACGAGCCAACCCTGAACCTCGGTGGAGGCTTAATTCATAAGTTGATCGATGAAATTGGTATCAATGGGGAAATCAAATGGCAGCCGCAAAGTAATAGCGATTTCATCCTAAAAATAGGCGTGCTATATTTTGTTAATTAACAGTATATTTGCGGGAAATATCAGTAGTATTTTCAGTTTCTGCACGAATTTTTTCGTCAGAAAGGGGCAATTTAGCCGGAAGGCGGTAAGAACCTTAACGGTTTACCGTTCGTTATTTAATCGTTGAAAGATCCAATCCAATTTACTGCGTTATGAGAAATAGGCGCCCGCTCCTCATTGCTCTTATAGTTGCTATACCGCTGCTGATTGGTGCCGCGGCTGCCATTGGTTTGTATATAAACCAACGGGCCCTCACTCGGATGGCATTGCAGTCGGTAAATGAACAATTCGGAGGGCAGCTCGTGATTGAAGATTCCTACTTGGCGCTTTTTGCCCAGTTTCCCTATATCTCCATTGATTTGGAAGGAGTAAGATTTTTCGAAACGAAAGCGATGGATACCACACCTATCTATCAAGCAAAAGATATCTATTTGGGCTTTAATATCTTTGAAGTTATCAGCGGGAACTACCGAGTCCATTCCGTCAAAGTGTCCCAAGGTGCTCTGAACTTGATTAAATATGCCGATGGTTCTATCAATCTCCTAAAGGCCAAAAACATGGAAGAACCGCAGGGTTCATCGGACGAAGCGTTGTCTTTGGAGTTAAAGGAACTTCGGTTAGACGGCTTTTCTTTTACCTATCGGGATGAGACCATGGGACAGGAATTGGTTTCTCAGATTGGAAAGTTTAGGTCTTTGATTCGTCTCGGCGAGGATGGAATTTTGATAGATCTGATGAGTGACATGGTATTAAATGTACTCAAAGATGGCGAGCCGACGTTTTTCACCAATAAATTAATAACGCTTGATTGGGAAGTCGGCTACATGTCAGAACAAAATTTGGTGCAAATTTCCCCGTCCAGCCTTGGCATACAGGAAGCCCTATTCACAATAGAGGGAACGATAAATCTAAACGAGGGGATCGATACAGACGTGAAGATCTACGGCGAGAAGCCCGACTTCTCCATTTTTGCTGCTCTTGCGCCCGAGGAAGTAGCAGAAGTATTGAAAAGGTACCAAAATCAAGGCGAAATTTACTTTTTGGGCACCATATTGGGCAAAGCGGGAAATGGTTCTATGCCGGCAATCGCAGTGGAATTTGGCTGCGAGAATGCCTACTTTGAAAATACGGCCATGGAAAAGCGAATCGACCAGCTGCGGTTTTCTGGTTTTTTTACCAATGGAAAGGAGCGAAACCTTAAAACTTCCGAATTTCGGCTTCAGCAGTTCTCGGCCAAGCCGGATGAGGGGGAGTTTGAAGGGCAACTGGTTATCCGGGATTTTGAAGATCCCTTTATTAAGGTAAACCTCCATGCGGATTTGGATTTGGAGTTCTTAGGGCAGTTTTTTGAAATAGAGGGGCTACGGAGGATTCGGGGAAATGTGCTGTTAGACATGGATTTTGACGAGTTGATCGATCTCGATATGCCCTCGGACCAGATTGCCAGAATAAAAGAAGGTCTCGATAGTGAGCTGACCATCCGAAACCTAAGTTTTGAAGTTCCTGGCTTTCCTCACCCTATTACCGATGCCAATGGCTATGCCGTTATGGAAAACGGACAAATCAAGTTGGATTTTCTCAAATTTAATGTGGGTGCCTCTGACTTTGAGTTTTCAGGATCCCTCAGTGATTTTCCAGCGGTTTTTCATGGCAGAGATATGCCGGTCACCGCCAGTTTGAAGGCAAGATCCGATAAGGTCATTTTTTCGGAATTGTTGGCGTTTGACCCCTCCCTTTCCGACTCCACGGATGAGGAACTTTCGGGTTTTTCAGTTTCTTTGTCGTTGGATACCCAAGGTAGTGAACTGGTGAATTTCGAATACCTGCCAAAAGGCAAGTTCAAATTGCAGGACCTGTATGGGAAATTGAAGGACTATCCCCATGCATTTCATGATTTTGATGTACTCATTGCGATTGATTCGGAGCAGTTGGAGGTCGAAGAATTCAAAGGCTACATTGATACGAGTGATTTTAGGTTTTCCGGGATTTTGACCCATTACGACAAATGGTTTAAGGATGTCAATACCGGAATTTCCCGGTTCGAGTTTGACCTTAGGTCGCAATCGTTGGTGGTTAGAGATCTGTTGAGCTATAATGGTGAAAATTACTTGCCGGATGACTATAGAGACGAGGTGTTGCGCGAATTTAGTCTCATTGGCTCACTCGACCTGAATTATGACACGACCTTTCAGTCTGCAGATCTCGTGATCGATCAGTTGGGCGGGAAGCTCAATATACACCCACTTAAGCTAGAAGGATTTTCCGGACGCCTGCATTTTGAAAAGGGGAACGTTCTAGTAGAGAAATTCGGAGGAATTATGGGTCAAAGTGACTTTGAGATGGATTTGGCCTATTTTATGGGAAAGGATACCACGGCAAAGGTCCGTGAAAATCAATTGGCATTTCGAGCCAAAGCACTGGATCTAGATGCCCTGCTGAATTATGACCCGAACGCAACCGAACCGGTTTCCCATGCGGATACGTTCAATATTTTTGAGTTGCCTTTTAGCGACATGAATTTTGTTGCGGATATAGACCGGGTAAACTACCATACATATTGGTTTGAGGATTTGAGGGCAAGGCTTAGAACTACCCCTGATCATTACCTGTATGTGGACACCCTATCGGTTAGACTAGCCGATGGCGGTCTGTCAATGAACGGGTATTTCAATGGATCTGATTCTTCACATATTTATTTTCACTCCACGATGGTGGCAGATAAGCTGGACTTGGACAAGATGATGGTAAAGTTTGATAATTTTGGCCAGGACGTGATGATCAATGAAAACCTGCATGGTAAGGTAAGTGGTACGATTGTGAGCAAGTTTTTGGTACATCCTGATCTGACTCCTATCGTGGACAAGAGTGAAGCAAAAATGGATTTGGTCGTATACGATGGCAGCTTGGTGAACTTCACCCCCTTGCAGGCTATGGGAGCCTATTTCAGAGATCGGAACCTCAATTTGGTTCGGTTTGATACGCTTCAGAATACATTTGATTTAAGGAATGGGGTGCTGAACATTCCTAGAATGAACATCAACTCAAGCTTGGGTTTCATCGAAATGTCGGGCCGCCAAGGACTAGACCTCAATATGGATTATTTTATTCGTATCCCCCTGGGTCTTGTCACCCAAGTAGGCTTTAGGTCACTTTTTGGAGGTAAAAGTAGGGATGAAGTGGATCCAGACCAGGAAGATGCCATTGTTTTTCGGGATGAGAATAAAAAGGTTCGGTTTGTCAATTTAAATATTTCGGGCGACCCGGATAATTTTAAGGTTTCATTGGGCCGCGATAGGGGACAATAGTCTTCGGATTGGTGCGCAAGCGGGAATATCAGGGGCGCATTAGTTGATTCTATGAAACAATCCCGAGCCGATTTCCATTCGAGGAAATTTCTGGAAATCAATCCGTTTTTTGCAAAAACTCAACAAGTACGGTTTTTGTGATAAGTTTGAAATTATATTTTTCTTATTTCTATTTTGTCTGGATAGTCGGCAGTTTGGCTACCTTTTAAAGAATAATATTCCTTAACAATTTTTAACATAGGGACTCTTGAGTGATTTTTTCGCTGTTTTTAAATTTGTCCATTGTACTAAAGCCTTTAAAAGATTATGAAACGTTTTTTATTGTCAACCTGTACGAAAAATTCACTATGTATGAAATGGGTCCACAGCTTGTGGATTTTGCTTCTCGGTGGCCACTTGGCATTTGCAAATACCGTGGCTTTGTATACGCCTTACCCTGAAATTGCCGTACCTCCCGGTGAATCCATCGATTATTCCATCGATGTGATCAACAATTCGGGGAGCATTCGGGATGTTTCCATTCTATTATCCGGAATGCCGGAAGGGTGGGAATATTCCCTTAAATCAGGAGGATGGACGGTTACCAAAGTTGCTGTTTTGCCCGGCGAGAAAAGGACCCTTTCGCTAAAGGTAGATGTGCCACATAAAGTAGAAAAAGGTAGTTATCGGTTTCAAGTGGTCGCTACCGGATTGTACACATTACCGATAACGGTGAATGTGTCGGAAACAGGAACCTTCAAAACCGAGTTTACCTCGAATCAACCCAATATAGAAGGGCATTCCTCCGCACTTTTTTCCTACAATGCAAAGCTTAAAAATATGACTTCAGAGCCTCAGTTGTATGCCCTTTCCACGGACGCACCCCGAGGCTGGAACGTGGTATTCAAGGCAAATGGCAAACAGGTCAGTTCCGTTAGTATCGAAGCTAACCAAACCCAAGATGTTTCCATTGAAGTGACTCCTCCCAAAAAGATTGCGGCGGGGACTTATAACGTGCCCGTTCGTGCGATCACGGCCAACACAGCTGCTAACCTAGACTTGGAGGCGGTTATTAAGGGTTCCTACGAACTGGAGTTTACGACACCCACTGGCATGCTGAGTACCAGTGTTACTGCCGGTAAGTCCAAGCGATTGGAGATGGTGGTAAGAAACAACGGATCCTCTACAATCAATGGACTCAAGCTGGACCGGAAGGTGCCGGTGGATTGGGACGTGAGTTACGAACCGGCTGAAATCGTGAGCTTGGAGCCAGGCCAATCTGCACAGGTATTTGCCACTATTCAAGCATCGAAGAAGGCAATTGCCGGGGATTACATGGCAACCTTGGAAGCAACTACCCCGGAGGTTGCCGAAAAGGCGGCGTTTAGGGTATCTGTCAAGACCCCCGTGATCTGGGGATGGCTGGGTGTCATGTTGATTCTCGGCGTATTCGGAGGTGTTTTTCAGCTGTTTAACAAATACGGAAGGAGGTAATGGGTGAGCCCTGTGATAGAACTGAATAAGCTCTGCAAGACCTACGGTACGTTCAAGGCGGTGGATGGCTTGGATTTGCAAATCCAACAGGGCGAGGTGTTCGGTTTGTTGGGTCCAAATGGTGCAGGTAAATCTACCACCATTTTGATGATGTTGGGGTTGACCGATCCCAGTTCCGGCCAAGTTACGGTTTGTGGGTATAATTCGACTACCCAACCGGTGGACGTAAAGAGGAAGGTTGGGTACCTGCCGGAAGACGTAGGCTTCTACGATGAGCTGTCTGGACGGGAAAACCTGATGTTTACCGCCCGCTTAAACTTGATTCCCGACGATCAGGCAGCCGTAAAGGTAAAAAAATTATTGCGTACCGTGGGACTGGAAGCCGCCGCCGGTAAGCGTGTCAAAACCTATTCCCGAGGCATGCGTCAACGGTTGGGATTGGCAGATGTGTTGATCAAAGACCCGGAGGTAATTATTTTGGATGAACCTACCTTGGGTATTGACCCAAAGGGCGTCAAAGAACTGCTAGGTTTAATTTCCCACCTCGCCAAGAGTCAGGGACTAACCGTGTTATTGTCATCTCATCATCTGCACCAAGTACAGCAGGTATGTGATCGAGTAGGGTTGTTTGTGGCTGGCAAGCTCATAGCCTGTGGCACGGTGGATGAATTGTCTGGGCAGTTGTTTTCGAAGCATCCTTTCCAACTTCAAGCAAAAGTATCATTCCCTGCCCACGTGACGAAAGCGCAATTGCAAGCGGATCTGTTAGCGTTAGATGGGGTCAAAGAGGTGACATGGATAGCGGAGGGCTTGTTGGAAGTAGGCTGCGAGTCGGATCAAACCTCCGAGATTGCAAGGGTGCTTCTTGACAGCGGAGCTGCGCTGCACGAACTCACCCAAAAGACCTATGGGTTGGATGAAATCTATCAACGGTATTTTGAAGAAAAGAAAGCATATGAAATGGTTCAATGAGCTATTGTTGCCGCTCCAAGCTACCCGTTGGCAGGCTGTGTGGAGCAGGGTAACTGAAACAAGGAATGATGTAGCCAAAAATCCCACCTCTCCTTTCTGGGTGATTGTGCGCAAAGAAGTCTCGGATCATATACACAGCTGGAGATTGATCATTCTGATGGGAGTGATCGTGCTTGCCTGCCTAGGTTCCTTGATCACCGGGTTGTTGCATTTCAACGATTTTGTGAAGGTCACCGATCCGGAAGATGCGTTTTTCTTCCTAAAGCTCTTTTCTGCATCAGGGTCCGGTTTGCCATCGTTTGTGGTATTTATTAGCTTTTTGGGTCCTTTGCTGGGAATTGGGCTGGGGTTTGATTCGGTAAACTCAGAAGTAAGCCGGGGTACCATGGCGAGGGTGTTGTCACAGCCCATTTATCGAGATCAGTGGCTCAACGCCAAGTTTGCAGCTGGACTCTTGGTGGTAGCGGCACTGCTGTCCAGCCTGACATTGCTATTCGTTGGCTTGGGAATTCTTCGCATCGGCATCCCGCCTACGCCCGAGGAGTTTTTGAGGATTATTCTGTTTATTCTGGTGAGTATATGCTATGTCGGATTCTGGTTGAATCTATCTATCTTATTTTCGGTGAAATTTAGGCAGGCGGCGACCTCCGCCTTGGCAGTGATAGCCGTTTGGCTGTTTTTTACGGTTTTTTACGGGATCATCGTTAACCTGATTGCCAACGCCATTGCGCCCTCCAATTTCGCCCATCCGCAGCAGATTATTCAATACCAACAATTTATCACCAACCTGTTGCGGGTAGTGCCCAGTCAGCTTTACAGCGATGCAACCACCACTTTATTGATGCCCTCAGTGAGGAGTTTAGGCCCTTTGAGCTCCGAACAGGTGGTAGGGGCATTGCCTAGCCCGCTTCCATTGGGACAAAGTATGCTGCTCGTTTGGGCCCAATTGACCGCCCTGATTGCAGCCACCGCAGCGTGTTTCGGATTGGCATATTATTCGTTTATGAGAAGGGAGATTCGCAGCAGGTAAGCTGCGAATCTTTTTTTCGTATGAAAGCGCCTTGCCGTTGTTTCAACATTGCCGCAAAGAGACTGATTTTAAAAAAATGTTTACTAAGGTGAAATTTTGGGTATCAATTGATGCGACTTTTCACGATAAATGTCTGAGCCGGTTGGATAGGGTCGTTGGTAAAGATCGTAATCGCCTTATGGTCTAGTCCTTTTCGGTCTTTCGGGTCAAAGGTTACCGTGATGTCGGTTTGTTCACCCGGCAAAAGACGGTCGGTGGGTAAAGAAATGCTGACACAATCGCAGTTTGCTGTAACCTTCCGTATTAGAAGTTCCTGTTGCCCCTTGTTGTGAAGCGTGATCATTCTGGAGATGGGCATATTGCTGTTTATTTTCGCCAGGTCTACTTCCATTTCCTGTATTTGCAGGCGGGGTACCTGATCAATCTCCGTGATGGGAGTGGGCGCAAAATACTCATACACGTTTGCAATTACCCGAAAATCAATCGATTGCTTTTCGTCCGAAAGTACGGTAATTTGGATCTCATCTTCAAAGAATCCCAAATCTCCCTGTGCCTCCCCATGGTAGACAATCTCCAGTATGCCACGGGATTTGGCGGTAACCACTGCAGGACTTAGTTTAACTTGTATGTGATCGGGCAATGCCTCCTGAATTTGGCTGAGCTGTATGGGGTAATCCCTGAAATTGAAAAAATCCATCTGCTTGACTTTTGGCTCGTTGGAAAAGACATTTCCCATATGAATTACCGGCAGTCGAAATCCCAAGCCCGCTTTTTCAATGGGATAAGCCTTAGCAGCATCAGCGGGAAAGGGCACGTTAAATCCTTCCAATACCAAGGTGTCCAAGTTTGGATCGTCATTCACCTTCACCAAGATGGATTTAGAGAATGCTCCTCCCCTGCTTCTCGGATCGAAAACGACGGTTATCTGGCCCATTTCTTCGTTTGCCAAGGTGTCCCGCGTATAGTCTGCGGTGGTACAACCGCAATCCGTCATGATTTCTTCGATGAATAGGCTCCTTCCGCTACGGTTGGTAAAGGCATATTGCGCAGTCACATTCCCCTGTTCTTCCAACACCGAACCCAAGTTGATCGATTTTGATTCCCATTCCAAAAGGGAGTGGGCAATGTCTTGACAGTAAGCCGGTAAGCTGACAGTCCAAAAACAAAGGATTACTGGCGCCAAAGCAAGGTACTTCATCATGGTACAAATAACGCTAATTTCGGGTCGAAGTATGTGTTTATTTCCTTAATTTGCGGCAAAAAGTTATCAATGGCAAGAGTACTTACAGGAATTCAAAGTTCGGGAAAGCCTCATTTGGGTAATATTTTAGGTGCGATTCTTCCTGCGGTCACCTTGGCCTCCCGGGAGGACAACGAGTCTTTTATATTCATTGCCGACTTCCATTCCCTTACCACCTTGAAAGACGGTGTGGCAAGAGAGGAGAATGTGAGGGCGGTAGCCGCCGCTTGGCTTGCTTTTGGCCTGGACGTGAATCGTACGGTTTTTTATCGGCAATCCCGGATCCCGGAAGTTACCGAGCTTACTTGGTACCTAAGTTGCTTCACCCCTTTCCCCATGTTGGCCAACGCCCACAGCTTTAAGGATAAATCCGATAGGCTTTCGGACGTGAATGCGGGGCTGTTTACCTATCCGGTCTTGATGGCCGCAGACATCCTGCTCTACGATGCCCATATAGTCCCCGTGGGAAAGGACCAACTGCAACACTTGGAAATAACCCGAGATATCGCTACTGCCTTTAATAACCGGATGGAAGAGGAACTGCTGCTCCTGCCAGAACCAAAAATCAGTGAGGAGGTTATGATCATCCCGGGTACTGACGGGCGAAAAATGAGCAAGTCATACGACAATTACATCGATGTTTTCCTGCCGGAAAAGGCGCTGAAGAAAAACGTCAACCGAATCGTGACTGATAGTACCCCCCTAGAAGAACCCAAAGACCCCGATACTTGCAATGTATTCAAGCTTTTCAGCCTGATAGCAACACCAGAAGCCACCGAGGAGCTGCGACAAAAATACCTGGGTGGTAATTTTGGCTATGGACATGCCAAGAAGGAGCTGACCGAGTTAATTCTGACAACATTTTCGGAACAAAGAAAGCGGTACGACCATTACATGAACCACCCAGATGAACTGGATCAGATTCTAAAGGAGGGAGAGGCAAAGGCAAGGGAGATTGCCTCCTCGGTTCTGAATAGGGTGAGGACGAAGCTAGGATACGCTTAGGTTGTTGCTTTGAGTCTGAATTTATCGTGACCACAGGTTTCCTTCGCTCCATCGTCTGAATGTTTAAATCCTGTGGATTGCATGTCTTCGAGCGCAAGGAACATGCTGGATTGAAAGGGTTAATTGAGGTCGATTAAGAGTGATTCCGACCATTTCCAATAGCAGACTGGAAAGGATAGAAGGGTAGGACAAGCCGTTAATATAAGTTTTGGGAACTGATTTAGGCTAGGGCCGGGAAGAAGGAAGGGCAAACTACACGCAGATGGGGTTTCCTTTGTCCTGTTAGTTGGGGCCAAACTATAATATGAGGCAGGGCCCTGCAATCTTAGTAGAAAAAACCAGGTATTGTAAAAATGAGGGGCGTTAGCCCTGACATCTTATCCGCCCTGCCATACGGTTACAATTTGGCCACAACAGAAAAACCAAGTATTCCACACGTCACCTTTTCTAACTCGTCACGGAATGATTCGACTAGGAAAATCCCCTTTTTCTGGATGGAAAAGAATGACTCTGAGGTACAGATGGGTAAATTTGTTTGCCATTTTTAACAGATTATGCCTTTTTATTACATTAGACTAATTTGGGTGAATGGAACTTCATTACGAACGGGCCCACGTTTTGGTTTTCTATTTCCCCAGTATTATGATTTCAGGGCTACGCCCCTCGGTTTGCCAACTATAACTACGTTCTACTAAGATATAAGGGCTAACGCCCCTATGTTTGGAGATATTGATTTTGTTTTCCAATTAGTCTAGGACATGGACTTTTTTGGATTGTATTTGCTTCCACTCCGCTGGAGTGAATCAACTACACGAATAAATCGTTACCAAATGATAGGTATGGACGTACAATCTGTTAAAATCGACCTTATCTGCTGGGTTACTGAGCTTCAGGACAAGTCTATCCTTAAGAAACTTTAGGAACTGAAAGAGCAACAGTAAAGTACTTCTGAATTACGGGCGGAACAGCAGATGGAACTGGAGGGCAGGCTTGAAAAATATGAAAACGGGGAAATGGAGTTTTCTCCATGCAACACTGTAAAGGACAGGGTAAGAAACCGCGCAAAAGATGCCCTTTAACTGCTACATGAATCAATCCCTATTTATCTCCAAGTAGTTTGCAGGACGCAGGCTGTCGTTTCTGTCGTAGAGGTAGGCCCTTCTCCGCATATACGTATCTGCTGGCAGAAATTCATCCTGAGTAGCCAGCAGCTTTTCATTCAGTACAGTCTCCAGGTATGCTTTCACCTGGGCGTATTGGGGCACCTCCACGAGGTTCGTCAGTTGGTAGGGGTCCTGCTCGTTGTCATAGAGCAGCCAAGGACCTAATAAATCTTTGACATAGGTGTATTTTCGGGTTCTTACCCCTCGGTATTCTCTGCCTCCATTCATAAACTGCCATTCGTGAAAGGGTACCGGGAGGGTGATCAGAGCGGCTTCGTTGCCCAAGTCCTCCCCGCTGAAAAGGGTGGCTGAAAAATCTTCTCCCTCCATGCTTTCCGGTACGTCTATTCCGCAGAGCCCCAAAAGAGTAGGAGCTAGGTCCGGAGTGTTGATGGGATCATAGATATCTCTCCGGGTTGATCCGAGTTTCGAAGGCCAGCGCATGAGCATGGGCACCTTGATGGATTCATCCCATGGGCGCTGTTTTTTCAATACGCCCCGGGACATCAGCATGTCGCCATGGTCTGAGGTGAAAACAAATATCGTGTTTTCGGCAATTCCCGCATCTTCGAGCCCTTTTAGAAGATCCCCCACTGCTTTGTCAATAGCGGTGCAGTGGGCATAATATCCGGCCAGCACCCGACGGGCGCTATCTTGGTACATTTCCGGTACATTTGGCCGCAGGGAAAGTGTACGATCACGATATAGGTCTTTGTATTCCTGTGGTGCGGTAAAGTAGGGATCATGTGGCGGTCCGTACGATAACACCAAGAAAAAAGGATTGTCTTGGTTTTTATGGAAATAGCTAATGGCACTGTCAGTCTGTGGAAAAACATCGTACCCGTCCCAAAAGTGTTTTTCGTCGTTTTCGTCAAAATAATAGCTATTATTATAGTCATGGGTAACCTCCCGCACCTTCCAGTAGTCAAATCCCTGTCGTCTCTCCTTGGGAATTGGTTGATTCCTGCCGCTAAAGGGGTCTTCTCCACGTTGATGCCCGTTGACGTGCCACTTGCCGATGTACCCGGTTTGGTATCCAGCTTCCTTGAAGGCCTTTCCAATGGTAACGGCTTGGGTAGGCAGTGGCTTGTCGTTGTAAAAAAGTCCATTGGTAAGCGGGTACTGCCCTGTAAGAAAAGAAGCCCGCCAGGGTGCACAAACGGGGGTTACCGCCACTGCATTTTCAAACACCAAGCTCTCGGTCGCCAGCCTGTCAAGATGGGGCGTTATCACTTCTGTATTGCCTGCACAGCCTAGGGCATCGGCTCTCCATTGATCTGCAAATACAAAGACCAGATTGGGAGGTGTGGGTTGCTCCGATATTTCGTTATTCTTTGGTTCTGGCTTGCAGGAGAGGGCTATCGCAAGAAGCCAACATCCAATGAGGTATTTACACATGAGGTTGATTTTTTTTTCTACATTGGGCACACCCTTAGGCTGGGCAGATCGGGCATGGTTTTTCTGCCCAATTGACGATTTCGCCTTGCTACAACGTGTTCCAATGGAATGGGTAGTATTCAATGCCTGAAAATGAGAAAATTTGGTCGTAAATCGAAACTACCGGTAAAAAAGTTTGTCTAGATTCCCCCAGGCCATGCTCAAATGGGGTCTGAAGACGATGTGTCCGGGTTTTTCAGGCGGGTGGTTCTGTTGGCCAGCCGGAAGTCAAAGATTTCCCTTTCTGCGTTGGTTTTTGCCTGCGTTTGGTACCATTGCTCCTCGGTATGTAGCATGAGCGCATTTTCCCGAAAGGCTAACAGGGTATCGTAAGGACCCCGGGGTGCCATCCACTTCACTAGAATAGGGGCAGTTTCCAACAAAATAAACAATAGAATGATAAAGCTATTGGCCAGGTTTATGGCAGACTCCGTTTGGGAGAGATCGGCAAGTGCCTGAAGCCTCGCGGCAATGCCATCCATCTCGGAGATGGTTGACTCCTGATCCAGCAAGGCCGCTTCTTTGAGCTGATTGAGTCGGGTTTTCTCCACCTCCAATTGATCGATCTTCACTCGATTGAGTCGTTCGGTTTCCTCGTAGGCTTTTTGGGCCTGATCTAGTTGCTCTTCTTTTTTGCGGGCATTCACACCTATCCCTGCACGTCCGGAGGTTCCGGGCGTTTTTACTCCGAACCGTTCGGCGTCATACTCCCCCTGTTTTTCATTTCTGAATTGTCGGCTTGCGGCTATTTCTTCTTGCAGAGCTCCTATTTGTAGATCCAAGGCGGCAATTTCCGGATAGTTTGCCTCCAGTGCCGATTTCGTTTGTTTCACAAGTTCCAGCTTTTGGGTGGCCAGTTGTTGGTTGATTTCCTTTTCGAAGATCCGCAGCTCCAGCGGCTTGGCAATAACCAACGCTAAAACGATAGCAAGTACCAGCCTAGGTGCAGCCAATTTGAATTCCGGCCATGGTTTGCCGTTTTTGCGCATGGTTCCCACTATGTACCGGTCCAGGTTAAAAATGGCAGTGGCCCACACCAATGCCAGCAGGATGGTAACCAACAGGTCGTCAAAAATGGTATGCAGCGCATAGCCTGCAGCCAGACCTGCAAAGATGGCGGTAAATAAAACGGTGCCCCCTATACCTACGTATTTGTTTGCTTCAGTGGGGCATCGTTTGAGGAGTGGGCGGTAGGTTCCGGCGCAAAACCACAAAAAATGGGAAAGTTTGTTCATTAGGCTAGGGTTTTTTAGATTGGAATGCAAAGTCCGGGCTAGAAAATAGCATGGATTTAAATCAATCGTTTTAACTTGTAACTAGCTGATAAACAAAATTTAACATGTAGTAGCAACAGGTGCTTTCTCAGGTTGCCTGTCCGGTAATGGGATTGCTTGGATTTCCTGCTGTTCGATTTTGAGACAGTCAGAAATCGGCTGTTCGGACAGATGTTTCTATCTTTGCATCATACAAGTCAACTAAACCCACCTATGAGAAAGAAATGTATCATTGCCCTGTCATTAGCGCTGTTGGTTTTTTCGGTTTCTAATGCGCAAGATCCCACCCGTTTTGAGGAGGAAGTGGGCAGAATCCAGACCCAATATCCTTCAGATCAGCACCGTGGAAGTGTTTTATTTACAGGGAGTTCCAGTGTGCGGTTGTGGAAGGACCTGGCAACCGATTTTCCCAATCATAGCGTTGTGAATACCGGGTTTGGAGGATCCCACGCAACAGACCTGATGCACTACCTGGATGAGTTGGTGCTGGAATACCAGCCGAAGAAGGTGTTTATTTATGAGGGGGACAATGACATTTCTGGCAAAAAGACTACAGGGGAAATCATGGATACCATGGACCAAATCGTCAAAGCAATTCACAAAGCCTTACCCAATACCGAAGTGATATTAATCAGCGCAAAACCGAGTATCTCCCGCTGGAACCTTGCCAATCAATACAAGGAGCTAAATACGGCAATGAAGCGGTATGCCAGGTCTACCAAAGGAGTTGGCTTTGCGGATGTCTGGAAGCCTATGTTGGGTAAAAACGGTCAACCCATGCCGGATATCTTTATCGAAGACAACCTGCACATGAACAGAAAGGGGTATGAAATCTGGGCAAAAGTAATTGGAAAACACATGAATTGAGCCACATAGGAAGCTCCTGGCGCTGTTGAATCAACATGCGCCGGGATCATTCCGTTTTAGATGGACATCCTACATGCGTTTGGCTTAAAAGCTGACCATGGCCTTGATGACTTGGCTGTCGGCTCGGGTCCAATGCCCAAATTTCGAGATCATCTCGTCGAAGCGTGCTTCGTGGGTCACATAGGCTTCTACGGGGAACTGCTTGGTTCGCAGCAGTTCCATCACCGCTTCGAAATCCTTTTTGGTGGCGTTTCTGCTGCTCATCACGGCTCCTTCTTTAGCGTGTAAGGTCGGGTGGTTTATGGCCAAATCGCCTTTATAGAGCCCTACCAGCAAGTACCTACCTCCATGGGCTAGGTATTTGAGGCCCGATTCCAATGCTTGTTTGTTTCCTGTAGCGTCCATTACAACTGGACAAAGTTCGCCGCCGGTCAGCTCGGAGACTTGATTTGCTAACGATTCGCCGGCCACGAGTATCTCGGCGGCACCGAAGTGGGATCTGGCTTTCTCAAGGCGTTGGGCATTGACATCCACGGCTATTACCCGTGCCCCTGCCAATGTGGCGAAACGGATCATGGCCAATCCAATTGGGCCACAGCCCATAATTAGAACGGCCTCGCCTGCGGTAAACTGTGCCCGCTGCACGGCGTGGTAGCCTATGCAGAGCGGTTCAATTATGGCGATTTCCTCCAAACTGAGGTCGGGGGCGGGCAGGAGTAATTGTGCCGGAAAGCTGAAATATTCCTGCATGCCTCCGTCGGTATGTACGCCATATACCTTTAAGGTGCTGCAGCAGTTGGTTTTTCCGGCCCGACAGGCAATACAGGATCCACAGGATACGTAAGGGATGATGGCAACCTTGTCGCATGGGTTAAAGCCGGCCTGTCCGTTCGGGTCTGCAACTTCCCCTGCCAGCTCATGTCCTAAGATTCGGGGATAGGTGAAAAAGGCTTGATTTCCTGCAAAGGCGTGGATGTCTGTGCCACAGATACCTACTTTTTTGATTCTTACCAGCACCTCTCCGGGTTGGGGAACGGGAACTTCCTTCTCGGTAAGGACTAATTTGCCAGGGGTTTCACAGACGATATAGTGCATGGTTTTTTCGTGTAAGGTAAAAAAAAGAACCCAATCCGACGAATTGGGTTCTAAATTTTTCCTTCGGTCGCTAGGGGTGGTTGCTGGCAGTGGCTTGATGATCCGTTTTTCTCAAAATTACAGGCTCCTTCAATTTGCTTGTCACCACGTCCATAAAGTACTTTAGGTGCGGATATTGCTCGGCATCGACGTACTCTTGTTTAATCTGAAGGACCATGTTCACCTGCACAATGGCTCCTACGGCATTCACCACGTAGCTAAACAACATGGTGCCGTCCGGAATGGTCAGATTGATGTTTTCCGGGAAATCGTCCAGCTCATATCCCTCCGGTATATCCATTTTGAAGGAAAAGCGGTCGGTTACGGTGTAGTTAAAATCTACCGGAAAATTACGCGTATCCGAGGTAAACGGGTTTTCTTTCCAGCGGGTAATGGAAAACGGTAACACATGGAAAGGTGCTGTTTCTGGAGCGAACAATTTGGTGCTAAGGGTGGACTCGTGGGTAAGTTTGTTAAGCTTCGAAGTAAGCTCGGATTTTATCGAAAGCACTTGGTCATCTTCAACAGTGACAATCTTTTTTCTAAATTCGGCCTTTTCGGCGTCGGTTTTCAGTCCGCCCATAGCGAGTGCATCGTAGTCGGAGAAACGAAAGCTGGATTCTTTCTTGAAATAGCCGGCCTCGTCCCATTTGACGGTTACGAACTGATTAAATCCAGATAGGTGGGGCACCTGTATATCGATCAGGCCACTTCCGGGATCACGCAAAATGAAGGCTTCATGCACCAAGGAGGGCAGTGATAGATATCCTAATGGGTGATCTTTTTGGCTTGCATCCGCATAAATCAGTTTCTCACCCGTATTGATGGCCAAAATCAATTGGTTAAACTGGTCGGCGAAGGGGGCGTGCACCAAGTGGGAGCGGCCATTTCCCTTACTGCTGATCAGCAGCGGGAAGGCCTCGATACCGTTTGCCCGAAGATACGCAAGCAAGGCCAGGTTTATGTCGCTCCGTTTTCCGGTGCGTAGATCCAAGGTTGCCTTAAGTGTTTGGCTGGGGAATACACCAGGCTTTTCGTTGTAGGTAAAGTTATCTGTGACGTGCTGATAGATTTTTTGGATCAGGTCTAGGGGGGATCGATCGCTCGCAGGTTCCTGAACCAAACTTCGCTGCGTGTTCCGATCCGGCTTTAGGTAGGTGGCGAATGATTTTTCGTTCATAAACCAGTTGCCCAGATCTTGCCAATCGCGGAAATAGCTGGTGGAATTGGATTGCACGATTCCCATGGATTGGCTTTGCGTTTCATGTTTGGCCAGCTGGAATTGTACCTTCTCCAGGTAGTCCCCCGGGTTGTTCATATAGGGTTCTTCTTTAATGGAGGGTAGATTCGTAAGGTTCCACTGGTAGGAGCCTTTGTCCTTGCGGTAGTTACTGGTAATGACGTTAAAACCCTGACCCAGCATCCGGTATTCGAGTTCGGCGGGAATAGCTAAATGGTAAGTCGATCGAAGGGTGGGGATATGGTTTTGGAATACCCACCCATCTATAAAAACAATCGATTTATCCCTTTTGGTATAGCTGTACTCGAGGATGGAACCGGTTTGTACATTGGGGAAGGTGAAGCGGATTTCCCGCCAACCGTTTCCGGCATCTACTTCAAAGTAGTCGTCTTTGCCCAGCTTGGTGACCTTTTCCTGTCCGTTTTCCAACTGAACGATCTGGGCCCGGAGCTTTTGGATCGTTTCTATTTGGTCTTTGGCATAGTACCGGATCACCACATCCCCAATGGATTTTCCGCTTTCTTTCAACACCTTAAACCGCCGGTTTATTTCACTTAGAAGCACATAATTGGAAATAAAGGAGATATTTTCTTCATCCAATACCACTGCATCTGCGTCGGGATCAAAGGGGACCTCGATAAGCTCCCATTCGCTTGCTTCGTATTTTCCATACTTTGATTGCTGCCCTAGGGCACTATGGCACAGGATGAAGATCCCAGCCAGAAGGAGTGGATAAAAATGGATCGATTTCATAGTTGTTTTTTGAAAATAAATTGCTGCTGTAAAAGAACTTTGATCAGACTCAATTCGGCGGCCTTTTCCTCCTGTGAAAAATCCTCGGGAAATGAATAATGAATGCTTTTTACAATTTTCAGTGTACGTTCGCTAAGTTCGGGCTTTATCTGGGTTTGGGTATGGGCAGTCGTGAGTTCCCAACCATCCGATCCGGATTCCCATTCCAATGGGCCGGGGATAATCACCGTTGTTTCCTCTGATATTGTTCCGGAAGCGGTTTTGTCGTTGATCTGTAGTCCCTTTGCCCAAGTGACCGGTATGATCGTCCGTTTGGCGGTATTTTGGGAATAACGACCCACCCAACCAGAAAATGCCAGATCGGCGGTAGGAAGTTCCTTTTCGGAGCCAACCGAAAGGGTGTGGTCCTCCAAGCTAAGGCCAGCACCTCCGATTTTCTGGATTAGGTAATCCTTTTTTTCGCTTCCTCCGGTCTGATAGTCCAGGCTGTGCAATGATTCCGCAGGTGCCCCTTTATGCAGTAGGTGTCCTTTTATTTCTGCGTCGCCATTCGCGGTCAGCTCCACTTCCAAGGTAAGGTGGGTGGTGTTGTATTCGGCTGTGTTGTAGGAGGGAGTATGAACGATTTTGCCTCCCTCGGGTGAAATGGCCAAGGCTGGTCTGTCCTTTGTAAAGGACCCTAAATACCCTGCGGGAAGGGTACTCGATGTACACTCCAGCCAAAGGGTTTTGTCTTGGGTCGGAATCTGTAGAATAACGTGGTTGAACTGATTGGAAGGAAAATCCAAGTCGAAAGGCTCGTCCATTTCTCCAGCATAGACCAAGGTGTAGTACGCCTCAATTCCCGCCTCGGCTAATAGTGCTTTCATCAACATGGTCAGTGCTTTGCAATCTCCGTATTTGGTGGAAACCACGTCAGAAGCAGCCATCGGCATCCAACCTCCCAAGCCCATCTGAATGCTCACATAGCGGTAGTTTTTCTGAAGGTACTGATAGAGAACCTTTACTTTATCGTAGTCGTTATCCAGCCCCTTCGTCAAATCGGCCACCAGCGATTTCGTTGACTCGGGAATATTGTCCTTCCCTTGATTCAATAGATGGAACCACTTGCCCAAAGAATTCCACGAATCCATCGTTGCCTGATATCCCTGCATGGCAAAATGATTTGGGGCGATTTCAATCCGCGGCACGTCCGCTGATTTAATTTCCGAATCCATGGGATCCATGTTTTCGACCTGCCAATAAAAGGAATGGTGGGTGGTGCCGACGGATGAGACCTTTGGCTCGTCCAGATGGACGGCTTTATACCGCATGCCCAGCGCCTCCGGATACTGTATTTCGAGTGTGGATGTTTGTACTTTTTGGTTGAAGAAATGGGTGGGATACCAAGTGGGCATATTGAAGTTGCCGGTCTTATGTAATTTGACCTCCATCTCCACGCGGGCAGGGAATTTTACTTGATCCAAGTCAAAGTACATTAGGACGAGGTTCTGAAAGAAAGTTCCTTCGCTGATCAATGCCCGTGACTTCAGGTCTTTTTCTCTGACCCGTTTGATCAGTTTTCCGCTGATCGGGTCTACGATCCGCACGTCGAAGTACTCCAATTTGGTGAATTCATCAACGACAAACCGGTACCCTCCATGGGCCGACCCTTCGCTGTTAATAATAGTGGTGGTTTGCTTCAGCGAGATAAGGTAGCTGTAGTTTTCCAGCAACGTAATGTGCTGCTCCTTATTGACGGTGGAGTAGTGGGGAGTCTGCTCGTTGGCATGCCCGGGGGTGCAGAAACGAAAAATCGAAAACAGCACCAAGATCGATTTAAAAAAGGCGTTCATAATGAAAGAATAATTGCGGAAATGTAGTGGAAAAGATTTCATTTACAAGCGATTCTGCAAGATTTATTTTTTCCTAAAATCCGCAGGATTTTAGGAAAAATCAATTGGTTTTTTGCATAAAGACGCAAATGACCGGATTACCCGAGCCCATTTAGAGTTAATCCAAGCTGCCATGGATCCGGTGAAACTGAGAAAATTCTACTACCCTGGCGCAAAAGTGTTCGGAGGTAGGGAATTGTCAGTTCCTAGAATATAGGAAATGTAAGGCGAATTTCCACCATTCACCTCCGGTATCTGCGGCGAAGAAGTCATCTTTTTCCAGCTTAAAGATTTCTCTGCAACTTCCTGAAAATCTCCAATATAGCCAAACATGCCGGCATGAATCCTGCTTTTCTAAGGCAGTACGTGTCTGGTGCTAAAAACCCTTCAAAGGACCAAGCAAAACGGATTGAGGAAACCCTTCACTGTTTGGCAGACGAAATCAAAAAAACAGCATTGGTAGTTAGCTAAAATAGGATGCAAGCCCTCCTATGGAGCCTTGCTGCCCTTGGATATTCCGATATATTCATCAAACTGGGCAAACGGACTGGTGCCTATCACAAAGGCATTCGTCTCGGTGACCAGCAGGCGGCATTTACCCGTTTTTTTGATTTGGGGAGCGTATCGTATCATAGTCCCTTCAGGCACTTTCCGTTAAAGGACATAAAAAAACCCGGTCCTGAAAATCAGGATCCGGGGCCGTTGCATTCGCACGCACGGGTACCAATCAAACGAACTGAATCTGCTGTAGATCTTTGGCAAATTCCTTCAAGCGATGTTCTATTTTCTCCACCGTCTTTTTGCCGGGCTTCTTTCTGCCTGTCACGTAGTGGCTTAGCTGTCCCTGATTGATGCCGGTGAGCCGCTCCAATCCCGCCAGAGAAAGCACCTTGCCATAGTAATCAAGAAACGAAGCCACATCATAGGAGAATTGAAATTCGCATTCCACAAATTCCCTCTTTTGTTCCTCAAAAACTACCTTCATTTCTTCGTAACTATTGTAAAAATCCTCTATTGCTTCCTGAGCGGTGTCACCGTCACCGATGATGTGATAGGGAAGATCCTCCGTGTCCAGATAGGCACCATACGTTCCGTCATTACCACGCTCTATAATTGCTTTTGCCTTTATCATACGATTTTGATTTACAGTTTAGGGTTAAAAAAGCGGAGGTTATTTAATTCCCGCTGCTTTCATGATCTTGTTTAGTGTTCCCGTTTTTACTTCCTGATTTTTATGGTGTGAGAGGTCGAAGGTCTTTCCGGTGATCGGGCTATACCATATCGGGTGTTTTTTACCATCTTTTATCCAGTAGCACCCGGCCTTTTTGCATTTCTTTTCGAGTTCTGAATATTTCATTCCGCTTGATTGGTAAAGTACAAAGGTACGAATATTAATACCTTTTACAAAGGGCAGAACTGATTTGTTATAACAAAAACCACTATCCCCTCATACTCCCATCTCCCACTTCCGATTCAATCGCCCCCCTTCCATCCCGCTGCGAGGTCTTACGCATCTAAGGATAGTTAAATATATCTGAAGGATTGGTGCTTTCCAGTTGTAGCTTGTAGACGCGTCTACCGCTGCTCGTTGGCATGCTCTGGTGTACAGAAGCGAAAAATCGAACTGATCCCCATCAAGCGAAATAGATGATTTAAATCATACTTATGGGTGAGTTTCATCGTAGGTGGCTTTTGCGGTACACTATATATTTGTCGTTGCCTGATACTGGGCTAAATTGATCAGATTTCCATGAAGCAAACTACCTCCCCACATTCATTTCATATCCCCGTAATGGGATTGGGGTTTACTGTTGACACCCCCCTTAAAGTTGCCAAATTTGGCATTTCGAGTGCCGTTTCCATCGTAGACGATTTTTTGTTGGAAGACATGAGACGGATTCACAGCAGCAAGCTGGGTCTCCCTTTTGACGCTATAGACGAGCAGGTGCCTGATTACAAGGCCCTCCGCACGACCGCTTACCTAAACCTGCTCCATCACGAGGTGCAACGGCAATGCTCGGATCTCAAAAACCAGGATTTTGAGACCGACCGGGACATCCATGTTTACTTCGAATTGCTGCCCACCGACCATCCCGACCACTCGCTTTATATTCAGATGCTGTCGGAAACCGGTACCGAGCGTGTTAGACTGCAAGAGGAGCTCAGAAGCCATATCGTACCAGGATCCATCGACGTCAATATCATGACGAAGGTGGATAAACTAAATACGGACAAAGAGGGGAACCCCCTTCCAAGAGAATATTCGGATGCACTCACTGCTCTCAGAGGATTTGCCAACAGCGAACTGGATGGATCGGTTATTTTCTCCGCCGGGCTAAACCCTGCCCTATACAGCTATGCGGAGAATTTTTCGGACTTTTTCCCGGATAAGGACGGATATATAAAAAAGCGCATCATACTGAAGGTCAGTGACTACCGATCTGCCCTGATTCAAGGCCGCTTTTTGGCCAAGAAGGGTTTGTGGGTGTCGGAATTTCGGGTGGAGTCCGGGTTAAACTGCGGAGGCCATGCCTTTGCGACGGAGGGGTATTTGATTGGGCCCATTCTGGAAGAATTTAAGACAAACAGGCAGGTGCTGGCCCAAACGCTAAGGGAGGCGTGCAATGCAGGTTTACAAGCCAAAGGCCTTCGTCTGCCGGAAGATGCCCGACCTAAAATCACCTACCAAGGAGGCATCGGCAATTCGGAGGAAGACCGCTTCCTGCTGGATCATTACGAGCTGGATGGTACCGGCTGGGGTAGCCCCTTTCTGTTGGTCCCGGAGGCTACGAGCGTTGATGAGGACACGCTTCAGCGGATTCTTGCTTCACGGAAGTCCGACTACTACCTGAGCAATGCTTCTCCTTTGGGCGTTCCTTTTAACAATTTGCGGAACAGCAGCGCGGAAGAACAACGCATGGCCCGCATCCAAAAAAACCGGGCAGGAAGTCCTTGCTATAAGAAATTTCTGTCGTTCAGCACAGAATTTGGAGACAAACCCATCTGCACCGCTTCCCGTGCCTATCTGCACTTAAAGTCCAAACAACAGGCCTCGGGTACCATCACCTCGGAGGAACTGGAAAAAGCCATGGAAAAGGATTGCCTATGCGAGGGACTCAGCGCCCCTGCCATTTTGCACGAAGGGCATACCCCACGAAGAAACCTGAGCGCCGTAACCATTTGTCCGGGGCCAAACCTGGCCTATTTCAAAGGGGTTTTCAGCCTCAAGGAAATGGTGGACCATATATATGGAAAAATAAGCTTGTCCCTGGATCCCCAGCGGCCCCATGTGTTTGTCAAGGAACTTCAACTCTACGTAGGGTATATCAAACGGGAGGTTGAGAAGCCATTGGCGGAGAACAGCCAGAAGTTTGAAAACTATGTGGAGAAATTCAAAAAGAACCTACTGGATGGAATCCAATACTATCAGCAGTTGATCGAGCAACAGGCAGCCGACACGGTGGATAGCGTGGAGGCGTTGAAAGAGGAGTTTAGGCACCTTCGGCGAGAAGTAGTGGGAGTTTCCTTACTAAGCAGTCCGGTAGCTCAGGTTTAGTCGGAGGATGCGTGCCAAAAGAGGCTCTTTTTCATACACTTGGAGTGTGAAAATGAGCCTTTCTTGGTCGTAAATGCGTTTATTTTGTCCGTTTACCGGCCCATTGAACGGCTTGGTGTACGAGTTTTTGGAGGGGGTGATTGAATGTCCTCTAACCCGACTGAATGTAGACGGACTGGGACCTGCCAGGTTCCTAGATCTAAGCTAGCAGGAACTGGATTTTTTGACCACAGATATCACAGGTTTTCACAGATCTTTTCAAGTGATGAATCAATTACACCCTATTTTTGCCGCTTTCCTCGCTGGGACACCCATTTCAATCCACCCGATACCTTTTTTCGTCAATTCTCTTGATGGTTTCCGATGGTTTGATGTGACCCTATTATCTTGATCGTAATTTTGTATATGGGAGAAAAACCACATGCTCACTTTATTTTCCGCCTTGCAGGTTTTAGCCAAAAGGTGCCCAGCTGCGGGGTTTCGATGCTCTTGGACACGACTCAAAATAGCAACAATAATGACCGGAACACCCAAATTTATCAAAAATACGACTTGAGAGTGGCTAAATGCACTTTCGCAAATCTACCGAGGAAAAAAGCAGGGTAGTGAGCATGGAATAGAAAAAAAATATCCCGGCCACTATTCTTCCCACGTTACTGGAAACAAAAAGGCCGGGAAATAGGGGGCAAGCGATAGGTTTTGCTTTCCATTACTGACTACAACGAAGCCAGCGCCCGTTCTAACTTTTGCTTTACTTCATTTGCCAGCGATTCGATGGAATGGTTTTTTACCGCCATCATCGCCGCTGCCGGATCCATTACCGCTACTTCCATTTCGTTGGAGTCGGTTTCACGAATGGTCACGTTGCAGGGTAGCAGGGCTCCTATGTTGGGTTCCGCCTGCAGCACTTTATCTGCAAAAACCGGATTGCAGGCACCCAAAATCAAGTAGGGTTTGTAGTCCTTGTCCAGCTTTTTTTTCATGGTGGCCTGTATGTCTATTTCGGTCAGTATGCCGAAGCCTTCCTGCTTGAGTGCCGCTTCCACCTGTTCCCTGAGCGTTTGGATGTCTTGTTTTTCAAATGTTCTTGCGATGTAGTATCCCATGGTGTATTTATTTTATTAGAAAGATAGGGGAATTAACTGAATTCGAAGGTGATTTTGGTCACTCAATCTATTTTTTACCCTATATATGTGTTATTTCATTAATAATTAGTATTAAAATATTTTATGTATGAAAAAAATTTATCTATCTCTAAATTATTAATTTTTTTAAAATTATATTCCGATTTTAGTGTTATGTGATTAATTTTTAAATTGATTTAGGTCTTTTGATAAACCAATTAGCGCTTTTTTCGTTTATTCTAAAATAAATTTTATACATTTGAATGACTTTAAACTTATCATGCTGTCTTTGTTAGGTCATCACATTTCAATGAGTTGATCACCGACAAATACGATGGCTCTAATGGGCAGTTTAGAAAGTTGATTTATTAAACCTAAAAACCTACGAGTATGATTAAAAATTGTTACGTGAGCCGTTCTATGTCCATTTTTGGCATAAGGGCGGCTTTTTTGAGTTTAATAGTTGTCCTGTTTTGTACTGGATCACTGATGGCACAGGGAAACCAACCGATTCGTGTAAGTGGAACGGTTACTTCCGAGGATGGCCGCGAAACCTTACCGGGAGTGAACATACTGGTAAAAGGGACTACGATCGGAACAGCTACCGATATAGACGGGCGGTATTCCCTGGAAGTTCCTTCCTCCGATGCGGTGCTTGTTTTTTCCTTCATTGGATTTGAGGTACAAGAAGTCCGTGTCGGAAATCGAACCACGGTGGACGTTGTACTTGGACAGGAGCTGTCCGCTCTTTCCGAGGTTGTGGTAGTGGGGTACGGTACCCAAGAGCGCGCAAAGGTAACCGGAGCCATATCTTCGATAAGTTCCGAAGATATTCGTGCATTACCAGTCCCAAATTTGGCTTCTGCGTTACAAGGCCGCGCCGCCGGTGTGAGTGTTACCAATTCCGGAGCGCCGGGCACCAATCCATTGGTACGGGTGAGAGGCATTGGGACAGTCGGAAATAACGACCCCCTATACGTGATAGATGGCGTACCCGCCGGAGGTTTGAATCAAATCAACCCGGCGGATATTGAGTCTATCGAGGTGTTGAAGGATGCGTCTGCTGCGGCAATTTACGGATCAAGAGCCGCCAATGGCGTAATCCTTGTTACCACCAAAAAGGGTAAGATCGGGACTCCAAAGGTATCTGTGGATTCCTATTATGGAACCCAGACTGCCTGGAAGCAATTGGATCTGTTGAACCGGGATCAATACATTTCCTTTGGAAGGGACTTATTGGCCAATGGAGGGCAACCGGCGCCGCAGCGCTTTGACGATCTCGGCGACTTTGCCAATGTAGATACCGACTGGCAGGGAGAGATGTTCCGTACAGCTCCCATTCAGGATCATAATGTGGCGGTTTCGGGTGGTACAGAGTCTGTGTTATACAATGTTTCTTTTGGGTATTTTAAGCAAGAGGGTATCATGAGAGGAACCGGATTCGAACGGGTTTCTTTCAGAACCAATACGGATTTTAAAATTAACAACCGAATAAAAATCGGCCAAACGCTGACGTTCGCCTATTCGGATCGTGCCAATGAGCCTCTGACAGGTGGCAGAAGTCAGATAGAGCACATGGTCAAGCAGGTACCTTATATCCCTGTCAGAGATGCCAGCCGATTGGGTGGATTCCGGTCGCCCGATCGCGTGGATGGATCGGATCCCGAAAACCCGGTTTTAAATGCCGAAATACGAACCAACCGACAGCAGGATTTCAAATTGCTGGGTACCGCTTTCGTGGACGTAGATATCTATGAAGGTTTAAAATATAAATTTCTCGTCGGAATGGACATAGGGATAGGTACACAGGACCAATACACTCCTCGATTTGATGCCGGGGACTTCAACTTCCAGCCCTTCGCATCTATTACCCAGAATAGAAGCACCTTTGTTTCTCCGCTCATCAGCAACCAACTTTCTTATAACAAGACCTTTGGGAAACACACGATAGATGCCCTAGCGGTATTGGAGCAACAGACCTTTGTCTCCACCGGACTTGTCGGAAATGGTCAAAATTTCCTTACCAACGACGTACGGGTATTGCAGGGTGTGCAAAACCAAACAACTTCAGGCAACAAGACAGAATATGGACTCATTTCCTACATTGGGCGTATCAATTACGACTACGAACAACGGTACTTGGTCAGTGCATCGGTCAGAAGGGACGGGGGATCACGTTTTGGCCCTGCCAACAAATGGGGAACTTTTCCTTCGTTTTCATTGGGCTGGAGGCTCAGTGAGGAGCGGTTCATGGAATCGCTTTCCGCTGTAAGCGATCTAAAGTTAAGGGCGAGTTATGGCGAGACAGGAAATGACCGCATCGGGGATTATGTCTATCAGGGAACCATCAACAGTAACCATTTCTACAATTTTGCGGGGTCTTTGGAAGGTGCCAGCACGATATCCGCATTGGCGAATGCCAATCTCCGCTGGGAAACCACCGTAATGCGAAATGTTGGGTTGGATTTGGGATTGTTGAACGATCGAATCAACTTATCTGCCGAGTGGTTCGACAATACGACAGAAGGGATGATCTTGGGGGTACCGATTCCTCCGTCCCTCGGATACGACGCCGCGCCGGTAGCCAATGTAGGAAATGTGTCAAACCGGGGAGTGGAGCTTACCGCGGGATATCGGAAATATACCGGTGACTTCCAATTTTCAGTAGATGGAAACATTGGTTTTATTCGCAATGAGCTCACTTCATTGGGTACTGGTAACACCATATTTGGGCCGGAGTTTCAAGGTGATCAAATGACGTTTACCGAAGAGGGACAGCCGATCGCCTATTTCTATGGATGGCTGGCCGATGGGCTTTTCCAACAAGGAGATGACCGAAGTCAGCAGGTGAACGCGTCTCCAGGAGATATTCGCTTTAGAGACTTAAATGACGATGGGGTGATTACCGATGCTGACAGGACTTTTCTGGGACATTACATGCCGGATTTTACTTATGGGGTAAATGTATCCGCCAATTATAAGAACTTTGATTTCACCATGTTTTGGCAGGGAGTTCAGGGAAATGAAATATTTAACCTATTGCGTTTTCATACCGAAGGGATGACTCGACTATTCAATGCCAGTACGGTGGTTTTGGATCGATGGTCCCCTGAGCAGCCTAATACAGAAGTTCCTCGGGCAGTATCGGGAGATCCCAATAGAAATGCCCGTGCAAGTTCCCGCTGGATTGAGGATGGTTCTTACCTCCGATTGAAAAACCTTTCCATAGGTTATACGGTGCCTAAGCCGGTGCTGGATTCATTTAGTAGGGGAAGTATTTCGAATCTAAGAGTGTACTTATCCAGCCAAAATCTGTTGACTTTCACAAACTACTCGGGATACGATCCTGAGATTGCGGTTCGTGAAGGGATCAACAATACCCTAGGCGCTGGTATCGATTATGGTCAGTTTCCTGCGGCCCGAACCGTTCTTGCGGGCATTCAGCTTACCTTCTAACCTATTATTCCAAAAAAATGCATACTATGAAATCTAAATCCATACTCACGCTGTTCCTATTGTTGATGGGAGCTGCGTCGTGCGACGAGGAAATTCTGGAACCGGTAAACCCTAACCAATTGGGTATAGAAACCTTTTATCGTACAGGCCCCCAGCTTGAGGCTGCGATAAATTCGGTCTATTCGGGACTACAGGCAAATAACTTGTACAACCGGGAGTATTTCTTCCTTCAAGACCTGCTTTCAGACGACTGTGATACCGGAGGGCCTCAATTGGAGGCACCTCGCGCACAGGTACTTAATCATGTTTTCGACGCGTCCAATCCATTGGTTGGGGCTAACTGGCGGGGCTGGTTTCGAATCGTCCACCGTGCAAATCTAGTGCTGGAAAATGCTGAAAATGCAACAGAAGAGATTACCGAAGGGCTTCGCAACCGAATTATTGGCGAAGCACATTATTTACGGGCTTTGGCGTTTTTTGAGCTCGTGAGTCTGTGGGGTCCAATTCCTTTGATGACCTCCAGTGCTTCTACTCCGGACGGAATCCCCAGATCTTCGGAGGAGGAAGTGTATCAGGTGATATTTAGTGATCTTCAAGAGGCAATCAGCCTGTTGCCGTTGAAAAGTGAACTTACCGGATCCCTTGCAGGAAGGGCAAGTAGGGGTGCTGCACAGGCGCTGGCTGCTAAGGCACATTTATTCCGAGGAGATTATGCCGCTGCCAAGCCTTTTTTGGAGGCAGTGATCGGATCTGGGCAGTACCGGCTGGTGGATCGCTACTTGGATAATTTCGAAGAAGAAAATGAAAATAATGCAGAGTCCATTTGGGAGGTGCAGTTTACAGAGGAATTCGGGGACGCCGGTGGTTGGAATGCCGATGGCAGCGATATTGCTGAAGTTACATTCAGGGGGCAGGAGTATGGTCCAAAAGCCTGGAGAAATGTTATTCCCAGCGCTTCGTTGGTTGATGAGTTTGAGTCCGTTGCCAATGGGGCCGAAAAGGACGACCCTCGGTCGGTTTACTCCTTTTACCGGATAGGTGATATGTATAATAATGGTCAAAATGAACTCACTGCGGATAAGGTGCAGGGCGATGTTACCCGTCCTTCATGGAGGAAATACCAGATGATCTATAAGCGGGAGAATGAAGACACCCGGTCAGGTATTAACTTCAGGGTAATCCGCTATGCCGATGTGTTGCTAATGATGGCGGAAGTAGAAAATGAAACTTCCGGTCCTGCGGCCGCATTGCCTTATATCAATCAAGTAAGGGCGAGGGCTGACGTGGATATGCCTCCATACCCCACCGCGCAATACCCTACCGGGACACAGGAAGAAATGCGCCGGGCGATCCAACATGAACGAAGAGTGGAATTGGGAGGGGAGCAAGTTCGAAACCGGGATATTAGAAGATGGAGAAGAGCCGGTAAATTGGCCGCTGAACCCATCGCGGTCTACCGGCAGGTGCACGATAGGTTGCCTATACCACAAAATGAAATCGATAACAATTCGGCTCTTTCAGGCGCTGATCAAAATGAAGGTTACTAACGTTCATTTGCTATCATCCAACTGAAGAACGGAAGTTGCTAAAAAAGCCCTCAAGAGAAATTTTAGAGGGCTTTTTTAGTGGCATCAAATTGGATTTTTACGAGCGGACTCTGTCTCATGCCGACAGTCTGTTTGGCTACTGTCTTGCGGCCAGTGATCGCATTCCCTATGTTTTTATCTACGAAATAGCCGTTTCAGAACGGATGATTTTGGCCAAGAAATTCCCTATCGACCTTTCGCCCTGACCTGGTAGCGGACTATTACAGGCTCTTCAAAATCGATGTCTTGGCTTACTACCTGCTGCAATGCTTCGCCATGTGAACCCAGGCTTCCAGTTTCCAGTGCGCGGACCCAGTCCTCAGGCTGTAAGATATCGAAAAAATATCCTGCATGGGAGGTTCCCTTCGCATGGAGGCCTCCAAGCATGGGCGTCGCTACCGGTACTGGGGAATCTAACGAAAAGAAGACCTCGTAGATTGGAAAAGAGGCAGCATCATCCAGGTCAAAAGAGGCCTTTTTTTCAAGGCCGAAAACCCGAACGCGACAAGTGCCTTCGGTATGCCAAATGTTTCCCATATTGAATGCCATGCGTTGGGTTTGGAGAGATTCGAAAAATGCATCCTCCTCCAGGTAGATAGCGGTTTTAGGAGGGTGCCGGTTTCCGTAATGCATCCGAACGATAGGCTCTGCCTTGCCATTTGAGAAATGGAAAATAGTGTCCGAAAAGGCGTAGTTAAGCAGGTATCCTTGGCCAAAGTCAGCTATCTCTCCCTCGCTGATTTCGGCTGATACAGGGGTTCCGAGCAATCCTATTCCCTCAGATTTCTCCGATTGAATGTCTTTTTTCACGAAAACGGGATATTTTCCATCCGCATCCAGCGTTCCGTCGTATTCACCGGAAAGCAGCCATGTGTCCGACCCGAGTGCCCTGAAATTGTTGAGAAAAAGGTAGCTCCCTACCTCGATCCGCCTTAAAAACCGAAAGTCGGGTAATCGGTATTCCACAAGCTCGCCCTGGCCAGCACTTAGGATGAGGGTGTCGTTTTTTATGTGCAGACCCTGTAGCCAAGCGTACTCCTCCGGGCCATCTCCCTGTTTTTCGTAGCTTCGACGGTAGTTCCCCTCCCAACCAAAAACATGGATGGCGAATTGATTCATGCATTTAGTGGCGAAATAAAGCTCGTTCCCGTATACGGTCAGTTCGGAGGAACGACAGGAAAGGTTAATGGCTTGGTTTTCCGGAATTCGCAAGGGAATGAAACTTACCTCTGCGGCGGCTTGATCAAAAGGCAGGATTTGGGAGGCTTCTATCAGAACCGTAGGAAAAAGACCTCCCTGGGACGTGTCTTTTCCCGAACATCCCAACCAAAGGGTTGATATACAAGGTAAAAACCAGAGATCTCTAAGGTAAAATGTCATTTTTAAGTTTATCGAATACCCATTAACTGCAAGCCCGTCCGAAAGCAGTCAGGCGTGTTGCACGGGCCTTATGGTTGAATCGCTTTTCTTTACCTTCCCTGTAGTAGACAGGCATGACCAAAGTCATGAAACATGCTGACACAAACTAGCTTTGTAATATACTGTTTTTTTTATATTTATCATTATGAATCTTCTAAAGAGCCATTTCAGATGAACAAGATCCTAGTTCCCACCGATTTCTCCCCCCATGCGGATGCTGCCTTCGATTACGCCATCCAGTTGGCCCAAAAGCAGCCGGGGGAGGTAGTACTGCTCCATGTCCTTCATACACCAGTGAATTGGGCAAAGCTTTCCAAAGACCAAGAGCGGTTGTTTCCGGAGACCCAAGAGGCCATCCGCAGGGCGAGAGCGGCCTTGGCGGAGCGGGTTGACAAGGCCAAAACCAAAGGCGTCGCAGTAGGAGAGCAGCTGTGCTTTAGCGACGGGAAGGATCAGATCATTTCTTTTGTAGAACGAGAGCATGCTTCCATGGTAGTGATGGGGTCGCACGGGCAATACGGATGGAAGGAGCATATGCTGGGGTCGAATACCTACCATGTGTTGCGGAAGGCCCGGGTTCCCGTTTTGGTGGTGAAGAATATCGAAGATCCGGTTTCGTTTAATCGTATCGTCTTTGCGACGGATCTGAAGGAGAACTCAGGCAAGGCACTGAAACAAGTGGCGGAATTTGCGGCGAAAATGGGACTCTATCTGCACTTATTGTATGTGAACACACCCGCAAACTTCTTGGAAGATTCCCAGATTGAGCAGCTGGCTGGGGAGTTTCTGGAAAAATATGCGGATTCGGACTACCCGGTTCATCATTACAGCGCCTACAAGGAGGAACGTGGAATTATTCAGTTTGCCGAAAAATTGGGAGCCGATATGGTTGCTGTAGCCACACATGGGCGTTCTGATTTGCAGCAGCTATTTGCACCCAGCGTGACGGAAAACCTGGTCACCTACCTGAATTTGCCCGTATGGTCTATTAATCTGGGATTGGAAGGTGATGCATGAAGTGAGCAGGCGGTTTATGTTATTTTTGAGTAGAAGGGTAAGGAGGGGAACGTAAAGTTGAATGAAAGGCGATTTTTTGGTTGCCCCTTAAAAAAAGGCAGCGCATTAGCCGTATTGGCGATGCGCTGTCCTTTTTAGTGATCAGATGTTCGGTCGATCAGCCAAAGAATTTCCTCAGGTCATCTATTCGTTTGTCTAATATGGCTTCCACTGATCTGTAGGCTTCCCGATTAGGTAGTTTTTCGTTTACCGAGATGTAGTATTTGATTTTGGGTTCCGTACCGGATGGCCTAGCGGAGATCTTGCTTCCGTCTTCCAGGTAGAACTGAATCACGTTTGATTTGTCCAAATGGAGCATCTCCTCAGTTCCGGTTACCATGTCATATACCTTGCTTTCTTTAACATCGATGATTTTGGTTACCTTCACGCCGTTAATTGCGTTTGGCCGATTGGTGCGGAAGCCCTGCATCAGTTGTTGGATTTGCTCGGCACCGTCTTTCCCTTTTTTGGTAATGGAGATCAGGGATTCCTTGTAAAACCCGAACTGCATATAGATTTCGGCCAAGACATCAATGAGGTTCATGCCCTTGGTCTTGTAATAAGCCACGATTTCCGCTACGATGGCACAGGCCGACACGCCGTCCTTGTCCCGTACGAAATCCCCTACCAAGAAACCGTAGCTTTCTTCGCCCCCGGCTATGAAGGTCTTCTTCCCCTCGTTTGCCCGGATCACTTCGGCGATGTACTTGAAGCCCGTCAGGGTGGAGAAATATTCCGTTTCAAAGCCCCTGCTAATTTCACCAATCAGGTCGGTAGTGACAATGGTACTTACGGTATATTCCTTGCCGGTCAGCCTCCCGTGTTCCCGCCATTTGTTTAGGAGATAGTAGACGATGACAGATCCGGTTTGGTTCCCGTTGAGCAGTTCGTATTCTCCTTTTTCATTGGGAACTACGGCGGCATACCGGTCACCGTCAGGGTCACAGGCCAGCACCAGGTCTGCTTTTACTTTTTGAGCGAGGGCTACCGACATGGCTAGCGCCTCGGCTTCTTCGGGATTGGGGTATATGACGGTGGGAAATCTTCCGTCTGGTTCTGCCTGTTCCTTGACAATGTGGATGTTTTCGAAGCCAAAAATCTTCAATGCCTTTGGTACCATGGTTCCGGAGGCCCCATGAATCGGTGAAAATACGATGCTTAGGTCTTTTTGTGCGATGATAGCTTCCGGTGACATGGAGAGCTTTTTTACTTCGGCCAGGTATACCAAGTCGTGATCCTCTTCGATGTATGAGATCAGGGCTTCGTTCCGGGTCCATTTGACATCGTCTACCGATTTGATTTTCATTACTTCTGTAATGATGTTTTTATCGTGAGGGGGCACCACCTGTCCCCCATCTTCCCAATAAACTTTGTATCCGTTGTATTCTTTCGGGTTGTGGGAAGCGGTGACCATCACGCCGCTTTGGCACTTAAAATGTCGGATGGCAAACGAAAGCATGGGCGTGGGCCGCATCTCCCGGAAGTACTTAACGTGTATGCCGTTGGCGCTCATTACGTTGGCGGTGGTGTCGGCAAACAGCGTATTGTTGATCCGGGAATCGTGGGTGACCGCCACTGAAATCTGCTGCCCTGGAAAGGATGCCAGCAGGTAGTTGGCAAGGCCTTGGGTAGCCATCCCCACGGTATAGACGTTCATGCGGTTCGAACCGACCCCCATCAGCCCGCGAAGACCTCCTGTGCCAAACTCCAGGTCTTTATAGAATGAATCAATCAATTCGCTGGAATCCGAGGCCTCCATCAGGGCTTTGATTTGTTTTTTGGATTCCTCGTCGATGTTGCTGTTAAGCCAAGTTTGGGCTTTATTCAAGATAGAAGCATCTGTCATAGTTTGGAAAAAGTTTGGTTCTGGTACAAAGTTATTATGAAGGAATGAAATTAGGAATTTATGTGGGTTAACGTATGGGAAACGGAAAATTTATTCTGGATTTTTTGGAACCTGCCTTTTTCGGCCGGGAAGATGACTCGAATCCTTTGGTTCGTTTCATTTCCAAAGCCCCCAATTCATCGGGTAGTTCTTGGAAACTGTTTCATTATTATCTACCTTCATTCCTAAAATTTAAAGAGCCGATTATACTATGGATTTAAATCAACTGGACCAAGATCTCACTACTATCATTGAACTGCGAATAAAGCTAAGCAAGAAGACTTATGCCGAGCCCGATTACGATGATTTGGAGGAGGAGCTTCATGACCTGGAAGATGATTTCAACGAAACCTATGGCGATGGATTGGAGGCTGAGTTGGAACGTATTTACGACGCACTGAATTCAGACAACGATGTGTTACTTCCTTCTGCTTATCTGGCCAATCGATACGTGCCGTTGCAGGCAGATGCGCGGGGTGTCGTTTCCTATGAGATAAAGGGTAAAGAAGGAGTGCCTATCGAATCCGAACAGTTTGATGGTCAAGATGTGCGTATTGTGCTGGTAGCCAACCCCGCCCGTTTTGTGATGCAGATTAACGGCAAATCGTTAAAGGATCTTTGGAGATCCCGTTAGTTTCTCCACCGATTCCTTTTGATTTTCTCGCCCGGTTCACTACCGGGCTTTTTTGTTGTTTTCGGGGCGTTTAAGCTATCCATTGGATCAGTTTTTTTGTAATTCCCTGACCTTGCGTCCGTTTATTTATTTTCATGATCAAACAGGCATGCTGACGATGTCTGGTTTTGGCCTATTTGCCGTAGCTGCTTTTTTTTTGAAAGCGTAATCTTCTCCCGGCTTTTTTGGGCGTTTGCGGAATTTGTGGCAATTTTGGATAAAGCGCCACGGCGCATTATGAATTCGGATGGATATATCGGGCAGGCCGGCTATGTTCCCCGAGAAAAAACAAGAAACATATGAATCCAATTTCCTATCTCTTTATCCGACTTGGCATAGGGATTAGCATGTTTGGGCATGGCCTGGTACGCTTGCCCAAGCTTACATCCTTTAGCGACAAAATGGTGGCTGATTTTGCGGAATCCATGTTGCCATCGCTGCTGGTGCGGCCTTTTAGCTTGGCGATCCCGTTTGTCGAATTCGGGCTGGGTTTGCTATTGCTGTTGGGATATAAAAGTACCTGGAGTGCGGTAGCTGGGGCGATCTTTATGCTGTTATTGATGCTGGGAACGGCGTCAATCGAAAACTGGGGTGCTTATCCCTCGCAGATGATCCATCTCGGGTTTTTTGTGCTCCTGATCCAGTTTATGCCATCCAATACCTTTTCAATCGATGGTTACTTATCAAAGAATAAATCTTAGGGTAGTATGAATACGATAGAAATAGCAGATCTGCGGGACCGCTTGCCGGCCATTACCGATACCCGGTTACTGGAGGTTTTGGCAAAAGAGGGGAAAATAATGCAGTTTGAAGCGGATAAGGCCATCATGGAGCCCGGTCAGTTCGTCCGAATGGTGCCAATCGTCTTGGATGGTGCCATCAAAGTACTGCGAACGGATGAGGACGGGAGGGAGCTCTTTCTTTACTACTTGGAACCCGGAGAGACCTGCGCCCTTTCGCTTACCTGCTGCAGTGCCAATCGTCCGAGTGAAATCCGGGCGGTAGCGGAGGAAAAAACAACCATTTTGGCCGTGCCGGTGCAGTTGCACGAGCAGTGGATGGATGAATACAAGCAATGGAAGGATTACGTATCCAGCACCTATCAGCACCGTTTTCAGGAGATGCTGGTGGCCTTGGATGCGGTGGCATTTAAGCGTATGGACGAGCGCCTGATGCGGTATATTGTGACCAAGATGAAGCAGCTGCGTGCCAACGAGCTCCATACCACCCATCAGGAGATTGCCAACGAACTCGGTACCTCCCGGGAGGTCATTTCCCGACTGCTCAAGCAACTGGAGAAAAAGCGCTGGATCGAACTAGGCCGCAACGTGATCTATGTACGGGATGATTTTGAGGAGTTGATTAGCAAGTAAGATTCCGAACGGTCTTTCTGTTTGACTAAAACCTTGTTAACGCTCTTTACAGCTTCACAGACTTTTTTAGCGCGATATCTAATTATTGCGGATGAAGAGCACGGTCGTTTTCAGTTTGCATGTATCAGGGCGTTGCTTTTTTTTTGGTTCAGCACAGCCTAATGTGTTGTTGAGATTATAGCATGTGTCTATAATTGATTTTTCAACGGTAACAAGAAATCCCTGTCTTTCCAGTAGGTAGCCTTCATTTCATCTACTATTTGGTGTTTTTGATTGATCAATATAAAAAGTTTGTTTTTTTTCTGCTTCAATAGCTTGACATTGAAAGGATTAATTTTTAATATTATGTGATTGTAATGATTTGATGAAAAATTGTAAGTTATATCTGATTTATCTCGTTAGGTAGTAATTGAACATGCCTTTTGGGTGATAATTTTATCGGGATTATTCTTCAAGGATCAAAAACATGCAAGCATAGTCGTATAGCGCTAATTTTTTGTTCCTTTTGGCAGAATCTCTTATCAAATCATCGTTCCGTTCTTTTGTTTGTAAGTGTATTCATTTGTGTGTTGAAGGCAGGTGTGGAGGGCCGAAAGGCTGGTTAATTTAGGTGCAGTTTCTTTAACATGTTTTTTATGAAGAGCTTCGTAATCATTGTCTTCTATGCGGGAGTGATTTACACCGTAAACTTCTATTTCGTCGATATAGAAGGTTTACTCTTCCGTCAGTTTATGGAACAGGGTGATTTGGATATTCCGGAGCATGTCCTTTTGGAGAGCCTGGATCAAATGAGGTATTGGAGTAAATTCAGCCTTCTTTTTTCGGTGTTCATTTATGTGGTGAAGGCATTTTTGGTAGCGTCTCTACTTTATGCGGGGTTATTTTTTGCGGACAGTCACGAAAACCAACCACTTTCCCGTCTATTTCATGTTGCCGTATACGCAGAAAGCATACTCGTGATAGCCGTTCTGATAAAAATTCTCGTGATTTCTTCCGGTAATTTCTCTTACGATGCCTTTATGAAGTATTACCCGCTGTCAGCCATTAATTTTTTCGATGCTGCGGGGTTGCATCAGGTTTTTGTATATCCCTTACAATTGCTCAATGCGTTTGAGCTGGTCTATATGGTGCTACTGATTTACTTCCTAAAGGAAGAGGTAGAGCTCCCGTTACTAAAAAGTTCCCGAATCGTGCTCTCTTCCTATGGAGTAGGAATGGTATGCTGGGTGGTCTTGGTCATGTTCTTAACCCTAAATGTGATGTAAATGAAAAAGATAACTAAAAATGCCTTGTTAGCTTTCGTTTTTTTGTTTTTGGGCGTCATGGGCTGGGCCATGATCGGAAAATACAAAAGCCTTCAAACGCCAAAACCGGTTACCGTTTCACTGATGGATCTGCCGGTTAAAACAGTGGATGGAACCTGGCTGGACCTATCGAAGTTTGCGGGTCAGGTTCCAATTGTCTTGATTTATTTCAATTCGAGTTGTGATCTATGCAAGCATGAGATAGCACAAATCAATCAGCATTTAGAGGCGTTTGAACCTGCTTTGTTACTTTTTATTTCCTCCGAAGACCCAAATGAAATCGACGCGTTTAAGAACTCGTTTGACTGGGAATCCAACGTTCCTACCTATTTTTTGGTCGACGAAGACGCGAGTATAGCCAAGACCTTAGAAGTTTTTAACGTGCCTGTTTCCCTGATTTTCAGTAAGGACATGCACCTGGTTTGGAGGTTTGAAGGACCTGCTAAAGTTTCTTCTTTGTTGAATAACTTACCCAAAAGCCTGTGATATGAATGCGGAAAAATCAGCTTCCTCGGTGGTATTGATGGATCCTTTTCCTGCCATGGGTCACGTGCAAGCATTCTTAAATTTGGCCGATTGGATGAAGGAGCAAGGGTTTGAGATTGTTTTTTTGACCAATCCTGATTTTTCCTCGGTAGTCACTAGTAGGGGATATCGGGTAATTCTAGTGAACCCATTTCTTTTAGCGCCGGAGAAGTCAGAGATACAGCAGGCAGGGTGGGTCAGCGTGTTGGTCGAGCGCATATCCGGAAAGAGAAAGCCTCGTTTGATAGAAGAGATGAAAGCACGAAGGTTAGAGTACGCCGTCGCCTTGCGTTCTGTTTCTCCCTCATTGGTATTTCTGGACGATCATTTTGCCCTGAAAGCTTTTTTATACGAGCGTATCTCGCTGCCTACGCTATTGGTATCAACCATGACGCTGCCGCATAGAGTATCGGGTACTCCGCCCTTTCAAAGTGTTCAAATGCCGGCTACATCTGCATTCTCCGCACTGCGGATTCGTATTTCTTGGAATAGGGTGTTGTTTTCCAGATGGTGTAGCCGTTTTTGGAAGGAATTATTGTTAGGTGAAACTAACCACGTAAATGTCATAAGATCAAAGTACCGGTTATCCAAATTGACCTTGGATACCGATCGTTGCTTCGGAATTGGTGTAAAAGAGTTGCCTATCATTGCCGCCTATCCCAAATCCTTTGATTTTGCCGCGGCATCACACAAGGAAAACAAATACTATTTTGGTCGATTACCTGATATTCCCTCGGAGCAGTCTATTCAGGATCAACGGCTCATAAAAGTGATTGATTTGGTCAAGTCCTCTGGCAAAAGGCTGGTTTTCTGTTCGCTGGGAACGGTGACGATAAACGATCTTGGTATTTGCGAGCGTTTTTTCAACAACGTGATAAGCCTTGCCGGTAGGATAGCGCATGCTTTTTTCGTGTTGAGTATAGGTGGTTTTTTAGATATCCACCGCCTAGGCAAGACGCCCGCCAATGTTTCGGTGTTTTCAAGTGTTCCGCAGCGAATACTGCTTTCCCACGTGGATTTAATGATTCATCACGGGGGAATCAATTCAATCAAGGAATGCATTGCTGCTGAAGTTCCTATGTTGGCTTTTCCACTATCGCTAAAATGGGATCAGCCGGGCTGTGCGGCAAGGCTGGTTTACCTAGGGCTGGGTCAAATGGGGAATATCCGTAAAGACTCCTTGGGTTTGATGGAGCAAAAGATCAGATATATGTTGGATCATGCGGTTAGATATCAAGCCGCCATCCGCTCATTTAAGGCAGGCATGACACCGGTAAACGAGCAGGAACATCAGAGACTCCGTATCCTGCTGGAAGAAATGAAGTTGATTTATCCTAACTATACCAAACGTGATTTTTATGAAGTTGTCTAAGGAAAAACTCGATCGGATCCATGTGAAACAGCTCGGAGAGTTTGCTTGCGGGCTAGCTTGCCTCAGTACCCTCGCCAACTGGTATGGTGGAGCATGTTCACAGGATGAACTTCGGAAAAACAGTGGCACCACCCTGAATGGTACCTCTCTGCTGGGACTATGCCAGGCGGCCCAAAAAATAGGGTTTGCAGCCAAGGGCTTTGAATGCTCTTTGGAGCATTTGAAAACCTTAGATCACCCCGTGATCCTGCACGTGGTGAAGGACAATCGGCTTCATTTTGTGGTTTGCTTTGGGTTTGAGGAGGACAAGTTTGTTATAGGCGATCCTGGTTGGGGGGTCATTTACCTACTGCCGGAGGAGCTGGACAGTATCTGGCAGTCAAAGGCACTACTCGAGCTATTGCCTACCGACAGGTTTGAAGCTAAGCGGGAAGCAGCTAAGTCGCAGTGGAAATGGTTCCAATCACTTATCAAGGCAGATATTCCCATATTGGTAATTTCTGCGATTTTAGGTTTATTGGTGGCTGTGACCGGTCTTTCAACCGCTATTTTCTCTCAGAAGCTGATCGATGATTTTTTGCCGGAAAAGGATGTGCCAATGATTTTAATCGGTTTGGCCGTTTTGGGAGGCCTGCTGGTGATACGGTCATTTCTTGGCTATCTGCAAGGGATCTTTATGGCCAGACAGGGTAAGGATCTAAATGTTAGATTGGTGGAATCATTCCTATCAACCGTCATAAAGCTTCCCATCTCGTTTTTTAGAGGGAGCAGCACGGGAGATTTGATTGCCCGCTTAAATGACTCTGGAAGGATACGAAATGCGGTATCCTTAGTGATAGGCAGCTTGGTGATCAACTTTCTCGTAATCCTGGTGTCACTTGCCTACCTGTTTTATTACGCTTGGGAGTTGGGCTTACTCGGGCTGAGTGGCTTGGCGGTTTATTTTTTGGTTGCTAAAAAATACCACGAACCCATTGTCAGCTCCCAACGGGAAATGATGGCGGCACACTCAATGAATGAATCCCAATACATCGAATCCCTATCAGGTATGTCTACCATCAAATCTTATGGCAAGGAGGGGGTTTTTGGTGACCGGATCAATCGGGTGTTTGATTTATTTCAAACCAAGGGCTATACCCTGGCCTTGTTGGGCAATTCCTTTTCATTTGCGACCCAATTAGTTGCCGGTGTGTACATCACGTTGATTTTTGGCTTCGGCGTGTGGCTGGTATTGCAGGATCAGCTTCAACTCGGCGAGATGATGGCTTTGGTCACCGTGGGAGGTTCACTGCTTCCGGCAATTTCCGGGCTGGTTCTGGTGAATTTTCAGCTTCAGGAAGCCAAAGTGGCATTTGACCGGTTGTTTGAGATTTCCAAGTTGGAGGTGGAGGACTTGTCGATAGGGCATTATCAGCAGCATCCTACAAGACCTTTGGGGGCCTTGCGTTTGGAAAAAGTATCGTTTAGGTTTCCCGGTAAATCCAAGTTGTTGGACCAAATTGATCTAGCGCTGCATCCTGGAGATTCGATTGGCGTGTTTGGAAAAATAGGCAGTGGAAAAAGCACCCTAGTGGATATTCTTCAAGGCTTCTATCAGCCGGAGCAAGGGAGTTTGGTTATGGGAGAAACGAGGCTATCGGAGAGCTCGGTACAGGAGTGGCGAAAAGAGATAGCCGTGGTCGGACAGCACGAAAAAGTATTCAACACCACCATTTTGGACAATATTGCGCTGACCAATGACCCCAATGAACTGGAAAAGGTTGCCTTATTTTTGTCCGAGACGGGATTTGGTACCCTGCTTAACGACATTGGTCAGGGCCTCTTTACGCTTTGTGGAGAGGAGGGTAAGCACCTTTCCGGTGGTCAGAGACAACTTGTTTGTCTGGCTAGGGCCCTTTATAAAGATAGCCCCTATTTGATTTTGGACGAGTCGACTTCTGCCATGGATTTTGGCATGGAGAAGCAAGTGATTTCTTTATTGAATACCTACTGTAAACGCAAGCAGGTTGGACTGATGCTGGTCACCCATCGGTTGGGGTTAGCTAGGCAGTGCGACCGCATTGTGGTATTGGAGGAGGGCAGGGTGGCTGCCCAGGGTTCCCATGCGGCATTGATCGACGGGGATAATTTGTATGCCAAGGCATATCAGGAATGGACTTACTTACACGCAACCGCTTAATCATTAAAACAATGGCAGGATTAAAATACTACGAGCGAACAATGAGATTGTTGGAACTGATCGAGAAAGGCAAAACCGGTTCCCCCAAGGACCTGGCGAGGAAGTTTGGCGTGACCGAACGGACCGTGTACAATATTTTGGATTCTGTAAAGCTGGGCTTTGAAAGAAAGATCGTCTATTCCGAGCGGGACCGGAGCTATGTCTTTGAAGATAGGGCAACGGTAAATTGAGACACAAACCGCTAATTTGATAAAGTGTGCCTACGAATGCGAAGAAGTGCAGTCAGCCGAAGTGCCCGGTAAGCAGCTTGGCTGATGATCAAAGGGGCGGGTGATTGGTATACGTCCTTTTGATCACACCTAGTTTATCCTTTTTCCCCATTTTTGGCGTATCTATCTACCGTTATCATGCATTTATCAATGCGGTATCCCATTAGAAATTGCCATTTTTGGTAAACATCAAATTATGATTACTTTTGTGGAGATTTTCAGAAGCGGTCAATATGCGGGTAATTGTAATACTATTTTTAGTTTTTATGGTGACTTTTTCTTCGCGTGGTTTTGCGCAGCGTGTCACTGTCAGTGGAACCGTTAAGGACTCAGAGACTGGTGAGTCGCTGATTGGTGTGCATGTTTTCGACAAACGACAGCAGAAAGGTACGGTCACCAACAATTATGGATTTTTTAGTTACACGTCGCCTACCGAGGAGGTGGAGTTGGTGTTTACCTATGTAGGTTACGAGCCACTTTCTTTGTCGGTAAGCAATGATTCGATTTTGACCGTAGAAATGGTGCCTTCCGGGCTGTTGGGAGAGGTGGTGGTACAAAGTGACCGTGCCGATCCCATCCAAGAGAGTACGCAGATGGGTGCGGTGAATGTGCCGCTTCGCGAGATCAAAAACCTTCCGGCCCTGATGGGCGAAGTGGATATTTTTAAAGTGATTCAATTATTGCCCGGTGTGCAGTCGGGGGCCGAGGGTGCTTCCGGGCTTTACGTAAGAGGCGGCAGTCCGGACCAAAACCTCGTTTTATTGGATGGGGTACCGGTCTACAATGCCAGCCACCTGTTTGGATTTTTCTCCATTTTCAACGACGGGGCTATTAACAACGTGGAACTGATCAAAGGGGGCTTCCCCTCCCGCTATGGAGGGCGACTCTCTTCGGTGGTCGATATTACCATGAAGGAGGGGAATATGAAGAAATTTCAGGGAGAAGGAAGCCTTGGGCTGATAGCCTCCAAAGTAACGGTGGAGGGGCCTATAGCCAAGGACAAAACCTCCTTCCTGTTCTCCGGCAGACGTACCTACCTCGATATGATTGCGAGTCCAATTATTCGTAGGACTAGCGGGGGCCGGGAAAGCGTAGGATACTATTTCTACGACATGAATGCAAAGGTAAACCATATCTTCAACAAAAAGGACCGCCTTTACCTGAGTTATTACGGAGGAGAGGATCGGGGGTATTCCCGGTTTCAATCGAACAGGGAGAATTCGCAGGGAGTATTTTCCAGTAGGGAACGTGCCGGGCTGGGCTGGGGCAACCGAATAGCTGCGGCCCGCTGGAACCATGTCTTTAATCAGCGTCTGTTTGCCAATTTCACGGGAACCTACACACGCTATCGGTTCAGGGTGTTTACCGAGTATGAGGATAATTTTACCGGCAATCAAGGGCAGGCGCCCATTCGCGATTTCTACGCAGCAGACTATTTTTCAGGTATCCGAGACCTGGCGTTGAAGGCAGATTTTGACTATATTCCCAATCCGCAGCATTACCTTCGCTGGGGGGGTATGTGGATCAATCACCGGTTTACTCCCGGGGTTTTTGTATCTCAGGAAAGCCAACGGCCTGAAATACGGGAAGGAGGTAAACCTACCGATAGCCAGGAGTTTTCCTTCTACTTGGAAGATGATTTTTCGGTAGGGGATCGTCTGAAATTCAACTTGGGGGCCCATGCTTCCGGTTTTCTCGCAGACACAAAAACCTACACTTCCCTGCAGCCCCGTTTTGCCATGAGGTATTTGTTGGATCCGGGGTCTTCCCTGAAGTTTTCCTATGTAGAAATGGCCCAGTTCATCCACCTGCTGACCAATGCGGGCTTGGGCCTGCCCACTGACCTGTGGGTGCCCTCTACAGACCGCATTGCCCCTCAGCAAAGCCGCCAAGTCTCGGTGGGGTATTTCAAGAATCTGGGGTACGGCCTGGAATTCAGTGTGGAAGCCTACCACAAGACAATGGATGGGTTAATCGAATACCAGGATGGAGCATCGTTTTTGGACACCACCGAAGATTGGCAAAATAAAGTGACAGCCGGAGAAGGCAGAAGCTCTGGGGTGGAACTACTTTTGCAGAAGAAGACTGGAAAAACAACCGGTTGGGTAGGGTACACCCTATCCAAGACCGATAGACGCTTTGATGATCTCAACGACGGCGCCTGGTTTCCATTTCGCTACGATCGGAGACACGACATCAGTGTGGTTGCCGTCCATCAACTGAGTGATCGGATTGACCTATCCGGTACCTGGGTATTTGGCACAGGCAACTTCATCACGGTGCCGACCCGGCGATATCAACATGCTACCTCCGTGGTCAATAATCAATTTATGCGTTTTGGTGGGCTTTATTTGGATTATTTTGAATCCCGAAACAACTTTCAGATGCGAAGCTACCACCGCCTGGATGTGGGAGTCAATTTTCACAAAGCGAAGCGATGGGGAAAACGCACCTGGAATGTATCGGTGTACAACGTCTATAGCCGACTGAACCCTTTCTTTATGGACATCAGCTTCAACTATGACCAACAGCGAAACCAATTGCGGCAGTTTAGCTTGTTTCCCATTGTGCCATCTGTTTCTTACCGTTTTACCTTTTAGTCATGCGTTACCTATCTAAGTATATTATACCGGTCGGATTTTTGATTTTTGTTTCTTGTGAGCAGTTTTTGGAGGTGGACTTGCCCGGGCAGGAGCCTAGAATGGTATTGAATGCCCTGTTAGATCCCTCAGATACCTTGAAGGTATTCCTGACTAGTTCGAGGGGTATCTTGGAGGATCGTGAATATGAGGAGTTTTTCGACTTGATTTCGGATGCAGCGGTTTATTTGGAAACCGAGTCGGGAGATAGGCACCGGTTGGAATATGTGGATAGAAGCAGGCCCTACGATCCCAATGCCTTTTATCAGCTACCTGAATTCGTCTTTCAACCCAATCAATCCTATCACCTCGTGGCGGAGGCCCCCGGCTTTGAACGCATTCGTACCTTTCAAGTAGTCCCTACCACTGTGCCTATCCAATCCGTGGAAACGGTACGTTTGGGTCCGGATGGTTCTTGGGATACTTCCGAGTTGGTTGAGATTCGTGTTCGTTTTACAGATCCTTCAGGCCGCAATTTTTACGAGTTGTCCGGGCGGATTTTTGGAAGCGAGACGACCGAATCCCAAGGGCAGCCGTTTATTCGTCAATACAGTTCGGATTTATACCCACGGCCTACTAACCCCGCTTTTGAAAAGGAACATTTATTACGCAGTGTGCTGCTGTTTGATGATGGCCTGTTGGGAGGGGAAGAATCGGAACTTGTCTTTCGGATTTCGGTCCCTACTGACTATGAACTACTGGAAGTAACCCTAAACCTTGCTCACGTGACCGAGTCCTATTTTAGGTATTATGATACGGCAGACCTACAATACGACAATCGGGGAGATTTTCTGTCCCAGCCGGTATTGGTGCATACCAATGTGGAGAATGGGTTGGGCGTTTTTATGGCGAGGAATGCTTCCGAGCATGTCCTTCGGTTGAGATTTGACGAGTAATTTTGTTTTAATATAGCTGATTTTCAAGGTGTTAATTTTTTGGTTGATTTTTTTTTCCAAAAGATAGGTTACGTTTTTTCATTATTCCGCTTTACCTTTCAAAACCCGGTTTGGATTTTGGAATGCCTGGATTTTTGGGCATTTTAAATCAAAGCAGTGATTTTATATACTTGGATTTCTTCCTGACCCAAAATGCCTGAAAAGAAGATTTTAACCAATATCCCATCGGAGGTTACTCCCCATTCCGATTCCATTTCGGCCTTTTCTTCGGATTCAGAAGCCTGGAATGCATTCAGAGACGGGAATGAATCGGCTTTTATTTTCATTTACGAGAATTATTTTGAGGTGTTATTTGGGTATGGATACAGTATCATCGCCGATACCCATATCGTCAAAGATGCTCTCCAGGATTTGTTTGTGGAACTTAGGGAAAGAAGGTCAAGGTTAGGAGCCACCGATTCAATCAAATTCTACCTTTTTGCTTCCCTGAAGAGAAAATTGTTTAAGGATTTGACCAAATGGCAGGGCAACAGGGAATCTATTGATACCCTACCCGGAGACTTCCTATTTACCCTTTCCCACGAATCTCAGTTGATTGATAAGCAGTTGTCTGCTGATAAGCTAAACCAGTTGAATGATGCCATAGCCAATTTAAGCAAGCGGCAGCGGGAGATTATCTACTATACCTTCTTTGAAGGGTTTACCTACCGACAGGTCCGGGAAATCATGGGTATGGAAAGCGAACAAAGCGTTCGGAATTTGATGTACAAAGCGATCAAAGAACTCAGAAGGTTGCTTTAGGCAGGACTAAAGGGTACATTTTGTGTAAGAAAATTGAACTAAACCATTATCATCAGATACTATCATAGCGGTGGAAAATATGAAGCACATCGAGGATTTTTTGACAGACCCGGAGTTTATCCGCTGGGTGAAAAATCCGGACAAAGAACTGGAAGCCTACTGGGAACAGTGGCGAAAGGCCAATCCCGAGCAGTTGGCGCCCATGAAGATGGCGAAGGAGATCTTATTGAGGTCAAACGTTGACCGTGTTAAGCCTCCTCAGGGCTTGAAGGAGGAAGTAATGGCAGAGGTTCTCCGCATAAAAGCTAAATCCGTGGGTTACGCAAATACGAATCATTCGAAGCGATCAAAAGGAATCAAAGACAGCTTCTGGAATAAACTGGGGCAGATGACCCGGGTTGCTGCTATTTTGGTTACCTGCTTGATCTTGGCCTGGATGCTGGGGCCCACCCCAGAGTCCAAAGCCCCATCCATGGTAGCAGCGGAAGCCGCGATTCTCGTGAAGAAAACAGCGGCGGGCGAAAAGCTGCAGTTAACGCTTGCTGATGGCACGAAGATCTGGATGAACTCTTCCAGCGAGGTAGTCTTTCCGGAGAAATTTGAATCTGACCGCAGAAACATCACCGTTAAGGGAGAAGTGTATTTGGAGGTGGCCCACGACAGCCTGCGGCCATTTACAGTTTTCACAGATGGGCTTACTACCACGGTATTGGGAACTAGCTTCAATGTAAATGCAAAGAATCCAGCAAATACCCAAATCGCCTTGATCACTGGGAAAGTCGCAGTTTCTGACACCCAAAAAGAAGTTATTATGAATGCCGGTCAAATGCTGGATTTTCAGGGGACCTTGGATTCCACTCGGATTAGAGGATTTAAGCCCTCTGAGGTATTGGCATGGAAGGAGGGAGTATTGCTGTTTCAGAAGGCGTCCCTGCAGGAGGTAATACAGGCCTTGGAGGAGTGGTATGGAGTAGAGATTAGTGCTGAAAATGCAGGAGGAGTGACGTGGCAGTTTTCCGGCGAATACCGTCAGCAGGTATTGGTTGACGTGTTGGAGAGTATGTCCTTTATACAGGGATTCGAGTATCAACTGAATGAAAATGGAACCGTAACGATAAAATTCTAATACAACGATGGAACCGTTCAACACATCCTAGAAAAAGGCCGGAAAAGAGAGAGCTCCTTTCCGGCGACATGCGCAACCGAAGCACGGCAAACATTGGGGAATGGCACCATGCTAGGTTGGGTTTACCAAACTGTCTTATTCAATAAACCTAAGTAAAAGTATGAAAAATAACTTACTAAAGACAATTATTATGTTGTCCAAGTGCTTTGTGTATGGATTGGTCATGCAGACCCTTCTTTTGAATCTGGTTTCGGCCACCGCTGCAAACGGCCAATACAAAACCATCGATGAGGTAAGGGTCACCCTTTCCAATGAGACATTGACGTTGCAGCAGTTCTTCCGTGAGGTGCAGCGGCAGACGCCCTTTAAGTTTTCTTATGAAAACCAGGATGTGGACAGGCAGTTAGCCGTGACCTTGGAAAACAGGCAAGGGTTAGTCATTGATCTGTTACGTGATGTGGCGGTTCAGAGTGATTTGACCTTCAGACAGGTAAACCACAGTATTGATGTGGTTAAGCGGAAAGGCGCGGAAGTCTCAATGGTCCAAACTGCAGAACCGGTAACCGTTAGAGGTGTAGTGACCGATGAGAACGGTGATCCCATGCCGGGCGTAACAATTTTGGTGGAGGGTACCAATGTCGGTACTGTAACAGATATAGACGGGGGTTATTCGCTTGATACCGAGTCTGGTGTAATATTGATTTTTTCATTTGTAGGCTACGAAAATCAACGAAAGCAAGTTGGGGCTTCGGATACCATTAACGTACAGATGAATCAAGACTCAAATGCGCTTGAGGAGGTTGTTGTAGTTGGATTTGGCACACAAAAGAAAATCAATCTAACTGGTTCTGTTGCAACAGTAGGTGGTGATGAACTTATTCAGCGGCCAGTAACCAATGCTGCATCAATGCTGCAAGGAAGAATGCCCGGTGTGCGCGTAGTGCAGAACTCAGGACAGCCAGGTGCTGAAGGCATAGCTATACAGGTGAGGGGGCAGGGTACTTTCAGTGGGGCTGGTTCCAACCCTCTTGTTTTGATCGATGGTGTGGAAGGAGATCTAAATTCCATAGATCCTAATGATATAGAGAGTGTTTCTGTTTTGAAAGATGCTGCTTCTGCGTCGGTATATGGATCGCGAGCAGCCAACGGTGTTGTTCTCGTTACTACCAAAAAGGGAGAGAAGGGTGCCTTGCGTATTGATTACCATGGAAATTTTGCTATCCATACACCCACTCGCCTTTTTGATTTGATCACGGACTCTGCAGAATATATGGAACTCTGGAACGAGGCAAAGGCAAACAGTAATATTACGGCAGGCCTGTATACCCAAGATCAAATTAACATGTATAGAAATGCTACAGACCAAAGTCTTTATCCAAGTACTGATTGGATGGGTCTGATGTTTAATCCGGCTCCAACACAAACGCACAACCTCTCCTTTAATGGTGGTGAAAACCTAACTACTTACAATATATCTCTAGGATATGTAAACCAAGAAGGCGTGATGAAGGGGTTTGATTTTGAGAGGTATAACTTTCGGATTAACCTTAGCTCTGGTATCAATGACAAAATTCGCTTTGGGACCAATCTTTTTATGAAGAGGGGAGACAGGCGGAATCCACGCCAAGGAGCACAGGATACCTTTCTATCAACGCTTTCTCAGGCGCCAACCTACGGGCCAAGATTGCCTGACGGATCAGGTCGATATGCGTTTAAAGCTTTTGACTTTGAAAGTAATAACAAAAATCCAATAGCAATTGTAGAAAATGAAGTTCTTAACATTCAGCGTGATTATTCTATAAACGCACAGGCTTGGACTGAAATTAGTTTTACAGAAGAGTTGACTTGGTATACCAAAGCAGCGATTGTTGGAGACTTCATCCGTACCAGAGATTGGAGACCTGAGGTTCCATTATACAATTACCGGACGGGAGAGTTTATGACCGATTTAGATGTCGGAGGACGGGGCTTAAATATCACAAATAACCACAATCTTTACACAAACCTCTTTTCCTATCTGAATTACTCAAAGCTTTTCAATGAGCAGCATCAATTGAATGTGCAGGTTGGATACAGTCAAGAAGAGAATAATTTTGAGACTGTTACCGGATATAGGGAGCGATTTCCAAGTAACCTACTTAGAGAGCTCGACGCAGGTAGCCCAGCGGTACAAAACGCATCAGGAACAAGTAATTCATGGGCTATACAGTCGATGTTCGGAAGACTTGGTTATACTTTCGACGAGAAGTACCTGTTTGAATTCAATATGAGATACGACGGTACAAGCCGTTTAAGCCCAGAGACCCGTTGGGGAGTATTTCCTTCAGTTTCTGGGGGCTGGCGCCTATCAGAGGAGTCTTTTATGTCAGGTGCTACCGGAAATTGGCTGGATGATTTAAAAATTCGAGCCTCGTATGGGGAGCTAGGCAATCAGAATATTGGCCTATATCCGTACCAAGATATACTACAATTTGCCGGCGCATATCCTTTCGATAACAACGATCTATATCCCGGAGTAGCCCAAACAAGGCTTTCAAACAGGAGTATTCTTTGGGAGACTACTAAGGTAGTGGATATTGGATTGGACATGATGGTCCTTAATGGCTTGACACTGACCTTAGATTGGTACAGAAGAACAACATCAGATATTCTTCGAGGATCCCAAGTTACTGGCGTGGTAGGTTTGGATCCCCCGACCATCAACGATGGAGTTCTACGCAATACGGGATTGGAAGTAATGTTGAACTATCGAAACTTTATAAAAGGGGGGAAATTTTCTGGGCTGAATTATCAAGCGCAGGTTTATGTAGATCATTTTAAGAACGAGCTGGTACGTTTTGGAGCCGAAGAAATTAGCGGCATAAATATCAGAAGAGAGGGGCTTCCCTGGAATTCGTTCTTTATGCTAGAATGGGATGGTATATTTCAGACACAACAGGAAATTGACAACAGCCCCCGCCAGTTCAATGATAACACACAGCCTGGTGATTTAAGGTTTGTGGATCAAAATAGTGATGGACTAGTAAATGACGATGATCGGGTGGTGACAGGTAACCCATTTCCCGCGTTTGAGTACAGCTTTAATCTCAGTGCTGATTGGAATGGTTTTGACGTGTCAGTGTTTTTTCAAGGGGTGCATAGAAGGGATATATTTGTAAATAATTGGGGGATGCTTCCCTTTATTCAGGGTTCTCCTCCAACAGTTGATTGGAGAGATAGGTGGACTCCAGAAAATCCCAGCGAGACAATGCCTCGAATGTATTGGGGCTGGGATGATGCAGGCAAAACTTCTCGAAATTCCACCTATTTTCTTCGGGATGCAACATTTCTTCGGATGAAGAATATAGCGGTAGGTTATACAATTCCTAAGTATGTGGTAGAAAGAATTGGTCTCAATAGAGCTAGGGTTTATTTCTCAGGAGACAATCTTTTAACTTTTACCCAATTTCCTGGACTGGACCCAGAGCGTACAGGTAGCGGTAATTTTGTGAATTACCCGCAAAACAAAGTTTATGCATTGGGACTCCAGATTCAGTTATAGATGAAAAGTGAAAATCAGGAAAAGATGAAAAAGCTACATTATATATATATCATAATCTTAGTTGCCTTCTTGCCAGCTTGTGAAGATTTCTTAGATAAGAATCCACCCGATCAATTGTCTTCAGAGGTGTTTTGGGAAAGTAGAGAGGATTTCGATTTTGCGTTAACAGCGGTATATGCTACGCTTCAAAACGGGATGTTTTCATACGGAATGCCCAATTGGGACGCTTTGACCGACAACGGATTCGGTCAACACAACTACTGGGGGAGTAATGGCATTGTCCAGGGAAATATTTTCCCTTCTACAGGAGGGTATATTACAGATATTTACAATGTCTCCTATAGGGCAATAGCCCGAATAAATATTTTTTTACGACAGTTGGAAGATTATTCAGGGGATGATTTAGACGAATCTGACCGCTCACGAATGGTAGGAGAGGCAAGATTTATTAGAGCTTATTACTATTTATATCTTTACAAGTCCTACGGAGAAGTTCCGCTTGTAACAGAACCACTTTCGCTAGAAAACCAGTTACAACCCAAAGCGAGTGCTTCTGAGGTGAAAAATCAAATTGTCGCAGACCTTGAATCGTCAATAAGCATTTTACCTGATGTTCATTTTGCATCAAACGGTGGCAGAGTAGTAAAATCAAGTGCTGAGTTATTACTGGCAAGGTTACATTTATATGATGGATATTTGAGTTCAACTGAATCCGATCCTGAATCGCTAGCTCGGGCTAGGGTCTTATTGGAGAGCGTGATGGGTGTTGGATATTCACTTGATCCGGAGTTCACCAATGTATTTAGAGATGGAAGCCAAGAAGGAAATCAAGAAATCATATTTTCGATCAAGTTTTTGGCTCCGAACAATTTCACGCCAATGGACCAATGGTTTGGTGATTGGTTGGTGGTTTCTCCGCTCCAAAACTTAGTTGATGAATTTGAATTCATTGATCCGGATCAGATAGGGCAGTCAGATGTTTATGACGAGGAATCAATTTTTCATGGAAGAGACCCCAGGTTACGGTATACTATCTTTGAGGACTTTGTGAAGTTTGATGATGGCACGACACACTCTCCGTCAAATAATAGACCAACAGGTTATGGCGTTGTGAAGTTTTTGTCTCCTGATTTGGTTCCCTATGGCTACGCTACCAGAAGTCAGCAGGACTGGGTAATGATGCGCTATGCAGATGTATTACTTTTGTATGCTGAAACTGTGAATGAATTGGAAGGGCCAACAACTGAAGTTTATGAATCACTAAACTTGATTCGTGCCCGGGTAGGGATGCCTCCATTGCCAAATGGACTTGACCAATCAGAAATGAGGGATCGTATCCGACATGAACGGCGTGTCGAGTTAGCATTTGAGGGTATGCGTTATTTTGATTTGAAAAGATGGAAAATAGCACATGAGGTATTGGATAATGTTACAGATGGAGTCATACCTTACAACTTTGAAGAGCGATTTTATCATTGGCCACTGCCACAGTCTGAAATTGATCGAAGTCAGGGTGTTCTGATCCAAAATCCAGATTATTGATATACTTTTTTTCAAAATATCTTAGCCGAAGCAACTTTAGAGTTGTTTCGGCTCTTTTATGAGGTGAGACTTGGGAGTACAATGGCATTTGCTTTAGCAGCTATTTAGATTGAGTGTTTGTTTTGAGATTGGTCTAGGTATGATCTGCGATTTGAATAGCGTTTTTTTGCAGGATACCCCGGTTAGAAATTACCAAGCTGAAGTTAGGTATAGATGTCAAGTTTGTCGAAAGACAGCTAAAATTTAAAGATTGCTTTTTTTGGTGTGCTTGATTTTTTGTCTACTTTAGGCTATCAGAGATGCAATTTATTATCTTTCTAAACCGACCAGATTGCCTCAGGTTTCCAGAAAATCTGACACACTGCACAGGTGGCACATAACTACCAAGAACTTCCGAGTAGGCGTAGATGAAAAGTGGCCAATTCCTCAGGCGGAGACAAACATCAACCCTAATCTTATTCAATAACCTATGATTATTTTGGGCATTCCATCCCGAGCTAAGTGACAAATTCTAACCAATAAAACTAATTTTAAACAGATAAAATATTAAGTGTAAATTATTCGATCAAACCCAAACGGGCTAGACTGAATAAAAGACCATAAACACATGCAAAGAAGAAAAGCCGTCAAAGTACTCGCATTAGGTGGATTAGGAACCTCCTTGCTTGCCGGAAATACGTTCGGGTCAAATACCCCGCCCAAGCCATTAGAAAGCACCTTTCAAAGTGATTGGGATCAATGGCCGAACCTGGATTGGATAGGCCCGGAATACTGGGGAAACCGCCTACAGGATTGGAAGATTGTGCAGGGAAAGGCGACTTGTGTGGTCAGTGGCAAAAACCGAACCCTGTATCATATGGGGATCCGGCTTTCCGACCGTCGCCAGGGGTTCCAGTGTACCGTGGCGTTTTCCCTTATCAACCGAGAGCACGCAGAAAGTTATGCCGGGCTAAGGCTTGGCGCAAAGGGTCCCTTTGATGACTACCGGTCAGCGGTTGTGTTTGGCACAGGATTGGATTGCGGGGTCAAAGGAGATGGCCGACTGTTTATAGGAGACAGGGTTTCGGAAGGGGCAATTGCCGATCTGTCAAATCCGATCCATCTGCAACTAAGGGCCATGCCGGATCAGGGTACATTTAGCCTACAATTGGAGGCGCTGCATCCCGTTTCCCATCAGGTGTTGACCGCAGTAAACGCTTCCGGGATCGCGCCGGAACAGTTGGTAGGTCAATTGGGACTGGTTTCCCACTCAGGTGGAGAAGCTGAAAACAAGGTGGAGACATCGGCGGAATTTATTTCCTGGGAGATGAGCGGCCAAAAACTTGATTACCACGCAGACCGTCAGTTTGGGCCGATCTGCTTCGCCTATTATACCCTGCACCAAAAGGAGCTAAGGCTGACGGCGCAAATGGCGCCTGTAGAAAATTTTGTACACCACAAAATCTACCTGGAATTATTTAAACATGGTATATGGGAGCAAGTTGCCGAGGCCACCATTAACCGCATGGGTAGGGTAGCGCAGTTTTTGGTCCGTGACTGGAACGGCTCGTCAGAGGTTCCTTACCGGGTGCGATTGGATTTGCCTTTTGCTAAGGGGCTAACGAAGTACTATTACGAAGGTAAGATTGCCGCTGAACCACTGTCACAGGCAGAGGTAAAAATGGCTGTTTTTAGCTGCAACGCAGACCACGGTTTTCCCGATCAGGAAGTCTCGGATAACGTGGGCAAACATCGGCCGGACATCGCCGTATTTCTGGGTGACCAGTTTTACGAGGGAACCGGTGGGTTTGGCATTGAAACGGCACCCACGGACAGGGCAAGTTTGGATTATCTCCGTAAGTGGTACATGTTTGGATGGTCTTATCGTGAGATTTTCCGGAACATACCCTGCATATTTATCCCAGATGACCACGATGTGTACCACGGGAATGTATGGGGCGAAGGAGGCAAAAAGGCCCCGGTGGAGCTGGGCTGGAGTTACGGCTCGCAGGATCAGGGAGGCTATAAAATGCCCCCCGATTGGGTCAACATGGTGCAATTAACCCAAACCGGCCACCTGCCGCCACCCTTTGATCCCTCTCCTCTGATACAAGGGATAGGCAGCTATTATACGGACTGGGTGTATGGCGGGATCAGTATGGCGATTTTGGAGGATCGGAAATTCAAATCTGCACCGAAGAATGTTTTGCCTGAGGAAGCTAAAGTACTCAATGGTTTTATTCAAAACCGGGAATTTGACATCAAGGCCCATTACCATATCGATGCAAACTTGTTGGGTGATCCTCAGATGGAGTTTTTGGAGAAGTGGTCCGAGGATTGGGGGGATGAGGTGGAGATGAAAGTGGCGCTCTCTCAGACCAATTTCTGTACCGTGGCCACGTTGCCTGAGGGAAGCATCATAGACAGCATTGTTCCCACTCTTCCCATTCCCAAGCTTGGCGAATACGTGCAGGGAGATGCGCCGACCACTGATATGGATTCCAATGGGTGGCCCCAAAAAGGAAGGGATAATGCCTTGCGGATGCTACGGAAGGCTTTTGCGCTGCACATTGCCGGAGATCAGCACTTGGCCAGTGTGGTACGGTATGGGATCGATGAGTTTGGGGACGCAGGCTATGCCTTTGCGGGACCCGCACTGAACAACTTATTTCCCCGGCGTTGGTGGCCTCCTGTTCCCGAAAATCACCAGCCCTTGGAGGGCCAACCCAAGTACACGGGGAACTTCTTTGACGGATTTGGAAATCGGATGACGGTTCATGCAGTTGCCAATCCCAGGCAAACCGGTCGTTTGCCCGCGAGGATTTATGACCGATCTACCGGTTATGGCATGGTGGTTTTCAACAAAAAGGAACGCACCATGCGGATCGAGTGCTGGCCCAGGTACGTGGATCCGATTACCTATCCAAAAGGACAATACAGCGGTTGGCCGATCACCATTAGCCAAGAGGACAATTATTCCAAAAAGGCCCTGGGATACCTGCCTGAACTGGATTTTCTGGAAGTAGAGAACCCTGTGGTAACGGTTATCCATGAGGCGACCGGAGAGAAGGAATACACCCTACGGGTAAAGGGAAGCCGATTTCGGCCCAAAGTGTTTCGGGAGGGAACCTTCCGGGTGCAGGTAAAAGCCAGTGAATCTGACTTCCCAAAGACCTTGGCAGGGCTTGCCATTGATACCCTTGGCGTAGCGTCCATTCAGGTGGAAGCAGGTGCCGATCCATTGGCCTGACCGAAAATGCCCCGATCTCAAAGAGATCTACTCTCCGAAAAGTAACTGAAGGCCCTCCAAAATGAAGCTGGAGGGCCTTTTCTCCGTCAAGGAAATCCGTATTAATGGGTGGGAGTTTTTTTGCTTAAGTGCCCAAGGGGTGAACCTTGTGTGTCGTTTTGACCCCTGAGCCAAATCAAACGCCCAAGAAACTTTCGAAATTAGCTTTACTGATTAGTTGTGTTTGATGCTGCGGATAGGCCTGAAGGAAGGAGGTAGAAAACTTTGCCTTTTTTTCCTTCTTGATTTCGTTTCGAAGGTTGCGGCTAAATGCCAGCAGCTTGAATATGACAAAAACCTTTTCAAGCAAATCCAAGTACCTTTCTACCGTTGCCGTATCAATATTGCCAACGGTTTGAGCCAATTCGTGATAGCTTACCTCACTACCCACCTGAAACGCCAATGCTTTCAATAATTTTTCGATTATATTCTAAAAATTAGGCCTAAAAATTAGAATAAAATTTAAAAAATACGCGTAATAATTAAAAATTAATGCTTACATCGGGTTTTTCTACCTACCGTCGAGGTGGTTCAATGCACTTGGGTAAAATAAATGCACTCCAGCCCTGACAAGGGTGCCGCCGTCATAATAATGGAGAAAGCGCAGCGGAATATCAGGGAGAAGAAAGTTTCCATCCAGATTCTTTTTGACGACGTTTTATCATTCCAGTTTTCCTCGGTTGATAAGAAAACACACCTTTTAGAGTTTACTCACAGGCGAGAAACAAGTATACCGGGGTGTCTTTTTTGGTGTAATTTAAACTTCTTGGCCCTAAAAGCTTTTTTAGGATAGGATACATCTGTATTTTCCGACTTTGTTTAACCCTTACTGAATAAAATGAAAACCTACTACAATCCCGAGGACCTCAAAAAATTTGGCAACATCACCGATCTCCAAAAGGCGATGGGAGATAAGTTTTTCGCTTACTATGCTGAAGTCTTCAAAGAAGGCGCCCTCACTGCCCGTGAAAAATCGCTGATAGCCTTGGCGGTCGCACATGCCATTCAGTGTCCCTATTGTATCGATGCTTACACGACAGATACCTTGGAGAAAGGATGTGATGAGGAGCAAATGATGGAGGCAGTGCACGTAGCAGCAGCCATACGGGGCGGTGCATCCTTGGTTCATGCCACCCAAATGATGAACAAGATCAATGAAATCTCCATGTAATGAAGTCCCTAAAAGCGCAGAATCATAGTTTGGCCAACCCGGAGGAGGAAATGCAAATCCTTGAGGAAACCCTTCCGGGAGGACGTTCCGATTTTAAGCACCATTTACAGACGATTGGGTTATTTCCCCTCCGGCCTACACTTTTGGAAATTTTCCAAATTAACGTGGGTAAGATGTGCAATCAGGTCTGTAAGCACTGCCATGTGGATGCAGGTCCTGACCGAAAGGAAATCATGACTCGGGAGACCATGACCCAGTGCCTATCCATTATCGAAAGGGAATCCAGCCTGACTACGGTCGACCTGACGGGTGGTGCACCGGAAATGAATCCTGAATTCAGGTGGTTTGTCTCCGAAATCAGAAGTCGAAGACCGGATATGAAGATTATCGTCCGATGCAATCTGACTATCATTCTGGCAAATCCGAAATTTCACGATTTACCGGTATTCTTTAAGGAAAACCAACTAGAGGTGGTGTCTTCCTTACCCTACTTTACGGCGATGAAAACAGATTCGCAAAGAGGAGAGGGGGTTTTTGACAAATCCATTCAGGCTTTGAAAATGCTTAACGCCGTTGGCTATGGGGAAGAAAATTCCGGTTTGACTCTCAATCTGGTGTACAATCCTTCCGGCGCCTTTTTGCCCGGTTCTCAGATTGAGTTGGAAGCTGAGTTTAAAAAGAAGCTTTGGGATCGGTATCAGATTAAATTCAACTCCTTATTTACGATCACCAATCTCCCAATTTCCCGATTTTTGGAATTTTTGCTTCGTTCCGGCAACTACGAGAATTACATGGAAAGGCTGATCGATGCGTTCAATCCCGTAGCTGCGGCAGGAGTCATGTGCAGGAACACCATTTCGGCAGGCTGGGACGGGTATCTGTATGACTGTGATTTCAATCAGATGCTGGATCTGAAAATCGATTCTGCAAAAACCCAGCATATTTCCCATTGGGATGCTAAAGCCATAGCAGAAAGGTCCATTGTGATCAATAATCATTGTTTTGGCTGCACGGCCGGTGCAGGGTCTAGCTGTGGAGGTGCCACGGCATAAAGTCAGTAATCAGTTGAGGATTCAAAAACGGGATGATCTTGGGAAAGGGATGCGATTTGCCTTTGAGGAAGCCAATTCCTTTTATAGGCGTGATTTTCTCATCGTGAAAAAGCGGAAATGCGTTGGATCTTTCTGTCGAAGGTACCTCGGAAGAAGTGACAGCACAAAATTGTCTTTTCGATGTTTTGATGGCTGAATAGTCGAAAATGGTAACTGATGGTGGCTCACAAATCCTAAGTAAAGGTTTCTACCCTGAGTAGTGATTTTTTTTTAACTTGCTTATGATTTGCAAAATAGCCCAACTCGCTTAGATTTAAGAAAAGAAAATCCACTAGATATCCAAGACCCATAAAATTTAGCTAGCAGTGATACCGACTTTCGGTAGGGTACAGGTTTTGACCACCAAAATACATTTATAAAAACATGAATCGAAGAGACGTATTGGCCAAGATGGGTGCGATTTCCGTTGGGATGGCCGCGCCAAGCCTGGCAAAAGGGGAAGTATACCATAAACCCTACCAAGTCCAACGCCGGAAAATCGATACCCAGGTAGTGGTGATAGGCGGGGGCACTGCCGGAGTCGTTGCGGCCATTCAGGCAGGCAGGGAAGGCATGAAAACCACCCTGATCGAAAGCGGCAGCCAACTGGGAGGTACCACGACCACCGGGGGGGTCTGTTTTCCTGGTATTTTTCACGCCTGGGGCAAACAGGTCATTGGGGGCATTGGTTGGGAACTCGTTCTGGAAGCCGTACGCCTGAACGACGATATCCTGCCCAATTTCTCCATCGTTCCCAATAACACCAGCATCCGCCACTGGAGGCATCAGGTGTCGGTAAACGGTGCCCTCTACGCCATGCTGGCAGAGGAAAAATGTGTGGAAGCGGGCGTGTCCATCCACTACTACGAAAGTCCAACGGAGGTCAAATTTCACAATGGGCGATGGACCGTAACAACCATGGGCAAAGGGGTGGTAAATGAGATCACCTGCGATCAGCTCATCGATTGTTCGGGTAATGCGGCAGCCGCCTCCATTGCAGGATTCAAACTTCTGAGAGAGGAGGACGTGCAGCCCGGATCTTTTATCTTCCGGTTGGGAGGATACGATTTCGATTCCCTGGACCTGTCCAAGATACCCCAAGAGTACCATAGCCGGCTTCGGCAAAACATGCTGATAAACGAGGAGGTGAAGGTGGAGTCTTCGGTAAACAACTTTCCGCCTACCGTGCCCTATAACTACGTCTATGTGCATGGTGCCGATTCCTCCTCGGCGGAACTCCATACCAAGGCAAATTTGGAGGGGCGTGCCGAGCTGCTCAAATTGATCAGGAAACTTCGGACCTTTCCGGGATGCGAGAAGCTGAAGCTGGTGACGGCGCAACCCGAAACCGCCGTCCGGGAGACGTATCGTATAGACGGACTGTACCAGGTCACCCACGAGGATTATGTCACCGGAAGGGTGTTTGAAGATTCGATTTCCTATTCCTTTTATCCGATTGACCTACATCGCAACGGACAGTCCATCTACCAGGAGTTTCTGAAAGAGGACGTGGTAGCAACCATCCCGTTGCGTGCGCTGATCCCAAAGGGCAGCCAAAATTTCCTGGTGGCCGGGCGTTGCCTAAGTAGCGATAGGCTTTCCAATTCGGCCTTGCGGGTGCAGGCATCCTGCATGGGCATGGGGCAGGCTGCCGCTGCGGCCGCCGTGCTGGCCATCAGACACCGGGTCACACCGGCCAACGTACCGCTGGCCGAGCTGAAAGCGATGATAAAGGAGCATGGTGGGATTGTTCCCCAAGCCCTGGCTTAACGTATAATACATGATCAGCTGGATCAACGGTTTTTTTGCCCTATTGACAATTATACTCCTCGCAGGGATCAGCGGGGAGAATATCCGCTATTTTCGGCCCGCCACCCTTACCCAGGAGGAGGGTACGGTGGCCGTATCCGTAGCCATCAACGATTCGTTGAGCAGACAGGAAATCCGAGGAAAAGACTTGTCCGGCGTTACTCCCTTAAACTACTCCATGGACCTCCATACGGGCATCTGCTTTGACAACAAGTGCAGGCCCCTGAAAATCGTGGTCTATTGGAACATTACCGGGAGGTACCTTGGCTTCGAGCTGCTGGATGGGGAGTACCTTAGCAAATACGACCACGAACCCTTCACCGATGCGGAGTACGAGCAGCTCCACGCTCTCTTAGCGGATCCTTTTCTGCCTTTGGGAAACTATTCCTTTGAAGAACTGGTGAAAATACCTGACACCGGATCGGATGAGGTGGACGGGGTTTCCGGGGCTACTTCCAAGGAGGTGCTGCAATACGTGGTGGAGGGGGCCGCCTACACCACGCACAAGCTTTGGAACATTGTTCATGGCGAAACCCGGGAGCAGGTCAGCGCCTTGACCGAAGCAAGCCTGGATTCCCATCTCTTTTCAAAGATCCTGGAAAGCCCCGATCCAAGTGACCAAACCTGGGCTGCCGAACGGGTGGCATTGCTCCAAAAGATGGACCATGAAGCGTTAGCTGCTGTCGTCCGCCTGCTTCGCGAGGGCGACTACTTTCAGGGATACCTGTTGCTTAGGTCACTTTCCCCGGAGCAGATGGAGTCGGATAACCTACAGCTGGAGCTTTTCAAGTTGATCGGAACGGTTGGTTCCAATTTGGAGACGGCGGTAATCGAACGGTTGTCTGAGGTAAGTAGACTTAGCCCCTCTGCGTTGGATCACTCCTTTGGCATGATCGGTGGGCTGAGTGGGCAGCAAGTAATCCGATTGTTAAAACTATATGATAGACATGACGTTCGGGAACCCAAACTCTATGAGGCACTGAAGGGTTTGTTACCGCACGAAAATGCGTTTGTAGGACGACAGGTTGCTCATTTTCTAGAACGTTAGGAAAAGACAACCGTTGGAAAAGTAGGTAACCTGACAAAAACTGCAATGCGTGCATAGCGTCCATTTAGGAGTAAGTAGACACCATCCTATCTATTTCAGGGTATCCATTTAGACATTCCCTCCCAGACCTAACCAAAGGGCCTTCCAAGTACTCTTGGAGGGCCTTTATTCGTTTAGCCAAACCGGTCTCCTACGGATAACGACATCCCTGCGAAGTTCCTTTGGGCGAATACTCCGGTTCCTTTTCTCCCTTGGTCCAAATCACACGCCTAGGAAGCCTTCTAAATTAAGTTTCCTGTGACGGAGGCTATTTTCTACTAGGTAGTGTACCCGAAAAAGAAACCCCGACTGAATTCCCGGAGAAAACTTCACCTTGCCGATCCGTATAGTTCATGGGTGTATAAGTCAAGGCAAACCATTTATATCCAAACTCGAATCGTGCGTTGGTCGAACTTGTGTAAGATACATCTGGAAAAAATTCATCTCCCCTTAATTTAGGGCTTAAATGGGTAGTAATGCCAACCCCAAACCGGAAGTCCTCATTGATTTTCCAAAAGGGCGTCAAGTGAACAGGAAACCTCAAAAACATAATGTTTGCATCATCGGCTGCGGTGGGTGACCACTTTAAACTGATGGCGGAGCGAACCATCAACTGCTTTACGTTGGCAAATTGAAATTCTCCGCCAACTCCTAAGTTGATTCCTTGGCCCGCACGCATGGTTTGATCATTGCCATTGGTGAAGAATACTTGAAGGATTTCATCACCACCCCAATCAAAACCCGCATCAATTAAAAATTTAGCGGTAATTGGTTTCTCAGCGCTTTGTGGGAATACTTGTGTTGCACTGAATAATAAGGCAAAGCACAAAGCAAGAAATGCTTTTTTCATACGGTGTTTTAAGGTTGATGGATTTTGAAAACGTTACTTGATTTTTAAAATTAATTTCGGGTATGATTTATACGAAAGCTAGGCAGAACTCCAGTCATTTCCAATGGGCATTAGTTAAATAATTTTTACCTAAAAAAGCTTTGACCTAACCAAAAATCAACCCGCGTTTTCCCGCCTTTTTTGAAGAAGCTGGCAAGGCCTTTTTTTATCCCAATACTGAGTCCAAACTATACTTAATGGAGCTTGGGAAACCTGTCTGTCTTCATAGCCGGCAAAATCAGTCTTGGTGGAATTTAGATAGCGTCACATTGGTTTTTAATTTAAGAAACAGGCCTGAAATTCAGATTATTATCGAAAAATTAGGCTTAAAAATTAGCATAGAATTCGCAAGGAATTAGTTAACGATTCTTAGTTGCCATTTTTTTAATTAAAATCCACTCACTTTCCCCAGAGCAGATGGAGTCGGATAACCTACAGCTGGAGCTTTTCAAGTTGATCGGAACGGTTGGTTCCAATTTGGAGACGGCGGTAATCGAACGGTTGTCTGAGGTAAGTAGACTTAGCCCCTCTGCGTTGGATCACTCCTTTGGCATGATCGGTGGGCTGAGTGGGCAGCAAGTAATCCGATAGTTAAAATTATATGATAGACATGACGTTCGGGAACCTAAACTCTACGAGGCACTGAAGGGCTTGTTACCGCACGAAAATGCGTTTGTAGGACGGCAGGTTGCTCAGTTTTTGGAACGTGAGGGCGAAACAGTCAACTAAGTAAATCAATCTTTGTAACCAGATGCCCCTATCTAGGTCTAGTTTGCCCACCCTTCTTTCCGGCCCAAGCCTAAATCAGTCCACAGGACTGATTTAACGGACTTCAGCTGAGTGTAGTTTGCAACTACATCCTCCAATGATCCACGGCTATCAAACAACCTAAACCCGCATAGTTTCATCTGTTTATTTTTTGTTTTTCAAAGGTCAGATGGAATCTCGCTATTATAAATTCATTTATTCGATGGTTTTGTCACGCTCGATTTCTTGCTCTTGAACACAAAAAGTTTCCCATAGCTAAAAATAGGTTATCCGTGTAGAAATTTCCGATCTCCATATTGCGAACATATGTTTACTAAGACGTTCTTTAGTAGGTCATTGCAAATGGTATCAATGGGATTACTCCTGCAAAGGAGGTTAGGAATAGTCGGGTGTAGCCGATTCAACACCCGGTCTGGGCGGTTAAAGGTGCGGTCGGTTGTTTATGCTTTAAATTTTCTTGGGTCTTTCCGGTTGGGTCTAAAGCTTACAACCTCAATATGGTCTTGCCTGATGCGGTAATAAATACTCGTCTGTTTACTGAAAGGGCATTTTCTCAGACCTTCCCTTCTTTTGGATATACGGTACATTTCGGGGGTCTTCGATATCCTATCTAGCGTCTTTTCAATACTGATATAGATTTCTTCCGCCTTCTTCAGCCCAAACCTCTGAACAATATATTCCAATAACTCTATTTCCTCATGCCTGGCACGAAGCGAATAGCGGACCGTCAATGCCAAACCTAAAACTTGAACCGGTTTTTGATTTCTTCCCGGACGGATTTATGGGAGACGTACTGGCCTTTATCTAGTTGCTCCAACCCTTCATCGATGGCCGCTCGGTCTTCCGCACTTAACTCTTCCCAAAAATCCACCTCCTCCTCGATGTTTAAAAGTGATTTGATTGCATTCAGAAGATGTTCATCATTGCTGTTGATTATTTCCGATATGATCCTGTATTTTATCGCGTTGTCCATCAAATGGTGTTTAAATTTTCAAATAAAGGTAACGATTTTTATGTTCAGTTAAGTATCGTTCACTCCTGCAAATGGTATTTCTGGTTCTTTTTTTCAGTTTTTCGGTGTTGTCAGCACGTATTCTTTTCCCCATCTTGGTCTACCTTTCTATCCTTTCCAATTTGCAATTGGAAATGGACGGAACTACCAATAATATACCCGTATCAAACCACCTAATCCCGCATAATTCATCTGTTTATAATTTGTTCTTAAGCGGTCAGATCGAATCTCTCTATTATAAATTCATTAATTCGATGGTTTCGTCACGCTTGATTTCCTGCGCTTGAACACATTTAGTCTCCCATGGCTAAAAATAGGGTATCCGTGTAGCATTCACAATTCAAACACAAGGACTGTAGTTAGTTGACGGCTGTTTGGTTAGCCTTCCTTTTCAAGACCAAGCAAGCCGAGTTCGAAATAGCTGAAGCAGGGTTTTGCCGTTTGTCAAAAATACTTGGGCTCCTTTGCGGTATAGTTGGTTGGGTTTTGTTTTTTTGTTAAACAATAAGCTTTTTTTTCAACGACCATGATACAAAAACTCATCCTGATCTACCTAAGTGTTTTCATCCTTTCGGCTTCATTCGCCCAGGAAGCCCTTCCGGTTTACCAACCTACGAAGGTCAAGGCCTCGCGGGATTGGCTGTTGTATCAGGCCAACCAACCGGCGGCACTTTACACGACACCGAATGGGCATCTGGTTCTAAGCAACGGCTTGGTTAGCCGTGCTTTTTCTATTGCTCCGAACGGGGCCACCATCGGTGTGGATCACCTGCAGACCGGAGAATCGTTTTTGCGGTCGGTGCGGCCCGAAGCAGAAGTGCAGATTGATGGGATCTTGTTCGATGTAGGTGGCTTGGTCGGACAGCCCATTCATAATTACCTGCTTCCGGAATGGCTGGAATCCATGGAGGCAAGTCCCGGATCCTTTAAGCTCCAAGGGTATCGCATAGCCGAAACCAAAGAGCGCTTTTCGTGGAAAAAGCGCAAGGATTGGATGCCCAAAGACATGCCTTGGCCGGCACCGGGAAAAGAACTGGTGTTTTCGTATAAACTGGATGAGGCTGCTTTGGAGGAGCTTGGAAAACGTCTGAACTCTGATGAGGGGCGTGAACGGCTGGTGGATGATGCCTTTGAATCCCTGCGCAACGAATGGAAACGCGTTGAATCCGATGCAGATGAACGTAATTCTTTTATCAACGAAGGAAAAGCGGGTGAAATCATGGCCTTGGCAAATACAGCGGTATATGCCGAGCAATCGGTGTTGCCGCAAGCGTCGGTTTTCATCGCTCGCATCAATCCGGGCACGGATAAGAGCAGCTCTTGGGGGCCAGGTATTGGACTCGTTTTTTCCGATCGGGTAGTGAAGCTTAATCTTCGTCCGGGAGATAAGGCGATTGGATTCTTTGATGGAGAGAAAGAGTTGGTTGTAAAGGGTTTGTCACCGGGAGTTTCGGTATGGCTACGGATGGAATTGCGCGACAACAAGCTGCTGGCTTTCTGGTCTTACGATAACAACGTGTGGACACCGGCAGGAGAGGTCGCATATGCGCAGTCTCCCGTATCTGTGCGGGTAGGAAAGATGGATCCAACCGGCAAAAACAGTGATCATCCTACCGCCAAAGGCCAATCGGAGCGAAGCAGGATAGAGGCGTTTTACATGCTCGGGGAGACCAAGGGCAACGATTCGCCGTTGGAGGCATACCGCTATTTGAAAGAAATTACCGTAAATATTCACTATGAACTTTATGACGGTCTGCCGGTGATTGGCAAGTGGATCACAGTAAAGAACCATTCCGGAAAAGCGATTACGCTAAACACCTTCAAAAGTGAAATTCTCGCTGTAACCGAGCCGGAAAGTCATGTGGACCCGACGGAAAAATGGCTTTATCCCAATATCACCGTAGAGACAGACTATAACTTTGGAGGCATGACGGCCGAAAACATCTTTCGCTCCAGTATTGCTTGGAAGACCGATCCGCTGTACCTGACACAGGTGAATTATGAGCGCACCACACCAGTTCTTTTGGAGGTTGCGCCGAAATACGGCCCCGAGCAGGAAATATTGCCCGGAGGGACATTTGCTTCATATCGCGTCTGGGAGCTTTTTCACGATTCGTGGGAACGGGAGAGAAAAGGATTGGAACACCGGAGAATGATGCGGGCCATGGCTCCGTGGGTAACTGAAAACCCGATACTGATGCATGTGCGGAGTGCCGAAACCGAGGCGGTCAAGAAGGCCATCGACCAAAGTGCCGAAGTGGGCTTCGAGATGGTCATCATGACCTTTGGAAGTGGGTTTAATGCCGAAGATGACAGCGAGGAAAACATCCACCGAATCAAAAGCCTGGTGGATTATGCCCATAGCAAAGGAGTGGCCTTGGGAGGTTATTCGTTGTTGGCGAGCCGCCGCATCGGAGGTGGGCATGATGTGGTGATGCCGGAAGGAATGACTCCTCGATTTGGGAACTCCCCCTGTCTGGAAAGTGAATGGGGGCACGCTTATTTTGGCAAGCTGTACAATCTTTACCAAAAAACCGGTATGGATGTGTTCGAACACGATGGTTCCTATCCGGGGGACGTCTGCGCGGCGGAGCACCATCCGGGGCACCGGGGATTGGCCGACTCCCAATGGAATCAGTACAGCCGCATTGCTGATTTTTACCAGTGGAGTCGTTCGGAAGGCATTTATCTCAATATTCCCGATTATTATTTCTTGGCCGGCAGCAACAAGACGGCCATGGGATACCGGGAGACAAATTGGTCCCTGCCAAGGGAGCAGCAGGAAATCATCGAACGGCAGAATATCTTTGACGGTACTTGGACCAAAACCCCCAGTATGGGTTGGATGTTCGTGCCTTTGGTGGAATACCATGGAGGGGGGGAAGCCGCCACTATAGAACCATTGAGGGAGCATTTGCCGCATTACGGGCAGCGCATGGCCAATCTCTTTGGGGCAGGGGTGCAGGCCACCTACCGTGGGCCGCAGCTGTACGACGCGCCGGAAACCAAAGAGATGGTGGAGCATTGGGTTGGTTTTTACAAAAAACACCGGGAAGTGCTGGATGCCGATATTATCCACCTCCGCCGACCCGATGGACGGGACTGGGACGGGATTCTACACGTAAATCCCTCCGGGCAGGAAAAGGGATTACTGATGCTTTACAATCCGCTGGATGAGGATATCCGACGGACTGTTCAGGTGCCGGTTTATTACACCGGTCTAGACGATACCGTGCTGGTAGAGGACCAATGGGGACAAACCGAGAGGATGGAGGTAAGTCGCAATTACCATATCAGTCTGGAAGTTTCTATCCCAAAAAAGGGATATGCGTATTTTATCTTGAAATAGAACTATAAATATGATACCTGCTACGCTGTTTTTATATATTCTTGGGTTCTGGTTTTCAGCATTGTCTGAACCAACCACCCTATACCTTGCGCCGAATGGATTGGATACCAATCCCGGTACACAGGAAGCGCCTCTATTGTCCTTGACGGGAGCTCGGGATTTGATCCGGAAGCTGCAAACCTCCGATACGGTCTATGTGAAGATAGCACCTGGGGATTACCATTTGACAAAGCCCTTGGAGCTCACATCCGCCGATGCGACACCGATCGTGTTTGAGGGGATGGACGATCGGGTTACCTTTTATGGAGGGGTTTCCATTTCCGGTTGGGAAAGGGTTAGCGACAGGTTGTGGAGGGCACCTGTCCCTTTGCCCTATCACGGCAGAGCTGGCTTTGAGCAACTTTTTGTAAATGGTGAGCGGGCCATCCGTGCCAGAATGCCCAATACGGGGTTTTTCCAAGTGAAGGCAGTGGAAGAAACGATAGTGGACAGGGGGCGGGATCGTTTGCCGGAATTTGCCATTCAAAAAATCTCCCTAGATCCCGGGGATGCAGGCTTTTTGCAAGAGGAGAGTCCTGTTAATATCAAAAATGCGGTGATCACGTTCTATCACAAATGGGATGTTACGCGCAAGTACATCGACCATTTTGATCCCGATTCGTCTGCGGTATACATTCGGGGGAAGGGCATGCAGCCCTGGAATCAGCTCGATGGCATAACCAAGTACAGAATCGAAAACATACCGGTAGCGTTGGATGCACCGGGGGAATGGTTGGTAAAGGAAGACCGCTACGTGTATTACATTCCCAGAGAAGGGGATGAGCTTGCGTCTTTGTCGGCTTATGTGCCCATCACGGACAAATTCATGATCATTAGGGGGGATAAGTCAAACCCGGTCAAGAACAAAATCTTCAAGAATATCCGCTTTAAAGTAGCGGGATACCAATTGCCCAAGCAGGGCGATGATCCGTTGCAGGCAGCTGCGCCCTTGGAGGCAAGTATCATGGTGGATTATGCGGATCACATCGTATTTGAAAACTGTGAGATCGCACATACAGGCTTGTATGGTGTTTGGTTTAGAAGACAAGTTACCAATAGCAAAATCAAAAGCTCTTATTTGCACGACTTGGGAGCGGGCGGGGTGAAGATCGGTGATTTCCTCTATCATGAGGAGGACAAAGAGGTATCGGCCAACAATTTGGTTCATAACAGCATCATACGTGACGGCGGCCATTTGTTTCCCAGTGCGGTGGGAGTGATCGTTTTCCATGCCCGCGATAACGAAATCTCCCACAACGAGATTGCGGATTTTAGGTATTCGGGCATTTCGGTGGGATGGATGTGGGGTTACGAAGCTACCAAGGTGGCAACCAACGTGCCGGATAAACACGGTCTTTCGAGATGGCGAGAAGATCACCTGAAAAGTCCCGCTACGGGCAACGTTATCGCTTACAATCATATCCATCACCTGGGATGGGGGGAGCTTTCGGATATGGGTGGAGTCTACATTTTATCCGAGGCCTTTGGTACCCATGTGCACCATAATGTTATCCACCACGTTTACTCGGCTACCTATGGAGGCTGGGGCCTGTACACCGACGAGGGAGCCACCCACGTTACCATGGAGAACAACCTGCTATATGACTGCAAGAACTCTGGCTTTCATCAGCACTACGGAAAGGAAAACACGATACGGAACAATATTTTTGCCTTTAATCTCAAGGGACAATTGCAGTTTACACGTGTAGAAAAGCACCGTTCCTTTGACTTTGTCCATAACATCGTGTACGCATCTAGTGGTGACATGCTTTTGGGCAACGTAAAGGATGCTGACATCAGGATGGAGAACAACTGCTATTGGGATACCCGTACGAGGGAGCCGTTGTTTCAAAATATGCCTTTCCGGGAATGGAAAAAGCACAAGGATAAAAACTCTATCCTGGCAGATCCAGGATTTGTGGACGCGGAAAACCGTGATTTCCGGTTGAAATCCCTCTCCGTTGCCCGTAAGATTGGTTTTAAGCCATTTGATTATACCCAAGCTGGCGTATATGGGTCGGAGGAGTGGAAACAGCTCGCCAAGTTGGATGATGCAAAATTGGCAGCCTTTGACGCGATTGTGCGGGAGATGGAAAAATAAGGTAAAACGATCCTGTAAGGCTGTTGCTCCGGCTACTGTTTGGCCGGTTTGATCGATACAGATAGTCTTTTTTGGCTTGTGGAATGTATTATCCCAAACCCCCAAGCCAAAACAGCCATTTGGAAAGCTGCTCGAAATTTTAAGAGAAACTTTTGTCCGAATGGTTGGTGTAGCTTGGGGTGCTAGTACGCAAACTACACCCAGATGATCTCAACCTTACGGTACGCCACCTTCTTACTTTGCCTCGGGCTGTTTATTTTGCCCACCGGTTTTCTCGTAGCCCAACAACTCCCTGTAGACCTTGCCGAATCCCGCATTGCGGTCTCAAGTAACTTACCTTCACCCCAACGCGAGACCATCCTGCGCATGGTGCAGGAAGAAATCCAAAAGCGGACGGGCATTTTCTTGCCGGAGGTAAATACCAACGGAGGCAGTACACCATCCTCCATTATCGCAATCGCACATTCGCGTGACACCTCTCTGGCAGGGTATTCGGTGCCTTCCAAGAGCAAGTTGACGGAACTCGGGGCAGAAGGATACCAGGTCTATGCTGATGCGGGAGAGAGCAGGCCAGTCATCTGGATATTGACTAATGGCGCACGCGGAGCCTTATTTGGTGCCGGGTGGTTATTGCGGAATCTACACATGGAGCGGGATCACCTGTCATTGGCACTGCCAGTGGACGTTGCTACAGCACCGGCCTATCCGATACGGGGGCATCAATTGGGCTATCGAAATACAGCCAATACCTACGACGCCTGGTCACCCGAGCAATACGAGCAATACATCCGGGAATTGGCGATTTTTGGTACCAATGCGGTGGAAACCATTCCCATCATCGACAAGGAGGATGCTACCCTTAGCGTCCACATGAAGACGCCTCCCCTCGAGATGAATCAGCGGATCAGCGAAATCTGTCACAAATATGGAATTGATTTTTGGGCATGGACGCCGGTTACCATTGACCTGATAGATCCAGAGAAACGAGCGGAAGCCTTGATGAAACACGAGGCGTTCTACCGGGAAACCCCTCATATTGACCATATTTTCTTTCCAGGGGGTGATCCAGGACATAATCATCCCCATGAGGTTATGCCCTTTCTAAAAGACCTGCACGAGCGGCTGACAACCTATCATCCCAACGCAGGAATGTGGATATCTCTTCAGGGCTTCAGTGTGGAGCAGGTGGATTACTTCTACAACTACCTGGAAACCCAGCAGCCGGACTGGCTGATGGGTGTGGTGTCCGGACCCAGTAGCCCACCCATAGCGGAGACACGGTTTCGGCTGCCTAGCCGCTATCGGCACCGGCAATACCCCGATATCACCCATACCGTGCGCTGCGAGTTTCCGACACCCAATTGGGACCAGGCCTTTGCGTTGACCTTAGGGCGTGAACCCATCAATCCGGAGCCCTTTTATTATGCCAAAATCCATGAAACCTATGCCCCCTTCACCGACGGTTTTGTGGCGTATTCGGATGGAAGCACAGACAATGTGAACAAGGTAGTCTGGAGCATGCGGGGTTGGGATCCGGAAATGGACGTCACCCAAATCATGGAGGAGTATGCCCGCTTCTTTTTTGGGTCAGCATTGGCCGAAGATGCAGCCAACGGGATTTTTGCGCTGGAGAAAAATTGGGACGGGCCACTCGCCGGCAACGGTGGGGTGGAAGCGACCCTTCACTTCTGGAAAAAGCTTGAAGCAGCATACCCGGAATTGACCCGCGACAACTGGCGCTGGCAGATGTTTTTGGTCAGGGCTTACTACGACGCCTACACCCGCCGCCGGTTAATGTATGAGCAAGGCTTGGAAAAAGCCGCCAACGCCGTACTGCTTGATCCATCGGGATTCGACAGCAGACAGCGCCTGGAGACGGCCTTGGAAATCATCAACCGCGCCGATACCCAGCCCATCAACGTGGACCTGCGGGCGCGTATCGTGGAGTTGTTTGAGGAGTTGTTTCAAAGCATAGGGTTGCAATCCAGTGTGCCCAAGTACCAAGCAAGGGGCTATGAACGTGGAGCGATGCTGGATTTTCTCGACTATCCGTTGAATAACCGATGGTGGCTGGCAGATCAAGCTGCCATACTATTGAATATGAAGAATGAGGAGGAGCGGTTGGCCCACCTCACGAGAATTGCCACCTGGGAAAACCCCGGTCCGGGTAGCTTTTACGACGATATTTCCCATGTGTCCAAGGGACCTCGCGTACAGACCGTTTCCTTTGACGCCACCGATGTGGCTTGGTGGGACAATGGTTTCAGCCGGGAACGTTTGTCTACCCAGTTGTTTCAGAAGACTCCCAAACTACACTACGAAAACCTGGACCCGGGGGCAAGGTACAAGATCCGGGTCTTCGGTTCCGGGGAGGCACTGTTGCGGGTAGATGGCAGGAGGCTTTCTCCCGTCACCTATTCCAAAGACCCCAACACCTTTAAAGAGTGGATTGTCCCGTTGGAGCTTTCCCGTAAGGGCCATCTGGAGGTATCCTTTGACGAGCCCGAGGAGTCCCACCTCAACTGGAGGCAGCATTCCAAGATTTCGGATGTTTGGTTGCTAAAGGAGTAGGGCGGATACAGACCATAGATGGTAAAATTTCCAACCTGAACCGGAAAAATAGCAGCGGGAAATTGTGAATACATGGGATAAGTTCTAGATTTAGACAGAAAGAAAAAAAATCGAACAATCGCTTTGCTAGCCACTGGCTAGTGAAGCATTTTCCTTATGTACAAGATCAATTTCCTATTTCCCGCGATTATCCTAATCCTGTTGGCAGGCTGTTCTGCCCCTTCATCCACCTCTGACCTAGCGTCCAGCTACCCGAATTTCAGTGGGGTTTACCCCCATTTGGCTTATTACAACGAAGAATCCGAGTGTGGCACGGGCGCTGTGGTGCCTTGGGCGGACCGGCTTTGGGTGATTACCTATGGCCCGCATTTGCCCTATGGGTCTTCGGATAAACTCTATGAGATCACCCCCGATCTACAGCAGATTGTGCGACCGGAAAGCATTGGAGGTACCTCTGCCAACCGTATGATTCACGCCGAAAGTCAGCAATTGTTTATAGGTCCTTATGCCATCTCCCAATCCCGAGAGGTGCGGGTGATACCTTACGAACAAATGCCCGGCAGGCATACCGGAAACGCCCGCCACCTTTCCGACCCGAGCGGAAAGATCTATTATGGTACCATGGAGGAAGGATTTTACGAAGTGGACGTACATACGCTGGAAGTCAACACCCTCTATGTGGACGGCAATGTGACCCGGCCACCCGGGGAGCCTTTGGATACAAAATTATTACTCGGAGCCCATGGCAAGGGCCTTTATTCCGGGCAGGGGGTCATGGTTTATTCCAATAACGGTGAATCCGGTCAATGGGCGCTGGAAGAATTTGACATAGAAGCAGGCTCGCTGTATGAGTGGGATGGGAATGAATGGCACATGGTACGCCGAAACCAGTTTGTAGAGGTGACCGGACCGGGAGGCATTCATGGCAATAAAAATCCCGATACCGACCCGATTTGGGCTACGGGATGGGATCATAAGTCGGTTTTACTGGGCGTACGGGCTGCGGATGCAGGTTGGCAATTTTTCCGGCTACCCAAAGCCAGCCATAGCTACGATGGCGCCCATGGATGGAATACCGAATGGCCCCGCATACGGGACGTAGGTACGGAGGATAAGCCCGACTACTTGATGACTATGCACGGGATGTTCTGGAGTTTTCCTTCGGATTTTTCACAGGCAAGCACTTCCGGTATCCGTCCACGGTCAGCCTATCTGAAAGTGATCGGGGATTTTGCCCGTTGGCAGGACCGGGTGGTATTCGGTGCTGACGACTCTGCGAACAAGGAATTCCTGAACAAACGCCGCGCAAAGGGCAGCCTGGAAGGTCCCGGGCAATCCAATTCCAATCTATGGTTTGTTGAGTCGGGTATGCTCGACCGGTTTGGACCCGCTACCGCCAACGCCGCGGTTTGGCTAAACGAAGACGTAGGTGCTGGGATGTCCTCCGAACCTGTGCTTTTCACCGGTTGGGATCACATTACCCTATGGATTCAGAATCAGGGCGCCAAACCAGCCCAGTTTACCTTACAAATCGACCCTTCAGGAAAAGGAGAATGGAAGGACTACCGAAGCTTGGACATCCAACCCGGCGCGTCAGAGACCATTACGTTTGGTGCGGCCGAGCAGGCAGAGTGGATGCGGATCATTCCCAAATCAGCCACCAAAGCCACCGCCCATCTCGCCTATGTGACCCAAGATAGTCGTGGAACCCAACAAGATGCCCTGTTCGCAGGGATCAACAAAGTGGACAACCAACCGGCATCGGGCGCCTTGTTGTATGGATTGGGAGACAATCGACGCAAACTTGGCCTTGCCGCCAAGCGTATGGAGGATGGGAAGTTCGTGGAGGCAGGCTATTATGAGTTGGACGCTTCGATGGAGCTTAACCGTGTGGAGGATCCGGAAATGGAGTCCTTTATCACCACAAAGTTCGCCATTCCGGAGCAGGTGGTCACCGTGGAGGAGGGGTCTGTGTTGGTGGTGGACGACCGCAACCGTCGCTGGCGATTACCTTTGGGGGACAGGAAGTTTGACAGTTGGTCTATGAATGGTCAGATGCGCATCTGCCGGGAAGTGGCAACGGAGCGGGATTTGTTTAACTGCCACGGTACATTCTACGAGCTTCCGGCGGAGAATGCCGATGGTTATGCGAAGATTCGGCCAGTAGCCTCCCATGATTTGCTGGTTACCGACTATGCATCGTACAGAGGTATGTTGGTGATTTCCGGTGTGGATCCAGACATGGCCGATTCGAACCCTCATGTGATCCGGTCCAAAGACAAGCAGCTTGCGGTATGGGCAGGGGTGATCGATGACCTGTGGAAGCTTGGCAAGCCCACCGGCAGTGGCGGGCCATGGGTCAATACGCGAGTGGCAAAGGGAGTTCCTTCCGATCCCTATTTGTTTGGTTTCTACGATAATAAAAGGGTGGAGTTAAAGCACTCGGCTACCACGCCGGTTATATTCAGCATCCAGTTCGAGCCTGTTGGTCATGGGCCATGGCTTACATGGAAACAAATCACCGTACCACCGGGAGAAACCATTCAACTTGAGTTTCCGAAGGGCTTGGAGGCTCGTTGGGTAAGGCTTGTATCAGACAGCGATTGCGAGGCAACAGCTTGGTTTACCTATGACTGAATCTTTTGACTAAGCCGCATGGTATACCCGCCTATCTATTCTTTACGGGAAAACCAGCGGCCTTTAAAAAACTAACGATTTTATGACTCTCAGATATATTAGCCTTTCAATGATTGCCCTGCTTTTGGTTGCTTGTTCGGCAGAAAAGCAACCATCCAATAGTGCACCAAATATCATCTATATATTGGCCGATGACCTGGGATATGGAGATCTGGGGTGTTATGGACAGCAAAAGATTGAAACCCCTCATATTGATGCGCTTGCCGCAGGCGGTATGTTGTTTACCCAACACTATTCCGGCTCTCCGGTATGTGCCCCTGCAAGGGCCGTACTGCTCACGGGACAGCACAGTGGCAGGGCGCAGGTGCGGGGCAATGACGAGTGGGCCGATCGGGGAGACGTATGGAATTATCTGGCCATGCTGGCAGACTCGACCTTGGAGGGTCAGCGGCCGATTGCAGAAGGAACGGTCACGCTGGGAACTTTACTTCAGGGAGCCGGATATACTACGGCTATCGTCGGAAAGTGGGGCCTGGGTGCACCACATACCGTAGGTGTCCCTAATAAACAGGGCTTCGATTACTTTTTCGGATACAATTGCCAACGACAGGCGCATACGTTATATCCGCTCCATCTCTGGGAAAACGACCGTCGGGTTTACCTAAGAAACGATACCATCGCGCCAAATAAAAGACTGTCCGATGGGACTGATCCCTATGTGTTGGAAAACTATTCCGATTATTTTCTGACTGATTACGCACCGGATATAATGTTTGAGCGCATCACGGATTTTGTCTCCAAGCAGCAGAAAGATCCTTTTTTTCTGTACTGGGCCTCGCCCATTCCCCACGTACCCCTGCAGGTACCAAGGAAGTGGATTGACTACTATGTGGAGAAATTTGGTGAAGAAGAACCCTATCTGGGGAACAATTCCTACTTTCCGGCCCGCTACCCCAGGGCCACCTATGCGGCTATGGTCAGTTATCTTGATGAGCAGGTTGGGCAGTTGGTGCAGCAGCTAAAAGATCAGGGTATTTACGACAATACGCTGATTATATTCACCTCCGACAATGGACCGACTTTTAATGGCGGTACAGACTCACCGTGGTTTAACAGTGCAGGGCCCTTTCGGGAAGAGCAGGGCTTTGGTAAAGGGTATCTCTACGAAGGAGGAATTCGCGTGCCCATGATCGCTTCCTGGCCAGAGGTGATTCAAAAGGGGGCAAGGAGTGACCACATCTCAGCTTTTTACGATGTCATGCCCACACTGGCAGAGATAGCAGGCGTAACGGAGACCTTTGACTCGGACGGAGTCAGCTTTTTCCCTGTGCTCAAAGGAGAAAAACAGCCCGAGCATGACTATTTGTACTGGGAATTCCCATCCTATGGGGGCCAAATGGCCATCAGGATGGGTAAATGGAAAGCACTTCGGTTGAACATGCAGGAGGAAACCTCCGAATGGCAGCTTTTTGACTTGGAAAAAGACCCCATGGAACAGGTAAATCTGGCGGAGGAACATCCGGACCTTGTCCAAAAGGTGGAGCAAATCGTGGCACAGGCTCACGTGCCGGCTGCCAATCCTAGGTGGCGCTTTGCTGCATTGGGTGAGTGATTTGAAATTTGTTACTCCCAAGGGAAAGGATACGACGACGGCTACCTTCATAGGTTAAGATATTCAACCTGAGGATTAGAACTCCTACCACGGTTTGGCGGGTGAACTAACGAATTGTAAATGCCAAAAACGGCTGACCTCAGGTTGAATGCCATTGGGAGGGTGAAAAAAAATTAGCCTACTGAAATTTTTTTTCACCCTCGTTATTGTAAGTTTAGAGTACTGGAAATCCGATACGGATCGAAGTACGGGTGGGGGTCAAATTTTATAGCTTTCGGCCTCGCTCTTTCCTTCATAAAATGGAAAAAACGATGAACAATCGTCAACTGGTATTCATCCTATTGGTGTTATTGGGTGCCTTGTTCGGCAACTCCATAGCGCATGTTGCAAACAATGGCTTCGAATGGGAGCGTGACCGCTTGCTCGTTATTTCGGTAGCTGCTACTGCCTTGGGGATTTTGGTAGGTGGCGCATCGGCTTTGGCTATCCGCCGAGGTAATCGTTACGAATAGGGCAAATACAGTTCGTTTATTAGCATGTCTTTTTATGGCCATCGATCGGGTACCGTATGCTTATTCAGGATCCGCTGCGCTTCTTTCTGTACCCCTTCCCATTTCTGGGCTTTCCAGATATGCTCCCGGGCAAATTTTCCGGAGGTCTCCAGGTCCACGATGGGAAGGGGATAGTCGTTGCCCAACCGAAATCCATACAGCGTCGATTCGATACCGGTGATTTTCCAGGGTTCGTGAAGGAGGTGAAGCGGTAAAGCTGCCAGTTCGGGAACCCATTTTTTGATAAAGGACCCATCGGCATCGTGCTCCAAGGATTGCTTGACCGGGTTATAGATTCTTACGGTGTTGATCCCTGTCACCCCGGCCTGCATCTGTAACTGCGGGTAGTGAATGCCGGGTTCAAAATCCAGGAACATTCGCGCTAAATGGGCTGCACCTGCCCGCCAATCCTGAAAAAGGTGATGGGTCAAAAAGGACACCAACATGGCCCGCATTCTGAAATTCAGGTATCCAGTCTCCCGCAGGCAGCGCATGCAGGCATCTAACAGGGGATATCCCGTCATTCCGGCTTCCCAAGCGGTTATTTTGTGTTCATCGCTTGGCTTCAAAAAGTCATCAAAGCCCCGGTTGATGTGTTCATACTCCATCCTGCACTCCATTTCAAATTTCTGGATAAAGTGGCAATGCCAGCGTAGCCGGGATTGAAAATTCGTCAGGTTTTTGGTCTGGAAACCCTCCTTCTTTTTTTTCTCCGCAGCCTGGTAAACCTGTCGGATGGACAGGTTGCCCCAAGCCAGGTAGGGCGACAGCCGACTGCATCCTGTCCGGCTCAACAGAGGTTTCGATATATGCCGGTTGTAGTTTTTGACTCGCTCCTTGAAAAAGGAATCCGCATATTTCCAGGCAGTAGACTCTCCACCTTGTTGCATGCCGGGTTGGGGCGTTTTCCATTCCTCCGGTATTACAAGGGAAGACAAGCTATGCAAGAAGGCATTGGAAAGGGTATAGTATTTTCCTTTTTGCAGGTCGGGATTTTCTTGCGCCGCGGACATGAGGGTGTACCAATCCTGGGACCAGTTTTTCCGGTTTTTTCTGCCTCGTTGTACACCTTGTTGGGAAAATTCCTGCCAGTATATGCCCTTGGTTCTGAAAAACGCTGCGACCCGCTTATCCCGTTCGTAGGTGATTTGGATCCCGGTTTCCTGATGGGAAAAGACGTTTTTTACCTCGTACACTTGTGTTAATCGCTGGAATAAATGTAGCGGGTCAAGGTAAAAAATATGAATACGCGCATCGAAAGGTTGCAATCGGACCGATAAATCACTCAAACTTTGCCAAACAAATCGCCAATGTCGGGTGTCCGACTTGGGAGAGGCGATTAGGTCAGGTTCAAAGCAATAGACTAATATCAGGGGAAGGCCATCCGCTATGGCGTTTTTGAGCGGAGCATGGTCGCCCAGCCTCAGATCCCGCTTAAACCAAACCACATTGACCTGTTCCATTTTGGTAGGAACTAGGGATGGGGGTAAAAGTTTTATTATAAAATGGAAAGAGTTAGTTTTAGGAGGTGGAAAAACTTTGGCGTTTTAAAAAGTGTTTGGGCCACACCTTTTAGGGAAAGTTTTTTAAGATTCTTCCAGGGATATATGGCAGCTAAACTCCATACGACGTGTTTGCTAGCAGCATGCGTAGAGAACGACACGACAACAAGAAAATGAAAGACAAAAACAGTAACCAGCTTGACAGGTGACCAATATATAGACCATATTTCAAACGGACAGCGAGTAAGCCGACCCTTCGCAAATGCCGACCCTTCGCGAATACCGCTGAAAAACATACAAATCCGTGCGCAAAGCCAAAAGAGCCATTTTTTGCCAACGCACCGACAAGAATGATAACTTTACGAATTGATGGTAATTGAGCCAGTCGAAATTAAAACAGAGATAAATAATGTTCGAGCAGACTTTTAAAAATATAGATGACATACTTCACAAAGACGCAGGTTGCGGAAGTGAACTCGATTACGTGGAGCAAACCTCTTGGATTTTGTTTCTCAAATATTTGGACGACCTAGAGAAAGACCGTGCCACAGCAGCCGAACTTACAGGCAAGTCTTACACGCCTATCATTGACAAGGAATACCAATGGTCTGTTTGGGCCATGCCTAAAATCACCTCCCCCAATGGGGGAGGCCGGGAGGAGGTTCTCGACCACCACAATGCCCTGACAGGAGATGACCTTACCGACTTTGTAAACAACAAACTGTTCCCTTACCTCAAAAAGTTTAAGCTCAGTGCCGAAAGTGCCGATACCATTGAATACAAGATTGGGGAGATTTTCAGCGAACTGAAAAACCGTATACAAAGCGGCTACAATTTGCGTGAAGTAATTAACCGCATTGACGAATTGCGTTTCCGCACCCACGCAGAGAAGCACGAAATGAGCCACCTGTATGAAGACAAAATAAAAAATATGGGTAATGCAGGGCGAAACGGTGGCGAATATTACACCCCCCGACCACTGATTACCACCATCGTCAAAGTGGTAGATCCTAAAATTGGTGACAAGATCTATGACGGTGCTGTGGGTTCTGCGGGTTTCCTCTGCGAAGCCTTTTCCTATCTGAATAAACCGGGACTTTCTACCAAAGATTGGGAAACCCTTCAAAAACGCACCTTCTACGGAAAGGAGAAAAAATCATTGGCCTACATCATTGGCATTATGAATATGATTTTTCATGGAGTGGAAGCTCCCAATATCATTCATACCAATACGCTAGCCGAAAACCTGGCCGACATACAGGAAAAAGACCGCTATGATGTAGTGCTGGCCAATCCGCCTTTTGGCGGAAAGGAACGTGCCGAAGTGCAACAAAACTTCCCGATTAAAACAGGCGAAACCGCTTCACTCTTTTTGCAGCATTTCATTAAGATTTTGAAAGCAGGTGGCAGGGCAGGTGTGGTAATTAAAAATACCTTTTTGAGCAATACCGACAGTGCTACGGTGGCCATACGCAAAACCTTGTTGGAAAACTGCAACCTGCATACCGTGTTGGATTTGCCGGGCGGAACATTTACCGGTGCAGGCGTAAAAACCGTAGTGCTGTTTTTCGAAAAAGGTAAACCCACGCAGAAAGTTTGGTTTTATCAATTGAACCTTGACCGCAATTTGGGCAAGACCAATCCACTGAACGAAAACGACTTAGCGGATTTTGTAGCACTACAGAAAACCTTTGCCGATAGTGATAATTCTTGGACAGTAAATGTGGCTAACATTGACCAAAATACGTTTGACCTAAGCGTAAAGAACCCGAACAAAAAGGAAGTGGTTCGACTCCGCTTACCACACGATATTTTGGAAGAAATGAAAGCATTGGATGAAGAAAGTGCGGAGATATTAGAAGCAATTAAAAGTCTGATTTAATATGAAAGACGAAATTGTTTTATATCGCCCAGATGAGTTGGCACAGCATATTGAAGTGCGCTTGGACGAGGAAGGAGAAACGCTTTGGCTCACCCAAGAGCAAATTGCTCAACTTTTTGGAAGAGAAAGAAGTGTTATTACCAAGCACCTAAAAAACATTTTTAAAGAGGGAGAATTAGAGGAAAAAGTGGTTAGTGCATTTTTTGCACATACCACTTCACATGGGGCAATTGCCGGAAAGACCCAAACTAAAAATGTGAAGTTTTACAATCTTGATGCGATTTTATCAGTGGGATATCGGGTCAATTCCAAGCAAGGCACTCTATTCCGCATTTGGGCAAACCGTATTCTAAAAGAGTATTTGCTGAAAGGCTATGCCATCAACAACCGAATGAATCGATTGGAAGATAATCTCGATTCACTCTCGAAAAAAGTCAATCAGATTGACCTGCAAATAAACACCCACCTCATCCCCACCCAAGGCGTATTCTTTGACGGACAAATATTTGATGCGTATGAATTAGCTTCTCGCATCATCCGCTCAGCAAAGGAAAGCATAGTACTAATTGATAATTACATAGACGAAAACACCCTTACCCACTTAGCTAAAAAGAACAAAGGCGTAAAGGTGTACCTGCTCACTAAAAATGTGAATAAACAACTCACATTAGACATTAAAAAGGCTAATGAACAATATGGCAACTTTACAGCAAAAGTATTTACCCACAGCCACGACCGCTTTTTGATAATTGACGGCATAGAAGTTTATCACTTGGGTGCTTCGCTGAAAGATTTGGGTAAAAAATGGTTTGCGTTTTCTAAGCTGGAAACCAAATCGGTAGAAGGAATTTTGAACGAAATAAAGGAATTGGTATGAACATTCGACAAGCTCAGTTACCAGAAGGTTGGGAAATAAAGAAGTTGGGGGATGTTTTGGTGAAAACTGAAATGGTTGACCCTACTAAATGCCCTGAAAAAGAGTTTACCTACCTTGATGTTTCAAGCGTTAACAAAGAAACAAAGGTAATTGAAGGTCCAGCTGTTTTACTTGGAAAAGATGCTCCAAGCCGAGCAAGAAAATTAGTTAAAGTAAATGATGTGATTTTTGCTACTGTTAGACCAACACACAGCAGAGTTGCATTAATTACAAAAGAATATGACGGACAAGTTTGCAGCACTGGATATATCGTTTTGCGTGGTAAAGAAAACATTAACAACAAGTATCTATTCTATTTTTTGCTTACAGATGAATTTAATAAGCAAATGGAGAAACTCCAAAAAGGTGCAAGTTATCCAGCGGTGACTGATACAGAAGTAAAAGGTGTTTTTCTTCGTTATCCAAAATTCCTCCCCGAACAACAACGCATTGTTTCCATTTTAGAACGTTGCTTTGCCGCCATAGACAAGGCAAAAGCCAATGCCGAACAAAACCTCAAAAACGCCAAAGAACTTTTTGAAAGCTATTTGCAGGGGGTGTTTGAGAAAAAATGTGATGGTTGGGAAGAGAAGAATTTGGGTGAAGTTGTAGGCAAAATAATGACAGGACCATTTGGTAGTATGCTTCATCAATCAGATTATGTTGAAGAAGGGATACCTGTTGTAAATCCACAGAATATAGTTGATGGTAAGATTGTTCCATTGTCAAAGACAATGATTAATCAAGATACATTTTCGAGACTTGCAAAATACGCTTTGATACTTGGTGATATTGTAATTGCACGAAGGGGCGAAATGGGAAGATGTGCGGTTGTAAGGAAAGAAAATATAAATTGGTTATGCGGAACAGGTAGTTTTGTTATTCGAGTGAATCCCAAAAAGGCAGACAGCAATTTTTTAAATTTAATTCTAAGTTCAAACTCTGTAAAGCAACAACTTGAAAAATCTTCTATTGGTGCAACAATGAGTAATTTAAATCAAACAATTCTTTCTGAATTACCGATTAGAATTCCATCAGTAGAAGAACAACAAACCATCGTCCGCCAATTAGATGCCCTGCGCGCCGAAACACAAAAGCTGGAAGCGGTGTATCGGAAGAAGATTGCCGATTTGGAGGAGTTGAAGAAAAGTATTTTGCAGAAGGCTTTTACAGGAGAGTTAACCAGGGAGGAGGTTGAGATATGAATTCGTTAAGGAGCTTAAAAATTAAATCTCCGGCAGGTGATCCATTTTTGAATTGTAAGTTAGGGAGGAAAAAATATGCAGAAACCCTCACTCAAATCATTAATAGCTATTCAGATGGATTTGTATTATCTATAAATAATAAATGGGGGGAAGGAAAAACCACATTTATTGAAATGTGGATTAAATATTTAAACTTATCTCAGAATGGTTTTAAAACAATTTACTTTAATGCATGGGAACATGATTTTGGTCACGATCCTATGGCAGCTATCTTGTCAGAAATAAAGACTTTAAACATTGATAATGGAGCAAAACTTAATGAAATTATTCAAAAGGCCGGAAAATTATCGGTACATGCTCTACCCATTCTATTAAAAGCTTTAGCTGAAGAGTATATTGATACAGAGACAATTACAAAAGGGGTTGAAGAAATTAGTAAAAAGTCTATTGAAATTTTCAAAACTGAAGTCGATGAATATTCAAAGAAAAAGCAAAGTTTAGAAGAGTTTAAAGAAGCTTTAGAGGAATATGTTTCCTGTTTATCAAAGCCATTAATATTTTTTATTGATGAATTAGATCGATGCAATCCTAAATATGCTGTAGAAGTTTTGGAGATTGTAAAACACTTTTTTTCTGTAAAAGGAATTGTTTTTGTTTTATCTGTTGATAAAGAACAACTTGGAAATGCTATAAGAGGATATTATGGAAGTGATAATATTGATTCAGATGAATATTTGAGGAGATTTCTTGATTTGGAATTCACAATTCCTTCACCTCCTATTAGAGATTTTTTAAAACTTATTTTCGAAAATTCAGGAGTATCAACTTTTATTGAAAATCCAGAAAGACTAAAACAATATTATGGTAGAAATGAAAAGGATTATTTTTACAACATGGCGAACACCTTGTTTTCTCAAAGCGGTTCAAACTTAAGAACAATAGAAAAAATAATTTCACATCTAGCCATAGTTTTAAAAACCTTCAATGTAAAAGATAGAGCTTTTCCCGAAATTCTATTTCTTTTACTATTCTTAAAGTTTGAGAAAACTAATTTTTATAATAGCTTAAAAAATAAGCAACTTCAATATCAGGATTTGTTAAATGGATTCCATGACTCTATTGATCTTAAAATTAAGAATAATAGTAATATTAATTTTTATTCAATTGAAGGATTGTTAATTTATCTTTATCATAAATCAGTTACTAAAAACATGAGCAGGAAATTGATTGAAATTAATGATGACAATAAAGATTTGAAATTTGAGCCAAAATTCGGAACAAAAGAGGAAATTATAAAAGTAATAGAGCTATTTGAAGAAGAAGGGTTAGATGGTATATCGGACCTTGATGATTTGTTGACTAAAATTGAAATTTTAGATTCTTTAAAATAAAACCAATTTTTGGTATGTACGAAGCAGAAACAAGAGCGGAACTCATGGACCCAAAGCTAAAAGCTTGTGGTTGGGGCGTGGTGGAAGGCTCTAAAGTCCTTCGTTTCCAACAAACTATCGTCCGCCAATTAGATGCCCTGCGGTCCGAAACGCAAAAGCTGGAAGCGGTGTATCAAAAAAAACTGGCGGATTTGGAAGAACCGAAAAAGAGTATCTTGCAAAAGGCATTTGCGGGGGAGTTGCGTGGTAGTGAGCCTGCCGAACCAAAAACTGAAAAAGCGTTAGCATTATGAAATTAGAGATAATACCCACCTCATTACTTTCGGCATATTTGGAACAAGTGCCCAAAGATTTGCAAACCAATTTTGATGCTTTGCACGAAGCAGAAATTTCGACTTCTACTTTTAGTTTCTATACTTCGGTCGCTTCTGTGTTTTCGAGCAAAATTGAAGGTGAAGACATTGAATTGGACAGCTATATCAAGCACAAAGCAATGGGTATGGAGTTTAAACCCGACTACACCAAAAAAATAGACGACCTCTATAATGCCTACACCTTTGCCAAACAAAATGCACTTACCCCGCAAAATATCAGCAAAATTCACGCATTGTTGGCTGCCAACTTTGTAGAAGAAAACAAACTAGGCAAATACCGTTCACACAATATGTATGTGGCTACTCCTGACGGCAAGATAGAATATGTAGCAGCATCGCCATTCGAAGTAGAAGAGGAGATGACCAAACTTTATAACGACATAGCAGCGTTGCTCCAGCAAAATTTGAGTATTGAAGAAGTGTTTTACTATGCAGCGTTTATTCATTTGGTGTTTGTAAAAATCCACCCGTGGAATGATGGTAACGGTCGCAGTGCAAGGCTCATAGAAAAATGGTTCATCGCACAAAAATTGGGAGACAAAGCTTGGTTTTTGCAGAGCGAAAAAATGTATTACAACCAACACAACACCTACTACAAAAATATTCGCTTATTAGGTTTAGAATATCCCGAGTTGGATTATTCACAAGCATTACCTTTTTTGTTGATGTTGCCAAAAATAACCGAGCAATGAACGAAGCAGAAACAAGAGCAGAACTCATAGACCCAAAGCTAAAGGCTTGTGGTTGGGGCGTTGTGGAAGGCTCTAAAGTCCTTCGTGAATACAGCATTACCGCAGGCAAAATACAAGCAGGCGGTTGGTCCGTGAGCGGTGTCGAACGGAGGGGTAAACGTGAAATTGCCGATTATGTGTTGGTTTACAAAGGCATCAAACTGGCCATTGTAGAAGCCAAAAGTGATGAACAGGAAGTGGGCGAAGGTGTAATGCAAGCCAAAAAATATGCTCAGAAACTGCAATTAGAAACCACTTACAGCACCAACGGCAAAGCCATTTACCAAATATGTATGAAGTCAGGCGATGAGGGTTTGGTCACCAACTTTTTAAGCCCAGATGAACTTTGGAACAAAACATATCCGGTGGCTTCGACATCTTCGACAGGCTCAGATGCAGAGCTTAGCGAATCGGACATTGAGCGTAGTCGAAATGTCGAGCTGTGGAGAGAGAAATTTGCCCATGTACCCTTTGAGGATAAAAGCGGAAGTTGGCAGTTACGATATTATCAGGAAATAGCCGTTCAGAGAACCGTTGAAGCCATTGCACAAGGCAAAGACAGAATTTTGCTCACCCTTGCCACAGGAACAGGAAAAACGGCAATTGCTTTTCAAATCGCTTGGAAACTGTTTCAAACCCGTTGGAACTTGTCGGTGCGGTCACTGGGCGAAGCCGAAGTGAGCCGCAGACCGCGCATTTTATTTTTAGCAGACAGAAACATATTAGCCGACCAAGCCTACAATTCATTTTCGGCATTTCCTGAAGATGCTTTGGTACGAATAAAACCCAATGAAATAAAGAAAAGCGGAAGAGTGCCGACCAACGGCAGCATTTTCTTTACCATTTTTCAAACCTTTATGACTTCCGGCCCTGAAAGCAGCGAACCTGTAAACCAGTTACAAACGCCTCTCGCAATAGCAGCAGAACCGGAAGAAAAATACAATTCAAAAAATTACAATTTCGGCCAATACCCACCCGATTTTTTCGATTTTATTATCATTGACGAGTGCCACCGTGGCGGAGCCAATGACGAAAGCAATTGGCGGGGAATTTTGGAATATTTCAGTCCGGCAGTGCAATTGGGTTTAACGGCCACACCCAAGCGAAAAGACAATGTGGACACTTACCGTTACTTTGGCGAACCCGTTTACATCTATTCGCTAAAAGAAGGGATCAATGACGGTTTCTTAACGCCATTCAAAGTAAAACGCATCAAAACTACGTTGGACGATTACCGCTACACTTCGGACGATACCATTGTGGAAGGTGAAATTGAAGAAGGCAAACTTTATGAAGAAAAAGACTTTAACCGAACGATTGAAATTGTAGAACGAGAAGCCAAACGAATAAACATCTTTTGTGCGAATCAAGCACACGCAGCATTGATAAGGGATTTGGTAAATCAAAACGCCAAATGCAAAGACGCTTTTTATTGTGTTCGTGTAACTGCCAATGACGGAGAAGAAGGCGAAAGACTGTTGAGAGAATTTCAGGACAATGAAAAAACATTGCCAACGATTTTGACTACTTCGCAAAAACTCTCCACAGGTGTTGATGCAAGGAACATTCGTAATATCGTTTTGCTTAGGCCGGTCAATTCAATGATTGAGTTTAAACAAATCGTTGGACGTGGCACACGATTATTTGACGGAAAAGAATTTTTCACCATTTACGATTTTGTAGATGCTTACAAACATTTTTCAGACCCCGAATGGGACGGAGAACCAATAGCCGGAGAACCTTGCGAAAATTGCGGACAAAATCCGTGTGAGTGTGAATATGTGCCACCAAAGTCTTGCCCCATTTGCGGACAAAGACCGTGTGTTTGTGAGAAAGAACCACCACAGTCTTGCGAGAAATGCGGACAGAGACCGTGTGTGTGCAAGAAGAAAGTGAAAATCAAACTCAAAAACGGCAAGGAGCGAGAAATTCAGCATATGGTTTCCACTTCGTTTTGGAGTGCAGACGGCAAGCCCATTTCAGCAGACGAATTTTTGAATAATCTATTTGGCGAATTGCCTAAACTTTTCAAGGACGAAGAAGAACTGCGGAAACTATGGAGCAATCCATTGACAAGAAAAATATTACTTGAAAACTTAGATGCAGCAGGTTTCCCGAAAGACGATTTACTGACTTTGCAAAAGTTGGTGGATATGGAAAAAAGTGACTTGTATGATGTGTTGGAATACGTTTTCAATGGCGACTATATCGCAATGACAAGAGAAGCCCGGGCCAAAGCAGCCGAAGCGACTATTTTTGCGCTGCTTAATGACAAGCAGAAAGAGTTTATCTCATTCGTATTGAGCAAATATATCGAAACGGGAGTCGACGAGTTGGATCAGGAGAAATTACCCATCTTACTGACCAACAAGTATCAGTCCCTGGAAGATGCAAAAGAAATTTTGGGCGATGTGGCCAGCATCAGCCGTCTCTTTATAGAATTCCAGGAACACCTTTACAAAGAGAAAGCAGCTTGATGACAGGACAAGATACACCTATAGCCAAGGCACAGACCAAAGCTTGCCAAAGAGCTTCCACCTTTGCCACCCGAGAGAAAATTTCGAAATATTTTCTCCTACTTGCCGTCGTTGAGGCCAAAAAGACGTCGGTGGACGTTGCACTGGGCCAGGTGTTATACTCCCCATTCGTTGGACCACCTATAAACTGAGACAATTGCACACTTCCGTGCCGGCAAATCCATTAATTGCCGAGCCTCTTTACGTTGCGGGTTACATTGATCGCTTGGGTACCGATACCACAGATAGGATACAAACATCCGTAGCAGTGGGCCTATGGGAGCCTTAGTTTTTACAAGCAGAAGATTTTAGGAGTATTGTTTTTCGGCCTACTACCGACCAAGTCAACATGCAATTAGAGCAGCCAATTTATGCAATGAAGGACATTCATTCAGCCCGAGGAAAAACTTAAAGAATTGCTAATTTTACGCGGGACTTTGGAACACTTGTAGCGGGACAACAAGTTATTGACACATGCGAACGAACTATTTGATACTACTTCTTCTTGGGATTGTATTGGGATCCTGCAAAAACGAGCCGGAAAAATTTGTAGTCGAAAGGCCGGAAGAAAGCCGGTTTACGAAAGTCACCTTGGTGGAGCGGCTGGACGAACCCATGGAATTTGAAGTACTGCAGGATGGCCGGATTATTTTTATCGAACGAAAAGGTAAAATCCGGATGTTTGATCCGACCACCGGTTTGGTAACGGATATTGGGGCCATTCCGGTCTATTTTGAGGCAGAAGACGGCCTTCTTGGATTGGCAAAGGATCCGGATTTTTACAATAACCACTGGATCTATCTGTATTATTCCCCGCAAGGCCAGGAGAGTATCAATCGGTTGTCGCGATTTACACTGGTATCGGATATCCTTGACCCGGATTCCGAGGCGGTTTTACTGGAAATCCCCCATTTCAGAGGTTGCTGCCACAGTGGGGGATCCATCGAATTTGACAGCAAGGGCAACCTTTTTCTGTCCCTGGGAGATGATACCACCCCCTTTGAATCCGACAATTATAACCCCATCGATGAACGTCCCGGAAGACCGGAAAACGTGGACGCTCAGCGGAGTTCTTCCAATTCGAATGACCTTCGGGGTTCAATCCTGAGAATCACCCCGCAGCCTGACGGGACCTACAGCATTCCTGAGGGGAATCTTTTCCCGGAAGGCACGCCCAATACCCGACCCGAGATCTATGTCATGGGAAACCGAAATCCCTTTCGTATCTCCGTGGATCCCAAAAACGGATTTTTGTATTGGGGAGAGGTGGGTCCGGATGCGCAGTCTGATAGCCTCCGCAGAGGTCCACGTGGCCACGACGAGGTCAATCAGGCCAAAAAAGCCGGGTTTTATGGCTGGCCCTATTTTGTCGCCGACAATAAGCCCTATTGGTATTATGACTTTGAAAAACAGGAGAGCGTCTTTGCGTATGACCCTGCAGCACCTGTGAACCATTCTCCCATTAATACCGGAGTGAACTTGCTGCCACCTGCGCAGAAGGCGATGATCTGGTATCCGTATGCCGATTCGGAGGAGTTTCCCATCCTGGGTTCCGGTGGCCGAAATGCCATGGCAGGACCCGTGTATTACCACGACCTTTTTCTGGCTTCGGATGTGAAATTCCCCAAGTATTACCATGGGAAGTTGTTTATCTATGATTGGATGAGGAATTGGGTATTTACCGTTCAGTTCGATGAGAACGGTGATTTTGCGGGCTTGGAGGAATTTATGCCGACTACCCAGTTTGATAAACCCATCGATATGCAGTTTGGTGCAGATGGTGCATTGTATGTACTCGAATATGGCACGTACTGGAATTCCCAAAACGATGATTCCGGAATTTACCGGATCGAGTTTAATCCTGGAAACCGCAAGCCCATTGCCCGCGGCAGTGCGGATGTCAGGCAGGGGGCCGCACCCCTACAGGTACAGTTCAGCAGTGCGGGAAGTATGGACCTGGATGGGGATAACCTTACCTACGAATGGGATTTTTACGGGGATGGAAGCAGTACCTCTCGGGAGGCTGATCCTACATTTGCCTTTGATAGAGCAGGGGAATTCAATACCATACTGACCGTTCGGGATCCCTCGGGTCTCCAAAGTCAGGCAGTCATTCCCGTCGCGGTAGGGAATGAACCGCCGGTAATTCAGGTTAATTGGCAAGGAAACCGTAGTTTTTATTGGGGCAAGCCTACGCTTCCTTATCAAGTTGACGTGCAGGACAAGGAAGATGGTTTCATTTCAGAAAATGATGTGGTGGTGACCTGGGATTTTTTGGAGGAAGGATTTGACAAAATAATCGCTGAAATGGGTCATCAGCAAACCGAAAGCAGCGGACAGCTTTTGGGACAGAACCTTTTGGTGAAAAGTGGCTGCAATGCCTGTCACGGTTTGGAAAATGCCTCCGTAGGTCCTAGCTACAAGGCAGTGGCTGAACGCTATTCGGCCAATCCGGAAGCTCCCAAAATGCTCCTTCAAAAAGTAACGAACGGAGGTGCGGGAGTATGGGGTGAGCGGCTGATGCCTTCCCATGCCCATCTGAAGGAGGGGGATATCATTCAAATGATCGATTATGTGCTTTCCCTGTCTCCGCAATCAGCAGTCAGTCAAAAAAACAGATTGGGTATTTCCGGTGAAGTAACGCTGGATCAACACCGTACTCAGGGTACCTACCTTCTGACCGCCAGTTATCAGGATAAGGGTGCCAATGGAATTCCTCCCATCCTGCGCAGGGAGCAGTTGGTACTCAGACATCCCTTGGTGCTTGCGGCGAATGCAGAGTACTTTCAGGGTACCGCCAAAGCAAATTTTGAGAACTCCAGATTGGTCAAATTCACAGAGGACAAGTCGTATATTGGTTTCGAACGTGTTGATCTTAAGTATGTTGGTGAGATTAGATTATCCATTGATCCAAATAGGAGAACCGGCTGGTTCGAGGTCAGGCAAGGCCGACCCGATGGAATACTTTTGGGTAAAAGCGAAGTGCTTAGCAACGACCTGAGGTCAGAAGCGGAAACAGGCAAATGGTTTGAGGTTTCCATCCCAATTGAAAATTCTAGCGAGGTGACAGACCTTTACCTTGTTTTTCAGACCGAGACGGGCGTGGACATATGGGGTTCATTCCTGCTGAAAACCGTCTATTTTGACGGGAGGAACTAAGCTGCATTTTGGTAAGGTAGTGGGGGTAAAGTTGTAGACCCTTGCCGGTACCACTGACCTTGCCTTCCCAAGGCAAGGTCAGTGGCTATATACGGTAAATTAGGCGGCCCTGCCATGTTCCGCAGGCACAACGATAGAACTCGCAAATCACCTTCTTTTTGTTAGTAAAGTTTAATTTGCTATAGCTTTTGTAACTAAAATGGAATAATCGAAAAATTAATAGATGTAGAAAATTTGATTTTTGATTAAAGCTATTTATATTTAGTTGATAATATTAGCCAGTATTACTAGGATTATGATAAAGCATTATAAACCCAAAAAAGGCTTGCTGATATACCTCGTGGTAGCCTTGTTGCTAGCCTTTATAATTACTCGTTGGCATTTTTCCGAACAGGAATTTCCCGATATACTGGGATCATTATCTTTTTTCTTGTTTCCATTTGCCTATCTCCTTTACCACCTATTCAATACCAAGTATTGGATACAGGGTCCATCATTTTTTTATCGATCAGGTTTTATGAAAGGGGAAGTGGACGTTGACTCTATCAAATCAATCGATGTTGGAACAACCCGGTGGGTAGGTGAGCGGGCTGCGCTTGCAACCCGTGGCATACTTATCAAATACAACCGGTATGATGATGTGTTCGTAGCCCCTATGGATCCCGAAGAACTTATCCATGACCTACTTACACTCAATCCCGGTATTCAGGTAAATCAGGTAGCCCGCCGGTTTAACACCGCTTGGTGAAGGAAGTACATGGACGATATCCAAGCGGCTATTGCCAAGCTTCCCATAACAACCTTGATACCGTACGCTTGAGGACATAGGATTCGTTGTCTTCTTCCCAACGTTGGTCGGTATTGTTTTTGGTGGCGATGTAAAAAACGTAATCGCCACTTGGAGCATTTACCATGACCAATTCAGAACGGGACGCATTTACCATTCCCTGTTTGGAGGCGGTCTGAATGTAAGGTGGGATAGCGGAAAGTGCGTTGCCGTCGTAATAGATATTGGTCATCAAGCGGTACATGCGCTCGGATGCTTGGGGGCTGACTACTTCACCTTTTCGGATTTTTACCAGCAGTTGGGTCATTTCCCGTGGAGTGGTCTGTCCCCATCCATATTGCTGCCAATTGGCTTCTCGGCCCGGCGTCCGAGAATTTACACGCGTGTGGACAAGTCCGAGGTTTTCCATGAGGGCATTGATGGCGACCCCGCCTCCTGCAAGTGCCTGGCACCATAGGGAAGTGGTGTTGTCAGAATAGGTGATCATAAGGGAAACCAATACACTCAGGTCTGTTTCGGTGGAGTCCTTAAAAAACTGCATAAGCCCCGACCCTCCGTATTTCAGGGAATCCCGGTAAATCAACGGTTGGGTGTAAGAAAGCGCTCCCTGCTCGATTTTATCAAATACCCCTACCAAAATAGGGACTTTTATGACGCTAGCGGTGGGAAACAGCGTGTCAGCGTTTATAGCGATTTCTTCTCCTGTTTTGAGGTTCATCGCATAAAGCCCTGCTGTGCCATTAAAGCCCGATAACTCCCTTTCGAGGGTTTCCATGAGCGTCTGGCCCTGCGAGAAGCCGGGAACAAGGGAGAGAGCAAAGAGGAGCAAAAGTGAATGTCGGAATAGGTACATGGCTTTGATGGAAATGATCAGTTGGAAAGGTACTAAGGGAAGGCCATTCAAGCAATACGGTCACCTCAATTTAACGCGTATGAGCATAGGAATTCAGTAAAAAAATCACCAACTTACGCTAAGCAGTAGTGCGATCTTGACCAGTTAAAAACCTACACCTCATGGAACTTCCGCTCGTTACCGTCGACGCATTTACCGATAAGCCATTTAGTGGCAACCCCGCCGGCATCTGTTTGCTGCCAGGTTCCCTTTCGCCGGAATGGATGCAGCGTATTGCTGCCGAAGTAAATCTTAGCGAAACGGCTTTTCTGGAGACCATTGACGAACAAAGTTATCGCATTCGATGGTTCACGCCGGAGAAGGAGGTGGACTTATGCGGACATGCCACGCTGGCATCGGCCTTTTTGCTGTATACCGCAGAGCTCGCCGACAAGGGGAAGGAAATTGTTTTTTCCTCGAAAAGTGGTTCCTTAAAGGCTTCTTGGCAGGTAGGAGGATTTGCGATCGCCTTGGATTTTCCGCTAATTCCTACACAGGAGGCGGTACACCCCTACTTTTCGGATATGTTTTTCGGACAGCAGGTGATTGGGTCGGCCAAACTAGCCCGCAACTGGCTGTTGGAATTGGCAAGCCCCAAGGCCGTGGAATATGTGACCCCGGTATGGTCAGAGCTTACCCACCACAGCGAGGAGGGGGTCATCGTCACGGCGGCTTCCACAGGAGGGTATGACATGGTTTCTCGGTACTTTGCACCCAACCTTGGGATTCCGGAAGATCCGGTAACCGGCTTTGCCCACTGTGCCCTGGTAGATTATTGGCACCGGAAAACAGGGTGGGAGCATTTTACGGCCTTCCAGGCCAGTAGCCGGGGTGGGATCCTTGGGCTTTCCAAAATGGACGACCGGGTGCTCCTAAAGGGAAACGCTGTAAAGATGTTTGAAGGCTTTTTTACATTGGAATTGTAGAAGGGAATAGCCCGAATAGCCTCTGTTTACGGGATAGGTAGACCAGCTACTGGATGGAAGGCCGGCTATATGAAAATAAAATACGATGGGAGTTTCAAGGAGATCATTTTTAAAGGCGTCTGGACTGGGGTATCTGGTCTTGGGAACTAGCAGTGCCGTCGCTTGGGCCGGTTCCGAGAGACCCACCAACGACCGGATTCGGGTCGGCGTAATCGGCTGCCGTAACAAAGGCTACAACGTGCTGCGGGAGATCCTGCGTACCGGTCGGGCGGTCTGTGTAGCCATGTGTGATGTGGACAATGAAGTCCTTCAGCGTCGTGCCGCAGAATTAAAGAAGGACATGGGACAAACTCCCAAGTTGTATGTGGATTTTCGAAAGATGCTGGAGAACCGGGAGTTGGACGCCGTGGTGGTTGGCAGTCCGGACCACTGGCATTGCCTGCATGCAGTTTATGCGATGGAAGCCGGTATGGATGTGTACGTAGAAAAACCACTGGCCAATTCGATCCATGAATGCAATCTGATAGCCGCCGCTGCCGAGCGGTATGGTCGGGTCGTTCAGGTAGGTCAGCAACAGCGCAGTGGCGACGTTTGGAACGGACTGATGAATTACCTGAGGTCTGGGGAACTGGGTGAACTCCGTCGGGTCAACTGCTGGGCGAATTTTGCCTACGGAGCCGGAGCCCCAAGGGTACCGGACACTTCCGTACCGGAGGGGGTGGATTTTGGGCTGTGGCTAGGCCCCGCACCGGAGCGCTCCTTTAATGCATCCCGTTTTCACGGCAATTGGAGGCATTTTTGGGATTATGGGGGAGGGTTGATGACCGACTGGGAAGTGCATCTGCTGGATATGGCTTTGTGGGCGAAGAACATTACGGCCGAGCCGACCAACGTAAGCGGGTTTGGTAAAAACCTCAGTGGCCTGGACCGCGACCGGGAGACCTACGACACCCAGTCTGCCCTCTATGAGTTGGATGATTTTCTTATCTACTGGCAGCAGAATGGAGGTGTAGAGCGTGGTCCCTACGGAAAATCCTACGGCGTGGAGTATGTGTGCGACAGGGGCACGGTAGTGGCGGACCGGGAAGATTGGACCCTGTATCCGGAGGGAAAAGATGGAAGCACTGAACAAGCGTATGCGTTTAAGTTGCGAAGCGGGCGAAGTGACATGGAACTTCATGTGAATAATTTCCTGGACTGCATCCACAGTCGCAATAAGCCCAATTGTTCGGTGGAACTCGGTAGAAACGTTGCCCTATACGCCCATTTCGGTAACGTGCTGGCTAGGACGGATTCCGGTTCGCTACGTTGGAATGCCTCCCAGCAACAATTTGTGGCCAACGCCGCTGCAAACCGGATGATCGTGCCCGAATACCACCACGGATGGAAACTGCCAGACGTGTAGTTTTTTACGGCCTGAAAAGTAAGCACCCGATACCATCGAACACGTTCATACCTTAAGGCATTGGATCGGGGAGCAGTGCGAGACTTTGTTTTCAACTGCTCCCCGCAGTTTTTATGTTTTATCGGCTACGGAGTACCAGTTTACATTTTTGGTAAGCAGCATGGTAATGATCAGCGCAATTAAAAGTCCTAAGCTTCCAATTAACAGAGCATAGTCCTGTGACTGTAGCGTCAGGAACACAAATCCATAACTCAGTGCCAATACGGTGCCCAAAACGGTTGAAAGTAGCGTACTTTTAAACAGCGTAATGGAGTAAATCGTGATGGTCAGTATGACCGAAAGTGCTGCGATCAGGAAGGCGGTATTGAAAGCGGTATGCTCTGAAATAGAAACCAACAGCAGGTAAAACAGGCAAATGGCAAAGCCTACCATGCCGTATTGGATTGGATGGATGGGCTTGTTGCCGACTGTTTCCACTAAAAAGAGCATGAGAAAGGTCAGACCAATGGTGAGGATGGCGTACTTGGCCGAGCGGATGGCCTTTCGGTAATGGTCGATGGGGCTGAGAAAGTCCACGCCAAACTGGGTGTCGGCAGGGGCTACCTGGAGTTCTCCATTGATCCAGGATTTGGGCAGATTTCGGTTCAGTTCAGCTATTTGCCAGTTTGCTTCAAATCCTTCCTCTCCAATCTCACGGGATATTGGCAGAAAGTTGCCGGTAAATTTGGGGTCCTTCCAGGTGGATTGGATGGTTACAGCCGTAGTAGCGCCAAGCGGCAGGATACCGATGCCTTCACTGCCCCGTAGGCGAAAGGTAATGGTGAAGGGGATTTCTTTTTTCTGTGAACTATCCCGTTGGTTTAGCTCCACATGAAAGCCGCTTTCATGTAGTTCGGCCACCATGGAACCTGGATGTACCTCGTAGGTTTTGCCGGCCACCTGAACCACTACAGGGTCTTCAATACCCCTAAGGTCACTGATCCCGAATGAGAGGAATGGGTGCAGGCCTTCTAAAAAGGAGCGCCCGCCGCCCGCCAGTTCCGGCACGGGAATCACACCCTTCAGCTCCCATTGGGAGCTGTATACGGCGGCTTCGTATATGCCCCGCTTGAGGGTTTGGGGTTCTACGGTACCTTTGATGTTCAGGCTTTTAGGCGCCAGGTGTAAATACTTTTTGGCGACGACTTTTTCCGCGGCAAGTTCCGCCGCAGTAGATGAAACCGGTATGGACCAAACCGGACCGGAGAGTATCTGCCGATTGGCACACTGACTGTAGATTTCCTGCATGACCTCTTCGCTGTAGCGCTGCCGCTCGTGAATGATTTCCTGGATAAAGACAGTGGGGATCAGTAGTGCCAGTCCGAGAACGCCGATTACCATAAGCTTGATCATCACCGAAAAACGGGAGAAGAAGGATGTTTTTACCTGAATGGTTTCCATGTTGTTTGATTTTAAAGTACTTTGAAATACAAAGTTATTAGATAAATGTTTTTACTTCAGAAGAGACTCCAGGGCGGTCAGATGCCGTTGAAATGCCTTTCGGCCTGCGTCTGTTGCCCGGTACTGCGTCAGTGGTTTTCGATCTTGAAAGGTCTTGGTAAAAGACACATAGTCGTTTTTTTCCAGTTGTTTCAGGTGGCTGGCTAGGTTGCCATCTGTCGCATGCAACAGTTCTTTAAGTGTATTGAAATCTACCTCATCGTTGACCATTAGGATGGCCATGACTCCAAGGCGGATTTTGTTTTCAAAGGCCTTGTCAAATCCTTGCAGCAACCTTTTCACGAGCCGTATTTTTTGTGCATGATGATGCCATAAAGGATGTGAAGGATGCCAAATCCCAACGCCCAGATCCAAAGTGCATAGGAAGGAAAGATCAATGTCCCCAGTCCCAGTAGCACTTGCAATAAGCCGAGGGTATGCAGATCGGTAAACGTAAACTTGCTGGCATTTACCAGCCCGAGTCCGTAAAAGATCAATGAGAGAGGCAGGACCATTGCGAGGTGCCCTTTTACCACAAAAAACAGCATCAATAAGCCGCCGGCACCAAGTGGGATAAACAGGGATAGAAGCATCTCCCTGATTTGTACATTCCAAATCGGGAGTCCTTTTTTCCGTCCCTTCCGATTGGCCAACCAAACCGCTGCTGCCAGTGCCAGCACGAACATGCTCAGGCCCAAGCCGATCAGCCCAAGCATATTTGTGGGTTCGGTAGAGGAGGAAGGTACAAAGGAAAAGGAGTCCTGATCGAATAAAAATCGGGCAGCTATCCAGGTACCGGTAAGGGCGACGATTCCGGCAATGACACCGGAGATACCACTCAAGGATAGAAATTTGGAGGATTTCTCCATCAACGAACGGATCTGCCGAATGTCCTCCAGGTAGTTGTTTTGTTTCATAAAAGTACTTTGAAATACAAAGTTAGTGGAATTTCCATAAGTTTGTGATGAAGTGGAAAAAATTAACCGATTTTAAGAAATTGGAATCACCCCTTTTTGTCATGGGAGTCTCATGGGTGTTGGTAATTTTCTTCGACTGCTTAAGAAGTTGGTTTTGCGGATGTTTAGCTGGGAATTGGGAATCAAAATGGGTATATTTGATACATGGAAAGGAATGAAGAAGATGCCGTTCAAGAGCCGGATTTGGCATATGGAACCTATTCCTATGCCGACTACCTCTCTTGGAATATGGACGAGGTGGTCGAGCTGATCAAGGGTAGAATTTTTAAAAAGGCCGCAGCAGCACCCAGAAGGATTCACCAAAAGGTATCGGGAGAGTTTTTTTTACGGTTGGGTGTTTTTCTGAAAGGAAAAGAGAAGTGTCAAGTATATTCCGCTCCGTTTGATGTTCGATTTCCAAAGGCATCCAAAGAAGATAAGCAAATTTTCGACGTGGTACAGCCGGATATCTGCGTGATATGCGATCCCGCCAAGCTGGATGACCGGGGCTGCCTAGGGGCACCGGACCTGATCGTAGAGATTCTTTCTCCAGGCAATAGCAAAACAGAACTGAAACACAAGTACGAGCTTTACGAATCGCATGGGGTTCGGGAATATTGGATTATTCACGCAGAAACCCATGACCTGCTAATTTACACGCTGGAAAATGGCCGCTACGTGCCTTCTAGGCTATTTACTTCCGGGGATGTGGTAGAATCACGTGTGCTTACTGGGTTTCAGCTGGATTTGGAGGAGTTTTTTTCGCATATCAACTAACAGACGTCCGTTGGAAATAAAGGTATTTGTCTTTGGTTAGCCACTGAACGCTTTTCTGACCAATGGTTGGTATAAACGAAATGCTTTTTGGAGCAACGTAGCAATCAGGGAAGGGGTGCCATTTAGCTGGATGTTTAGTTTGTGGCTAAATCTGAGTAGTTTAGACTGTTTTTTGACTTTATTAACGGAAACAAAATCAGTATATTTATCCTATGGATGATCAAAAGCCCGAAATCGTCAACGAACCGGATATGGCGTACGGCCATTATTCCTATGCCGACTACCTCACTTGGAATATGGAGGAAGTGGTCGAGCTAATCAACGGGAGAATTTTTAAAAAGGCTGCAGCAGCACCCCGAAGGATTCATCAGCGGATTTCAATTAAATTAGCTGCCAAACTCTATAATTTTCTGGAAGGAGCGCTCTGTCAGGTGTACGATGCCCCTTTTGATGTCCGATTTCCAAAGGCATCCAACGAAGATAAGCAAATATTCGACGTGGTGCAGCCGGATATCTGCGTGATATGCGATCCCGCGAAACTGGATGACCGGGGCTGTATCGGGGCCCCCGACCTGATTGTAGAGATACTGTCTCCAAGCAATAGCGAAACGGAACTGAAACACAAGTACGAGCTCTACGAGTCGAATGGGGTAGGGGAATACTGGATTATCCATGCGGAAACGCAGGATTTACTCATCTACACCTTGGTAGAAGGACGATACGTGCCTTCCCGGCTGCTTACTTTCGGGGATGTGGTGGAGTCCGCTGTGCTTCCCGGTTTTAAGTTGGATTTGGAGGAGTTTTTTGGCGATATCAAGTAATAGGGGATCTTAAAAGCAAAAAAATGAATAGAATTTCCATCATTTTACTCGTATTGGTTTCATTGGGATTCAGTGGGTGCAAAGGCACTAATACAGATCGTCAGGAAAACCAATCCGTATCCGACGCAAATGCTGGGCAAAATGTACCTAAGCGTACCGATCTGATTAAGGCATTGATTGTGGATGGGCAAAACAACCACGAGGTATGGCCCAAATCTACCATCATGATGAAGCAGTACCTGGAGGAAACCGGACTTTTTGAAGTTGACATCCATAGAACCCGGTATACCTGGAATGCCAAGAGGGAAGCCGATTACCTGCCCTTGGCGGGAGTTGGCGAGACCACCGATTTGGAGAACCCCCAATCGGATCCGGATTTTTCCCCTGCCTTCGAGAAATACGATGTAGTGATTTCAAATTTTGGCTGGAAGGCGGCAAATTGGCCGGAGATTACCCAGAAAGCATTTGAGAAATACATTGCCGACGGTGGAGGCTTTGTTTCCGTACATGCAGCTGACAATTCATTTCCCGATTGGCTGGAATACAATAGGATGATCGGTTTGGGTGGCTGGGGAGACCGTACCGAGAAGGATGGGCCCTACGTGTATTACACCAATGAAGTGGAACTGATACGTGATAGTTCCCCCGGAAGCAGTGGGGCCCATGGGCCCAGTCATAGTTTTCCCATTACCGTACGCGAAAAAGACCATCCCATTACCCGCGGAATGCCGGAAGTGTGGCTGACCACCAAGGACGAATGCTACGCCAAATTGCGGGGGCCGGCCGAGAATATGACCATTTTGGCTACCGGGAAGGATATTTCGGGCAATGCGCCTACCGATCGGCACGAGCCCATGCTAATGGTGATTGATTATGACAAAGGCAGAATTTTTCACACGACGTTGGGCCACGATGACTATTCCATCGAAAGCGTAGGGTTTATCGTCTCTTTCGTACGGGGAGCCGAATGGGCCGCGACAGGGGAGGTTACCATTCCCGTACCTGCTGATTTTCCTAGCGCCGACAAATCTACCAGCCGACCTTTTGAACTGAATCCGAAGCGACCTTGAAACTGCGAAGCCCTTTCTATGGACGATAAAAATAAACAAGTAGTCAACGAACCGGATCTAACGTACGGCCATTATTCCTATGCCGACTACCTTACCTGGCAGATGGATGACGTCGTAGAACTGATAAAGGGGAAGGTGTTTAAAAAAGCGGCCGCTGCGCCTAAGCGTATTCATCAGCGGATTTCTGCAAAACTACTGACAAGGCTTTATGTTTTTCTGGACGGAAAACACTGCCAAGTATACGGCGCCCCTTTTGATGTCCGATTTCCAAAAACTTCCAAAGAAGACAAGCACATTTTCAACGTGGTGCAGCCGGATATCTGCGTGATATGCGATCCCGCAAAACTGGATGAACGGGGCTGTATCGGGGCCCCCGACCTGATTGTAGAGATCCTGTCTCCAAGCAATAGCAAAACGGAGCTGAAGCACAAGTACGAGCTCTACGAGTCGCATGGGGTTCGGGAATATTGGATAATCCATGCGGAAACGCAGGACCTTTTGATTTACAGCCTGGAAAATGGCCGCTACGTGCCTTCTAGGCTGCTCACTTCCGGGGACTTGGTGGAGTCAAGTGTACTCCCTGGGTTTAAGCTGGATTTAGAGGAGTTTTTTGGGGATATTGAATAGTGTCTTATTGCTGAGATAGTTGCAACGAGTCGTCATTTAGGTTGCTACGCGTTTATTTGATATCAGCAAAAAATGTTGTTAGGTCCAGTTCGAAGCCTACTACTGCCGTAGACTTAGCCGTATCTCCGGAAGTCATCAATCGGGAACTTTGATACCGCCCTCCGACCAGCGTGTAAATCAAGAGGGTCTGTCCCAGCGCATCCATCAGCCAATACTCTTTCACGCCGGATTCCTCATACACTTCGTATTTGTGTTGTAGTTCCAGCTGCTTATTTCCGGGGGAAAGAACTTCTATCACCAGATCAGGGGCACCGAGGCAACCCCTGTCGTCGAGCTTTTCGAGGTCGCACACGACACATATGTCGGGTTGTACGACCGTATGGATTTTTTCGTTTTTGGTGGACTTGACCGGTAGCCGCACATCAAAAGGAGCTATATAAGCTTGGCATCGTTTGCCTTTTAGGAACAGGTTTAGCTCGGTATATAGATCCCCTGCGAGCCTTTGATGGATGCGACTTGGAGCTGCTGCGGCACGTTTGAATATTTTACCTTTTATCAACTCCACCACCTCTTCCATTTCCCAAGCCAGGTAGTCGGCGTAGGAATAATGCCCGTAACTCAGATCGGGTTCCTTAACAATGGCTTTGGTTTTTTCGTTTTCCACAATTAAAGTTAATCAATCCCCGGTAAAATTTTTTGGATTTAATAGTGTTTTTTTCATCTGTTTATAATTTGTTTTTTAGTGGTCAGATGGAATCTCGCATGTTTGCCCCGATAGCTATCGGGGCATCCCAGTGTCTGTCGCTTGCGTCGTGCTCGATTTCTTGTAGATCTGAGATAGCAGGATGGTTTTGCGCTTATAACAGCCAAATCGAGCTATAGAGCTCCACCAATACTGCTATAAACAGTACTAAAAAATAAACAGCGCCCAAGAGTAAAAATTTTAATAATGTCCTGAAAAACGGTTGCCGTTGAATTCTCCAGATGGATATAAAGGCATAGAGGCTCACAAGTAGGAACGGATAAAGGTAAAAGCCGCTGCCCGTGGGGTTAAGGAGTAATGCCAGCGAAATCATAAAGCCATACACTACATACGCGAAGGCATGCAGGTGAAGGCCGTGAATAAGGTGTTCTACGTAGTAGCTGTTTCCCCGAAAGAACAAGAGTTTCATCAACAGCGCAAAAAACGGCAGGAGCAAAAACATCATGATCGGAAGGTTTTGTGCAGATTTCGCAATAAAGAGGTTGCTGTTTGCGATAAATTTCCGTTTGGTTTCCGTAGCTAACTGAAGCCCAAGAGAGATGCCTGCACTATCAAGCGCATGCTGAAAAGCTTCGTCGCTTACCGCTGGATCTAACGAAAGGAATTTGAGGGTTTTCCAAGATCGCTGACTTGGCACGGCTAGGTTCACCTCAGCCTGTGATTCTACTTGGTTTTCCCGTGTGAGAGTTTGGGTTGGATCTGCCTCTGTCTGATCAATGATTTCAACCGATGGCGTGCGTTCCATTTCCAACTCGTTTGTACCGCCAATGAGTATCCGGTCGATTAGGTCGGATGGAATCAACTGTCCGATCACAAAAAAATAGAGCAGTGAACAGATCAGGTAAAGTTTGATTGGGTGGGTGTATTTTTTTCGTTTACCGCTCACAAAGGCTCGGGTGAGGTGTCCAGGATTGGTAAAGAATGGGATCAATGTCCTGAAAAAAGTGCTTTCCAAGGCGAGGGTACTTTCAAAGAAGTCTTTTAGGAAGACGAAGAAGGGGACTTTATGGTCCTTGTTTTCTTGCCCACACGCCGGACAGAAATTCTCCTGATTGGGCAGGTTACACCCACAATTGGGGCAATGGTCGGATTTGCGTTGATTTTCCAAAGTGCCGGATATTCGTCCGCTAATCTAAAGAAATGTGGTTCTTTTTCCATTTATGCAAGGCTAAAAAATTCCCGGCCATAGGTAATGGCCGGGAAGAACGGGTTTGCTCTAAGGCAACAGCTTACTTTTGATCACCATAAGCTTGTCCCTCGTCATCTCATGCATGGAATAGGGTATGCCGCCCAGGCCTTCCCCAGAGGCATCCCGGCCCCCAAAGGGCATCCAATCCACGCGGAAAGCGGTGTGGTCGTTGACCATGACCGCGGTTGCGTTTAGTTTTCGAACGGTATCCATGGCAATATCGATATCTTTCGTAAATACCGCAGCTTGAAAGTGGTAATCCAGGCTGTTGGCCAAGCGGATGGCTTCCTCGCGATCCTTGTAAGAGTAGACGCATACCACAGGTCCAAATATTTCCTCTGTGGATACGTGGGCATCGTGGGGCGGGTTGAACAGGACGGTAGGTTCGTAGCAGGTGTCTCCGATTTTTTTGCCCCCGCAAAGTAATTCGGCCCCTTTGGACACGGCTTCGTTAACCCATTCATTTACGCGGTCTACTTCGGAAGTCTTGATTAGCGGTCCCACTTCCGTATCCTTGTCGAGGGGATCTCCTACCTTTAGCTTTTGGGCGTGTTCTGCCATTTTCTCCGCCACGCTCTTCGCGAGAGATTCCTGAACAAACACTTTCTGAACAGACACGCAGACCTGACCCGCGTGATAGAACCCTCCTTTCACCAGTGGAGGCACGATGGCTTCTACCTCCACATCGTCTTCAACAATAACCGGGGCGGCACCTCCGTGCTCCAGTGCACAGCGCGTGCCCGGAGCCAATTTCGACTTTAGGTACCAGCCGACCTTTGCGGATCCGATAAAGGAAAGGTAGTTGATCCGTTTGTCGGTGGCGAGTTTTTCGGCAAGCTCATTATCGCAAATGATGGATTGGACCCAGCCTTCGGGAATGCCGGCTTCGTCCAGGATTTCCATTAGGGCTAGGCAGGAAAGAGGGGTAGTTCCCGCGGGTTTGACAATCACCGGACATCCTGCCGCAAATGCCGTAATAGTCTGATGGACGATCAGGTTAAGGGGGTGGTTAAAAGCGGAAATGGATGCCACCACGCCAATGGGTTCCCGCATGGTAAAGGCGATACGATTTGAAGATGCCTCCGTCAGGCCCATAGGGATCTGTTTTCCAGCTAGTTGGGCGATTTCTTCGGTGGCTATCTTCACCCCATTTATGGCCCGCAGGACTTCCACTTTGGAATCCTGATAGGGCTTGCCGCCTTCTTCAGCGGCTAGTTTGGTAAGTTCCTCCACGCGTGATTCCATGATTTCACGTACTTTTTCGAGTAGGGCTATCCGCCTGTGGGCGGGAATCCAAGAGGAGGTATCTGTAAATAAGGTATAGGCGGTGTGAATGGTAGCTTCCAACTCCCGGCCATCGATCATCGGGAGTTCCCGGATGAGGTGATGGTCATAGGGGGAGGTTACTTTTAACATATTGCTCATAGTTCTGATGTTTTTTGCTTCAATTTTACGTTCAAAATGGGGTGGTTTAGCGAATAGTCCACCGGTAAATCGATGACGTGGACGCCATCGCTTTGCAGGGATTGGTTCAGGATTTGAATGAAATCGGCGTCGCTTTCCGGCCTATATCCATGTGCACCGTAGCTTTCGGCGTACTTCACAAAGTTGGGGTTTTGGTAGTCCAGGCCAAAATCGCGGAAGCCCATATCTTGCTGCTTCCACTTAATCATGCCGTAGGCCGAGTCGTTGAGGATGATTACCGTCAGATTTAGTTTTAGCCGCACGGCCGTTTCCAGTTCCTGGGAGTTCATCATGAAGCCCCCATCTCCACAGACAGCCACCACTTTTCTGTCGGGATAGAGCAGGTTTACGGTCATCGCTGAGGGCAGTCCGGCACCCATGGAGGCCAATGCATTGTCCAGCAAGAGGGTATTGGGTTGATAGCAAGTGTAGTTGCGGGCAAACCAGATTTTATAGATGCCATTATCAAGTGTGATTACATCTTTGTCGCCCAGATTTTCCCGTAAAATATGTACCAATCGCTGTGGAAGCATGGGGAAGCGCTCATCCTTAAAGTAGGTGCTTAAGTGGCCACGTACCTCTTCGCGCACTTTGGCATAAAAGGAAAAATCCCAATGAGACTGGGGTTTAAGCTCATCGGCCAGAAGGTTGACCGAACTGGTAATATCGCCCACTACATTCAGCTGAGGGAAATATACCGGATCCACCTCGGCTGGTGCAAAATTTACGTGAATGACCTTTTTTCCACCTTTTTTCATGAAAAAGGGTGGCTTCTCGATCACATCGTGTCCCACATTGATGATCAAATCCGCCTCGTCTATGGCGGCATGCACAAAGTCATTGCTGGAAAGAGCGGCAGTGCCTAGGTACCTCTTGTGGCGTTCATCGATGACTCCCTTGCCCATTTGAGTGGTAAAAAAGTAGATGCCGGTCTCGTCTACGAAGCGAGCCAAGGCCTGGCAGGTAATTTTGCGATTGGCACCCGCCCCTATGAGGAGGAGGGGGTTTTTGGCCTCCTCGATCATCTTGACCGCTGCATCGATGGCTTTGCTGTCTGCTTTGGGCATGATATAATCTACCACATCAAAGAGCTCTTCCGTGCAATCCTCCTGGGCAATGTCCTCTGGAAATTCCAAATGGACCGCTCCCGGACGTTCCTCAGTGGCTAGGCGAAATGCTTCCCTGATTTGCGATGCGATGACGTTACTGTTGACGATCTGCTTGGTGTACTTGGTCAGTGGGCGCATCATGTCCACCACGTCGATGATCTGAAAGCGGGCCTGTTTACTTTTTTTAATGGGCTTCTGTCCGGTTATCATCATCATGGGCATAGCCCCTAGCTGGGCGTAGGCGGCGGGGGTGACCAAATTGGTGGCTCCGGGGCCGAGGGTGGATAGGCATACGCCGGGTTTGCCGGTGAGCCGTCCATAGGTGGCTGCCATAAAACCGGCACCTTGCTCGTGGCGGGTGACGATTAACTTGATGGTTGAATTACTCAGCGATTCCAGAAAGTCAAGGTTTTCTTCTCCCGGTACACCAAAAATGTATTCCACTCCCTCGTTCTCCAGGGCTTTGATAAATAGGTCGGATGCTTTCATCTGTCTATAATTGATTCTTAATGGTCAGATGGAATCTCGCACGAATTACAGTCGTCCCTCTGTGTGTCGCTTGCGTCGTGCTCGATTTCATGTGTCTATAATTGATTTTTAAAGGTTCACCTGCCTGACGGTTCCAAACCGTCAGGTAGGTTTTACACCGCTAGGACGGCGTATTTTTATTCAAAAAAGGCAATGGTAGTTTTGTCCTTCTCTTAAAAATAGCAAAATGTATACTAATCTCTCCCTATTCCAGGGTAAACATTGCCAACTTGGTCGGTATTTTCTGTTTACCGTTGGTTAAAGGTCTGTAGAACGGAGGTTAAAGCCCGATTTATCCGCTGGTTCGGGCCAAAAAAATGGGAGTATTAGTTACCTTACCAACCAGGATCGATCCCGCTTCGGAATTATGGGCAGTTACTTCCACATCCTGATGCAAAACGGCCTCGGCCAAAAAATTGATCTCCAGCTTCCCGTAGGGCAGGCTGTTGCTTAGGCAATAGTCTTCGATCCATCGGATATAGGTGACGTTGTTCACGTGGTTGTTCATGTCCAGATCAGAGGGTTGTACGGTAAAAATTTTCGGATTGGAGGTTTCGCTGGGCGTAGGCAGTTTGGCAGGGAGAAGGGTTCCCTTGGCGACTTCGGGAAATAGATCCGCTGGAAGAAACTGATTGGGTCTTTTTGGTCGCTTGCTTTGGCTATCCAACAGAAGCCAAGAGGACATGCCGCACGCCAAAACCGCACCGGAGGAGTCCGTCATTTCAAACTCCCTCAGGGCAAATAGTCCCTCAATACCTCTAGAAGCCGTTTTTAGTTGAATGATGTCTCCCCAATGGGGCAACTGCTGCACGTCCATGTGGAGGCGGGACAATACCCAATGGTAGCCCATGTCAAACAGCTTTTGGCCGAAATTCCCGCTGTCTGCATGTTGCCAGGCTACTTCCTGAAATAGGTCACCGAGTGCGCTCCATCGGAGCTTTCCACGGGGGTCTACTTGAAAAGAAAGAATCTCAAATGTTTTTTCAAAATGGAAAATCCGGGAGGAAGGCATGATACTTTTTTGCAAAAATAGGGATAGAATGGCAAGGAAGGTATCGTAAGCAGGGGGAAATCTCGTTTTTTTAAACTCGGATGGGCTTACATGTGTTATCCCAACATGCCTATGAATAGCATAACTCCCCATGTACTTCAAAATTTGCTTCCCTATCGGGGCGAAGCTTATTATGATCCTTCCTTTTTGACAAAGGAGGAAAGTAATCGGTTTTTTTTGGCGCTAAAATCGAATATTCATTGGAATCAGGAGGAAATTTGGATGTTTGGCAGGCGGGTCATGCAGCCTAGATTGACCGCACTGTACGGGGACCCTTCCATACCCTATGGCTATTCCGGCATTACGATGCAATCCTTGCCCTTCACTGAGCTGTTAGCGCAGCTGAAAAAGCGGCTGGATACCCTGGCACAAACGACCTTTACCCATGTGCTGCTCAATTATTATCGGAATGGTGCCGATAGCATGGGCTGGCACCGGGATAACGAAAAAGTTCTGGGCAGTACGCCGATTATTGCCTCGGTCAGTCTAGGTGCTGAACGCAGGTTTCAATTTCGATACTACGAAAATAAATCCATTAAGATAGACCTGATGCTTGCATCCGGCAGTCTTTTGCTAATGAAGGGTGAAAGCCAGCGCTATTGGGAGCATCAGCTTCCTAAAGCAAAACGCGTATCCCTCCCGCGCATCAACCTGACCTTTCGGGTGATTCAATCCACGAAGGCTTGACCGGAGCGCTTATCTGTGCGCAAAAAGTCTTGATAGAAGAGCTCAATCTCAGCCGTTTGGAGTCCCTGATGGACCAGCAATTGGTTTCTGAAGTGAAGATAAGGTTCCTTGTTGGGCAGGGCGAGGGGTTCCCTTCCCGGAAAGGCCATATTCTGCATGCTGTTCTTCTTACGCAAGATCCATCCTTGGTAGGAGGGCAGTTTATCAGGCTCCCCGATAATCACCACACCGGGGTCTTCCGGCCCCCCTTGGGTAATATTAATCCACGGGCCTGCTGCCACAGGGAGTTCATTCGGAACCACCACACCATGTTGGTCGTAAAATCCGGTGGTCTCGCTCAGTTTTATTCTTGGAGAGAAACCGCCATATCCCTTTGGGTCTTCGGAGCCACCTATTTGCACATTTTTGGCAAGCGGCTTGAGTTGGACGTCGATGGTCAGTTTATACAGTTCCGGATCTACGCGCTCGTAATGCAGGTTCAGCAATTCCTCCACCACATCCTTGCCGGCCACGTTCCATGTGATGACCGCTTCCAACGCTGCTCGATCCGAATCGATATACTGTGGTGTCACCTGCTGCACGTCCCAAGTGATGCCTTCACTGATCCAAGGATCTGCCACCCGCTTACCGTCTACGTAAAGCTGGTGCCAGGTCCAAAAAATCCCCCGGTGATGCAGGTGGTCGTCTGGAAAATCTTCGGTGATTACTTCTCCATTTAAATCATAAAGGGGGTGGATGTAATTGGCTCGCGGGTATTTCCCGTCTTTGGCCTTGATGGCGGTTTGATAGAAAAATCGGGTTTTACCGTTTTCGGTCAACTCAAATCCCTGGGCATTGGAATTCCAATTCAACTGTTGGGTAAAGGCAGGAGTGGAGGTAAGCAGGAAGAGCAACCAGGTAAGTTTGCCGGCGCAATAACGGTGGAGGTTCGGAATCATTGGTGTCGGTTTGGTATAGGCCGTGCAGAGCCCTTGGGTAATCAGACGGTTTAAGTTTGAGTTAGGCTTCTTTATTCCATTAAATTAACAGGAAATTCAGCAAAAAATTGTTCTCTCAGTCAAAAAAAATCCCTTGGATCTAGATCGATCCAAGGGATTGAGCCTTTGTAGGTTATTTTCGTGCGATGGCCTTTTTGGCAGCCTTCACGATGTTGGCGGCATTCAGACCGTATTTTTCCAACAACTCGGTAGGGGTGCCGGACTCGCCAAAGGAGTCATCCACGCCGATGAATTCCAAGGGAGCGGGTTGATTTCGGCTTAGCGTCTGGGCAATGCTGTCTCCCAAACCTCCGTTATACTGATGTTCTTCTGCGGAGACCGCGCAGCCCGTTTTTGCTACGGATTCCAAGATCGCTTCGGTGTCGAGCGGCTTGATCGTGTGGATGTTGATCACTTCGGCGGATATGCCTTCTTCTCTTAGCATGGCTTCTGCTACCACAGCCTCCCATACCAGGTGCCCGGTAGCGAAGATGGTTACGTCTTTTCCGTCGATCATTTTCCAGGCTTTGCCGATTTCAAACTTTTGGTCGGCCGGTGTGAAAATAGGCCAGCTGGGACGTCCAAAACGGAGATAAACGGGGCCTTCGTGGTCTGCAATGGCGATGGTCGCAGCCTTGGTCTGATTGTAATCACAGGGATTGATGACGGTCATGTGGGGTAGCATTTTCATCATGCCCACGTCCTCTAATATTTGGTGGGTAGCACCGTCTTCACCAAGCGTAAGGCCTGCATGGGAGGCGCATATCTTGACGTTTTTATCCGAATACGCGATGGATTGCCGTATCTGATCGTACACTCTTCCGGTGGAGAAGTTGGCAAAGGTGCCGGTGTAGGGGATTTTGCCGCCGATGGTCATTCCCGCGGCTATACCCATCATGTTCGCTTCAGCAATGCCCACCTGAAAGAACCTGTCTGGGAACTCCTTTTGAAAAGCTCCCATCTTTAACGAGCCGATAAGGTCGGCACACAGGCCTACCACGTTCGGGTTTTTACGCCCCACTTCCAAAAAACCGTCTCCAAAACCGGATCGGGTGTCTTTCTTTTCAGTATATGTGAATTTTAAATCCAATGTCTTTTCCATGATCTGTTTCTTTTTGTCAGCCCTTCAAGTGAGTGGCTGATCTGCTTAGTAATCTCCCAGGGTTTCTTCCAATTGACCCAATGCCGACGCCAACTGCTCGTCGTTGGGAGCTACGCCGTGCCACTTGTGGGTTCCCACCATGAAGTCCACACCATAGCCCATTTCGGTATGCAGCAGATTCAGGACAGGTTTGCCGTTACCCAGGAGGCTTTTCGCCTTTTCCAGTCCGGCAAGGACGGCTGCCATGTTGTTACCTTCTTTGGTTTCGATGACCTGCCAGCCGAATGCTTCCCACTTGGCTTTTAGATCCAGCAGGTTCATGATTTTTTCCGTGGGGCCGTCTATTTGTTGACGGTTCAGGTCGATGGTGGCGATCAGGTTGTCCACTTCGTGGTGGGGGGCGGCCATGGCGGCTTCCCAAACCTGACCTTCCTGCTGTTCGCCATCACCCATGAGGGCATATACGGTGTGGTTATCACCGTTCAGTTTTTTCGATAGCGCAGCGCCTATAGCGACGGACAAACCTTGCCCCAAGGAACCGGAGGCAATTCGAATGCCCGGTAGATGCTCGTGGGTAGCAGGGTGTCCCTGTAATCTACTGTTGATTTTTCGGAAGGTAGCGAGTTCTTCAGTAGAAAAGTACCCGGACCGAGCCAGCACGCTATACCAAACCGGTGAGATGTGGCCATTTGATAGAAAGAACAGGTCTTCACCCACCCCGTCCATCTGAAAGTCGTTATTGTGTTCCATCTGATGGAAATACAGGGCTACGAAAAATTCCGTGCAGCCCAACGAGGCCCCGGGGTGCCCGGAATTTACCCCGTGTACCATACGCAGGATATCCCTGCGCACCTGTGAACAGATGTTTTCTAATTGTTCAGTTGAAAGCTTTTCCATGAATAGGAATTAATTGATTATTTGATTGGTGTGTTCTTTGGTTTTTACTTTGTCGATGATCTGAGCGATGTTTCCATTTTCGTCAATCACGAAGGTCGTCCTGGCTGTTCCCATGTAGGTTCGTCCATACATGGATTTTTCTACCCAGGTACCGTATTTTTCGTGCACAGACTTGTCTTCATCGGCCAGTAGCGAGAAGGGAAGTTCGTATTTTTGGATAAATTTTTGATGGGAATTTTCCGAGTCGGAGCTTACGCCAAGTACCACATAGCCGGCTTTTTGAAGCGCCTCGTAGTTATCGCGAAGATCGCAGGCCTGTGCGGTACAGCCGGGGGTATTGTCTTTGGGGTAAAAATAGAGGATTACCTTTTTGCCTTTGAAATCACTGAGCCGGACCGTATTTCCATTTTGGTCTTTTGTTTCAAAATCCGGTGCTTGTTGACCTACTTCTATTGCCATATTTTTATAGGTTTAGGTTTGTCGTTTCGGTTAGGGCCATAAATATCGCAATAAATTAAATTTTTCCCCTATAAATGGCCTCGTTATTTGCCATGTCCCGTACTTTTACCAATACTTCTCCGTTAAAGGGTTCGTTGGATTTTTTTTCTGACCAGATCATGGATTGTTTGTGTTCGTAGCGCATCAAGACCCATTCCCCGTCCACATAAGCCTCAAAGTCCCGTATGCCGGACATTCCGTCACGGATGGTAAAGCGTATCTCTGAAGCGCTTACCCGCATGGGCTGAATGAGGGGAGGCACGGAGTCCGTAGCCAGCACAAAGGTGCCTAAACTACGGGTGGTAAACCGCATTTTGTCACCTTCCCACTGTCCTCCCTGAAAGCTTAGGCGGCCGTTTTCATGGCGCAGATATACTTGGGTATGAGATCGATCTCCTCTGTAGGCCTTCGGAGAGAACGTTATACGTATGGGCTCTCTCAGATATTCTCTGGGGTCATTGATCACGATGCCCGGAACGGTATCATCCCGAAGATGGTTTACCCGCAGGTAAAGATCATCGAGCAGGGATTTTTCGTCAAAAATGATTTCGCAATAATCATCGGCATACAACGTTTCCGTGTCTACCTTCACCAAGGCGTTTACCTGCGGGTACACGGTATGGGAGCAGAGAGCCACCGAGTCGGGCCTGCCCAAGGACATGTCCCAGATATAGGTCCGTTTGTTGGCATCGCGGTATGCGTAGGGCATCTCCATTTGATAGCCGTTAACGTGGAAAGTGGCAAAATCACCAGCTACTTTTGCATTGTCGTGAACAAGCAATAGGTTACCTTCATAGGCAATGGATGTGGTACCCGATGTGGTGTTGGGTACGTGTAGCCTCTCTAAAGCTGCCTCACCCGTCAGGGTCAGGTGCAGCGTTCGTACGTTTTCGTAGGTGTCGCGCATATTGATGCGAAATTCCCGCTCCTGATGAGGCGTTACCTGTATCGCCCCGGCCCAGGCACTGTCCGGCTCGTAGAAGGGAAACCGGTTGTTTGGGAGCTTGTACAGACGGGTGTACTGGTTTCGATAGGTATGGGAAAGAATGTATCGCCCTATGGAGAAGTCGATGGGGTTGACCGTGCTGCGAAAGATGCGGCGTTCTGCCTCAAATACCTCATAGGTGGGAAAACCGTTACGGTTATACATGTCGTCGAGTTGATCGTAGGCCAGTACTTCTATGCCTACCTTGCCGCTGACCGAAACGGGAGAGACCAGGTAAAAGGCCTCTCCTGCTTGTATGAGCGGAAACTCTTTGCGGGCATAGATGCCCTGTACCCGGCTGTGTTGGTCTAGGGGGGTGATTGCAATCCTTTGCGCAAAAGGGGGGGTGCGGTCGATGATTTCGCTAAACCCGAAATGAAGGGGATTCAACGCCCTGTCCAGGGAGTCCCGTATCTCAAAGTGCAGGTGTGGCCCCATGGAGGAGCCTGTATTGCCGGAATAGGCGATTATTTCGCCTTTTTTTACCGGAATTTCCCGTGCTTCCGGGAAGTATTCCAGCTCGTTTTTTCGTTCAGCATACATCCTCTCCCGCATATAGTCTGCGATGGATGGCGCAAACTCCCGCAGGTGGGCATACACGGTGGTATTACCACTGGGATGTTTGACGTAAAGCACATTGCCATACCCAAAGGAGGAGATTTTCATGCGGTATACGTATCCGTCTGCCGCAGCAAATACGGGCAGACCCTGCCTGCCTTCTGTTTTGATGTCTATGCCGCTGTGGAAGTGGTTGGGGCGGATTTCCCCCATGGTGCCGGCCAGAAAATTTCGTTCCCCGGGCTTGATCGGAAAGGTAAAATAACCCTGCTGCACCTGAGCATATAGGGATACCTGTGTCAATATACCAAGGAGCAAGGCCCAGAGGTTTTGGTTACTTAACTTCGACATCCAACATCTTTTTCCCTTCAATAAATCCTTCCAGGTGATCCCCGACGGCCACCTTGCCCACGCCGGCAGGTGTGCCCGTAAATATGAGGTCGCCTGTTTTGAGGGTAAAGAACTGGGATACGTATTCGATGATCACGCCAAAGTCAAACAGTAGGAGGGAGGTGTTGCCTTTCTGGCGGGTTTCGCCGTTGATATTCAGGTGAAAATTGATATTGGATTGGTCTGGAAACTCACTCACCGGCAGGAAGTCTCCAATGGGTGCGGAGCCGTTGAAGGCCTTGGCGATCTCCCAGGGTAGGCCTTTTTGCTTACATTTCTGCTGTAGATCCCGGGCCGTAAAGTCAATGCCCAATCCGATTTCATCGTAGTACTTGTGTGCAAATTCCTTTTTAATATATTTTCCTTCCCGGTTGATTTTCAGTACCAGTTCGACCTCGTGGTGGATGTCTTCGGAAAACTCCGGGTGGTAAAACGGTGCGCCGTTTTTGAGCAGGGCCGTATCCGGTTTCATAAACACAACCGGTTCGGACGGCCGTTCGTTGTTAAGTTCTTCTATGTGGGCGGCATAGTTTCTGCCGATGGCGATAATCTTCATGGAAACGGGTTGTTTGGCTACAAATAAACCGAATAGGCCCGGATTTAAAAAGGGATTTTACATTTATGGATAAAGTCTGTATCTTGGGTATGCCGATTACGATAAAACAAAAAAGATGACCATGGAAAAAGCAGCGCAACTGGGAGTATGGGTAGATTATGGACAAGCCATTTTGATTGGATATGCAGGTGGAGAGGCTTGGGAAATGGAGCGCATCACTTCACCGCTGGCTAAGGGACGGCGGGAAGAGGGAGAGGGCAATGACACCACCCGCTTTACGCCCAATCACGAGCATACATCCAATAACGAGTATCGCAAGCACCAAACCGAGCAGCAGGAGACCACAGAATACCTAAAGCAGTTGGAGCAGGAACTGGTTCGGTACAAGGAAGTGTTTATTTTCGGTCCCGGCAAGGCCAAGGAGCAGCTTAGAAACCGACTTAAGGAAAACAAGGCTTTTCGGTCTGCTTGGGTTGCCATAGAAAACAGCGATAAGATGACCCCAAATCAGTTATTGGCCTTTGTGCGGGATTTTTTCCGTAAAAATGAACCGGTGTAGGGGAGGTCAGGGATTTTTTGAGCTCAAAATCCCTGCTGAGGTACAGAAGTTTATCTATTGAGGTAAAAAAAGCCATTGCTAATCCCGAAATTTATTGGAGGGTGCTTTTGTTTAAGTGCCGATTATTGGTTTATATTTGCAACGCTTAAGCGCGCAAATCCGAATTTTCAGAGAGTTGGGTGAGTGGCTTAAACCAGCAGTTTGCTAAACTGTCGTACGTGTCAAAGCGTACCGGGGGTTCGAATCCCCCACTCTCTACTAATGTATTATTAAAGCCCTGTAAATCAGTTTTACAGGGCTTTTTCTTTGGGGTAGTCACAAATGAGTCACAAAAGTGGCATTGATTTGTTGTCTGAATTTAACAGTGTCTTTGTGTTCACCCCCGACTGGGAGGCGGTACTGGACTCCTGCCAGGCGGACAGGGCGGCGCGGGCATCCTCGCTGAGGGAGCTGGCGGCGGCATCCATGATGGAGCGCCGGATAGGGGAGTACTATGCCAACTTTGAGAGGAACTGCCTGGACCTGACGGCGGAGTCCCTTTCCTATACCTATATTCCCAAAGAGTATCACTATACCCTGTACTACTACGACCAGGCCGGGAACCTGGTGCAGACGATACCGCCGGCAGGTGTGCAGCCGCTGAGTGAGGGACAGATCACCTCGGTGAAGAACGGCACGGCCATCCATCCGTATCACCGGCTGGAAACGCGCTACCGCTACAACAGCCGCAACCAGCTGGTGTGGCAGGAGAGTCCGGACGGGGGCGGGAGCCGTTTCTAGTATAACCGGGCGGGGCAGCTGCGCCTGTCCCAGAACGCCAAACAGGCGGCCGGCGACAAGTACAGCTATACCCGCTACGACCGGCAGGGCCGGGTGACGGAGACCGGGGAGATCACGGCGACGGAATCCGCCGAGGCGCTTCAGGCCCTGCTGGAGGACGCCGTCTTTCCGGACTGCGGTACCTACGGCTGCGGGGACGTGACGCTGACGGCCTACGACCGTCCCGGCATACCCCGTGACCCCACCTTCTCGCAGGATTACCTGCGCAGCCGGGTTTCGTGGACGGCGATGGTGGAGCGGGATGCGGTTTATACGGTTTTCACTTATTATAGTTATGACGCCCACGAGGACCGACCGTTAAGAAATGATCCCTTTGGATCATTTTAGGGAGGAGCCGGGATGCAGGGTGGGAAAAGCACTTCTCCAGGACCTTCCGGGCATCGGATCAAAGCGAACGGAGTATGTCTATGACCTGGTCAGCGGCAATGTCAACCAGGTGCATTACCAGTCCGGCTATCCCGACCAGTTGATCCACCGCTACCGCTACGACGCCGACAACAGATTAGAGGAAGTGCATACCAGTACTGATGGGCTGGTGTGGAACCGTGATGCCTCCTATTATTATTATCCCCATGGGCCATTGGCACGAGTGGAACTGGGAGAATACAACGTACAGGGGGACGAGCCGTTAAGAAAATGCCCAGTGGGCATTTTTAGGCTTGGGCCAGGCTGTAGGGTGGGCAGTCGGGGGCGTAATTGTTTTGGTTGGCTGAAAGGCGTAAACCTACCCTATGCGGGAGATCCGGGGGATGACGGGTTGGGTACCTTCCGCACGGGCGGAGATGCCTTTGCCTTTGCGCTGGGGTATTATGAGGGGGACTACAAACCCATCAACCCCAATGTGTCCGTATCTGACGGTAGGGATAATTTATGGGATGCGTATAAAGATATCCGTGGCACCACGGCGGCGCAGGGCTTGTACAACGGCAATATCAGCTGGATGAGCACGAACCTTCCGGGATTGGGTGGAAATAGAATGCAGGGGATGGTCTACGGCTACGATCAGCTTCATCGTATTGTACAGGCGAGAAGCCTAAGCGAATACGGTCCTGCTGGCTATGCGGCGAGAACTTCCGGAGCTAAGAAATACGATGCTGACTATACTTATGATCCTAATGAGGACCGAGCGTAAAAAATTCATACCTTAGTATGAATTTAGCGAGGGGCCGGGATGTGGGGGCGCTTAACTTTACAGCGAAGAGGAGAGAATACGTCTCTCCGTGATGATTTGACATATGAATACTATGCGTTCAGTAATAAACTCAAGAATGTAGACGGATCTGAGGATGAAAACTACACGTATGACGAGATCGGCAACCTAATAGCAGATACAGAGGAAGGTATTACGAACATCGAGTGGACTCCGTACGGAAAAGTAAGAAAGGTAGTAAAAGACGATAACTCGGAAGTTCACTTCAGGTACGATGCCTCTGGGAACCGCATAGCAAAGATCACCGCTACTGATACCACGGTATATGCCAGAGATGCCTCGGGTAATGTAATGGCAGTTTATAAGGGAAATAATCTTGAAGAACAGTCGATATACGGTAGCTCAAGGCTTGGATTGGTTAACTACGCTTCCAAAACTGGATATAGGAGTTTGGGAGGTAAAAAGTATGAACTTTCCAACCACCTGGGGAACGTATTAGCTGTAGTCTCAGACAATATCCACTTGAACCAGGATTCGACTTGGACCTCGCTGATCAATACCACGGACTATTATCCGTTCGGTTTGGCGATGGATGGTCGTAGCGTGCAGGATAGTACGTCCCGTTATGGGTTCAACGGAAAGGAACTCGACGCAGGCGGGGAATGGGGCGGACAGAACAACTACGACTACGGTTTCAGGATCTACAATCCAACGATAGCGAAGTTTTTGAGTGTGGATCCGTTGTTTGCGACTTATCCGTACCTCACTCCTTACCAATTCGCCTCAAACACACCAATTGCTGCGATAGACAGGGATGGTTTAGAAGCGGAAATCGTAATAAATAGCCCATGGTTTCTCAACGAGATACAACGAGCATGGAATACTGGTGACGTCGATCGTTCCCAACAGTTGGCATTGTCTTCAATAAATAAGTCACGGCCAGCTGGAAACTGGGCTGAAATTGAATACAAAGGAGCAGTAAACGCAGGAACCTTTAACTGGAATGAATCCAATCCAAATGTTTTGACAGTTTTTGACTCAGATCACAATGAAATTTTTAAAATAGTAAAAGAGCAGCAAATGCTTCAACATACTGAAAAAGGTTTTTGGGAGTCTTTGTGGGAAAATGTTTCAGGCTGGTTGGATTTTGACATAGAGGGTTCCGGGGGAGGATCACAACCGGGGGGGATTCATTTTTATGCGGAAGGGGCTAGCGGATCTCCTACTATATCAGCAAGGAACCCGGTAGACAATGTGGATATTTCAGTCCTCTATACCTATATAACTTCAACTAAGTTTGGTCCGGGAGGACCCACTACGCTTGAAGTTGAAGAAGTTGCTAGTACAATATCGAACATTTATACGGGAATTAACGATTTAACAACTAAGACTCATAGTCCAAAATCTCAAACTCCTAACATAGGAAATTACAAATATATGAAAGTTTGCGTAGTCTGCGGAGACACCTTAGAAATGGATAGACCGCAGAGGCATCACACTGAGTTCGACACAATACGAGTTAATGAATAAGAAACCTGTATCAATTAGCAGTATGAGATTTCATTTTATAATATTTTGTTCCTTATTATTATCTTGCAGTAGCAAAACGGATGGAGATAAGAATAAAGAAAACCAATTACAAAATTTTTATCCCAATGGAAATATCAAGAGCAACTTTGGGGTGGATAGCTTAGGAAGAAAGAATGGGGATTTTTCCTCATTCTATCCTAATGGAAATATGGAAGTAACTGGTAAGTACGAAAACGGTGTTGTCATAGAAAGTATCGCTTATTATTATCCAAATGGGAATATTGAAGCATATGGACTTTTTGACGTTAAGGGTAACCTTAGATACCGTATTGAATTTGATTCCTTGAATAAGAAAATTACCAGCGAGGAGGGGAAATCATTGTATGCGATTATACATAACAAAGGAGGGGTAACTTTCATGGATACTTTGAAAATTGAAGTCCAAACTTTATTAGTTGACGATGAATTTACCGACTTGACATTTATAGTTGACAACGACACAGCAAATACTAGAGTTAACAAAGGAGGTCGTATACCTCTTTTTGAATATGTAATAAAAGATCCTAAACCCTCTCAAATTCATATAAAAATAATGAATAATATTTCCTTAAAGGAATTTAATAATCAAAAAATAAGTGACACCTTAAATATTAATATAGACATAATTAAGCCATAGTGCAACAGAACTTATTCCCGACCGACGTTAAGATTCCTACTTGCTTGAATGCGAGTAAATTAAAATAAAAACAATTTTCGATTTTAAACACCTCTATTGAACATTCAAGAAAGCGGATTGTTGATTGGGTCAAACAACTGGTACGCCTATAGTCTTTATTAATCTTTACTGTTTTTTATCTTAATAATTCTAACTTTATAACGTACTGACTCGCAAACGGCGGTCCAGGATGATTTGACATATGAATATTACGCCTTTAGCAACAAGCTGAAGAACGTCGACGGATCGGAGGACGAAAATTACACCTATGACGAGATCGAGGACCGAGCGTTAAGAAATGATCCCTTAGGATCATTTTAGCGAGGGGCCAGGCCGTGCGGGAGAATTTCGATGAGGAGGAAGGTATTACGAATATCGAGTGGACACCTTACGGTAAGGTACGCAAGGTTGTTAAGGATGATAATACCGAGGTTCACTTTAGGTATGATGCTTCCGGAAACCGTATCGCCAAGATCACTGCAACAGATACCACGGTATATGCGAGGGATGCTTCGGGTAATGTAATGGCCGTCTATAAGGGTCAAGAGCTTGAAGAACAGTCGATTTACGGCAGTTCAAGACTTGGTTTGGTTAATTACGCTTCGAAAACTGGATATAGGAGCTTGGGTGGTAAGAAGTACGAGCTGTCGAACCATCTAGGGAACGTCCTTGCGGTCGTAAGTGATAATATCCACTTGAATCAAGATTCAACTTGGACCTCTTTGATCAACACCACGGACTATTATCCGTTTGGACTTGCCATGGATGGTCGTAGCGTGCAGGACAGTGCGTACCGATATGGCTTCAACGGCAAGGAGGAGGACGGCAACGGCGAATGGGGTTCCAGGAGCCATTACGACTATGGTTTCAGAATCTATAACCCCTCCATAGCGAAGTTTTTGAGTGTGGATCCCCTTACGAAGAGCTACCCCATGTTGACTCCCTATCAGTTTGCTTCTAACCGTCCAATTGATGGGATTGATCTCGATGGATTGGAATATTGGAATTCTACAAGTATCTATTCAGAGGGAGTTAGTGTCAGCATCGGAAACTTTTATGGTGGAAGTATAGGGATTACTAATGGCACTGCCTGGGATATGATTGGTAAAACTCAGTTTAAGGCCTATACCGCTATCTGGCCGGGCAATCAAAATCTATATGAAAGTAGTGATAACCCAAGGATGATTACCGGAGCCGAAGTGGGCGTTGACGCCGGGTTTAGTCTTGCTTTTAATAAACCCACTTTTTCAAATGCCATGGAAGCTATAGGAGTTTCTATGAGCACAGTGGGTGCTAAGTGGGGCTGGGGAGGTAGCTTGCAATTTGGCGAAAATGTTTTTGGCATTAGAGCGGGTGCCGGAATTGGCGGAAGCATTAAAACAGGAGACCAATCTGTAATTTATGAATCAATTTCCATTTCAAAGTCTGAAGCAGAAAAGATTAAAACTGGTAAAGGCTGGTATCTAAACACACCTATTTATCTTGGTGAGGAAGGTAAAAAGCCAACAGAAGCACTTAGTGAAATTATGGTTGATGGTAAAAGTACCGGGGTCAAAGTTTTCAGTGGAGTTATTGAGAAAAATAACAAAAATGGAGGAATTGACATTACATCTGACGGAAATTGGAAGTCGCAATCCTATTCAGAAAAGGAAAAAGACTACAAAAAGTGATAGACGGTATGGGGTTTAGTTTAAAGAAATATTTGAAATCCTTGGCTATTATTTCCATAATAGTACCACTAATGTGGTATGGGTATGTTGGTTATTGGCAGTTTACAACGAAGAGGTTATTTAAAAAAGCAGAATCCGAATTTTTAATAATGTACGCATATGAGTTTGATTCAGATGGGATCTTTCAAACTTTAATTGGAGAAAATGAAGAAGAGGGTAGGAAATTATCTGAATACTATCATAAACTTTATTTTGAGTTTAAAGGTATTGAAAGGGAAAGGTTAATAAAAGGCAGTGATACTCTGTATATATATCCAGTTCAAATCCCCATACAAATAAAATATGTGGGTGTAAAGACTCCGCTGTATGTGAAGATGTCTGACCTAGAAAGTGAAGTAGTGAAAGCCTATGTTTTCAACACGGATTGCTGGGGTTATTTTATTGCCTACATCCCATCAGTTAATATCCATGAATCAGAGCCTCCAGCGGAATTATATGACAAGTTTTTGGAATATGTTGAAAGGCTGCCAAAATCAACAAGCAGAAAGTTCGGATCCTTGAGTCCTTATGGGTTTTATTGTAATTAATTCCTTTTTTTCCTGCTGTTCGTAACTCTTCCAAGTATTTGGTTCGGGAGGTTATTATGGGATTTGCACGCTGTCCCCATAAAAAGAAATCCGTAGAGTCTTTCGCTACGGATTATGTTTTTCAAGAGGAATAAGCCTGTTTAGCCTTAAAATCCCTAATGGCCAGGTCGAAGAAGTTCACGATCATGTTTTTGGTCACCAAGCGTTTGTTGTCGGACAGCGGAAAGGGCTGATGACAGCCGAAGACATCACGAAGCACATCAGGCGGAACGATGATGTTTACCGTCCGAGAAAAGTAAATGCCCTGACGATACGGCAAAGCGTGATCGCCAATCTGTTGAAGCGGGGCAAGGACCTGAGGGTAGTCCAGGTCTTTGCCGGACACAAAAACCCGTCGGCAACCGAGAAATACAAACAAGCACAGCTGGAAGAGCTGAAAGCGGCGGTACAGAGGCACCACCCGCTGAGGTGAATCAATTACACAAATAAATCGTTACCTTTAGATAGGAAAAAATGAATCTGATGAAAGGGATAAATTACGTGACCGATGAGAAGGACAGGAAAGTGGCTGTTCAGATAGACCTGAAAAAACACGGGAAACTGTGGGAGGATTTTTATGACAACCTGGTAGCGGAGCAGAGGAGGGACGAGGAAAAAATACCGCTGGCCGAGGTGATCAGGACCTTGAAAGAAGAAGGCAGGCTGGATGAATCAATATGAGATAACCGTCACCAAGTCGGCTGCGAAGGAACTGTCCAAGTTGCCCAAACAGGTGAACAACAAACTCATCGAAGCCATATTGGCCCTGTCAGGGGACCCAAGGCCGGCCGGTGCCATAAAGCTTCGGGGAGGGTCTGAAAACTGGCGTATCAGGGTAGGTGATTATAGGGTGGTGTATGCCATTGACGATGAGGTACTGGTAGTGGATGTCAGAAAAGTAGGCCACAGAAAGGACATTTACGACTGATCAGCCACGCTGTTTCCCCATGAGGATAAATTCCCGAGATGACGTTTGTAGTAACGACAACGTCCACAGGTAAAACGGTGTTCGTCATCGCCATCCGTCAAAAAGCAAGTCCACGGGGCTATTTACCCGCCCGCCGGCCAACCGCACCTTAAACCGCCCCACTCCCTTGCTTTTTGCCCATACCCGCCGGATTGGGGGCTTTATCCAGTGCTGTCATTGGCTGGCAGATTACTCGATCAGGATTAGAGGGCTTAATACCTTGGAAGGCACCTGGGGGCAGATTAGGTAGAGCAGCTGGAACAGCCATAGGGGATGTTTTTGCTAATTATTTAAATGACCCCGGTGGTTATGATTCTGAACAGTTTTATCAGGATTTTGCTGTGGGCTTTATTGGAGACCTTGCAGGAGGTGGTTTAGGTGAGCTTACTTCCAAATACGGTTCCAAGGCGGTAGCCAAAGGACTAACCAAGTTGCCCGGTTTTAATGCAGCCCAAATACGTACTTCCCATATTGAATTTACAAGTGATCCCACGGAGCAAATTCAGCAGATCATAAATGCGAACGAAAAACTATGAATGTAAGTCAAGATGTCTTGAATGGGTTGTATGGTTCTGAAATCAAGTCAATTGATTTTGATTTCAGCAGGAATACAATCACTATTGATTTAAGAACTTCTGAAGGTGGAAAATCAAGGGATTTTAAGTTGGTTTTTAATGAAGTCTTAAAGTACAAAGTCAACAAGGACCGGGCAGATGAAGAGTGGGAGTTTATTAGCGTGGCGGAAATATTCCATTTACCGGAATTAGGGGTAGAATATTCAATTGAAGAAAGCGAAAAAGCAAATTATAATTATCTTTTTGACGGTGATGGGTTTGAAATATTCATCATGGCAGGCAGTCTAAATCTACAAGAATCATGAATTACCAGTAGCCTTTGGTATTCAGGGGCTTTTTCATTGCGCTCAATCTGTCAAAAAAGCAGTAATGCTGAATTTTTTGTAAAAGTTAGAGAGCCGCCACATTTTTTTGGAAGAAGTCCTTGAACTTCTTTTTGGTGAGCATGGTGTCGATGATCTTGAATACCGTGCTGCGGTCGTCCTCGTCGAGTTGGTTAATGAGTTTTATGCGCTCAAACTCCGGTTTATCCTCCAGGGTAACCTCCCCGGGCAGCTCCCCTTCATAGTTGAGTACCTGATCTAATCAAAAAGCCTGGATAGATGGAACTGAAAAAAGGTGGTAAGGCAACACAATTCCTTGGGTTGGAAATAAACTTAAATAACCCTATAATTTGTTACCTTTATGGTATGGGAAAACTAGACATAAAACAGGAGTTAAGGGCGCTGATTGAGAAGGAGAAAGACGTTCATGTTTTAGAGACGATAAAGACCTTACTGGTTAAGTCCAGCTTAAATCCGATCCTTAAAGAAAAACTCACCTCAAGGGCTTTAAAAGCCGAAGAAGATATCAGGGAAGGCAGGGTTTACACAAGGGAAGAGTTCGAGAAGAAGCTGGATAACAGGCTAGGTCTATGAGAATAATTTATACCGACCAGTCTTTTGAAAGCTTGGAGGAGTCCATACAGTTTTTATTAAAGGTCCAAAAGGTCCCTTTAGAAAAAGTATTGGAGATCAAAAACCAATTACTGGATAAGGCAGCCAGCCTGACCACCGATCCCCATGTAGGTCAATATGAAGAATATCTGGAGCACCTCGAAAAAAGCCATAGAAGATTAATAGATGGTAATTTTAAGATCATTTACCGGATAGAGGAAGATTGCATCTACATAACAGATTTTTTTGATACAAGGCAGGATCCGGAGAAGATGAAAGGATAGCAACTCCACCAGTAAAAGGGGAAATCTACCAAAACAGCACTTGGTACAAAGGCGATGTTCACAGGTAAAGCGGTGTTCGTCATCGTCATCCGGCCACGCAGCCAAACTGGGGGCTATCTTTTTTTCCGTTTTTTCTTTTAAGAATATGTTTTTTACAAGGGATCCCGCACACACCTCCTTTTTTTGCAACTGAAAACTATTCAACTGAAAGAAAAAACTATCTTTATAGGAGTCTGCAGGGGCGAAACGTTCTTAGTTTACCTGCCGTCAGGTACGGAAAAGTTATCGAAGGGGAGTTGGGGAGAATCTGAAAGGTCGTGCGGGTGCGTACCTTTATGGCTTCAACGGGAAGGAGGAGGACAGCAGCGGCGAATGGGGTTCCAAGAGCCATTACGACTACGGTTTCAGGATCTACAACCCCTCCATAGCGAAGTTTTTGAGTGTGGATCCGTTGGCAGCAGACTATCCCTGGTACACACCTTACCAGTTTGCGGGGAACAACCCAATAAGGTTTGTTGACCTGGATGGATTGGAGGAATACGACCCGTTTCCGGATGCATATTATAGAGATGCGCCAAAGATACCTATGACTGACGGTCCAAGATCAAATTTGAATGCTGATAAACATCCGAGGAGCGCAAGGTATTTTTGGCGCAGGATGATGGAAGATGCCCCTCATATGCTATGCGATGATAATAAGGCTAGTATTAGGGCTGGTCGGCATGTAGACATCAAAGTGGATGATAAATGGATCGAGTAAAATCCTACTACCCAAAAATTTAAAGGAGACCAGTTGGTCCATCACCATATAGACCAGGGGTAAGTGGCAGCAGCGGTTCCCAAAACACCCCACCAGAAAGTAACAAAGCTTTTTCATTCTCGGACAGGAGCCGATAGGCCAAAAGGGGGCGACAAGATTTTTGGCTTGCTAAATGTATATGGGCTTTATAAAGATTTATTCAGGAGGAGGAAAGCCGATTCAATATGATTCGTGTAGGCAATAAGGAATACCCCAACTGTTTATGGGATCTAGTGACTTCTTACAACGTGGAAAAGGTTAATATTTCTGATGTTAGGCTAGGGTTAAAAACAAGAGAGACACCTTCTTATTATTACGTAGGTATATTTGAAGACAATGACAGACTAGTGATTGAGAAAAACTCCGGATTGGTTAAGATTTTGGATTCAGAATCTGACGGGGAGTTGTTTCAATGTGCTGCCGATGCGGGTAGATTCTTGGAGGTGTTGCTGGTTCTTGCAGAATATTTTATTAGTTGTATGATTAATAAAGAACTGTATGAGGATCTCAACTACCGAGAAAAAGCGTTTAAAAGATGTGTTGATTTGGCACGAGGTGAACAGTTCTTGGATTTTTTTAAGTATGTTTTTATTATATAGTGTATTGTCTGCATCCTCGCCAGGCTTGTGGCGGGAAAAGATCCCAGAGTCGTCCGGGGCATTACCATTCCGGGACAAACTGCAGGAGTTCGTCCAGTTCTTTATCGGAGAGGGTTTCTTTGTCGGACTTGTCGTAGATGGAGAGCAGGTAAACGGTGTCATCGGCCACCAGAAAGTTGGTGACCACCCTGGCGCCGCCCGATTAGCCCCTGCCTTTGGACTTGATAGCCAGGCGGATTTTGTAGCAGCTTTTGCCAATGGCCGTGCCCCGATCCGGGTTTTCCTTCAGCTCCCGTACCAGGGCCAGCAGCTCCGGTTTTAGGGACGGGTATTTTTTGGTGAGCTTCTTGGCCTGCCGCTCAAAAACCTCAATGGACTTTACACTATAACTCATTGAGAAAATCTTCTGCGTCACGGGCCTGCTTTTTACCCGCCCGGATTAGCTTCATCTCTTCCACGGCCTCCCTGATCTCGCTCATGAGTTGGGCTTTGGCATCGGTAAGCTGTTTGGTTTTCACGTATGGCGGCCCTTTGAGCACTTCCAGCAAGTGCAGGGCTTTGTTGTCTTTTATGTCGAGTAGTACCTTCATGATCCAATTTTTATTGTGAATACGCCTGTTGTGTTTTGTAATCCCGAATAACCGAATCAATCACTGAGAAAAGATGTACCCTGAAATCGGGCTTCATGTTCTGAATTTCCTGCAATCGCTTCAGAGTTGTTTTATCAAAGGAGGCGTTAATGCCTTCCCCGACCAAATAGTCAAGAGAAACACCAAAAGCATCAGCTATCTTTTTGGCAGCATCAACAGAAGGAATGGCCAACCCCCTTTCGTATTTGCTGATCATCTCCCGGGACACCCCACTCTCATTGGCCAAATCAGATTGAGACCAGCCCTTTTCCTTCCTCAAATTCGATATGATAACAGTTATTTTATCCATAATCAGACTGTTTTGCGTCCTTAAATCATATATACTTGCAAGTATACGGGAATAAGGGGCGATAACAAAGCTGATAGTTCTTTAATATTTTGGGAATTACTTCTTTTTTTGCGTCCAATAGTTACATAAGAGATTTTTAGGAAAAATTGCGGATGGAAAAAACCAGACAAATAAAGCTGCGGCTGAAGTCCCGGCGACTGGCTGGAGCCCTGTGAAGATCGTTCCGGCATTAGTTGTAAACGGCAACTGGCTGGCCGGACATGGCTTTAAGGGAGGTGTCCGGATGGGGATCACAGTAATGCAAATCGAACTGTTCATAAAACCCCATCACTAATGGAGATCACTGAGATCAAGGAGCGGCCCACCCTCAAAGAGGTACTTGTATACCTATAGTAGATGGGAGAACTGGTGCAAGCATCACTCGGACATCATTGCCAATGGTAATACTAAGGATATTAAACCTTACTGTGATCAGCATGGCATCGCCAACCTCCTTTTTTTGTTGAATCGTCTGACTGTCGAACCGTTGAACCAAACAGTCAAGGTTATTTAGGGAAGCACAGCCATTCTTATATCTTATACCTTAAGTCTTAAAAGTGATTGCTTCGGCCTGGGACTAGTTGACGGCCTGTCGATGGATTCCGATTGTCTCCTACACCGTATCCCCATTGCCACGCAGCTCCAAGCCTCCCAATGACTGGGGCAAGGGGATCGCACTGTATTTTCGATGCTGGCGACGATGTAGGGTCGAATGTTTCCCGAGCCTCACATCTAACATCTTACGTCTTATATCTTACGTCTCACTATTTGTGCTGCTTTTTGATAAACTAAGGACTCGCAAACCCCGTGTTTCTTGTGTGCACTGTCTTAGAGCATACCTGAAATGGGCTGTACAAAAAAGTCGCTATTTTTATTTAGAATTAGTTTAAATAAATTGATTTTTTTTATCTTTGCATCGTTGGACCAACAGGAATGAGTCATCGATCAACTTATTAATCTTTCAACAAACCAATGAAATCGAACCTGCCTGCCGGTAGGCAGGGATTTTAACTAACCACTGAAAAACAATTATAGACACATGAAATCGAGCACGACGCAAGCGACACACAGAGGGACGACTGTAATTCGTGCGAGATTCCATCTGACCATTAAAAATCAATTATAGACAGATGAAAACCTTCTTTAACAACTATTATTCCCGTATTTCAGGTGTGGCATTGGCCGGCATGTTGTTGTTTTCCTGTGAGGACAACGGTGTGGATATCCGTCCTGACTTGCAGATCCCCGCTTCCTACGATGGGGCCAATTTCACGACTGCCACTACCGTGCAACGTGCCGTGCTTAATCAGCTTTCTGCCTTGACCGTAGAAATGCAGCGTGGAAGAATCGGTGAAGCCGTGACCCAAGAAACGCTTGAAGATCTTTTTAGTGGGGGGAATCCAAGTGTAGAGGCAGTAGCGACCCCTTATTACGCAGGTTTGATAACCGGAACAGGTGCTTGGCTGGATGAGTTGGCTAAGGCAAGCGGCGGCAGCGTCTATACTCCCGGAGTTCCTGTGGGTGAAGGAGGCACACTAGGCGGCTACCTTTTTGACGAGAATGGGCTTGAACTCGAGCAGATGGTCGAGAAAGGGCTTTTTGGGGCGGCCTTGTACCATCATGCCACCACCCTTCTTTCCGGAGATATGACTTCTGAGGAAGTGGATCAGGTGTTGGCGGTTTTTGGCGCTACACCGGCATTCTCCAACTCCAGCTCGAATAACGTGGCATCCGACGTGCGCGATCGGTTTATGGCCAATTATACCGCAAGAAGGGATAAGAACGATGGAAACGGTCTGTATTCTCAGATAAAGGCGGCCTTTTTAAAGCTTCAGGCAGCCACTGCGGCAGGTTCCGAATATCAGGCGGAAAAGTTGGAAGCCATAGATGATATCAAATTGATTTGGGAAAAAGCGAATGCCGCCACGATCATCAACTATTGTCATGCCACAATCAGCAGGCTAAGTGCGACCAACCCCACTTCGAGTGATATTGGCGCCGGGCTTCATGCTTATGGCGAAGCGGTGGGCTTTATACATGGGTGGAGGACGATTCCACAGGAACATAAGCGGATCACCGATGCGCAGATCGATGCCATCTTGGTACTGCTCAATGCGCCCTATAACGGAACACCCACTTCGTACAAATTTGTGACGGATGCGGTCAATGAATTGCCCAAGCTTTCGCAGGTAATGGATCAGTTACAGGCTATCTATCAATTTACGGACCAAGATATCATCGATTTTGAGAAGAACTGGGTGAACGAGCAGGGCCGGTGATTTGCCTAGGCTAGATTGAGTGATTAGGAAAACAATTCAATACTGAATAAAAATGACTAGACGAATTTATCCCAGTGTGTTGGTGGTCATGCTGGTCTTGATTGGGTTTGCGTCCTGTGAAGAAACGGAAGGGCCGGAGATCACTTCCTTTGACCGAGGGAGTATGCTTGAAAATTTCGCCCGCAATCTGGTAATTCCCGCGTATACGGATTTGCAGTCAAAGGTCGGCTCGCTGGAAAATAGTGCGGAAGCCTTTGTACAAAATCCAACCGAAAGCGCATTAGTTGACCTTCAGAATGCCTGGGAGGAAGCCTATACCTCTTGGCAATATGCGAACGCCTATAACTTTGGGCCTGCTGGTGCACAAGGTGTCAGGAGGGCTTTGGTAGAAGAGATAGGAACCTTTCCCGTATCTGCCGAAAAGATAGAAGATGCCATCGTGAATTCACCTAACTTTAACGACTTTAACCGGGATGCCCGTGGTTTTTTGGCCGTCGAATACTTGATTTTCGGCAGTGGAGCATCCACATCGGAAATCGTCGAGGATTTTGCGGCACAGGAAAGGGGGGCGTTTTTAACCGGGGCGGTTGCAGACATAGACCGACGGGTAACTGAAGTCCTCACTGCCTGGAATGACGGCTATGTTTCCGGATTTATCCAAAACAAAGGAACGGATGTGGGAAGCAGTACGTCCATGCTTTACAATGAATTCGTAAAGAGTTTTGAAGGCCTGAAGAACTTCAAATTGGGATTGCCCCTCGGGCTGCGTCCCGGGCAGACACAGGCCGAACCTGCTCTCGTGGAGGCATACTATTCCGGAAAATCGGTTGCCATGATAGCCGGGCATTTAAATGCAGTAGAGAATATTTGGTATGGAAGAACACGGCAAGGGCAAGCAGGTATCGGGTTTCGGGATTACCTGGAATCGGTAGTAGGTGGGCCGGCGCTTGTCACTGCCACCGAAAATCAGTTGGTAGAGGTTAGGGCCGCCTTATCCGCCATTCCAACAGACACGCCGCTTTCAGCGCAAATTCAAACCTCCCCCGAGGCGGCAGACAGGCTTCATACCGAATTGCAAAGGCATACCCGTTTCTTTAAAAGCGATATGTCTTCCTTATTGGGAATTTCCATCACCTTTAGCAGTGGGGATGGAGACTGATTGACGACAGGGTTTTCAGAAACGTCGACCGGTATGTAAGGTTTCTATTTATCCTTTATTTGTGAAAATCATTCCTTCCATTTCATTAAAAAACATCTCAATCAGGTTGAGGGAGCGCGTTACGGCGACTCCCTTTTCTGTCTTTAGGGCTGTTTTTGGCCTATTGATGGCATTTGGGGCCGTCCGGTTTATTTGGCTGGGGTGGATCGAGGACCATTATGTGGATCCTGTTTTTCATTTCAAGTACTACGGTTTTGGATGGGTAGTCCCGTTCTCGGCACCGGTGCTTTATGGGATCCATTATGTGATGATTCTCTCCGCTTTCGGCGTGATGCTGGGTACCAAATGGGTTTTTAGGCTGTCTGCGGTACTTTTATTTCTGACCTTTACCTACACCGAACTCATCGACCTGACCTATTATCTCAACCATTATTATTTCGTTAGCATCGTCTGTGCGCTGCTTTGCATCGTTCCCTCACCTCCGGCGATTTGGAATACCCACGCACGGATTCCCAGATGGGTAATCGTAATCTTCCAGGTCCAGATAGCCATTGTGTATGTATATGCCGGTTTGGCCAAGATCAATTATGATTGGCTGATAAACGCCCTACCTCTCAAGATCTGGCTTCCCGCCCATGACGATATTCCCATCATCGGTCCACTATTTACCTGGGCCATTACCCCGTATCTTTTTTCTTGGTTTGGGATGCTATATGACACGCTGATTGTTTTTTTTCTGCTTTACCGGCCCACCAGGATCTATGCCTATCTGACGGTTATAGTTTTCCACACCCTTACGGGGTTGCTGTTTCAAATTGGAATTTTTCCGCTTGTCATGATAGGGAGCACCCTGATTTTCTTTGATTTTGGAAGGAACTCAGACGGTATCTTGCCTGCGGCTGATCGCACCTCTCCGAGGGAGCGCATCGTATTGGCAGTATTGGTATTACACGTAGCCTTCCAGTTGCTCTTTCCCTGGAGATTTTTGCTGTACGATGGTAACCTGTTTTGGACGGAGCAGGGATATCGTTTTGGATGGCGTGTGATGCTGATGGAAAAGGCCGGTACGGCAACATTTTACGTAAAAGATAGCCAAACTGGCAGGGAAGGGATTGTGGACAATAGCGAATTCCTAAACCCCCATCAGGAAAAACAAATGGCCATGCAGCCCGACATGATCCTTCAGTTTGCCCATTTTCTCGGAGACCATTACGCCCAAAAGGGCGTGCATAAACCAGAGGTGCGTGCCGAAGTGTATGTGACCCTTAACGCACGACCGAGTCAATTACTGCTGGATCCGACCGTTGATCTGATGAAGGAGTCAGATTCCTTCAAAGCTAAAAAGTGGATTTTACCTTATAAAACGAATACGGAAGATGTTGTTTACCCATAGCATATACCTACAAGGTAGACATGCTGCTTGTTCCCTTATTACCTGGTTTGCGATTTCGCTTTGGCTAGGGGTGGCATGCGGTGCCCATGCACAGACCTTTACGCTCTCGGGGAGGGTCATTATTCAGGGTGAAGCTCCTTTGGAAACTCCAAAGGTAGCTTTGGTTGGTTCTGAGTTGGTGGCAGAGGTGAATGAAGCCGGTGACTTCCGCTTGAGAGGAGTACCTAGGGGAAGCCAAACGATTGCGGCATTTTGTCTTGGAAAGCAAACAGCCCAATTGACTTTGGAGGTTAATGGCGATAAGGCAGGGTTGGAACTTGTGATTGGGGATATTGAAAATCTCCTGGATGATATTCAAGTGGACGGTAAGGCGGGCGACAGTTTTTCTGTTTCCCGGTTGAGATCGGTGGAAAATTTCGGCATCTACGATGGTCGGAAGAGCGAGGTGGTTCTCTTAAAGGAAATGGTCGTCAATACCGCTACCAATAATGCCAGGCAAGTGTATTCAAGAATTACCGGGCTGAATATCTGGGAAAGTGACCAGACAGGGCTTCAATTGGGCATTGGGGGTAGGGGGCTAAGTCCTAACCGCACTTCAAATTTCAACGTGCGCCAGAATGGATACGATATTTCCGCGGATGCACTGGGCTATCCGGAGTCCTATTACACACCTCCGGTGGAAGCACTCGAAAAAATCGAGGTGGTTAGAGGGGCTGCTTCCCTACAATATGGAACCCAGTTTGGGGGTATGCTTAATTTCAGGTTTAGACGAGGTAGGGAAGATACCAAAATCAGCTTGGTCAGTAGGCAGTCAGCCGGGGCATGGGGCTATTTTGGATCATTCAATAGCTTGGAAGGGAAGGTGGGAAAGCTCCGTTATTACACCTTTTTTCAACACAAGCAGGGCAACGGATACCGGCCAAACTCCGGGTTTAGCGCCCAAAATGGGTACGTTTCCCTGGATTATTCTTTTAATGAAAAATTTTCGTCCAGCCTGGAGCTCACTAAAATGAAATACCTGACCCAACAGGCTGGCGGTCTTACAGATCGGCAGTTTCAGGAAGACCCCAGACGATCCTTTCGTGATCGGAATTGGTTTGAAGTAGATTGGAATCTCGGAGCGTTGACATTTACGTATAAATTCTCTGACAAAACCCAACTCAATACCCGAAATTTTGCCTTGTTGGCCTCACGGCAGTCCATCGGCAACCTAGAGCGCATCAATGTGGCCGATTTTGGAGAGGAGCGAACCTTGATTGCCGGAGACTTCCGAAATTTCGGAAATGAAACGAGGTTCCTACACTGGTACCAGTTGGGTGATGAAATCAATACCCTGTTGGTAGGTACAAGGGCCTATCTGGGAACCACCACCGCCCAACAAGGACTGGGAAGCAGGGGCAGTGACCCCGATTTTCGTTACCTCAATCCCGGTAACCTGGAAAATTCAGACTATATTTTCCCCAATCGGAATTATGCGGTCTTTGCGGAAAATATCTTCAATTTGAGTCCTAAACTAAGCCTTACCCCGGGACTGCGGGTTGAAAACATACAGACCTTTGCGGAGGGCTACTATAAGCAGTTTGTCTTCGACGGTGCCGGCAATACCATCGTCGAAAACCGCTTTGACGAAGAACTCGAACGAAAGCGTAGTTTCCTTCTTTTTGGGCTTGGTACCAGCTATCGGAAAAGTGAGTCGATGGAGTTTTACGGGAATTTTTCCCAAAACTACCGGGCCATCAACTTCTCAGATCTGAGAATCAACAATCCCAACTTACGCATAGATCCGAATATTGCGGATGAAACCGGATACACCGCTGATCTGGGCGTGAAGGGATTTAAAGGGGAAACTTTCAATTACGAAGTCACGCTCTTTTACCTGCGGTATTTTGGCAAAATTGGCCAGGTCCTCCGTACGGATTCTGTGCTGTTCAACGACTATCGGTACCGGACCAATATCGCAGATGCCCGCAATATCGGGATTGAAGCGTTTGGGGAGGTTTCGCTCATGGATCTGCTGCAGCGGAAGCAGGCAGATCTGAAATGGACTTTCTTTAGCAATCTTTCGATAATAGATGCGAGGTATATCCGAACCGATGATACGTCCATCCGAAACAAACAGGTAGAGATGGTGCCGCCCTTTACCGCAAAGCTTGGGACCACCCTTCGATACCGGTCGTTTTCTTTTTCGGGGCAGTATTCCTACGTGGCCGAACATTTCTCAGATGCATCAAATGCCATTCTCACAGCTACAGCGGTGGAGGGGTTGATCCCTTCCTACGCTGTGACGGATATTACGGCCATGTACCAGTGGAAGTCTTTTTCACTGGAGGCAAGTATCAACAACCTGTTCAATGAACGGTACTTTACCCGACGGGCGGATGCCTACCCCGGCCCTGGAATCATCCCGGCAGATGGTAGGGGGTTTTATACCACCCTGCAATTTACGTTTTAAAGGCCTGCGTTCGCTACGTTTCGTAGGGATGTTTCCAGTCAGCTCGGTAGGGGCGTTTGAGTAGGTTGGTGGCTTCGGCATCTCCCACCACCACCTTCTTCTGAGGGTCGTATACCAAGGGTCGCTCCAGCTGCATGGATAGGTTGGCCAGTATGCAGCTTGCGGTGGAGATGTGTCCTTCTTCGATATCCGCTACCGGTCGGCCGCCTTCTTCTATCGCTTTGAGGAAATCCATCATATGCAGGCGGGTAGCGGGAGCGGCGTTTAACTCGATATCTGCTTCGGTGATATCTTCCGGGTATTTTTCCCGCTCGTACACCACATCTCCTCTTACGGCCTCTCCCTGTCCATGGGGGATAAAATCGTAGCGCATGGTACTGCCCTTTAAGGTTCCTTTATCTCCATAAAGCACAAAGGACCAAGGGTACTCCGGATCGGCAGGGGTTCCCCAAGAGCGGTGCTGCCATACGCAGTTCAGTTCGTCGTATTCAAAGGTAGCGGTTTGCGTGTCCGCAATGGTGGATCGCCCGCCTTTTTGCACGTAAATGCCACCACTTGCGTTGATTCGCTTGGGCCAGCCCAGATCCAGCATCCAGCGCACCGTATCAAACATATGCACACACATGTCACCGGTGATACCATTGCCGTATTCCATCATGGTACGCCACCATCGCTTGTGGGGCAGACCGGTATAGGGCAATAAGGGCGCTGGGCCGGTCCACAGGTCGTAGTCAAAAAAATCCGGAACCGGTTCCACCTCGGGGCTTCCGTTGGCCCGCATGTGATAGTAGCAGCACATGTCTACATGGGATATTTTCCCCAGCATGCCCGAATCCACAAATCGTTTTTTTGCTTCGATCAAATGGGGCGTACTCTTGCGCTGCGTTCCCACCTGCACCACTTTGTTGTACTTGCGCGCGGCGGCTACCATGGCTTCTCCCTCCAGCACGTCCACGCTGATCGGCTTTTGCACATATACGTGGGCACCGGCTTTCAGGGAGTCTATCGCCTGCAGGGCATGCCAATGATCCGGACTGCCGATCACCACGATGTCCAGCCTGTTTTCCGCCAGCAACTTGCGGTAGTCGGAATAGGTTTTCGGAGTCTTCCCAGAGGCCTGCCTTTTGCTGACCAGTTCCGCGGCATCCTTTAGCATGTTGGCATCCGGGTCGCACAGTGCCACTACATCCACTGAAGCCACTTGTATCAGTCGAAACAGGTCACTCTTTCCATACCAGCCGGCACCGATCAGGCCCACCCGGTAGGTCTTGGCGGCTACTGGAGACGTAAAGGCACTGGCCCCTACGCTGTTAAGGGCAAGAAGAGCGGTGGAACCTTTGATAAAATGGCGACGGTCAATTGGAGGAGGGGTCATGGGTTATTTTTTTGGGGTTAAAAAGAGAAAATGGCCACGGGGCTTTCTTTTATCCAATCAATATTACCGATAAAAACAGTAAAACTAAAATTTGCCGACATTTAAAGACCCATCGAAAATCCAGACCAAAACTCTAAAATGGAGATAAGGATGTTGATTCCCAGCAGGAAACCCAGGAAGGGAGCCACCGTCCTTCGGGTACTTTTTTCTTCGTCTCGTTCGATTATTTCTTTTTTCTGAATCGCTGCCAGTGGTATTTGGATCCGATCTCCCCAATTTTCGACGCTCTCCGCTGCGCTCTCGGAATACACCGGTACGGCCTGCTTAACCGGTTTGTAATAGTGACGCCCGCTGACCAGGGACGTGAAAGCCATGCAGACCCTCCATGTCCAACAACTATTGATTCTGGTATGCATGTAAAGAACCGGTTTATAATGGGTTTGTTGGGTAATTTTTTAGATAAGTTGATATAATATTTTCAAAATATCAATTTTAACGAATAGTTTTCTGTAATATTCTGGCTAGGATTTTCGGGAGCCACCAGTCCTGCTTGCAGGGAAGCGTGAATGTGGTATATTTAACCCCAAATCGGCCACTCTTTTTTGTATTCTTTCAGATAAATGAAGGGAGTTCGATAGTGAGTGCATTGAAACATCAATTTAAGTAACTAGAATAATGCGATTGGTTTGGCATGTAATGTTCATTTTTATGATGGCGGTAGGAACGGCCTATGCGCAGCCCAAGCCGCAGGTCTTTCTGCTGACCGATATCGGAGGGGATACCGATGACGAGCAAAGCTTGACCCGATTTCTCTATTATGCGGATCAATTGGATATAAAGGCGCTCTGTGCTACAAGCCGCTTGGGGCATGGGCAGGATACCAAACCCGAGCTGATTCGTGCCCATGTGCAGGCCTATCGGGAGGTATACCCCAATTTGCGGCTGCATTCGCAGGAGTACCCTTCGCCGGATTACCTCGAGTCCATCATCAAGGACGGACGGGGAAACCAACAGCAGGTGGGGGAGGGCTTTGATTCGGAGGCTTCGGATTACCTGATCCAAGTGGTTGACGAATCCACGGACCTGGTCCACATTCCCGTTTGGGGTGGGCTCCGGGAGCTTGCACAGGCCCTGTGGAAGGTAAAGAACACCCGGAGCGAGTCCGAATTAGCGGCATTTTGCGAAAAACTTCTTGTGCACGCCATCGGCGATCAGGACGGCCACAGGCAGTGGATTCTACAACATTTCAAACAGCTTCCCTTTATTGCCAATGGGTTTGCCTGGCAGGGCAGTACCGGAATACGGGAGTTGTCTGCCTTTAGAGGGATGTACATGACAGGGGACATCAGCATGCAGGATGGGGACTGGGTACGAGCTAATATCCATGGGAATGGCCCGCTGAGCGATCGGTATCAGCTTCATGGCCACGGCACCAATGGGATGAAGGAGGGGGATAGCCCATCTTTCTTGGGGTTGATAGCCAATGGCCTGAATGTTCCGGAAAAACCCGAGTGGGGTGGCTGGGGCGGCAGGTACCGGCAGATAACGCAACGGCTTTTCATCGATGCCCCTGATTTTATGGGCGGTAAACTCAATGAGCGGCATACGGTGGCGAGGTGGCGTATGGCCTTTCAGCGGGACTTTGCAGCGAGGGTACAGTGGGCCACGGAGTCCGTAGAAAACTGCAACCACCCTCCCCAGGTGGTAGTCAACGGGGTAGCGGGGACTTTGCCGATTTTTATACAGGCGCGACCCGGCGAAATGATTGACATGGATGCGTCGGCAAGTACCGACCCGGATGGGCATGCATTGGATTTTCGTTGGTTTGTGTATGAGGAAATCTACAAACCTGCAATGCCCGTCCCTTTCCAAATGGAAGCCAATGCCCAAAAGGTTCGGTTTGCATTTCCCGATATGTCCGAGGGAGAAGAGCTGCATCTGATCCTAGAAGTGACCGACCGGGGAACGCCGGCAATCACCCGCTATAGGAGGATGGTTCTGACCGCAGACACCGACTAGGTGTACTCCTGGACTCGAAGCATTCAATGCCTATGGCTTATACCTTGTACGGTAAGCGACAGTAGGTTTCTTGGGAGAAAAGTGAAAACACCCCGGAGTGTCCTTGATCCAAGGGGCAGGAATCCTCCAGGGTGCGTTGGTTTTTCAGCGTGTCGGGCGCTACTTATGCGTCATAGAATCCAAAAAAGTCCCTGGCATTTCGATAGCAGATGTCTTCCACCAGCTGTCCCAGCCAGGCTTCGTCCGCAGGAAGTTCCCCGTTTACCACGTCTTTGCCGATCAGGTTGCAGAGAATCCTTCGGAAGTATTCGTGCCTGGGAAAGGAGAGGAAGCTTCGGGAGTCTGTCAGCATACCCACAAAGCAGCTTAGAATTCCCATATGGGAGAGGGCGTTCAGCTGTTTTTCCATGCCATCTTTCTGATCCAGGTACCACCATCCCGAGCCAAACTGTACCTTTCCCTTCACTGATCCGTCGTTGAAGTTGCCCACCATGGTGGCCATCACTTCGTTGTCGGAGGGGTTCAGGTTATACAGGATCGTTTTGGCGAGCTGATCGCTGTTATCCAGGTTGTTCATGAATTTGGCCAAGGCGACTGCTTGGGTAAAATCGCCGATGGAATCAAATCCGGTATCGGGTCCCAATACTCGCAGCATGCGCTCGTTGGTGTTTCGCAGGGCGCCCAGGTGGTACTGTTGGGTCCATCCCTTGGCGTGGTACATCTTTGCCAGCGCCGTCAGCGTCTCGAACTTAAAGTAGGCGATTTCTTCTATGGAAAGTGCCTTGCCGGCCATTACCGAGGCAAAGAGCGTTTCGATAGGGTATTTTCCCTGTGGGAAGAAGTACAGTTGCTCCAGCCCATGGTCGGAAAGCCGGCCGCCATTTTCGTGGAAGTACGCCACGCGGTTTTCCAAGGCCGCCAATAGGTCTTCGAAAGACCCGATTCCGATACCGCTTACCGCTTCCAGTTTTCGCACATAGGCTTGGTAGTCCGCCGGATTTTCAACGGCATAGGCCTTATCCGGCCTGAATGCCGGAAGCAATTTCAGGGCAATCCCCTCCTTTTTGGCCTGTTGGTGGTATTCCAAGCTATCGGTGGGGTCGTCGGTGGTGCAGACCACTTCCACGTTCATCTTGTTCAGCAGTCCCCTGACACGATAGTCCTCTTCCTGCAGTTGGTAGGAAGCCGATTCGTAGATTTCCGGACCGGTTTCGGCGGTCAGTAGTTTGTCTACCCCGAAGTACCGCTGAAGCTCTAGGTGGGTCCAGTGATATAGGGGGTTGCGCATGGTATAGGGCACGGTTTCAGCCCATTTTTGGAATTTTTCCTGGTCGGTGGATTCGCCGGTGATGAATTTTTCGGGCACTCCCAGGGTCCGCATGGCACGCCACTTGTAATGGTCGCCCGCCAACCATACCTCCGAGATGTTTTTAAACTGCCGGTTGACGGCTATGTCGTGAGGCGAAAGGTGGCAATGATAGTCGATGATGGGCATTTTGGCAGCATGCCCGTGATAGAGTTTTTTTGCAAAATCCGATTGGAGTAGAAAATCCTCGGACAGAAAGGTGCCGGTCTTGGGCTTCAGTATGTGTTCCATGTGTTCGCGTTGTGAGACAGTAATCCCTGCATTGGTAGCCTAGCGGGACTAGGCAATCGATTGCACAAAGTACGGATTTTTTTTCCAATAAAGGGATGCAGCTTCCGTAATTCTGGGTATTTATTGCGTAAGCGAGTGAAAGGGTTGTGCGAGCGATGGGTGATGGTGGTAGGCATTTCCGTGATTTATCGGATCCGGCCTGATTTCGGCGGAGTACGTCCCCCATTTTTTTTTCCGGATGTAGGTCAGGAGCTGTGGAAGGGGGGTGCTGCTTGCCCGAAGGCAGGTTGCGAAGCGGTTTGGCTTTTGGTTATTCCTGGAAAAAGATTAGGTAATCCTGCGTTATAATTACGATTTTTAGCGCAAATTACTTATATGGAAAAGAGAAAGCCTGATTAAAATCCATAGGCTTGCAGATCAGTGATTTTGACCTATTGATTGGATGTACAGCAATACAAAAAGACCTAATAATGGTGACAGAAAATTTGAAAGAGTTTTAAAGAATCTCTGGTATCCAGATTGAAAACTGGGTAAAAAGATAAAAAGCAACTTTCGCTAACATCAGCTTGGAAGACAGCGGGCGGTTCCAAGTAAATTGACAGTTTACTATCTTTAATAGGTTAGGAGTAGGTTGGAAGAGAACGGATTCGAAAGCCCGCCGTCTCCAAGCTGAATCCCCACTGTAACTTGAATGGGGGCTGAATGGTTTGAAATGGATGGAGGACTATTGGGTGACCAATAGAGAGGCACTCCGATACCCTGACGCAGTCAGGGGGCAGCCATCAATTAAGCGTTAGCGAATCGCGGATTCCGCTAAAGATAATAGGAATCATCCGCAAACTACCTTGCGTTGCACATCTGGGAAACAATTAGGCGGTGAGAGGGCAGGAAAAACGGGGACAATGATCCCTTTGGTTGAGTACTGATGGAGCGGAATGAAAGCCGAAAGGTGCTGACGATAGCTAGTATGAACGAGTGATGAGGCTACTGTAATGCGGCAGCATTCACGAACCCCGCTAAGATTTATGAAAACAGTACGTAGACCCCTCTTCGTGAACCAATTGCCCAATATTCGAACGGGCATCGTAAATACTGTTTCTTAAGGATGAGATAAATGCATATTCAAATTATAAACAGATTAAAAGTAATTTAATAAGCTATGCAACTATTTAAGATAATTTTTATATTGATAGCAGTGTCAATGTTTTCAAGTTGTGTGTCTAAATATTCAATTTTAAATCAAAATTATGAAACTAATAAAGTTTCCCTATCTGGCAACGTGTCAGGGCTTAATATTATTGATAAAAGGTCGAATATCACAGATGAGAAAATAAAAATACCTGTGATTTCTTTTCCAGGTCAATTTGATAAAGTTTCGCCTATCTTGTCCGAAGAACATAATCAGTTGATTAAAAATCAGATAAGGTCTTATTTCACAAACAGCGAAGAAGAAATTAAAGTTAATTGTTATATATTGATTGGATATCAAGAGTTTTCTGCTCATACGTTTCATGAGAGAGAATATGTTCAGTTTGATACAAAAATTGAGTTATTAAATGAGAAGGATAATGTTATAAGGTTTTGTTCATCAACTGCTTTTTTTGAGGTTAAATCATCAGATGCTAGTAATGACTATATTGATGAAATTTATAAAAAGGCAATCAGAACATCCGTATATAAATGCTTTGAGAAATTGGATGAATAAGAGTTACACCGAAGTGGAGCGCGGCGGAATTTCGGGGTCAGCCTGCACTTCGATAGGTTATGTGATCTGGTGGTTAGAAGCTTCGCGGGGTGCCCAGTAGACGCATCTTTCGGGATTGAAAAGTGCCGGTGGTCCTTCTTGTCGGAAAAATCACAGATGGATTTTCCCATCACTCGGTTTTTGTCCTTGTCCAAAAGCCCCATAAAGTATGGGTTAGGAGCGATTAGAAAATTTGCTTTTAGTCCAATAGTAGACCCTTACATCCAGAAAATGGGGCAATCAGAGGAGATACTCTCCTGCTTGGCCGTGAAGGACCATCGTATCTGAGTTGTTTTTTTTCGTTTACCCAATGAATGATTTTTATTTGTGGTAATTTAGCCAGAAATTAGGTAATTCACACTCCAAGATGATGTCAGTCCTACTTCGTGTATAGTAAACCTCCTGCCGGACACTAGCTATGCCCAAGGCCATTAAAAAAACACCAATGGATGCAAAAGGCGTAAACGCGCAAATAAAATTGCTTGAAGACAAATTGAAAGCGTCTGAACAGCGGTGTTTTTTGTTGGAGTCTCAATTAAATTTAAGTAATCAGAACTATCGGTATCTTTTTAATAACCTTGGAGATGAAGTCCATAAATGGAAGTTGGTACGAGACGAGAATGGCGAAATTGTCACCTGGGAATTGGTAGATGCAAATCCTGCGGCCCTAAAGTCCTGGGATAAAACGAAAGAAGAAGTCATCGGCAAGACTACCAATGAAATTTTCAAGTATGACGCGACGACTCAATTCATGCGGAGAATACAACTGGCCTTCAAAACCAATAAGCCCATCAAGTGGGTTGAATACTTCGAACCGACTGATCAATTCCTGAGCATGACAACTACTCCGATGGGAGAATACTTTGTCTCTATGGGAAATGATATCACAGAGTCGAAACGAAAGGATCGACAACTGGAATTGCTGCGTCAGGCCATCGATAATTCATTAAATGGATTTTTTATATTGAATTGCGAAAGAAAGATCATCTATATCAATAAATCTTTCGGTAGGATGTTTGGCTATGATCGTGCCGAAGAAATAGTCGGTACTTCGCTGGATCCCCACTTGGTGGATCCGATGGTGAGGAACCGCATGGTAGATGAACTTAGAAGGAACGGAGAGTCCATATTGGAGTTTAAAGCTAAACGAAAAGATGGAAGCCAATTTGATATATTAATGCACGCACGCATTGCCTATGATGAAGTCGGAAATGAAATTTACCCCACTTCATTTATAGATATCACGAAGCGAAAGGAGGCGGAAGAAGCGTTATGGGAAAGTGAGCAAAAGTTTAAGGCCCTATTCCAGCATGCCAGCGTAGCAAAGGTTTTAGCAGATGATGATGGGAATTATCAAGATGCAAATGAAAAGGCCTGCGATCTTCTCGGATATTCCTACGAGGAGCTAACTTCCATATCGGAATCCGCGGTGATAAAAATAGAGAAGGATCCAATCTGCCTCAATAGCAAGTTGAAAGAAAATGATAGTAAGGAGGAAGAGGAAGCAGGGGAGATTGAAGTTAAACGAAAGGATGGAGAAATAAGAATCGTAGAGTACTATATAAAGCGAATAGGTAAAAATCTCAATTTAACTACGTTAATCGATGTAACCGATAAAAGAAAAACCGAACGGGAAAGGAAGGAAGCTGAGCAAAAAATCAAGGAAATAACCAATTCTGTTCCCGGAACTATCTATCAGTTTAGATTAAATAATGACGGCACCTACGCTATGCCATTCATCAGTGATCGATCTCAAGACCTCTTAGGGTATACCAAAGAAAAATTGCAAGATGTTGATTTTCTCTTTTCCTGTATCCATCCTGATGACTATGAAAAAACGATACATTCTATTTTTAAGGCTAATTATGACGATTCGTATTGGACTGCTGAGTTCAGGGCTATAAATAAAAGTGGCCATACGGTGTGGATTAAGGGATTTTCACATGGTGTTCAAGATGACCAACGAAATATCGTTCACAGTGGTGTGCTTTTAGACATTACTGCGCAAAAAAATATTGAGTATGAACTAGGAATAAGTCAAAGAAGGTACCTTAATATCGCTAATAATTTACCTGGAATTGTGTTACGGTACAAGATTTACCCAAATGGTACCGATGAGCTACTTTATATAAGTAATGGTTCAAGTGAATTATTTGAAGTTTCACCGGAAGAGGCTCTGTCCAACAATCAATTGTTATGGGACAGAGTTCATAAAGATGACCTGAAAGAATATGCCGCTACCATACAGGCGTCGGCAAAAGACCTTTGTCTATGGAAATTTAGACATCGTCTTCAATTCCCTGATGGTAGAGTAAAATGGGTGGATATGCGGGGAGTGCCTTCATTGCAAATTGACGGTAGCGTAATTTGGGACTCCATAGGATTGGATATAACACAACAAAGAATAGCGGAGCTGGAGCTGGAAAAGCTTAATAGAGGCCTAGAGAAATTGGTTGAGGAGCGAGCCAAAAAAGCCATAGAGCTTTCAAAAGAATTGGAATTGTATTGGCTGGCAGCGGAACATTCCAAATCGGGTGTCTGGCGCTATGATATCATAAACAAGTCCTTGGCGTGGGATGCTATTATGTATGACCTTTATGGTCTTGATAAAAATAGCTTTTCCGGAGCTTATGAGGCTTGGGAGTCAAGTCTTCATCCCCAAGATAAGGAAAGGGTAGTCAAAGAGTTAAATGAAGCAATTGAAAAAAACAACGAGTTTGATTCTTTGTTTCGGGTAGTTCGGCACACAACGGGTGATATATCCCATATTAGAGCCAAAGGAAAACTGGCGTATGACGATAAGGGAAATCCCATAGAAATTTATGGGACCAATTGGGATGTGTCCAGGGAAATGAAATTGGCAGATGAACGAGAAAAGGCCCTCAACACCCTAAAGGAAGCGCAAACGCAATTGATTCAATCCGAAAAAATGGCTTCACTAGGGGTGTTGACTGCAGGCGTAGCACATGAATTAAATAATCCGCTAAACTATATTGTAGGTGGTTATACGGCTATATTGCAGGATTTCGAATCGAAGGAAGCGTGCAACAAGAAAGAATTAAAAGAATATTTAAGTTGGATTAAAACCGGAGCTGATAGGGCAATTGGTATTGTTAAAAGTCTTAGCCTATTTTGCAGAACCGATAAGGAAAGAGAGGAAGATTGCGATCTTCACCAGGTAATTGACGATTGTCTATTAATGCTGCATAACAAGACTAAGGATAGGATAGAGATTGTAAAAAAGTTTACCGAATCGTCAGTCTCTATACGAGGTAATGATGGAAAGCTTCATCAAGCAATTCTAAATCTGTTAGCAAATGCTATTGATGCCATTGATACTGAAGGTAAAATTATAATCGAAACACGTTTAAGCAACGGTTTCGTTCATATAACTATTGAAGATAATGGCTGTGGGATTGAAGATAAGTATCTTGGTGTTATAGCCGATCCTTTTTTTACCACAAAACCACCTGGCAAGGGCACAGGATTAGGCTTGTCAATTGCCAATTCGATAATCCGCGAGCATGAGGGACAATTGTTGTTTTCCTCAAAGGTAAATGAAGGTTCAGTCTTTAGTATTAAAGTCCCCAAATCAAAAAACGTATGAATGCAACCAGAAAAGTCCTATGTGTGGATGACGAGCCGATCAACCTATTAATCTTAAAAAAAATCCTAGGCACTGAGTATCTGGTTTATACAGCTGAAAATGCACTTTTGGGCTTAGAGATTCTAAATCAAGAACCGGACCTGAAATTTGTTATTACCGATATGAGAATGCCCGGAATGGATGGGCTTGAGTTTATTGGTGAGGCTTCAAAAAGGTTTAAAGACAAAAGGTTTTTCATGCTCTCCGGGTTTGAAATTGATGAAAAGATTCAAGCGGCATTGGATTCAGGGTTAATAAGCCAATATTTTATGAAGCCAGCAAATTTTGATGAAATTCACAGAGCGCTGCAGGAACGATAGGTAAACTGGTTTCCAGTACCCTTTTGATTGATCTTTCCACCTCGTTAAATAGGAATGGGATTGGAACTGACTTATGGCGATCATGCGGGGCTAATTTTAATGTCTGCCCTTGTAAGCCCACTTGATGGGACCTTAAAATCTCCCCAAGTGGGCTTATCCAATTAATTCCCATCTACATATTGCTCCACGATTTCCAGGAGTTTGTGAAAGATTTCGGTGTTTTCGTATACGCCCTGAAAGCTGTCGGCGTGGGGCCCATAGGCAAATACAGGCACGAGGATTCCGGTATGGTCTTGGGTGGAAAACTCCAGTTCTACCTGCCCTTTTTCAATATTTCCCTGTGGTAGGGTGATGCCACCGGTTTCGTGGTCGGCCGTGATGATTACCAGGGTTTCCCCATTTTCGTCTGCAAATCGTAAGGCTTCGGCTACAGCCTCATCGAAATCGATCCCTTCCTCTATCACCATTTCAGGATCGTTGGCATGTCCACCTGAGTCGATATAGGCTCCTTCTACCATTAGAAAGAAAGGAAGATCTTTCTTGGAAAGGAAGGATACGGATGCGCCTAAGGCCGTCTTCAGGAAGCCTTTTCGCCCTTGAGATACCTTCGGCAAATGATGATTTGAGGCGAAATACCCAACCCGTTGACCGGGATTTTCCGCCACGTCATCCAAGCGATGGACCAGTTGAAATCCTGCCTTTTCCAAGTTTTCCAGTTCGGGGTTTCCATAGCGTAAAAAATCACTTTTTCCTCCTCCAATAAAGAGATTGAGTGGGCTTTTGGGGAGGTCACTGGCGATTTCCTGGATGAGATCCCTTTCTGTCCGATGTGCATAGAACGCCCCTGGCGTGGCTCCCGTTACGTTATCTGTCGTAACGATGCCCGTTTGAAACCGATAGCGTTGCAGGTACTCCGGCAGGTTTTGTGCCGGAGATCCGTCAGGCAGAGCCCCCACGCTTCTGTTTTTGACTTTTTGTCCGGAGGCCAGTGCGGTCCCCGCCGCCGCTGAGTCGGTGGTGAAATCATCGGCAGATTGGGTTTTGATCAGTCCTACATGGCGTAGCGTGGCCAGGCTCAGTTGGTTTTGATTGGCATACATTGCAGCGGCAAAGGGTGCGAGGCCGAATCCATCTCCGATCAGCAGGATTACGTTCTTTACGGGCGCTTGGATGCCGTCGGTTGCAAAAGTGGGTGTGTAAATTTCTCGAACGTTGGGGCTAATGTAAAGGCGGTTTTCCAAGGTGGAGAGGTATTCCCGGGCCTGGAAGGGCATATCGGTGTTGATATAATCCACTCCAAGCTCTTTGAGGGCTTTCCATGCGGTTTTGCTGTCGGGGGTAGCCCAGAAGCGGAAGGGTTTTCCGAAGGAATGTGCCACAGCAATGGCCTTTAGGAGGTTTTCTTCGTGTTCGTCAATGAGGCGGCCCTTGCCGTTCCAGTCTGAAAAGCCCCGAAAACTCAGGCTAAAAAGTGCGATTTTTTCCAGTGGCAGGTTGGCCGTTTCGGTGATACTTTGATAGTCAAATAAAATGTGATCAGGGTATTTTTGGTAATCCTGCGGTTTGGGTCTATTTCCGGAAATGACCGCGGTGGCCATGGCTTTCTGTCCGTTTATACCGAAAATTTCCGGATACTCTTCGAGCTGCTCCTGTATGATTTTTAGGGTGGAATAAGCCTCGGTTTTGATGTCGATAAGTAGTTGAAAAGGTTTCCGTTGTTGAATGTGGAGTGCGTATGCTTGGCGAATCGGTTCCAAGTAAAGGCTTCTTAGGGTCCGCTCCTTTGAAATACTTTCTTTTTCATGAGCCACGTATAGTTCGCCGTCCATCAGGATGACATCTGCTTCAATGGATTCCAGACCGTTTGCATAGGCTTCCCAAAAGGGTGCATTCCGGATATAGTCGTTGTGGCTGTGGATTTTTGTTTCTCCCTGTGCAAGTCCCGTCAGACCGGACAGAAAGAGGTGTATTATCAGAAGACTATCGCGTGTCAATACGTGCAACATAGCAAGGAGATTCGATCAGAAATACGGCGGCCCGCTGCCACGCAGCAGGCCGCCGTGGTTTAAATGTACGTTTATTTAATTGATTTTTGAAGCTTCAAATTCGGAAGCGACCTGCTGAGGGGATAGGGCATAGTCGTAGATGACGATTTTTCTATACGCTGCACCTAGTCGGTCTCCGTAGGTTCCGGTACCATCTTGGTTGATGTAAATGGGGTTATCATTGTCCAGATTGGTTTGGGTCATGGGTCGTTCGGCACTTAGTTGCCCGTCCACGTAAATGGCAGCAGTGCCTGCACGGTCTAGCACACAGGTTACAAAATGCCATTGGCCTGTCATCCAAGGGGTTCCGCCTTCACCCTCACTCGGCTCGGCAAAATCCACCTTTCCTACGCCGGCTTCCCCTGCCACGAGCCGAAGGTTACCGCGTCGGTAAGCCAACACCCAGCCGGTGTTGTTCGAGCTGTTCCAGTTCATGGTGCCGATCATGGCCGGGTCGCTTACATTGTGGTCTGAACGGAACCAAAAGCTGAAGGAAAAGCTCCGATTATTGCCAAATTTCAGGTAGCTGGCATTTTCCAGTTGCAAGCAGGAAATCTCGTTTGGCTTGAAGGTGGCAATGATGCCGCCATTTTGGGGTGCGGGTGCAAGGCTAGCCACATTGATGGTGGTGGTCTTGACTTCCGTGATGGAACCATCCGCGCGCTTAAAGCTCACTGGAGAGGGCACATCGTCACTTACCAGGTAGGTAAAGGACTTCATGGAGGGATAGTCAAAACCTTTCACTCCCCGATCATTGAAATATACGTGAAAGAGGAGTGGAGAGCTTTGGGCAAACGGCACGTTTAGGTCTGCTACCGGGTGGGAAAAGCTGGCACTTGTACCGTTTACCTGTAAAGTCTCCAACAGTTCGCGCTTTAACAGACTCACTACTTCAATGCGTTCGATTTCGTAGGTGGACTCGATGTCGAGTTCCACGTTCATATTGCTTCGGTAGAAATCCTGAAACTCGTTATAGGGGCGGTCGTCGTTTCCGGTGTAGGGTGCTCCCGTTCGTGGGTTGATGTGAGAGAAGGTTATTTCCTCGCCTAACAAGCGGTCATCCACGGTGATGCTGTCATCTGACTGACAGCTGCTGAAAATGGCTATCACCGCAAGCAGAATCAAGTTGATATATTTCTTCATACGTTTTGGTTTAAAGCGCACAAGCCTTTGAGTGATTTCACTCTGTGGCTTGTGCTTTGGGTGATTTTAAGGGTTACCAACCTTGGTTTTGAGGAATTCCAGAAACAGCGATGGTATTGGGCGGGATAGGCCAAACATGGTGGATCTCCGGGTTGAACGTCCTGCCAGGCCACACTTCGTAGACCTCAAAGTCGGAATCGGGGTCGGTTTTATTGAAATGATTTCTGCCCGTGGCTGGTTTAGCGTAGGCCTCTCTTGCATCACCCCATCGGATCAGGTCAAGATGCCGATCGGCATATTCAGCGGCAAATTCCACCCTTCGTTCCTGCTTAAGGTCTTCCAAGGTAGCGTTCGTTTTGGGCGCCAATCCTGCCCGCTGCCGCACTTGGTTAAGTGGGGCGTCGCCATTTTGGTTTTGCATGATCAAGGCTTCTGACTTCATCAGCAGGATTTCGGCAAATCGGATCAGCGGGATATTCAAGTTGGTGGTCACGTAGTTTCCATTCGGATTCAAATGTACCTCTTCGGGGAACCGGTAAGGGTGCATGTATTTGTTGATCTGCAGACCGGTCCACGAGTTCCCGGAGTAATACCGTCGGGGATTGCCCAAGAACATGAACTCATCACCAAACTCAAGCAATGTAGCCTGTTTACGGTGATCGCCTTCTTCAAAGGCATTGTATAGTTCCAGCGTTGCCGAAAAGGTACCCCAACCGTTGTAGAGGCCCCATCCGGTATTTTCAAGCATCACACCGGGTAGAATCTGTCCGCGCTCGTTGCTGGATACGGAAGAGAACACATATTCGGAAGAGAAATTGTTGTCTACATAGAACACACTCGCAAAATCCTCTGCGGGATTGCCCGTATTGATCAATGCCCGTCCGGTAGGGGAGTTTATGACCAAATCAGCGTAAGTTACCACACTGGCCCATTTGCTGGCATCGTGATTTGCCCAATACAAGTAGGTTTTGGCAAGGAAGGCATGTGCGGCATCCTTGTGGGCCCTGCCGAGGTCAGTGTTGGAATACGTCGTAAAATAAGGTAGCAACTCAGCAGCCCGAAGCAGATCGGATTCAATTTGACGGAAGTTATCTACGATACTGGCGGGTCGTGTAAATGAAAGGTCTTCCATGTTTTCCTCCGTTACGATCGGAATGCCCGCACGGTGATCGGCAAATCGAGGGGCAAGCCAGAAATAGGTATGGCCGCGCATAAAATAAGCCTCGCCCAGCACCCGGTTTTTGACGCTTTCCGGAATATTCATGGTAGGCACATAGCGGATAATATTGTTTGCCCGCTGAATGACCGTGTATAGACGCGGATAAATATTCGCCATCCGCCCTTCTTGACCGGTGGCCTGGAAATTGCGAATAGCCGCTGCAGCTGCGTCGGTTCTTCCTTGCATGATGTCATCCGAGGCAGCAATCAGGTACATCAGTCCACGACCGAAGAGGTGGTCGTCGTCCCAGTGTTGGTAGAGGCCATTGACGGCCGTAATGGCATCTTCTTCAGAAGACCAGAAGTTGCCGGAAGTGGGACTGCCCAAGGGGGTGAGTTCCGTAAAGGTGTCGCTGCACGCACTGAGCATGCCAGCCAACACCAAGAAAGGTATGAGAATCTTTTTCATAATTGTTTTCGAATGCCTGCTTAGAAGTTGAGATTAAATCCAGCTGAGAAAGTTCTGGGAACGGGGAAGGTACCGTTGTCGATCACGGCTCCGGAACCCACCTCTGGATCGATGCCGGAATAGGGAGAAAAGGTCACCAGATTTTCGGCCGAGAGATAGAATCGCACATCTGCGCCGTTTCTGACCCGGCTCATGAGGTTTCCTGGCACGGTGTAGCCAAGGGTCAGGTTCCTTACCCTGAAGTAGTCCCCTTTTTCCAAATACCAGTCGGACGGCTGTCCAAAGTTTCCGTTAGGATCTTGGGTGGAGAGTACTGGAATTGTTGCATTGGGATTGTTGGGTGTCCAAGCTTCCAGTACCCTTCGGTCTAGGTTGTACCCTTGAAGGCCGGCATTGTAAGCGGTATGCTTGTAACCGTTGAACAGCATCACACCGCCAACTCCCTGACCAAAGATGGAGAGATCGAAGTTTTTGTATTCCAGGTTCAAGTTCAGCCCGTAGGTGAAGTCCGGCATGGCATTGCCCATAAATACCCGGTCGTCGTCTGAGATCCTACCATCCCCATTCACATCCCTGAAAATCAAGTCTCCAGGCCTTGCATTGGGTTGGATCTTCGTTCCATTGGCATTTACGTAGGCTTCGATCTGTGCTTGGTTTTGAAAGATGCCATCGTGAGGGATCAAATGATAAGCATACAAAGGCTGTCCGGGTTCACTTCTAAACGGCCGTACTGTGCCCCTCAGATCGTTTCCGTGTACGATGAAGTCGTTGGTAAACTCATCCAAGTCTAATAGCTCATTGTAAATCGTGGAGAAGTTCCCGTTTACCCGGTAGCGGAGCTGTCCGATTTCGCCGTGGTAGGAGGTGCTTAATTCGATGCCTTTGTTCAGCACGGTTCCCACATTGGAAAGGGCACCTGTAGGTACACCTGAGTGGGGGTCTGGGGCATTTCTCAAGATAAGGCCTCGCGTGTATTTTTCGTAATATTCTGCGGTGAATGTCAGCCTATTGCCCAAAAATGCCGCATCCAAGCCTATATTGGCGGTTTCGGAACGCTCCCAACGCAGGTTGGAGTTCGACATTTCATTTAACGAAACGTGCCGGTTGCGGGTGCCGGGTTCACCCAGAATTACATTGTTGCCCGAAGCCAGTGGGATGTTAAATGCATACAGACCAACAGAGGAGATATTGCCTATTTGCCCCCAAGAGCCTCTTAGTTTTAACAGGTTGACCAGAGAGGAATTAAAGAAGCGCTCCGAGGAGATCTTCCAAGAACCGGAAACGGCCGGGAAAAAGTCGGTTTTGGTGTTGGCATGCAGCCTGGAGGTTTGATCTCTCCGCACGCTTCCCATAAAGAAATAGCGGTCGTCAAAGTCATAGGTTACCCGTCCGATGGCAGATGTCAGCGCATCTTCGTTGCCATAGGCATCCGGCACCCGGAGGATGGTCGTTGCGTTGCCAGCATATTGGAACCAATCGTCTTCCCGGTCAAAATCCTGCACTTGAAAGCTGAAGGCCTCCTCTTTTCGGAATTGCGCGGTATATACCGCCGTGACACCTAGGTTGTGCTTGTCAAAGGACTTGTTATAATTCAACTGCTGATCCCATATCCAACGATTGCTGCTTCCCGATCCTTGGTTTAGGAAGTTCATATTGCTGGGCCTTCCGATTTCCGGCGCTCTGGGGCTGAAATTTTTATCGCTCCAGTTCCAAAGGTCTATTGAAAAGCTGGACTTAAAGGTTAAGTTCTCCATTAGATCGTACTCGGCATAGGCAATGGCATTGACGTTAGTCCGAGGATTTGCAACCGTTGGACGCAGCAATAGGGATACCGGGTTGTAGGTGTCTCCATAGGCTCCTGCAAACTGCGAAAGCTCAAAAGGAACGGTTCCATGAAACTGTCCAAATTCATCGTACACAGGTGCTGCAGGGTTCATGTAAATCGCATTGATGATTGCGCCGCTGTAGCTACTACTGGTATTCACACCTCTGGAAGTGGAGTGGTTGAAGTACACATTTTGCCCTACTCGGAATTTATCCGTTACGTCATACTCTGATTTTAAACGGAATGAAAACAGCTCGTAGTTGGTGTTGAGCAAAATTCCCTCTTTGTTATGGTAGCCAAAGGATGTGCTGAACCTGCCTCGATCGCTTCCGCCGCTGAGTTGGATGTTCGCATTGGTGATGGCCCCGGTACGGAAGATCTCATCCATCCATACCGTTCGGGTTACCTGGCTCCAGGGATTAAGCAAGGGATCGTGGGCGGCTTGAGGCACCGCTCCGGCATGTGCCGCTGCTGACCGGTACGCTGAGGCATATTCTTCGGCATTTAAGGCTTCCGGCGTTTTATACGCAGATTGCATCCCTTGGTAGAAGTCTACACTGACTTTGGGCGCGCCGCTTTTGCCACTCTTGGTGGTGATTACGATTACACCGGAAGCGGCTTGTGCACCGTAAATGGCCGCCGCTGCCGCATCCTTTAGGACCACCATGCTTTCGATGTCGTTGGGGTTTATTCTGCCTCCGTAATAGGGCATTCCGTCCACTACATACAAAGGAGATTCATCGCCAAAAGTGCCCACACCCCTGATTACCACGCGGGGCGTAGATCCGGGTTCGCCGGAACCAGCTACGACAGTTACACCGGCGATTTGTCCTTGTAGCATGTCCTGCACACTGGAAATGGGCCTATTGACCGTCGCCTGCACGTCTTCGAGTTGCCCGATCGACGTGGTCAGGTCAGCGCGTCGGCTGGTACCGTAGCCAACGACCACTACTTCACCTAGCTGCCCTATATCCGCCTTGAGCGATACATTGATCACGGACTGATTGCCCACGGAGATTTCCTGTGATTCAAGGCCAACAAAGGAATATACCAGTACAGCGTTTTCTCCGGAAACCGTCACGGCGTAATTGCCATCGATGTCGGTGGCGGTTCCCGTTCCCGTACCTTTCACCAAAACCGATACCCCGGGGATGGGGCTATTGTCCTCCTGCGAGACAACGGTTCCTCTGACGGTCCTGGTCTGTGCTTGCGCAAGGGCAGCGATGCAGATCAATAAGACCGTGATTAAGTAATACTTTTTCTTCATACGAAAATTAGTTAGATGTTGCTTCGATAAAATTACAGAATGGGAAAGCGGAAAAGGTGGAGGAATCTTGCAAGAAGGTGGGCAAATCTTTCAAATACTTCTCCTAAAATGACCAAAAAGGGAGACGAATCTTTCAGTAACAATGGCGTAATCATTAGATAAACCTTCCGTAACGAAAATGCCCGTTTGGAAATGGTGGGTTTTTTGGGTTATTTTTGATAAAAAAATTCATCAAATCGAGCATGAAGCAAGCAACACACACTGGGATGCCCCGATAGCTATCGGGGCAAACATGCGAGATTCCATGTGACCTTTGAAAAAACAATTATAGACACATGAAATCGAGCACGACGCAAGCGACACACGGAGGGACAATTGTAATTCGTGCGAGATTCCATATGACCGCTAAAGAACAAATTATAAACAGATGAAATACCCAAAAATTTCCGGGTTGATTGCGGCCACGTTCACCCCGTATGGATCTTCCGGCGAACTGAACCTCGCAGCAATTCCGCCACTGATAGATCGCCTGCGGTCTGATGGAGTCAGCGGGGCATTCATTGCAGGTACCACCGGTGAAAGCGCTTCCTTGCTGCTGTCTGAAAAGCTGCACTTATTGGAAGCCTACGCACCTCACAATGAGGACCGGTTCAAGGTGCTGTTGATGTTGTCCGGTACGAGTCAGCGGGAAGCAATTACCCTAGCCAAGGCCGCCCGCGAACAAGGAATCTACGGTACCGCTGTTACTGCCCCCTATTATTTTAGGCCTTCCCATGTAGGCCAATTGATCGAATACCTGCTGCCTATCGCCGAAGCAGCCGGTGACCTGCCCCTTTATTTCTACCATATCCCGCTACTGACGAGGGTAGAATTGCCCATGTTGGAACTACTCGAGCAGGCTAGTGAGCGAATCCCCAATTTTGCCGGGATCAAGTATACCCACAATGACCTGATGGAGTTTAACCGGTGTCTCCGCTTTGAGGGAGGAAGGTACGATGTGCTTTGGGGCTGGGACGAGTTGTTTTTGGCGGGGCTATCCATGGGGGCAAAGGGTGCGGTAGGCAGTACCTATAATTTTGCGGCCCCACTGTACCTAAAGATACAGGACGCTTACGCAAAGGGGGATATGGATACGGCCCTGCGCTTGCAGGAAAAGTCCATTGATTTTATTGCGCTGTACGGAAAGTACGGTGGACCGGCTGCAGGAAAGGCTATTTTAGGATTGTGTGGCTTTGATTTTGGGCAGTTTCGCGCCCCTGTCGTATCTTTGAGCAAAGCGCAAAGGTTGGAGCTTGAAAAGGAACTCCGTCAGGTGGGTTTTTTTGAAGCGCTAAGTGGAACCCATAATTTACCGGTAGGTAACTGATATCGTATGACAAGACTATACATGGTTTTTCTTATTCTTGCTTGCTTGTTGGCAGGTGTTGGTTGCAAAGATAATACAGCCTATTTGGAGACTGAGAAGGCCGTATGGCAAATGAAGCGCATTCCGATTATTCAGGGACGCTTGACCACGGTGGGTGAACTGGAGGTTGATCCTTCGATTTCCGGCGAACTGGAGCAGCTTCGCCTGACGTTCACCTCCCAAACACCCCTGGAACGGGTGGTTTTGCTGGAAAAAATCGGTGAGGAACTCAAGGAAGTATTTTCCGACCGATCCATTTCCGGACCACTGTCCATTCCACTTTCCGGTAACAAGCAGGAAAACGTCCGGTCTTTTTTGCTACAGGTGCAGCCCTCTACGGATGCCTCCCTGTTGGGAAAAATACAGGTAAAAGTTGATTTTCTGGAGTGGGGAGGGGAGAAGGCGGTTCCAAGTGCCGCAGACACCATGTCCGAATGGCGACTGGCGAAAGCCCTGCGCCACCATGGAGACGATGGGGTGCATTCGTTTCGCATCCCCGGTTTGACGACTACTAAAAGGGGAACCTTGCTTGCCGTGTACGATATGCGTTGGGAGCGGTCCAACGACTTGCAAGGCCATGTGGATGTTGGTCTTAGCCGAAGTACCGACGGAGGGGAGACTTGGGAGCCTATGAAGACGATTATCGATATGGGCGAATGGGGTGGCTTGCCCCAAGATCAAAATGGCGTGGGTGATCCGGCCATTCTAGTCGATGAACAAACAGGTACCATCTGGGTAGTGGCCCTTTGGATGCATGGCAAACCTGCCGAGGCCGCTTGGAACAGTTCGCAGCCAGGTATAAAACCCGAGGAAACGGGCCAATTGGTGATGGTGAAGTCTGAGGATGACGGCATCACCTGGTCTGAACCGGTAAATTTGACCTCATCGCTAAAGGATCCCTCGTGGCACCTGTTTTTGGCGGGCCCCGGTGCAGGCATTACCCTGCGCGACGGCACGCTCGTGTTTGCAGGTCAGTATAAGGATGCGGATAAGGTGCCTCACAGTACCATAATATATAGTAAAGACCACGGAAATACCTGGCATATGGGAAAAGGAGCCCGTAGCCACACCACCGAAGCTCAGGTAGTCGAGTTGCACGACGGAGCCATTATGTTAAACATGCGCGATGATCGGGGAGGTTCACGTGCAGTGATGGTAAGCAAGGACTTGGGCGAAACATGGGAAGAGCATGTTTCCCACCGCAGTGCATTGGTCGAGCCCATTTGCATGGCGAGTATCATTGCCAATCCCTATGCACAAGATTCTCCGATATTCTTCTTTTCCAATCCCAATACCACAGACGGCAGGTATAATATCACCATTAAAAGCAGCTTTGACGAAGGCAAGACCTGGCCCGAGACCAATCAGCTGCTGTTGGATGAGGGAGTCGGGTGGGGGTATACCTGCCTGACCGTGATAGACGAAGACCATCTTGGCATCCTCTATGAAAGCAGTCAGGCAAACATGACCTTTCAGGTAGTTCCCATTAATGAGCTGATCCGATAATGGAAGGAATAAGGGAATTGGGCAAGCTGTACAAGACGGCCTTACTGGAAGATGTTATTCCGTTTTGGGACAGGTATTCGCCGGATGAGGCTTATGGGGGTTATTTCACCTGCCTGCAGCGGGATGGTCAGGTGTTTGACACGGATAAGTTTTTGTGGCTACAGGGTAGGCAGGCCTGGACTTATTCCATGCTGTATCGGAAGGTAGCAACGAATGAAAATTGGTTACTACAGGCCAAGCTGGGCGTAGATTTCCTCAAGAAGCACGGAATGGACCGTGACGGTCATTTCTATTTTTCCCTTACCCGTGAAGGGGCTCCCTTGGTGCAGCCCTATAATGTTTTTTCAGATTGCTTTGCGGCCATGGCATTTAGCCAGTTTGGTCTGGCGGCGGGAGACGAGGAAAGCCTTGACTTGGCCAAGCGCACCTTTGCACAGATCCTTTCCCGTCAAGACAATCCGAAGGGAAAATATAGCAAAACATATCCCGGCACCCGACCTTTGAAAGGTTTTTCCCTGCCGATGATCCTAAGCAATTTGTGCCTAGAGCTGGAACCTCTGCTGGACCCCCATTTGGTAGAAGATACCTTGGCCAAATGCGAATACGAGGTGATGGAGGTGTTTTTGGATCGAGAGCAGCTTTTGGTCTATGAAAACCTGTATACCGACGGTCGTAAAAGTGACAGCTTTGAAGGTAGGTTGATCAATCCGGGACATGGCATCGAAGCCATGTGGTTTATGATGGATTTGGCTGTTCGCAAGAAAGATACGGTGCTGATAAAAAGGGCCGTGGACGTGACCATTAGCCTCGTTGAATACGGGTGGGATTCGGAATTTGAAGGAATTTTCTACTTTAAGGATGTCAAGGGATATCCTCCTCAGCAGTTGGAGTGGGATCAAAAACTTTGGTGGGTGCATTTGGAAGCGCTGGTAGCCTTGGCAAAGGGGTATCAGCTTACCGGGGACAGGCGGTGTGCCGAGTGGTTTTTGCGGATTCATGCATATTGTTGGAAGCATTTTGCCGATCCGGAATATGGAGAGTGGTTTGGTTACCTTGACCGGCGGGGAAATCCCTTGCTGACCCTCAAAGGAGGCAAGTGGAAGGGTTGTTTCCATGTGCCCAGGGCCATGTATCAGGTTTGGCAGACATTGGAAAAGGCTAAGTGATTTCCTTGTCGAACCTAAAACGATGGAGGTTTCCCGTCAGTTTGTTAAGGTACATAATCCTAACGTCTCACATCTAATGTCTTAGAACTTCCGTTTAATCCCGTCATTGCGAGCGACGTAGGAGCGTGGCAATCTCCAAACCAGAGCATAAGGAGATTGCTTCGTTACAGCCCGTCATTGCGAGCGACGTAGGAGCGAAGCAATCTCCAAACCAGGGCTCAAGG
>NZ_JACVCV010000029.1 GCF_017811155.1 Lunatimonas salinarum | reverse complement strand
GTAAATTTACAGTTTTTAAACTATTTTACGTCCGATTAATTTAGGGGCCGGTACAACAATAAAGAAAAGGAAGTATTTTTGGATGTCTTATCGGTAGCGGAAAAAAGGATAGTTCGATATGATATTGATACAGAAAGATCCTATCAAAATTTTATTTTGGCTCCTGATGATTCACAGAGCTATACGTATCTGGATCCCCTTGTATTCTTAACTGCTGAAAATGATGTTGTCCTCGTTAGCCATCAATTTTCAAATGAAATATACCTTTTTAATTCTGAAGGAGAGCATACCCAAACTGTTACTTATGAGCCGACAAGGACCCTAAAGCGGGCCAAGGACCTCGGCGGAAAAGTAATATCATCGGATCAACAGGTAAATGATGAGTATCAAAAATTATTGGAACAGGTCCGGTTTGGCCCCCCTGTTTGGGATTCTGCTAAACAACGTTACCTGCGCTTATCTGCCCGAAGAATTTTCTCCGAGCATAGGGAGGAAGGTTCGAGTCTTCCTGAAATACGGGAAGTTAACGTGTACCTTGCAGTTTTTGATTCCGGGTTTAATTTGATTGCGGAAGTTAAAGTCCCAGAACTGGAATCTGAGTATGTCAAGTACTTTGCCAAGGACGGAAAGCTTTGGGTCTTTCGGAATTTCTCGGATGAGCTTGGGTTTTTGGTGGTTGATTTTTGATCTCCAGATTGAATGTTTTTTGTTAACCACAGATTCACACAGATTTCCCAGATAAACCCATCCGCTTAAAGATCGGTACAGTATGCGACGGGTGGAAGAACATCTGGTAGAAAATTTTCAAGGGAGGCGATACCTACACGCCAAGCACCCATAGCCTGAAGGGCCGTTACAAAAATAACTGTGGGTGCAATCCACGCCACTGACAGACACCACGTCCCTCAACCCCGCGCCTATCACCACGCTTCATACAAAGTCAATAAAGGAACTGGATATAATAGTCAAAATTTAGCGACAGCGAAGCACTTGGTTTAATGGTGGTGGTTGATTTTTAAAAGAATATGGCATAAGTTCATTAAAAAGTAGCTTAATTTTGATTGGATACCCGGCCAGTTATTGAAGCGAGAACATTAGCTTACACGAGGAGAAAACCCTTAAAATGTCTTCTCGAACTGACAAAATGTAATTACTTTTGTAAATCATAAATGACAATTTAATGGAAGTTTTGTATAGTTTTCACGACAACTTGATCAGGCAGGTTAGAAATGATTTTTATAGATTTCTCATGCGGACCATCAAATGGGAGCAGCGCATGCTTGCCATAAAGGGACCCAGAGGCTCCGGAAAAACCACCTTGATGTTACAATATATCCGCTTTTACCTCAAACAACCAAGGGACTGCGTTTAAGGTTAAAAAGCTCCTTGGTGTGCTGGCGGAGTCGGTACCTTTCAAGCCAAATATATCTGCTTTGGCCAGGAAGTTGGACGTCAGTAGGGAAACTATCTACGCTTGGTTTGTCCATTTGGAGAAAGCCAGCATGCTGAATTTTCTTTTGGTGCGGGGAAAAGGCGTATCCATTTTGCAAAAGCCGGAAAAGGTCTATCTGGAAAACACCAATTTGGCTTTTGCCATGAAAGCCAATCCAGACCTTGGTTCCATCAGAGAAACTTTTTTGCTTAACCAGTTAATCAATGCAAAACTTTCCGTCACCTTGCCGAACTCGGGTGATTTTTATGTCTCCGGGGTACATATTGAAGTAGGGGGAAAAAGTAAAAATGCCGCTCAGGTAAAAGGAGAGTCCTCCTATTTGATTGCAGCAGATGATATTGAAATTGGTTTTGGTACGAAAATACCTTTGTGGCTTTTTGGGTTTTTGTATTGAATATTTTTCTTATGGATCACTCAAAGCCAGGTGGGAAAATCAAATCGACAGGCATCTACATGTATCAGCAAAAAGAATTTCTCGGATGAGCTTGGGTTTTTGGTTTTTGATCTCCAGATTGAATGTTTTTTGTTAACCACAGATTCACACAGATTTCCCAGATAAGCCCATCCGCTAAACGAAAGGTGCAGTATGCGAGGGGTGGAAGACCATCCGGTTGAAAATTTTCAAGTGACGCATTACCTAGACGCCAAGCATACATGCGCCAACGGTCTTAAGGGCCGTTACAACAATAACCGTGGGTGGCAACCCAGGGCACTGAAAGATACCGAGCCCCCAACCCCGTGCGGGGTTGAACGTTTGTGCGGGGCAGCGTGCTTGGTGCCACGATCGGCAGTCGGGAGTGAGAATATCTTCATAGGAAGCATCCGCCTCATCGGCTATCGTTCATGCAATCTACTTCGGGGCCGGGAAGGAGGAGATGATTTTCCCGGGGGTGGCAGCCCTTCGGGCATGGGATTGCCGACGTAGAATACTGACGATTAAAACAGTGTTGTACCTATCCTCATTATCTGAGACTTAGTCGTATTTGCCCTTTCATTCAAAAGGTAAAACTGCCCGTTCACGGGATAAATGGGTCAGTTCACGGGAAAACGTGTTTTTGGGTTTGATTTTAACTACTAAAAAGCTAGATTGATAGAGAAATAGGTAAATATTCTAATTCGGTTACAAAAATATTTTAGAAAATCTTGCTTTAGCTATGTTTCTGATTCCCGTTCCGTATGAGTTACTGTTTCCTTAGGGCATAGGATAAGACCGAACTGCTCATTATCCACTACTCTGAAGTTATTCCGAGAGAAACGAGTGACCGCGAATGCTTATACGGCTAATGGCATTCCATCCCAATAAACTAGGACAAGTTGTGGCCGATTAGAGATAAATATTAAACACATGGATGGGCACAAACCCCGGGTGTCCTTAGCTGGTCTGGGAAATCAATAGACTTCATTAATCAAAAGAAAAATGAAAAAGTTAAATTTAGAAAAATTAAAGCTGGCGGCCGAGGATGTGCTACAGCGGGATGAAATGACAACGATTTACGGAGGATCTGGGGGATCTGGGGGAACATGCTCCGTTTGCTACTTGTATGAGGATTCTCAAGGCACCATTCTCATAGACACATTGCATAACCCTCACCCTGGTTTAAGTTTTTCAGACTGTCATGCAGTGGTGCGGCGATATGTCTATAATACGGGTTTTGGTACTTATGCCTGTTCTTGAGTCAATAGCTATAATACGCTTTCAAAAGACATCCCAGATACTTCGGGATGCGGTTTCCCGGAAAATTTACCGGATGTGCTTTCAAAAAAGAAATGAAGTATACCACGCTCACTTTACTTGTTTTTCCGGTTTTCCTATTACAAAATTGTGGAGGTAAAGACATCTCAGATGCGCTTGTGCCTACCACTACCATAGAAATCCAAAAAGAGTTTTTGCTTGGTGGATTGCCGGAATTACAGTTTGAAACGCTGGATACCATAAATCTCGAGGCCAAGGGAATCCCTCCTATTTCATCAGTACAGGATATAGCCTTCTCACAAAACTTTTTTTTCCTTTTAGACAGAAAACAGGGGCTTTTAAAATTTGACTACAGCGGTAGTTTTCTCCGGGCAATCGGGGAGATTGGAGAAGGCCCTATGGAATATATTTTGCCCTATGCGATTTATCTGGAAGAGAATGAAAATAAAGTCCTTGTGGCAGATTGGGTTAAAATGGTATTAATTTCTTATGACCTTGACGGAAAGTTCATTAGCTCAAGCCGATTGCCTGGTCGTCCAATTTCCCTGTACAATGAAAATGATACGTTATTGGTGATTCAAGAGAGTATTTTTGGTTCGAACGAAAAAGCCCGTAACGTATTATTAAGCTCATACGAACCAAAAACGCTTGAAGTCATCAAACACCAGAAAAACCCGCTGTACAGTTATATTTCAAAATTCACGTTAATCCATATGTTACCAAGAGTTCTGGGCGGGCGAAATGAATCAAGCCTATTTTACCTACCTCAAACTCGACAAAAGGGATTATTTGAGCATAAAGATACGATCTACAGAAAAGTGGAAGATCATCTGGTTCCGGAATACCTACTCCACTTTACGGGATTCGAAAATGAAGAACAAATTTGGGTATCCTATGTGGAAATGTTCGAAGGATATGCCTGCTTGGTTTTTTTATATGAAAAGCAGTATTATCTGGTATTATTGGATTTAGTTAACTGTATACCATTGTCAATTCTAAAAAATACAACAGATACTCACTTAACGGCGATGAAGATTCAAAGCTTACCAAGACATCTAAAAGGGAATATGTTTTACTCCATCCTAGGGAACGAGGACGGAATGGAGGAAAAAAATCCATTAATTGTGTTTTATCGTCTAGTATCTCCGAGTATAAAGGGTGATAGAAATAGTGGAAAATAACGGATTTAGCTTTGAATATGGCAATAATTAGGAGTGTTAAAGGTATGCATTAGAGAACGACACAAAAAATCACCAAATTTTTCAGGTCATTGACACCCATACAGTTACCTGATTATCCTTTTCCAAATACCAGTTCACATGAAATAAGTGACCATTCACGGGATAAAACCTACCATTCACGGGAAACAGCATTATTCGAATTCATTTATTAAATAATAACTGTTAGATTGGCTAAGTATTAATTCAAAGTAATAATCTATTAAACCAAACCATAGGAATACCTCAAGCTGTGTAAATGTGTTTAACTCCGCCCCAAATGAGAAATTGTCTTCAAACTTCTAAAATGGACAATCTACATGCAAAAACCAACAGCCATTTCCGGCCATCAACGGCAAAGGAGACTCTAAGGTAACTCAGGAAGTGTTAGACCGATGGTATACTGCCGAAAAAAGGGACTATGCGGTCTTTGCCAATCGCTATCCCATGAATGGAGAGCTCAACCATCAGCAGGAAAAACTACAAGCCATGAAGACCTGGTGTGAAAAGGAAAGGGTTACTCATACACCGACCATTTTTATCAACGGATATAAACTACCCGATGAATACAGCATAGCAGACATCAAGGAAATAAATGCCTATGAGTAGGTAAACAAAAAATATTCTATCGCGATGAAATCGAGCATGACGTAGCTGTACAACAATAAGATGACTATCAACCATGCGACCTGCCTGCCGAAGGCAGGGATTCCATCTGACCGCTTAAGAACAAATTATAAACAGATGAAAACCAGGCATAAAAACCGTACAAGCGACATCGGCCGGTATTACCAAAACGATGGCTAGATTAACCTAGTACCTGTAGCTTTTGGTTCAACAAATGGGGGGGTATACTGAATAGTAGTATGAATTACAGTTCTTTACTAAAAAACATCAAGGTTCAACAAGCAGCTTTTTGCGAAAAAGTGACCATTCACGGGAAAAAACCTACCATTCACGGGAAATAGACATAAACCTATTTGATTTGTAATAAATCTTTCTGAGCTTTCCTATATGTTAAACTATAGATATTTAAATCATGAAAAAGAAAATGACATTACAAAAAGCAACCGTTGTCGCCGGAGTGGTCGCAATGAGCGTGGGATTGTTTAACTCTTTTAGTGTTGAAGCCGAAGGAGGAAGTGGCGGATATTGTAATCACAATGCAGCGGGAGACAGTGGTGTAACTAATTATTGTGAAAATTACCAGTGTACGATAAGAAATGGTCAAGGAACACTTCATGGTATGTGCGGTACTTGGTGATGTTTAACTATAATTTAATCAAATTTCAAAATCCTAATTACATTTAAAACAAAACGATCTAGACATGGAAAAGAAAATGACATTGAAAAAAGCTACCTTGGCAGCTGGAGTGGTTGCTATGAGTATTGGGCTTTTTAACTCATTTAGCGTTGAAGCTGATGGGGGAAGTGGCGGCTATTGCACACATAGTGTAGATGGAGATAGCGGAGTTACTAATTTTTGCGTTATTGATAGGTGTGCAACATTAACTGGGCAGGGATCTGGACTAGGCATGTGCGGAACTTGGTAATGAAATTGATTTGTAATTCACTAATATGAAGAGTTCATCAACAACCTGATGCTTTGAAAAACAAAGCATCAGGTTTTATCTTAATATAAATTACTAATACTATGATTAAGAAGATTTCAAATATCTGGATTGCGGTAATTTTTATTATTTCCCTTGCCTGTGGAGGAGAAAATAAAAATTTCATTGGTATGCCCCTTGTAGTAAAAGTAGGCCATCAAAATTTCCCTTCAACCCAAACACCTCAAAAAGAAGAAATCCTTCGAGGTGACCCTTTCCACCACCATAAGGTATTTATATTGGATACCATTCTTCTTACTACATCTAATTCAGGTAAACACCACTTTCATGCTTATAACACGAATTCCTTGAAATACCTCGGGTCAATGGGAGTTAGAGGTGAAGGTCCTGAAGCATGGACAATGCCATACACGACAGATGGCCAATACGAGGTAAGGGGATCGAGTATATTCCTTTGGATTTTCGATTTCATGAGGGGGCACCTTTCAAAAGTGGATCTAACCAAAACGTTGAATACAGAGGCAGAGCATCCGGTTATAACAAAAAAAATACAGGTAGACGGACGCACCTTTCCATTCTTCAGATTATTTTATATTAGTGATGAAAAACTTATTTCCGATTGTTGGATTTCTGAGCAAGATAGAGTTCGAATAAAATCATATAATCCATTGAATGGAGATTTTAAGAAATCCGAATTATTCCCCACGATGAGTAATATCCATCTTCTGCCCGCAGAAATAGTGAACAGTCTATACACAACAACTTTTACAAAGCATCCAACGAAAAACTTATTTGTTCAGGCAATGGCTACCTTTAATCGTATCGATATACTGGATGATAATCTCGTACTACGAAAATCCATAGTTGACGGAGTAAATTGGCAGGATAATTTCTATGACGCCAAAGAAATTGATCCAACTACGAATTTTCTAAGGGATAAAATAGATGGATATAATGGGACTGCTGTCACTGAGGACTTCATCTTTGCTTTAGAAATGAAAAAAAGTCGCGGAGATGAAGCCGCTGTTCGCCGGGAAAGCTTTGTTCGGGTGTTTGATTGGGTAGGGAACCCTATTTGCCTTTTGTATTTTGACAACTATTTAAATTCCATTGGTGTAGATGAACGCAAGGGTTTTCTCTATGCGACCGACTATGCGAACGAATTAGTATTACGGTACAATATTAAAAGCCTTATGGAAACATGGAAAAATTGAGAAATGTTTTACTCATTTTGATTGTCATCGTAGTTGGAACAGCAATTGGAGTTCTTATGAAAACATGGTTCCAAAAAGCGTTTCATCCTGAGATTTCATTTGAAAAAAAATCTCATAATTTTGACACACTTTATCTGCAAGAGAATGCCGAGGTTTATTTCGTTTATCAAAACCGAGGAAATAAGGCATTAAAGATAAGCAGCGTTAAGGCTGGATGTGGTTGCACTATCCCTCAGTGGAGTCAAAATTCGTTAAAGCCGAATGGAAAGGACAGCTTTAAAGTAATATATAATATTGAGAACAAAGGTCATTTTATTAAAGAAATTCTAGTCTATTCTAATTCTGATTCAAGTCCACATCATCTGGAAATATCTGGCTTTGTTCCATTCGATATAGATTAGTTTTTTCTTTTTTAATTCACAGATCTATAGTAAATGTTATTTCATTTTGAAGCTGATTTCCTAATGTTTTAAAAGAAATATTTTCTATTATATAATTTTTTTTGAAAGAAACAAATTGATTTTTATAATAGTAATAAAGATGTTATATATATCGAAGTCATGATTTATGAAGCATATTTAATACTTGCCAATAATAGCTCTATCCAATTAATAGAGAAGTACAAAAAGATTTTTAAACTTACCAAAGACTTAGGAGATACATTGCTCCTATACCATTTGGATAAAGCAAGTCCAAACTTCAAAGGAGAAGGGGTCAGGGTTTTTAATTTTACGGATGAGGTTTTGAGCTCTCTTAACTATTTCCCACTTGGCTTTTCACTAATTCCGGGAAGCAACCATTTCCCCTTGCTGAAATTCTACCTTTCCCATCCGAATTACGATTACTACTGGTGCATAGAAGAGGACGTTGATTTCTCGGGGGATTGGAGGGCGTTTTTTGAGGCGTTTTCCTCAGTAGGCGCTGACTTTATCAGTAGCCACATTCGTCGCTACCAAGATGAGCCAGAGTGGCCATGGTGGTCCGCTTTGGCCCATCCATATTTCGTGATTCCCCAGAAGCAACGCATCCGCTCTTTTAACCCTATCTACCGGATTTCAAGAGCCGGTTTGGAGCTACTTCACAAGGCACTTTCAAGCAACAAACCTGCCTTTTCTCTCATTTGGTATGCCATCGCTGTTTTGCCTAATTGATTAAGGAAATTCAATATCCGGGTTTATTTTTTTCAGCGGAACCAAGAATAGAGAGGTTGGTATTCTTGGCTTCAAAAAAGCAGATCGATAGAGATTAGTATCCTGAAAACCAATCCTCTACCAAAAAATAACAAGGCTCAACATACATCTTTTTGCGAAAAAGTGACCATTCACGGGATAAAACCTACCATTCACGGGAAATAGCCTTAAACCTATTTGATTTTTAATAAATCTTTTTAAAATTTCCCGTATGTTAAACTAAAATTATTTAAATCATGAAAAAGAAAAAGACATTACAAAAAGCTACAATGGCAGCAGGTGTTGTAGCCATGAGCGTTGGTTTATTCAATTCGTTTGATGCCGAAGGAAATGGTGGTAGTAGTGGCGGTGCATGTGGGTTAGGAGAAAATGCCAATTTTGAAATGTGTCAGAACGAAAATTGTTGGTCTCAACCAGGCCTCCAATGTACATTTTGGTATGGAGCTGATCTAATAACATCATGGGGAAAAAAGTCGAGATCTTAGTTGGCAAGTAACCAAATTAACAATAAGCGTATATAAACTAATAGTGGATTTTGTTTTTTTGAATAAAGTCCACTATTAGTTACAATTTACATGTGTCTAAATTTTAATCGCCGAAATTTAGCGTAAATAGATTCTAACTTAATCTTATTGGAAGTCATGAAAAAATTAATTTTTATATTCATTATAATAATATTTCAATTCTGTAAATCCAATAGTTTGGAAAACTTAAATGACACGATAGAAAAATCAAGATTATCTTCTCCTAATGAATTCTCAACTGAAATTACAAAAATGGAATTCCTGATCGATCAAATTGATAATTATTTAATCACAGTTGGATTTGGGCATGTTAATGTTTTAACTATTTACGACAAGGGCAATTTAAATAAAATTATTGACGGTTTAAATATTGGAGATGGTCCAGATGAATTAGGACATCCTGTATCTCTTCATGTGGTATATAGAGATTTCTACATAAGAGATGGTGGCTACGCGAGACTTTTAAAATTCAATATAGACACTATTATTTCTCAGCGTGAAATTAAACCTATTAAGATAGTGAAAACCCCTGTTACTGGGGATGTAATTATATCGGTTATGCCTATTGAAGATTATTTCGTTGCCACTACACAATCGAAGGAAAGTCATTTTATAAAATTTACTGAAAACGGTCAAGTAACAAGCAGGTTTGGAACGTATGAGGAAAATGAGAAGCTAAAGGAAATACCTGATATACTATATGGAACTTTTTATGAAGGGAGATATTCCTACATTAAAGAATCAGGAAAAATCATCAAATCTATGATGGATCATGATCGAATAGAAGTATACAACTTATTCGGAGAGTTGGAAAATACTATTGATACTGGAAATAATTTTAACGAAGAAATATCATTCGATAACAGGATGATTGTAAAGCCTGATAGAGTAATTAATTATATAACCTATCCAGTCATCACTGATAAGAATATCTATTTACTGTACTTTGGCAAACTATATAGTCAAATGGATTTGTCTGGTTATGGTAACGAAATTCGAGTATTGGATCAAAATGGAGAATATATAAAGAAGATATCATTGGATAATGAAATTTATGATTTTGTTATTGATGAGGAAAATAGTAAATTATACTGCATTAATTTTAATGAAGAAAATCCACTATTTTATTATAATCTATATTGAATATGATTGTAATATATTTGAAGTAAACTAATATGTTTGTTTTGACTTGATGTTTTTATCTATTTTAGGTATATTTACTTGCAAAAATATGTAGTATTATAATGAATACTCTATATAGGATCCTAAGAGATGTTTCTGTTTTAACTGTTTAGTAGTATAATATTTGATGAGTTTTTGAAAGTACATAAAATACTCCTTATTTATATGACAAATATGATTTCTCAAGCATATTTAATTTTAGCCAATAAAAGCTCTCTCCAATTAATAGAGAAATACAAATTGATTTTTGAACATACCAAAAACTTAGGAGATACATTGCTCCTATACCATTTGGATAAAGCAAGTCCAAAGTTCAAAGAAGAGGGGGTCGAGGTTTTTAATTTTACGGATGAGGTTTTGAGCTCTCTTAACTATTTCCCATTAGGCTTTACGCTAGTTCCAGGCAGTAACCATTTCCCCTTGCTGAAATTCTACCTCTCCCACCCGAATTACGATTACTATTGGTGCATAGAAGATGACGTTGATTTCTCGGGGGATTGGAGCGCATTTTTTGAGGAATTTTCCTCAGTGGACGCTGACTTTATCAGCAGCCATATTAGGCGCTACCAAGACGAGCCTGAGTGGCCCTGGTGGTCAGCCCTGGCCCATCCGTATTTCGTGATTCCCCAGGAACAACGCATCCGCTCTTTTAACCCTATCTACCGGATTTCAAGAGCCGGTTTAGAATTACTCCACAAAGCACTCTCAAGCAAATGGTGTGGTCACCATGAAGTGCTGATTCCCACCTTGCTCTACGAGAGTGGGCTTTCCATCAGCGACTTTGGAGGTATGGGGGAATTTGTTCCGGACGGTTTTGAAAACCGGTTTTACCTGGAAAACACGCCCAACCCCAAAGGTATACTGTCGGACGGCACCATGCGCTGGAGACCTGTTTTCGAGAAAATCGGCAACTTGGAAAACAAACTTTATCATCCCGTAAAACTTAACCATGAATAAGGCTGCGGAAATACGGCAAAGATTGGATGAGCTGTTGCTTACCCATTACCACAAACTAGATACCCCGGGGATCTTTAAAGGGAAAATGGGAGCCTGCCTTTATTTTTTTCAAGCCTTTCACCATCAAAACGACCCTAGGTTCGGAACGGCAGCGGAAAGCACCGTTCAGGAGGTGTACTCCTTTGTTCACCAAAACCCAGTCCCCAGTTATTTTGACAATGGCCTGGCAGGAATAGCTTGGGGTATTCATCAATTAATCAAAAATGGCTCATTGGAGGGAGAAGCAGATGAGTTGTTGGAACAGATTGACAACATTCTTTTTAAAGTCATCAGCGAAAAGTCTGAGGAAATTGAATTCGGTGTGAAACGGGGATTATTAGGTTACCTCCTCTATATTTTTGACCGGTTAGCAGAACTATCTGATATAAGAGATTTTCACATTTCGAGGGAACTGTTCACTTCACTGGCAACTCTTCTTGTCAACCGAATACATTTAATGGTAGCATACGGCAAAGCCTCATTTGCTGAACCTAATGGATTTCACGTGTTTTGGGATCTGCCCAATTATCTTTACGTATTGGCAGAAGCCGTCAAGGTCGGATTACTTCCCCATAAAATCAATCGGATGATCAAGGAAATAACGCCTATTGTGCTTTCCTCAATTCCACAAAACCCAGGAAACAGCCTTAATCTTTATTGGTCGATGAGACGCCTATCCTTACCTGAATGGGAAAACCATGCAAGCATTTTGATAAATCACGTTATTGAAGCTACTTTTTCCAGCTTCGAACTTCGCAATAAAGCCCTATATGTAGAAAATGGACTTGCGGGATTAATTTTATTGGATGCCCAAATAAAAAGAGAGATTGATGATTATGTGAGTGTTTTTGAAAATACAGGTAATCGTCAAGCCGCTTTACTTCATTTTGAGTCATCTGACTATTGGGCCTATCTATCCACAAACCCAGATCATGAACTGGGCTTTCTGTATGGCATTTCAGGGATTTCCTATTCATTGCTCCATCTGCTCAACGAAAACCCTTAATCAATAAATGATCTAATTATGAAAGACCTAAGCTTTCTTATCCCTATTAGATTGGATACCATACAGCGTTTGGAAAATTTGCTCGTTGTTGTACAATTCCTTCGAAGCCACTTCGATTCCCCTATTTTGATTTATGAAGCAAGTAGTTACTCCACAGGCATGGTGTCTTCTCTAATCGGAAAGGAAGCTGCTTACACCTTCGAAGAAGACGGTGATACGATTTTCCACCGAACAAAATACATCAATAAACTTGTGGACTTATCCTCCACACCCTTTGTTGCCGTGTGGGACTGCGATGTTATCATTCCGCCAAATCAACTGAAAACTGCCGTTCAGAAACTCAGAGAAGGCCGATCCGGTTTTGTTTTTCCTTACAAAAAGGAGTTTTTGGATACAGGGATTATAATAAGGGAGATTTTTATAAAAGAAAGGAAGATCGAAATCTTACTATCACAAAAAGGCAAAATGACCCCATTATATGGCCCTGATCCTATAGGAGGAGCATTTTTAGCCAATCGAAAGGACTACAGAACGATAGGAATGGAAAATCCCAACTTTTATGGTTGGGGTAGGGAAGACGGGGAGCGGCTACACAGATGGAAAGGAATGGGGTATAAGCACAGTCGTATTGAGGGCCCGCTATTCCACCTCTCCCATCCACGGGGTATGAACAGTAGTTTTCATAATGACCGGGAAGATCAGGGAAAGTGGAATGACATTCTTCGTATTAAATCTCTCGGAAAAAAAGAATTAATCAAAGAAATACAACGATGGGATCGTGCCTAGCCCTTCTTTCCACAAAACTGATATGGAGGTGGAATTTCTCCAAAAAGAAATCCATTATAAGCTATTGGATTGAAAAATGCGGGGATAAGAAAACCTGGACGGTAGTACAAATCGGGGCTAATGATGGCAAAACCAAAGATCTGCTTTATACCTCCATTTTAAGAAACGACAAATGGAAGGTGCTCTTTGTGGAGCCTGTCCCTTACCTGTTTGAAAAATTAAAGACCCATTATCCCGATTCCCCCAGGTTTTTCTTTGAAAACGCTGCCATCAATAACGGTACGAGGCAGGATTTTTACTGGGTGGACAAAAAGGCAAAATATATCCTGGGCAACCTGCCGGAATGGTATGACCAATTGGGTTCCTTTGACAAAAGCCATATCAGTAAGCACCTAAACGGTATATTGGATCCTTTTATAGTCTCTAAAAGCATACAGGGCATTACCCTCGAAACATTGTTTCAAAAGCACGGGATTCGACAAATCGATCTATTGCGCATCGATTGTGAGGGCCACGACTGGAAAATACTTAGTCAATTGAATTTATCTAAATTCAAACCCTCTCTTATCCTATTGGAAATAAAACACCTGAACCGAGAGGAACTAAACGCTACACGGCTATTTCTTATCAATAACTACCGGGTTTATCAGTTTGAGGGAGATTTTGTTTGCTTTTCAAATGCCGCCCATGACCAATTATCAAAAAAGGACATCAAGTACCTTCTTGACTTTCATTCCATCCACACACTAAAAACAAGTATTGGGACATGAGCGATATTTCTAAAAAATTAAAAATAGCGTTTTTCGTGGAGCGTTTTCCCAAATTGTCCGAAACATTTATTCTCAACCAACTTACTTATTTGGTCAAGGCAGGTCATGAGGTGGATATTTTTCCGGCAGGCAGGTCGGGAGAAAAGATGGTGCATGATGAGATAAACCGATTGCGCTTGTTAAGCCGTACTTATTACCCCCCGATAGTGCCCGAAAACACGTTATGGGCATGGCTCAAATTCACCCTAATAGTAAATGTAAAACCGACTGTTCGGACATTGGTAAAGTTACTTAAGTCTCAGGATTTCTACAGTAAGCAGGATATATTCCGCCGGTTTTATTTGATTTCCCTCTTCTATCCATTCATATCCAAAAATAAATACGATATTATTCATTGTCATTTTGGTCCAACCGGCTTGAGGGCAGTTTTTGTGAGAACCCTTGGGCTTTTGGAGGGGAAAATGCTCACCACCTTTTACGGATATGATATCACCCATCAGGCGATGGGAAAAAACTATTATCAAGGCCTGATTGCCCATTGCGATAAGTATATTGTGATATCCAATTATATTGGAGAAAAGGCGGCTTCGGTAGGTTTTGAAAGGGACAAAATGGTGGTACTTCCCCTTGGAATCAACACCGAAGAATTTACACCCAGCGGCCGTCAATGCTATTAAGTTAAGAAAAAAATGATCCGTACGGCCAAAATAAGCCGGTTTTCCTTATGAAAACCGGCTTGCTTTAAGTAACTTAAAGCTTCAAAACCATATAGCTATGAAGGTACAAAATACCGACCAAAACATGACGGATATATCTTGCGATTGTCCGAAAAAAAATCTTTGACAAAATTCAATCACCTGAAAATCAGGCCATTTACTGTTCAAGCCCCGCCCATTTCTCCAGGGCCTCCCCACTGGACTTTCAGGCTGTGGCACTTTCGATACTGCAGCTGTTCAAGGAATCAGCCGATTTTGTCACCGACGATGTCATGTCGAAGCTGGGCAAGCAGGAAGTCACCGGAAGCGCCTTCTCCCAGGCCCGTTACAAAATCGACTGGCAGTTTTTCTCCGACCTGTGCGCTATCAGTTCAGAACACTATGACACCTTTTCTACTCTCAGATGGAAGGGGCACAGGGTCTTCGCCGGCGACGGGAGTACGCTCAACCTGCCCGCATCCAAGCAGATAAGGGGGCATTTCGGAGTGGATGCCAACAGTTCAAAGAGCTCCCTGGCAAGGATACTTCTCGTCTACGACGTGCTTACAGGCTTTACCCTGCAGGCAAGACTCGGAAGGATGAGTACCGGGGAATCGGGTTTGCTCGATGACTGCCTGCTGGAAATCCCTCCCAGGCCGGATGACCTGCTTGTGCTGGACAGGAATTTTGGACACTTCCACCTTGTGCGCAGAATGACCGGTGAAGGAAGGCCATTCTGCATCAGGATGTCTACCGGGATATCCAATTTTGCCAAAGGGGTGATGGCCGACAGCAGGATGGATTTCATCACCGAATGGGTGCCCAGCAAATCAGAGAGGGAAACCTCCCAAACCCCGGATCCGGTACGGGTAAGGGTAACCAAGACCGTCTTGAAAACAGGTGAAACCGAACTCCTGGTGAGCAGCCTACTGGATATCGAAGAGTTTAAAACAGAAGATCTTGCGGAACTCTATGACATGAGATGGGGGGTTGAGGAGGGTATCAAGAACCTTAAGCCAAAAATAAAGGTGGAGCAGTTCGGATGCAGGAAGCCACAGGGGATCTACCAGGAATTTTACGCCCATATCCTGGCAATGAACATGGTGGCATTGGCCGGAATGGCCGCTACCGGGCAGATGGAAATGGAGGGTAGAAAGCGAAAAGGGAAACGGAAGCTGCTTTACAAGTACAACTGGAAAAACGCCTTTCTACAGACCAGGAAAAGGATTGTGGAGTTGTTCAGCCGGGACTGCGTGGAAACGATACTGGAAACCCTGGTGACCAAGATAACCAGAAAGCTGGTGGCGGTAAGAAAGGGCAGGAATTTTTCGAGAAAGGCCTTGGGGAAATCTACCCGGGTCAACCAATACTATAAATAGAAAACAGCAGAAGAACAAAAGAAGGTCAACCAAACAACCTATCGCCCAAAAAATGGAGCGCCTGTTTAAGGGGGTAAGGAAAAGATATGCCCCTACCTTAACAAAGGGCCAAGAAAGGGAAGGTGAAAATCAAAATTAGTCGATTTTGAAACCGGAAAAACAAACCAAAAAGCTTAACTTAATAGCATTGCAGCGGCCGTAAAGTAGGCATTCAGCACATTCGGCTACTGAGCGTGGCGCGCTTAGTGGAAAAAAAGGGATTGTATTACGCCATTTCAGCCTTCCATCTGCTTATGGAACTTTATCCGAATATCCGTTATGACATCGTAGGAGAAGGGGAATTGATGGTGCCTTTGAAAGAATTGGTAGCAGATTTGGGATTAAAAGACAGGGTTATTTTTCATGGCGCCAGAACAAAAGTTAACATCATCGAATTTTATAGAAATGCCGATATTTTTGTGCTTCCCAGCATTACGGGTAGCGATGGTAATTCAGAGGGACAGGGTCTTGTGCTTCAAGAGGCCCAGGCCATGCAATTACCGGTGGTCGCAACCCTGCACAACGGGATACCGGAGGGAGTGATTGATGAAATCACCGGATACCTGGTACCCGAAAGAGATATTGAAGCCCTTAAAACGAAGATGAAGTACCTTATCGATAACGAGAACGTTCGGAGAACCATGGGAAAAAACGGCAGGGAATACGTGCTACGCAATTTTGATAATGCCGTTTTAGGTGAGAAATTGGAGTTAATTTACAGTGAAATACTCAAACTATATTGAATAAAAGTTGGAAAAAATCTGAATTAAAATTATAATAAGAAATAATTATATATATTATAAAATAGTTTAATTATTTTTTCGTGTGATTTGTTGTAAAATAATTTCAATTTTGTTTGAAATCATGTTTTTTTTTTTTCTAACTTAACAACCTAGTTATACGACTAAGTTTATTTTTATGAATGGTGATTCTTTAATTCTAAAATGCAGTCAGAAGCTCCTTAAAGTCGAGCTGGAAACGGTCACTTGCTTTGCAGTAAACGATTACCTGCTCACGGTATTCTTCCTAGACGGAAGCAGCCATTCTTGCTGCTCGTCACTTAGAAAGGTGGAAGGTGAATTGCCTGAAACCTTTTTTAAAATCAGCAGGAGCTGCCTGCTTAATGTAGCATTAATCCAATCCCTTCAACCAAAGGAGAAATGCGTAATAATGCAGAATGGTCATAGGCTGCAAGTTGCCAGATCCAAATGGGCGGCCTTGAAAAGCTTAGTTGCCCAACGCAATCAGTCAGATAACGGTGTTTCCGCTTTCAGCTAATTCGCATCTGGTATTTTGGAAATAGGCCGTTGGATTCAATCGAGGGTGCATTTATTGCGTTAAACTGGAAGTTTTTGATGCTCATAGAAACCTCCAAATCAAACACCTAAAATCATCAATGCATCATGTGGTTCACCCGTCTTCACTCAAGAAATCGAAACTTTTTCCTTATCTTTAATTTCTGATGTCCGCCGAATAAGACCATGGAAAAGCAACAAGATAGAAACTTGGTCAAGGAACCTAACTTTGCCTATGGTTCCTACACGTATGCCGATTACCTGACCTGGCAGCTGGATGAGATGGTGGAACTGATCCGGGGTAAAGTGTTTAGGCAGGCGGCGGCACCCCGAAGAATCCACGAGGAGCTTTCGGTCGCATTGGTGACGAGAATTCACGGGTTTCTAAAAGGGGGAACCTGTAGGGTGTATACCGCTCCCTTTGATGTGCGGCTCCCGATCTCTTCCAAAGACCCAACTGAAATCGATACGGTAGTACAGCCGGACCTCTGCGTGGTCTGCGACCCGGAGAAGCTGGACGAACTGGGATGCGTAGGTGCCCCGGACTTGGTCGTGGAGATCCTGTCGCCGGGGAACAATAAGAAGGAACTGCAGCACAAGTACGAAGTGTACGAGGCAGCTGGCGTCCGGGAATATTGGGTGGTACATCCCGACGAGCGCACCCTGCTGATCTATACCCTCGAGTCCGAACATTACCGGTCCTCCCGGCTGTTTACCTTTGGCGACCGGGTAGCTTCTCAGGCACTACCAGGCTTTGAGCTGGATCTGGATGAGGTGTTCGGAGGATTATAGGTATCCGCGTCATAAATCTATTTTTGTGCAAATTTGGAAAATCCCACTTTTTCATTGCCTCTCGGAAAAATAATCGGTCAAGTCTAACTCAAAGCCATTTATTGCAGCCGATTTGGCAGTATCTCCCAAAGTCATAAGCCGTGAGGAATGGTAGTTGCCTTGGACGAGGGTATAGATTAAAAGCGTTTGGCTTTCTGGGTCTACGATCCAGTATTCCTTAACCCCAGACTCTTCATATACCTCGTATTTATGTTGGAGCTACCCTTATGGAGTTTTGGGTTTTGTATTGAATTCCTAGAACCCAGTTTATGTTTCAATCATCATCCATAGGTATCTCTTGCGGAATCAACGAGGAAGTCAAGCAAGATTTTTTCAGGTTGTTTCGGGTGGGATTAAATTCTGAGGAAATTGATTAGGGTCAAGTCTACCTTACTTTCAGGTAATGAACCACCAATACATGCCCCTCTTCGGCAAGATGGTCCCGAATCTCTTGGGGTAAGTCTTTAATGTTTTTTTCAAACTCAATAAATTCAGGCATTATATGGGAAACGATTCCGTGGTCAGGCAGGGTCGTGATGGGACGGTTGATGTTTTGAAAGGTATACCTTTCAAAATCAAACGTCTGTCTAAAAAGTTTGCCCGATTTTCGGGAGAATAGCCATATACCTCCGTCATCGAAGGTAGTCGTGTAGGTGCCTACTATGTAGTGTTCGGTAAGTACCGGGCTGGAATTTAAATAATAATAAGGTCCTTTGTTTTTATAGGAGGTCATTAACCGCAAGTCATACATGGCTTCCAAAGGAAGTGCTTCTTTCCCGAAATCAAGTTTGATGACTTGCCTCAACTCACCATTATTGCCAAACAGGAAAAGCGAGTCGCTGACCGGTCGGTGATAGAGGAATTCTGAATCCGAAGCTGGGAAATTTCCATAGGAAAGTACCCTATAGGTTTCTCCTGTGGAATAAGGGAAAAGATACTCCTTAGGCATAAACTCAGAATCGGTCATAATTACCTTGAACCCCAACGAATCACCCTGCACATTTGCGGAAAATAGCCAGTCTCCTGTTGATAATGACTTTATTGAAATCGCCGAAAAGGGAAGATCCTGGGTTTTTTTGAATTCCCCGTTGGGATCGAAGAAAAATAGGCGTTGTGTATCCCTGTCCAAAAATACGATGGTTCCGTCTCCCAATACCTCAAAGTCAGTCGGTCTGCGCATCATTCCGGGTCCCTCTCCAATCTCGCCAATTTTCTGTATAAAAGTACCCGTTCCGTCAAATTCCAACACTCCCTTTTCCCGGGAAAATGTTTCCATAATATAGAACTTGTCATTTTTATAGGTCAGTTTGGCGATGTCGGTAAAATAGGCCTCCGGACTATTGTCCAGTTTAATAAAATGTGTCTTTTCCGTCATGCCGGGAATATCCGCATCTTCAGCCTTTTCAAACGGGAGATGAATGAAGGAATCTATAGAGTCAGCAGAAGGTTCTTGCCCACAAGAAGCCATCACAGAAAAAGCAGAGAGGTATAAGAATACTTTCATCAATTACCCATTTTATGCATTAAAATTAAACAAAGAAACTTAAAATGTCTAATTTTAATGTGTTGTGAGAGACCCCATAGGCCATATTGGTCTCTGACCAGGACATTTGAAAAATCGAGAAGTGATTGGCTTTTATTACTTTTCACAGCAATTCGCCTATTTTGTAGCCCCATGTAAAGCCAGCCTAACAAAAAGCCCCTCGCTGCCTATGGCCCTTACACCTATGCAGATGTGATTTTTTGGGGTTTGATTCTAACTTTTTTTGCCTCCCCAAAACCTCCATTCCTGTCCGAAGTTTTAAAATAAACAGGAAACGATCCGTATATTTCGGGTTCAAAAAAATTATTCTACATGCATAAATGTAATATATTTGACAGTCAGCGATTTAGAGAATGGAAGTTGCTGGCTTTTGCCTGTCTGATTTCTTTCGGGGCAACTGCCCAGACCGGCGGGATTTCACTAGATCATATGGATTTTTTCAAGAATCCTGGCAAAAGCTGGGCAGTCGTAGGCGATGTACAGGCAGATTTGAACGAATCAGGCCTTCTGACCACTACCAAGGGAACCGGCGTTCTCGCCAATATCCCCTCCAAACGCCAAAAAGGCGAAGACCTCTACACCAACGATACCTTCGGCGATATAGATCTGGAGGTGGAATACCTGATGGCCAAAGGCTCCAACTCGGGCATCTACCTGCAGGGGATGTATGAGGTTCAGCTATTGGATAGCTGGGGACGGCCCCAAGCACGTTCGGGCGACAACGGCGGAATTTACGAGCGCTGGGATGAGTCGAAGCCGGATGGACAAAAAGGCTATCAAGGCTACGCACCCCGCCAAAACGTAAGCAAAGCGCCCGGCCTATGGCAGCACCTCAAGGTGTCTTTCCAAGCTCCACGCTTTGACGCTGCGGGTAACAAAGTGGCCAATGCCCGTATGTTGCGCGTAGAACTGAACGGCGTACTGATCCATGAAAATGTGGAGCTTTTGGGCCCCACCCGTGGAGCGATGTACGCCAAGGAGGTGGCTAAAGGGCCGATCCGTATACAGGGAGATCACGGGGCGGTGGCTTTTCGGAACTTAAAAATCACCATGTATGACAGTCCCAAGCCTGAGTTGTTTGATCTCAACTATGAACTCTACGAGGGGACTTTCAGGGAAATGCCCGATCTTGCAGCACTGCAGCCGGCTGCTCGTGGAGCTACGCCGGTACTCACCGGCAATATTCGGTCCAAAGCCAAACAATACCTCCTTCGCTATACCGGAAAGATTCGCGTAACGGAACCGGGCAGCTACAGTATGGGGCTGCAAACCCCTGGAGGTGGAGGATTACTTCGGGTTAACGGAAGCGATGTGGTTGGTTTGACGCAAAACGGAGGTCGAGGCGAGGTCGAATTGCCAGCAGGAGAGCATGATATAGAAATTTATTATGCTAAGTTCCAAGACTGGGTTAACCCAGCCCTAGGATTAACCGTAGCCGGACCAAGCCTGCGCGAAGTGCAGTATAGCCAAAGCGCTTCAACCGGTAGAGGTGGGGCAGATCCCATATTGGTGGATCCTAGAGAGAGACCTGTACTTCGAAGCTTCATGGATGTGCCCGGAAGAGTACGTGTGACGCACGCAGTCTCTGTAGGCTCATCCGAAGCAGTACATTACACCTATGATATGGATCACGGCAATCTGGTGCAGGTGTGGAGAGGAGACTTTCTGAATGCAACACCCATGTGGAACAGCCGGGGAGATGGTTCATCCCGTCCTACCGGTGCGGTGGTACATTTGGCCCCCCCTTCTTTTGCCGTTGGCAAGCTAGCTGATCAAGCAGCAGTATGGGTTTCGGACTCAACGGGCACGGCCTTTAGACCTAAAGGATATAAAGTGTTGGAAAAGCCAAATCACCTAGCCTTTCAATACCACGTATTGGGCGCACAAGTGGAGGATAAATTGGAAATACTCGCAAATGGGCAGGGTATACAGCGGAATATAGCGATCAGAAACGGCGCTTCGGATATGTACGTAAGGTTGGCAGTTGCAGATTCCATCGAGCAATCCGGAACTGGGCTCTACACGGTGGGCGACAAGGCTTATTATATCCAAGTGAATGGAGGCAGTCCGCAGCTACGGAAAGTTGGTGACAACATTGAGCTACTTATGCCCGCCGGCTCAGAGGTGTCTTACTCCATTTTGTTTTAGTCTGACTAGTTATCCCTATAAAAATGAGATATTCACTTAACATTCTATTGGGTCTTTGCCTGCTATTTTCCAGCACAGCAGCCCTATTTGCACAGGAATCTCCCATGGAGGAAGATTTCTATAAAATCCTTCGGGTAAGTAGCCCGGAAGGCACTCTGCTTGAGGTTGGTGGTCTAACCACGTTGCCAAACGGCAACCTGGGTGTGGCTACCCGTAGGGGCGATGTATATATTGTGGAAAACCCTACCAGTCCCAGACCTTATTTTCGCAAGTTTGCGAGCGGACTTCACGAAATCCTAGGCCTGGTATACAAAGATGGCGCATTTTACTGTGCACAACGCGGTGAGTTAACCAAACTGATCGACTCCAATCAAGATGGCGTGGCCGATAGCTACGAGACCATTCACGCATGGCCCGTATCCGGCCACTACCACGAGTACAGTTTTGGGCCGGTTCTTGCTCCCGACGGAGATTTTATCGTTTCGGGCAACGTGGCTTTTGGCAACGAGGAATGGTGGAGGGGCGAAAGCCGCGTACCCTACCGAGGCTGGATTATGAAGATCAAGGAAGACGGGTCATTGTTGCCTTGGGCAACGGGTATGCGCTCACCGGCCGGTTTGGGCGTAATTGACGGTGAGCTTTTCTACACCGAGAACCAAGGAGATTACATGGCCTCAGGCGGTATATGGCATATCACCCGAGGTACTTTCACAGGACATCCGGCGGGCCTGAGATGGACGAATTTGCCCAATTCTCCCCTTAAACTCACGACAGAGGAGTTTAACCGAGTGGTGGATCCCCGCCAGGTACGTAATGATCAGGGCAGAATGATCAAACCGGAAAACGTGGTGGATGAGGAATACCTTACCATGTTCGAAGCAAAAAAGCAACTTCCGGATCTTAAATTACCTGCGGTATGGTTTCCTTATGGTATTCATGGGATTTCTACTTCTGAGCCTATCAAAATTCCCGAAGGAAACATAGGTCCCTTTGGCGGGCAGGTGCTCGTAGGTGACTAGGGTCAAAGCAAGATCATGCGGGTATTTATGGAAGAGGTGAACGGTGAATTGCAGGGTATGGCCATTGATTTCCGCAGCGGGTTCCGTTCCGGCGTATTGCGCATGGCTTGGGCGCCGGATGGGTCGCTGTTTGTGGGGGAAACCAATCGGGGTTGGGGTTCTGCCGGAGAGGCAAACGAGGGCCTTGAGCGGTTGGTGTGGACAGGCGAGCTGCCCTTTGAGATCCGCACCGTCAAAGCCATGCCAGATGGTTTTGAGATCGAATTTACCAAGCCTGCTGACCGCAAATCCCTAGAGGATTTGGCGTCTTATTCGGTATCCAGCTTTATCTACAAATACCATCCCGTGTATGGCAGCCCGCCGGTGGACAATGAAGAGGCAAAGGTGACCGGAGTACGAGTATCTGACGATAACATGACCGTACGTATTGTGGTCGACGGTTTGAAACAGTACTACATTCACCATCTATTCCTCGAAGGGGTAAGAGAAAAGGATACTTTCCATTCGCTCGTTCATCCATCGGCTTACTATACGCTCAATAATATTCCCCAAGGACCTTCTTTGGCAGCGGGGCAAGTGACTACGTTCGATTCCCGAGTGAAAAAAGAAGAGCCGCAGCCGGTGGCCGCTAAGCCTGCTACACCAGCCAAGACTCCCCCGGCTGCTACTCCAAAACCAGTCCAAGAGGAAGAGGTGGTAACTTTGGAGATGGTACAGCCGCTTTTGGCGAAAAATACCTGCGTGGCTTGTCATAACAAAGACACCAAGCAGGTGGGGCCAGCCTATGTGGATGTGGCCAAGCGGAATTATACGCCTGAACAAATCGTGGAGCTGATCCATACGCCTAGACCGGAAAACTGGCCCGAATATGCTACTCCGATGCCCCCCATGCCGCATGTGCCGCGTGAGGAGGCATTGAAGATTGCTAAATGGATCAGTTCACTCAATAAGTAAATACAACAAAAGCAGGCTGTAATGGCCTGCTTTTTTGTTCGGCTATGGCTGATAATCTTTTGGACGGAACCAATATATGCTGCTTTGGAAGCCAGCCTTCTGTTACTCGGTATTCGTGACTTTGCTTGTTAGTCCTATGAATCTTTTTGAATTCTTAACTCGGGATCCCGAAATGCTTAAGAGCACAAACAAGTAAATTGCTTCTAACACGCAAAAATCATCCACTAGTCTATTTAATGACTGCAAAGAAAGGTATAACTCCCAGAGTAAATTTAAACTTCGAAAGAATCAACAATTTTTAGTTCGGAAATACTGTCATCCGACTAAATTCCAAAACTTGTAAAAAAGCCCTCTGATTCTCTAATTATGGGGCATTTTTGGGATTTTGAAAAACACCCCCCTGCTTTAAACCGAACAATTCAAATTGTACTATT
>NZ_JACVCV010000028.1 GCF_017811155.1 Lunatimonas salinarum | reverse complement strand
TCCCCTTGAGCCCTGGTTTGGAGATTGCCACGCTCCTACGTCGCTCGCAATGACGGGCCGAAAACGTGAGACTTAAGACAAGGGTTAAGTTCAAGACAGTAAGCACCTCGGTTCAACGATTCGACGATTCAACAAAATAACGAGATTGCCACGCTCCTGCGTCGCTCGCAATGACGGGCCAAGTCCAAAAATCTGCGAAAAACTAATCTTTATCCACCACATTAGAAGCAACATGACCCCGAAGCTGATCAGTTGGCAGACAGCTTTACCTTGTAAACTCTTATAAAATCCTCTTCTACGTCTTCCCCTGGAAATCGCTCCATCCAAAGATAACCGCCCGCGGAAGCAAACCCACTGTAATTGGTTCCTTCTGGAAAATCAAGCATTCCATCGACCTTCATGGTTGTGAGATCAAACAATACTACTCCCTGCTTCACCTCTCTCTCTGCTTGCTGATACTGTCTTTCCGCTTCCTCCTCTTCCCCAGATAGCCACAATGCCTCAAGTCCCTTGGTAGTTTCTTCCGAAATGCCTCCGTAGTAATGAATCGCAAGAGTGCCACCCACTCTATGTATGTTACGTATCGCCGGCGTGCCTCCATTAATCATTATCGTACCCTCGGAAAACGACTCCCTTGGAGTTACCGGCAGCTTGCCAAAATCAGGTATTTGAAGGTCAATTAGGGTATCAAGACTTGCCCCGGTAGGATGTAGCGAATAAACTTGAAGGCGGTCTTCTCCACCCAAAGCGACATACAGCTTTGTTTCTACCACTTCGTATGCCGGGGCATAATCGCTTTCATAATAACCGTTACCATCCAAAAACTGACTGCCCTCCTCAAAAGGCACTATTTCCCAAAAGTGTGCCCCTTCTATATCAATCAATTCCAAGGCCCGAAAACGATCGTAAAAGGCCTGCTCTCCGGGAAATGTACTTCGGGTCCGAACCGACTTGCTGATCAGATACGGTCTTCCCTCCAGCATGAGTGTCTTCATTCCTTTTCCGGGAAATGCCATAAACCCGGCACCGCTCAATGTCTCCGGATGGGCCATCTTGCTGACCATATTTCCTTGCAGATCGTAAATAAAAACACCCTGCATGCCTACCAATGCCACCTGATTGTCAGATAAGAAACAGGGAAATTCCATGAGAAATCCATATGCATCCGGGGTATCCTCCTTTTTGGAAAACCGCCCTACAATGCCCCCGGACGGGTCTGTAAACACAAACTCCCTACTTGGGAAATCATAAAATGCAAATCGGCCTGCCGTTTGGCTAACCCCTGCCAGCATCGGGTTCCCAAGTATTGCCAGATCCAGCGAATCGACGATCTCAAAGGAATAATTACCAGCACCCTGCGGGGTCATTTTTTGCGGACGGGTACAGGCAGCATAAAAAAGAAGGATAAAAACACCAGAAAGCAGTTTGTTCATCATAAGCCAATCAATTTCGGCCGGTCGGAAAAGAAGCCCACTAGTTCAGGACATTCGACTAATCCCTAACACGTCCTTATCATTGCGTGAGTTCCGCACACGGCTTCACGTCTTTCCCATAGTAAGGAGGCAAACCTGCGACAAGATAAGGTGTGTGCCAGCTTGCTAATTCTTTCGCAAATCCAACTCCATAAACTTCGAATGGTTGCTGATAAATTCAGGGACCAGACGCTTCATTTCCTTTACCAATCCCATATCGTCTGTTTCCTCTGCGTACACCCTGCACAGGTCTATCCTGGTAGCAATTTCCTGGTAATTGCCAGGCAGCACATGGGCGATAAAAATCTTCTCGTGATGGGTCTCTTTCGTCGATTCCTCGTCGTGCAGCAGTTCCTCGTACATTTTTTCCCCTTCCCTTAGACCCACTTCTACTATCTGAATATCGACATCGAGGCGCTTGCCACTCAGGTGGACCATCTTTTTGGCCAAGTCCATGATCTTCACCGGCTTGCCCATATCAAAGACGTACACCTCGCCACCCTGCCCCATGACACCGGCCTCCAAGACCAGTTCACAGGCCTCTGGAATGGTCATAAAATACCGGGTCATATCCCGGTGGGTGACCGTAACGGGTCCACCCTCCTCTATCTGCCGCGTAAAAAGTGGAATCACCGAGCCATTAGACCCCAAAACATTTCCAAATCGGGTAGTGATAAACTTGGTTTGTATCTGAGAGCTTTGATTCGCATGGAGGGACTGTATGTACATTTCGGCAATTCGCTTGGTAGCACCCATCACGTTGGTCGGATTAACGGCCTTATCGGTAGACACCATCACGAATTTCCGCGTTCCATACCGACGGGCCGCATCGGCTATATGGCGCGTCCCCGAGACATTTACCATAAAGGCTTCTGAGGGAAAGGCCTCCATCAAGGGCACATGCTTGTATGCCGCCGCATGAAAGACATACTCCGGCCGGTTTCGCTCAAAGAACCGCATCATCTGCGTACGGTTGCGTACATCACCGATTACAACAGACACCTGCCCGTCCTGACCCTTTCGCTTGAGCTCCTGCTGCAAGTCATACAGGGCCGACTCCGACTGATCCAACAACATCAGGTGGCGGGGGGCTGTACGTACGATCTGCCGCACCAACTCGCTCCCGATGGACCCTGCCGCACCGGTTACCAGTACCGACTTGTCGCCTAATTCCTCAGTGACCTTTTCATTCCGCAACTTGATACTACGGCGCCCCAATAAGTCTTCAATATTGATCTTGCGGATGGAGGCAGATTCCAGCTGTCCACTCACCCACTGATTTACCGGAGGGATGGTATATACCCGGAGACGCTTTTCGAGGGCGAGCTCCATTACTTCCTTTTTCCGCTCCGGTGTAACCTCTAGCATGGCCAGTATCATCTCATCCGGATCCTGATCCGCAATCACGCGATCTAAATCCTGCAATCCCCCGAGTACCCGGGCACCGCGTACCAGCTGTCCCTTTTTATGGGGGTCATCGTCCAAAAAGCCGACGACCAAGTACTTGATTTCATTGTCCTTTTTCAGCGCATCGTAGGTCATCACCCCGGCATCTCCTGCGCCAAAGATCAACACCCGTCTTTCGGGCTTTTTTCGCTGCCCATTTTTAAGCCTGAAAAGGACATCCTTTACCGCCATCTTAAAACTAAATATGGAAAGAAAGGAGATCATGGACGCGATGATCAGTACATTAAGTGGCATCAGGTATCCGCCTCCTTCCATTTGATACCATACCCAATCCACCGCCCGCACCAGTAGTGCCTGAAGCATCAGGGTAGACAGGAGCCTCCATCCATCCCGCATGCCGGAAGAGCGTACGATCACATGATGCATCTTGGTTAGGTGCATCGTGACCACCCCCGCCATGACATACAGGAGGCTGCCAAGCATATAGCCACTTTCTGCAAACTGGCTCCACAAAAAATCCTTCCAAATAAGATAGGCCATCAAGGCGGACCCAAAGAGAAACAGGGAGTCTATCGCCACGATGGCCCAACGGGGCAATATTCGTAAGGTTTTGAGAATGCGTGTTGCGGTAGATACCATAAAAATTCGTTTTTTTAGGTTACTATTCAATACTATATACAAGCTTGGAGAACCCCGTAAGAAGCAAAGGATCCTAGGAATTTCGCTTTGCTTCCAGCACTTTGCGGATGCCTCGGATCACCCGGTCCAGGTCCTCTTCCCGGAGATTGGATCCGCTCGGCAGACAAAGACCGAGGTCGAAGAGGTGACGGGCAACCGTTCCTCCTGCGTAGGGCATGCGGGAAAACACCGGCTGTAGGTGCATAGGCTTCCAAAATGGGCGGGATTCGATGTTTTCGCTTAATAGGCTCACGCGGATATCTTCCCGCGTTACCCCACCGGTCAGCTCGGGGCGTATCAACATCGTGCTGAGCCAGCGATTGGAGAAAGAACCATTGGGCTCATCGATAAACTCCACCCCATCGTACCTTTCCAGTGCATTTCGGTAGAATTGGAAATTGTGGCGCCGCTGCGCTACCCGCTCATCCAGTACATCCATCTGTCCACGTCCTATGCCTGCGCTGATATTGCTCATTCGGTAGTTGTATCCTATCTCTTGATGCTCGTAATGGGAGAAATCTTCCCTGGCCTGTGTGGCCAAAAAGCGGGCACGGTTGGCGTAGTGTTCATTTTTGCTGACCAGTGCCCCGCCGCCGCTCGTGGTGATTATCTTGTTTCCGTTAAAGGAAAAGATGCCGATGTCTCCGAAGGTACCACAGTGCTTGCCGCCATAGGTAGACCCCAAGGCCTCCGCTGCGTCCTCCACGAGAGGGATGCCATACTTTTGGGCCAGTTCACGGAGCTCATGCAGCTTAGCCGGCATGCCATACAGGTCCACGCATACGATGGCTTTGGGAAGCTTGGCCCGGCTGCCATTGGTACCGGCAAGACATCCTTTGATGGCGTCCTCCACCGCCTGAGGGCAGATATTCCACGTTTCTGACTCCGAATCCACAAATACCGGTACGGCTCCGAGATAGCGGATGGGATTGGCCGAGGCGGCAAAGGTAAAGGTCTGACAGATGACATAGTCATCACGGCCCACGCCCAGCATGATCAGCGCCAGGTGCAGAGCTGCAGTGCCCGAGTTTAGCACGGCGGCATGTCCGCAGTCGGTGTGCTTTACGATCCGTTCCTCAAAGGCATTCACATTGGGCCCCAAGGGGGCAACCCAATTGGTATCAAATGCCTGCTTTACGTAGGCCTGCTCTCCACCGCCCATATGTGGGGACGAAAGCCAAATTTTTGGCAGTTTTCGAATAGTCAATCCTTTCTTGGGATTATCAACTGTTTTTTGCATGATTTTGGGCTTGTTAGGTTTGGTCATACACGCTACTCATGGGCTCCCTACTACCATCCCTATGCGGTTGCATCCTACGAAACAATCCGAATTCGGAATCTAAGTACGTGATTTTTTTGGTCAAATGGGATATTTTTCAAAGAAAATTTTATATTTCAGCCATTCATTTTATAAAATTGTTGGTAGGAGATTGATGAAAAATACCATGTAGCTTCTGCTCGACAACAATAGGAAAACTTCGGACTTCTTATCAGTGCTGCACTCCTCGGCTCTCCGCTACCTTGCGTGTTCTTTTTTTAGAACGCTGATGATCCGGAGTACGCGGAGATTAACGGATTTACTTTACTTGCGTAACCGGAACGCTGATGACACTGAATACGCGGAGAATCGCTGATCTACTTGGATTTACGAACATACTTACATTTTCAAAATAAATAAACTCCTCTTATTTCAACGACTGACTAGATTACTTAGTCTAACCTATCCGTGACCATCCGCTTAATCCGTGTCTTTCTGTGTTCTTTTATAGAACGCTGATGACGCGGAGATTTGCGGATTTAATTGGGTTTACGAACCTACTCACATTTTCTGAATAAAAAATTAAACCTGTTTATTTTCAACGACTTACCATGATACTAAGACTAACCGATCCGCGAATATCTGCGCCAGTCCGTGTCCTTCTGCGTTCTTTTTTCTTATCCGCTACATCCGTGTCCGTCCGTGTTCCTTTTATTAGAACGCTGAATACGCAGAGCACGCGGAAAGTTGCGGATTTACTTGGTTTCACGAACCTACTTACATTTTCCAAAAAAGATAAACTATTTTTATTTTCAACGACTTACTAAACTAGTTAACTCATGCGATCCGCGATCATCTGCGCCAGTCCGTGTCCTTCTGTGTTCTATCTTCCTCTACTGATTTGAATAAATCTTTCGCTTAAATTGTGGCTTTTTCCCGAAATTGATCAATAAGCCAACTTCAATATCTGTAGCCCTTAGGTAATTAATCAATTGGTATTCGTGCTGAACAACCAATCCCTCCATTGCTTTTATTTCGATGATAACCGCATCATTTACGATCATATCGGCAATGTAATACCCTACTTGTTCTCCCTCGTAAAATACACGTATGCTCTTTTGTCTTTCTACGGAATATCCCGCCTTTACAAGCTCTAAAAACATGGCATTTTCATACACCTGCTCCAAAAAACCATAGCCCAGGGTACTATAAACTTTGTAAAACGCACTAATAATTCCGTCCGTGATGTCCTTGTGCAGGAGTTCTTCCAAAGTCATATCCGAAAGTGGGTTTGATAGATAGAACGCTGATTACATGTCCTTCCATGTTCTTTTTTATAGAACGCTGACGACGCGGAGAACGCGGAAAGTCGCGAATCTACTTAGGTGAACGAACCTGCTTACATTTAATAAAAAAAATTAAACCTGTTTATTTTCAACGACTTACTATGATACTTAGAATAACCTATCCGTGACCATCCGCTTAATCCGTGTCCGTCCGTGTTCTATTTTTTGAACGCTGAGGACGCTGAATACGCCGAAAATCGCGGATTTACGTGGTTTATGAATCTAAATACATCATCTAAAAAAACTTAATCTCTTCTTTTTCAACGACTAACTAGATTACTTCGCCTAACCTATCCGTGACCATCCGCTATGTCTGCGTCCTTCCGTGTTCCATTTTATCCTGAACGCTGATGACGCTGAAAACGCGGAGATTTGCGGATTTACTTTGTTTTACGAACCTACTCACATCTTCTAAAAAGCTTAATCTTCTTTTTTCCAACGACTGTCTAGATTACTTCGCCTAACCTATCCGTGGCCATCCGCTATATCTGCGTCCTTCCGTGTTCCATTTTATCCTGAACGCTGATGACGCTGAAAACGCGGAGATTTGCGGATTTACTTTGTTTTACGAACCTACTCACATTTTCTAAAAAACTTAATCTCTTCCTTTTCAACGACTGACTAGATTACTTCGCCTAACCTATCCGCGATAATCCGCACCATCCGTGCCCTTCCGTGTTCTTTTTTCTTATCCGCTACATCCGTGTCCGTCCGTGTTCTATTTTTTGAACGCTGAATACGCGGAGAATCGCTGATTTACAAGGTTTACGAACCTACTCACATCTTCCAAAATAAAAATTAAGCCTGTTTATTTTCAACGACTAACTAATTTCTTTAGCCTAAGCTATCCGTGATCATCCGCTACATCCGTGTCCTTCTGCGTTCTTTTTTCTTATCCGCACCATCCGTGTCCGTCCGCGTTCCTATTTTTTTCTCGCATTCCGCATTTCAAACGGCTCGCTATTCAGAGGAATGCGGGTGGCGAGGGTGAAGGCAGGGTCTTTTCCGTTTAGCAAGTGGCCCTGCACGGAGAGGTACTCCTTCCAGCGCAGCATGAGCCCCATGTTCCACTTCTGCGAATCGTGCTCTAGCAGCAACGCCACAAAGTCCCGCGGCTGCCACTTTACACTGCCGAAGAAGCCTACCAGGTAGTGTCTATCCATATCTTTCTTTCGGTGAAACTTAAAGGTGTTGGGAAGTCCAAAAACATCAGGATGTGGAGGCCTCCCGAGGTAGAAGGGAGATGCATAGCCCATTGAGGCAACTATCAAACCTAGTCTATTTGAAGAAAATGATTTGGTCGCAACTATTAAATCTTGTGACATAAAATTAGCCCATCCAAAATTTGGACTCAAAACTAGCAAAATCGCCGGTCGTCGCTCTAATTCCTTTAACAAGAGAAAACTAAAATCAAAGTGTCTATCACCTATTCCAATACTATCGGGAATTTCAGGCAAACGAGTCAAATTGGCATGAATTTTCATAAATCCAGTTACTGGAACAGAAATTGAATATATGTTTTCAGTCCGCCGGACGCCTCCAACGAACTTGTTAATTGAATATGCACTAGGCACGTAAGAAGTCGAAAAAATCAAACTATTATGCTCACTCCATTCTGCCGATGGTGTAAAGATAGCTCCTGATTTACCGACTATATTTACTTGCCCGTAACTCTGACCTACTAGGCAGAAAAATATAAAAAAAACTATTTTTTTGATTGACGCCATGTTTACAATCCAATAAATTTAAAAGACAAAAGTGGAAAAAATCGCCTATTACACATGTCCCTTCTAATTAAACCCATTAAAGGGATCAACTGTGCCATCATGCCTTTGTGAGATCCCCTCCCGAACCAAGACTTTATACATTGATTTAAAAATAATCTTCAGATCTAAACAGAAAGAAACGCTATCTACATAATCAACATCATATTGAAATTTAGAGGACCATGAAATGCTATTTCTACCATTGATTTGAGCTAAACCTGTTAGACCAGGGCGCACAAAATGTCTACGCTTTTGCTCTCCAGAATAAAGGTCCAAGTATTCAACAAGCAACGGACGCGGCCCCACGACACTCATATCACCTTTAAGTACGTTTACCAATTGAGGCAATTCATCCAAAGATATATTTCTGAGCATCTTCCCGATATTCGTCAGCCTTTCCGCATCCGGCAAAAGCTTCCCAAAAGAATCTCTTTTATTCGTCATAGTCTTAAACTTGATAATCCGGAATAACTTCTGATTCAACCCCGGTCTCATTTGAAAGAAGAAAACATCACCCCTATTTACCACAAACAGTACAAAGGCTATCGTAAGAATTATTGGACTAAATAAAATTAAAGAAATTAAACTAATAATTACATCAAACAGCCTTTTAAAATAAATTCGATAAATCATCTCCCAACCGATACGTATAATACCAACCAAAGTATCACTATTAGGCCAAAATTGCAAAATATTATCTTTCGGACATAAAACCAGAAACCATGTTAATTGATTTCCGCTTGCTCAAAACAAACGCTAACCGCATCTTATAAAAAAGATCGTTTGGAAGATTATTATTAAATCACGTCTTAAAGATTGATTTTTAACATATGCTAAATTAATACGAACCTTATCCGGAAAGATAATCTCATTATTGAAACTAATAGGATCAGGAACCTCAGCCAATAATCTTTCTTCATTTGCGTATTTAAGAGACGCAGGACCTGTAATTCCCGGTCTAATACTCAAAATCAACCTATCCGCACCTGTAAGCCTATCCGCATAGCCCGGAACATCAGGCCTTGGCCCTACGAAGCTCATATCCCCTTTAATGACATTAATCAGTTCCGGTAACTCATCTAATTTGTATTTTCTAAGAAAAGCACCTAACGGAGTTATTCTGGATTCTCCTTGAACTGATATGGATGAGCCATTATGGTTTTCTGTCATAGTCCTAAACTTAATCATGCGAAAAATCTTACCGTCTTTTCCTACTCTATCCTGGATAAAAAATACTGGCCCTCCTTTACTAACCTTAATCAAAATTGCAATAAGTAAGAGTAGTGGAGAAATAATGACTAAGCCAATGGAAGCTAAAACAAAATCAAAAACTCTCTTTCTTTTCATACTTATCCACTGAAATGATGTTTGTTAATTTTTGATCTTTATTCCAGGATACTAAAAAACCTTCATTCAGATACCTGAGCAAATCCGAATCAGAAGGACTATCCACCAATCCAATGATGGTTTTATAATCAATGTTACCCAAGTAATGATTCAACGCATTTATCTTATCCTTACCATAAGGAATTAAACCCAAAATTGAACCATTATACCGCTCTTTTTGCACTTCAAGCTTAATAGCGCTGAAGTCTTTAATTCCAAGTACTTCACAAATTGGATCTACTAAAAATTCGAAATTTGCGCTAATGACTACTTTTGCTGATTGAGGATATTTTTTAATAAAAGATAATACCTCTTGATTCAAATCATTTCCAAATTCTTGGCTTCTCGCATACTCATTGGCACACTCTTGAATATACCTCGCTTCAAACCCTTTAAGAATAAGCCTTGCATAAACCTTTTTGAATTTTGTATTACTAATCAGCTTAATTTTCAACAGAAACAATAATGGTATAGCTAGAACAAAACGCCACTTCTTATTCATCATGAAAAATGTAAACCTGACTAAATTATCTGATTTTGTCAGGGTACCATCAAGGTCCAGTACGAGTAAAGTCATCTATAGCTTATCAATATTTAAACTTGAATCTTCAGTAGGATTAAGATTCATCGTACTCAATAATTTTTCCGCATAATAACCCGCTTCACCTAACAATACGAATGGATCTCTAAAACTAAAATCATCAAAGTGATCTGCATTGAGTGATAAATGATCCCAATAGAATTTTCTTTCTTTGATTAAACCTCCTGCAAATCCAATCAAACCACCTAGAAGCCATTTTACTTTCACGCCTTCCTTGTACTTCGAAGTAAATTTGATATCACCATCCTGCAATATTTTGTAATACAAATAAGGAAAATCCATCCCCGAAAAATAGGGTAAAGCCAAAGAACCCCAAAAGCGTGGATTGATCTCTATAAACCAACCTTTTTTCTCTACCTCATTGTATTTAAACTCTACCATAGCGACTCCATTCCAGTGCAGATGATTGAGCATTTTCTCAGCCCACTCTTCCAATAATTCATTCCGGCAACTCACCCTCAGAGTACTTGTACCACCGGTTGATATTTTTTCTTCTAAACGTTTGTGTGTGAAAATGGCCCGCTTCTCTCCTTGATTGTAAAGCATGGACACACCATATCCATCACCATGTACATATTCCTGAAGAATAAAATCCCCTAAATTCGGCAAATGGGATTCCAGTTCAGGAACTTGAGAAATGTAAAAAACACCCTTAGAACTATTGGAATTCCCATATTTCAAAACGATGGGCTTTTGATGATGGGAAAAAAAATGGAGACAGTCTTCCCTGCTATGGGGTTGAATCGAATCAGGCACATTTACCCCTAAAGACTTGGCCAAAGAAACAGATAACTCTTTTTTATGTGCTGTCTTTAGGTTTTCAAAATCAGCAACCACGGTTTTCACTCCACCAAACTGGTCCAAATACTTGGATACAATAAAAACCTCTTCATGCGTAGGGATCAGAAAAGGAATTTCATTTGTATTCAAATAATTTTTCAGGTAATTGACAAAACCCAATGGGTCTTGATAAAAATTAGGATACCTAAAACAACTGTTTGAATAAAGCGATAGCCTATTCATATGTAAAAATGAACTATCTCCTGTGTGAACTTTTATCCCCTTGGATGAAAGGCTTTTATTCACAATATAAGCCATTCTGTTCCATGAATAGGTTACTGCAATAGAGCTATCCATTAATTAAACTATAAAGTAGCACGTTTAAAAACCAAATTCATCAGCCTAATTCCCCAATAATACGGTATGTTAATTGAAGAGCATTTAGGATACCTCAATCTCATAGTATCTAATGGTGGAAATATGGCCTTCATATTTTCTCCCATCGAATCATAAAGTGATAGATTGAAAATAATATACCCTAATCGGCTAAATTTTTTCTTCTTTTGATTAAAAATCCCGGCTTTATTGACATAGTAGTGAATGATTTTATCTCTATACCAAGAAGGCTTCAATGATTCAAATACTCTTTGAGGGATTGGAGTATTTAATAAATCCTTTGCGAAAAAAAGCGAAAAGTAAACCGCCGTTTTTAATTGTAAGTTAAGGGTATTAGAAATGAATTTATCCCAGTTTATCTCTTGATACCGCACAATTCTATCCACATCTGAATGCAGTCTAAAACCAGGAGCTCTTACATACGAATGTTTGGCTGTGTGTAAGCAAACTTGTAATAAATTATCTTCAGGAGATAGTATTCTTACAGATGAACCCTCAATTGCAACGGACCTATTCATTAAATCGTCACCTTTAGGTTCATTATGAGGCTGAATCCAACGGCCGGCAATTGGCCTCCATTGAAGTTCAAGCCAAACGGTATAACCATTTATTTCTTTATAATACTCTGTGCCTCCACCTTTAAAAGCTTCTTCCAAGTTTTCCTCCTCCAACTCTGACCTGAACTTAAAAGTAAAACCCAATTCTTTGACAATAATATCATGAGCTTTGTGAAAGTCTTTGGATGAGACCAATAAATCAATATCACCCATAGGAGAGCAAGCCAGTACAGGATAAATTCCCTTAGCAATACCGGCATTCTTTAATGCCACAATGTGAATATTAGATTGAGCAAGGGATGAAGCAAAAAGTTCGAGGGTCTCCATTAAGACTTGCATTCGAACTTCAACTTTTTCCAGTTCCTCAATCCAGAAATTCCCATATTGAAGATTTGATTGCTTTAACAGCCATCCCAAATGTGAGGCAACCTCATCTGTTTTCGCAGCATTAAATAATATTTTTTCATTTTCCAATTTCTGCCAAAGGGAACTTAAAGTTAAAATGCGACTACGAACCGTAGATGATTGAAGTCCTAATGTAAGCAATTTTTTATATATATCCTTTTCCAATTCTTTTGAGTTTAAAAATCCCCTGTACCTTTTCTCTGTGCAAAGCTTGACTATAAAACTGTTTATATCTTACAAAAAGATTTTCAGCAATCAACTGTTTATTTTTGTCGCTTATAAACGAAATTATAACTTCTTTTAGCTCTTTCTTATCCTTAGGAGAAACCAAATAAGGATAATCATACCCTAACATTTCAGGAATCAGCCCAACTTTAGTTGCTATAACAGGAGTTCCATTTGCCATAGCTTCCAGTAAAACTAATGGTTGCCCTTCGTTCCAACTTGGAAGAATCAAACCTATACTATTCCTAATTACTTTATATTTATTTTCATTCGTAATGGCATCATGTATTCTTATGCTTTTTGAACCCAAATTCAAAATTTGATTTTTTAGGAAATCTGAACTGTAGCTACCATAAGAATCTAATTCAACATTGTATCCTTCATCAACCAATTCATTGAAAACTTCTAATAAATCTAGAATTCCTTTTTCTTTAAAATAATTTGAAATGAAAATAAAATTAGATGTATATTTTTCTCTGTATTCAAATTTAAAGGATTTTGGTTCCAAAATTAATGAGTTCTCTAAAACCACAAATTTTGTCTTGGGGAACTTCTTGGAGAATTCTTCTAATTGAGTCTTGGAAAGTAAAATAACTGTATTAGATAACTTTAAAATAATATTCCAAATAATACGATTGGAAGTTTTTATAAAAAACATATTGAAAAAATCACCTCTGTGTATGTGTATAAATATCTTGGTTTTAGGAGAAACTATTTTTACACTAATTAAATAGAACAATGTTTTTATACTACCAAACGTTGAAGCAGAAAAAACCAAATAGAAAATATCAAACCTACTATAGACTGAAATACTAAAAAGTTTAATGCACTTATTAATTACATTAAAGATCTTTAAGTAGTATTTAAAATTACTATAATTAAAACTATCATCTTCCTCTACTACAGTTATTTGGCACTCATCTTTTATACTTTCTAAAATCAAATAAGATGAATTACTTGTCCCAGTCAAATATTTAGGTGGTAAATCACCTAAAAAAAGTAACTTTCTATTTTTCAATTGATTTATTTTAAATTCAACTTAAATGAATCGTCTAACATTATCCTTACTAAAGAATTTACTAGTTTCTCTAGAATTAAATGACCATTGAATTACTTTCTCCTTAAAGCTTGACTGCAGCTCTTTAATCAAAAGTTCTAATGATTTTGAATCTACCGTTATGCCACAATTTGATTTAATTATCAACTTAGACAATTCAGATTTATGTTCAGCAATACATAAAATACCATTCCCAGCTGCCATTTGGTAAAATGTTTTGCTGGGGATGGATAATTGAGACGCATTTACTGACAAGGCGACGATTCCGATGTCCGCTGAGGTAAAAGAGTATGGTAAAACTTCTGGATCTTGAAAAGGCAAAAAAAGGGTATTCTTTAAATCATTCTCCAGAGCAAACCTTTCCAATCTGTTCTTTTCTGTTCCATCTCCTATAAACAAGAAAAAATAATCAGATTGGTCTTTCACTGCTTTTGCTATATTCATGATTGGCATCAAATCATGTGTAGATCCCATATTTCCTGAATATAAGAACACTATTTTATCCTCTAAACCATACTTTTTTGCAAAGGGATTTTCAGATTTTGGTAATGGTTTAACGAAGGAAGTATCTACCCAAGGATACACAACTTCCCACCGTTCGGCTTCTGCATATTGTGTCAAGACATCTCTCATTCCATCTGAAATGGTGAAAAGTCTTGAAGCATGCTGAAAAGCTTTTTCGTTTAATCTTCTCCATTTTTTGGCAAACCAAGAATTGGAAGAAAAATAACCGGCGCGCTCCAATACATCCGGATAAATGTCATAAATAACGATTCTGAAATTAAAATTTTTCTTATGCTTTAAATAATGGCTTAGTAAAGGAATTAAAGGTGAATTTGTAGAAAGGAAAACCTCGGCAGCAACGAACATTTTCTTCAGCCAAAAATTGGCTTGTATAAAAAACATGACCCAAGTATAAATTCTGGTAATGGGATTTTTGCGCCTATACCGAATTAGCTTTACTATATCAATCGAAGGATGTAGAGAGGCTCCGGTTTCTTCTACTTTTCCGGTTAGTATCGTTACTTTAAATCCACTTTCATGATAAAAGTTAGCGATATCTATAAACAATGGCCCTATTACCTGATTGACCAAAATAATTGATTTCATATATCCAATAGCGCCTTTATCTGATCGCAAACACGTGCAGCTTTAACTCCTGACTGATAAAAGTTAGGAGAACAATCTTCATATACTGCATACAGCAATTCCTCTATCAGTAACAATTGCTGCCAGTCTATTGGCATCTCAAATCTATTTTGATCCCTACTCACAAAATTCTCGAATCTATTCAAAGCTTCCTTTACATCACCATGTGCCCTTAAATCTCCAATCAGCACAAAAATATCATACAACCAAAACCGCTTTTCTGCTGCTTCCCAATCTATTACTTTAAAATGGTCTCCATCTACCAAGACATTGCCTTCCTGAAAGTCCCCATGGGACCAGGATAAATCAACCAATTCGTATTGTAGCCTTTTAGAAACAAAATCAAAGGTTTCTTCTAACTGATTTCTAATTTCGCTGGATATCTTGAGCTGAGGATTCTGAAGTTTTTGTTGGAGTTTTTCGTTCTTCCAATACCTGTATTCCTGAACATTCAGTTGAACTTTAGCGGGAATTAATAATTGCTCAAAGTGCAAGGCTATAAGTTTTTTGATAAAGTCTTGCTTTCCTGCAACATACTTAATCCGGTTTAATGGCAATCCTTTAACATATTCCTCTTCTAACCAATTAGAACCAGCCTTAATTAAAGTTGGTGCATATGTTAAATCAAAGGCTCTTTTTAATTGGATTTCATTTTCAATAAATTCAACGGCCTCTCCTTTCTTTAGGATAACTGTGCTGCTCTGTAATCCTGAATTAAAAATTCTGAGTCGGTGATTACCGCCCAAAATCAATTTATCATGGAATCTATAGGGCAATGAAATGCTTTTATGGGAAAACTTTTTTCTAAAGGTTTGGCTGACCGCTAAGTTCACATACGCCTTTTGAAGCAGATTTTTCCAAAGACTTGTAGAAGTACCATATTCAGCTACTAAGTTTGAAAAGATCTGGTCCGTCAAATTCGGATGGGCTATAAAATTCAGGAATTTATTGGCAATAAATTCCGTCAATAAAACATCTTCTTTTGTTCCTGAGGGATGCCACTCTACTAATGTATTATACAGGATATTATAAAACTCCTCTCTTTTTTCAAGCATTGAAATTCTCATGCTGAAACAATGCTTTTAATCCTATCAGCAACTTTTTCTAAAGGTTGCATACAATCAATGTGCTGAGCAAATTTGTTATTGCTTGAAAATGCCAAATAACGATTTAACCTTAATTCCAAAACCTCAGGCGAATCAGGAAAAGGTTCTTCCTTTAATAAAGAGCGTCTTTGCGATTCTGCAACAGGAATGGTTAAAATAAAATGGTGTTTCGGTTTTAAGGCAACTGTAACCAAAATCTTCCATAACCACCATTGACTCACTTTTTCCTGTGGAAAATTCAATTCAAAATCAATTTGTGTATCAATAAGGTATCTATCACAAATTACTAGTTTAAAGAGTGATATAAATCTTAGAACAACCCCATAATACCAGATTAAATCCAATAGGGCTAAATTCAACCACACCTTCCTCACTTTAGTATCTTCAAAAGCCCTTTCTCTTTGCTCCGTATGTCCCCTCTCCTTGGGAATCTCACTGGGCTTCAATTTTCTCAAGACCGTTTTCATCCATTCTATTCCGGGCGTATAACCTCCCCTACTCCAGAAAATCGTAACCTCCCTTCCAGACTTTGTTAAATGATCATTTAGCAGCTCAATTTGGGTGGATTTACCTGCTCCATCAAGGCCAGAAAATGCTATCATTTCCCTCCATTAATTAATTCGTTAAACAATTTGACGCCTGCATCAACATGAACAATTTTAGAGGTTTCAATACAATTTGATATGTAATTTTTTAATAGAGACTTATTAGCTATGAAAAACGCCATACTATCAGCAGTATGTTTAGGTGATAATTCTTCTATCATTATCCCATTCTTTTCGTTTAAAAGTTCAACGGCAGCACCAACTTTAGTTGTTGAAATTACTGGCATTCCACTTGCCAATGCTTCTACAAGAGACATTCCCCATCCATCATATCTACTAGGGAACAATAACACATCGCATTTATGATATAATAATTCAATCCCTTTTTGAGGTACAAATCCAAGAAATTTTAGATTTCCATTGTTATTGTTTTTCAAACTTTCTTCTAAAGGACCACTACCTGCAACCAAAACTTCGAAATTATTATGTCCATTGTTATGCAAAATTTCATTTGCACTAATAACTAAATCAATACCCTTCCTAATTGAAAGACTACCTGCAAACAAGAATATTATTTTATCATTTATATTATCAAATGTATCATTTTTATAAAGGTTATAAAATCTCGATAAATCGCTGTAATAATAATACTTTTTAATTTCGCCACAAGGTTCTAATTTTTCAAATGATTTAACAGCATTATCACCAATTGCCCACAATTGCTGACAAAAGTATTTTACTGGAACAAGGGCTATCTTTCGAAAAAATGAACTAAGTCCAACATTAGAAATTAATTTTCTTTCTTCATATTCAACACCCGATATCGGTTCTGACCAAAAAATCAGCTTTTTTCTCAATAAAAAAGAGACATACATTGCAATCTGCATTGTAAACGACGCGTATTGCCCTATTATAATAATATCGGATTTGATAATTTTTGATATAACTTTTATTAATTCATAATTAAAATACCAATGATCTTTAATTCTTATTTCTTTAAGAATCAGAGATTTGTGATTGAATGAATTTGGGTTAATTTCCCAACTTCTTCCCGCACTTAAAAAACGGGTATATATAACCTCTATTTTATGATTAAATTTAGTTAATTCATCAAATAATTCAACTTGATGCTGAACCGGCATATTAGTTATAAACAACGCTTTATTTTTCATCTAGGATCTCTTTATAAAAATTCAGCGTTTTAAAACCGGTATTTGACCAGGTGTATTTTTCTTCAATTATTTTCCTGACTCTATTTGCGTCAAAACTTTGGAATATAGTACTAACATTATTAATTATTTTTACAGCATTTACCGGAGATAAATCATTTGATTGAAAATAGCAGCCTGTATTTAAAAAGTCGTCTACATCCATTCCATCTGCACAATCAAACCATCTTTTAAAATGAAGAACAGGAATACCATAACTTAAAGCTTCAGTAACTGTCGTAGGTGCGTGTGCTGGACATACAAAACAGTCTATACTTTTAAAAAACTTATCTTTCTTTTCTTGACTATCTAAACGCCCCAAAAAATTAATTCTATTATTTTTTATCTCATTATAAAATTCATTCTGTATTGTTTTAAAAAGTGGCCCATCACCTGCTAAAAAGAACTTAATATTCATATTCTCTTTTAAACTGAATTTCATGATTTTAGTTAAATAGTCCCATCCTTTTATGGGATAAAAGTTTGCCAAATATCCAAAATTTAGATATTTATCTTTATAAATATATATACTTTCTTGAGGTAAATTTATAGCATTGTGTATTATTTCTATTCTATTACAACTTCCTACATCATTTACAATTCGGTTCTTTACATCCGCACAATTCGCAATAATATTACTGGCTCTAGTTAAATAGTTTCGATCATAATAATATTCCAAACAAGCTCCAAATAAATTCTTTACTAATCTAAGACTTGTATAGGTATTCCTATCGAATAACAAAGCCTTAAAGTTACTTAAGTTATGAGACCTAGCATGAAAAACTGTTGGGATTTTATTTTTATGCTTGAAATAATAATAGTTTACAGCTCCATTAGAATGAATGATATCAAAATTCCTCTTTTCGATAAAACCAGATAATTCTTTAGAAAAAGCTGGTAATGAATATTTTCTCAAAGATGATCTATAGATTTTGATGTTCTTGTCTAAAATCTCATCAATATGAACCAAAAAACTGAAAATAGAAACATCAATATCTAGTTTTTTTAAGGCCTGTGCCAAGTGATAAATATTTCTACCATGACCACCTTGATACAGACCAATACTATTTGTTGCAATTAATACTTTCATATTTTCTTTCTAAAATTATTAAAACATAAAACATTTTATCCTCTTAGGAAAAGGACGAGGAATAAACATCTTTTCGATTTCGTGAAAAATGAAGAGTTACTAAGTCTATTCTATTTCGAGTATTATACCCAGTAATAAAACCTAATGAAAAATAAGAAATAAAGGTATAATAAGGAACAGTAAAGTGATAATCTGCTACAAAGTTCTGAAAGAACACAACGAAAAACAACACAAAAAATAACCATCTAGTTTTTAAATCATAAATGTTCTTAGCTCCGATTCTAAATATCTCAAAATTGAAAATAATAAAAAATATCAGGGTAAAAAAACCGGACATGGAAGCCACAGTAACCAAAGTACTGTGGCCCCAGGTTTTAGCATCTCCAAATAAAAAATGACTTTTATACCAATTATTGATCCCCGTCAAAAAAATATTTTCTAACCTTACATCAACCAGATTGTCTTGATAACCGGTGAACTTATCGCCCAAAAATGAATAAAAATAGCTGGAATTTTCACCTTGTAAAACTAAACTAAACAGGGTAAGAATAATAGCTATCAGAAACATGTATTTAAACTTACTTTTTTTGTTGTATATGACAAAAAAATTATATAACTCAACAATAAATAAACCCGTTATTGCAGCTCTTGAGGTTGAAGCAAATATTACATATAAAAGCAAAATTTTTAAAGAACTAGAAACAACATAATTATTTTTATAATGTATTCCAAAAAAAGAAAAAAAGAAGTATAAAATAGACGCTATGGCTCCCATAGAATTCCAAGCAAACATAGATATAGACTCATCGATATTACTCAATTTGTAGTATTGATTAGCAGTTAAGGCATCTAATCCAATAGATTGAAATTTAAGTCTCCAAAAAACAAGTAGGATTATGGGAACTAAAAATATAATTTCGATGTGCGGAAGATTCCTCAAAATACCATCTTTAAGCTTTTTACCAATCAAATAACTTAAAAACATTATAATTGAAACTCTAATAAAATGTAAATAAACACTACTAAAACCGTATTCCTGTATTCCTGAAACCAGAGAGCTACAAAATAAAAAAACAAAAATAAGTATCAATCGAAAAAGTGATCTGTCCGAAAAAATTTTTTTAAAATAAAATACAGAACAAATAAAAATCATTAAATCCTGAAGACCCAATTTACCGACGATATAAATGTTAAAGTAAGCCTCTAAAATACCTGATATAATTAAAATCAAAAAAAAAGATCCAAATAGTATATCCTTAAACCCCATTTTTTTCAATTATACTTATTCATAAGTAAGAATAGTGAAAACCTGACTTTCATCCAATCCCATATAAAATGAATCTAAATATATATTCTTTACATCTCTACTTCTTGTTTTTGGCTTAAATTTTATGAGAGGATTTCCTGAAACTATACTATGGGCCACAATATCACGAACAACAACAGAGTTTGCACCTACTATTACATCATTTCCGATTATGATAGGACCGCCAATTACACATCCCGCGGAAAGAAACGAAAATGCCCCAATAACCGGAGTTTTGTAACCATCTTGATCCCTCTTTCCAAAATTCCCACCAATTGTTACATTTTGACCGATTGTAACCATTTTACCAACTCTACTTGCACTAATAATAATATTTGTAGGATGGGGTAATCTTAAACCTCCCTCTATCTCGGAGTAATATGAAACCGAAATATGATGAAAAAAGGAAAGATATTTGAAAAATGGATATGAGCAAACCTTAGAAAAATTAGACAGGAATTGAGCTAATCGAATCATAAAAACTACTCTAAATGAAGGAAAGCGAATTAACGCTTTAAATAACTTAGAATAAAACAAGCGCTCAGAATTCAATATAGCAAAATCAAAATTATTCTCCGGAGTCAAGGTAAACCACAACAAGTCTAACTTAATCTTTTCTTTCATTTATAATAGTTTTTATTTTAGTAACTAACAGCTGTAAGTTAAAAAGATAGATTAATTTAATTTTATAAGTATGGGATACTAAGGCCAAAGAAAAAAGAGCTACTAACAAATTACTAATCATTAATGTGTAAGCGGCTCCTATTACACCAAAAAACGAGATACTGATTAAACCTACTGAAAGATTCAATATAAAATTAAATATCATAATTGAAAGAGGCTTTGATGGGTTTCCTGAGCTATTAAATAAATTAATTGAAACATGAGTTATTGTTGAAAAAATAAAAACCGGAGCTACAAGTTTTATATAGATAACAGCTGATAAATATTCAGAACCAAAGAGAATTAAAACAACAACATCTGAAAATTGGAAAATTAACAAAGAAATTATTCCCGATAGGAGTACGCTCAATTGCAAGATGAAATTAAATTCATCTAGCCTCTTTGACCCCTCTAAAGATGCCCACCTTGAATAAAATAAGGGCACTAACGCATTTGGAATTATTATAATCAAATTACTAAGGAAAACTGCCCTTGTAAATAATCCAAGTTCCGTAAAGCTCTCTAAATCAAATATTCTTACGACGAAAATTAAAACATTATTAGTCATTAAAAAAACTATGTTTGCCAATGAAAGCTTGATGCCGAAAGGAATGATTTTCAATATCAATTGTCTATTAATTGATATTCTTAATGAGAAATACCTTCTCGTCTTAATTAAAATGAAGGACGAATTTATCACATAACCGACAAATATTGAAAGAAGTGCTAACTCAAAACTAACTTCATGAAATAAAAACAATACAAACAATATGATTAATGTCACAAATTTTGAGAGATTATTCGAAATCAGAATATTGACTGATTCAAGCTTGGCAATAAAAATGGGATTAAGAAAGCTATTAAAGAGCATTAATAAACCGAATCCATATAAATATACCTCCTCATCGTTTCTTAAATATCCAAAATAATTTCTTGCCAATTTGAAAATTAATAAATTTGAAAAAATAAAAAATAAACCACTGATAAAGAAAATCCAAATTGTATTTGATACAATAACTTCGATTGGAACTTTTTTTTGGTTTATAAAATAAATACTAGCTTGCCCAACACCTAAAGCGAAAAAAGCAACAATAATAGTTTGCGAGGTCCTTACAAGCTCAAGGTTACCCATAAACTCTGGCCCTAACCCTCTTGATAAAATACTACTTGTTAGAACCCCTATCACCAATGCTAACACTTGTCCCAGTCCTACAGTAAGGCTTTTCTTAAAAAAGGACATTAATAAAACTTTACACGTTCTATCACTTATGGATTGCTTTAAGAGATGAAAAATCGTAAAGAGAAACCTAAGTAATATAGTTTCTTTAGAAAAAAATTTGGAGAGTCACTTTTTAAAATGAGTAACTTTTTCGTAATTTTATAGCCTTTCATTAAACATTATTGTACACCTCTTCCAAACTTTTAACAATAGCTTGTTCTGAATATTTATTCCAAACCTCTTCTTTAATTTTATCAGCCCTAGATTTCCAAACCTTTTTATTTAAATACGAATCTTCAATCTTATTTGCTAAATCCTCGACATCATCAATATTTACTAAATAACCATTTTGACTATGAACAAACTCTTCTGGTCCCGTATTTTTAGAAGCGATAACAGGCTTTCCTAAAGCCATTGCTTCGATAAAAACTACTCCAAACGTTTCAAATCTTGATGGTAAACAAAAAACATCAGCTTGATATAGGAAATTTACTATTTCTGATCGATTAACTTCGCCCAAAAATGATACATTTTTCATTAAGTTTAAATCGGAAACTTTACGTACCAAGATCTCTTTCTCTGGGCCTTCTCCACCTATTAATAGTTTTGAGCTATTTGGTAGCCTTGCTTCACTTAACAATAATCCAAATGCTTCAATTAAAAGATCTATTCCTTTTTTTTGAAGTAGGTATGCCAATGTGACAATTTTAAAATCCTCTTTATTTTTATTAATTTTTAAATTTTCGCTACCTTCTAGATCAATGATGTTTCCGATAATTTTAATACTTTTATTAGTTAAGGATGAGATATCTTTGGCCAATTGTTTACTTGATACAATTATTTCAGAAGATTTATTAAAAATTTCTGATAATAATGATAACTCTGACTTAGAAAACAATCCCCTCCTATAACCTGTCGATTGTTCTGTAATTAAGTATGGAATATTATAAGTACTTTTTAAAATAAAGCCTCCATATCCAGCCCATCTTCCAAAATGACAATGGATAATATCAGGTATTCCCTCTGATTCAATATATTTTTCAAAAAGCTTTTTATACCAATACTTAAAATTCAACAAATTAGTCCATAAATTAAAGCCAAATCTCCATCCATTTAACCTTAGCTCAAGGCCTTGGCCCTCATTATCAATCTCCTTAAATTTATAAAAATAGGCTTGTAAATGGAGATCTGGTAATGTTCTGAGAGATCTAAGGTTAGGATAAATTACACCTACTTTATAACCTGCTTTGCGCAAAGCCTTGATTTGAGATTTTACAAATGCTCCACCTGTTTTATATTTATAATCATCTAGTGCAGAAGGTAAAATTAAAATATGTTTCATTTAAACATTTATTTTAAATTATGATATACCTATTTTTAAAGACTATATTAGGAATGCTTTTCCAAAAATTAGATACTGAGTTTTATTTTATTGCTTTAATATATATTTTATTACTTTAATAATAAAATATATATTAAAGCTATTTTAGCTTGATTAATCATGTTCATCCAATTAAAGTAATAGTGTTTTATACATTAACTAATTTTATCTTTTTTACATTTATTAAAAATTATTTAATTTTATAGAGTGTTAGTCTAGTTCTATAATTTACTATTACTTTTGTACTAAGGTTCAGAGACTTATTGCTAGTCATTTTGAACTTTAAACGATGAACGGATCTATTTAGGAGTTGAGGGTTCAACAATGTTAACCATGAACTTTGAACAATTAACGGCACTGGTTGATGAGTTAGAGAGTTCAGTGTTCGTGGTTCAGGGTTGTGGGTTCGGTAATGTTAACTTTGAACCATGAACAATTAGCAGCACTTGTTGATGAGTTATAGAGTTCAGTGTTCGTGGTTCGGGGTTGATGAGTTAGAGAGTTCGTGGTTCGGTTCATTAAAGGGCGTCAATACATCAATCCAAAATGCCAAAGTGGGATGGTGTTTAGGTAGCCGGTTTCTATGTCGTCCTTAACGATAAACCCTTTTTCCGCGCTTCGTAATTGCTTTAAGCCTTTGTTTTTTCCTCCTAGTTCAAACTCTATTCCATCGATGGTGAAATCAGCAATTTCTGAGGCAGTTAGCGTATGGTTAACTTTTAGTTGATTAACGAAAAAGGTTTCCCGTACATTTCCTTTGTTTTGGTTTTCCGGTGCCAGGTTGAACAGCAGGTTGGGGTTATCCAAATACACTTTGTCGACCTTACCCAACGCCCTTAAACCCGCCTTCTTGGTTCTTAACTGAATGACCATGCCTGCCTCTTCCATATAGCGAAGGTAGTCGGCTACGTTGTTTCGACTGATGTTCAGCATCTCAGCAATTTTACTCATATTGGGCTTAAAGGGAACGTTTTCAGCGATGATGGCCATTAGCTGGGTTAGCTTTCTTCCGGTCGAAACGTTCATCTGAGCGTAGGTTGGGATGTCTGTCTCCAGTGTCTGCATCACTACCTGCCGCAGCCTTAGACCAAAATCTTCTTCCAGGGAAAAGGGGTAATAGCCTGTTTGCAAATATTCCGCAAATAAGGGCAAGGGATGGGGTATTTGGGGTATGTTTACCTGTTGGTTTACGATTTCTTCCAAGGAGTATGTGGGGATGGCTATCTGATGAAACAGCCGCAAATACTCCCGGAAAGAAAGGCCTTGCATAAAATATACCACGGCTCTTCTGCTCAGGTCTGCACTTCCTTTTTTTATATCCAATACCGAGGAACCGGTGAATACCACCTGTAGGTCCGGATGGTAATCGTATAGTAACTTCAGTTCCCTGGACCAGTCGGGGTATTTGTGGATTTCATCCACAAAGAAATACTTGCCTCCCGCTTTTACAAACTCGTCAGCCAGATCGGCTATACGGTTTTTGGCAAAGTAAAAGTCCTCGGCCGATACATAGAGTGTTTCCTTTGGGTTGAGGTGGTTCTTGATATACTGTAAGACCAAGGTGGTTTTCCCGACACCCCTAGGCCCGACGAGTCCTATCAATCGGTTTTTCCAGTTTATCCTATCGTAAGCATACCGCATAAAACGGGTATCTACGCCGGAGATTAACTGATTGGAATATTGAAATAACGTCTCCATAAGCTCATGAACCCACGAATATAGCTCATTTTGCACTCATGCAGTGCATTATTTCCGACTTTTTGCACTGTTAGGGTGCGCGTTCTGCAAGTGTTGAAGGGTTAATGGGTTCAGGGTTCGGGGTTCGGGGTTGAGGGTTCAACAATGTTAACCATGAACGCTGAACAATTAACAGCAATCGTTGAAGGGTTAATCAGTTCGTGGTTCGTGGTTCAGGGTTGTGGGTTCGGTAATGTTAACCATGAACTATGAACAATTAGCAGCACTGGTTGAAGGGTTAATGAGTTCGTGGTTCGGGGTTCGTGGTTGTGGGTTCGGTAATGTTAACCATGAACTATGAACAATTAGCAGCACTGGTT
>NZ_JACVCV010000027.1 GCF_017811155.1 Lunatimonas salinarum | reverse complement strand
CATTGCGAGCGACGTAGGAGCGTGGCAATCTCCAAACCAGGGCTCAAGGGGATTGTATCGGCTGGGAGCGAGATAGCTTCGTATTTTGGTTCTGGAACGGATGTAGGCTCGAACGATTTGCGAGTCTTGCGTCTTACGTCTTCTAAAAATCTCACATCTCACATCTAACCGTTTCCCCAAGGGGATTGCTTCGGCTTGCGACTAGTTGCAGACCTGTTAACCAGTTCCGATACTAACCTGCTCCGTATCTCGATTACCACCGATCTCCAAGCCTCGCAATGACGTGGGCATGGGCAATCGCTTCGGTTTTTTTGTGCGGGAACGGTTGTAAGGTCGAACGTTTCGCGAGTCTTACGTCTTAAGTCTTACGTCTTATATCTTACGTCTTCTAAAAATCTCACCTCTCAGATCTAACCGTCTCCCACCACCTATATTTTCAAACTAACAATTCTCAAGGCGCATTTGCTGCATAGGCAAACATTTTTGTAAGTTTAAGGCTATGATAAAATTTACAGACAAGGAAGTACGCTGGGGCGTGCTTGGTGTAGGAGCAGTATGTGAACGCAAAAGTGCTCCTGCTATGCAGAAAGTGCCCAACTCCCGGTTGGTGGCGGTGATGAGACGGGACGGCGAGAAGGCCCGGGACTATGCCCGGCGGCACCAAGTGGACAAATGGTACGATGATGCCGATAAGCTGATTGCGGATCCGGAGGTCAATGCCATCTACATTGCCACCCCTCCGAATGCGCACCTGGAGCTCGCTCGGATGGCCGCGGCAGCCGGAAAGCCGGTGTACGTGGAAAAGCCCATGGCCCGTACCTATGCTGAATGCCAAGAGATGATTCGTATTTGCGAGGCGGCAGGAGTACCTTTGTTTGTGGCTTATTACCGAAGAACCCTGCCTAATTTTCTAAAAATCAAATCCCTGCTGGAATCGGGAGTGATCGGTGAGCTACGCTATGTACAGGTGCTGATGAATCAGCCGGCCCATCCGGATGTAAAGTCCGGGCCGAATGACAACTGGCGTATCAATCCGGAAATTTCCGGTGGCGGTTATTTTTATGACCTTGGCTCCCATCAGCTCGACTTCCTGGATTATTTGTTGGGTCCGGTTAAGTCTGTCCGTGCGCTGGCCAGAAATCAGGCCGGTTGGTACGGCGTAGAAGACATCGTTTCGGCCAGCTTCGAGTTTGAAAGTGGCGTAATGGGCTCCGGGGTTTGGTGCTTTGCATCCTCAGAGGCTTCCAAGACGGATATGACCACCCTGGTGGGATCGAAGGGTCAAATCAGCTACCCATCTTTTTGGGATACCTACGTGGATCTAAAAATGGATACCGGAGTAAGCGAACGCTACACCTTTGAGATGCCGGAAAATATCCAATATTTCTTGATCAACTCCATCGTTCAGGAGCTGCTAGGCCAAGGAACCTGCCCCAGCACTGGCCACAGTGCCGCCCGCACCAATTGGGTGATGGAGGAAATGACCGCTTCCATGCGAAAGAGCTGAAGGAAGTTTCCCGTCAAAAGCCGCTAAAATCAATTTTTATCAACAATACCCTTACCCTAAGATGATGAGTACGAAGAAGCTTGGATTTGGAATTATCGGAACCGGTGCCATTGCAGGTATGCATGCAGCCGCCATCAACGCCTGTGAGGACGCAAGCCTCATAGCAGTCTGCAGTTCCACACCCGAGAGGGCGCATCAGGCCGCAGCAAAGTTTGGTGTTCCGGCCGATTATCAGATCCAGGAATTTCTAAAACGGAAAGATATTGATATAGTCGCCATTTGTACACACAGTGGCAACCACCTGGAGCCCGCCATGGCGGCGGCTGCTTCGGGCAAGCATGTGCTGTTGGAGAAGCCCATAGAGGTAAGTTTGGATAGAGCCGACCAACTCATAGCTGCGTGCGAGCAGGCAGGGGTGAAGCTGGGGGTGATTTTTCAAAACCGACTGAAACCTGGATACCTCAAACTGAAAGAGGCAGTGCGAGAGGGTCGATTAGGCCGACTGCTGATGGGAACGGCGGCCATTAATTGGTACAGGGATCCTTCCTACTACAGTGGTAGTGACTGGAAGGGAACTCTAGAAGGGGATGGAGGTGCGGCCCTAATCAATCAGGGAGTGCATACCATCGACCTGCTGCTGGATGTGATGGGGGAAGCCGAATCCGTATTTGGTCAGGTCAGAACGGTCGTTCACGCCATCGAAGGAGAAGATCTGGGGGCTGCCCTGGTAAATTTTAAGAGCGGTGCTCTCGGTACCATTACCGGTGGCACGGCGCTCTATCCCGGGAATCCCGAGCGGCTGGAAATCTATGGAGAAAAAGGAAATATTATCCTGGAGGCCGGCAAGATCGTCGTATGGAATGTGCCCGGTAGCGATAGAGGATTGCCGGATTCCGATGTGGGGGGCAGCGGTGCTTCCGATCCTATGGCCATTGATTTTCGCCTACATCAGGGGCAGGTGGAGGACATGGTGCATGCCGTGATTGATAACCGCGAGCCGATGGTGACGGGTAGAGATGCCCGGCGATCCCTAGAGCTTATTTTGGGTATTTACGAGTCGTCCAAAAGTAATTTGCCGGTTAGTTTTTAGGGGCTTCACCCCAACCTTACCGGTCGGTTTTCGGCGATGGAGCGCATGGCCGCCTCGGCAATCTCCATGGCCTTCAAACCGTCGTAACCGGTAGCAGGCATGGGCTTGCCCGCTATCAGTGCTTCGAAGAATGCTGCCAGCTCCAGTCGATAGGATTCGGCATAGCGGTCCACAAAGAAATCCAGGTTTTTGCCCAGTATATTCCCTGCCCTTCCGGAGGATATGGTGCTGGTTTTGAAGGGATTTTCTACCCGAAGCATCCCGTTTGAACCGAATACTTCCATGCGTTGGTCGTAGCCGTAGGTGGTTTCCCGGCAATTTTCGATGAAGGCCACCACCCCGTTGGAAAAAGTCAGCATCACGGAGGCAAAGTCGATGTCACCGGCTTCCTGTATTTCCGCACTCACCACATGGGCACCCCGGGCATAAACCTCCACCACTTCGGCGCCGACCTGGTACCTAGCCATGTCAAAGTCATGGATGGTCATGTCCATGAGCATGCCTCCCGAACTGCGTATGTAGGCGATTGGAGGAGGGCCAGGATCTCTGCTGATCAGGTGCAGGGAGCGAAGTTTACCCAGTTCTCCTTCGGCTATCCGCTGTTTTACTTCCGCAAAACTCGGATCAAAGCGTTGGTTGAAAGCCAGCATCAGGGGTACGCCACTGCCTTCCACCAAGGCCAGCGTCTGCCGCACGCGATCCAGTGAAAGGTCCATGGGTTTTTCGCAGAAGATGGCTTTTCCGGCCTTTGCGGCGAGCTCCACGTAGTCCGCATGGCTGTCAGTGGCTGAACAGATCAGCACTGCCTCGATCTCGGGGTGGTTGATAAGGACTGCTGCATCGTCGGTGACCAGCGGAACGCCTAGGTGACGGGCAAAGTTTCTCCCGCTTTCCGAAGGATTCATGGCGGCAACTACCTGAATATCCCTGAAATGCGTCAGGCAGTTTATCAAGTGAATTTTTCCGATTCGTCCGATTCCGATGATACCGATGTTCATATTTTCGTTTCTTTGCCTTAAAAGTAGGCTTTTTTTCGCTTTTTGGATAAAAGGCATGGACTTTTGATGGATTAAGCCATAAATTGAAAGCCAATCCCAAAACTCAAAATCTGCCGATCATGTGCTTCTTTAAACCCCTACGAATGGCCCTGCTGCAAGTCGCATTACTTGGGTTTTTACTAGGCTGCGGGTTTAGCTGTAGTGAAACTACCCCCGCCTCATCTGTGGAGTTGCCGGAGGTAGTCGATTTTAACTTTCATATCAAGCCCATTTTGGTACAGAAATGCTACCTATGCCACGGGCCTGACCCAAGTAGCCGCGAGGCGGATTTGCGTCTGGATATTTTTGAAGGGGCTACAGAAAAGCTGGAGAGCGGAAAGCGGGCTATAGTGCCCGGCAAGCCCGGCAAGTCCTATCTATTGGAGCGGATCACCCACCATGACTCGGAATTGCGCATGCCCCCACCAGCTATCAATCAGCAGGTGACACCGGAAGAGGTCGCGCTGATTGAAAAGTGGATCAAACAGGGTGCCGAGTACAAGCCCCATTGGGCGTTTGTGTTGCCGGAACCTGCGAATTTTAAGCGATTAGATGGATTGTCGCTGACCCAGGCAATTGATACCTTGGTGCATGAAAAGCAACGCGAAAAGGGCTTGACAGTCTCCAACAAGGCCGATAGGCAAGCGCTGATTCGCAGGCTGTCCTATGTGCTTACCGGATTGCCGCCCAGCTTGGAGGAGGTGGAAGCCTTTGTCTCGGACGGTTCTCCGCAGGCTTATACGAAGCTGGTTGACCGCTACCTGGCTTCTCCGGCCTATGGGGAGCGATGGGCCAGGCATTGGATGGACGTGGTAAGGTATGCTGAAACCCGCGGACATGAATTTGATTATGCGATACAAGGGGCTTGGCGGTACCGGGACTACCTGATACGTGCCTTTAATGCGGATCTGCCTTACGATGATATGGTCCGTGAGCAACTCGCCGGTGACCTTTTGGAATCCCCCAGGATGCATCCGGAGACCCGTACCAACGAATCGGTATTGGGGACCTTATTTTATACCTTGGGAGAGGGAACCCACAGCCCTGTGGACACCAGAAAAGATGAATCTGACCGCATCGATAACATGATCGATGTGACCACCAAGGCGTTTCAGGCATTGACAGTAGCCTGTGCCAAATGCCATGACCATAAGTTTGACCCCATTCCTACGGCCGATTACTATGCAATGTACGGCATCATGGAGGGTACCCGCTTCACGCCTCAGCCTGCCGCTCAACTGGAGACCCGAAAAGTGACGCTGCTCGAGGCACAAAAGCTTCAGGCGCACATTCGAAAGGAATTTGCATCTTCCTGGCAATCCATGCAGGGTGAATCCTCTCCCTTTCAACTTACCTCACTGAATGACCGGGAAGCGTCTCTTTCCGCGGATGTAAAGGTACTGGGGGATTTTCGGGGACAGGATTTCGGGGGCTGGAAAAGCGATGGTGTGGCCTTCGGTCCAAAAACAACCTTAGGTAATCCGGTTCTGACCAGTGACGGAAAATCACTGATCAGGCTGGAAGAAGGTATGGCGTCCAGCCGCTACTTCAGAACGGGTAAATTCGGTGTGTTGCGGTCACCTGATTTTATAGTAGAATCCCAGTTTTTAGGAGTAAAAGCCCGGGGAAGCTTGGGTACGGTACGGGTGGTGATGGATAATTTCCAACTGATCCAATACCCCATCTACGGAGGTATGAGTCAATCTGTCAGTTCTGAAGATTGGAAGGAATTGGTTTTTGATGTGGGCCAATGGAAGGGGCATAAGGCCTATTTAGAAGTATTGCCCGGCCGGTTTCAGTCCCATAATTACGTGCAGGGAGAGCAGGATTACGTAGAAGTGCAGTATGCCATTTCCTTTGACAATACCTGGCAGGAGCCATCCTTGAAGCAATCCGGGCCGGTGGGGTCGGTGGGTTCCATGGTGAAGAATTGGTCCGATTTTACGTCCAACCCGGAAGAGGTGCAGGCACTCAACCGCTGGGTAGGGCAGGTAAAGGGAGCCCGGTCGCTGGAAGGCCTGGATAAGTTGAACCGGCAGTGGTTGGATTTGACCGGATCGGTCAAAGACACCGTCTATTTCAGTGGGGTCACCGAAGGATTTAAAACTGAAAGTCCCGTGTTTATCCGGGGCAGCCACACCGATCTTTCGCCGGAGAAAATTCCCCGCAGCTTCCTTCCGGGCATCACGCGCTGCAAACCTGTATTTGAAGATGGAGGCAGTGGTCGACGGGAAATGGTAGAAGCCTTGCTATCGTCCGATAATCCCCTTATTGCTCGGGTCATGGTAAACCGAGTTTGGCATCATCTGTTTGGAAGAGGTATCGTAGAGACGGTGGATAACTTCGGGTTGCAGGGTAAATTGCCGACCCATCCGGAGTTATTGGATTACCTGGCCCTATCCTTTGTAGAAAAGGACTGGTCTGTCAAGGAACTGATCCGTGCTATCGTAATGACGGAGACCTTTCAGCGCTCCTATCAATCAAATGAGTCTTCTAAGGCGCGGGATCCGGAGAACCTGTACCTTTCAAGTTATCCGGTCAGAAGACTGGAAGCGGAGGCCATTCGGGATGCCATGTTGTCGGTGGCCGGCAACCTTAATTTGGCGCCTTTTGGCAATCCTGTACCGGTGCACCTGACCAGTTTTATGCAAGGTAGGGGCAGGCCGAGGGAATCTGGACCAGTGGATGGAGACGGACGCCGCAGTGTATACGTGGAGGTACGCAGAAACTTCGTCAGCCACCTATTGCAGACCTTTGATTTTCCAACACCCTTTACCTCTTTTGGCAAGCGCGATGTGACCAATGTGCCGGCGCAGTCTCTGATGCTGATGAATGATCCCTTTGTGGTGCATCAGTCGGAGGTTTGGGCGGCCCGTATACTGGAAGGTACGGACCGTTCCATTGCGGGCCGGGTAGAGAGGCTCTATGAAGAGGCCTTTTCCAGAACGCCACAGCCTGATGAACTGGAAACAGCCAAGTCGCTGCTCCGAGACTGGGGGCAACGGGAAGGTCTGACACGGGACGAGGAGATCTTGGCACATCCGGATATTTGGGTGTCGTTTTGCCATTCTTTATTTAACTTGAAAGAATTTATTTATTTGATGTAAGCCTATGCAAAAGCAGCCCCTTCACCACCGATTAAACCGACCCCTTAGCCGCAGGGAGATGTTGGAAGTATGCCGATGTGGGTTTGGTTCCCTTGCCTTTATGGGCATGCTGGGAGGAATGGCGTCTGCCTGTAAGCCCAATAGCCGGCCGGCATCGCCCAAGGATGTCCTGGAGCAGTTGGCCAAAACGCCTCATTTTGTACCCAAAGCCAAAAATGTCATTTTTTTGTACATGGACGGGGGAGTTTCTCAGGTTGATTCCTTTGATCCCAAGCCACGCTTGGAAAAGGAGAATGGCCAAGACCCCAAATTTAAGGTCGATGCCACCCAGTTTAACGATAATGGTAAGATCCTGATGAGTCCGTGGAAATTCAAGCAGTACGGTGAGTGCGGTATGCCTGTAAGTGAGTTATTTCCGCACATCGCTTCCTGTGCCGATGACTTGGCCCTGATCCGTTCGATGGTTTCCAATTTCCCGGAACATACCAATGCAAACTATTTTTTGCATACCGGAAGCGGCTTGCAAGGTAGGCCCAGTATGGGCGCTTGGATCAATTATGGCTTAGGAAGTGAAAACAGCAACCTTCCTGGATATGTAGTCTTGGATGGGGGACTGATTCCTCCAGGAGGGGTAGATAACTTCAAGAACGGGTTTTTACCGGCAGATTACCAAGCTTCTATTATGAAAGCGGGCGGGGAGCCGGTAGCCAATATCAATCCCTACGATGCGGAAGGACGTCCTCAGCGTGAGAAGTTGGATTTTATTCGTGAGCTAGATCAGTCCCGTTTAGGGGCTGTAGGTGCAGCAGATGCGGTAGAGGCCGCTATTTCCAATTATGAGCTTGCTTACCGAATGCAGTCTTCGGTACCTGAATTAACCGAGTTTCAGTCGGAAACGAACGCTACCAAAAAATTGTATGGATTGTTTTCTGATGATCCAAACACCCGAAACTATGGCGCACAATGCCTTATGGCGCGAAGGTTGGTAGAGCGTGGCGTTAGATTTGTAGAGCTCACCTGTCCCATGGTAGGTAGGGGCGTAGACCGTTGGGATCAGCACTCCAACCTTAAGGATGGACACGAGCGCAATGCCCATGCAGTGGACCAACCCATTGCCGGGTTGCTTAAAGATCTGAAATCCAGGGGTCTGCTGGAGGAAACCTTGGTGGTCTGGTCGGGTGAGTTTGGGCGCACTCCCTTTGCACAGGGTAGCGATGGAAGAGATCACAACCCTTCTGCCTTTAGCATGTGGATGGCCGGTGCGGGTATCAAAGGGGGTACCATATATGGACAAACAGACGATTATGGCTACCGGGTAGTGGAAAACCCCGTAAGCATCCACGACTTGCACGCTACGATTCTGCATCTGTTGGGCGTGGATCATTTTCATTTGACCTATCATTTTGGAGGGCGGGATTTCCGCTTGACCGATGTACACGGCCATGTGGTTAAAGCTGTTTTGAGTTAGAAGTATGCGAAAATCCGTTCTCCATAAAGAAAGTGCTGACCGGCTGATTGAACGGGTTGAGAAACTGAAAGGGACTTCAATACCCCTTTGGGGTTCCATGACGCCTACCGAAATGCTGCGTCACTGCAACTTAACCAACGAGCAAATCCTGAACTGGGAGGGAACCATTCGGCCTGCTACCTTAGGGCAACGGATTGTCAAGTGGTTTAGCCTGTACCTACTGCCTAGGTTTCCCAGAAATGTGAGAGGCCCCAAGCGATATGACATGAAGGGTCAGGTCAAACAAGCGCTTTTTGACGAAGAAAAGCGAAGATTTATTTCCATACTCAGGAAATTTCCCCATGTCCGCAAGCCCCTTTACAGCCCCCATCCCTTTTTTGGGCCATTGAATACCAGGGAATGGGGGTTGGTTGTATACAAACACTTGGATCATCATCTCCGGCAGTTTGGTGCATAAGGGGAAAAGACAGGGTAGTCTACGGGTTTTTTATTCCCGTGCGATAAATCGTTTTAATTTTAGATAGCTATGAGAAGTGCTTGGGATTGTCGTTGGATGCTTGTAGGGCCAGCTTTATTTCTAGCCGCATATGTATCCCATGGTCAGGGGACGGCTTCTTCAACCCTGTCTAGCGGACTCCACCCACCACCGGAAACCGCAGCAACGGTGCAGGTAGATGATCATTTTCCGGCAGGAAATGTAACACTTGTAGGGGTGTCTGCCGATACGGTGTATTTCACATCGGACTTACGCGATACCTCCGGAGATTGGTTCTACTGGAATTTCCGCGCCATTTCGTCTGCTCCACAGACCTGGTTTTTCAAAGCCACCAAAGGCAGTCTATTAACGACCATGGGGGCTGCCTATTCCCTGGACGGTGGGGATACTTGGAAATGGATAGACCGAAAAGACCATCACAGTGAAAGTTTGTTTTCTTTTACTTTTGAACAGGCCGATCAGGCGGTCCGCTTTAGCATGGGGATGCCCTATACCGAACGGCATTTGTTTCGTTTTTTGAACGATTTCTCCGCCGACTCCAGGATTAGGGTGGATGAATTGTGTGTCTCGGAGGGGGGTAGAACCGTCGAAAAAATTGTGGTCCAGACGGCCGAATCCCAGCCGCGTTACAAAGTGTTGGTCACCGCCCGTGCCCACGCCTGTGAGATGATGGGCAATTATGTCATGGAAGGTATGTTGGCCGCCCTCTTGAGTGACAATCCGAGGATGAAGGCACTCGCCGAACAGGTTTCTTTTTGGTTTATCCCATTTTTGGATAAAGACGGTGTAGAGGAGGGAGATCAGGGAAAAAACCGGATTCCCAGGGATCATAACCGGGATTATTCGGGAGAGAGTATTTATGCAAGTACCCGTTCCCTACGGCAGCAGGTACCGGAGTGGGTAGGAGAGGTGCCCTGGGTGGGTATTGATCTTCATAATCCCTGGATCAAAGGTGAAAATAACGAATGGATTTATTTTGTAGGGAACGCAAATCCGGCAATTTCCAAAGAACAGGAGCGGTTGGTGGATATGCTAGCCGCAACTTACCGTGGTCCCATGAAGTTTACCCGTAAAGAGGGGTTTATGCCTTTTGGCGTGGCCTGGAATACCGGCGCTAATTACGATCAGGGGGCTTCTTTTGGGCAGTGGGCAGCGGGATTTCAGGGAAAGGGACTAAAAATGGCCACCACGCTGGAGTTTCCTTATGCCCTGAACCATGGACAGGTGGTGACTGCTGAGGGTGCCCGTGCGTTTGGTGCGGATCTGATGTACGCGCTGCAGGAATACCTCGGCGCAGAAGCGCCCTAGGTCGGGCACAAAAAAAATCCCCGACGCAAATGGACGGGGATTTGAATGTTCGTGAAGTACGTTGCCTTATTTGGCTACGTCCATGATTTCCACGTCAAAGACCAAGATGGAGTTTCCGGGGATATCGGCACCTGCACCCCGTGAACCATAGGCAAGGGGAGACGGAATGATCAGTTTGGCTTTGTCTCCTTCTCGAAGCAGGCTAAGACCTTCGTCCCAACCCGGAATAACCTGACCTACTCCAACTTGTAGGTCAAAGGGGCTATATCCTCCTGCTTGATCCCTTTGCTCGTTGTATGTGTTATTAGCCATGGCTATCTCTTTAATGCTTGTGTCAAAAAGCTTCCCATCGAGTAAGTAGCCAGCGTAGTGAACCGAAGCCTGATCACCTTCTTCGATTTCAGGTCCCGAGCCTCTTTTTTCGATGACATAATAAAGACCGGATTCGGTCTTGGTAGCGTCCAAGTTGTTGTCCTTAACATACTGTGCGATCGTTTCAGCTTCCAGTACCAGTCGATCCGCTGCGTTTGCGTTTTCTGCATCCATGGCCTTTTGCTGCATTTCATTAAAGAAGGCCATGATATTTTCTTCGTCCATTACGTCAAAAGCGCCAATTCGAATTTTGATGGTTTCCTCAGAAGTCAAAAATGGAGGAACATTATCTTCGAAGACTTTAGCAGCACTAGCTTCTACCAGGATGCTGTCGCCTTTTTGTAGACCCAAGAATATTTCATCCATGAAATTGTTTACAGGAATGGAATCCGAATATCTCAGGTAGCCGGGCATTCCTTGGTCAGCGGTTGAGATAAAGACACTGTCCTTTCCGGTAAGTACCTCTAGGTTGTAGAGTATGAATTCACCCTCTGCGGGTTTTTGGGTGCCTTTTTTGAGGTAGGTAAATTCCTGCCCGTCCGATGTTTTGCCGGTCTCTTTGCAGGAAATGGTCAATCCCATAACGGCAGAGATTGTTAGGTAAAAAAATGGCTTCATTAACTTTTTCATAATAGATTTTAATTGATTATTTAGTTGGTTGGCGTTGTTGCTCAAATACAAAAACGCCCTTTTTGTTCGCTACGATGATGTCTATTAAACTATCTCCGGTAATGTCTTGGGTGACCACATGTACCCCTACCCCGGAGTCGTTATCCACCTCATGCCCTATCCAGCGGGGAGTTTCGCCAGGCTGAAATTCGTACCAATAGACGTAGGGCGTATCAAATTCGCCTGGGTCAGCACCCATATGGGCAAAATACCGCTTCCCGGTGACCAAATCGAGATGTCCGTCGTTATTGATGTCTACCAGTTCCAAGCCATGGGTCTGCGTAAATGAATCGTCTATATCGTGGGTAACCCATTGCACGTTTCCCTGATCACCGGTAATCTGCTCGTGCCACCACATCCCCAGTTGGTGCGCAGAAGTCGAAATAACATCCTGCAATCCATTTCCGTTTACATCAAAAGCGTACATCTGTGCGCTTGCTTCTCCCAGGGCTGCCGAATGAAAGGGCCAAGGGCCGGATGTAGGGTTCTCGGGGGCTTCCCACCATCCCTCTTTGATGATGATGTCCGGTCTGCCGTTCAGATTCATATCGCCCACTCCCAAACCATGGGCATATTGGGCAGTTCCGGGACTGTTAGGTTCACTGATGGTAAATTTTTTCCAGCTAGGATCCTTGGAATCAGTAGGGGATTTAAACCAAACCATCTCTCCTGTTTCCGGGATACTACCTACCAAATCTACTTGCCCGTCACCGTCGATGTCGTAAAATCCGGCAGATTCATTGCCTAGGGTCTCTGTAATCAGATGCACCTTCCAATGTCCTGTCTTATTTTTGGGATTTTCAAACCACTGAACCTCTTTTCCGGGAAATCCGATCCGGACAAAGTCTACCCAACCGTCGTGGTTGACATCCATTCCGTGACTGATAAATGCATCGCTGTAACCCTTATCGTAATAAAACGTCTTTACGGGAGTAAGTTCGTGTTTTTTCCAATCCGGTGCTTCAAACCAATACGGTCCGGCCATGACATCGATAAGTCCATCGTTGTTCACATCCCCCACCGCTACTCCTTCGGCGATGAATTCGGAGAGCAGGATATGCTTTTTGAATGATACTTGATCACCTGGAACGGGCTGCGGACCTTTGTCCGCACAGCCGCTATATGCTGCGACAAAGATAAGCAAGACAAGGAAAGGAAAGTTGTTTTTGCCGTTTATTTTTAAATGGAGACGTTGCATGGGTATCGGGTCTTTATTTTACACTCAAAAGGTAGGCCATCAGCCTGTTGAATTTTTCTTGGTCAAGGGATTCGCTAAAAGTATCTGGCATTAGCGTGAGGTTAGAGGCTGTTTGCTCGCTTACTTCGTTTTTGGGAATACTGAATTCCTTTCCATTTTGATCTGCTAGTACTATGACCTGGCCTTCTTCCCTGCGGAAAAGACCGGATTTGACTTCTCCATTGGTCAGTCGAAAATTATAGGTTCGGAAGTTTTCGGAAATATTTCGGTTTGGGTCCAGTATTTTCGTTGCCAGCGCCTGAATGCCCCAGTTGCCTACCCCATCCAATTGGGGACCAATCATGCCGCCCTCCTTATTGATCTGGTGGCAAAGACCACAGTTTTCTTCAAAGAGCTGTTTGCCAGTAGGGATTGCTTGGTCACTGCTTACAAACGCCTCGATCCGCGTTGAAATAAGTGCTTCTTTTTCTATCCGAATGGGCGCAAGGTTTGCTGTAAGGGATTCAAAGGCTTCCTGTTGGGCTGCATTGGCCTGATTTCGGAAAGCCTCTTCCACGTTTCTGGCCTTTAGTATTCGAGCGGGCGCATGACCTTGCCGGATATGAGTGATTAGCAGGGATTTTCCCGCAGCGGTTCGCGCCAGCTGTGCGGCGATAGTCGTTTGCAGTTCTATGGGGGAGTCCTTCAGCCCGGCAGCCAATAGGGACCTGGCCTCTGCCGTCGAAACCTGTCCCAAGGTACTGGCAAGTCGCTGTCTGAAGGAGGTTTTTTGGTTGGAATCTTCCATGAGCTGCGACAAAAACGCCATGTGCGTACCAGGTGCAACCCGGATCAATGCAAGCGCGGCTTCTCCCCGTAGGTTTTCGGATACTTCCTGTGATTTTGCCAGAATTTTCAATGCCTCGGTATGGGTAGTAAAGCGGTACCGACCCGATGCGCTGACAGCGAATTGGTAGGTTTCTTCCTTATCAGAGGACCAATCACGCTGTTCCCTTTCCAGGTTGGCTAATGTTTTACTGCTTAGTTCGTTTATCCACGAAACCAGGTAGTTTGGCGTGTCCATCCCGCGCTGTTGGATACCGTCCTGAAGTGCGAGCGCCCATTTGTGGGGTTCGATGTTGGTTTCCCGTGATTTTTCGATGGAAAATTCTACGGCTTCGCGCAATTGCTTTTCCGGAATCGATCTGGATATGCTGCGCACATAGCCCAGCCACTGTTGTTCGGGTACCTTTTGGTATTTGAGGTGGTCAAAAAGGTAACTGCCCGCCTCCGGGCTGTTGATGTCTGAAATGACCAATGCCAGCAGCGCGGCCTGTTCTTCAGGCCAGGTTTCTTCCGCGGCCAATCGAATCATCATAGGATCCTGCATGTGCGTAAAAAGGGCCATCTTGAGTGTGTATACCAGATGCGTATCCGCCGGATCGGCCGATTGATGTGCCTGTACCAGGGCTTTGAAAAAAGCGGTATGCGGATGCCGGTTCACTGCTTCACCCGCTGCCCTGCGCACATGGGGATTCTTGTCGGCCAATCCATCCAGGGCCCAACTTCGCTGTTCTTCGTTCCAGGTATCCCAATTGGCGAAAATCCGGTAAGCGTGCACCCGTACGATGGGTTCCTGATGGTATAAAGCAGCCTTCATTGCGTCGGGTTGGAGCGTGCCAAGTCGGTGCATGGCCCATAATACCTGTATCCGATGCAGAGGAGCAATAGTAACGTCAAGCAGTAAGGTGTTCAGCTCTTTGAGGGCCTTTGTTCCGTGGTAATCTATCAGTGCGTCGGTTGCTGCCAGGCGTGTATGCAGGATTGGATTTCCCAGTTCTTCCAGGATTTCTGGAAGAGGTGCTTTGGGCCAGTTCCTTGTAGGGCGTTCGTTGCCCTTGTAGGTGATCTTCCAAATCCGGCCGCTTTTCCGGTCACGGTCGGGATGGTCCAATGGTACCTCGTAGTGTCCGATGATGGGATTGTAGAAATCCGCGACGTACATGGCTCCGTCCGGGCCGATTTTGATATCCACCGGCCTAAACCAAGGATCTTTGCTTACCAAGAAGTCCCGCTTGCGGGTAGCAGAGGGTGTGGAGCCAATAAACGCCATCACACTGCGGCTGATACGGCAGGTAACCACGTCGCCGGAATAGAAGCTGTGTTGGTACTCTTCCGGAAACTGATTATCGGTGTAATATACCAAGCCGGATAATGCGGTGGAGTTAAGTCCATATTCCATCATGGTGGGAGCAAACCCCATATTCGGATCTTTTTTGCCCCATTGGGTATAGTTGCCGCCCCAGATGAGCTGGTAAATGGGAAGTGTATGGCAGTCTGCAGAATAGTGATAGCCCCATTCGTCCAAATCTGATCCGAAGGGGTTGATCCTGCCATCGGTGGTCTTTTCCACCCTGCCTCCGTCCATTCGGAAGCGAAATGTATTGCCGGAGGTCATGGTAATGGAATCTCCGTCAGACCCCGCCACGGTAGAAATATTGGAAAAGCCATGGGAGGCATGTATCCAGCCGTCCAATCCACGGAACAGGTTATTCACCATCCCATGGGTATCCCGGTGTTCGAAGTCGGCGATCAATATTTCCCTTTTTTCGGATTTCCCGTCTCCATCTGCATCGTAAAAGTGATAAACATTCGGAATGCTGTACCCTATGGCTCCATCTTTTATGGGGATAATGCCGATGGGGATGTTTAAATCTTCCGCAAAATGGGTGATTTTGTCGGCCGTGCCGTCTCCGTTACTGTCCTCCAATATACTGATCCGGTCGGTACCCTCTCCGGGCCCCGCCTTAATTGGATACTCTCCCGACTGTGTAACCCAAAGACGCCCCCGGTCGTCAAAGGCCATATTGATGGGTTTGCTGATGTCCGGTTCGGAGGCAAAAAGAGTGACCTCAAATCCGGGAGGAAGGATAAAATCGGCCATTTCCTGCTCGGGTGTTTGGAATCCAGAGGAACGGACATGTTCGGCATAAATGGGGTCTGGCGCTTCTTCTACGTAGGCTGTGTCGTAGTTTTTTTCTGAGGGCGATTGGCAGGAGAAGTACAAAGCCAGCAAACATGCCGGCCAAAGTGCTAGGTTTTTTGGGCTGGGGTTGATCATGGGATGCTTTGCGGTGATTTGGCGCATTGAAACTGCTTAAACATACCGCTATTTCATCAAAATAACAACAAATTAAGGCTTACTTTGACGATCGGCAAACGTATTGGATCGCCTGCCTACCAGAATGAAAAAATGCCCTTCCAAGTGTAATTGGAGCACCTGGAAGGGTGGATAGTTGCGTTGACTAGAAATCCGTACCGGATCCTGAAAGGTCCAGCGGTTGGATCCAAATATTTCGATAGAGTACTTCATGTCCTTCCGCCTGTAGCTTGATGCCCCCCGGGCGATCGGTGATACCCTTTCCACCATCGTTTCCTCCGTCCATACCGGAATTGGGTCCTCCCCACACCTGCTGTATGGACTGATTTTCGTGGATTTTGATGCCGTTAAAATAGATCGTGGTTCGGGGTTTTTCGGTCAGCTTACCGCTGCTGTCAAAGCGCGCTGCCTTGAATTGGATATCGTAGGCATTCCATTTTCCAATACCGCTGTAGGCCCGATAGGGTGCCGCATGTTCGTTGATGATGGCGGCCATACCATGGTCGGTACTATCTCCATCCAAGATTTGAATTTCATAGCGATTCTGTAGGTATACACCGCTGTTTCCACCGGGGTTTGCGATCAAAAACTCCACGTGCAAGCGAAAATCCCTAAATTCCTCTTTGCTCACGATATCTGCGGCCCCGTATTTTCCCCCCGCCGCAGCGGGGTCGTTGGAACTTACGGCCTTTCCTTTGTCCACGGGATCTTTCACGATGGCCCATTTAATAGGTGGTTCGGCGGCCAAGCGGGGTCCTTCCCAGTATTGCCAGTTACCGTGAAGTGATTTTTTCGATCCATCGAAAAGCTGTTTGGCTCCTTTAGGGGCCTTGGCACCTACACCGATTTGTGCCTGGGCGATGCCCTGTAGTAGCAGTAGCGAAAGGATGACGGATAAATAGCTGATCACCCCCGGCCGGTTTTTCGTTTTCATACGCATGGGTAGTTTATTGATGGACATCCCGCAAAAGGTCGTTGATGGTTTTTACAGGATTGAAGGTGATTAGCGGGACTTCGACAAAAATCGAATTCCAATGGGCCATGGAGCCGTTCCAAAGACCAGGGAGCTCTTGGGCTTTCAGTTCCCGGCCATTTTTTGATTTTTCGGTAATAAAGCCTGTTTTTGGATCCCGAAAAGCCAACAGGTCAAATTTGTTGCCTTTGTAATCCCTGACTCCGCAGACCAAGTCTGTGGGGTTAAAGTGGGAAGACTGCTGAAAAAGCGCCTTTTGCGTGGGATTGGTAAGGTCTAATTGGGCAGTTTCTCCGATCTGTAAGGAGAGAGATCCATCCGCATCTTTTACCCAGAATGGTCCACCACCTGGCTCTCCGGTGTTTTCCACCATGCCGCAGACACGGATGGGGCGATTGAGTTTGGATCGAAGAAAATCCGCCTTTTCGGATAGCGGCATAGACTCAAAATCAGAAGGCAGCTTCGAACCCAACTTATCAGTGTAAACGGACCGAGCCTGATTAATCGTGTCTTCGGTGAGCTCCCTGTCCATTGCCTCCAATGCCTTAAAAACAGCCTCCTGCGCCTCCAGTAAAACACCCCCAATTGCCTTCTTGTAGGTGTTGGTGGGTTCTTTGATGCGGTCGGGAACGACATTATCGATATTTTTGATAAAGATCAGGTCTGCATCGATGTCGTTTAGATTTTCAAGTAATGCCCCGTGTCCCGCAGGACGGAACAATATCTCCCCATCTTCTTCTACAAAAGGGGCATTGGCCTTATCTACCGCAATGGTATCGGTGGATTTTTTTTGTTGGGAAAAGCTGATGTCAAATTTGGCACCGAACCTGGCTTCCATCTTGGGCTTGATTTCGGCTACATGCTCCTCAAACTTTTCCTGGTGTTCGGGAGAAACCGTGAAATGTAGCCTTACGGTATTCCCTTCGCCTAACGCATAGGCAGCCCCCTCGACAAAATGCTCTTCTACCGGGGTACGGCTTCCGTCCGGATATCGGTGAAATTTCAGCAACCCTTTGGGCAGTGACCCGTAATCCAGGCCTTCGGGATTTAATAGTTGTGCAACAATCAAGGGATAGTTTTTTTGCTCCAAGGCTGCGGCGATGCTGTCACCCGTGGTTTGAAGGCTGCTTTCAAGGTCTTCATAAAAAGCAAAATCGGCCAGTTGTTGTATAAACTTGGCAGTGAAAGCGTCTTTGGAGAGGTCGCTTCCTCCTTTTTCGAGGTACGAAAACAGGTCCTTGAACATGCGGCTGGCAGCCCCACTAGCAGGGACAAATTTGACGATCCTCTTTTGACCTGACGTTGATTCGTAAGTTTCCAGGCAGGTTTTTAGAGAAGCTTCATCCAGCAGCCGTATGCCGTCTCCAATAGCCGCTGCTGCATGGATTTCCAATGGAGGAAATCCTTCTTTGAAATTTTGGATTTGTTCTTCCACCAGCTTCAGGTCCATTCCTTGGCGGGTGATTTGATCTTTCTGTTCTGTGGTCAGCATATGGTAAAAATGGTTATTTCCAGATAAATTTTTAGGTCTTCCAATATAGTAATAACCCCCGTTTCCCACCCAAGGATTTCGTGAAAATCCTCGAATAACTTCCACTTCATGGTCCTTCTTTGAAATTGGGATCGTCTTTTTCTCTTTCTGTGCAATCACTTTTTAACGCAGGATGGCATTAGCAGTGATTCGTCTGAATGCGTTTTGGCTCGTGGTATAGATGAGCTTAGGCAAGTCCCAGTGACCTTGGAGACGTTTACGCTACTTGCGGGTTGGTTAGTTTATAGGAACATCGGGCAATCTGGTCAAAAGAAATAGCCCGTTTTATGGATGCCCCGGTTCCCATATCAGCCGAACAAAGGAACTTAATCGTTCATTTTTTCGACTCACCGGAATACCGGCTACGATTCCAATCAACAAGTTTTCAGCAATTCCCAGGCGCATTTGGGGCCGCATGGTCAAATCGAAATTCCCCTGATCGACTGTCTTGTTGAATTCCATTCCAATAAAATTTCTGGTACCTGAAATCATGTAGTGAAAGCTGGTATTGACATCATAAGTAGTGTGAAATTTATTCGAACCAAACTCCTGCTCAATCTTGGGCCCTGTATAAATCAGTGAATGAACGTTATTGCCCCATCGTTTGGCTACTACGAAGAAGGGATTGTATACATTGCCTTTGATAAAAGGATTTCCGAAATTGCTGAAATTCGAAAGTTCAAATTCGTTGATATATCCTATTGCCATGGATGTTGCCAGCTGTTCACTGACAAAAAATGACCACTGAGCCGCAATTTTGATACTGTTCAATTGATTGGACGGAATCGAATCGCTTGAAGCACCATCTACGGGCAAATAAAAAGTGAATGGCAGTTCCACTTCTAATCCTAACCTGTCAATAGGGGCCCATTCATATTCGATAAGTGATTCATAGGAGTCAAATCTCAGGTTATCCGTTAGCCCAAGGCCGATGTTCCATTCTTTTTCGCCTTTTCGCGCTCCCAAATCACGGATTAGGTCGATGAATAAGGGTTCGGCATGTAAAACCTTGTCTGGTTCTTTTTGATCTTCAATTTGTTGAATATACAAGCTGTCTTTTTCGGCGTTGGTAATTTGGCCAAATGCATAGAGGGAAGGTGCCAATACGGTGATTAGCACCAAGATTTTTTTGATGTTCATTTTTGGTTTGTTTTGAATGCATACTGAATTGCCCTTTGGTCTATCTTCAAAGGGTCGTTGGAATCGTGCAATCAAATCAACGTTTGGGTGGGGGGCTTTTTATTTCTTTGAAGCCTGTAATCAATTGGGCTTCGTGATTTGGGTAGGATGTTTTTCTTTCTTCGACTCGATCATGCAGTCGATGTTTGGCATCGTGGAAGTGAACCACCAAGTCAATTTTTACACGCTTCTTTTGGTTGTGGTCTTCTGTATCATGATCGTCGTATTCGCTGATGGCATCTTCAAATCCCAATATTTTTTCCAAGACTATTTCTACCATGCTTTCTTGGTCATTAAACGACAGGTCTTCGGGAATGTAGTTTGGATTTGGGTCTGCCGGATCAACACTTATATTCAGAAGGTATATTCCCATCAGCACCCAAAGGAATCTGCAATATGTGTTGGTTCGTATTCGTCGGATCATCGTTTGATGCATGGACTATGACTAGCTATCGTATAGGGCCGATGATTGGAAAAGAAGCTGTGATCGTTGCAACTGTCGTTCCGGGTATAGTAAGGGTTTTAAATGCGCGTACCCTAAATGCAGCTCTTGTTTCGGCCTTGTTGATGAATTCAAACATCAGGTTGTTACAAAATTAGCAAACATCTGTTATTTAGGAAGGTGTTACGCGAAATTGACGGCAGCTGTGATTTATAAACAAAATGAGCACCGGCAGGCAGATCGTATGGTTACCCCGATAGCTATCGGGGCATCTCAGTGTGTGACGGGTACGTCATGCCTGCCTTTCCGTTAGGCAGGCTCGATTTCAATCATTTCAGTTCGATAAGGATCAAAGCAACGGAGGTTAGGAATACGAGGGTGTAGCCGATTCTACACCCGGTTGGGGGCTTTTTATCAATTTTCGTGATTTAGCCGGAAAACAGAATTTATTCATGTATCTTTTTACCGTATTTTTGCCAAGGCCCTCAAAATCAAGTTTGAGGTGGCAAGAGAAAGCCCGAACAACCCTGAATTCGTGGCCAAGATTGAAAAGAGCGAGCAGGATTTTCAAGACGGAAACTTTGCCAGGATTGAAAAGAAAGACCTGAAAAGTTTTCTTGGCACTGAATGACCTACCAACTTGAATTTTCCGGACAGGCCATAAAAGACATTAAATTCCACAAAAATTCCGGCAACAAGGCCTTGCTCAAAAAACTCTTCCAACTCCTGGAAGAACTGACCGAGCACCTCACTTCAGGAATTGGTAAACCGGATTTCCTACCCTACTATCGTTTCCAATTTGCAATTGGAAATGGACGGAATTACCAATGATCCACGGGTATCGAACCACCTAATCCCGCAAATTTCCCGCGTTTGAAGCCATGTGGTCTCCCATAGCTAAAAAAAAGGGTATCCACATCGAAATCACAAATTAAACAAAAGGATCCTAATTTGTTAACGGATGTAATGTTAGCCTGCCTTTTCAAAACTAAGGCAGACTGAGGTCAAAATTGCAAACATTTGTTTTCAAAAGGTCATTTAGTAAGGCATTACAAATGGCATAATAGGGATGCGAAAGCAAAGGAGGCTGGGAATAGGAGGGTGTAGCCGATTCTACGCCCAGATCGAAAAATTTAAAGTGACTTCTGTGAATTTACATCGTGTTATCTACGTTTAGTTTGCAATACGCAAACTTTATCCATAGATTTAGGTTACCCTATGGATGATAGATGAAGAATATCATAGCTATTAAAACTATTCGGGAGTACTATGAGAAACGGCCAGATTCAAAAAAGAGCTTGCTGAGATGGATGGATGTTGCTAAAGGTGCGAATTGGGAAAAGCCATAGGACGTGGTAGATGATTTTAATGATGCCGACCCGATCAAAAACAGCAGGGTAGTGTTCAACATTTCAGGAAATAAGCATCGGCTAATAGTGGCCATAAATTATCATTTCCAGGTTGTGAGGATATGCTTCATAGGGACCCATGCCGAATATGATAAAGTGGATGCCACCACGGTAAACCTGTACTAGTCGTAATAAACTTGTAAGTAGAGATTGTATGATAACTGTCGAAGTAATAAAAAATGAGGAGCAGTATATTCGGGCGATGAAAAGAGTCCAGGATATCTTCTTGGCTGAGCCCAACACCCCAGAGGCCGAAGAGCTGGAGGTACTGGTCACCCTGATCGGGAAGTATGAGAGGGAATATTACCCCATTGAGCTGCCTGACCCCATTGATGCGATAAAAGAACGTATGAGGGATCTTTCTTTAAAGGACAAAGACCTGGTGCCAATAATAGGCAATAAGACCTCGGTGAGCCAGATACTAAACAGAAAGAGAGCGTTAACCATTGAGATGATCCGGGCGCTTTCTTCCAAACTTGGCTTATCTGTTGAGCTTTTAATACAACCTTATGAGTTGGACGGAAAACAAACCCTTAAGTCAGTATAGTACTTATTTGCCTTCATACCACTTGCTTGAAATCCTAGACCTATAAGCTCCAACCCCCATGGATTCCCGATACGCTGCGCTATCGGGACAGGCTCCATGCGTCTCCTGCATAATAGGAGAGGTGGTACTCATTACCATAAAGTCATCGAATCTACCTGTCGGTAGACAGGCCATACGTCCTCCGGGGTTTCGTTGATAACGAAGGTTTCCAAGTATCCGTCTTCCGAAATGTACAGGTTTTCTTGCAAAACTTCGTGTTGGTTGGCGGCGTTTTTGGTTAAAACGCAGCCCGCAGCCTGGCCCCTCGCTAAAACAGTCCACCGGACTGTTTCTTAACGCTCGGTCCTCAACTTCGTATCGGTTGCTATCTGTGTCATACAATGCATAAATCAGATACGCTTCGGGAGCTTCTTTGTTCTGTAAGTCACTGGCTAGGATATTGGCTAGGTTTAGGATGGCTATGGGGTTGCCGGAGCCGGAGCGTTGGAGGCTTCCGGCCAGTTCACTTAGGCCATCTACCATGCGGTCTTTTGCGGATTGGGTGAGGTAGCTGCCGGTATTTAGCTTGGCGACGGTCGGCTCGGCGTACTTCCCGTGTACACGAAGCGCTACGCTGTCACCCGCATAGACGGGCTGCGTCCTGCCGGGGCCCACCATGCGTCCGCGGTCGACATTTAGCCAAGCCACCTGGTTACCACCTTCCGTTACATTATGTTCGGGCCCGAGCTGCCGGGATTCGGAAAGCTGGCTAAAGGCAGCCTCTTCCTCATCCGCAAGGCCGGTCTCCATCGTTGCCATAAAGCTCTGTGAGGAAGGATCCCGAAGTACCTGCCGGACATTGCCCAGGTGGTCTTTTACGTTGTACTCGTATTGGTAGGTTGTTCCTTCATAGACCACCCGGCCCTCCTCGTGCATGAGGTAATCCAGCGTCCCATTTTCATACACTGCCTCACCGATATAGGTTTGGGTTTTGGTAAGGGTTGTATGGGTAAATAATTTCTGCGTCAGTTTTTTTCCCTCTGCATCGTATCCAAACACTATCTTACCTAAGGTGCCAGTAAAGGTAACGGTATCTGGGAGATTCAGATGGTTATAGCTGATGGAGCTGATCTGTTTGTCCAGGTTACCGGATAGATTACCGTTTACATCGTAGGAATATGCTGTGGCACTCCGTTCTTTGAAGTCTTTGGATGTATATGAAAGTGCGTCATGCGAATCTTCAACTTGTGCCAGTCGGTTGCTGTTGGTCTGATAGGTGTAGGTCAGGTTATCCACTTCACCGTAGGTGGATGCGGTCATCTGGTTTCGCCGGACCAGTTTGTTAATGTTTCCATTGGCATCATAGGTCATTCCGTTTACGGTGAACCAGTTTGCTTCTCCCGAAGCGGTATAGGTGGCAGCCGTCAGTCGGTTGGGGTTATCGTAGGTATAGTTATAGGTACGTGTTTTTCCTGCACCGGTCATCCCGCTCCAGTCGATTCGGGAGATGTTTCCGTTCCAGCGGTTGGTTGTGGCGCCACTTTCATAGTAGAGGGTCTGCTTGAAAACCTCGGAATGGGCACTGCCAAGGGTTTTCAGCCAGCCCCGGATATTGTAGGCATAGGTTTGGTTTGCAGAAGCAATGGTAGGGAAGGTTTTGGCAATCTGCTGTCCCAGATCATTGTAGGTATAAGATACCAACGTCACGGGGAGCTGCGCACCAATTTTGTGGGAGATGGACGCCAGCTGCCCGGCTACGTTGTAACTGTAGATACGCAGTATATCCGGAACTGCCGGGGATGTCCTGGAAGTCAGTGAACGTTCGGGCTGGTCCTCAAAGTTGTAGACCGTCGAGATCCTCTCCGTACCGCCAAGCTGGTGCTGGGAAAGTGTTTGTATTACCCGGGCTTTTTCGTCGTAGAAGATGGCGGTGGTATAAAATTCTAAGCCCGATGAAAGTCAAAATTGCGGACTTTTGTTTACTAAAAAGATCTTTAGAAAGCCATTGCAAATGGTATTAAAGGAATTCTACTTCAAAAGAAGTTAGAAATAAAAGGGTGTAGAGCATTCTGCACCTAGTGGGGGGATATACCCAGCAGCAGATGGCTGACCTAATCCATACACACAGGACCGGATACTCCAAGATGGAAAACAACCAGCAGGAGATCCCCGTCGATGCCCTTGTACTGGTCGCAAAAGGGTTTGGCATGTCGGTGGATGAGGTGATCTACTTCGATGAAAAAAACGGGGTGCCCAATGCAGTGTCCCTCAACGACAAGGCCGCACTCGAACAGCTCCAGCTGATCAACGAACTCGACGAAGAGGAAAAATCCATCCTCCTGAAGCTTATTGAGACTTTCGTCTCCAAAAAACGGTTTAAAGACTACCTCCAGAAAAACATTGCAGCACTGTAAGCAAGAAGCCCGGTGATGTCCGGGCTTCTTGCTTTTAAATATCTAATATATCTCCGACTTTATAAGATTCAGTAACTTGGGGTTGTCTTCCATCAACTCACCGTTCAATATAGTGTCGAAAAACTCCCCAAGGCATAAGGTATCTGACCTGCTTTCATATTCTATCAGAAGTTTAATTCTTATGTCTATGGACTTTTCCTGCCGTTCAGGTTTCAGTTTATTAACCTCTTTGTTCAGATGTTCTAAAAAGGCCCTATCCGTAATTGTTTTGGTTCGGAGCAATACGGAAGCAATGTAATCCAAATTATCACAAGTCACCGGTATCATTACCGTAGTTTCTTCAGGCAAGTATTTTATAATCACCTTTTTTATTTTTTCATTTGGCGAGTGGCAAGATACCAGTACCAAAATCAAGCATGTGAATACCAGTTTATCTATTTGGTCCATATTTCTTAAGTTGTCTGTCCACATTGTACCCTTTCTGTTTCAATTTTTGATAATGATTATAGGTAGCTGGCCTGTTTATTTTATTGGAAGTAGGCCCCCCTGTTACAACCTGATCTCCAGAATATGAGGTCCTTGTTACTCCCGTAGCGGAAATTTCCTTATTAGCTCTCGCTGTTCTCTGCTCGGAACCAGTTATTACCCGCCGCTCTTCTTTGTTTTCATATTGGGCATCAGGAGTCCTTCGGCGGTCATTAAAATCACTATAATTTGTATGCCTTTCTAAAGCATGATCCGATTCATGTTCCAGTACAGTAGCAGGAGAAACTACCGTCCCGTTTTCGTATTCTGCACCTGCGGTCGGGTTCCAATAAATATATCCTGAACTTAAAAATGAGCCTTCCTCTGAAATTGTAACCCCAACGGACAATTTACTGTTTCCAGCGATCGCCTGCATTTTCTCTCCACCACCGTTTTCAACGTTGTAATTGTAAGCGCTCAGGAACTGCTGGACGAACTCGTTTTTGGGGGCACCATCAGCATTCGTGCCGTTAAACCTGAAGTTCTGCTTCTTTCCCTTGTCATCAGTGTACCAGATTAAAAAATCCTTCCCGTCAGGATCTATCATCAATATCGGATTATTCGCTACCCAGCTGTGAGGGGATATGGAAGGGTATTTATCGGCATGGGGATCCAACTGCCAAGTCCTACCTATAACGGGGTCATAACCTCGTGCATGGAAGTCATACAGGTTAAGATTATGGTCATCCATTAGCTCTTTGCCCTGATAGAGGTACTTATTCGCCTTTATATTGCCATACTGAAACCCAATCCCTGTCAGCTCCAACCCCCAGGGATCATAATGCGTCTCCTGCATTATGGGAGAGGTGGTGCTCATCACCATAAAGTCATCGAACCATACGTCCTCCGGGGTTTCGTTGACCACGAAGGTTTCCAAGTATCCGTCTTCCGAAATGTACAGGTTTTCTTGCAAAACTTCGTGTTGGTTGGCGGCGTTTTTGGTTAAAACGCAGCCCGCAGCCTGGCCCCTCGCTAAAACAGTCCACCGGACTGTTTCTTAACGCTCGGTCCTCAACTTCGTATCGGTTGCTATCTGTGTCATACAATGCATAAATCAGATACGCTTCGGGAGCTTCTTTGTTCTGTAAGTCACTGGCTAGGATATTGGCTAGGTTTAGGATGGCTATGGGGTTGCCGGAGCCGGAGCGTTGGAGGCTTCCGGCCAGTTCACTTAGGCCATCTACCATGCGGTCTTTTGCGGATTGGGTGAGGTAGGATCCTGCATTAAGTTTGAAGAGGTTTTCCTCTGCGTATTTTCCGTGTATCCGGAGGGGTCGAATTAGCAGGTTATTTCTTTCTAAAATACTGGTTAACAATCCATTGTAATTGTAAAAAACGGATTTTGACTTTAAATGAGCTTTGGAATATGCGGGTTTAGCCGATTCTAGACCCGGTCGGGGGATGGGGGTAGGCTTAAAATGGCTTAGGCTCCTGCTTCACGTGCCTAAACCTGAGTATGATTATTTCTTTGTCGGTATAGCGGTATGCGATTCGATACGAAAACTTTTCAAATGCCCTGTAGTTGTCAGGGTTGTCTTGCTTAAACCTGTCCAATGGATACCTTTCCGGCTGCTTTGGCAAGTTACGTACTAAAAATTAAATGGCGACTTTGACGTTGTCAGCACTTGCGGGCTAGCTTTCTTTGATTCCTGATTGTATTGATCAATACTTGCCGGATGCTCGGTGAATTTGATCAAGGAGGTTTCTAATTCAGTGAGCTCTTCTTCATTCAGGTGCATTACCTTCTCGATAATTGCATACTTTCTTGCTGCAATCGTTTCCATTCTTTCTACGTTTATGGCTTTCCAAATATAACGATTTTAGAGGGAATTAGATTTCTCAGCCTCTGCTTATAGATGGAATTTCACATAAGCTGGATCATAGGAATAGGCCTTTCACTCCAGCCTCTTTCAATACCGTTAGAGGATATACAGCAAGGTTGAACACCGCTATGCTAGAAGTGCGACGGGCAGACATGCCCAATATGAGAAACAAATTTTGTTAGATAACATGATGTTCATGGATTCTTTTGTAAATTGGCTGTACCGCAGGGGGAATTTTAAACGGTATCGGGGAAGGTCTTGAAGGTTATGCTAATTACTGTAATTAACGCTATTGTCATGGAGAGAATCATATCCCACAAATATTTTAAGTACTTAAAATATGTTGGATTATCGATTATTTTATTCGAGTGTGTCAAAACAGGATCCAATCTTTTTGGAAATGTGCGATTGGTTGGAACTGAACAGGAGTGGCGGTTCGCCTTAGTACTCATCAGTTTTATACTTAAGACAAGTTTGTTTTTTTCAGCGTTGCTGGCTTCCTTTCTGCACGAAGCTTACGAAAAATCCAAACTGAACGGGAATATTTTTAGCGATACCTAGTTTCGTATGATAAATATAGTCTTCGACAATGTCTGAGTTAATCTGGTGTCAAACAACTAACAGCTGGGTGTAGTTTCCGGGCGCACCCAGTGGCTTTTGTCAATTTTCTGTAGGACGATCAGCCTTTCCATAAGTTCCGCTACCGAAAATTCATCCAGCAGATCTTGAATGGTGCTCCTTTTTGGTTTGCGAATAGAATGATCATATGCAGTGGAGAAATCATCGAAGTAGGCTTCGCCACCTTCCGTGCCGTCATTGGATAAGTAAATATAGAAATATCCCGGCTCATCCGCTACTACCTCCTGATATAATCGTTCATGCTCCCTGTTAGACCCATCCTCGTAGGCTGCCTCTGCATGGATTCCGTTTCGAGGTTGTCCGGCTCAAAGGTGGCCGATACGGTGAAGTTTGCAGGATCTTCCTGAAGTACCACCCGGGTGTTTCCGATATGGTCGGTAAGGTAATATTGGTAGCGGTAGCCCGCATCTGCCAGCACCCGGCCATATTCGTGGCGGATTTCTGTCAGCACACTGTCCTCAAAGACCAGCTCGCCAAAGCAATGGGCGTTGGTTTTGACCCTTTATTCACCTATTTTTGTTTGTTAACTGAGTTTGTTATTATTACGTTAAAATACATACAGTCAAAGGTTTCGGAGGGGATAAACCGTTGATCAGAAAAAAATCAGGTGCATTTGCTTACACAAAAGATTCCTCGAAGATTTTAAAGCCGAAAAAATTGCTCGTCCTATGAAACAGCTCACACTTTCCGTCGCAGACAGTAAGTTCGAAGCCTTCCTGGAGTTCATCAAAGCCCTGGACTATGTGAAGGTGGAGGATGCGGAGGAAAAGGCCCTGGAAGAACTGCAAAGCAGCCTTGATCAGGTGAAGCTTATGCAGGAAGGCAAACTCCCGAAGCAATCGGCCAGCGATTTTCTCAATGAGCTATAATGAATCCCAACCCCTGATTTCAAGAAGCTCTGTAAAAAGCTTCTCAAAAAATATCCTTCAATTAAAGCTGACCTGCGGCAGCTTATTGGCATACTCGCAGAAAATCCAACTACAGGAATTGATCTAGGTCACGGCATTCACAAAATTCGGATGGCCATTTCTTCCAAAGGCAAGGGAAAATCCGGTAGTGCAAGAGTAATCACCTTTCTGGTGACTGAGGATCTGGAAGTATACCTGGTGCATATATACGACAAAGGACAGCCCGATAACCTGACCAAAGACCAATCCCTCTATCATATCCCTCTATAACTTGAATACCTGAAGAATATCAGAATCATTGAGGCTGGTAGTAGTTGTCCTAATAGGTCACGCTGTTGATCCACACGGTACTGTTTCCCTGGTTTCGTGATTTGGATCCCGTGGTTAGGCCTTTCACGGCCGTTTTCTGCTGCTGAAGGGTAAATATAGATGCTACCACCATTTAAAACCTAATAGATAAGATGATACAGGAAACTGAAAAAAAATGGTTCCTGCTGGAAACAGAAGCTGATTATGAAGCTGCCACCAGGAGGTATGAAAAAATTAAGTATGCGGAGAAAGGGTCGGATTTGCACAGGGAGAAAATGCTTTTGGTTCATTTGATTGCAGAATATGAAAAAAACATCTGGGATTTACCGGAAGTGGATCCCGTGGAAATGATCAAGATCCGCATGGAGGAATTTGGGTATAATGCATCTACGCTAGCTAAGATTTATGGTGACAGGGGCACAATTAGCAAGGTATTGAATTACAAACAATCCCTTTCGCTGACTATGATTAGGAAATTCAGCCAATTGTTGAAAATACCGGTGGAGTGGTTGGTAAAAGAGTACCCATTGAAAAGGACTGACTAATTAGGGTTTTCTACAACCGCGTACTTAGTTTGAACGGGTTACTAAAAAGCTATTAGGGAAGCCAGTCTTAATGGCATAAAAGGGATTACGAAAGCAAAGATAGTTAGGAATAGAAGGGTGTAGAGCATTCTATACCAGTTTGATTGAAAGTCTCACTAAGTGCCTCGTCCAATCGCTATCATTGATTTTTTTACACCAATTACATTGAATAATTGATTCCATAGCAAAAATCTCACTCCTCCAGACAGCCATAATCCAAGATAATGATAACGTTCCAATTGTTTCTAATTATCTCTACTGACAAGGTATTGGGTTTCTTTCGTATTAAATCTCCTATTTGAACCGAACTGTAAAAACCGCTTATTTCATTTTGTAGCACCATCTTAACATTTCTTTGTCCTTGATCTATCAACAATGTTGGCATATAGTGATTTTGGGCATCATCAAACTTTCTTATTATGATCCCGTCAAAAGCTTCAGATTTCATGTTGTTACTCCATCTGCATTCATTTGATTGGATTTTACGATCCTCTCTCGGTAATATTGATAAAATCGCTATAATTAGTAAAATTAGTAACGTACCTTTTACTTTGATCTCTATATCTTTTGCAATCATAAGCCATCCATTTTTAGTTTGATATATTGAGAATTTTCACTGGTTCAAATGTCCATGTGTAAGTTGAGGCATCTGTCCTTGATACGTCTACCTACTGAATGTGAACTAGACCTAAATAATAGTGGGTTTAACGAATTTTGATTGGTTAAAAAACCATCTCATCCAAAGGTATAGGAGTATAATAAAGCTCCAATTGAAATCTCTGATCCAGGCCCTTGTAAAGCATTTGCATTTATTCTTTCAGCTGAATTTGTCTAATCATTCCCGCTTCGATATGATCTGATATATCGATTCCTTGTAAGTGTTTTACAGTGAAAAAAGCTCTTTCCGGATTGTCTGATAAACTCTTGGCTTTTCCAAGTATTATTTTTCTTACCTTTACAGCATAAGAATCGAACTTCAAACTTCTCTAGCGTTAGCAAATTTCTTTCAATGATTCTTTAGAGGGCTCGGTGATTAAAACATTCATCCCGCTTACCAGTTTTCCGATTCTTTTTCCAGATCCTCAATACTGGTCAGCTTTCCTTCCTTGATGGCCTTATTTGAGTCCCTTGCCCTGGCTATCAATTCTGACCTAGTAATGGGGCTACCGTCCGGTTTATAACCGGCTATTGGTTCTTTCTGGGAACTTAATAAATCTTTGATCTGCTGTATTATCTCAATATCTTCCAGTCTTGCCAGCTGTTCTATCAGGTATAGTTTTTCTGCTTTTATGTCCATTCCTCTAAAAAGTATTGTTCTCATAAAGTTAACGTTTTTTGGGGATTTTTCGGTTTCATTTCAACACCGTCCTTTTCAACTCTTCCACGTCGTCCTGTCTGTATTTCTCGGTTGCCAAGGGGGATATTATACTGACCAGTGATTCCCCGAACCCGGGCCGGTAAATCCGCCAGCCTTTGGCATAAGGTCAAACGGGTTCTGGGAGTAGTTTGACGCATAGGTATTCCCCGTACCCCATATACCAGCATCATCTCCCCTCAATTCCATCGGGTCACCACTTTAGCGTACGGGGTTGTTGAACCCAAAATGGTAGTGGCTAAGGCCAGGAACCATGGCGGCCAAGGGGATAAATATACACATATCCCGGTTCTGATATCGTCATCGGGCCGATATTTAGGTATTGGTGGCTGATATCCGTTCCATCTTCGGCGGCTTCCTTCCCGATCTGCTTGAAGCTGGAATTTATAAGCTTGTACTCCCGGTCAAAAACCAACATGTTTTGTTTGCTAAAAAGCTAATATGGAAGCCATTACAAATGACATTAAAAAGTAATTCGACTTTTAGGGAAATTAGCAATAGCATGGTGTAGAGGATTAGTCAATTTTCTAAATCCCCGATAATGATTTTATAAGTACTTGAAAAACCTAAGGATTGTAAAATTGATTCTACCTCTTCCACTTTACCTGCTATGGAATCCAGCTCCACATTAATTTCAATATAATTTTCTCCCATTCCTTCATCCCAAACATACCCAATCCCTCTTGCTTCAATTGTATCCGCCAAAGTGTAACGCAAATTCAGATCATTCTCATTAACTTTATGACCAACGTCAATTAATATTCTAAGATTTTTATAGTCCATACCAGGATTATCAAAGTTATTGCGAATTCAAGGCCTTATCTCTTATTTCTTTCGGTAAGAGATAATAAGGTGGGGTAGCTTTTACTGCCTCAAAGGTGGCTTTCTCATAATATTCATCCAAATCAAAGTAGTCCTCAATTCTTTTTCCTTCCTGGATTAAAAAGGTCATTGCTATCTTCAATTCGATAATTCCAGTGCCATCAGCTGCCAATCTCGAAAGGTGCTTTACGTCTTCATAAGTGGATTTGACTTTTTTTTGTGAATTGGCATCTATGCAATAATACCAATTTTCATTGATATCATCTGAAATCCAATCCTCATGTCGGCTGAAATGAGGGATCCGATTGTCTTCCGAAAAAGCTTTTTCATCTAGAATATGCCAAATACCTTTTTTTATTGTCGGCGGTAGACCACTTACCAGTAGCGACTGCATAAGATATCCGCTACTTTCCATCTCTTTAAGATTATATTCATTGGTAGGGGTTTTATAATTAAATATCTTAATCAAATCAGATAATCGAGGTGGTTCTGGCGGAGGAAATAACTCCTCAAGATCAAGGTATCTTCCGTAGGCAAAACCAAGGTTCTTCGGTAAAGGAATTTGGATAATATCCCCGTGTTTTAGTCTTTTTGCCATACTATTGTAATTCTTTTAGATACTTTATTGCTTCCCGGTAATATTCAGCCAATTTGGGATTTTTCGTACTTATACTGTTTATGATATTATCTAAATTTTTCAACCCATACTGGTCAATCTTAAGTTGCTCTAATCCCCTTGCAGCTTCTGGATATTCCGGAGCATGCTGACCCCTCTGAACCGGAATGTTTTTGAGTTGTGA
>NZ_JACVCV010000026.1 GCF_017811155.1 Lunatimonas salinarum | reverse complement strand
TCACAACTCAAAAACATTCCGGTTCAGAGGGGTCAGCATGCTCCGGAATATCCAGCAGCAGCCATCGTGTATGATTCTGGTTCTTGAGATCCTGAAGAAGTTAAGGGAAGAGCCAATAAATCCGGAGTAAGTGTATCCCCATCACATAAGATAACAGCTCTTTCGACAATATTTCTCAATTCTCTTATATTTCCTTTAAAAGGGTAAGCTTTTAATTCCTTTAAAAACTCTGGACTTATTTTTTTGATTTTAGCGTTGGTTTTTGCTGAGAAAATTTTTGTAAAGTGGGCTGTCAATTCAGGGATATCTGATCTTCTATCTGAAAGAGGAGGCAGGGGGATTTGAATGACCGAAAGTCTGTATAATAAATCTTCTCTAAAATTGCCCATCGCCACTTCTTCCTCTAAACTTCGGTTGGTGGCAGCAATGATCCTAACATCCACTTTGACTTCTTTGGTATCACCTACCCGGATAAAGGTTCCCGATTCTAAAACCCTTAGGAATTTGGCCTGTAATTCCAAGGGCATTTCGCCTATTTCATCCAGGAATATTGAACCTTGATGTGCTTCTTCAAATAAGCCTTTTTTGTCTTTCGTGGCTCCTGTGAACGCTCCAGCTTTGTGACCGAACAGTTCACTTTCCAAGATTTCTCCACTTATCGCACTGCAATTGATGGCAACAAAAGGCTTTGTATTCCTATTTCCTTCATAGTGAATTGCTTGAGCAAAAACCTCTTTTCCAGTGCCTGTAGGCCCTGTAAATAAGACAGTCGCATCTGTTTTAGCAACTTTTTTTGCCAGCTCTTTTGCTTGGGCTATCGCAGGGCTTTTTCCCAAGATGCTGTCAAAACTGTACTTTTTAACCAGTTGCTCTTTTAATTGTAAAAGTTCATTTTGGAGCCTAGCTTTTTGACTGGCCTTTTCCAACAGAGGAATCAGTTTTTCATGGTCATCACCCTTGACCAGGTAATCAAAAATTCCATGTTTTACAGCTTTTACACCATCCTGGATTCTGCCGAAAGCTGTCAAAAGGATAAATTCCTTTTCAGGATATTTTTCTTTGGAATGAATGACGAAGTCAACACCGTTACCATCAGGAAGTTTGACATCGCAGACGACCACATCTGGGGAAAACTGATCCATTTTTCGTTTGGCCTGTTGAATATTTTCGGCTCCAACCACTTCATACCCTTCATATCCAAGCAGTTTGGCTGTAAGATTCCTGAGTTTTTCTTCATCATCTATGATCAGTATTTTTCCTTTCATGGCATTTAACCCCTTCTTAATCCTCCAAACTCAATATTTCCTTAATGTCTTTAATATGACCGAATAAAAGCAAAATATCATCCTCTTCTATTTTGGTGTTTGCCGTGACCACACCGGTGACTTTTTTGCTTTTGGATTTCACTCCAAAAATATTAGGTCTCTCTTCCATTTTGATCAGAGTCAAAATATTGATGCGGTAATCTTGTCTGATTTTAGTTTCTGCAATGGTCAGTCCTACATATCGCCTAGGTGCTTTTACTTCAATTATATTATAGTCATCAGACACATCCAATGAGTCAATCACACCTTTCATTTGAAGACTTTTGGCCATACGTTCGGCAGAGTCTTCTTCCGGATGAAGGATTTCATCTACACCGATGGCTTGAATGACTGTTTCATGTACTTTATTGATAGAGCGGGAAATCAGCCGTTTGATCTGCAATTGTTTAAAAAGTGCCGTGACCATGATGGATGCTCCAAAATCTTCCCCAATTGCAATGATGACGGCATCCGCCTCTCTACAAGGAAGATTTCTGACAGCATGAATATCGGTAGCATCCATTGCTATGGCGTGTGTAATTTTGTCTTTCACGGCCTCTACTTTATCCTCACTTGCATCTATACCAATAACTTCATGTCCGTAACTGGTCAAACGTGCAGCTAGATGTCCGCCAAAATTTCCCAATCCTACGATGATATATTTCATAGTTTATTGATGTTTAAGTAATGAATACGCCTTCTTCTGGATATTTATACCGTAATGTTCTGGCTTTTTGAACAAATGCAACCAACACTGTCAGGGTACCTACCCTTCCCAAAAACATAATTACTGTAACGACGATTTTACTTCCTGTAGAAAAGTCTCCTGTAATTCCCAAACTTAAGCCCACAGTAGAGAAAGCGGAGAATATTTCAAATGCCACACTGACCAATGGAAGCCAAGGATCAAATAAAAGCACCAAAAATACCCCTAAGCCAATGACCAAAAAGGACAATAAGATGACTGCAAAAGCTTTTTGGAGTGTTTCATTGCTTATTTGCCTTTTGAATATTTCCACTCGATCTTTTCCTTTGGCTATACTTACGACATTTAATACTGCAACTGCGATGGTACTTGTCTTTAATCCGCCTCCTGTTGATCCAGGCGAAGCACCTATCCACATTAGGATCAGGTAAATCAAGATGGTGGGCATCGCCAATGATGACATATCCACCGTATTAAAACCAGCGGTTCTGGGTGTAACCGAGCCAAAAAAAGCCGTTACAAATTTGCCATATCCTGTTAGTCCAGCCAGTGCATGGTTAGATTCAAAAACCCAAAAGGTGACAAAACCTATCAGAAACAATATGGATGTTGTGTATACAATTAAACGTATATTGACATTTACTACCCTCGGTGCATGTTGGTACGCCCTTTCTTTTGTGATCATTTTGGTGGAGTCAACCACTACATGCTTGAGGTAATTGAAATACCCAAGTACCACAGGAAACCCTATTCCTCCCAAGATTATCGTGAAAGCAATAATCAAATGAATTGTATATTCTTCTCTGAAACCCACCTCGTAAAGTCCATTTCCAAGAATGGAAAAACCCGCATTACAAAACCCTGAAATGGCATGAAAAACCGAGAAAAACAACTGGTCACCGGTACTATCAAAAAGCCCTTGATCGATTATCTTAAAAATCAATATAGTAGCTATACCTTCAGTTATCAATGTAAATACAATAATTTTCAGCAAGGTGGAATTGATGGCGCCAATGTTATCTTCATTGATATAATCTTTTAAAAACAGCTGGTTTTGCAGAGAATAAGAGCCTTTGAAGAAAAACCCAAAAAATGAAGTGAAGGTCATCATCCCAAGTCCTCCTACCTGAAAGAGAATTAGAATGATAAATTGGCCGAGGAAGGTGAAGTCGGAGGAGGTATCCAATACAATCAACCCGGTAACGCATACAGCAGAAGTTGAAGTGAATAAGGCGTCCACTAGGCTTATGCCGTCTGTGGTGGCATTAGGTAGAAGCAGCATGCCTGTACCAATGATAATTACAACGATGAAACTTAAAATAAAAACTAAGGCAGGGTGGATTTTAAGTTGATTGACCTGTAAGGTTAATTTACTTAGCTCTATGAGAAATAAAATTAAAATCAAGAGGTTGACCAAAAATGCTTTAATAGGTAGGTTGCCAAATTGAATGCTGTCATCAAATTGGATCAACCCAAAATTTGCCAATGAGACAATCATCAAAAACAAAATAATGAAGACTTCCACTACATACCTGCCAACGCTATACCTTTCTGCTTTGGAGAAAAGGCGAATGCAAAAACCAACTGACAAAAAAAGTAATATAATATAAAATAAATTGCCCAGATTGCCAGTCTGAACTTCATCTCTAAACCCTAAGTCATAGATAAGCAGGCCAAAGGCAAAAAAGCTTAAAACTTGGAGAATGGCATTGTTTTGATCAAAAATTTTTTTGATCAAACGGATTTTTGTGTCAGGGCTTTTAAAAATTGACTTATGCTTACTCACAATGATAATACTTAAAATACCTTTGAAAGCCGAGGGCTTTATTTGAACCGCGGAACTTTTCACTAAGCTAGTGAACTTTCTAAAAAAGCTAACATTTTGAAAAGGAACATTTTCAGATTGGTAATTTACAGGAAAGTCAACACCAAAATTATCCTTTTGCCAAATGGCCGTTCACTTTAATCTCCATGTAAAAAGGTGATGCAGGTCAGTCAATTATGTCCAGAGTAGTATCAATGTGGGATCCATGGCCTCACAGAGAGCTAAAAATATCTTTCATAATCCAAAAGTTAGGCCTTAATACAGGGAAAATTACTTCTCAACACCCAAACTATTGGAAATTTTACCTTTATTTTGGGCTAAAATAAACAAAATCATGTGCATGAAGCGTAACATTAGTAGCTATTTGAGATTTAGCATAGTTTTGCTGCTTGGGCTGAGTCTGATATCAGCAGATGCGCTGGGACAGCGAATGCGGAGAAATTGGCTCAAAAAGGAAGCCCCTGTAGTGGAGGCACCCAAGAAGGATACCACCGAGACCAAAAGCCCTTTTAAACCCTACAGCCAAGTCATTACCAAAGATGCTAACTCCCGGGATGGCCTGTTTAAAGTGCACGAAATCAAAGGCAAGTACTTCTACGAAATTCCGGACACCCTCCTGGGCAGAGAAATGCTGATGGTGACCACCATCGCCAAGACAGCCGATGGGATCGGCTATGGTGGGGAACGCACCAATACCCAAATGCTGCGCTGGGACCGCCAAGGGGACCATATTTTATTAAAAGTGGTCTCCTACAGCAATACGGCCGCCGATTCCCTACCGATCTTCCAAGCCGTGCGCAGCTCCAATCTGGAACCGATTCTGAATAAATTCGATATCAAAGCGGCCAATGATCCTGCCGGCACGCTGGTAATTGAAGTCACTGACCTGTTTACCAAAGACATACAACCGCTCGGTCTGCCTCGTAGCAGGCGTACGCAATATAAGGTGAGCCGACTTGATAGCGAGCGCTCCTACATCGAAAGCGTGAAGTCCTTCCCCATCAACATCGAAGCCCGGTATGTGATGACCTACGCTGCTTCGGATCCTCCTTCCAATTCTTCTACTGGACTGATCACCGTCGAGATGAACAGTTCCATGGTATTGCTTCCCAAAGAGCCCATGAGGCAACGCCTAGCCGACAGAAGGGTAGGCTGGTTCAACACCACCGTAACCGATTATGGGCTGGACGAACAAAAGGCGACCAAACGTACGTACTTGGATCGTTGGAGACTGGAGGTGAAAGAAGAAGATATAGAGAAATTCAAACGGGGCGATCTGGTAGAGCCAAAAAAGCAAATAGTGTACTACATCGATCCTGCCACTCCGGAAAAATGGGTTCCCTACTTAAAGCAGGGAGTGGAGGATTGGAACAAAGCTTTTGAAGCCGCAGGCTTTAAAAATGCCATCACCGCAAAAGAGGCTCCTTCTCCGGAAGAAGACCCTGACTGGAGTCCGGAAGATGCCCGTTATTCCGTGATACGTTATTTTGCGTCCGATATACAAAACGCTTACGGTCCCCACGTATCGGATCCACGATCCGGAGAAATCCTGGAATCGGACATTGGCTGGTACCACAATGTGATGAACCTATTGAGGAACTGGTTTTTTATCCAAACGGCCGCCATCAATCCGGATGCCCGAGGGCCTAAGTTTCGAGACGAGGTGATGGGAAGATTGATCCGCTTTGTGTCAGCGCATGAAGTTGGCCACACGCTAGGGCTACCCCACAACTTTGCTTCGTCCTTTGCTTATCCAGTTGACTCCTTGCGTTCTGCGACCTTTACCCATCAATATGGAACCGCGCCATCTATCATGGACTACGCCCGTTTCAACTACATCGCACAGCCGGAAGATGAAGGTGTGAGCCTAATGCCGGATATTGGCCCCTATGATGTGTATTCCATTGCTTGGGGATACCGCCCCATTGTTGAGGCGAAGACTCCTGAAGAAGAACAACCCATCTTGGATCAGTGGATCCTGGAAAAAAAAGGAGATCCCTTGTACCGCTACGGGCGTCAAGGCAATGCGTACGATCCCAGCACCCAAAGCGAGGATTTGGGAGATGATGCCATGAAGGCCTCCACCTACGGCATCAAAAACCTGCAACGCATTGTGCCCAACCTGATGGAATGGTCGGCAGAATCAGACAAACCGTTTAAAAACTACGATGACCTAAACGAACTCTATGGGCAGGTGGTCACACAGTTTAACAGGTATATGGGCCATGTGAGAACCAACGTAGGCGGTGTTTACGAAATTTACAAGTCAGCAGGTCAGGGAGAACCCGTTTACACCCATGTGGATAAGACCACCCAGAAAGAAGCCGTAAAGTTTCTCAACGATAACCTCTTTCAGTCCCCCACTTGGCTGATAGATGCAGAGATAGTCAGCCGAACCCAAGACTTTGGGTATCTGGAGAGCATTCGCAATGTACAGGTAAGCACTCTAAATGGGCTGTTGGAATGGGGTAGATTGGGCCGTGTGATCGAAAACGAGGCGTTGAACGGAACTGCTGCTTATGGGTTGCTGGAGCTGATGGAGGACATCCGTAGAGGTGTTTGGTCGGAGCTTCCCAATGGTAGACCGATCGATGTGCACCGCAGAGCCCTACAGCGGGCCCATGTCGAGCGGTTGGGCTATTTGCTGCGGGAAAATGCCCCCGCTATCCCTCCCGCGCTGCGGGCGAGGCTGGGTGTTTCGATCAATGCATCCCAATCGGACATACGGGCAGCGGCTAGAGGTGAATTGAGGGCATTGCAGCAGCAGGTAGCTGCTGCCGTACCTCGTACCTCCCAACGGATTTCCAAGCTGCACCTGGAAGATGTGCAAGCAAGAATCCGAGAGATTTTGGACGCAGACAAAAAATAGCTAACTTTAGACTAATGAACCCAAGGCTTGGAGTAGAATAAGGACTAGTAAGAGCTCAACAGTCCTTTTTCTCCTTCCAAGCCTTTTTCCTGTAACCTGTATGAAACAACCGCTTCTTACGCTTGGGCTTTTGGTGCTGCTGACGTTGCCACTTTTCGCGCAGCGTACGGCCTCCCTACGCGTCGCAGCGGCTTCGGATCTCAAGTTTGCATTGGATTCGCTCATTTCTACGTACAAAGTAACGGGTGTTCGTATAGATCCCATCTACGGATCTTCGGGTAAGCTATTTGAACAGATTTCCAACGGTGCGCCGTTTGATATTTTTTTGTCGGCGGATGTAAAGTATCCCCAAGAGCTGGTTAGTGCTGGGCATGCTGTAGGCGAGCCTTATATCTACGCTGTGGGTAGGCTTGTCCTTTGGAGTAAAAGTGTGCGCACTGACGAGCTAGGAATGGACGCCTTAAGATCCCCCACCGTCAAAAAGGTAGCTATCGCCAATCCGCGGCATGCACCTTACGGCGAAAAGGCAGTGCAGACGTTGAAGCACTATGGGATTTATGAAACGCTATCGTCCAAGCTGGTATATGGTGAGAATATTTCCCAGGCAGCCCAGTTTGTTACCAGTGGCGCTGCCGATATAGGCTTGATTGCGCTTTCCTTGGCCAAATCACCAACCATGAGCAGGTTGCAGCCTCGTTATTTCCTGGTTCCGGAAGACAGTCATCAGCCCCTGATCCAAGCAGGCGTAATTACCCGCTACGGAAAGGACAAAGAGGCAGCACGGCAGTTTTTTGATTACTTGAAAGGAGAAAGAGCAGTAGCCATCCTTCAGCATTTCGGATTTTCCAAGCCCCTTTAGCCTATGTTGGAGACAGCCCCTTTTGTTCTGACCTTCAAATTGGCGTTCCTTACGACCTTGCTACTGTTGCTGCTCGGTATCCCATTGGCGTATTGGTTGGCCTTTAGCCGTTATCGGGTCAAGTTCATAGCGGAGGCCATTGTGAGTCTTCCCTTAGTATTGCCACCCACTGTCTTGGGCTTTTACCTGCTGCTGCTGTTGAGTCCAGAAAATACCTTTGGGCGGTTTTTGGACGAGTATTTTGATATCCGATTGGTGTTTACCTTTCCCGGATTGGTAATTGCTTCGGTAATCTACAGCTTGCCTTTTATGGTACAACCACTGAAATCTGGGTTTGCCTCGGTACCCCAAGCTTGGCTGGATGCAGCGCATACCTTGGGCAAAAGTCATTGGATCATTCTCCGCAGGGTTTTGCTGCCCAATATGAAAAATGCCTTTCTTACCGGATCCGTACTCACCTTTGCCCATACGGTGGGTGAGTTTGGTGTGATCCTGATGGTAGGAGGTAATATTCCCGGAGAAACCCGTGTGGTCTCCGTGGCTATCTATAACGAAGTGGAAGCCATGAATTACGCCCAAGCCAACCAATATAGCCTGTTGTTGGTCGGATTTTCCTTCCTGGTATTGGCAGTAACCTACTATGTCAATCGCCAAAAGAGCCTGCTCCTAACCTATGATTGACATTCTACTCAATAAAAAACTGAAGGGGGCTTCGGGTCCTATTCCCCTCGAGCTGGACATTCACCTTCAGCAAGGAGATTTTGTGGGGATATATGGTCCATCTGGAGCCGGCAAGTCCAGTGTTCTGCGCATGTTGGCCGGATTGATGCAGCCTGATTCCGGCTTTGTGCGGGTCAATGGAGAAACTTGGTATGATTCCCAATCATCCATTCACCTGGCCGCCAGGTACCGTCACATAGGGATGGTGTTTCAAGAATATTCACTCTTTCCCAATATGACCGTGCGTGAAAACCTGGAGTTTGCCTTGGATAACCGCCGGGATCGGAAATTAGTAGACACCCTTCTGAATTCTATTGGCATGCACGAACTTGCACATCAGAAGCCTGGGATTCTTTCCGGTGGCCAAAAGCAGCGTGTGGCTTTGGCACGGGCGATGATTCGCCGACCCGCATTGCTGCTGCTGGATGAACCCCTCTCAGCCCTCGATATGCAAATGCGGCGGAACCTACAGCAATACATCCTTCAATTTCACCGGGAATTTGAACTTACCACAATGCTGGTAAGCCACGATGCTGCGGAAATCAAGAAAATGACAAAGCGCCTGCTGGTATTGGAGCAGGGCAATATTGGCTACGATGGAGATCCAGCTCAATTCTTCGCTACCTTGGAATAGCCTCTAAAGGCTTTTTTATTCAGGCATATTTGTGCAATTTCGTGTTCAAACATGAGACTATGCCCTATTTCCTACTTTTCCTCGGTTGGGGGGTATTTTACGCCAGCCACACCTACCTGGCCAAATTGACGGTGAAACGTTCCATAAAATCAGCCATGGGAAGGGCCTATCGCTGGTACCGTCTGCTCTATTCGCTCCTATCTATGCTGCTCCTTTTCATCATTATGCTCTACGCCGGAGGTATACCTGCGGTTCCCGTATTGGCGGCAAGCCCGGTTACCACGTACCTCGGCTACATGTTAGCTACCTTTGGTACCATTCTAGCGGTAAAAGCGATGAAAGGGATATCGGTTTCCCGTTTTATCGGACTGACTCCCACGGACGATCTCTCCGAAGAAGAAACCTTGAAGGTAGACGGCTTATACCGCTGGATAAGGCATCCGCTGTATGCAGGATTGATACTGATTTTTTTAGGCTATTTTCTATTTCTGCCCACTTGGAGCTCATTTGTACACCTAATGGCCCTATTTGCTTATTTGCCCTTTGGTATTCATTATGAGGAAAAAAAACTATTGGAAATACACGGGAGCAAGTACCGCACCTATCAGCAGCAAGTACCCGCTCTCTTCCCAACAAAAAGACCATGACCGAACTGATCATTTACTCCGTCCTTTTACTGGCAATAATCGCCCACTTGGTGCTTGCATCGATCATGTACAAGGAAATCAATGCCGATACTTCTTTGAGCTTTCATGAGAAGAATCAATGGCGACTGCGGGCCTTGATCTTTCCCGCCTACTTTTGGTTTGCCTTTCAGAAAAAAAAGTAAAAAAATCCCCATCACCTGTAGCGTTTTCATCGGGGTCTCCGTCTAGGCATCGAAACCAACGGAAATCCTGCATCGTATGAAATTGAGCCTGCCTACCGGACAGGCAGGGATTCCATCTGACCGCTTTATACCAAATTATAAGCACATGAAGAAACTTGTTTTTGCTTATGCGTTAATCCTGCTTACGGGAATGCAGTGTGATGGACCGGTATTGATAGAAGCGTCTAACGATTGCCTGAAAGACCCTCGGCCGGACACTGATTCGGCTTGTTACCAAATCTATGATCCTGTCTGCGGATGTGACGGAAGAACCTACGGAAACGCATGTGAAGCGGAACATGCAGGCCTGCGGAACTGGGTTCAGGGGGAGTGCTCCTGACAAAAAGAGAATGGTTTTTTAGTTATTACCACCCGGAAGCGGCTTCTACGTGTATTATCCTAAGCTTCCGGGTGGGATTTTTAATTTGCATCAACGATGGCCACCCAGTCATGCCCTATTTCACCCTCAGTGGGAGGAATCAGCCGCTGATTGGCATTTCGGCTGAAAGTTCCTCCGGAGTAGCTATTGCCGGTGCGTGGATCAAACCAACTCAATGTCAGCTTTGAAGATGCCAAGGAAGATAGATCTACCTGCACCGTCTTTCCTGTTGGAAAATAGAACAGGGCATAGCTCCCGTAGAGATCCTTCGTTGCGGCCACAAACGTTTTGTCATCGTCCTGATTGGTTAGGACCAGCTCCTGCGCCGGTATGCGGCTTAGAAAGGGCCGGGAGATCATGAGCTCTTTGAGGTGCTTTACTTGATGTGCCATGGGTAGATCAAGCGCTACCTTCCAAGGACGCAGCGGCGCATTGATGGGCTTTCGATCTGAGGTATACATCTGCCACACGGCGTGGCATCCATAGGTTTGTCCAAAAGCACCTGCAAAAACGTTCCAATACATGATTCTACGTATATCATCGGGAATACTATAACCCAACTCTTTGGCATTAAAGCAATTGGGGTGATCTTCGTATAGCGGCTCTCCGTCGATCGTGGGCTTAGCTGGCGTTAATCCGTAATCGTGGGATATGATTCGGTAGGTGGCTTGGTTGGGGCAATGTCCGGTTTGGTGCATGTTGAAATCCAGCCAAGCTGCTTCATGAAACCAGTTGCTGGATCCGCCCGGCTTGGCCGGTTGGGGATGAAAGGTCATCAGGGCCCGGTCTTTTCCGCCCACTCCTTCTTCCACTCCTCGGGCCAGCTGATTCCATACCTCTAGGTCTGTCGTATTTTCCCTGGGATTCCGGTCCCCGCCGATTACCCAGATGATATTCGTATACGCCCGATAGCGGTTCCCCATCCATTTTCCGAAGAAATAGGCGTTTTCAGTGGTAAAAATCTCCGGCCCCACGCCCCACGAATTTTTGAATACTTTGTCTCCCCAGGTCGGCAGTAGCGCAATGTACAAACCCCGCTTGGCGGCCTCTTGTATCACAAAGTCCACATGCTCAAAATAGGCCTCTACGGGCTTTCGTGGATCCAGATTTTCCAAGGGTATTTGTCCGTAAGGGTTGGGATCCCTCAGTCCGTCGATTTCAGCCAAGGCCACCGCTTGCACCACGTTAAATCCTTGGGAAGCGCGCTTGTCCAAGTAATACAGGGCTTCTTTGCGATCGCATCGGTGAAAGAGCTCCCAAGCCGTATCCGCTAGCCAGAAAAAGGGATCACCCTGCTCGGTTATTAAGTAACGCTGATTGTCTGACACTTTCAGACGTGGCAACTGCCCGTAGAGGGCGGGAGTCGTAAAAAGCAAGCAGAGAGTCGATAGGAAAATGGTACGCAATTGCTGGATAAGGCTCATGGGATTGGCTATTTCTGGTTTAGGGGATTCGGTTTGCTAGACTAGTCCATAAAGCGCCACTGGGTTTCAAAATCTTTGGGCAGGACCATTCCCTTGATTCTCGCGCGTAGCAATTCCACCGGGACGTAGTTTTGAGTCATCACAAAGTCGTGAAAATCCTTTTCGCTCAATAATCCGGTGGAGGTAACCTCGGCTTTCAAAGCATAAAACTGCAAGCCTCCGATCATATAGGCCAGTTGATACAGGGGGCCATACCTGCCTTCAAAAGACCTGCGAACCTCTGCCTCGGCATTCTTTCGCTCATGCCCTACCCTTTCCACCAAAAAGTCAATACATTGCTGAGGAGTCCATTGATTTAAGTGATAGTTGAGGGAGAAGATAATCCGGGCTGCACGGTGCATACGCCAAAAGAGCATCCCTACCCGGTCTTCCGCATTGCGGGGAAAATCCTTGTCCCATAGGTTAAACTCCCAGTACAGTGCCCATCCTTCCACCCAAAAGGGATTGTTGAACAACCGCCGGTGGGGAAAGTGCCGCTGATTCATAAACTGCTGTAGGTGGTGACCAGGGATCAGCTCGTGATGCACGGTGGACCGTGAAAAATGGGGATTATTGCCCCGCATGCTCATCATTTTTTCCTCGTGAGTCATTTCGGATGTGGGGTACGAAATGATGATGGATTCTCCTCCCAAGAAAAAGGGGTTCACCCGCTGTGCCTCGGCAGTCATCATGGTCGTCCTCCAGGTTTCTTTGGCCAGTGCCGGCACCGTAATGAGATCCCGTTCCTCGACAAACTGCGTCGCTTCATTTGCTAGTTCGACTACCATCTCAGGCCACCTTCCGGGAGGGGCATAGGTATCCTTTACCATCTCCAATGCGGCTTTCCAATCATTGCCAAAACCCAACTCGGTGGAGGCTTGGATCATTTCAGCTTCACACCAAGCGTATTGTTCTTCTCCAATGCGAATGAGTTCCTCTACTGAATAGGGTATATAGTTAAACCGCAGTTCCTTTTCGATGGCCTCTTTGCCCATAGGTTTTCCGACGATCCCCGAGCCATCGTCCTTTACATCGGTATTTTCATAAAAATCCTTCAGGAAATCAGCATAGTCGGATAGGGCTTTATCCATCTTTTTCATCGGGGATTTCATCCACCAGGTAAAATCGGGATCGTAGTCTACGTAGAAGCTGTATGCTTCGGTCAAGCGCGTGCGGAAAGCCTCCACCGCACTTGCCGCCAGTTCCGCTTGCTGCCAGCTGCCAAAGGGTGTTTGGTCTTTGAGGGTTTTTACGGTGGCAGCGATGGCCTGTTCTACTTCATAAAACAAAAGGGAGAGCTTTTCGGGCTGAGGGGATTCTGCCCTTCGCCGGCCTTTGTAAAAGGGCTCCAAAGGTAACAGGATGTCCAACACGAATTTAACCTCATTGAACTCTTCCTGCTCCAGCTGGTGAAAGTAGCGGGATTTTTCCAGGTGGTTATTCAACAGAAGGAAGTCCAGCTTTTCGTCTTCGGAAAACTGATTGTAAGGAAGGGCTTCCAAACGGACCTGCCAATCTTGGTAAAGCCGATCCATTCGCTTGAAAAATTCTTCAGACAGCGGGTTGGCGTAGGTTCGGGAAAGGGCGGCCCTATCCGCTTGGTACTCCATTACGAGCGGGTACATGCGGTTGGCAAGTAAGGGCGGGCTAACCGACAAAAAAAGGACGATACATACCAGCGATTTTTTCATAGGTACCAGGTAGGGTTGATAAATACAACCTGTAAAGTACCGAAAATAACTAAAAAAAAGAAAGCCAATGAAAATCACTGGCTTTATGGGTTTTTTTACAAAGAAGGTAACCTTTTTACACCCCTACCTTTTCCAACTCGCTAAAAAAGAAGCTTCCTTCGAGGGCGGCGTTTTCGTCTGAGTCGGAACCGTGCACGGCATTTTCTTCCAGTGATTTCGCAAAAATCTTCCGAATGGTACCTTCGGCAGCATTGGCCGGGTTAGTAGCACCGATCAGGGCACGGAAATCTGCCACTGCATTGTCCTTTTCCAAAATAGCGGCAATGATGGGTCCGGATGACATGTATGCACATAGGTCTGCATAGAAAGGCCGCTCCTTGTGCACTGCATAAAATTGGCCGGCAGCTTCAGAGGTGAGTCGGGTAATTTTCATCGCTACCAGTTTAAATCCGGCCTCTTCGATCATTTTTAAAATTGCACCAGCATTCCCTGCCCCAAAGGCATCGGGTTTTATCATGGTAAAGGTTCTGTTTGTCGCCATGTTGTTTGTTAGATATGGTTTTGAGAAGCGAAATTAAGTTTTTTATCACAAACGCCGAAGGATTTGCCTCAAATGTCCGTTTACAGGGCCCTGACGCATCTCTGCGAGGGAGTTGGGATTTTCGGAAAATTATGTAGAACTTTGCGCTCTGTGTTTTTTTAAAACACGAAGGTTATAACATTACCGATGCAGCAATTCGATCGATTTAAAGAACAGATTTCTTCTGCTTCGCCCAAAAAAATCGTCATCACTACCCATCATAAACCAGACGCAGATGCCTTGGGATCTTCGTTGGGGCTGGCGAGATACTTGAAGAAAAAGAATCACCACGTGACGGTAATCACCCCTTCGGACTATCCTTCTTTTCTCTTTTGGATGAAGGGAAACGACGAGGTAGTCAACTACGAAGACAAGCGTCTGCGGGAGCGGGCTGACGGCCTAATTGCGGAAGCAGACCTTATTTTTTGCCTTGATTTTTCCTGCCTTAATAGGCTTCAGGAAATGGAGGAGGCCGTGAAAACCTCAAATGCGTTTTTAGTGAATATAGACCATCATCAAAATCCCCAATACTTCGCAGATTTCAGCTTCTTGAGCACCAAGGCCGCCGCCACCTGTGAGATGGTGTTTGACCTGATCGTGATGCTGGGAGATAAGGAGCTGCTGGACAAGGATACCGCTGATTGCCTGTACGCTGGCATCATGACAGACACAGGTGGGTTCAAGCACCCCAATACCACCAAAAATGTACACTTGGTGACCGCCGAACTGATCGATCTAGGGGCTGATAATTCGAAAATTGCTCGACTCATATACGATACCAACTCGCTGAACCGCCTCAAATTTTTGGGTTTTGCACTCACACGCAGACTTGAGATCATGGAAGGCTATCAGACGGCCTATTTTACCATCACCAAAAAAGACCTACGCAAGTACGAATCCCAAACCGGCGACACAGAAGGCTTGGTGAACTATGCACTTTCATTGGACGGAATCAAGATCGCTGCCTTATTTACCGAACGAAAGGATGGGATAAAGATCTCCTTCCGATCAGTAGAGGAAGTTGCTATCAACAAATTTGCAGCCACCCACTTCAACGGAGGCGGCCACAAGAATGCCGCCGGTGGCATTTCACAACTGGGTCTCACAGAGACAGTAGAAAAATTTGAACAACTAATCAAAGAAAACAGGAATTCCTTACTCAATCAACCAGAAACTATCCATGAAAAATGTGAATAAATTAATCTTGCCAGCCTTGGTACTACTGGTGAGTGCAGGGGTGCTAGGCTGCAAAAAGACAGAGGTTACCAGCGACGGTATCGAATACACCTATATCAAGGAAGGTAAGGACGCTACCAAGGAAGGCGAGTATGTGATCTATCACTTTGAAGCGAAAAATGCAAAGGATTCCCTGTTTATATCCAGCTATAGCCAACCGCTACCTGCGTACATGCAGAAAAACTCCAACACCCCTACTTCCAGCGGGATTGATGAAATATTCCTTAACCTAAAAAGAGGGGACAGCATCGTGGTAAACGCTACGGCCCAAAAGATTTTTGGAGAAAACGGCGTACCTCCTTTCCTAAAGAGTGAGGAAAATGTCACCATTACCATCGGCGTAGTAAACGTGATCGAGGAAGAGCTTTTTCAGGATTACTATAACGATATGATGGCGGCTGAACAAGAAAAGCAAGCCAAAAAGGCTGAAGCCCAGCTCGTAACGGATATTGAACTGATCGAAAAATACATTTCAGAAAATAATTTGGATGCCAATAGGACGGAATCGGGTCTTTTTTACGTCATAGAAAAAGAGGGTAACGGACCGGAAGTGGAACAGGGAAATAGCGTATCTGTAGATTACACCGGCTATGTGCTTGATGGAACCTTGTTTGATACCAGCGTGGAAGCAAATGCCCGTGAAAATGGGACCTATCAGGAAGGGCGTTCTTATGCGCCCATTACCATTTCAGTGGGCGTTGGCCAGGTGATCAAAGGCTGGGATGAAGGACTACAGTTGCTGAAAGAAGGATCGGTAGCAAAATTCATCATTCCTTCCCCCTTGGCGTATGGCCCGAGTCAACGCAGCGCAGTCATTGTCCCCAACTCTATCCTCGTTTTTGACGTAGAAGTAACCAACGTAGAAAAGTAATTTACCAAAAGCTATGTCAGGCTGCGGTGCAACAAGCACGGGAGCTTGCCAAACAATCTAACTGACTATGAATACCATACGCATACACCTGCTGGCTTTCCTTGGCCTAGTGTTAGCATCTTCTTGTGTTTCTGACGAAGAAAACCTCGAAGTAATCTTTCAACGTGACCTAGAGGCCATAGAATCCTACGTACAGAATACCGATGTAGAATACGTCCGCAGAGAGGATGTAGGTGATTCAGGGGTAACGCTGTTATTCTTGGAAAGCAATCCGGAAGGAAGGCAGGGAGTAGCGAGGGATACCCTGTATGTAGACTACACCGGCTTTCTGTTAGACGGAACCGTATTTGATACGTCGGTGGAACAAATAGCGAGGGACAATGGAATCTTTAATCAAAACAGACCCTATATGCCTTTCCGAATAGAATTGGGGATTTCTTCCGTAATTGGGGGCTGGCACATCGCCCTTTCTCAGATGAGGGAAGGGGAAAAGGCAATTGCATTGATCCCGTCCTTTTACGCCTATGGTACCCAAGGGAGCCCTCCTACAATTGGCCCCAATACCGTCATCGCTTTTGATTTGGATCTCAGGAGTGTCAGAGGGCCAGAACCAGTCGAATAGCTGTACTGAAATTACCGCATAGGCTATCCGTTGTATGGTTCCTTCGACAAAAAAGTACCTTACGATCAGCAGCAACTAAAAATATAGACTGATTTGGATTGACAAAAATATACACACATGAAATCGAGCATGACGTACCCGTCACACAGTGGGATGCCCCGATAGCTATCGGGGCAAACATGCGAGATTCCATGTGACCTTTGAAAAATCAATTATAGACACATGAAAAAAACCAAATGGATCAATGGGCTGGGCATTTTAAGTGTGTTTTTGCTGATATCCTGCGAAAGTAACTTCTCCGGATTTGGAGGCCCCGTATATGACCGGGAGGGAAATCTGGAAATCGACCGAGGCCGAATCAACGACTACCTGCGGACTGCCGCTTTTGATAGCCTTTACCGCATCCACGACCCCTCCGGGTTGGTGGTGATCGTGCAGGAAGAAGGCGAAGGCTCCCGGCCCATGAACGGAAATGTCGTTTATACAAACTATATCGGCATGCTAACCGACGGAACGGTATTTGACACCAATTTGGAAGATGTAGCCCAGGAAAACGATATCTTTAACGAGGAGAGGAATTACGATATCTTCACCTTTTTTGTAGGTCAACCTACCAACCAAGGGGGGGCCATAGAGGGCTTTTCCACCGGTTTTCGTCGCTTACGAAGTGGCTCAAAGGGCATATTAGTGATTCCGTCCCCTATGGGCTATCAGGATAATCCCAACATTCCTAACATTCCCGCCAATTCTATTTTGGTTTTTGAGGTGGACTTTTTAGGAATGGATTAAGAAGCCGCATCTTCAAACGCCAAAAAAAAGGAGGTTTTATTGCCTCCTTTTTTTTGTTACTTTACCCAAGACACCTTGTCGGCTATTGGGTTTCTCTTGCCTTGTGGCCATCGGTCGGTAGCGGGTTTGGCCACGTAAAAGAAGCCCATCAGTTTGTCTTCTTCCCCCAGACCAAAGTGTTCCTTGGCTTCGGGCCAGAAAGTGGGGCCGCCAGTACCCCAATAGGCTGCAAGCCCATGGGCTGCGGCGGTGAGGTACATGTTTTGCACTGCCATCGCTACTGCCGCTACCTCTTCCATTTCTGGTAGATTGGCCTTCAAGTCCCGCTTCATGATGATGGCAATGATATGCGAAGCCTTGAGCGGATTCTCCTTTAACTTCTGATAGGTGGCCTCGATAAAGTTGCCGTTTTTTTCACTGCGCTGCATGTACAAGTCTGCCTGGAAATCCGCAAACTTCCGTAGCCCTTCCCCGCTAAACACCACAAAGCGCCAGGGTTCGGTCAACTTATGGGTAGGTGCCCAGTTGGCATTTTCCAATATCTCCTCTATCAGACTGTCATCTACCGGATCATTCTGCTTAAATTGCGTGACAAACATGGAACGCCTGTTGCGGATCACCTTGTTTACCTCCTCTACATTGAATATGGGTCTGTTCATCATAAGTTATCGCTTTTTAAGGATACCAATGGTTTTTCGTACCCAATTTGTTCCCTTTGGGCTCAATACTTCATACCAATCTTGATGCCACCGTAGTAATTTCGGGGTGCTGCTGGCTGGTAAAATCTTCCTCCAAAGGCATTTAGATCATTGCCCAAGCTATAAGATTCATTGAGGAGATTTTCCGCTCCGGCAAAAACCTCAAGATCCCATCGGGCACCGAGGTTACTCCGCCAGCCCATCCGAAAATTCACCAGATGATAGGCCTCTTGATAGATCGTATTGGCGTCATTGAGGGGGATATCATCCACAAACTGATGGGTCAGGTTGGCATAGATGCCGATTCGTGTCCGAATATCGACTTTATTGATCAGCGTATGCGGTGATACTCCGGTTAGGCGGTTTCCACTGAAATCATTTCCACCGGACACAAAATTGCTGAATGTAAAATAATGCCCGGTATAGGCGTGGGTGAGCTTTAACTCCTGCACGAATGACAGCTGATTGCGTATCAGCGCATAATCAATCTGCCCCTCAAGGCCCTTTTGGTCCGTGGCCCCTGCATTTCGAAAGAGGACGACGCCCTGTTCGTTGGTAAAAGTGGTGATCGCTTCGTCCAGACGAAAATAGAACGCCGTCACATCCAGGTTGACCAGCCCATTTGCATAGCTGGAGCGGTATCCCAGTTCATAATTGATGCCCTTTTCCGCTTCCAAGTCTAAATTGATACTTCCTTCGTTAGTTCTTACTTCATCAATGGTGGGAGGAGAAAATCCCGAAGAAATACTGCCATGCAGGGCTGAACTTTCGCTAAGTCGGGCAGAAAGCGCTACACGGGGAATGATAACCGGGTCAAAGGTTCGCTGTGCCGAAGAAGGAATCCCTCTGGCGGCATCTATATTTCGGGCAATGTCAATTTTGGAAAAGTTTTCACTCAATCCCAAGGTTAGCAATAAACGATCGGTCAGTTCTGCTTCTACTTGCTGAAAGAGAAATGCCGTACTGGTGATCAGGTCGTCACTGAATCGGATCGTATCAGCCAAACCGTTGCGGTTGCCAAAGTTCTGGGCAGCGGTTTTGGCAAACTGGTATTCCCCTCCACCGATCACCCTGATGGGAATACTCCCTAGCGTTCCATTATGGGTAAAGCTGGTCCTACCTCCGTAACTAAACTGCGTCTCCTTCTTGTAATCGAGGTTAAACGGATTTTCAAAATCGGTAGTATTGACGTATAAAGAGGTCTTATTGGAGGTCTTCGGGCTAAATAAGTATTCATGACCCAACGTACCGTACAGGGACTTTTGCGCAATGGAGGCATTTTGTGCAGCGGATCCGGGTCTTGCTTGCCGTGGATTATCGGCGCGTTGGGCCTCTGTAAGTGCCCCTGGAAGCTGGTAAAACAGATCGGAGTAGAGCACTTGGGTGTTGATGCGTTGTTTCTCGGAAGGACGAAAGATGCCTGCCATTTGGAATACTTCCCGATCCATCGCGGTGTGATCGCGGTAGCCGTCTGCCTTTTGCTTTGCATAGGAAACGCTGATACCTCCGTTTTCAAGCTGTTGCTGCACGCCTAGCCGGTATCGTATCAGGCCAAAGTCACCGGCCGAAAAGTCTGCACTGATCCGATTTTCGTCTATTTGCTGCTTGCTGCTAAAGCTGATCACCCCCCCATTTCCTGCACCGTAGATACTTCCAGCGGGGCCTTTGATGATTTCTGTATTTTCTATATTGGATAGGTCCAATAGGTTTAGCGGCGTGGTTCCGTCAGCTCCGGTGAACGGGATGTCGTTCCAGTAAACCTTAATGTTTCTCACGCCAAAAGGAGACCTTAAGGAGCTACCACGGATGGAAATCCGATAGGAAGCAGGAGCACGTTCCTCCACCCGAACACCCGGCTTGGTATTAAAGGCATGGACCACCGAGGTTTCGTTAAATCGGGAAAGCTCGCTTTCTGTCACCCGTACGATCGCAGCAGCCTGCGTCAAGAGCGGCCGCTCCGATTCAAAGGAGGACACCACTACCTCCGAGAGGGTATTGTCACTTCTTTCTAGTCGGATGGTAATTTCCCCTGCAATGGGTACCTGAGCAGAGGTAGTTTGGAAAGCCACGTGGGTGAAAACCATCTCTTCCGGTTGGGTGAGGGATACCTCGATCCTCCCCTGCTCATCCGATACAAAGGTACGCTGACTGCCTAGCTTGGCAAACACGTAAGGAATGGGTTCCCCGGTCTTGCTATCCGCCAACTGAACGATGGTTTGTGCGTGGAGCACAAGGGGAAGGAATAGAATGATCGCAAGTAAATATTTTTTCATAAATGTATTGATTGCTTTATCAATGTTTCTTCACGTCAGAAAGTTTCGCTACCGACTCATGGAACTATACTTTTTATGATAACCCATGTGCCAGTGTCATAAGCGCGAGACGGATATAATTTTTCCAAGTGACTAGCGCTACCGAAAGGGCATTGTGCAGCAAATTTAGCCGTATTTTAAACGGCTAAGGGTACCGATCAAAAAAAGCTTCGGAGATTTATCAAAAAAAGCTAACTTGGTGGATCAAGATACCGAACAGTTACCCAATGGATAGAAGGTTAGCCCTTAAACAACTAGCGCTGCTGACAGGTGCGGCAGTATGGATTCCCTCTTGTGATTTTAGCCAAGAGTCTGTATTGGACGCGTATAAAAAGCTTCAGATCACCGAATCAGACAAAGCCACACTCACCAGTGTAGTTAATACGATACTTCCTGGCGTGAAGCTAAAAAAAGCCGAAGAAGTGGACGTGCCGGACTTTGTGCTCATCATGGCCAACGACTGCCTGTCCGACCAAGACCAGGCCAACTTTGTAGCAGGACTGAAAGCGATCGATGCTTTCACCGAAAAAAGCTTCGGAAAGACGCTTGGGATGATGGAATCCAAAGAGGCCGCCGATACCTACCGGCAGCTTATATCCAAAGAGGATGGCCAAGCGACCAAGGTGAAGGAATTTTTGACAACCACCAAGCGATTCGCTTTGCAGGGGTTCCTCACCTCTTCCTACTACATGACCGAAATAATGCCCTATAACATGATCCCCGGGGGATATAGAGGCAGTGTACCCGTTTCCGAAATCGAACGAATCAATACCAATGGCTAATCTCAATATTCAACACGCGAAAGACAACACCTTCGATGCGATCGTCATAGGATCTGGCATGAGTGGAGGTTGGGCAGCCAAAGAGCTAACCGAGAAGGGTCTCAAAACACTCGTGCTGGAACGCGGAAGGGCGGTAGACCACCTAAAGGACTACCCGACTACCAACTTGAAACCTTGGGAGTTTGAACACCGAGGAACCATCCCAGCGGATATACAGAAAGAAAACCCCATCGTAAGCCGTTGCTATGCCTTTCGGGAAGATGCCCAGCATTTTTTCGTTAAGGATACCGAGCACCCTTATGTGCAGGACAAGCCCTTTGATTGGATCAGAGGCTATCAGACCGGCGGGAAATCCCTGCTATGGGCCCGTCAGGTGCAGCGATGGAGTAATTTTGACTTTGAGGGACCGGCCCGCGACGGATTTGCGGTGGATTGGCCTATCCGCTACGAAGACCTCGCTCCCTGGTATAGCCATGTAGAGAAGTTTGTGGGCGTTTCCGGCAACCGGGACGGCCTTCCGAACCTCCCTGATGGGGAGTTTTTGCCTGCCATGGAGTTGTCTGCCGTGGAGCAATACTTCAAGGGTTTTGTGGCAGAAAAGTACCCGGGCAGAGATATCATCATTGGCCGCTGCGCGCACATCACCGGCAATGCCGAATATTATGCCAAGCAAGGCCGTGCACTGTGCCAGCACCGGGTATTGTGCCAACGTGGCTGTCCTTTTGGTGGGTATTTTAGCAGCAACTCTGCCACCCTGCCTTGGGCTATGAAGACCGGTAACCTGACCCTTCAAAACAACGCCGTGGTTCATTCTATTCTGTACGACGAGGCGAAAGGCCGTGCCAAGGGGGTTTTGGTCATCGATTCCCTCACAAAGGAGACCACCGAATACTATGCTGACTTGATCTTTCTGAATGCCAGTGCCCTAAACACCAACCTGGTATTGCTCAATTCTACCTCCAGCCGATTTCCAAACGGGCTGGGCAATGACAACGGACTGCTGGGCAAATACATCGCTTTCCACAACTACCGGGCAGGCGTATCTGCGGAGTACGAGGGACTACAGGAATACACTACCCAAGGAAAGCGGCCCAACGGCGGCTACATTCCGAGATTCCGCAACGTGTTTCGGCAGGAAACGGACTTCCTCCGGGGCTATGCAGCCGGGTTTAGCGGCAGCAGATCCATCCTCACAGACCAGTCTGATATCGGTGAAAATTTGGAGAACAGCCTGTTAAACCCGCAGTGGGGCCCTTGGCGAGTGGGTTCTCACATGATGGGCGAAACCATTCCCAAAGAAGCTAGCTACGTGGCATTGGATACTAACCAAAAGGATGAATGGGGCATGCCCTTGCTTCGGGTATCCGTAGATTACGATCAAAACGACGAAGCCATGATCAAGGATTATATAGAGCAGGTTTCGGAGATGTTTGATGCGGCCGGATTCAAAAATATCAGAACCCGCGACGACAAACGGGCACCGGGCTTGGATATCCATGAAATGGGCGGTGTACGCATGGGCCATGACCCTCAGACATCCCTGCTAAACAAATGGAACCAGCTGCATAGCTGTCAAAATGTATACGTCACAGATGGGGCTTGTATGACCTCGACGAGCACCCAAAACCCATCTCTGACCTATATGGCGCTGGCAGCACGGGCGGTAGATCATGCGGTTAAACAGGGATAGTCCATACAGTTGCCGCACAAAGGCCCGAGATGTCAGCAACGAAAAGACCCCAAGCGACCAGGTATAGTTGCTTGGGGTCTCTTAGTATGAATCCTATGGCGAAGTTGCTGCCTCGCTGTTAATGTGCGTGGCCTCCGGGTTCGTGGGCATGGCCGTGTTCCAACTCAGAAGCGTCCGCCTCCCGAATCGCTACTACCTTTCCCGAAAAATACAAGTCAAAACCCGCGAGCGGAGGATTGAAATCCATCAATACACCTCGATAATCAATACGCAGGATTTCGCCTCGAAGAGGGTTCCCTTTGTCGTCCTGCATGGACACTACATTACCTACCTTCATCAGGTGCCGTTGTTTCTGACCGTTTTCTTTAAACGACGACTTGGGCACGATAACCTTACGGCTTTCATCGTAATCCCCGTAGCCGTTTTCAAAGTCTATTTCCACCTCAAAGGTATCACCTACCGCCTTGCCGGCAATGGCTTCCTCCATTTTGGGCAGGATGTTCTGGGCTCCAAATAGGAAGGCAAAGGGCTGAGTTTCATCTACCCGCTCAAAAAACTCCTTGCCGCTTTCTCCGTCATCTACGTGCAATTCGTAGGTGATAGAGACCACTTTATCTTTCTCTGCAATCATAATCACGCTTATTTTTTGCCGAAATTACGGCATAACAACCAACATTCGGATGTCAAAACGCCTATTTTTTGTTCAGGTATGCCTCTCGGTAGGAAGACCAGATTTCATAGATCGGATTGCCGGTGGAGCTCAGCCCACTGTGGTGCCATTGATTATCCTTCACTTCGTAGTCGAAGCCAAGGGATGCGCCCACGCGGCTATCGTCCCGAGAGAAAAAGGTAATCTGCTCGGTATATTTGCCATCCTTCGCCTCGTACGTACCCCCACCGGTTCCGCTAAATTCCTTGGTTTCGGAATTGAAGGCTATCCATTGGAAGCGTCCACCTGAGAGGATCTTTACCGTCCTTCGTGCTCCAGGGGTCATCGAACGGGTCTCTCCATCAACCTTTCTGCCGGTAATCACCCAGTTTTGGGTCAGGTCATCTTCTCGGCTGCCCACTTTTTCCCAGATCTCAATGAGGTCTTTGCCTTTTACCTTACCGGAAATCACCAGTTTATTATCTGCAAAGTCGATCTTATACTGATTTTTGGTACCCACCTGATCCGGATCAGGAGTAAAGAAATCCATGTGCTCGACGTAGTTACTACCCTCCATCGTAAATAATCCGCCACCGGCATGCAGAAATTTATTCGTCCCAGTCTCCTTGGCGCCATAAGCAAAATACCCGTCTTGGTAAATTTTAATATACTCTTGGTTCGTTATGGGCTTTCCGTTTTGATGGGTGAGTTTCCACGCCCCTTCGATGGTTTGGGCATGCAACGAAAAAGTGAACAATCCAATCATAAGTGCCACAAGGTATTTCATATCATTTTGGTTTATTTGTTTTTTTAAAGTTAAAAAATTAACGGCGATAAAAACAATTTAGTTGCTTTTGGGTCAAATATCCCCTCGAAGGGTCAATCACTTGTATGGAAACCCCACCTTTGGACTCGATGCCCTTGCCGGAGTTGAAATGACACTGCTTGGGCTAACCGTATCCGTGGATTACAAGCCAAATGTGAATATTGCTGGGAGGAAGCCCTGGTATCAGGGTCAAGTGGGGCTTTCGGTAAGATCTGTGCTGGTCAAAGGCTCTGAACAAAATCAGCTGAGACGCCAAAAAAGACGCGCCAAGCGAAAAAAGTACCGTAAAGACAACCCCGCTCCCATTGGAGACTTCATACAGCGGAGAAAGCCTACTGGCAAACAATAGACAGGTTGCTAGCCTATTTGCTGATTTTTTGTACCTTAGCACTCGGTACTTTCTTTGCTATTGAGGGTTTTCTCCATGCTTCGATCCACGCTTAGTACAGACACTTCCACAACCACGATGTTGATTCGCATGATGGTAGGCGTTGTATTTTTATCCGAAGGCATTCAAAAGTTTCTGTTTCCCGCTGCCCGTGGTGGCGGCCGATTTGCCAAAATCAGATTGCCCAATCCGGAGTTTTTAGGTAGTTTCGTGGGTACCTTTGAGGCAATTTCGGGCATCCTGATATTACTGGGTCTCTTCACACGATTGGCTGCCATTCCCACTTTGATAATCATGTTGGTAGCCATCGCCACCACCAAGTACGCTATTCTGCAGGATCAGGGTTTTTGGGAAATGATGCATGGCACCCGGACCGATTGGAGCATGTTGCTGGGAAGCATCTTTCTTATTATCCGAGGAGGAGGAGCATGGTCCTTGGATTCAAAATTTTCGGGTAATGCATAAATCGTTGGCATTTTTCGTCAATTTCAATAACAAGCGTTATTTCTTTCGCAAATCTTGCAAATAATACTCGTAGCCATATTGATTTACCATTTTTAAGGATTACACAGTCTGACTACCTTTATCAGAGGCCTCAAGACGTGCGGCGTCAGCACGTAAATCTCTGACAAACCCGCCATGAAAAGTCAAGCCAATCGTATTATTTTCCTCGTTCACGTTGCCTTTGTAGCGGCGATCTCCGCCCCGGCCCAAGTATTTTCCGAGTACCAAAGTGCCCGATTGCTCCGACCGGGAGAAAGCGAGCTCGGGCTGCACTATTCTCCGGTTTGGTTGGGTCGTAATTTCGACTATACCCGGACGATAAACGACCTGGGACTTCAGCTAGGAACGAGTGTGGCAGACGGACTGGAGCTGCGTATTCGCTACGACCGCTTGTGGTTCCGTGAAGAGCCCATTGGAGAGGGATTTAGCTATATGATGTTTACTCCAAAATTTCGGATTGTTAAAGACCGGCTGGCCTTGCTGCTTCCAATTTACTTTTCGTTGGAAAAGCACATTGAACGTACCTGGGTATTTTCTCCTGGCTTGATTTATGGGATTCCGATAGGGCAACAGGCCGAAATCAACTTGGCTAACAGCTACCTAATTACGTTGAATGCGGAAAATTCGAATCTGGTTTCTTTTAATCTCGGCATTGCCCTTCGCCCTGTAGGTAGCTGGATGTTTCGCCCCGAGACCGGTATCCTGATCCATCCGGGACAACCCGGAAAGTTCTGGAGTCTGGGAGTGGGAGTATCCAAAAGGCTGGGAGGAAATCCGTCACTTCCTTAATCAAACGCCAATCGCTGCAAGTCAATCTCCCAGACCCGTTCCCCGCAGTCCCACACGTAGATTTTTCCTTCCGCCATAAAGGACAGCGTCCGATACACTTCACAGATTAGGTATTCAACGTGGATCAGGTTGGTCACCCGCCGCAGATTCAAGGTCTCCAGGTTTAGCTCATACATCGAAGTCCCAAGGAGATAGGCTTTGTTACCTACCACGTAGATATTGTCAGACTTTGGCCCCATCCGGTAGAGTTCATCCAACCGCTTTACCAAGGTCCAGGTTTCGGTATTTATATCAAATTCAAACAGGCCTGTTCCCTCATCTCCCGTGCCGACGGGTTCACCTATCGCCAAATGCCTTCCATTGTAGGAAAAGGCGATGGTTCTACCTGCATATATCCGTGTCTCCGTTTTGTCGGGCAGACGGGTCCAGGTTTCCGATCGAATGTCAAACTTATACCGAAGACGGTGATCCACCCGGGTCTCTACATCAAAGCCCCCTTCGAAATACACCTGCCCGTTTACAGCGTGTACCAACATGGGCCGCCATTGATCCATGGGCAGGTCCGGAAGCCTGCGGATTTCCTTTGTCCTCAGGTTAAAGACAAAAAAGGACCGGTTAATGGGGTTTGGATTATTGGTATGCCCACCACCAATGTACCAGTTTTCCCCATCCGCCACGCCGAAGGTAAACTCCAGCTTATTGGCACCTATCTGCAGGGCACGCACGGTGCTTACGGTTTGGGTAGCTACGTCAAACTCGAAGATCTCCCGGTTTCCCAGCGCAAATCCCTTCCCCTCGTAGCCCACCATATTTCCATAAGGCAGGTAGTCCGCAAGCCTTGGCACACGGTAGGTATTACGAAAGTAGGGTATATCCGGGTTGGTAAACTCAAAGGTAAAGGCATGTTGGGACACCTGATCGAAGGTCTGAATGCGAAACTCATTCACCCGCTTAAACTCAAACTCCATCTGCCCGACCGGAAAGGTGAGCGTCTTGCTATCGGAAGCGGTTCGGTCTATCTCGACCTTTACCCCATTCAGCACCCCATAGTGGATGTATGGCCCCTCCACGTTAAAATTGGTACCCGTGATCGTCACGTAATCTCCAAAACCGACTATAGCCGATTGGTCCGGATCGATCTCTGTGGGATTGTAGGCAAATACTTCAGGGCCCAAATGGTATTCTTTGCCGCGGATTTTCAGCGCCACGTAATTCGAGCCTCTAGCATATTCTGCGTCGGGCCTAAATACAATCCTTTCCTCCTCGGCGACGTCTACCGTGACATTGCTGTAAAAAAGGTATTCGACCGGTTGTCCGTAGCTGGCAATGACTAGTTTTGCATCCTCCAGGTAGTTGCCCTTAATTTCCACCGCTCCGCCGTAATCTATGCGTTGTATTGGCATTTTGTCAAATACCGGCTCCTGAAACGGCATGAAAACGTTCATGTCCATCTTTTTATCCACTACTTTCAACGATAGCGCAAAATGATCGGGTTCCAATGTCCCTAATTGGAAGTTTTCAAAATACGGCACAATAAATTTAAACGAACCCGGCTCTAGATCAATCACAGCGGCCACTTCCTCCTGAAACGTAACCTGGTAGTTTGCCAAGCTGCTGCTCAACTTGGTCGCCACCACGGTTATGGTATCCCCAAAGTAGATGGGTGTAGTATACTCCAAGCGATCAAACACAAAACCAGCGGTACCCTGACTCACAAACGTCTGTGGAGCCGAATAAATCTCGCCTACCGCAGTGCGTAAGAAGGCCACGACAAAATACGTCGTTCCCATTACCATCGAGTGATCCGCTTTTAGGACGAACGATTTTTCCGGTCTTCCATTTTGTCGAATCACTTCTGAATTTGCCGGGCGCGGCTCCCCATGGGAACTGTACAAAAATCCATATTCCAGGATTTCTTCATCGCCATAGTCATAAATATTCGCGGCAAACTCAGCACCTGTGGCATCTAGATCCTGCACATAGGCCATGCTAAAGCGGGGATTGGTACGTGGCGCTAGCTCAGCCTGTTCACAGGCACCCATGATCAAAATCAGCAGTGGGGCGAATAAAAGAAGCGTCCTTTTCATAGTCTAAAACCTACCATTAATGAGGCAATAAGTTGTTTGTAAGCAGTCTGTCGCTTATCTAAGTTAAGGGTGTAGCCGTTGGTACCGTACTCCACCTGTAGCTCGGTGATGATGCCCCATCGCTCTCGGTAAAACAGGTGTCCACCAAGTTTCATAGCAGGGGAAAACTGAATGCGCTCACGCCCCAATACGGGGGCCTCATACAGCTCTGTTTTGATCGGTTCAAACGTGGTACGATAGTCGATAATGCTCAGGTTGGTGGTTAAATGGTGTGTTCTTACCATTGCGCCCAACCCTACATAATATTCGTTGCTACGCGATCGGAAAAGCATATAATCTAAAAATGCCGGTACCAAGATGCTTCGGAATTCGTATTCATGGGTAGCGGTGAAGCGGTGACTCTGTCGATCTAGTTCCAAGTGAACGGCGTTGTTCCCACTGCTATAGCCTACACCCAGATCCACCGCAAACCGGGGCATCCTACGCCATTGATCCAATTTGAGACCCAAGGCAATAAAAGGCTGATGCTTGGCATCGAAGCGGTGCAGCAACCTATCCGGCGAACTTTCCATGAGTGACTCCATCCAAGAAACGCCCAGCATCCCTACTACTGAGGCCCGAAATACCGGCACCTGCTCCACAAATAGCTCGTAGGGCAATTGTTCACATTGGTGATAGAGCATAAAGAGCTTGATAAACCCACTTTCCGAATAGCTGATTTTCGCAATTTGCTCCTGAAGTTCCACCCCACAGGGGCCATAGAGCATGTAGCTTAGTATGCCCGTGTATTTCCTTCGCCGGGACATTACCTTCGTTCCACGTATTTCACTGGTAACCATTACATTGGTTAATTCCAATATTTCCTTTTCATTTTCCGCATAAAAAGTCCCCCGGTAACTCAGGAGGCTTACCTTTCCCCGCAAAATTACCTGAAAGAACTCCGGCCCCTTATCCTCCCGACCAGGAACGGGCCGGCTCTCAAACCTTCGGCCATTGGAGAGACCAAAGCCCTTCACGTCCTTGGGATAGAGCGTTTGGGATTTCCCCTGCGAATCCAAAAAGGTAATGGAGGCGGTTTGGTTGATATCAAAGGACCGGACGATCGTGCCTGGGACTTTATTTCCCGAGAGCGTTTCGATGTAATCTGAGGAGGCTTCTTGGCCTAGCGCAGAAAAAACGATAAGTCCCCAGCAGCAAATGCCAAAAAGGACATAAGTAGTTGCGTTCATAAATTAGCGAGGTAGTTTAATCCCAAAAAGATCCCGATAAGTACTTTCAAAAAGCAGGTAGGAGGATCGACCATTTTGGGTGCAGCCGCAAAAAACCGGCTGAATCCCTGAAAAAAAGCGATGCCCCCTCCACGCCATAAAAAACCTATTTGACGCTTTGGAAAGAAGTTGGCGAAAAGTACGATTAATTTTTGATTTTCCTACTGTATGGTTCCCGTCTATAAGAAAAAATAGATGATTTCTCGTAGAAGCAGACCAACGTAATCGATGTAGCTACCACTTCGGAGTCGATTACCTTGCTACCAAGCCTGTGTAAAGTGGATTCTTTTCGCGATTTTTACCTAGTGAAATCCCAGTAGCATTGGCAAAGCACCCTAAGCCCTACCGAGAACCAAAAATCACCGTTCCCCGCTTTTGTGAGGAGGAGGGGTTTTATACCACGCCCCAGCGCTCCCTCACCATGTCGAAGATCAAGGGAAGGGATACCCAGCCTGAAAAACTACTCCGAAAGGCGCTGTGGCATGCCGGGGTACGGTACCGGAGTAACCAGCGAAAACTCCCCGGCAAACCCGATATCAGCCTGATCAAATACAAGATAGTGATCTTTGTGGACGGTTCGTTCTGGCATGGGTACGACTGGCAACAACGGAAGAATGCGATCAAGACCAACCGGGATTTTTGGATTCCCAAGATTGAGCGGAACAGGCAACGGGATAGGGAAATCAATGACTTCTATCAGGCTAAAGGCTGGACGGTGCTGCGGTTTTGGGATTTTGAGGTGAATAGGGAATTGGGAATGTGTGTAAAACGGGTGGTCGATGTATTAAGTGGGTGAATTTCCTTTGTTTTGAAAAATCGCTACAAAAATAGTTACCTACTTTTGATATTTATACGCATAGATAGTATGTTTGTTTCTTCGCTGCAAGCGTCTGTTTACATGTGCGTTTTGCAGGGGTTTTTTAAAGTTCTAAACTTTTGAATGGGCTATACCAAATCACCGATTTCTCCCCGGAGCAATTCCAATTTTGGAAAAAAAGAGGTCTAGGAATTCGTGATGAGGAAAAGTCAGTTTAATTAATGTAATCCATAGGCGACTAAGGGCTGTATGTATTAACGTACCACCTACAATCTGCCGATGGATAATACGGTTTGATGAGGGATTTACCTTTCGTCAGATCAGAAAAGTTTTGGAGGAGATGGGTTACTGCGGAGAGATGAATAATACCAAGCGAATAAATGAGCATTACTGGCAATTGAGTTTGGCATATTAGAGCTAAAATGTATTAAAATATTACTATTTTGATTAAATTTTAGATCTGAAATGACCCAATTATAAGTTATGTAAAAAAAACATCGGATTGCTCAACGCTACACCATTGATTAAATCACCTTTTAAACATTAAAATTATTGTTTTAACCTAAATCATTTACCTTATGAACAAATCAATTCTTACCATCCTTTTTGCCTTGTTGTGCTTGACCCAAGTTCAGGCCCAAGAGATTTTTAACGGCCTAAGTAAAGGGCCTTACCGGAAAATTGTGGACGAAAGTGATAAAATCACTATTCCCCAGTTCAGTATCAATTTTGAAACCTTCACCGAGACCAAAGTGGTGGTACAGGAAGGGAAGTTGAGTAAGCTTCAGAATGTATTCGAGGCATCAAGCAAGGGGGGGCAATATGCGGGCAATCAAAGATCGTCTGCGAGAACCACCACTGTACTCAGTTCAGAGTTAGCGTTAGCCGATTTTCAGGAATTAGCCAATGATTTTCAGTTGATCCTGGAGGAAGAAATCTCCAAAGTGGGCAAAACAGTGGTGACTCTGACGGAACTCACCAAGACAGAGGGATACGCCAAGTTGGCGGAAAAATATTCTTCCAGGACCGAAAACAAAGGTAAAAAGAACTCAGAGGAAAGTGTGGGAGTAGGACAGATCAAAATGCTTCCGGAAAACAGCCTGTTTCTCTTTGATGAAAAATCCCTGATGAAGGGAGGGGGAGTGGCTTTTGTGACCATGATGAGGAATTTCAACAAGGAAACGGGTGCCGTGGTGATGTTGAACAATATCGATGTGGATTTCTCTACGGTCGAAATGAATGTCTCTTTAGACGCGGGCACGAGAAGATCTATCACAACTGCCGACACCAAGGTGATTCCAAAAATGAGGATCTCCCGCAATACATTTGATTTTATCGGAAAAGGGGGTTCTCCAAGTTCAGCTCCGGTCACTTTGGTGTCTGAGTATGTTTCCAACAACGAATATTCTGCCAAAGTGTATAAGGATGCTGCCAAGAGTAAAGGCCTGCTGGAAGAAATTTTTGCTGTTGGCGTACCTACCATCGATTTCGATCCATTTATTGTAGAAATGTCCAAAGATATCTATAAAGAAGCAGCTAGGGATTTGTTCAGGCAATATGCCCAGGATTTAGCCAAGGCGCTTGTGGCAGGACGCAAGTAAAGGTCTGTTGACCAACCAAGATAAAAAACCGGGGATGGCTCCCCGGATTTTTTATTTATGCCATTTGGAAATCTTTTTTCTTCCCACCGATTGAGGAGTATCGATCAACTCCTATTACCAATCAAAAAGCTGGACCCTGCTGCGGTTTTGGGATCTTGAGGGCAAGCAGGAACCGGGGATGTGCGTGATGGATGTATTGAGTGGTTGAATTTTGGATGGATCCCTACCCTTCTAAAATTTTAACTATATCACGATTGACATAATACTCCTCACTACCGTGTTTGATTTGAGCCAACCTGCCTCTGCTTGTAATTCACTGAAGTATTTATTCAAAGTTATTCTGGAGGCTATTTTCAGACGGTCACCTACCAGCTTTGGTTTCAGGTAGGGTTGACTAAACAATAATTCGTTAATTTCTTTTGTGTACCATTTGATTGTTTGCCTTCCATGCTCATGTGTGGATTCCATTTGTTCCAATATGTTTGTAATTAGCTGATTGGTAAGTTGGGCTGTTTGTTCCACAGCATCCAGCATGTAAAGGATCCACGGTTTCTGCTTACCAGCTTGGATAATCCCTAACGAGGTGGCCGCAGAAGAAGCTAAGAAGCAGAATCAGGAAGCCATCGCCTGTTCACTCGATGATCCTGAGGGATGCGAAATGTTTGGTAGTTATGGAATTAACTAACAGATGGGTTTTAAGAATGCTGTTTATCGTATCGGTAAACAGCTTTAATATTTCCACTTATTCGCCAACCCTACCAAATGCAGCATCACCGGCACCTCCACCAAAACACCGACTACTGTCACCAATGCTGCAGGGCTGTCCAAACCAAATAGGGCGATGGCTACAGCAACGGCCAACTCGAAGAAATTGCTGGCACCGATCATGGAGGCAGGTGCACAGACTGCGTGTCTAAGCTTTAGCTTTCTTCCTCCAAACCATGCCAAAAAGAAGATAAAGTACGTTTGAATAATCAATGGAACTGCGATGAGCAGAATGATCAGCGGATTATGCAGAATATTTGGACCTTGAAAGGCGAAAAGCAAAATCAAAGTTAGTAACAAGGCGATAATACTGACAGGCTTAAACTTGGGCAAAAACTCATTTTTGAACCAATCTTCTCCTTTTTTGGCAATCAAACTTTTATTGGTAATCACTCCCGCAATCAATGGAATGACCACAAAAATGACTACCGAAGCCACCAAAGTTTCGTAAGGTACGGTCAAATTGGTAATGCCCAAAAGAAATCCCACCAAAGGAACAAACGCCACCAAAATAATCAGGTCATTGACAGTAACCTGCACCAAGGTGTAATTGGGATCCCCTTCGGTCAAATAGGACCATACAAACACCATGGCCGTACAAGGAGCCACACCCAGTAAAATAGCACCTGCAATATACTCTCCAGCCATTTCCGACTTTATGTAAGCCGAGTACAATTGATCAAAGAAAATCCAAGCAAAAAATGCCATGGTAAACGGCTTGATCAGCCAGTTGATTACCAATGTCCATATCAAACCTTTCGGTGCTCTCCCTACTCCTTTGATACTACCAAAATCAATTTGAAGCATCATGGGATAAATCATCAGCCAGATCAGAATGGCTATAGGGAAATTAACATGGTAGATTTCCAAATCCGAAAGGAGTGAGATATCATCTCCCGCCAAATGGCCGATAAGTATCCCAAGAGCAATGCACAGCCCAACCCATAAGGTCAGGTATTTTTCGAAGAAGGCAATTTTCTTTTTGGTTGTTGACATGATCCTAAGCTTTTAACTTCAAGTGTTTAAGCTGTATTCTGGATATTTGGGTAGATACTAATTGATATTAGCTCAGCGATATTGAATAGACATTACGCTGGGGGAGAAAAAATATCTAACAATATCCTATACAATCAATATCTATTTTTTGCCCTTATTAATCTTCGAAAACACATACAACATCTCCGAAGCGATTTGCAAAGATCTAGTATCATACATTTCCGCTTCCTGATCGGTGTCGTCAAAAGCTTTAGGGTCTTCGTAGCGCACGGGTATTCGGGCTTCCGCTCCAGGGATAAAGGGACAGTTTTCGTCCGCATGGGAGCAGGTCATTACCGCTGCAAAACCTGTTGGAGCATTGGCAGCATCATCATAGACCTTGCTGAAAGCTACTATGGGGTCCTCATCATCCGAATAGAACACAAAGTATTTGGGATTTCCCTCTCCCTCACTGCTGATTTTAAATCCAAATCGTTTGATGGAGGCTACGGCGCGTTCATTGAATGCGGTGACTTCTACTCCGCCAGAGAAGGAGTTCATGTCAATGCCATGATAGACTGCCGCGACCTTTCCCCAAATCTGGGAAAACTGGCTTCTGCGCGAATTGTGCGTACAGATAAAGTTCAGGTTGATGTCCTGATGTTGATCGACCTTTTGTTGAATATAATCAATCAGCACATGGAGTACCGCTTTTCGCTCCTCGGAGATGGCAAGCGATTTTGCTGTTCTAATATGTGCTTGGAGTGTTGGATATAGGTTCATGGTACTATGGAAGAAAAAGGGTGAAGAAATGGATCGATTTAACCCCAGATTACCCAAACTAAATCTCGACTTGTCATTCACAATTTGTCTGACGTCTTGATTCTTAAATCTTATGTCTTACGTCTTATCTCAAATATCCCCTATCTCAGCAACATCCCGATCCGGGTTCGCAGGTATTTGAATCGGATTGCTGAAGGGAAACGAGGGTAAGCTTGGGCTTTTCAGCCACAGGTCCACAGCAGGCGGCAGCTTTTTCTTCCGGACTGGTAGCCCGATCCTTAGCCTTGCAGGTGGTCTGATCAGGAGTGAGCTGCACAATCAGGGCATTGCCTGTGTCTTTGATATTGTGAACGGGAAGCACGGCTGTTGGGAACACCGAATTACCATATTCGAATTTGATGCTTGCCTCTGAATAGGTTTCCCGCACACGGTTGACTACCTCGAAAATTTTCATGGCCTTGCTGGTATCTACCGCATGATCTGGCTCCGGAATTTCATTTTCCCACAGTTGGATATGCACTTCGGACCACTGATTGCGGATACCCCCACAATCTACCGTATCAAAATTAACATTCTTGATTTCAGTAATATGGTAGTCGGTACGTACATACTGACCTGTTTGGTATTCGAAGAAAAGCGCCTTTCCGGGGTTTTCTTGAAGGATTTGGGTAAATTCTCTTGTTTTCATTTGGTTCTCGCAAAGGCGCAAAGGCGCTATTTTTTTATATTTTAGATACTAGACTTTTGCAGGCTTGATGATTATGGAAATACTATTGTTTATTTTTAGAGGGACTTTTTGATTAAGAAACCAAAACGATTATTATTACGAATCTGTCTTGTGTCCTACATCTTATGTCTTCAATTAGCAGCATCCCGATGTCTTTGGAAAGCCGCTGAATAAGTCTTGGAATAAGTTCTGAACCTCAGCCCAGCGAATAGGATCTATGCAATAATTGACGGATACACCTTCGATGCTGCCTTTGATCAAGCCGATTTCCTTGAGTTCGCGCAGGTGCTGGGAAATGGTTGCCTGTGCCAAACCCAGTTCCTGAACCAAATCCCCATTAATGCAGGAGTTGGACTGAATCAAATATTCTAGGATGGCTATTCTAGCCGGATGCGCAAATACTTTGGCTATTTTTGCCAGTTCATTTTGCTTTTCTGTGAATAGATCTGTTTTGGTAACACCCATTTTAGATTGTGAGATTTGAGATGAGTATTCGCAGGTATATGTTGGAGATATTAGACGTTAGATTTGAGATGTGAGATTCGCGAAATTTTAGGATCCAACAGCGTATCGAAAACCAAAAACCCGAAGCGATCCTATCCTCCTTAACGAAAGCCAATATATCGCCGAAGGCAGGTATCCATTTATATAACAAACCTTATTTCCTTTAAATATTACATCGCAATATTACGATATAAAAAGGGTAATGGCCAAATTTGTTGGCTTTTTTTTCTGCATGACGTAGATCTGCTTTTTTTGGAAACGGATTTGCTATCTTGTTTGGGTTATGAAAGCACTCATTGAACTCTGGAAAGAAGGCCGTACTCGGTTTATCAATCAATTGGCCCAAATCAAACCTGAAGATCTGTCCAAAAAACTGGGGGATTCACCTAACTCGGCAGGTTTTCTGATCCGACATATTGCAGAAGTGGAATTGCTTTTTGCCAAGAATGTTTTTGGGAACATGGATGTAAAAGTAGATGCCCAAACCTTAAAAGCTGGGAAAGATACCGGTGAATGGATCGATTTGGAAGCCTTATTGGCGCTGATGGAGGAAGCAGGTATGCAACTTGAAAAAGCCATTGAGGGCCAAGATGATTGGGATACTGTCATCGAAACCAAAGAGTTTGGTAAAAAAACCAAAGCCGAGGCCTTAGGTAGGATTATCACGCATACAGCTTATCATGCGGGGCAGTTGGCTATTATGGTAAAATATGGCACATAAAAATTAGATGCTAACCAATTTATGGGCAAGCCGGTCGGTTTGTCCATATTGATCATCAGCGAGGCAGAAAATTAACTGGCCGTTGTTGAAAAAAGTTTTGGAAAATCCTCCACTGACAACTACTTTTGCAACTATGTTGAAAATGCTTGTTTACGTGGCCCTAGCGATAATTTTGCTGCTAAACGGAATGGTATATTCCGTAATTCAGGGTACCTACGTATTGAATAAAGCATCCATCATTGAAAATTTTTGCATCAACAAGGCACAAACAGAGCTTCAATGTGACGGGAAGTGCTACCTTGCACAGCAGCTAAAGGCTGAAAGAGACAAGCGAGACCAAGAGAGCCAGCATACGTTCTCGGCTGATTTTGGGCAATTTATTGCTAATACACCATTTTCACTGAACGTTATTTCTTTTGCGTGTATTGACAATTCCCATCCGGGCCTGCAATCCACTCATTTTGTATCTTCCTTTTTTGCTTCGGTAGAAACCCCTCCCAAGATTTAGTTTCTTTCTTCTATGGTCTCCCCATTTAGGAGGTAGGCATCTTTTCTTTTCACTGACTTCTCCGTTAACGTCTTATTCTATTTATGTTGGGACACTCGATGGTTCGTTCCCTTTTTATTCTTGCGATGGCTTGGATGGTCGTACTAAACTGTATGGTCTATTCCGTTATTTGTGTCAATTTTCAGCTAAACCGCTCCTTTATTTCGGAGATGTTTTGTGAAAATAGAGACATCCCTATGTCAACTTGTGAGGGGCAATGCTTCCTAAACAAGCAATTAGATGAGGCCACGGAAAAGCAGGCATCTGACTGGATGGATTTTCGGGCTGATTTTAATTTGTTCATACTCGAAGAGGTTGGGTATCGTATCTGCCGGATACCGGCCACTGTAGTGATCAAGCACGGTGCCAACGTGCAGACATTTTTTTTACAGGACTACTTTTTAACTCAGGACAAACCCCCAAAAGAAGGCACTTTCATCTACAAAAATCAAGGGTAATTCAAATGTCCCTACCGGCATCAGATACACTAGATGCCTTTAGCGCCCTTTGTCAAAAAGCCGCGCAAATACCCTCTTTTCAAAAAAATGGCCTGCCATTCAAGCTTAAAAAATTACATTAAAACCATGAAATATTTAAGATCACTATACTATAAGTGCTCATTGGTACTTATCTCCGTTGTGTTTTTTGCCTGCCAAGAAACAGAAGACCCTATTTTGGAGCAGCAGGGAGAGATGATAGTCAAATTTGACAATTACGTAGGAAATCAAACCTTAGTACTGGACGAAGTGGGAAGCACCAACTTTCGGTATTCCAATGCAAAGGGGCAATCTTTCAATATCACTCAATTTGGTTATTACATCAGCCATGTAAAGCTAGAAGGTCCTAATGGGGAGACCTATTTGGATGAAATGAACGCCTCAGCAGATGCTAGTCTATTGAAGGGTTACTACAGGGTGGTTCAGGGAGATCCTGATACTTACCAGATCCATTTGAAAGATATTCCCGCTGGTCAATATAACAAGATTACATTCACCTTGGGCATCAGAGAAGATGGCATACAAGAGGGCGCTGTTGGAGGCATTTTAGATCGGGCAGCAGGAGGTTGGTTTTGGAATTGGAACTCTGGTTTTATCCACTACCTCTTCGAAGGACATTCACCCGTATCACCTAGGGAGGAGCAGCGCCTAAGATTGCACATAGGCGGGTGGAAGAATGTTCCCGCCATAGACGAGAATCCGCAGCGGTTTTTTGACAATAATGTAGAAATATCCCTGCTATTTGATGCAACGGTACAGGTAAGCGAGACTATGAGACCCTCTCCGCATATTCATATGGATTTGCTAGAGGTGATAGGGGATGCGGACTTTACCGTTCAGAATAATATTCACTCGCCGAGTGATGGGGTACCCTTTGCTCAGCGGATCAGAAATGCATTTATCGTCGATCACACCCATCAGTAAATGGCATGATTGGTCTTACAAACAACAGAGACAGGCTCTATTGGCCTGTTCTCTTGTTCCTTTGGATGATTTGGGCTGGCTGTAATTCCTTTGGACATGAGCCCCTAGAGGATCGAATTCAATTTGAAAAGCCCGTCCATTTTCCGGAGCCTATTTATACCTTTCGAAACAACGCCGTTACGGAGGAAGGATTTAAGTTGGGTAGAACCCTTTTCTTTGATCCGGCGCTTTCAAGAGATGGGTCTGTTTCCTGTTCCTCTTGTCATGTTCAAAGCCATGCCTTTGCGGATACGTGGCTGCATCCATTCAGTTTTGGTGTGGAGGATAGAGAAGGGAAGCGAAATGCCCCTCCCTTGTTTAATTTGGCGTTTCAAAGGGAGTTCTTCTGGGATGGTGGAGTCACCCACCTCGATTTTGCACCCATTTTGGCATTCGAATCGGAAATAGAAATGGATCTGAGTTTTGAAGAGGTTGTCTCCCGTATTCGGAGGCATACAACGTACCCTGAAAAGTTTAAAAATGCTTTTGGTGTGGAAGAGGTAACAGGCCCCTATGTGCTTCACGCCCTTAGCCAGTTTATGGTCATGATGGTATCGGCAAATTCTAAATACGATGAATACTTAAACGGTAATGCCCGTGCACTTAACAGCATTGAATTGGAGGGTCTAGCCTTATTTAGAAAACATTGCGAGGGCTGCCATCAGGAGCCATTATTTACCGATTTGAGCTACCGAAATAACGGCGCACAAGTAAAAATCTCAGACTTTGGCAGAGAGATAGTGACCGAGGTACCGCAAGATAGGGCGAAATTTAAAGTTCCCTCTCTTCGGAATATTGAGTTGACTAGTCCCTATATGCATAATGCGCGGTTTGAGACGCTAGAGCAAGTTCTTGATCACTATACAGAAGGTGTGATAGATCAAGTGACTATTGACCCGCTTGTTTTCAATGAAGGTAAGCCCAAGATTAAATTGTCCGAAGAGGAAAAGGCCAAAATTGTCGCGTTCCTTAAAACATTGACAGACCCAGCATTTATTTCCAACCCCATTTTCTTTAATTCCCATGACTAAACTATTCAACTATTTTATCGTTTTTCTTGGCTTATTTGGTTTAATACAGCATAACGCATCGGCTTGCGACGCCTGTGGTTGTGCATTGGGAGGTTTCAATTTTGGGATCATCCCTCAAAACGAAGCTCATTTTGTTGGTTTGAAATATTCCAGAGCCAACTTTTACGCAGATATGATGCACGGAGGCAATTTGGAATACTCCAATGACCTATATCAAAGGATGGATTTCATGGGACGTATTGCATTGAAAGAAAGGTTACAGCTAAACATCGTGCTGCCTTATATGCATAATCAAATGGATGGAAGCCACGAAAAAGCGCAACTAAGTGGGTTGGGAGATCCTATGGCGATATTGAATTATAAGATAATAGATCAGAAAGGAAATCCCATGGAAGCCTGGCTGCACAATCTTTGGATAGGTGGAGGTATCAAATCTCCCCTAGCTAACTTTGAATACTCACAAACCGAACAATTAATCAATCCAAATTTCCAATTGGGGAGCGGGTCTTGGGATTACCTGGCCTCTGCCAACTACACCTCCATGCGAAATAGATGGGGGATCAATCTGGAAGCCGTATATAAAGTAAATGCAGCCAATCCGCAGAATTACCGATTTGGTAACCAATACAATATGCAGGCGAGTGCTTTTTACATGAGCAGAGCGGGAAACACTCAATTTATTCCGATAGGCGGGATTTATCATGAGTATGGTGGACAACATACCTTTGAGGGATTTTACCAGAGCAACAGCGGAGGAAAACTCACCATGGCCCAGATTGGACTTCAGGTGCAATCTGGAACTTGGATGTTGCATGGAAACTATCAAAGTCCCTTATCCCAACACTTTAATAGTGATCTACACGTTAATATCGAATCAAAAGGCAGGCTTTCGTTTACGTTGGTAAAATTCATCGGCAACAAATCCAATAATAGTATCTTTGAATTTAAGTAGGCATATGGATCCTCTACCCGGAAAATAGATGGTAAGCGATGTGGGTTTTCTTGGTTCGGAAGGGAATTTACGACACACACCCCTATTCTAGTAGGATCCCTTGATGGGTTAAACCCGCATTATGCATTAGAATAATTGAATGGAGGACTCAGATTTTGAATTTGGG
>NZ_JACVCV010000025.1 GCF_017811155.1 Lunatimonas salinarum | reverse complement strand
AAAAGTGGTCAACATCACCGGAACAGGTGGTCAAGATGGATCGGAATATACAATCCGATTAAGATTAAAGGAATTGAAAGCCTTTTTGATATTCACAAACATTTGTTTCAAGATATATATGTTTGGGCTGGTAAAAAACGGATAGTGGAAATAAGTAAAGATGGGAAGCAATTTTTTCCCACCACGCATTTTGATAATGCCAGTAACTACATTAATTCTTTGATAGATGACTACAAAAAAACTCGAAGGAACAGAAGAAAGGAATTAGCAGAGAAGTTAGCAGAAATTTTAGATACTGTAAATTACTTTCACCCCTTTAGAGAAGGGAACGGACGTACACAAAGAGAGTTTTTAAGGTTGTTGGCCTTGGAAAAAGGACTGATTCTGAACCTTAACCCTCCGGATAATAAAAGTGTGTATGAAAGATATATGAAAGGAACAATAGAGAGTGATTTGGTGACATTGAAAGAATTGATTTTTGAACTCATTGCCTCAAAAAAATGAAAAAGAACAGTGCATAACATACCTTGGAAGATAGCGGGCGGTTCCGAGTAAATAGAAAGTTTAGCATCTTTGAGAAGTTAGGAGTTGATTGGAAGAGAACGGCTCCGAATGCCCGCCGTCGCCAATTGAATCGACCTTAAAAGCAGGTCGAATGCTTTGAAATGGATGGAGGACTATTGGGCAACCAATAGATAGGCCCTCCGGTGCCTTGACGCTGTCAGGGGGCAGACTCATGCGTAGTAGTGATGAAACTCCTGAAAACCGATAGCATTCACGAATACCGATAAGATCAGTTACCTTATGAGTAAATGGGAGTGGAGCACGGCAAATGTCCGGGAGGACGTTTGACCGAGGTATGAGGGGAGGGAGCATGCCCTGTTTCGCCTTCATTTGCAACCTTGACTATTCAAGGGAGGATTTATGGAAAAGAAGCAGAACCACCGCTACCTGATGAAGCTAGCGCATTACCTTTAAGTGGTTGTTGGGATGAGGAGCCACCGATGTATCGGGGTGAGCATCTCACGCACAGCCTGTCCCGTTTTTTGCGGGAGTTCCGTAGGAAGGTGAGGGTGAGATTCCCTTGTCTGACCCGATTGTGGGTAATATCAAAACGCTACAATCATTGCTAGTAAATCGTATCTTTGGATGTCATGAAATCGAGCATGACGCAAGCGACACACACTGGGATGACTATGCTACATGCGAGATTCCATGTGACCGCTGAAAAACAATTATAGACACATGAAATCGAGCACGACGCAAGCGACACACGGAGGAACGATTGTAATACGTGCGAGATTCCATCTGACCGCTAAAGAACAAATTATAAACAGATGAAATTAAAAATGATTTTGAGATTTTTGGTTTAAGAGAAAATGAGTGGGAAATGTTTCATAGAGAAGTGGAATATGACGCTTTTCTGGTAAGACGTAAATAGTTCAAATATGAAAAAGATTGATGAATTAAATAAAAATAAGGTTCCTATTGTTCGGATAGACAATTCATTAGAACAATTTAAGGGGCAACCTCTATTTCAAGAGAAGGTGGATAAGGCAAATGAAATCCTGAAAAACATAGGCCTACCGAAAATAAAGAAGCACCACACCTAACATTTAGCCCACTAGCGAAAAGCCCCTGCAAAAAAGCCCTGATTGATGCAATGAGCTATCAGGGTCAGCGATTGGGATCGGGATGCTAGTGGCTGTCATCCCTGCGGGAGATAAATTGACTGACATTCTCTAGGTGAAGCGGCGGCTAGGTGGAATTGTAGATTGGTCGGTGAATTTCAGGAGCTGGTTGTTCGGGCTTTTCGGGAATTTTCCCACCATTTGGGCACAGCGTCCCCTACCCATTTTTTGGGAGTCGATTTTTGGCATGTCCCGGATCCAACCATTGGCTTCTTGGATCCCGCAAATGGATCAAGATGGGGCCGGACTAGGTTTGAAAAGTTTTGGTTTTCCAGCCATCTGAAGTTCTGGTTATCGGTTTGGTAAAACCGCTAATTAACCTAAATCCATTTAGGGGGGCAGCATACTCCGGATTATAGACCTGGGGGTCGATATGCTCCGGATTATTCAAAACGAAGGGGTCAGCATCTGCCGGATTTGCAGTTATAGGGAAGCTGAATCTCAATTACCACCAATTCGCAAAAAGATCATAATATGACAAAGAGGTTTTGGACAATAGCATTGACATTTGGACTACCATGGACAATCATCATGATTGTTATTAATCTAATAATAAAGGACGGACCAATACTTGGGATAGTTGTTTCTACTTTAATGGGTGGCATTGTCGCTGGACTTCTTTTCGCCTGGATGATGCAGTACACCGCTAAAAGACTATTCAAAAGGATAACCATTGAGACAGCAGACAACGAAGAAATTATTAAGGAAGGTGGAGCTAATCACTTCAAGGGAAAGGAAGGAGTTGGGGGTAAGCTGCTTTTAACAGACAAGCGACTTATTTTCAAATCCCACAAATTCAATATTCAAAACCATCAAGACAATTTTGACCTTGGACAAGTTGAGAAACTTCAGGTAACGAAGACATGTAAGTTTTTAGAAAATGGTCTGACTCTAGAGTTAAAAAATGGCGACAGACATAAATTCATTGTTGACGAACCGGCAGATTGGATGGAAAAGATAATGAACCAACAACAACTTAGCAGCTGACCGTTGACAACGTTGCATTAATGACGAAACGCATGGATAAAGTAGCTAACGGCGGAAGCGTATCGGCTGTGTAACGCCTTTGTTATAGCAGGGACAACGGCTGTGGTCGTCGTTTTCCTGAAAATGGAGGGGCTGCTCCACAAAGCCGCTCCGGGATTGATTGAACATTGGAAATACGTATTGAGGGCCAAATGCAAAAAGAGGCTGTCCGAAATGGGCAGCCTCTTCCTTTATCATGATCGAAGCGGTGTAGCGATTGTTTTCCCCAAGTTGCGTGGGGAATGCTCAATCCTCAACTTCCACGATCATATCAATCTCGACGGCAATGTTGTTGGGAAGGGAACTCATACCAATAGCGGCCCTCGCATGTTTGCCTTTTTCCCCAAATACCTCTACCATCAGATCTGAAAACCCGTTGATAACTTGGGAATGGTTTTTGAAGCCTGCATCAGCATTCACCATGCCCTGCGCACGAACGATACTCTTTACCTTGTTCAGATCCCCGATTTCCGCTTTGAGAGAGGAGAGTAAGGAAATACCGGTAAACCTAGCTGCTTCGTAGCCGGCGTCTATGTCCAAGTCCTCACCAAGCCTGCCGATTACCTGGGTACCGTCGGGGCGGTCTGGTCCATGCCCCGCTAAGTATACTAGATTCCCAGATCGTTTCGCCTTTAGGTAATTGGCAGTAGGTGCATTTGGCATGATGAGGGTAATCCCCAGGTTCTTAAGATTGGCTTCGGCATCCACGCCATCATTTAGGGAAGCGACGGGCTTTTGATCGGCGGTTTCGGTTTTTTCAGAGCTGCACCCTACGGATAGCAGCATGGGTACAAGGAGTGTAAGCAATGCTTTTTTCATCGTGACGTTCGTGGTTAGTTGCAAGTTAGATATTGAGCATTTTTTGAAGCGGAAAGTTACCCCAACTCCTGACATTTTGCAAGTGCCGGGTAGCTGGGGTGTAGGGGGATTAGGTCGCCAACGGCGGTCCATCGGGAATGAGGATGTTCCTTCGCGGTGCCTGATAGTCCTGTTTGGTGGCTGTAAATTTGGCATTCTGGTACTCTCCTAGGTGGATATTGCCGGTGAGGGTATTGCCTTCCAAGGTGCCCGAAAACATAAAAGGAACACTTTTTCCTGGTTCTCGGAAGGTAGAATGCAGCTTGACCGTTTTTCCATCCATGGTACCTATGATATCCTGGGTGGCAAAGTCGCTTTCATGTCTGCCAGCCAGCCAGTTTTCGTCCTGCTCTAAAAACCACTGATGGGTGGTTTGGCTGCTGGAATATTGAACCACCACGGTCCAACGGCCAGCCATGCTTCCGGTAGGTGCCGCCATTCCTTTCTTGGGCTGCCGTTTCATTTTCAGCACCTCTTGGATGCGATTGGCCACGACGGGGACTTCGGCGGCAATCATCTGACTGGGGGTCACGGTCAGCAAGGTCCTTTCGGAGCCATTGTCTCTGCCTCCCACAGCAATTCGTGGCTTGTTTCTGCCCAAGTACTCCGCCATTTCGGGGCCCGTAATGTGCAGCGCCGCGGGGTCCCACATGATGTGCAGGGTTGGGGCTCGGTTGTTGAGCCCAGTAGGCTCCTGGATTTGGGTCGTTACCCCTTTTACTTTGGTGACGGCATCGGAAATCTGACCCAGCCATTTCATCCAATTGTCCCATTCTTGGGGGTGGTTTCGCGTAGTCCAAGCTTCGACGGCGGCGAGCATGCCCATCATTTCTTCTTTGCCGACCTTGTTGTCCCTTCCTGGTCCATGGTGGGGGGATGATGCCTGCCAAGCTGAAAGCAAAATGTCCTTTTGTCCCAACAAGAGTCCGGCACACTGTGGGCCACAGATGGCTTTGCCGCCGCTGTAGGCCACCATGGTTGCGCCCCGTTCGAAATGGACTACGGGAATCGTGAGGTCTTCCGCTGCCGCATCCACGAGTACGGGGATGTTTTTGGGTTTGGCAATCCTGGCGATATTCTCTAGCGAAAGCGGTTTGCCTGTGTCGGAGGCATTGTTGGTCATTAGGTAGATCATCGCGGTGCGCGGGTTGATGGCTTCTTCCAGCTCTTCCGGGGTATTGACCTCGATTATTTTTACGCCTACGTTTCGGATAGAGGCATCATAGACGTTTCGTGAGTGGCGCGGGATGATGACCTCGTTTTTTGGCACATCGTCCAGAAACGGCACCTTCATCAATATTTCCGGATTGCCCCCGGTGACACAGGCCACGGTGGCGTGTTTCATTGCGGCCGCACAACCGGCTGTGATGATGCCCCATTCGGCTTTGGTGATATCTGCTAGGCGCTGCCCTATGCCCGCAGCCAGCTCATCATACTGGATGAAGTTGCCTGCCGCTGCTTTCATGGCATCCAATACCTCCGGGCGCTCCCTTGATCCGCCGATGATGGTGAATGTACCCCGGCAGTTGATAATGGTGTCTACACCGATGGAGCCGTAGATGTCTTCGTTTAATGCGAGCGGACCGTTTTCCCGCTGCTGGCCTGCTTCTGCCATAGACATAAAACTGCCCCCAATGGGCAGCATGGCCAATCCTTTGATTACTTCTCTTCTATCCATGTTAGTTAATCGAATTTAAAGGGTGAGGCCGAAAGTCCGTTTAAGTCATATACAATGCGGCCTGCCCGAATGGTGAGTTCGGGCTCAATGAGTTTGTTTCCTGTAATGCGCACTCCGCCTGAATCCACAAATCCAAAAGATCCTTCCCGAATGCGGATAAGCGTCAAGTCTGCAACGGTGCCTTCGCTGAGGTGTCCCAAATCCTCCCGCAGGAGGGCTTTCGCGGTTCCCCAGGTAGCTTTTTCCAATACTTCTTCCAGCCCCATCCCCAGAGCGAGGAACTTGGAGAGCACATTGGCGAAGTTTTTCATGCCGGAATTCATACTAAATCGGTGCAAATCGGTGCCAAAGGTATCTGGAGTCAACCCTTGTTGGATGGCCGGCACCGCTTGATCAAACCAAAAGCCCGCGCCTCCATGGCTTAGGTCAAAGAGCACTCCCCGGTGTTTGGCCTCCAGTACTTCGGGGCGAAGATTTCCCTGCTCGTCTACGACGGGGCTTCGGTCGCGAATGTTTTCGTAGGTGTGGGTCAGCAAATCCCCCGGCCTCATCCGTTTGAGTTGATCTTCTAGGCTGTATTCCGGCAGGTGGCATTCCACAAGCAGTGGACGTTTGGCCAGCGTGGCCGCCTCAATGGCAAGATCAAACGGCTGCCAGCTTTTTCCTTCGTAATGGCCGATTTTTACCCCAACCATCAGGTCAGGGTATTTTTGGATCATGTTAAAGGTCATTTCGGGATTCATGTCTTGTATGTCCTGCTGGAAAGGGTCTCCACTCATTCCTCCACCGGCGATGTTTAGAAAGGCCAACACGCGGGTCTGAGCCACATCAATGACGGAGGTCTTAAAATCCTCGAAATTCCGCCACCCGGAAGTGCCTGCATCCACTACGGTGGTGACCCCGGACCGAAAGGAGAAGGCATCGGGGAATACACTGGACGAACCTCCTGCAAAGACTCGTGGGTTTTCCCCGACAAATACGTGCGTATGGGGATCGATAAATCCCGGACTGATCCAAAGCCCGGTGGCGTCAATTGCCTTTTTTCCATCTCCGGCAGGTATTTTGGGGGCAACTTTTGCGATTTTTCCGCCTTTAATGGCAAGATCCATGGGTTGGTTTATCCGGTTTTTTGCGTCATATAGGTGACCGTTTTTGATGACCAGGTCATAGGATTGACTTTTTACGCCCATCGGGACTGCGAGGCAAAGAAGCCAGAGAATGGATGCTATGTAAAAATCCAGATTCCACCTCATGATTTGTGTGGTTTTTGGTTATTCATTGCCAAGTTCCGTTTCCCAGTAGGGAGCGCTGATGCCGTTCAGGTCCCATACAATGCGACCCGCACGTAAGGTCAACTCGGCCTCCAGGCGTTTGTCTCCATCAATTTTCATTCTTCGGATGTCCATAAACCCAAAATCGCCCTCTCTTAACCGAAATACGGCAACGTCCGCTTCTGCTCCCACATCTAGGTTCCCCAATTTAGGGCGTGAGATCACCTGGGCGGGTCTCCAAGTGGAGCGGTGAATCACCTCCTGCAGGGACATACCCATGGCCATAAATTTGGACAGGAGGTTGCACATGTCTTTAAATGCTCCGTTCATGCTGTCCTTGTGAAGATCTGAGCTGATCACGTCGGGGAAGAAACCCTGTTGCAGGGAAGGAATGGCTTGACGGAAGGAAAAAGCGCCGCCTCCATGCCCTACATCGAACAGGATTCCCCGTTTTTGGGCTTCAAAGATAAAGGGTTTCACTTTCAGGTTTTCGTCTACGACCGTTTCCCTGTTGGCCGGACCGTAGGAATAAGTGTGTGTAAAAATGTCCCCAGGTCTGAGGTGCTTCATAAATAGGTCTTCGATGGAGTTTGGCGGCTGATGTTCGCCAAAGTCTACCATCACGGGAACTTGGGCGAGATTCCCGGCTTCTACGGCCAAATCCACCTGGGTGAAGCCACCCCAGTAATGAGCAGATTTGATGCCGACAATCAGGTCTGGAAAGAGCCGGGTAATCATATGGGAGGTCATGGTAGGATTCATGTCGGACACATCCTGCTCCTCGAAGCGACCATACATGCCTGTGCCCACGATATTCAAAAAAGCCAAAATCCTGGTTTGGGAGCGATCTATGGTCTGCTGCTTAAACTGCCGAAAATTACGCCAGCCGGAGGAACCGGCATCCACTACCGTGGTTACCCCTGATCGGAAGGTAAATCCGTCCGGCGGCAGACTCGTATGGCCATCGGCAATATAGGATAGCGGCTCCGTGCCATGAAAGACGTGTACGTGCATGTCCACCAGACCAGGCGTGACATACAGGCCGGATACGTCTATGACCTTTTTGGCCTCAGCTGCAGGGATATTGGGGGCGACCCGGTGGATTTTCCGATTGGATATGGCCACGTCCATCACCGCATCGATGTTGTTTTTGGGATCGATTACGTGGCCGCCCTTAAGAAGCAGATCGATGTCTTGGGCATAGGCCGTCAATTCCAACAAAAGCAGGATGGCACAGGTGCCTACGTATTGCAGCACTGCCCTTGCAGTGGTGCCTGAATGGTTGTTTTTTCTGTTCATGTGAAAAGCAGGCAATAAAGCGTGAGTAAATCATGATGGCTTATTCTTCCCCCGTAACGTTCGAATGGGGTGATCGGGCGGGTTAGGTAGGTGATCGGTATTTTGGTGGGTTAATTTATGAGAAATATTGCTTAAAAATCTATTTTTCCCAAGCAATATTTTATAAGTTTAGCCTGTCTGGGTAAAATGGCAATCTGAATGGATAAAAGGTATTCTTTTTCCTTTGGGTCGTATTTACCCGAAGCCTTTCAAATACTATGAACGATAAGAATCACACCTTTTTGGGTCGCATATGGCTATGGATGCTCAGCATTGGGCCGGGGATTTTTTGTATTGGCTATACGGTAGGCACGGGCAGCGTTACTTCCATGGCCAAGGCCGGAAGCCAGTTCGGCATGGAGCTGTTGTGGGTCCTGGTGCTGAGTTGTTTTTTTTCGTGGACGCTCATGGAAGCCTATGGGCGGTATGCGATCGTCACGGGGAGCACCTCCATTTATAGTTTCAAAACAAAGATAAGAGGTGGCAAATGGATAGCCATCCTGGTGGTAGTTGGAATCATCATTGCTCAGTGGAATTCCCTTTCGGGGATATTGGGGCTGAGTGCGAATGCACTCTATGAGGTGGCAGTTCTCTTTTTCCCGGGCCTCCCTGCGCAAAATTATTGGGCTGTATTGGGTATCGCTGTTTTTTTGGTCGTTGTAATGTATGGGTTTCTCTGGGTGGGACAATATTCATTTTTTGAAAAAGTGCTCATCGTGTTTGTGACGCTGATGGGAATATCCTTTATCATTTCCATGTTCGTGGTCTTACCGGATCCGCTTGATATCGCAAAAGGGCTAAAGCCCAGTATTCCGTCGGTGCCTGGGGGCAAGCTGTTGGTCGCGGCATTTGTTGGGACTACGATGGCAGCGCCCACCTTTGTGGTGAGGCCGCTGTTGATGAAGGGAAAGGGCTGGAATGAGCTGCATACCAAAGAACAGTCCAAAGATGCCTTATTATCAGCTTCTTTGATGCTGTTGATAAACCTGGCGATTATGGCTGCCGCTGCGGGGTCTTTGTTTGTAGAGGGGAAGACCATTGAAAAGGTGATGGATATGGTCTATACCTTGGAGCCCATAGCAGGTAAGTTTGCCGTGGCGATCTTTATGACCGGAGCACTGAGTGCCGGGCTTTCTTCGGTTTTTCCGATTCTCATGGTTGCTCCTTTGCTGGTGGCAGATTACAAAGAGGGGGTTTTGGATACCACTTCTACTCGCTTTCGGGTGTTGACCGGCATTGCTTGTATAGTAGGGCTTACCGTGCCAATATTGGGAGCCAACCCGATACTGGCGCAGATTCTCACACAGGTAGCCGCGGTTTTTATCTTGCCTGTCGTAATAGCCTGTATCTTTTACTTGGTGAATCGTGCAGATTTGATGCGGGCCCACCGGGCCGGAGGGTGGCTTAATTTGGGGTTGGGGGCAGCATTTATTTTTTCCTTATTAATATCGTATACAGGATTTTTAGCCCTTCGGGAAATGTTTTGATGAAAGGAAATGAGGCCGGATAATTGGTGAAACCTCGGGCGTTATATAAAACTAGTATAAAAAAATTTAGGCTGAAATAAAATTTTTTTTTAGGCTTAAAACCTTATTCTAGGCAAGTAAATGCGGAATGAGGCAAAAATAATTTTATTTTATTTTATATCTGTTCAATAAAAGATGGTTTTACAAGGGTTAGGAGCAAAATTCAGGAACGATGGTATTTGCGGTAGATTGCAAGTGATTTTTTTTATTCGTAATATTCGGTTGAAAATTGCCCACCAAGCCTAAACCAAACCTAGCTGATTTCATTGAATAGCGTTGTGTAGTCTATCTTGCAACATGCAGTCACTTCCTCGATTGCGAGACGTGGTTTCATTTGCGTGCGGGTTGCACTGGATTTTGATGGGATGGCGGTAAGGTAAACGGTGACTGGAAAGCGGTGATTTCAAAGACAACTATTTACGTTAATCAATCAATCATCTTATGAAAAAAAGTTTACTCGCTTTTCTTCTGCTGCTGTTTACAGGCATATATGCCTTTGCACAGGAGAGGACAGTTACCGGAACGGTGACTGACGCTGATGCCGCCGCACCCTTGCCGGGTGTCAGTGTACTTGTAAAGGGGACGAATACGGGTACCATTACCGATATCGACGGAAGGTATAGTATCAGCGTTCCTTCTTCGAGTACTACCTTGGTGTTTTCTTATTTGGGTTACACCCGGCAAGAAATGACCATCGGCAATTCGAACGTGATCAATGTAGCTCTTAAGGCGGAAGAAACAGCCCTTGGAGAAGTGGTAGTGACAGCATTCGGATTGGAACGGGAAAAGAAGGCCCTTACCTATACCGTTCAAGATGTGGGCACCAGGGAACTTACCGAGGCCAGAGAACTGAATGTAATGAACTCTCTTTCCGGAAAAGTAGCGGGGTTATCCATTAACCGTTCCGGTTCTGGGGTGGGTTCTCCTACCAGGGTTATTTTAAGAGGTAACCGCTCCATCAGTGGTGATTCGCAGCCCCTTTATATCGTAGATGGTGTGCCTGCTTCCGGCATCGAAAATTTGAACCCCGATGATATCGAAAGTATCAACGTATTGAAGGGGCCAAACGCTGCCGCACTTTACGGTAGCCGGGCAAACAACGGAGCGATCGTGGTGAATACCAAGCGAGGAAAGCAAGGTTTTGCGGTGAATTTCAACACCAGCATCATGTTTGACAATCCCATCCTGATGACGAACTATCAGAATTTGTATGGACAGGGTTCCGGTGGAGCTTACTCTCCTGCTTCTGAGTTTTCTTGGGGTCCCCGGCTGGATGGTTCCCAAGTGGCACAATGGTCTAGGGTAGAAGGAAAGGAAGGCACTACTTACCCATTTTCCCCACAGCCTAACAACGTGAGGGATTTCTTTCAGACCGGGCACAACCGAGCGTACACGCTGTCTGTTACAGGCGGTGGCGAAAAGAACCAAACCTACTTTTCGTATACCTTTGCAGACGCAGCTGGGGTAGTGCCTGGCAACGAGCTGAAGCGTCATAGTATTAACCTGCGTCTGACCAATAAGCTCACAGATAAGTTGACCTTGGATTCTAAGTTGAACTATATCCGTCAGGATATTGATCAGCTTTTGAGGCAAGGGGAGGATTTTGCCAACCCAATCCGAAATGCTTACCGTATTCCCCGAAATATCCGAACAGAGGATCTTAACCAATTTGAGTATACGAATGCCGCAGGACTTCTGAGACAAAACTATTTCAATCCCGGCTCAAACGGTGGTATGAATCCCTACTGGACCGTCAACAGAAACCTGTTTAAAAATACCCTGGACCGGATGATTGGCTTAACCTCCCTGACGTATGACATCACCGAGGGGCTTACCGTGTTGGCGAGGGCAGCTGTAGACCGTTCATTTACAACCAATGAGGATGCAATATATAATGATACCTATATCATTGCCCAAGATGGTAGGTATGGTGTAGGTTTTGGCGAATCCATGGAAATCAATACGGATTTCCTGGTTTCTTACGAAAAGAGTTTGAATCAAGATTGGTACTTTAATGTCAACGTAGGTGGAAACGCACGGAAGAACCGAAATACGACTCTAAGTTCCAATACCGGACCCAACTTGGTGGTTCCAAACTTCTTTGCATTGAGCAACACGCAGTTGGTAGCTTCTACTTACGGGGTAGGTGCTCCTAGAGATGTAAACTCTCTTTACGGCTTTAGCCAAATCTCCTGGAAAAATGCGGTTTTCTTGGACATTACCGCCAGAAATGACTGGAGTTCCACGCTTCCTAGAGACAACTGGTCGTTTTTTTATCCCTCTGTAGGGTTAAATGCAGTTATTTCTGACTTGGTAGAACTTCCTACTTGGTTGACCTTCGCCAAAGTAAGGGGTTCGTTTGCAGAGGTAGGTAATGATACTAGCCCTTTCCAGCTTCAAAGACAGGCATTTTTAGATCCGGGAGGACGTGCAGGTTACCTGAGGCTTAATACTACTTTGCCAAATGCCAACTTGCTTCCGGAAACAACCCAGTCGATTGAATTGGGTGCTGATGTGCGATTGTTTGACAACAAACTAGGTATTGATTTCACCTACTACAAGACCAACTCGTTTAATCAGTTGTTTACGGTAGGCCTTCCCGTGGGTTCCGGTGCCTCTCAGTTCTTTACCAACGGAGGGGATGTTCAAAACGAGGGTATCGAAACAGTGATTACCTTGAACCCAATCAAACGGGCGGATTTTGAATGGAATATCACCGCTAACTTTGCGCGAAACATATCCATGGTTAACTCCATCAACGATCAGCGTCCTCGTGTGGAAGTTGGAGGGGATTTCCTTCGTCGATTCTTTGTAGAGGAAGGTGCGATGTTTGGTGAGGTGTATTCCAGAGGTTATTTGAGAGACGAGCAGGGGAGGGTAATTGTTGGTTCTAACGGTATCCCTAGAACTACTCCCGGCTTTACTGTACGGGTAGCCAACTACAATCCAATCTGGTTGGGCGGTATTCAGAATAACTTCAAGTATAAGAACTTCCGAGCTAACTTTACTATCGACTTCCGTCAGGGTGGATCCATTGCTTCTCTTACAAACGCCATTATTTATGCGGATGGTTTGACCGAGGAGACCTTGCAAGGTCGCGAGGGCGGGTTGATCTTCGGACAGAACTTTATGGAGCATGAAACTGCCGTGTTAGAAACGGGCGAACCCAATAATATTCCGATTACTGCAGAGCAATTTTGGGTACAGATGGGTGGACGAAACGCACCTATCGGTGAGGTGTTCTCGGTATCTGCTACTAACGTAAGGATGCGTGAAGCGGTTATCGGCTACAACATCCCAGCGAGCAAATTAGAAAGGCTGCCCATAAGAACGGCTAGTGTGAACTTCGTAGCCCGTAACTTATTCTTCCTGCTGAATAGGGCCGGTAATATTGATCCGGACGTGACTGTAGGTACTGGTACGGCCGCGCAGGGTTTTGACTCCTTTGCACCCCCTACTGCTAGATCCTTTGGTTTCAACGTTAATCTTGGATTCTAAAATTTGTAAACTATGAAATTGATAAAAAATATACTCGGATTTTCTTTGGCAGCCGGTTTGTTTCTGGGCTGTACAGAAAATTTTGAAGAGCTAAATACCCGTCCCGACGTTATTCTTGCAGATAATTTGGATCTGGGCTTATTGGGTCAGGCATTTGCCAACGCACAGTGGAGAACCATGTACGGTGTGCCAGGCACGGCGGGTCCGGGTGGATTCCAATTAGCGCAAAGTTTGTTTGCGGATATTTATTCCCAATACTTTGCCAATACGGCCACAAACTTCGATTCAGACAGGCATACTCAAGTAGGCGGCTGGTCGAACGGCGCTTGGAATTCTTTCTATCAGCAGGCCGCTCCGGTTATCGACTTTGTGGAAAAGTTTACCGCTGCAAATAATCTTCCCTTGGAGAATGCTTTTGCAAAGGTGTTAAAGGTTTATGCATATCACAGAATCACAGATTATTGGGGTCCTATCATCTATTCTAATTTTGGAAACGGAGAGACCACCGTGCCGTATGATTCACAAGAGGATATCTACAAAAGTTTCTTCCAGGAGCTCGACGCTGCGGTTACTGTATTAAAGGCAAATGCCGGAGGTACGGCGTTCTTGGCACACGACCAGGTGTATGGAGGCAATGTGAATCAGTGGCTTCTATTTGCCAATTCGTTGCGGTTGAGACTGGCCATGCGGGTGAAGTACGTAGAACCTGCACTAGCAAGGACTGAGGCAGAGAAGGCCATTAATGACGGGGTGATCATGACAAATGAAAATAGTGCCTCTGTTTTGACAACCACCAATTCCCGCCATCCTTACTGGACCATTACCAACTGGGGCGAGTTCAGAATGAGTGCCTTGATGGAGAGTGTGCTTAAAGGATACGATGATCCCCGTATGGGTGTTTATTTCAGTCCAACAGTAGACTTTGTGGAAGACGAATCTGGAGAGGAATACAAGGGTGTTCGAAATGGATTACCTAGGGCTGATTTGGATCAGGGTGCACTTAATAGGGCTCACTCTGATATGGGAGTCAGATGGTTGAATGCAGGACGCGGTGGCTTGCCTTTCGGTCCAAGATTTAGAATGATCAGTGCAGCGGAAGTGTTCTTCTTGCGAGCAGAGGGTGCTTTGGAAGGTTGGAATATGGGCGGAACTGCCAAAGACCTCTACGAAAAAGGCATCGAAATGTCCATGACCGAAGAGCGAATCGGTGCAACACCAGAGCAAGTACAAGACTATATCTCCCGTACAAATACCCCCGCGCCGGTTACCTATGCTGCGAGACCAGATTGGAACCTGCCAGCTTCTTCTGATATCCCGGTTGCTTTCTTAACAGCAGGTACCAAGGAGAAGCAGCTGGAGCAGATTATTACCCAAAAGTGGCTTGCGCTATACCCCGATGGATGGGAAGCTTGGACTGAATTGAGAAGAACCAAGTATCCTCGGCATTTCCCTAGGGTGGCATCTGATAACGTAGATGTGCCAAGGGATCAAGTAATGCCTAGGTTGATCTTTGTAGAGGGTGAATACAACAATAACCGCTCTGCGGTAGAGGCAGCAGAGCAACTGCCAGAGCTTACGTCCCGAGGAGGAAATAGAAACTCCACCAAACTCTGGTGGGATGCCAAACCGTAATTTTATATTCTTCGACCGTTTTGGTTAATAAAAGTGCCGTCGATTGACGGCACTTTTTTATTTTAGTGCCTAAATAGCTACCGTTATGTCTGTCACCACCCGTATGCGCACCCTTTCTGCGTTCCTGGTTTTGTTGGTTGGAGTTGCCTGTCAGCAGGAAGATCCAAATGCGCTTTTTACCGAGTTGTCCTCCAAGCAAACCGGCATCAGCTTCCGAAACCTGGTACGTGAAACCGAGGAGTTCAATGTGCTTACCTACGGTTATTTTTACCAGGGTGGAGGGGTAGCTATCGGTGACATAAATAACGATGGGCTCCCGGATATCTATTTCACAGGAAATATGATGGCAAGTAAACTCTACCTAAACAAAGGCAACCTGGAGTTTGAAGATATCACCGAGTCGGCTGGTGTGGCGGCTGCCGGACTGTGGAACACCGGCGTGACCATGGCCGATGTCAACGAGGACGGGCTATTGGACATATACATTTGCCGATCTGCTGCAAACGACCCAAATCGGCGTAGAAATGTGTTGCTCATAAACAATGGGGACCTGACCTTTACCGACCGAGCCAAGGAATTTGGTTTGGATGATCCGGGCTATTCTACCCAGGCCACCTTTTTCGATTATGACAGGGACGGCGATTTGGACATGTTTCTGCTCAACCATTCCACCCAGGAGTATGCCGGCTTTAGCCGTATAGACGGTAGTTTTAAAAACCGAAAGGGGGAGTATTTGGGTGATAAGCTGTTTCGCAATGAGGGGGGCAAATTTGTGGACGTCACCCAAGAGAGCGGAATCATCAACAACGTACTGGGATTTGGACTTGCCGTTACCGTTACAGATGTCAACGACGACGGATGGCCGGATATCTATGTCAGCAACGATTATAACGAGGAGGACTACCTGTACATCAATCAACAAGATGGTACCTTTTTTGAATCGGTACGCGAATACTTTGGGCATGTCTCGCTGTTTTCCATGGGGGCCGATGCCGCCGATATCAATAACGACGGGTTGGTGGACCTGCTGACCATGGACATGATGCCGGAGTACACTTACAACCAAAAGACGATCCTGGGTCCGGAGAATTACGACAAATACCGAGAGCTGCTCGCAAAGGGCTTCTTTCCCCAAACCATGCGTAATATGCTACACCTTAACCTTGGTAATGGCTATTTTAGCGAGATTGGTCAATACGCCGGTGTGTCCCAAACGGACTGGAGCTGGGCAGCATTGGCCGCTGACTTTGATAACGATGGATGGAAGGATATTTTTGTGGCCAATGGTTACGCCAGAAACTACCTGGACATGGATTTTTTAAACTACATGGTGAGCGAGCGCATCCGGAGTAATCAGGGAGCCAACAAGGAGGATGCGCTTATCGAATTGATCGAAAAGATGCCTCCTATCTATGTGGAGAACTACCTGTTCCACAACAACCAGGATCTTACCTTTACCAATCGTGCCTCGGAGTGGGGCTTAAAGGGCCTCACCGTTTCAAATGCAGCGGCCTATGCCGATTTGGATGGGGATGGAGACCTCGACCTGATCGTTTGTCATACGAATGATCCGGTTTCCATTTACCGAAACAATAGCGAACGGCTATTTGAGAGAAATTACCTTAAGCTTCGCTTTGTGGGCAACAACCAGAACACCAAAGGGATTGGCGCAACGGTGACCGCCTATCAGGGCGACCGACTGTTCAAAAATGAGCTGATGCCAGTGAGGGGCTATCAATCCGCCGTCGATCAGGAACTGCTGATCGGATTGGGCGATGTGCCATCATTGGACAGCTTGGTAGTGCGCTGGCCCACCGGCGAGCGAGAAATTCTTCGTAGTGTGGCCGTTAACCAAATCCTGACTATGCGACAGGAAAATGCCCGGATTGAAGAAGTCGTGCCGGAAAAGCCTAAACCGGTTTTAGCAGAAGTAGACGGGCAATTGGGCTTCACATTTACGCATTCCGAAAGCGGCATTTTGGAGTTTACGCAGGATCGGTTGATGCCCAATACCCTGTCAGCATTGGGGCCGAAAATGGCATTGGGAGATGTGAACGGAGATGGCTTGGACGATATCTACGTGGGCGGGGGAAAGGGCCAAGCCGGTCGGTTGTTTATTCAGAGGGCCTCCGGGGAATTTGCTGCCAGTGGGCAGGAGGTATTTGGACTTGATGCAGCCCATATAGATACGGATGCTGTGTTTCTGGATGCCGATAGTGACGGGCATCTGGATCTCTACGTAGTGAGTGGTGGGAGTGATTTTGTAGCTGGAGATGCATTGTACCGGGACCGATTGTACCTGAATGATGGGCGGGGTGCGTTTCGCCGGGCACCGCGGCAGCTTCCTCACCTGCCGGGAAGCGGTGGCACCGTGGGCGCGGCAGATCTAGATGGGGATGGTTTAGCGGATTTGGTTATTGGGGGGCGTTATGTGCCCGGAAGCTTTCCGCTGGTACCGGACAGTTACCTGCTGCGGAATTTAGGAAATGGAGCTTTTGAAGATATTACACAGTCCTTTGCGGCAGCGCTTGGCCAAGCAGGGCTGATTGCCGATCTACAGTTGGTGGACCTCAACGGAGATCAATGGATGGATCTGGTGTTGGTAGGTGAGTGGATGGAACCAAAGGTTTTTATGAACAATGGTGGCAAAGGCCTAGCGCTCCAAGCCAATGTCTTTGATATCGACCTCTCCGGGTGGTGGCTAAGTATTACGGCCGCAGATCTGAATGGAGACGGTCACCAGGATCTTATACTCGGAAATTTTGGGGACAACAACCCGTTCAATCCAAGCACGGAACAGCCTATGCGGTTGATTTATAAAGACTTTGACGGAAATGGGTCGGTGGATCCCATTTTCACCTATTACATTGCCGATACCAGTACCTTTGCATACAGCCGCGATGAATTAGTGGGACAGCTTCCATTTCTAAAAGGAAGATTTACGGATTACCGGTCCTTTGCTAAGCAGGATATTGGTGGTTTTTTTACGACCGAAGAAATGGAAGGTGCCGATACCCTGCGTGTCGTAACCCTGCAATCCGTGGTATTGATCAATGATGGTAATGCTAGCTTTAAGGTGAAGCCATTGCCTAAAGAGGCGCAGTTTTCCCCACTTTATGCCGTTGAGGTGGTGGATGTAAACGGTGACGGGGCACTTGATTTATTATCGGGAGGAAACCTGGCGAAGTCACGGGTGAGTATGGGTCAGCAGGATGCGAATCCAGGTTTTATCTTTCTGGGTGATGGAAGTGGATCCTTTAGCCTTCGAAGCCCATCCTTGGGTCAGTTAGCGGTGAAGGGGGACATTCGGGATATTCGACACCTTTCGCTGGATGGGGAGGATTATTTTATTTATTTGCGGAATAACGGGTCTGTCAAGGTGTATCGTCTTAGCCGGTGACCTTGGGGGGCCTACGGTGCCAATGCGAAGCAAGTACGGAACCGGTGATATTTTGGAGTACGCTAAAAATGGCAGGAGCCAGTCCCACGGTAGCCAATTTGCCCATTTCTTTGGCTAATCCACCTGCCATGCCTCCATTTTGAAGCCCCACCTCCAAGGCGATGGTTCGGCAGTCTCTCTCGGCTAGTCCAAAAAGCCTTGCAGTGAAGTAGCCTAAGTTGTATCCAAGTGCATTGTGCAGCAGCACCCAAAAAGTCAGGGCAGCTCCGAGAGCCAGAAAATTGTCCCTTCCCGATGCGGTGATTAGGATAATCACGCAGGCAATAACCACCATGGAGGCAGTGGGCATGATGCGTTGTATCCAAGCTGCATGGTTGCGCATAAGATGGTTAAATGCCAATCCTCCCACTACGGGGAAAATGACCAGTTTGAAAATGGTCCACATCATCTCAGAAACCTGTATGGAGACAAACTCTCCGGCGAGCAATTTCATCAGTAGCGGTGTGGTAAAGGGGGCTAAAAGCGTGGAAACGGCCGTTAGTGTGATGGAAAGTGCCAGGTTGGCCTTGGCTAGGTAGCTAATCACATTGGAGGCTACGCCACTGGGCGAGCAACCCACCAAGATGATGCCAGCGGCGATTTCCGGGGGCATACTGCTCCACTTGGCAATCAAAAATCCAGAAAGTGGCATTAGGCTTAGTTGGCAAGCAAGCCCAATGGCAACTCCTTTGGGCATTTTAGCCACGCCAACAAAATCCTGTACCGTCATAGATGACCCCATGCCAAACATGATAAATTGGAGCATGGGTATGATAAGCTGGTTTAATTGGTAGCCATTGTAGACGACAAAGGGCTGGGGATAAAGCAAGGCCAAGGCAGCGGCGGCCAGTATCATCAGGGTATAGACATATCCTTTCAGCCTTTCATGGTGGTGAAAGGCCATACCCAGGCAACATAGCGCAAAAATTAGCGAGGGGCCTCGATGGTCGAAGGAAATCAATGACAGGGGAAGGATAGTTAGTAGCAGTGCCGCAGCTGACAACCCCGAGAGGTACGCAAAAATACGCTGATTTCTCACGGATTATCTCTGGGGCTTTTTTTGGCTGGGTTTTTCCAGTGGCGGTTTCCGGTGCCAGTAGGACGCCAATACGGATCCGGTGATGTTCATGAGTGGTCCGAAAACTGCCGGAGCCAATCCGACAGTGGCTGCTTTTCCCATTTCATTTGCTAATCCAGAGGCTAGGCCACCGTTTTGCATGCCGACTTCCAGGGCAATGGTTCGGCAATCTTTTTCATCCAACCGTAGCAACCGGCTGACCCAGTAACCAAGATTATAGCCCATTAGGTTATGAATCATTACCAAAACGATCAGAATGCCGCCAATTTCCAGCAAGCTGTCTCTGCCTGCAGCAGTGATGATGGTAATGATGATGCCAATTCCGATCATAGAAACCAAGGGCATGGCATCATCCAGCCATTTGGCTCTACCGCTCAGAAAGCGGTTGAAAAGCAAGCCTCCCCCGATCGGGAAGATGACCATCTTGACGATGCTCCACATCATGTCCCACACATCGATGGCTATGAAGGTGCCTGCCAGCATTTTCATCAGAAAGGGCGTGGTGAAAGGTGCCAATAGCGTTGCTACCGCAGTGATGGTGATGGAGAGGGCCAAATTAGCCTTGGCAAGGTAACTCATCACATTGGATGCTAGGCCAGAAGGCGTACATCCGATGAGGATGATACCGGCGGCTATTTCAGGAGGGAAAGCACTAAAACTGGCAATTACAAAACCCAGCAGGGGCATGATGGTTAGCTGGGACGTCAGCCCTACAAGAACCCCTTTGGGCATCTTGGCCACACCTACGAAATCCCTGATGGACATGGAGGTTCCCATACCAAACATGATAATCTGAATGAGTGGGGTAATCAGTTTGCTAAAGGAATAGCCATTGTATTCGGTAAGCGGTTGTGGGTAATACATGGCAGCGGTAACACCGGCAAAAATCATGGTGGTATAGGTGTATCCTTTTAGCTTGGGAAACCCCCTAAACCCAACTCCCAGAAGCACAAAGAACCCAATCATTAAGGGGCCTGTGGATTCGATTTGGCCACTTGCCATTAAGATAAGTGCGATCAGAAACAACAGCAGGGCTGCAATCAAAAGGCCCATAAATAGTTTTTGGGTTTTCAAGGCTGTTTAGGTTTAGGGGGGTGTTCGTAAGGATTAAATATAGGCAATACAGTCCATTTCAACCAAAGAGTCGCCTGGGACACCACCATAGGTAGCTACTGTGGTTCGTACAGGAGGCTTGCTGCCAAACCTGCCTCTGAATACCTCATTCATTCCTTTGTAATCATTCAAATCGTGCAGGTATACGTTTACTTTCAGGACCTTCTCCATAGAGGAGCCCGCCTTTACCAATTCTTTTTCCAGTTCTTTCAATACGTGATCGGTGTGTGCCTTGATATCGCCGTCGAAGTGGGCACCTTTACCGGCGATAAACACCATGTTACCTAATTTGGTAGCTCCTGAGAAAAGGGGTACATCCTGATCTTCCACAATGTTGAAAGCTTGCTTTTCAGGAGCGGCTGTTTCCGAGTTGGCGTTTGCTACGGTAGTGATTCCGGCGAAACCTGCCAAGGAGGCAAACAGTTTCTTTAATGTTGATCTTCTTTCGATTTTTTTCATACTGAAACCATTTTGGTTTAATTCAAAATTCGGTGAATTTATACTTTTCTATGCGTAACTGCAAATGCTTTCCCATGTCAGGCCGCTAATTGGTGATCGCCTGTTTTTACTCGTTTTCCGAGAAGATACTGGTTTCTGTATAAAGGGATATCGTCCAGAATGGCGACTTGGTTGACTGGTGTTTTGGTTTTGTTTTACTATATTCGGGGGAACTACGCAGCGGCATGCAACACCTAAATCGATACTTAGAGCACACGATCTTGAAAGCCACCTGTACCCAGCAGGATATAGATCAACTTATATTGGATGCAAAGCGCCACCAATTTAGGGGTGTCTGTGTCCCTCCCTTTTGGGTGAGGAAGGTGAAGCGGGACCTTGGCGATTTGGATATCCAAGTGGTGACCGTAGTCGGGTTTCCCTTTGGGTACACAACTACCGAGGCCAAGGTGGACGAAACCCGGCAGGCAATTCGTGATGGCGCAGATGAGATCGATGTGGTCTGGTCCCTGACTGCTTTTAAGTCAGGAATGCCTTGGCCTAAGATTGAATTGGCGAAGCTATCCACTCTTTGCCACGATGAGGGGTGCTTGCTTAAGGTTATCGTCGAAACGGCCTATCTAAGTGACTCGGAGCTAATCCAGGCCTGTGACATTTGTAGCGACGCAGGGGCGGATTTTGTAAAAACCTCTACCGGCTACGCCCCGGAGGGTGCCAAGGAAGCTCAGGTGCGCTTAATGCGCAGTCGACTACCAAGTCAAGTAGGCATCAAGGCAAGCGGCGGCATCCGAGATTTAGGCGGTGCTGTTCGCCTTATAAAGGCCGGTGCGGATCGAATAGGAACGAGTGCAGGACCCGCTATCCTGCAATCACTGACGGGATCTTGATCGTTTTGTGTAAAAAGATCGCCATCGAAAAGAGCGTATAGCCGATCACACGATCCTGTACCGAAGCAGGTAAGTACAGGAAGGTATATTCATATAAAATAGATAATATTGTAAATAGGAGAAATAGGGGGTAGTCGGGGTGCGAAACGATTTCAAATTGCGAGTTGTTTTTAAATTCCGGGCTAATCCCAAATGAAATGTATATGCGAGTTATGAACAGCCTTTCTTTCCCCCAAACCATCAAGCGGGGGCTACCGAAAATAATCATTTTGGGCTTTTTGGTTACCCTTGGCACACTTGGCGATGCATGGGCAGACGACGGGGCCGTGGCATCCGGAGATTCCTTTTGGCTTTGGAAGCTTTTGGGCCGCCTACACCCCATGGTCGTTCACTTTCCCGTAAGCTTATTGGTCTTTGCGGCTTTTTTGGAGCTTTTTACACTGCGTAACTTTCAAAGTAAGCTCCGTCCCGGCATTCGGATGTTGGTGCTTGGGGGAATCTTTGCGGCCTTCGCATCGACCCTATTTGGAATCTTATTGGCCAATGTAGAAGGTTATGGGGGAGACACATTGGTGATTCACCAATGGGCCGGCATTGCAACCGCGGTATTGGGGATTCCACTTTACCTCATGCTGAAAAGGACGGAAGATTCTTTCAATGCTGCTTCGGTGAAGGGTTATCGAGCGGTTCTTTTTGTGGCTGCTTTTGGCGTTTCCTTTGCGGGGCATTTTGGGGCTTCGCTAACACACGGGGATGATTACCTTACTAGCGTTTTGCCATGGAATGAAGATAGCAGCTATTCTCAAGTAGCCATGGACATTGATCTGGTGGCCTATCAAGCGGAGGATCTTTCAGAGGAAAAGCAGGTGAAGCTGGTGGGGCAGGTTCGGGCAATTTTTGCCCACAACTGCTACAACTGCCACAGCAGCGCAAAAATCAAGGGTGATCTGAGATTGGACAGCAAGGAGGCGATCTTTGCAGGTGGGGAATCTGGTCCTGTGATTGTTCCCGGTAATCCGTCGTCCAGTGATCTGATTCGCCGGATCAAGCTACCGGCAAGCCATGAAGATGCTATGCCATCCAAGGGGAAAACCCTTAGCAAAGAAGAGATCGCCGTGATCAACTTATGGGTGGAAAAGGGCGCTCCCTGGCCAGACGCCGTAGAAAACCAAAGTGTGTACCGGGTAGCAGAACTAGCCCCGCGCATGCCGAAACTTCCTGCGCCTAAAGCGGGATTGGAAAGCCCCGTAGACTTATTGGTGGACAATTACTTCGCGACAAAATCAGTCAAGTGGAAGCAGCCAATCGACGACAAAACCTACCTAAGGCGCGTTTACTTGGATGTATTGGGAGTGTTGCCAAGCCCTGAGGCTTATGAGGCATTCCTGGCAGATACGAAAGCAGATAAGCGGGAACGCATAGTAGATGAGCTGCTGTCAAAGAACGACGAATACGCGATCCATTGGCTTACCTTTTGGAACGACGCCCTTCGTAATGATTATACCGGGACGGGTTACATTACAAGGGGGCGTTTTGCCATCACCGACTGGCTGTATACGTCTTTGCGTGATAATAAACCCTATGATGTATTTGTGAAGCAATTGTTGAATCCGGATGAGAGTTCTAAAGGCTTTATTGAGGGTATCCGGTGGAGAGGCGACGTGAATGCCAGTCAAGTGACCGAAATGCAGGCCGCACAAAATGTGGGGCAGGTGATTTTAGGACTGAACCTGAAATGTGCTTCCTGCCACGACAGTTTTATCAGTGATTGGAAGTTGGAAGAGGCGTATGCCTTTGCGAATATCTTTGCCGAAGAGGACTTGGAAGTAGCCCGCTGTGAAACCCCTATCGGAAAAAAGGCCAGTACCAAATTACTCTGGGAAGAACTCGGAGAGATAGACAGTACTGCAAACCGTGCTGAAAAGCTTCGCCAGCTTTCCGAATACCTGGTACAGCCTGCCAACGGTCGGCTATACCGTACCATCGTGAACCGAATATGGAAGCAGCTAATGGGCCGCGGATTGGTAGAACCTGTGGACGAAATGGATAACGAGCCTTGGAGTCAGGATCTGTTGGACTGGCTGGCAAGTGACTTTGCTGACAATGGGTATGACCTGAAAAGGCTTATACGGATCATTGCCACTTCGAAGGCCTATCAACAGCCTTCCATCAGCTTTGATGACCCCTTGGATTTGGCGGATGAAAATTACGTGTTTGAAGGAATGGTGCGTAGACGGTTGACGGCGGAGCAGTTTTCGGATGCCATCAGCAGCTTTATTTACCCCTTGTTTGACGAGAAGCAGGTCAAGTATAACCCCTATCAGCTTGTTAGCTCTGAACAAGCGAAATTGGAATATCCACGGGCTTCTTTGGTTCAAAATAACGAGTTCCTAAAAGCCTTGGGAAGGCCGAATCGTGAAATCGTATCTACCAATAGGGATTCTCAAGCAAGTCTGCTACAGGCGTTGGAGCTTACCAATGGTGTAACCCTGAACGAAGCCCTTCGGCTGGGAGCGGAACGTTGGAAGGAAAAGTACCCCGATGGTGACATTTTGATCCACGAGGTCTTTAGGCAGCTCTTAGCCCGTGATCCCCAACAGTCGGAATACCGAATTGCCCAAGAAGTATTAGGGGATTCTCCTTCGGTGGAGGCTGTACAGGACTTCTTTTGGGCGCTGGTTCTATTGCCCGAATTTCAATTAATATATTGACAGCGAAAATAAATTCAACATCATCATGAAGACGCTTAGGAATAGAAGGGACTTTCTCAAAAAAACCAGCGCAGCGGCCATGGCCACCATGGCGATGGGTGCACCGCTGTCCGGTTTACTCAGTTCCTGCCAACGCACGCAGGCGATGCCCACCACCGCAGACAGTGTTATACTCCTGTACATGGCGGGGGGCATGGCCCATACCGAAACCTTTGATCCGAAGAGGTATACCCCCTTTCGCAAAGGGATGGAATCAAAAGAGGTATTGAGTACCTTCCCTTCCATTCCTACGGCATTGGATGGGATACATTTCTCGGAAGGCCTGGAGAACATTGCACAGATCATTGACCGTGGCACGCTGATACGCTCTTATGTGGCGGCTGACCTCGGGCATATTTTGCATACGCGACACCAATACCATTGGCATACCTGTTACGAACCGCCCCAATCGGTGCTGGTTCCGCACATGGGATCTTGGATATCAAAGGAATTGGGCCCATTGAATCCGGTAATTCCTGCATTTATCAATATAGGACAGCGATTTACGGTAGGCGAGGGAGAAGAGCTAAAGGCCTTTCACAGCGCCGGTTTCTTGGGAAGTGAATATGGTCCCTTTCTGATCCCGGATCCTACCGGTGGCCTCGATAGTGTGCGACCGCCTGTGGGCATGTCGACCAAACGATTTGAATCCAGAAACCAACTGTACGAGCGCCTCATCAGTGAAAGTGCCATGGGTGAGTTTGGAAGTGACTACCAAAAGGAATCCCTGAAGCGCTCTATGGAGCAGGCGTACATCTTGCTTAACTCGCCTGAAGCGAAGGCATTTGATCTGAGTCAGGAGCCGAAGGAGAAATATGACGCGTACAATACCGGTAAATTTGGACTTGGGTGCCTGATGGCAAAGCGGTTGGTTGAGCAGGGTGCCCGGTTTATCAGTGTGACCACCGAATACGAGCCGTTTTTTGGCTGGGACACCCATGAAAACGGACACACGAGGCTGGTAGATATGAAAAAGATGATCGATGCGCCCATTGCGCAGTTGATTAAAGACTTGGACGAGAGTGGGAGGCTGGACCGAACCATGATCATTTTGGCGAGTGAATTCAGCAGAGATATGCTTACCGAGGGCCGCCCTGACCTGAAGGTGAAAGATCAAGTAGAGGTGCCGGATATTATCGAAGACATGAAGAATTACGGCATGCACCGCCACTTTACAGACGGGTGCTCCATGCTGATGTTTGGTGGTGGCATCAAGCGAGGTCACGTGTACGGAAAGACAGCGGATGAGCGACCCTGTAAAACCATCGAAAAGCCAATCAAGATAGATAGCATCCATCAAACCATGTACCACGCATTGGGGATAGACCCCGAGAAGCATTACGAAATCGAAAAAAGGCCCTTCTATACCACACCGGATGGATTGGGCAAGGCGGAGTTGGATCTCTTGGCCTAAGTTACCATGGAAGGGAAGACCTGATAACGGGCAGGTCTTCCCTTTTTGTTCCATTTGACGGTTTCCTTCGGGCGTAAAGCGATCACTATGAACCATACAGATTAACCCACTCAATTTCCCATCAATGAAAAAACCACAAGAATCGCGGAGATCATTTATGAAAAAAACAGGTGTTGCCGCCCTAGCTGGTGCAGTGGCACCCACGATCATTATCCAAAAAACCCATGCTATGAAAAAAGAAACTATTCTGGGCCACGGCTCATACCGCTATCGTGTCATCGAGGGCTGGGGAGTCCTTGACGCAGGCAAAAACCCTGTAAACGACTGTCATGAGATGGTGGAAGATGCCAAAGGCAGGCTTTTTATGCTGACCAACGAAACCAAAAACAATATTCTGGTATACGACAAGTCGGGAAAACTTTTGGAAAGCTGGGGTACCACCTATCCGGGTGCACATGGACTCACCCTGAGCAATGAAGGAGGGGAAGAGTTTTTGTTCATCACCGACACTGCCCGTCATCAGGTAATCAAGACTGACCTGAAAGGTAAGGAAGTGATGAAATTGGATTACCCGCGGGAAAACGGTAAGTACGATTTTCCCAACCAATTTGTGCCTACAGAAACTGCGATCAACCCGGCCAATGGTGACATTTATGTGGTGGATGGATACGGTAAAAACCACGTAATGCAGTACAACGCAAAGGGTGAGCTTATTCGGACATTTGGCGGTGCCGGAAGTTCGGACGAGACGTTTAATTGCTGCCACGGCATCGTGGTAGATACACGCAATAAAAGCAATCCAACCCTGTTGATTACAGATCGGGGAAATATGCAGTATAAGCGCTTCACACTGGATGGCAAATACCTCAAAACCATCCCCATGCCGGGTTCCTTCGTGTGTAGACCCGTTCTGCACGGCGATAATGTGTATGCAGCGGTGTACCGAAGCACCACGCAGGAATACCCCAATTCCGGTTACATCACCATCCTAGATGCCAACGACAAAGTGGTCAGCACGCCAGGTGGTACCGCTCCGGAATATGTCGGCGGCAAACTGCAGGAGCAACGGAAAGACAGATCATTTATGGGCTTTATGCATCCTCATGATGTATGTGTGGATCGGGATGGCAACATCTACGTACCTCAATGGGCATCAAAAAAGACGTATCCGGTGAAATTGGAACGGGTGTAAATCCTAGTAGAAAACGCTAAAAGGAGCCGTTTACAAACGGGCTAGGTCGTTTAGCCCTATCTATACAATTGAATAAATTCACAAAAGGCTGCCAAGTGCAGTCTTTTGTTTTTATGTGGTGTTTTGGTCTCGCGGAGCGTAGGATGTATTGTGTCTCGTAATGCCGTTTAAATCAACTTAGGAATACCGGTTTTTCTCTGCTTTCAAATCCTCAGAAATTTGGAAACCAATAGGATGTTTGATTTACTTACTCCGAATTCAGAAGCTAAAGATTCCCATTTGCGTAACGCTGTTTGGGTTTGGTCGATCACGTTAATTACGGTTGTTTTGGAAAGATTTGCCTCCATGGCAAGTTTGGTCAAGTGGTCTATACCTGGATTTTTTCCTTCGCCATATACCAATGTACTTTGCTCTCCGGAGGGTCCTCCAGAGAACGTGAGATCATAGCCCGGTGCCAGTTTCCAAGCACCGGAATGATCCATTAGAAAACTGAAATTCTTGGCATGGTCATCTCTGTTGTGGGCAAGAACGTTAAATACAGCTAAGCGGAACATTTTTTCAACCTCCCTAATATCTTTGGTAAGCGCCCCAGTCAGATTTAAGAGATCTTCGTAGTCAAGTGAGGGTGTTCTGAAATCGGAGTGCAACAAGCCAGCTACGGTGTGCATGTGCTGCCTTCTGCTACCGATCCTATCAAAACGCTTGACAGCAAAGTAGCCGGCTCCACTTTTTTTAGCATTAAACAAATGGGTATCAGGCATGGCAATACCAGCCTCCTTCGCCATGATGGCATAGCAGTATTCAATTGCCCCCGCATCCTCTCCGTCTTGTGTATTGTGAAATTTTACAATCCAGGGCTCAAGTCCATTCCCCAACTGTTTGGCTCCATGATGGATGACACTTTTTGTATCATCCAGTCCTATCAGGGCCTTTGGGCGAGCTCCTGCCGAGGATCCGTTTAATGCCAAAAGTTCATTCAATACTTCCTCCGAGTTTCCCTTTAGCACTTCCTGAGTTTGACTGGCCAAAAGATCCAGATCAATGATATGAGCATCTACCGGTTGACTTTGATCCGGTTCATATACCAACGCTCCCAATCCCCAAAGGCCTACATAGGTGAGGCGGTCCAAACTGGAAACAGCTGACGGATGGATACCATTTGCTCGTAGCTTTCGATCAAACAACAAACGTCCCCATCCGTCCGGTAAAGAATCCGCAAAAACCCCGGCTAAACCCTCAAACGGGCGAAGTGGCAATTCCATGACACCGCGCTGCCGAGATAATTTTAGGGGTGAAATTTCAATTCCCTTTTGCAGAAATTCTTCAGAAAACTCAAAGTATATCCGATGGTCACGAATTGCCAACCGTCCAACAGACTGTATTCCGGATCCGAAATCCAAACCGACCTTCACTGATGAGATTTCGACTTTCATTTTCTACTTCCTCTCTTTCGTGTTTTTTCAACGTTTTTTGCTAAGACCTCTTCTATCGAATTGAAAGTAGTTTTCGAGGCCTTTAAAGCAGTCAGCATATCTTCCAATCCTCCAAGTACCCACATCAATTTGAGGAAGGATTCGAGTGAAATGCTGCCCTTTTGTTCAAACTTCCGAAGCGTGGAGACGGGTACCCCCGACCGGTCAGCCAAGCCTTCTTGAGTTAAATTCTGTGCCAATCGTTTTTCTCGCACGATGGTAGTCAGGATTTGCTGAGCTCTTGCGGGAGAAATAAGGGATATCATAGTAGTAATAAAGGTAATTTATGCTTAAATCTAACACAATAATAGCAATTAAATCTGATATTTTCGCTTATCCTCCTTAGGCTAAGTGTCTGCCGCCAAAGCAGCGTTCCAATCTAACTATTCAAAATCAATTTGTAGGGATAGGTTGTGATCAGGTTAACGCAATAACAGACACATGCCATGGAAAAATCGGAATACAGATAGTGGTGTTCGATGTAATGCAAAGCTTGGGCTATATCCTGCTCATTTTTTCACCTGTGCAGTATAGCAAGCTATCGAAACTGTTCGTTCTAGTAAGCTTTGCAGGGAGGATGGCATTGACCAACTACCTCATGCAGACAATTGTAGGTATTTTTCTATTTACCTTTTTGGGGCTCGGCCTTTTCGGTACGCTGGCACCTTCTCGGTTGCTTTTGTTGTGCGTAGTGGTTTTTGGTTTGCAGGTATATGCGTCAAGAGGATACCTAAAAGTATACAAGCAGGGTCCCATGGAGAGTCTATGGAGGAAATTGATCTAACATCACGTCCAGGTTTATTCACAAGTAGCGTGATGAGAACCAAGAACTTTTTTCTTCTACTTGACTATCGGCACCTTTGAAAGAAGGATGGCGTATTCCTTCTATGGTCGGGTATCCGTTTTTCTGCCATCGTTGGATTTGCTTAACTAAAGTGAGAAAAAGTGTTGCGTTTACAGTTTAAAAACTTTTCATAATAATTAATCGCCATAATAAATTTTGAAAAAACAGCACAGTACAGGATGGTTGTCTATGCTGATTTTTGTTATTTCAAGTTGTTTTGTCAAATAATACAATAACCAAATCAACTCAAAATTTAAGTCGTATGAAGAAAATTTATGATCGTTGGATCAGAGGGAAGCTTTGTCTTTTTCTCTGTGCATTGCTTTTGATACCGGGATACCTCCATGCCCAGCAAGGCGGAGTAATTTCCGGTAAGGTCGTTTCCGCAGAGGACTCAGAGCCACTCCCGGGTGTTTCCATCTTGGTGAAGGGTTCTAACCGAGGTACTGTCACCGATATGGAGGGGGATTTTTCCATTCAGGCAAGTTCCGGTGAAACATTGACTGTAAGCTTTATCGGTTTTCAAACCACTGAAGTGCCGGTTACCACACAGACCAGCTATCAGATTTCGTTGAATTCCTCCATGGGGGACTTGGGAGAGGTCGTGGTAGTGGGCTATGGTTCCCAGCGTAGGGCGGACATTACCTCTGCCGTATCGGTGATCAACATGGAAAACATCGGAGACGTGCCTACCACGAACGTGTCGCGATTGCTCCAAGGCCAGGCGGCCGGTGTGCAAGTGAGGCAGCGCTCCGGAAGACCGGGAGAGGAAATGGAGATTACCATTCGGGGTCTTGGGTCATTGGGTGCGGGAAGTCAGCCGCTGTTCGTCGTTGATGGGTTTCCGATTGGTACCTCTCTGGGTCAAAACCTAAACCCTGCGGATATCGAGAGTATCACTGTTTTGAAAGATGCGGCATCCACTGCAATCTATGGTGCTAGGGGATCCAATGGGGTAATCCTTATCACCACGAAGTCCGCCAAAGAAGGTAAGGTGGGCATAGACTTTGTCGTGAACCAAGGTTTTACGAATGTGCCGGACTCCCGACGTACCATCATGATGAATGGACCTGAGTTTGCCCAGTTTAAGAAGGAAAGTTTCCAGGATCGGGTGCGGTATTTTGAGGGAAGGGAACCCTCTTTGGAAGAGATACCCTTGGAATTCCGTTTTCCGGAGCAGACGCAGTACAGTACGGACTGGTTTCAGGAAATCATGAATCAAAACGCCAAATTCCAAAATTACAATGCCACCTTGACAGCCGGCAAGGGCGACATCCGGTCATTGATCTCCGTAGGATACATCAATCAGGAAGGAGCGGTCATCAACACCAATTTTGACCGATTCAACGTCCGAGCGAACATTGACGGGAAGATCAACGATTGGTTGAGCATGGGCTGGAACATTGCCGCCTCGCATTCTCGGGAAAATTATGCGTCTACCGACGGTAGGGATGCGTTGATCGGAAGGGCGCTTTGGGCAGACCCTCGGTATCCAGTTTACAATGAAGATGGTACATTCAACTCCTATATCGGTGGAACCAATGGGGTGTTTGGTACGGCAAACGTGGTCCAGGAATTGCATGAAATGGAGCGTACACTGAATACCAACAACGTACTGAGCAATGGGTATTTGGAGTTTTCCTTTTTGAAAGACTTCAAATTCCGGACTTCTGTGAATGCTACGCTGATTGGAACCGAGCAGAAGGAATATCGTCCATCTACCCTCGCAGGCACTGGATTTAATCAGCCACCTCCACGGGAAGCGAACCTGATGCAGCGCGCCGATAATGTACTGAACATTGCCGCGGATCAATTGCTGTCCTACAGTAAAGTTTTGGGACAACACCGCGTAGAAGGTCTACTGGGTTATTCCGCCCAAGAAGAAACCTTCAAGCGCCTGCAAGGCAACGGCAACGAGTTTCCCAATGATGTGAACCGCTACCTGAATTCAGCGATTCGGCAGACATCGAGCTCCGGTGAATACTCTTGGAGTCTGTTGGCCTATTTTGCCCGGGCAAACTACTCCTTTAATGACAAGTACCTGTTTTCGGCATCCATTCGACGGGAAGGTAGTTCCCGGTTCGGTGCAAACAACAAATGGGGAAATTTTCCGGCTTTTTCAGCTGGATGGAGGGTTTCGGAGGAGGACTTTATGCCTCAAACCAACTGGATTACTGACCTGAAGGTGCGGGCCAGTTATGGTATTACCGGTAACAACGCAATCGGAAATTATTCCAGCTTGTCCAATATGGCTATTTCCAACTACGTGCTGGGAGGTAATATCGCCAATGGGCAGCGGTTGGCCAATTTTGCCAATGCCAACCTAGGCTGGGAGCAATCGGAGCAAACGGATATCGGACTGGATCTGGCCATGTTTGACAACCGATTGATCTTCACCGCTGAGTATTATAATCGGCTTACCAACGATATGTTGCTCTCGGTAGAGATGCCCATCGTATCCGGATTTGGTTCCTCCCTGGACAACGTGGGAAGTGTGCGTAACCGCGGTGTAGAACTGGCATTGGACTACCGAACCCGAATCAACCAATTAAATCTGAGAAGTAACCTGAATTTCACCCTGAACCGAAACAAGGTACTGGAGATACGGGGAGATAATGATGAGATTTGGAGTGGTGGATTTTACAGTGTTTACAACGTGTCCCAAGTTGGTCGTCCTATGGCCATGCTGCACGGTTTTAGGATGATGGGCATATTCAATACCGAAGAAGAGATCGCTGCCTGGCCAGAACAGGATGGCGCTGTTCCCGGTACCTACAAGTACTTCGATGCCAATGGGGACGGAGTTATCTCCTACGATCAGCAGGACATGATCGAGATTGGCAATCCGCATCCTGATTACATCATCAATTTGACGCTGGGGGGTGATTACAAAAAGTTTGACTTCAATGTCCTGTTCACAGGGGCATTTAACTACGATGTGATGCGTAACATCGAAGCGACTACGATGAACATGGATGGGGTATTTAATATCCTCCGTTCTGGGATCAATCGATGGAGGTCTCCAGAAAATCCTGGAGATGGCGTGGGAGCAACTACCAATACCTGGAAATGGCAGCGTGAGTCCAACTCCCGGTATATCTATGATGCGACACACGTGTGGTTGAGAAACGTAAGCTTAGGTTATGCAATTCCCAAGAATCCGGTCATACCCAACGCCCGTTTGTTTGTAAGTGCGGAAAACCTCTTTCTGATCACTTCCTATCCAGGATCAAATCCCGAAGTAAATCGGCGAGGTGGTATCAACATCGGTGTGGATGACGAAAGTTACCCTGTGCCACGCACATTTACCTTGGGTGCGACCATCAAGTTTTAATAATAATCCCAGTAAAGATGAAAAATACAACAGTTTATTCCATAATGGCAGGGATTGTGTTGGCTTGCGCTTCTTGTAGCGATGAGTTTCTTAACAAGACAGACCCTACGGTCTTGGTGGCCGATACCTTCTATAGCAATGAAAAAGAAGTAGAACAGGCAGTTGCCGGCGTTTATGGTATGCTTCGTGGCCATTTCAATAACGAATGGCAGTACAACGAGTACATTTCCGACAACACGACCCTTCATTTCAATGTAGGCAATAGAGGTAACGGGCCGGCCCTGGAAGCGATCGAGTTTTGGCAGTACAACGCTGCTACACCGAATGTGGCAACCCTGTACAACAATATCTACAGTGTAATGGTCAATGTGAACACCACCCTGGTTCGCCTACCGGACGCCAATGCCTCAGATGCCGTAAAACGGCGGGCAGAGGGGGAGATGAAGATGATCCGTGCATACCTGTATTTTCAGTTGGTGCAGCATTTTGGAGATGTGATTATTGTAACGGAACCGGTAAGTACACCCTCTGAGGCATTTGCGTTAGAGCGACAGCCCGTAGAGACCGTTTACCAATTGATTGTCGCAGATCTAAACGATGCGATCGCGGCGTTGCCTGTAAGCCATCCGGCCAATCAAACTGGTCGGGTAACTAGAGGAGCAGCGCTTTCGCTGCTAGGTAAGGTACACCTTACCCGCAAGGAATACCCGCAGGCGATTGCGGCCCTTAATCAGGTGACTACCTTAGGGTATGAGTTACTTCCAAACTATGGCGACATCTTTGTGCCAGCCAATAAAAACCACAAAGAATCAATTTGGGATATTCAATACCAAGGGGACAACCTGTTTGGGGTGCACAGCAGCTTTATTTACACCTTTGCACCGCGTGAATCCGGTGGTGCTGTGATCAACTTTCCTGGCCAGGAAGGGGGTGGATGGAACACACCTACAAGGGATATCATTGCTGCATACGAAGAGGGAGACCTGCGAAAGGAACCGTCTTTACAGGAGGGCTATACCAACCTGCAAGGACAGTGGGTTCCCGTTCCGTTTATCAATAAATTCAATCATCCCCATACGATTCGGGGGGTTACCAATGACAACTGGCCGGTGATACGGTATGCGGATGTGTTGCTTATGCTGGCTGAGGCGATCAACGAAGCTAGCGGACCCACCGGAGAAGCATTTGGCTACCTGAATGCCATTCGGGAGCGTGCCGGCTTGGATCCGTTGAGCGGTTTAAGTCAGGCTGCGTTCCGGGAGGCGGTGCTTAAAGAGCGAAGGATTGAACTGGCCTTTGAAAACCACCGTTGGCTGGATCTGAAGCGCACGATGACTACGCCCGAGTTGGTTTCTTTCCTGAATGCATACGGGCTTAGGGAGCGTGCCAATCCGACTACTTCCCGAGGAGGTATTCCTTTTTCCAATGATGATTTTGTGTTTGAGGCGCATCAGGTGCTCTTTCCAATCCCTGAAGTACAGATGCGGATTAATCCATCTACCCGACAGAACCCGGGTTACTAGCATCGTTTTTGGATAGGTAACCTATCCATGAATGTCCATTCAGCCAGAGAGGTCCTTACAGGGATTTTCTCTGGCTTTTCTTTTTTTTTAACCTATATGATTTTTTGAAGCAGCATAGTACAGGATGGTTTATAGAAAACTTTAGCGTTAATTAGAATTACGTTTGGCAGGATACTGCCTGGCGTTAAATCTATTATTAACCCAAAAAACCAAATGATTATGAAGGTAAATCATTACTTGACCGGGAGTGGCAAATCGCTGCTCCTTACTTTTGTATCCATGCTGCTCGCCCTGGGCAGCTGGGCACAATCCGCCATCTCAGGCGTAGTTCGTTCCGAAGGTGATAACGAGACCATACCTGGCGTATCTGTGTTGGTCAAAGGAACAACTCGGGGAAGCGTAACCGACCTGGACGGGATGTTTCAGGTCAATGCGTCTCCGGGAGAAGTATTGACGGTAAGCTACATTGGTTACACCACCAAAGAAGTTCCCGTTCTGTCCGGGCAGACGAGCTATGAAATTACACTGGCCTCTTCCATGAGCGACCTTAGTGAGGTAGTGGTTGTGGGCTATGGTAGCCAGTTGAAGAAGGAGATCACGGGGGCGGTACAGACCATACAAGGGGATGACCTGTTGGATATTCCGGTTCCCTTAATGGCACAGAAACTACAAGGACAGTTGGCCGGAGTGCAAATCAATCAAACTACTGGACAGCCGGGCAGAGGAATGAACGTACGTATCCGAGGACAGTTATCGGTATCTGCGGGAAGTGAGCCTTTATACGTAGTGGATGGGTTTCCCATTACGGGTGACATCTCCACTTTGAACCCGGACGAGATTCAGGACATTACCGTTTTGAAGGATGCCGCTTCTACTTCCCTCTACGGGTCTCGTGCGGCAAATGGTGTCGTGCTGATCACTACCAAAAGAGGCAAGGCCGGACAGTCAAGCGTATCTCTCAATGTGTACCGGGGACTGCAAAACGTACCTCATTATAACCGCTTAGAAATGATGGACGCCGTGGAGTTTGCACAGTTTAAAAAGGAATACTTCGAAGATGCGGGACGTCCTGTGCCTGCCATGTTTCAGAATCCTTCCCAATACGAAGGACAAACCCAAGACTGGTACGATGCCTTGCTTCAGACCGCACCGATTTCCAACTATAATCTGACAATTAACAACAATACCGAAAAAATGCGGACTTCGATTGTGGCAGGGTTTTTTGACCAGGAAGGCGTTGTACTGAACACCGACTATGAGCGCTTTTCGTTGCGAATCAATTCCGACTTCAAAGTATCGGACAAGCTAACCGTGGGGTTTAACCTGGCCCCCACCTACATTCGTGACAATATCCCCAGAACCGATGGGTCCAGGGGTACGGGTATTTTATTTAATGCCTTGCATACCTGGCCAAACATGCCTATATACGACGAAAACGGGGAACTAACCTACTTTAATCGGTTTCCCAGTGAAACCGGTAACATCTTCGCCTATCCAAATTACGTACGTTCAGCCTTGGAAATTACCAATGAGACCAAAGAGACCAACTTGCTTTCCAATGCCTACATTCAGTACCAACCTATCGAGGGGCTGGAACTCAAATCGACCATCAACGCGGAGCTCAGAAACGACAGGTTCTTTTACTTCAATCCGTCAACGGCCACGCCGGGGATGAACCAAGCCATTCCCACGGTAGCGCGTTCGACACGGGATGATCGGGAAATCTTCAGCTGGTTGAACGAAAACACAGTAACCTATACCAAGTCGATCAACGATCACAACTTCCAGTTGTTGGGCGGATTTACCAACCAGTACTTCCGATTGGATCGTACTCAAGTGGTGGGAGATACCTATGCAGACGATCGTTTACCAACCATACAGGGTGCGCTAAACATTAACAGAGGAAGTACGATTTCTGACGTGCAGGAGTGGGCATTGACCTCTTTCCTAAGCCGACTAACCTATAATTACCAAGGCAAGTACTTATTGACGGCTGCCATCCGTGCCGACGGATCTTCCCGATTTGGTTCGGAAAACAGGTGGGGGGTATTTCCTTCCGTATCTGCAGGATGGGTGGTGTCTGACGAAGGCTTCCTTAGTACCAGTGACAAAGTTTCCTTCATGAAAATGCGGGGTAGCTACGGAGTAACCGGTAACAATAACATCGGTAATTACACGCAGTACGCCCTGGTAAACAATACCGTAAATCACGTTTTTAACAATACTGTGGTACCTGGAGCGGCGGTTACCTCACTCCAAAACCCTTTCTTGGGATGGGAAACAACCCATCAGTTTGATGTCGGATTGGACCTGGGTTTGTTTGATGACCGTGTTCAGTTTGTGTATGATTTTTATACCAAGAATACTACCAACCTGCTTTATAATGTGCAGATACCTCAGGAAGCAGGCTTCGGTAGCATCACCGATAACATTGGAGAGATTAAGTTTTGGGGACATGAATTCTCAGTCACGACCCGAAACACGCAGGGAAAACTGCTTTGGACCACCAATGCAAACATTTCCTTTAACCGTAACCGGGTAATGGCGCTGGCAGAAGGGATCGATCGCGTTTACGGTCAATTCCACATTACGCAAGTGGGGCAGCCGTTCGGACAGTTTTACGGACTGAGAAAACTAGGGAACTACATGAACGAGGAAGATCTGAACAGTTCTCCTCAGGTACCTGGACGTTCTAGGGTAGGTTCGATCAAGTTGGAAGATATCAACGGAGATGGGATCATCACGATCGGTGGAAACAACGACGACCGTACGATCATTGGCAATCCCTTTCCGGATTTCACGTATGGCATCACCAACAACTTCAAGTATGGAAAGTGGGACATGAATATCATCACTTCCGGATCGCACGGAAATCAGCTGTACATGCGCCACTTGTTTAGTACCGCCAACCTGGACGGCGTGTTCAATATGGTTCGTAAAGCGACTGACCGCTTCCGTTCGCCCGAAGATCCGGGAGAGGGAATTTTCGGAACCACTGTGGGTGGCGGAAACGTAACCGGTATCGAACGAGATTGGGCAAACAGCAACTTTGTTTGGGATGCATCCTTCTTTTCCATCAAAAACATCACGCTTGGCTTCAATGCAGGGGCCATCGCGAATGTGGTAAAGGCGGCCAGGTTTTATGCCTCCGTGCAGAATGTTTACATCTTTACACCTTATTGGGGAGGACCCAATCCGGAGGTTAGCCAGCAAGACAACGGACAAGGAGACGGTGGAAACCTGAGTCCAGGAATCGACTTGACCGGATACCCGGTTCCACGTACCTTTACCATAGGTGCAAACTTTACGTTCTAAAGCCACTTTCACCTTAAATTGACCGACAAATGAAAAAAATATCGATATATATAGCACTATTGGGAATAATTATGTCAAGTTGCGAAGACTTCTTGACAATTGCCCCAGAAACATCCCTAAGTTCGGCGACGTTTTACAAAACAGAATCTGATTTCCAACAAGCCGTAAATGCTACCTATGCGCCGCTACGGACGATCGCAAACACCCGATCTTGGTTGTTGTGTGAGATGCGCTCGGACAATACCATCTATGCCCGTAATATTAACTTTGGTGCTACAGAGCAACAGGAAGATATCTCCGACCACTGCTTGCCGGATGATCAGGGAATTACGACCAACACACACGTATTGAACCAATACCGACAGGATTACCTGATCATTGCACGTGCTAACCAGATTTTGAGCCAGATCGACCAGGTCGAATTCAATCAGGCAGCGAAGGACAATTTAAAAGGGCAGACGCTATTTCTTCGCGGATACGCCTATTACGAGTTGGCCCGGTATTTCGGAAGTGTTCCGCTGCATTTAGTCCCGGTGACTACCCGGGAAGAAGCGGCCCAGCCTTTGGCTCCGGAATCTGAGATTTATGCACAGTTGATCAGTGATATCCAATCTGCTGTTAACTTGCTCCCTGTGCGTTCACAGCAGGGTGTGGGCCGTGCCTCCAAGGGTGCCGCCCAAATGTTGCTGGCAGACGTATTTATAACCCAGAAGCGCTGGGCAGAAGCTGAGACTCTGCTGAAGGGTATTGTCAATAGCGGGGAGTATTCGTTGATCGGCAATTACGAGGATGTGTTTTCCGAAAGTGTGGGCAATAAAAACAATGCGGAGTCTCTATTCGAGATCCAGTTTCTGGAAGGCCCAGAGGGCTTGCATAGTAGTTTCCTGTACAGCTTTATGCCACGGCCCATTTCTTTGCAGGAATTGCAGCCCATTACCGGTACTTCCAACCCGCAGCCGCTGGACGGTGAAGGAAATAATATTCCTACCCCAGATATTATTGCGGCATATGAGGAAGGCGACCTGAGAAAGGATGCTTCCATCGCTTATGTTGAGATAGCAGGCAGTGACCGGGAAGATAAGGTATATCCATACATAAAGAAATACGCCAAGCATCATGCCCTGCACAATGTTCATGGCATGAATTGGCCCATTTACCGCTATGCGGAGGTGTTACTCTTCTTAGCGGAAGCTTTGAATGAACAGGGTAAGACAGTAGAGGCTGCAGGGTACTTGAATCAGGTTCGGAACCGTGCCGGATTAGCAAATTCGACCGCATCCGGGCAGGCCGATATGCGAGAAGCCATCTTTAAGGAAAGAAGGGTAGAATTGGCCTTTGAAAACAAGCGCTGGTTTGACATTACCCGGGCGGACAGGGTGCAGGAGATCATTGGTGATTTTGGCGCACGTGCGCTGGCCAATCCGCTGGATTACTACTATCCTGCCGGAGCTACGTTTCGATCTATTGCCTTTACCAACATCACTAAATACTATGCACTACCAGCTGCAGAAGCAGAAATCACTCCGCACTTCTAATCGGATATTTCTGAAATACAGGTAGTTTGTCAAAATTTAAGCACCGGAATGGCAGCATATAAATTGCCCTCCGGTGCTTACTTGGTTTCATTCAACAGCAGGCCTAAATTTATAAATGGCACACTCATCCCACCATCGGTTTTTGTTTGCCAATAATATGCGATAACTTTCAAGTCCGTTTCACCCTGTATGATAAATCGATACACGAAATAACAACAATAACAGATAACCAATGAATTATAAACTCGTATTCAAGCACTTCCCGGTGCTGCTTATCGCCGCACTGCTCTTTGCCTGCGGTGGTCAGGAAGAAACACGGGAGCCCAATCCCAAGGTGGATAAATTAAAATTTCCTTCTGGGTTTGAGGTAGAACACCTGTATAGCCCTGGCGTAAACGATCAGGGATCCTGGGTGGGAATGACCTTTGACGATAAGGGAAGGATGATCACTTCCGATCAGTATGGTGCGATTTATCGCCTTGAGATACCTGCCATAGGATCCGATTCATTGACCCCCAAAGTGGAAAAGTTAAAGATTGGTCCGAACGGGGAGGAAAAGTTGGGAATGGGATTTGCCCAGGCGGTTACCTATGCCTTCAACAGCCTCTACGTGATGGTAAACCACAATCCCAATGACCAGTTTGACAAAGCAACCGGGTTGTATCGCCTGAAGGATACCAATGGTGACGATCAGTTTGACGAAGTGATTGAAGTGAGGACTTTTACCGGAGGGCAAGGAGAACACGGCCCCCACAGTATTGTGGTGTCTCCAGATGGACAATCCTTGTACATCGTGGTCGGTAACCACATCGATGTGCCCGAGATGGACCACTACCGCATTCCACGGGTTTGGGAAGATGATAACTTGATTCCAGAGATCAAAGATCCCAGAGGGCATGCCAATAGCCGGGGTGCCCCAGGAGGATGGATTGCCAAGATTGACCCGGAAGGCAAACATTGGGAGCTTGTCAGCGTAGGCTTCCGAAATGAATTCGACATCGCCTTTAACGAAGTGGGGGACATTTTCACCTACGATTCCGATATGGAATGGGACTTTGGTATGCCTTGGTACCGACCCACCCGTATCAACCACGTTACCAGTGGCAGTGAATTTGGCTGGAGAACCGGCAATAAAAAGTGGTCTCCAGACTATACCGACAATCTTCCCGCCATCTTAAACATTGGACAGGGTTCACCAACTAACGTGGTCTCTGGTGCCAAATCCAATTTCCCCGATAAATACAAGCGGTCCATCTTTGCTTTTGACTGGAGCTTTGGGATTATCTATGCCATGCAGATGACCCCTCAGGGAGGTAGTTATGCTGTGAAAGCGGAAGAGTTCATTTCCGGATCTCCACTTCCCCTGACGGACGGTATTTTCGGTCCTGATGGCGCATTTTATTTTGCCACGGGTGGACGTAGACTGGAGTCGGATCTTTATCGGGTGTACTATAAAGGCGACTTAAGTAACGAGGCGTCGCAGGGTCTTAAGGAAGCTGATCTTCCGGAAGAACACAAAATCCGCCGTATGCTAGAGGAATTCCACGTAGGCGGACCTAAGGCGGGTGCCATAGAGGCCGCATGGCCCTACCTAAGCCATGCGGATCGCTTTGTCCAATATGCTGCACGTATCGCTGTGGAGCATCAGCCGGTAAGTGAGTGGCAAGCAAAGGCATTGGCCGAAGAAAATCCCAGAGCCTTGGCACATGCGATTATCGCACTGGCAAGGCACGGGAGCAAGTCCCAGTTAAACGGCATGTTGGAAGCATTGATGAAGCCAGATTTTGCGGCACTAAGTGAAGAAGATCAAATGAACCTTGTCCGAGCATTTGAGGTGGTGTTGTTTCGCCATGATAACCCAGCAGGTGCCATGCGAAGCAAGGTGATTGCCTATTTGGATCCGAACTTCCCGGCTTCTACCAACCGACTAAACCGCGTAATGGGCAAGGTCTTGGTCAAGTTAGAAGCACCTTCCGCGGTGCCTAAGCTGTTGGCCATGCTGGATAATGCGGAAGATGATCCAAACTTCCAGAAAACGTTTACCTCATCCTCTGATTTGATCATGAGGAATCCCCAATACGGATTGGATATTGCCGGGATGTTGGCAGCAGTGCCTCCAGCACAGCAGACCTATTATGCGACGGTGCTCGGAGGTGCCAAAGCAGGATGGAATGACCAGAATTACGAAAAGTACTTCACTTGGATAGACAACGCTTTCCAATACAAAGGCGGTAGAAGCTACGTAGGTTTTATCGATCGTGCCAGGAAAATGGCGTTGGCTACTGTTCCCAAGGATAAATTTGACCATTACAACGAGATGTCAGGAGCTGCTAGGCTCACAGGTAGTGGCAATGATCTTCAAGTGGCGGCTGTTCAGCCGGAAGGACCCGGACGTCGATGGACGGTTGAGGAAGCAGAACCATTGATGGCTCAGCTCGCTGGCAGGGACTTTGAGAAGGGCCATGCCATGTATCAGGCCACGCTTTGCCAATCCTGCCATGCCATGCGTGGTGAGGGCGGTGCAGTGGGTCCCGACCTGACGCAGCTGGGAACACGCTTTTCGCCAAGGGATATCCTGGATGCCACCATCAACCCCAGTTCCGAGATTTCGGATCAATATGAAGCGACTGTCTTTGTAATGAACGACGAGTCCACTGTGGTGGGCAGGTTGATTACCGAAGAAGACGGGGTGTATCATGTGTCCCAAAATCCCTTTGCTCCTAACGATTTAAGGGAGATACCCAAGAGCCAGGTGAAATCGACCAAAGTTTCGGAGGTTTCGGTGATGCTTCCAGGTCTGATCAACCGGCTGAACGAAGAGGAATTAAAGGACTTAATGGCCTACCTGATTTCTGGAGGTAATCCGGAGCACGAGGTATTCCAATAAACAACTATCGATCAGGTAAGCCTGCTTTGCGGGATCTGTGCGTGTCATCCGGCACCACCTGGATTTCCGGAAAGCAGCCTTCCTGATTTTTTTGATTATACCATGGCCTCCTGCTATGATGGTCGGTCGGCTATTACCAAAAAGAACAGTACCATGATAAAAAACATCTTACCTCTGATGGCCTTTGTGGCCCTTGTAGTATTCAGCTGTAACGGGCAGCGCGCTGCGCAATCCGGTAGCAACGATGGATTTAACTCCATCTTCGACGGCAAATCCCTTTCCGGTTGGGAGGGCGACGCCACTTACTGGCGCGTCGAAAATGGGAGTATCGTCGGCGAACTGACAGAAAATACCCCGCTTAAAGCAAATACCTTTTTGATCTGGGAGGGTGGACAGCCTTCGGATTTCGAGTTGAAAGGAGAGTTTCGTATCTCCGAGCGGGGAAATTCCGGTATTCAATATCGTAGTGACCGGCTGGCGGACGTTCCCTTCGCACTAAGAGGTTACCAAGCCGACATCGATGGTAGAAATGCCTATACCGGACAAAACTACGAAGAGCGTAAGCGTACCACGCTTGCCTATCGTGGACAGAAAACCAAAATCAATCCCCAGCCGGGAGGAGGGAACCCCCGAGAGTACGTGGAACGGAATGCATGGAAGGGCTTGGAAGTGATCGAAGAGTTGGGTGACAGAGATGCGCTTAAGGAAAAAATCAACGCGGAAGACTGGAATACCTTTCATTTGGTCATCAAAGGAAATCGACTGCAGCACTACATCAACGGCGTGCTGATGAGTGACGTGACCGACGAGGATCCGGCTAACCGGGCAGATTCCGGCTATTTGGGGATTCAGGTTCATGTGGGCCCTCCAATGAAGGTTGAGTTAAAAAATTTGTACTTGAAAGAACTTTAATCCACCTGAATCAAGTGTTCCTTGGTGACCGAATATTATGCTGGAATTCCCGTTGGAATAAGATAGGGTTTCCATTTCCACGCGTTTGCTTTTCGAAATAATAGTAGATTCTTTGGCAGTTAGTGGCGGATTTTAATTGTGCAGGCTAACCACTTCCCAACTGTGCTCGGAGTACCCGACACAGCAGGATAGTGGTTAGCTTTTGATTGCTTATATTGGGAGTGGAAAAAAATAACATGGACAACAATACAGAGGAGTTAAAGCACAGGATGCGCGGAAAGGTTGGAAACCGCTGTCAGGTGGGAGGAATAGAGCTGGCTGTCTTGGACAATGGTCCTGCAAAGGGCAGCCGGATTGCTTGGATAGATACCGGTGCCGGTCTCCGCTATAAAGTGCTTTTGGATCGGGGCATGGATATTGCTGAGGCCTTTTACCAGCAGCATTCCCTCGCTTGGATGAGCCATTCGGGTCCGGTCAATCCCCAGCCTATGTCGGATCGGGGGATAGATTGGCTGCGTACCTTTGGTGGTGGTCTCATGACTACCTGCGGGCTGTGCCATGTCGGGGGCCCGGAAGACGATGGTTTCGGCAGTAGGGGACTTCATGGCAGAATCAGCAATACACCGGCGGAGCTAGTTCAGGTAGACCAACCAGATCCCTTGATGGGAAAAATGGATTTCTGTCTTATAGGAGAGATCTTTGAAAGCCAAGTGTTTGGCCCCCACCTGCTGCTTCGACGAAAAATCAGTGGAACGCTTGGAAATCCCTCCCTTCGTGTGGAGGACGAAGTGATCAACCGGGGAAATACGCAGGCACCGCACATGCTTTTGTACCACCTGAACTTGGGGTGGCCGCTGCTCGATGAGGGGGCAGAAATCGTGTGGTCCGGACACTGGCATGCAAGGGATCAAGATCCCAACAACCGAATCTTTAACCCGTCCAACAATTTCAAAGCCTGCCCAGCACCGCGCGCAGACCATGCGGGCAGTGGGGAAGACGTGGCCTTTATAGACGTGGCGGCAGATCGCAGTGGGCGCTGCTTCACCGGAGTACACAACCCACGCCTAGGCTTTGCGCTACAGATTGCATTTCAGAAAAAACAATTGCCTTGGTTAATCAATTGGCAGCACTGGGGCACAAATGAATACGTGATGGCCTTGGAGCCGGGCACCAACCCGCCCATAGGACAGGCCAAAGCCCGGGAGGAGGGAACATTGATTTTCTTGGAGCCTGGAGAGTCACGCAGCTACAGATTGGATTTTGAAGTACTGCATGAACCCGCTGCCATAGAGATACTGACGAAATGGAATTCCATCTAAAATAACTAACAATAAATCGATTTACTACCTATGAGTTTGGCAAAAAAAGCATTAGAAGAAGGCCAGGGCATTTTGAGACTGGCTCCTAACTGGGTTCCACGTTCATTTTGCGTACCCGGAAGAAGGATCAAGCTGCATCCGGATGATTATTATATCTTGGGCGGCGAGCGCGGCGGCATTGACGAGCGCTGGTTTTCATCCACCACCCCCGCCGAAAACGGCCCGCTAACAGGCAAAGACGAAGGCTTGAGTAAAGTGGTAGTGGGGCCTGAGGGTAAGGAGGAATTGATTCTGTTGAAGGATGTAATCGACGAGCTTCAAGGAGCCATCATCGGTGACCGGATCTGGAACGAGTACAAAAGCTGGCCTATGTACTCCAAGTTTTTTGACAACATGGGGCCCCTTCCCCACCACATACACCACAACGACGAGCATGCCGCCAAAGTAGGCCAAAAAGGCAAGCCCGAGGCCTATTACTTCCCGCCCCAGTTGAACAACCATGGGGGAGATTTCCCCTACACCTTCTTTGGCATTGCGCCAGGTACCACCAAAGAGCAGATCAAAGAATGCTTGATGAATTTTACCAAAGGGGATAACAAAATCACCAACTATTCCCAAGCTTTCAGACTGCAGCCGGGAACCGGATGGGATGTGCCTCCGGGGATGCTTCATGCGCCGGGAAGCTTGTGTACCTATGAGCCGCAGAAGGCTTCTGACGTATTTGCCATGTATCAGTCGCTGGTAAATGAGGCGATTATTCCGGAAGAACTGCTTTGGAAGGGCACGCCCAAAGATCGAATCGGAGACTATGATCAGTTGATGGAGGTGATCGATTGGGAATTGAACGTTAACCCCAACCTGCTTGAGACGCGCTTTATGGAGCCTATTCCGGTTAAGCCGTTGGAGGAAATGGAAGCGGCTGGATACATTGACAAGTGGATTTGTTACCGTTCGGCTGATTTTTCCGCGAAGGAATTAACCGTCCTCCCAGGACAGACGGTCGTTATCAAAGACAGCGCCGCCTACGGCTTTATCATGATGCAGGGGCACGGCACCATAGGGGTGTGGGATATAGAAACCCCGGCTTTGATCCGTTACGGGCAGCTTACCCACGACGAGTACTTTGTGACGGAAAAAGCCGCCATGGAAGGGGTGAAGATCACCAATCTCTCCAAGACGGACCCCATCGTGATGCTTAAGCATTTCGGCCCGAACAATCCCGATCTGAAATTGTAAACATCTATTGGAGAAAGGCGTTAAAATATGCGTATACTCTAGGGTAAATGCATTATTTTTATCTGCCTTACTTCTATTAGTACATTAATCAGTTAGTTAACCTAAAACCATTTTAATTATGTCCCAAAATAATTTTCCAAAGTTACATAATGCTACTTGGCCTGGGATTGTAGGTAAAGGGCCTGATTCCGAGCCGGTAATTTCACTGGACGAGATGCTTCAATTCACCGCCAATGCGGAGGTAGACGGTGTCAAGTTTGACGGTGTGGATGTGGGGTTGTTTGAACCCCATGTAAACTTGGAAGGCGGAGATGACGAGGCCAAGAGGCTGGCGGATAAAGTCTCGGCTTTAGGCTTGAAGATCGGCAGTGTGGTAGCACCCATCTGGGGTGGTCCCATACTGGGCTCCGACGAAGATAGAGCGACTTACCTCGATATGGTGGAGAAGTCCTGCAAGTTTGCCCAAAAGCTAAAAGACCTTGGCGTTAGAGAGTACGGGATTGTGCGTGTGGATACCGCAAGTAGTCCGGAACAATGGGCGAAGGATCCCAAGGGAAGTCAGAAAATCATTGTGGAGACGCTAAAAGAAGCTGCCAATATCGCCGGAAACTACGGGGAGAGGCTGGCTGCCGAAGGCGAAATCTGCTGGGGAGGTATGCACTCTTGGAAAACGATGCTGGAAACGCTGGAATCGGTAAACAGTCCGAATTTGGGCTTTCAGGCTGATATGGCCCATACCCTGCTCTATACCATGGGATATAACTTTCCGGAGCACAGGATATTGCCAGAGGGATACGATTGGCAGGACAGAAGTGTGCTGACCGCGGCGTTGAAAGAAATGACAGCAGCCCTACGTCCCTGGACGATCGACTTTCACGTAGCTCAAAACGACGGTTCTGTATTTGGATCCGGTTCACACGATAAGACCGGTCGCCACTGTCTGGCTACCGATCCCCATGGCAAGCTCAATGTAGTGGAAGACGCTGCACACTGGCTGAGGGATGAAAACGGTAATCTTACCAAAGCCTTCAAGCATATCTGCTGGGATGGCTGTATGTTCCCCAACGCCGTCATGGGCAAGCAGCAAACCTGGAACGATATCTTGGCAGCGCTGATCAAGGTGCGAAACGCCCACGGCTGGAGTGAATAGACTCCGCATTTTCTTTGATGTAGTTTTAACGTTAAATGTGAAATAACCATGAGTGAAAAGAAGCCAATACGAATTGCCATGATCGGTACGGGTTTGATGGGAAGAATCCATACCAACGGATATAAAAGACTGGGAGACTTCTTTCCCGAATACGAATACCGTCCAGTGTTGCAGGTAGCCTGTTCACGTAGGGAGGAAAAGATCAAAGCCTTTGCCGAGCAGTGGGGCTATGCCTCCTACGAAACAGACTGGAGAAAAGTAATCGAGCGTGACGATGTAGACGCCGTGGATATCTGTACGCCCAACGACACCCACGCCGAAATTTCCATCGCCGCCGCCAAGGCCGGTAAGATGATCCTTTGCGAAAAGCCACTGGCACGTACGTTGGATGAAGCCAAAGAGATGGTGGAGGTGATCGAGAAGGCTGGAGTGAAAAATACCGTTTGGTACAACTACCGGCGTATTCCTGCGGTTACGCTTGCCAAGCAGGTGGTGGAATCCGGTAAATTGGGAAAAATATTCCACTACAGGGCCAATTTCCTACAGGATTGGACCATCAGTCCGGATTTGCCTCAGGGGGGGGATGCGCTGTGGAGGTTGGATGTGGACGCAGCTGGATCCGGAGTTACCGGTGACCTGTTGGCACACTGTGTGGATACAGCGATGTGGCTAAACGGTGGTATCAAGGACGTTTCCGCGGTGACGGAGACCTTTATCAAGGAGCGGGTGCATCAAGGTAGCGGAGAGAAGAAGAAAGTTGGTATTGACGATGCCTGCCTATTCCACTGCCACTTTGATAACGGTTCCCTGGGCTTGTTTGAAGCTACCCGTTATGCACGTGGACACAAGGCGCTATATACCTTCGAAATCAACGGAGAGCACGCCTCTATCCGTTGGGATCTGCACGATATGAACCGGCTGGAATACTTTGACCATAGCGATGATTCGATCGTAAGAGGTTGGAGGTCCATCCACGTGACCGACGGCGATCAGCCCTATATGAACCGTTGGTGGATACCCGGTACCAGTGTAGGGTATGAACATTCCTTTATCCATCAGGTGGCCGATTTCTTCAAGAGCTTGGAGACCGGCGAGCCCTGTCATCCTACCTTCCGAGACGCCTACGAAACACAGAAGGTATGTCAGGCCGTGCTCGACTCTGCCGCGTCACGTAGCTGGAAAGATACCGGCGTGGAGTGGGTGGAAAAGTAAAAAAAGAAAGTAGCCGATAGAATCGGTTTTACCTAATAAATAGCTAAGCCCGGAGCCGTGTTCCGGGCTTTACTTTTTATCACTAGTTCTTCCAGAGGTAGTAGGATCTATTCTCCCGAACAGGGAGTAGTATCCACTACACCCGATTGTCTTTTCCTTTTTTGAACAACGCAAAATTCGTCAAGCCATTTGTTGTGGCAGGATATCCGGGAATAAGGTTCACGCAAAGGCGCTAAGACGCAAAGGAAAATAGGGGTGGATTTGTCTCTCTCGTTGCGAGGAGGAGTCAACAATACCTGTAGCAAATTTTTTGCACCACCCCAAGGGCGTAGCTCTGCCATGTTCAAAAGTCCTGTTCCGGTTTTTCCGGGAGAAGAGATTCACGCAAAGGCGCCAAGACGCAAAGGAAAATAGAGGGGATATGTTCGTCGACCTCGGTCCCAATTGGAATCAAAAATACAAATAGCAAAGCCTTCTAACTACCTCAGGGCAATAGCCCTGCATTCTTCAATAGAGCTGTTCCGGTTTTTCCGGGAGAAGAGGTTCACGCAAAGGCGCTAAGACGCAAAGGAAAATAGAGGTGGATTTGTCTCTCTCGTTATGAGAAGGAATCAAAAAAACGAGTAGAAAAGGCTTCTAGCTTCTGCAGGGGCGTTGGATTGTTATCTTCAATAGATCTGCTCCAGTTTTTCCGGGAGGAGTGGTTCACGCAAAGGCGCTAAGACGCAAAGGAAATAGAGGTGGATTTGCCTCTCTTGTTGCGAGAAGGATTCGAAAATACCAGTAGCAAAGTTTTGAACGACTCCAGAGCCGTAGCCCCGCGTACTTTACCCATAACGGCAAGCTGTACCTTTCTCTTAACCATCCCGACGATAACCCCTCGGGAAATCAGATGGTGTTTGTGGGGTTTAAGCCGGAGAGGTTGTAAATTGGACGAGTATAACTATGAAATTTACAATGCTGACGCGATTTCCGTCTGGTCTCTTCCAGATCTTATAGTTAAACTCAGGCCTGTAGTCCCAGAACATTAATAATCGTAGGGGAACCACGATTATCGAATAGCCGGTCGACTCTAACCTTGGATCAGATGTAATCTAATGTGGAAATTTTTCTAGCCTTGTCGGATCGGTTCCCGAAACCAGGCCTGTAGGGCCTGAACAACAATAACCGTGGGTGGCAACCCACGGCAGCGGGACTACCTACTACCTCCAACCCCGGATGGGGTTGAACTTGACGTAAATGACTTTATAGGATAAAATAACCTCGCATTCAATCCATTATTTGGAAGCGGGTTTGTCAAGGGAAATCTTCTCCACGGATGGACAGATGGTTCGCAGGACTTGTTCAACCCACTTTGGGGTTGAGGGTGGGATGGATGTCTGTCAATCCCCGCCCTGGGGCTGTATCAGGAGGCGGAGGAGGCCTATCAACTGGCTGTGGACATGCTTCCTGACCGTTTTTATGCAGGGTACTTGTTGGCAAAACTTTATTCGGAGACAGGGCAAACCGGAAAACTGCTGCCGATTGCATGTTATCTGCTGGAAAAAGATCCCAAGATCCCTTCATCCGCAGTGTATGATATCAAAGCGGACATGAACCTCATTTTGAAACAATACCAAGAAACGAACTGAGTAATAAACCACCCTGTCCGGTTTTGTCCTATTTTTTTGGTTTCATCGTAATTTTTATTAGCTTAATTTTATCTCGTAAATATTTTATTGTTCATTTAAATAATAACAACATGAAATCGAGCACGACGCAAGCGACACACGGAGGAACGATTGTAATACGTGCGAGATTCCATCTGACCGCTTAAAGACAAATTATAAACAGATGAAAAATTATCTAAAAGCAAGCAAATGGCTGCGGTGGGTCGCTGCGGGTGCATTCGGCGTTATGCTGGTACTTAACATCATGATCAGCTTAGAATTTGAGAAGGATAAGACGCTGCCTTCGTTGACCTTGATTGAACTGGGGAATAGGGCTTATGCGCAGGGTGAAAATGGAAGTGGTGGAAATTGTATGCCAAAACCTATCGATGTGTCATGTACAGCAGGAGGGCCAGGTGCTTCTCAATGCTTACTTGACGTGGAAGTATTGGGTGTATCTAGAAAACTTCAAGTTACCTGTGTAACTGAGGGGGGATGTTACGCTTGTTGTTGGAACAATTTCCCTGGCCCCAACTATGGAGCTAATTGTTTTAAAGATTAAGGAATGAAGAACATATTAACATTACTGGTTTTGGTTTTTTCTTTTTCATGTGACCCTCCTAAGGTAGTTGAGAACGGAGAAGTCAAAACCATTCCTTTTCAAATTAAGGATATGGTTGATGTAAATTTGTCCGATGTAGTAGATGTCAATAAAATCATTCAGTTGGAATTAAATGAACAAGCACTAATTGGAAAAATAGATAAGCTGATACAGCATGGAGACAGGATTTATATTTTAGATAGACATATTGCCAAATCAGTATTGTGTTTTAAGAATACCGGAGATTTTCTATTTAAGGTAAGCAACTTTCTTGACCACAAAGATTTTCCTGATATGGATTTTGCCTTTGACGATTTTATCGTGGACAAGGAAGGCG
>NZ_JACVCV010000024.1 GCF_017811155.1 Lunatimonas salinarum | reverse complement strand
GTAGGGGGACGGATACCTGGCGGGCAGGGTTTCGCCGAGTTCAAAAGGGTGTTGCAGGAGTATTCCCTCAGGAAAACTCCTGGTTTTTTTTTGTGTGCGCCCAGCATGGGCGTTAGCTATAGGGTGCAAGTCCCGAACACGCCTTGGCAGTTGGAAGTGTTAGCTTAAGGCAAGGGTGTCCATCGTGAGGTGGAATCTGAAGGAAGCCGGCGGCAAATTCTCGGCCTGACGAACAGAAACTACATATAAGGCCATAGTTGTCCGGACGAGGTTGCACACCAAACCAAAGTCCTATACTGCTCGGAGACACCCTGGTAAATGTAGCGGGTATATGAGGAGAAAGCTATCGTTCTTACCTGGGGAGGTCTCATGGACGTGTGTCGGATATTTTTTTCGGGCATACGGTGTAAAGCTAGCCATGAGAAATCAGCAGAGGGCAAAGTACCGGACCACGGGTTGGTTTGGGAAGGCCCGAACCTTGCAGTCAGGCAGTAAATGAATGTTACCGGAAAAAGAGGATCAGATGCTCGGCAACGAGGCTCCTTATCAAAAAATTGGACGGAATCCGAGGGATAGATAAGAGTGATTCCATAGAAGGATAACTGAAAACAACGCCAAATTCGCCTTTCGAGGTGTAAAAGCAAGGAACCGCCCTATACCGAACGGTACGTAGGGTGGTGTGGGAGGTCGAAACGGGAATTAATCCCGTTTCTCCTACCCGATTTTAGGGGGTATCTGGGGATGGTCAGGGTTGGCGAGTGATATATGCCTTCGGCGATATAGGTGGACGTGTTTAAAGCAGATTCAGTCCCCTTTTACGGTGGAGCGTCGACGGCCTTATTAGCGTTCGGGGGCTTTGTAAAAGGACAGGTATTTAGCATTGCGGATACGTTTTCGTTGTGTTCAAAAGGTTGCTTAAGGGGGTGCGTATTATATCAGACTAAGGGTGTAGGGCTTACTAAATCCCGGGCTTCGGTGTCACCAAAGAAGCGGCGCTGTGTGTCTTTTGTAGCTACAGCTAGTATTCCCTGCGATTTACCGAACAAGGTGCTAGCAAGTAGACAATCATGGGTTTCAATCAGGGCGATTGAATAATCGATCGCTCATATATGTGGCCAAATAGGCTGCAATGATATATGGCTTTAGGGAAAATGCTACACCAAGTACAGCCTATTGGCCTAGTTGCCAATTATCCCATCCAATTTGCAATTGGATAGATCAGTTACTTCTTTATTTTTTACAGTCTTGGAAGTGGCTAGTTGAGATGGAAAGCGGCGTTGCGACTGGAGATTGATCAAAAGATTTCCTATTTTTGAATTTGGTAACTGATTACTAGATTTGTTTTTAGTTACTTTTGGTAAGCTGTAGTTGGTCAAAATGTTAAAGAAAGGCGAAGTTTGTCTTTTAAGAAAAATTAAAGGATTGTTATGAGTACAAAGATATTTGGTATCAAAAACTGTAATATCATGAAAAAGACCTTTGAGTTTTTTGAAACAAACGGAATGAGCTATCAATTTATCGACTATAAAAAACAGGCTCCAAGCTTGGACTTGCTTAGTGGTTTTTTATCGAAAATTTCTCTCGATGATCTTGTAAACCGAAGGGGGACTACCTATAAAAAATTGTCGGAAGAGGATAAGGCAAAGACCCAGCAACCAGAAACAGCTCTTGTATTGCTAAGCGAAAAAAGCAGCATGATCAAGCGGCCCATTATCGAGTTTGAAGATGGTGATCTCCTGATAGGGTTTGATGAAGAAGCTATTTTGGCCAAAAAATAGGCTAAAATGGACCGGTTTTTTTCCGGTCCTGTTTTTTTTAAACTGCGTCAATAAGGCCTACCGTTCGCCACATAGCGCTAGAGGTTTTGGCTATGGCCTCCTCATTTTCCATGGCATTTAGTTTTGCGTTGAAAGGTTCTGCCCTCACAGCCCCGTCGTAGCCGATTTTAACAAGTGCTTGCATAAATCCCTTCAGGTCTATTAGACCGCTATCGCCCGGCAATTCGCGTTCACCGTCCACCTGCTCTTCAATGGTCCTTCCCGAGCTTGCGTCGTTTAAGTCGCAAGTAACTATTTGTTCGTTTTTTAGTGCCAATAAATCGGCTACGGTTTCTGTAGATGTGTACCAGTGATAGGCGTCTAGCTGCAGTCCCACACCGGCAACGTTGATGGCAGCGATGAGCTCCAACATTTCCTTCATGGTTCCAGCAAACGGGTATCTGTGGATGGTTTTCAAGCGTTTGGTACCTACATATTCCAATCCAAAACGTATACCGTGATCTTGGGCTATTTCTGCAATTTGTCTAAGTCTGTCACGGTGTTGATTAAAGTTTTGATTGTAGGTCAGTTCGTTGTGGGAAGGCATTATCCAGGTGTTCATGCGAGTCACACCGGCAGATTGGCAGGTTTTGGCGACCTTTGGTAAGCTAGATAGCCCTTCACGGAAAGTTTGTTGATCTTTTCTGAAGTCTATAGGTAAGCTGACAGCATCCCATGTCAGCTTGCTTGCGTGCATTTGCGCAAGAATCTCATCGAGTTCATTGGAAGACATGGCCGTTAGTTGATCTGACAAAGGAGATATGGCTTCAAACCGGTGTCTATTTGCATAGTCTATCAATTCTTTTTGGGTACATTGTACCCCAATAGCTCCAGGGTTGAGACTGACTTTGAATTTCCGATCGGCTTTGGCTCCAAAAGAGAATGACGGAGCGAGTCCCATCATGGATGTTAAGACTCCGGTATGTTTGATAAAGGTTCTTCGTTGCATTTGGGTTTATTTTTTTTCGAGGGTATAGTTTAGGTCTGACGCCATTCTTTTGCCGTTGGAATTCAATAGATGAAGCTTTCCTTCGGCGTCTTGGATAAATCGATACCTTGGTTGCAGGTTTTCGTCTAGCAGATTAATCAAGAACACATTGGGTTCACCGTCTATGCCGTAGCTGATTTCTATTAACCCGGACTAATGAAAAACCCGGTCGCCTTCTTTTGTTTCCAAATAGGTTTCGGTTAGTTCATAAGACTGTTCGGTTTTATCTGGGCTATTTTCCAATTTGAGTTCCATTCGTATCCCTTGACAGTCTGCACAGGGGATTATGCCCTCGTATCCCAACCAATAGGAAGTTTCTTTGTGTAGGATCACCTGTTCTTCGGTATTTGGTGAATTATCCTCTTCGTACACTGTTTCTTCGGTGGGACTATCGCAAGAAAGCAATATTATGATAGGTAGCAAGGCATATCTTATGGCATTCATATCACTACTTTAAAGTTAGATTTGCTAACATATCCTGGGTCATTCGTGGCAGATCGTATGCGGGTTTCCACCCCCAATCAGCTACTGCATCGGAGTCATCGATGCTTTGGGGCCAACCATCGGCTATTTCCTGTCGAAAATCAGGGCAGTAGGTGATCTCAAACTTCGGATTATGCATCAATATACTACGAAATATTTCTTTTGGCGTAAAACTCAGTGAGGAAATATTGTAACTAGATCTGATTTTTATCCGTTCTTTAGGGGCGTCCATGAGTTCCATGGTGGCCCTTATGGCATCCGGCATATACATCATAGGGAGTGCCGTGTCTTCTTTCAGAAAGCAGGTGAACGGTGTTTTCCTGACAGCATGGTGATAAATATCCACGGCGTAGTCCGTAGTACCCCCACCAGGCAGTGATTTGTAACCAATCAATCCGGGGTACCTAAGGCTTCGCACATCGACCCCGTACTTTTGGAAGTAATAGTTGCACCAACGCTCTCCAGCTTGCTTGGAGATTCCATAGGCCGTTTGGGGTTCTTGGATGCAGTTCTGTGGTGTATGTGTTCTTGGTGAATTTGGTCCGAAAACGGCAATGGAAGAAGGCCAATAAACCTTCTCGAGTTTTTTTTCTCTGGCTAGTTCCAGAATAGATAGCAAGCTGTCCATATTGATCTGCCAGGCCAGTAGTGGTTTTTTTTCAGCTGTCGCAGATAAAATGGCCGCCAAGTGATAAATTTGGGAGATCTGATGTTTTTCCAGCAGCGCCTTCATCGCTAAATGGTCAGTTACGTCCAGTGTTTCAAAGATCGCCCCAGGAAAAAGTGATCTTGCCTGTTCGTTGATATCTGAGGCAATAACTGCATCAGATCCATACTTGCTTACCAAAGCATCCGTCAATTCCGAGCCTAGTTGTCCTCCCGCACCAGTAATAAGGATTTTGGTCATAAAAACATTCTTTTATATGGTTTGGTAATCGGTTTGGTGTAGCTTTAATTAGTATCTTTGGTTTTTGTGCTTGACAAATGTACTAAAAGTATTGGTTCATAAACATTAGTTACCTTCAATCAAACGAAAAATTGCCATGTATGATAGCATAAAGCCTTACTTGATTCAAGAGTTGGAGAATATTCAAGCGGCAGGATTATATAAGCGTGAACGGGTAATAGAGTCTCCGCAGGGAGCAGAGATTACAGTAGAAGGAGGGAAGAAAGTCCTTAATTTTTGTGCAAACAATTACTTGGGGCTTTCCAGTCATCCAAAAGTAATTGAAGCCGCTAAGCGAGCCATTGATTCGCATGGGTTTGGACTTTCGTCTGTACGTTTTATCTGTGGAACACAGGATATCCACAAGGAGTTGGAGCGGAAGATAGCTGAATTTTTGGGTACCGAGGATACGATTTTGTATGCAGCTGCATTTGATGCCAATGGTGGGGTATTTGAGCCGCTATTAGGGCCTGAAGACGCGATAATCTCAGATGCCTTGAACCATGCCTCTATCATTGATGGTGTACGGCTGTGTAAGGCCATGAGGGTTCGATACGAGCACAATAACATGGATGATTTGGAGCGACAGCTTCAGCAGGCAGAGGCCAAGGGGGCGAAGCAAAAAGTGATTGTGACAGATGGTGTTTTCTCCATGGATGGCACCATTGCGCAATTAGACCGGATCGTAGAATTGGGTGAGAAATATGGAGCATTGGTGATGTCGGATGAGTGTCATTCCAGTGGGTTTGTCGGAAAAACCGGCAGAGGGGTTCATGAACTGAAGGGAGTGATGGGTAGGATGGATATCATTACGGGTACACTCGGAAAGGCACTGGGCGGAGCGTCAGGAGGCTTTACTTCTGGCAGAAAGGAGATCATTGAGGTTTTAAGACAGCGTTCCCGGCCATATCTTTTTTCAAATACGCTGGCTCCTGCCATAGTAGGAGCTTCTATTGCCGTGTTCGACCTGTTGGCCTCATCCACCGAATTACGGGATAAACTGGAAAGGAATACGCAGTACTTTCGGGAGAAAATGACGGAGGCGGGTTTTGATATCAAACCCGGTTTCCATCCAATTGTCCCGATTATGCTGTATGATGCTGCTCTTTCTCAGCAAATGGCACAGCGCTTGTTGGAAAGAGGTATTTATGTCATCGGATTTTATTATCCGGTAGTACCGAAAGGACAGGCTCGCATTCGGGTACAGCTTTCCGCGGCCCATGATAAAGAGCATTTAGACAAGGCAATTAGGGCTTTTACAGAGGTGGGTAAAGAGCTCGGTGTTATTTCGTAGTCCCCAGAGGCAAGTTTCCTATAATTCGGTGATTTTCCTCTTGGGGCTCGCCCTTTCAAAAATACTGACCTCAATAAATTTTTCCTCAATATTTTCCCCAGTTAAATACGCATTGATCATCTCTCTTACTTCCTGAAAGGAGAGGTTATGTAGTATTTTTCCGCTCTTGGCAAGGGAGACCTGGCCTGTTTCCTCCGACACGACCAAGACTAAGGTGTCGGTGGCTTCGGACATGCCGATAGCCGCGCGGTGACGAAGTCCAAACTGCGCTGGTACATCCCGTTCGGTCACCGGCAGGATACAACGGGCGGCCTTCACACGTCCGTTGTGGATAATCACACCGCCATCGTGCAGGGGGCTGAACTTGTTGAAAATGGATATTAACAGCCTTTTGGATACGATTCCATCAATCAAATCTCCGCTTTCGGCATAGAATTTAAGCTCCGAATTACTTGAGAGCACGATAAGCGCACCAGTGCTGCTACCCGAGAGTGACTTGCAGGCTTCGATTATCGGTGTTACATTAAATGCGCTGCTTTCCCTCTTTTTCCAGAAGAAAAGCTCCTGTAAGACGTTTTCGTTGGAAAAAATGGATGATTTCCCTACGATCAATAGAAATTTACGTATTTCCTGTTGGAATAAGATGATGGCCGCCAATACCCCTACGCCCATAAATTGTCCAAGGATAATGGTCAAAAGTTCCATCTTCGCGGCACTCACCACCAAATACATCAGGTAAATGGAGAGGAAGCCTAAAAAAATCTTAATGGCTACGGATCCCCTCATCAACTTGTATACTTGGTATATGAGAACACTGACCAGGGCAATGTCTACAAGGTTTACGATGGAAACATCTAAAAAGCCGATTTTAAATAGCAGGATCAAGTGTAAAGCTGTTTATATATAGTGATTGTTTCTGTTGCCTGTTTTACATCGTGTACCCGTAGTATATGTACACCGCCTATTAGCAATGCCATGTGTAATGCGGTAGTACCATTTAACGCTTCTGCTGGAGTACAATTCAAAAGTTTGTATACCATCGATTTTCTGGAAACTCCCCCCAAAATCAACACTGGCAGCGTGCTGAAATAATCCAGAGAATGCACTAAATGGTAATTTTGATCAATGGTTTTGGCAAAACCAAACCCTAGGTCTAATATAACATCTTTTATGCCAGCATTTTTACATTGCGCCAACTTATTGGAAAAATAAAACATGATATCATTCTCCAAGTTTTCGTAGTCGGTAAGTTGCTGCATGGTGTCTGGGGTACCCTTCATATGCATACAGATGTACGGCACACCCATTTTTCCAATCTCAGGTATCATCTTTTTGTCTAGCTCACCGCCAGAGATGTCATTAACCATGTCTGCGCCTGCTAAAACCGCCTCCCTTGCTACTTTATGCCTAAAAGTGTCAATGGAAATCAAAATTTCTGGTAGCGCCTTTCGGATAGTATCAATAACGGAAATCACCCGATTTAGTTCTTCTTGTTCGGAAATATGCGCAGCATGAGGTCGGCTACTGTATCCTCCTATATCCAAAATGCTCGCTCCCTCTGCGACCATTTGAATAGCCCGCTCAATAACCTGCCCTTGGTCTACGGATACCCTGCTTGGTCCGTAGAATGAATCGGGTGTGGTATTGATGATTCCCATCACCCAAGGTTCATCCAAACGGTAGAGCTTTCCTTTGACTTGGAGTGTTTTTTTCAGGGGAAATAGAGTATCTTCGTTCTTAATTTTATTTGGATGATTTCTTACCATTAACTCGCAAACGCTTTGAATACACAAACCCTGAGCGAATATAAAGAAGTAATTGAACTTTGTAAAGAACTTTTTAAGAAGAAGACCCTTGATTATGGGACAGCTTGGAGGATCTTGAGGCTTCCTTCCATTACAGATCAGGTGTTTATCAAAGCTCAAAGGATTCGCTCTATTCAGGAAAAAGGGATACAAATGGTTAATGAACCCGTGCGAGATGAGTTTATCGGCATTATTAATTACTGCTTGATTGCGCTGATTCAGTCTGAAATTAGTGAAACGGCTCCTTTGGATATATCCTATGTGGACTTGGAACCAAAGTATGACTATTGGGTAGAGGAAACTAGGAAGTTGTTGGAAAACAAAAATCACGACTATGGTGAGGCTTGGCGGATGATGAGGATTTCTTCTATCACAGATATTATCCTGATGAAGCTGTATAGAATCAAGCAGATAGAGGATAACCAAGGGAAAACCTTGGTGTCTGAGGGCATACAGGCGAATTTTCAAGATATCCTCAATTATTCCGTGTTTTGTATGATCAAATTAAAGGAGCAAAATGGGTAAGCAGCTAATATTAGGGGCTATTCGAGCGATTGTAGGTGGGCTTTTTATTTTTTCCGGATTGATAAAAGTCAATGATCCCGTTGGTACGGCCATTAAGCTGGAGGAATACTTTGATGTTTTTTCCTATGATATTGCGCCGTTTTTTGACGCACTGAAGGGAGTCGCACTCCCCTTGGCTGTATTTCTTGTAGTAGCCGAGGTGGTACTAGGCGTGATGGTATTGGTAGGCTGGAGGATAAAGACGGCAGTATACCTTTTGTTGGCGATGATCCTTTTCTTTACTTTCTTGACTTTCTACTCTGCCTACTTCAACAAGGTTACGGATTGCGGTTGTTTTGGAGATGCCATAAAGCTTACCCCTTGGGAGTCCTTTTACAAGGATATTATCCTGCTGGTTTTTATAGGTATTCTGTTTCTATTTCGGAATAGCCTTGTATCAAACTTGGCTACTTGGGCGATGGTGTCTGTCACAGCATCTTCTTTGGCCAGCCTAGCGCTGTCTATTACAGCTATTCGAAACCTGCCTTTTATAGATTTTAGAGCATTTAAGGCAGGAGTAAACATCTCGGAGGCTATGCAGCCTTCGGCCCCGCTGGAATATGCCTATGTGATGAAGTTAGGTGACAAAACCGTAACGTTAGATCAATACCCTTCTGGTGATGAGTATGAGTTTATAGAGATGAACTTAAAGAATCCGGAGGCATTACCCAAGATAACGGATTTCGCCGTTTGGAACGAGGAGGGTGATTTTACCGAAGAAATACTACAGGGGCAAAAGTTGCTCATTTTGGTCAGTAACCTGCAAAAAATGTCGTCAGCTAACCTTGATGAAATTTCTAAATTAATTCAGGATGCATTGGGTGGTGGGCTTGATGTAAAATTTCTATGCGCCTCATCTGAGGAAGAGGTACAGCAATTGATTCGGGATATGAGCTGGAATATTGGGTACTACTTGGCAGATGCGACGGTCGTCAAGACGATAATAAGGGCGAATCCAGGATTGGTGGTTTTGAACGATGGCACTGTAATGGCTAAATACCACCATAATAATACGCCGAATATAGGTGAGGTAAACAGGTTACTCTCCAGATGAAAGCCGATCAAAAGTTGGTCTTGGTAGGCATGCCAGGCAGTGGCAAAACTACGCTGGGCAAGCGGGCTGCTCGCTTATTGCAGTTTGCATTTTTTGACTTAGACCATGAAATAGAAGTTCAAGAAGGGCGTAAAATTCCAGAGATTTTTGCGTCAAATGGAGAAGGCTATTTTAGAGACGTAGAGACTAAGGTATTGACCCGATTGTTAAATAGCGCAGATTCATTCGTGTTGTCTACAGGAGGTGGAGCGCCTTGTTTTAATTCCAATATGGACTTGATAAATGCACATGCCATATCTGCTTACCTTGATGTTTCCATTAGCGAGTTAGTAGCCCGATTGGTAGGGGGGCAAGTGAGCAAAAGGCCACTTTTTGCGGGTCTCAGTACCCATCAGGTTACCCAAAAGGTACTTGAAATGCATGCGCTGAGGAGGCCATTTTATGAAATGGCAAAAATAAAGCTCAGCGGAAATGAATTGACCGCTGAGCAGTTGGTGTCCGAATGGCTTGGCTTCTTAAAAATTGAAACCAATAGATAGCGTTCCCATCAGCCTCTGATTATCGATGGTTGCCATAGGAGACCCCGGATAAGAGACATGGTAGCTGGTAAATTGGCTGCTAACAACACTCAAGTCTATGCTGTAGCTTGGCATTCTTACGCCTATTCCCCCTGAAAACTGTGTTATGCTTCTATCGGTGCCTAGTGGGTTTTGAAAGGGATCTCCATAAAATGCATAGCCGGCCCGTATTCTAAGCACATCCAATCGAGCTTCCCCGCCGAATCTATAATTGATTGTTTGTCCGTAAAGTTGTCGGATTTCACGGTTGTCCTCCCCTGTATTGAATGCGTTGGAGCGAAGATTTGCCATGCTATAGTCTACGTAATCCACATCTGCAGTAAGAAATCCCTTTTTGCCAAAGAAGTAGGTAAGGCCTGATCCTAATTGGAGAGGGGTTCTAAGCCCGTAGTTGCTAACGAATAAATCGGTTTCGGCGTCTGATTCCGCAATGCTACCGAACTCAGGGTCTTCGTAGGGGGGGTTGAAATCCGCGAAAATGTCCGCTCCGTATTCCTCATTTATATTGCTCCATGTGGGTGATTTGAAATTCAATCCAATGTTCAATTGATCCACTGGCTTGTAAATGACCCCTAGGCCCAGATTAATTCCAGATCCCTCCTGAAACAAGTTTTCTTGTAGCGAACTAAACAAGGTGCTAATATTTGATGGGTCCAGAAAGTCTTCGTTGTAGGTCTGCACCCTACGGTAGGTTACCGATAGAATACCTAAACTTGCCCCCAAGAAGAGCTTGTTCTTATAATTGGCCCCGTAGGACAAACTAATATGGTTCAGATTTCCTTCGCTCTCTATCACGTCTGACCGAGTGACGCTCGTAGTTGCATTGGGAGAAAAGTCGAATTGGTTATCTCCAACCGGATTGATGAGAAATGCTTCATAGAAAAGTCCCCCCACACCTCCTGGGATTCCAGTGTCATTGTACACATCCAGGTAATAGTCAAGAATTGATTCCTGATCCAAGCGGTTGGATGAATACCCGTAATTTGTTCTGAAGTTAGATTGTCGGTTGTAGCTAAATCCAAAGGATCCTCCGCGCCAATCTCCAGCCTCTAAAGGTGCTTTGGCACGACTGAATACCGCTCCTATGTTAGGAATCATGAAGTTGGTGGAGTTTTGATTCATTGGCTGGCCTTCATAGGTAGATGTGGTATTCCAATCCATGTATCCTAAGGAAAGGTTCGCTTCTGATCGCTGAAAGAATCCCAAACCGGCAGGATTTCCATGAATATTGCTGATGTCGCCTCCTAACGCATTCTGAGTTCCTCCTAAAGCACTTATCCTGGCTGTACCCGTTGCATTATATAAGCTAAATCGCAAAGCATCTTCTACGTATCCACTTTGGGCCGAAGCCCAGAACGGCAGTAACGAAACTAACGCAAAAAGAGGCCATAAGTTTTTTATTGATTTCATAGAGTTCATTAAGCGTTGCTAATTGGAAATAATTAGACAAATAACATGCCTTACGGAAAAAACAGTCGATAATTTGATAAATTCCTTTTAAAAATAGTAGGAAAAAAAAAGAGGGAATTAATTCCCTCTTCTTCCTCCTCCGACGCTACCGCCGCCTCTGGAGAATCCGCCACCACCACTACTACTTGGAGCACTATACGTGGATCTGGATGGTGCAGAGTAACTACTTCGGCTAGGCATAGTAGAACGTTGGGTGTTATATGTAGGTGATGAACTTCTAGTATTGTAGTTAGGTGAAGACATGCTCCTGCTCGGCGCAGAAGACCTGTTGTATGATGGCGATGTAGATCGAGTTGGGGACGTATATCCAGACCTATTAGTACCGGAATTCACACTTCGGGTGTTGAAGTTACTTGGTGCAGTTGTCCTAGGAGCACTTACATTTGCCCTACTATTTGGCGCCCCATACGTACTACTTCGAGTTGCAGTAGAGGAAGTGGGTCGAGTTACTACCGGAGAACTTACGTTTCTTCTAGCTGGCGTAGCAGAAGCAGATGGATTTCTATAATAATCATTTTGAGATCTGCTAAAGCTGTTTCTACTAGAGGTTGACGTTGCTTGTCTTGCATTGGGTCCTGCGCCTATCGCCTCTCTCCGTGCATTAGCGCGAGTAGACCCTGGCTGTGCAGTAGCCCTACTTCTGGGGGTGGCGTTTGCCAGTGAAGATCCCATAGAAGGCCTTGCACCTCTTACAATCTGCCGTCCAGCACCTTCCCCTCCAGGTATCACGATAATTGGATTATAGAATCCAGGGCGAAGCATGCCACGCATCATCCACGGGTCATAGAAACCGAATCCTGGACGCATCATCCACGGATTCCCGAAGGCAAGACTGGTTCGCATCCACGGGTTACCGAATCCCATTCCAAATCCCACGTTAAATCCAGGTCGGAAACCGAAACCAGGACCCCAAAAGGGGTCGAACATGCCCATGCCTCCAAATCCGGGACCCCAGAAAGGATCGTAGAAACCACCCATCGGCCACATACCCATGCCGCCCATCGGCCACATTCCCATTCCCATTCCCATTCCAAACGTTGGGCCTCCGAAGAAATTGTTGGTTATGTTATTAGATCCTCCTCGGAAATTGTCATAGGCATCAATATTGCCTGCCTGAGGGGCGAAGCTTTGGGTCTGAGAGTCGTCAAAATAAACAGACCCTTCCTCTTCCGGCTGTGTAGATCGTTGGTATTTAGCTATGTATTCAGGATTTACATTGCGGCTGGAAAAGTTTTCCAATTGCAGGTCTGCACTCGGAGCCTGTTCCAGACTCCTGAAATTATCCGCTGTGTTGTTCTTAACCGCATATTCTGTGGCAATCTTTGCATCAGATGCCATAAAATAAAGGTTATCCGTTTCGCCCTGCATGGCCATCTCCCCTGTTTTACAGGAAGCTAAGCTGATCAGAGCTATAACGCTTGCGTACCGGATTGGATTTAAGTTGTTCATAGGAATGTAATTTAATACTCTCTTTTCTATATACGACAGGATAGCAGGAGGGTTATCATTTTTTAAATTATCTTTGCCGAAATTCTAACTTCGAATATAACGAGTTTTTTTAAATACAACAAAAATAAAAATGAGCAAAGGATTGCCAAAACGGAGCGAAGACTATTCGCTGTGGTACAATGAATTAGTAAAGCGCGCTGATCTAGCTGAAAATTCCGCTGTGCGGGGCTGTATGGTTATCAAACCTTATGGATATTCTATTTGGGAAAAAATGCAGGCTGAGCTGGATAGGATGTTTAAAATGACGGGTCATACCAATGCCTATTTTCCATTGTTTATTCCAAAATCCTTTCTTTCTAAGGAGGCCAGCCATGTTGAGGGCTTTGCAAAGGAGTGTGCCGTAGTCACCCATTATCGTTTGAAAGGCGATGAAAGTGGCAGAGGGGTAGTCGTGGATCCTGACGCCAAGCTGGAAGAGGAGCTGATCGTGAGGCCGACTTCGGAAACGGTAATTTGGAGTACGTACAAAAACTGGATACAGTCTTACCGAGACCTTCCGCTACTGGTAAATCAGTGGGCAAATGTGGTACGCTGGGAAATGCGTACCCGGCTTTTCCTCCGCACGGCGGAGTTTTTGTGGCAGGAGGGTCATACCGCTCACGAAACCCGAGAGGAAGCGGTTCAAGAAACTGAGCGAATGCTTGGAGTGTATGCGGATTTTGCTGAAAATTTCATGGCATTGCCGGTAATCAAAGGAAAGAAATCCGAGAGTGAGAAGTTCGCAGGAGCGGTGGATACCTATTGCATCGAGGCGATGATGCAGGATGGAAAGGCGTTGCAGGCCGGCACATCCCATTTTTTGGGACAGAATTTTGCCAAGGCATTTGATGTTAAGTTCGCTACGCGAGAAGGTGGATTGGAACATGTATGGGGAACTTCTTGGGGGGTGAGTACCCGGTTGATGGGCGCACTCATCATGGCGCACTCGGATGATCAAGGGTTAGTTCTGCCACCAAAATTAGCTCCAATTCAGGTAGTCATCGTGCCCATTTTCAAAAACGAAGAAGAATTGGCGAGGATTTCCATCAAAGCGAACGAAATCATGCAGGGCCTTTGGGCAAAGGGCATTTCAGTAAAATATGACAATCGAGACACGTATAAGCCTGGTTGGAAATTTGCGGAATATGAACTCAAAGGGGTGCCTCTTCGCATTGGTATAGGGCCTAGGGATCTACAGAACAATACGTTGGAGTTGGCCCGTAGGGACACGCTCTCCAAGGAATCGATAAATTTGAATGAAGTGGACATTGTTGCCAAGGTGGAGGTTCTTCTGGAGGAGATTCAACAGTCCATCTACCAAAGAGCACTTGCTTTTAGAAATGAAAAAACTACCCTTGTGAACACCTGGGAAGACTTTATCCAAGTATTAGATGAAAAAGGAGGCTTTGTATCTGCACATTGGGACGGCACAGCAGAGACAGAGGAAAGGATCAAAGAGCTCACCAAGGCCACGATCCGCTGCATACCAATGGACCAACAGCAGGAGGACGGATTATGCATTTATTCAAAAAGGCCGTCCAGGGGGAGGGTTTTGTTTGCCAAAGCATATTAATTTTTCAAATATCCATTTAGCGGCCCGGGGCGATTTCCGGGCCTTTTTTTATACCATTCAAATGGTAGGGACTTCCAGTCTATACAAAAGCTTTGGGTATTTGTGAAGGGGTGCTTTCTTATACCAAATAAAAGGCCTATTTTCATCCTGAAATCTGAACGGGTATCATGACGACGTTGATTATTGTCAGTTTGGTTGTATTTGGAGCAGCACTGCTTTTAGCGGAAATCATATTCATTCCCGGTACTACCTTGATCGGATTACTGGGATTGCTCTTTACGGCTATTGGGGTTTTTTATGCTTACAAAGAGCTTGAACCTGTTGCTGCGAATTTAGTGTTTGCCGGAACAGTCATGGTGAATGGAGGGCTTTTGATAGCGGGATTTAAGTCTGGAATGTGGAATCGCTTCTCACTCAAGGATACGATCACAAACGGAACGTTTGATGGTCGATTGGAAGGGCTTCGAGTTGGGCAGGCTGGCCGCACAATATCAGATTGCAAACCGTTCGGAAAGGCAGAGTTTGGAGATAAACTATACGAAGTAAAGTCCGAAGGTGGTTTTTTGCCAACAAATACCCCGGTCTACATTTACAAAATGGAAAACAATAAAATAATCATAAAACAATAAGCTATGGATTTATCGAATTCGACTTTTATTCTGCTGTCCGTTTTTGCGGGCTTGATCGTACTGTTTATATTCTTGTATTTCGTTCCTGTAAACCTATGGATTACGGCCATATTTTCCAATGTGAAAGTAGGTTTGTTGGAGCTTGTCGGGATGCGGATCCGTAAGGTCCCGCCCAGTGTGGTGGTCAATTCATTGATTACCGCGACCAAAGCAGGGTTAAACCTGACCACCAACGATCTGGAAACACATTACCTGGCAGGCGGAAATGTTCCCAACGTGATACGCGCGCTTATTTCCGCGGATAAGGCGAACATCAGCCTTTCTTTTAAGCAGGCCACTGCTATAGACCTTGCTGGCAGAGACGTTTTTGAGGCGGTACAAATCTCGGTAAACCCGAAGGTAATCAATACGCCAAATGTAGCGGCTGTGGCAGCTGATGGTATTCAACTGATCGCAAAGGCAAGGGTAACGGTCCGCGCAAATATTGCCCAGTTGGTTGGCGGTGCCGGAGAAGAGACTATTCTGGCCCGGGTAGGTGAGGGAATCGTAACTTCCATAGGTTCGGCTAAGAACCACAAGCATGTGCTGGAAAACCCAGACAACATTTCCAAACTGGTGCTAGAACGAGGACTTGATGCTGGAACTGCATTTGAGATTCTATCCATCGATATTGCTGATATTGATGTGGGCACCAACATCGGGGCTAAATTACAGATCGACCAAGCATCGGCAGATCTGAAAGTGGCCGAAGCCAGAGCCGAGGAGCGTAGAGCGATGGCCGTTGCCCTAGAGCAGGAAATGCGAGCAAAAAATGTAGAAATGCGGGCCAAGGTAACTGAAGCTGAGGCAGAAATTCCAAAAGCCATTTCTGAGGCGTTTAAGTCAGGTAATCTGGGTATCATGGATTATTACCGCATGGAAAATGTAAAATCTGATACCAGCATGAGGGACTCTATCGCCAAATCGGACACCGACCAGGGAGGAGAGCGTAACAAAGGGGGTGAGAAGAAATCTTAAACTATGAAGGGAGGCTTCCGTAGGCTAAAAAGTCCGGCTGAAAACGGAATATAAAGTGGGCGAATCTGGCTCCGATAGGAACAAAAAAATCCCGATGGTTTGTAGCCGTCGGGATTTTTTTTTGAAGAATGATTGATCTTGGGAGCCTTAATACTGAATTAAGGAACCAAGATGCCTTTGAATCCGTCCATTTTTTGGATGACTTGCGTGTCTACCATGAAAGAAAGCCGCACTTTTTCCCATGCCAAGGTAATTTTGGCCACATTATTATCTTCAGCTGAAATGGTATAGATCAGTCTTTCCTGATTTTCCGAGCTGCGAATAGGGGTTGCTTTCACCGATACAATATCGTCCTTGGCTACTGCCTCTTCATTGATTTTGTTGTCTACCATATAGGCATAGATTGCGTTGCCCTTTCCATTGATGTGGATGGTCCAGTCTCCTGATGCCTGTGGTGTAATGAAGATAGTGTACTTGCCAGCTGGAATATTTTTTCCTGCTATATTCACGGCCGTACTAAATTCGATGGACGTGGGAGCGTTGGCGCCCGCCCTCCAGGTCTCGCCATATTTTTGTAGGCCACCAAAGATTGTCCTGCCCTTGACAGCTGGAGAAGAGTAGTCCATGCTTATTTTGGTAAATCCCACATTTTGGGATACGTGCGCGGCGGGACTTGCGGCAGGTACCTCCAATTGTGCTACAGCAAGCTGGGGTGCGGCGCCCAGAAATAATAAGAATAAGCCAAGAAGAATCAAACTTTGTTTTTTCATGTTTTTTTGGTTTTTATTTGTTAGGCCTGAAATTACAAAATGGTTTTGGATTTTCCTTCTCGCATGGCAGGTTGAATTCCAACAAGGCTAGGTTGATTTGTTACATTGAAGTTATATTTGCGGAGTTCAAGAACCAAGAAGATGTTACAGATCAAACAAATACGCGTTGTCGTGGCGGTGGCGGGGCTTGTCGCCGCTTTGGTATACCTTTCTTACTTATTCGGTTGGATAATGGTGCCGGGGGTTTCGTGGATTTCCGGGATGGTGATTATCGCAAGCTACCTTTTGGGGGTTTATTTACAGCGAAAAGATGCCTAGGTATTTGCATCATTGGAATGCCCAATGGTAAAGGATGCCAGCGGCCACGCCGATGACGATAATGAGTGGAGAGGGTACTTTACTGAATTGAAGCAGGGAATATGTTCCGATAATGGCAATGATATTAAAAAGGCTATTTTCTAAAGGCTCAAAAAGCAGGTAGGCAGCAGCCATTAACATGCCGCAGCTGACGGCGTTGATTCCCTCAAGCGCTGCACGCACCGGGCGGTATTTTTTAAGGGCATCCCAAAATCGTATCACAAAAAAGATTAGAAACGTTCCGGGGAGAAAGATGCCTGCAGCAGCGATCAATCCTCCCATTACAAATCCCATTAGTCCCCACTCCCTCATGGATAGCGCACCAATATACGAACTGATGCTGAAGGTGGGGCCGGGAATGGTTTGGGAGATGGCATAGCCTGTCAGGAATTCCTCTGAACTGAGGTATTGCTTGAACTCCACAAACTCCGTGAATAGGTATGGGACCAATACTTGGCCTCCACCGAATATCAGGCTTCCGTTACGGTAGAAGTTTTCGAAAAGCCGAACCGGTAAAAACCGGGTATAATGCCCCATTATCGCTGCAATCACCAGTACGCCTCCCCAAAGAAGGAAGTTGCTCCATTGAATCTGAATCTTGGAGTCTTCCTCTATGACAGGCTGCCTTTTGTAGTTATGGGTAGTGATGAGGCCTCCGATAAGTAGCATGACAGGAAATATAAATGGTGAGTTGTAAAAGAACGCTACGAACGCAGCAATCATCATCAAAATGGCAGCTTCTACCGTGTGTATCATTTTTCGGATGGTTACCTGGGCGGCATATATGATGTACCCTATGGCCATAGGCTGGATAAATTTGGCAAAGCTCAGCGACCCGGGAGTGTTTTCCTGTAGGTGTTCGATTAAAAAGGCCGTGGCGGTCATCAAGATTGTTGCCGGAAGTACCCAAACGGTCAAAGAAAGGTAAGCTAAGGCTGGCCCGCCAATACGGTACCCTATCGCCGATATGGTCTGCGTCGAAGTGGGACCCGGTAGAACCTGACAAAGTGCATTCAGTTCCAACAGATCTTTTTCTGTAATATACCTCCTTCGTTTTACCATGGTGTCGATCAGCATGGCCAAAAAGACCTGAGGGCCACCGAACGCCGTAATAGAGAGTACCAATACATCCTTTAAAAAGATATAATATCGGACCCTCTTTATTTCCATATCACGATTGTTTGCAGAGATTGTCGGTCAACGTTGCCTATTTTTTCAATCCCAGTTCTCGGAGTCTTTCCTCCAGAAATTGTCCGGCCGTTATGTCAGAAAAGGCTTTGGGGTTTTGTGCATCCACACACCCCTGTAAGCAGGTAAGATCCATCTCTGAGCGTGGATGCATAAAGAATGGAATAGAATACCGGCTAGTGTTCATTTTTTCCTTTGGAGGATTTACCACCCGGTGTATAGTGGACTTAAGCTTTTTGTTGGTTAATCGTTCCAGCATATCGCCCACATTCACTACTAGCTGTTCAGGAAGCGCGGTGATGGGGATCCACACACCGTCTCGTCGTAGAACTTCCAGTCCATCCGCACTGGCTCCCATCAGAAGCGTGATTAAGTTGATGTCCCCGTGTTCGGCCGCTCTTACGGCATCCTCCGGCACCTCCTCGGGGTTGGTAATTGGGAAATAATGAATGCACCGCAAAATGGAATTACCAAAGCGTACTTTCTCCTCAAAATAGTCTTCAGGTAACGCAAGATGGAGCGCTATTGCCCTAAGCATCGTTTTTCCTGCCTCTTCTATTGCCTGAAACACCTCTATGGCAGTCTGCTCAAATTCAGGGATTTCTAAAGGCCATACGTTGGGAGGATACTCCTTTTTTATTGGATCCTCCTCAGGGATCGCACTCAGGTTCTGTCCGACGTGATAGAATTCCTTTAGATCACCCGTGTTCCGTCCCTTGGCGTGCTCCTTTCCTTTGCCAGTATAGCCCCGTTGGTAGCCTATCTCCGGGTGTTCATAGGCTGCCTTTTTGGTGTCATCCAACGCAAAAAACCGCTGAATAACTTGGTATAGCTTATGCTGTAATGTGTCGCTCAAACCGTGATTTTTGATGGCTACAAAGCCAATGTTTTGGTAGGCATCTCCTAAGTTTTTAACAAATTCGGACTTCTTTGCCCCGTCTCCTGAAGTGAAGTCTGCTAAATCCAATGAGGGGACTTCCTGATATAAAATTTCACGCATAGGGTTTTACTATTTGTCCTGCAAGGTAAATTTTTTTACCCTAATTTTAAATACCTTTGCGCCATTATACCGATGAATACAATGGATCGAATACTGTTTCTTTGTCTCTTACTGCTTATGTTCGGCCTGGCTTCCTGCTCCGGTAGGGTATCTGAAGAACAGGCTGGCGAAGAGATACTCGTTGAACAAGAGGCAATTCAAATGGATCCGATCGTAGCAGTGCCTATGCCTAACGCCTCCGATCCGGACGCCATGCTGGAGATGTACCGCCCTCTAGGTAATGAAAAGTTCAGCGAAGGAAAGGTCGGATTTGAATTTAACATCAAAAATCACCCCTTTGGTGTAAAGCGACCGATTATGATGAGTATTAACGGTTCAAATCCAGAGGCGGTAACGCATGCCGTTTTTTCAAAAAGTCTGAGCAAGGGAACCTATCGCGCAGCGGCCTACCTTACCGACGAAAGCGGATTGATGCTGAAAGATTTTGGTAATTATGTGGATAGGGATTTTATGGTGGGAGATTCTCGTGCATTTCCCGCCGCAGATGAGCCATACCTCCTGGTCAACCTGCCGCATGACGGAGCTGCTCTCAAACTTGGAGATCCCCTGATCGTTGATTTTTTAGTTGTCTGGGGAGATATGGTGGCAGACGGGCTGGAAGTGAAGGTTTCGTTGGACGGGTTTGAATATCAAGCGAATACTCAAGAAGTACTACAGCTCAATAATATTCCCAAGGGAGATCACGTGGTGCGGTTGCATCTGCTTAGAAAGGACGGAAAAGAGCTGATGAATGCATTTTCTTCCATATCCAAGCGGATCATCGTGGAGTAAGCACGCTACATCAGGCTTCTAAGTACCGGCAGAGATTTGACCTCTCCGAAGTTTTCTAAATGAATCTGGTAAAACACCAAAAGATCATCCATCATCTCCCGTTTCAATGAACTTGGAAAGGTTTTGTTTCCGTTCAACCCTTGGGTGATCAGCATGGTAAGTAGTTCGCTTTTAGTGTGATGGTTGCTTCCTGCCCGATTTATGGGGAGTTGTTCGTAAAATTGCTGTGCATTTTCCGGTTCGAATCCCAAATAGCTTGTTAGTTGCACCAAATAGGCCAAAGGGAAAATACCAAGGTTGGCTTGTTCACTGTCTAGCTCACGGATAAGCTTATGCAGAAAGTCAAATAAGGCATTGTTTTGATAGTGTTCTGTAATGCATTTGTTTAACGTTTCTACCATAAAAAGAGCGATTCCCGTGCGACGAAAATCAAATGGCAAGAGGACGAAGGTATGGTCTAGGCGTGCTTCTGAGATCCGGTGGATATTGCGGTATTCTTTGTCATACACAACTAAGTCCAATAAGGTCAAGGGTTGGTACAAGGCCATTTTCGATTTAGCCTTGGTACTTCTCACACTGTTTACTATGTACGACTTAAGGCCGATTTCCCGGGTGAAGACCTGTACGATGATGGAGGAATCTCGGTATTTCAAATACCCTATGACTATGCCTTTGGTTTTTTTTAGCATTACATGATCAGAAACTTACCCGCTAATCGTTCTTTGCCTGACTCATCCACTACATAGACGAGATAGACCCCCGCACTGATCCGGGTTCCGTCACTGAGGCGTAGGTTCCAAGTAACCTTACCCCCAGCGGCTTGCATGGATGCGACCATCCGTCCCGAGCTATGGGAGATTTTTAAGGTGGCAAAGTCGGTCAAGCCCTCTATGCTTAACAAACCCCCAAAGCTGGCATGCACAGGGTTTGGATAGATTTTTAACGATTCCAAGCGCTCGGATGCCTGCATGGCCCCCGATCGAAAGGAAACAGCCCCGCGGTCAGTTCCAATAAAGAGCTCACCCGAAAGTTGGTTTAGTGCCATCGAATAGATTCCAGAAGACGGTAAGAGGCTGTTTTCTGGTGTAAAATGGTGTAGTAGCTCGGTGAAATTTTCTGAAAAATGCCACAATCCTTGGTTTGTAGTACCCGCCCAAATGCTTCTATCGGGAGCCACAATGAGTTGGCTGATTGATGTGTTGGCCAAAACCTGACGGTTCTGGAAAATGGGAAGCACTGCATTTAATCCTGTATTTTGGTCAATAGATGCAGCGTTGAAAATGTACCCAAGTCCTTGGGTAGTGGCCACCCATAAATTGTCTTCCTGATCCAAAAAGATGTCCTGTACTGTATTGGCGGGAAGTCCGCCTTGGTTCAGCGTGTTTCCCAGGGTTCGGTCCAAGCCATTTTCTTTATTTACCACCCGAAGGTTTCTGCCCGTAGTACTGTGTTCCAGAATCCAAAGGTTTTCACTTCGGTCTATCAATAGTTTTTTGGGCGCATCTATGCCGGGAATTTGCTGGGTAATCGTTTGCCCGCTGGGATCCAATATGGTTAGGTTCGACTGAGGGCCTTTCACTAGTGCGTAAAGGCTTCCCCTACGACTGGAAGCCAATGCTTCGATGGGGCGATTCTGAGGGAGCAGCGGATGGGTAATTTGGGTCAGTTCACCCGAAGACCATTGAAATAGGCCTTTGAGCGTTCCGAGGTATAGCGTTTCTCTTGCGTTTGACACACTTGTCAGGATTTCCTCCGTCTCGATGGCATGCCAGCGTCCTTCGATAAATGCATCCAAGACATCGGAAGATGGCTCATAGGCTATCATTTCTCGTCCCGATGAGTAAAAGATGGGCTGATTTGTACGGATGCCGTTTGGCGATAAGGTTCTTCCTTCGGGCATTTTTAACAGGCCTTTTCCGGGGGTGGCCAAAAATAATGCGTTGTCAAAAAGCAAAAAATCTGTGAATGTATCATCTGTACGGAATTCGGTGGGCTGTATTCCGGTTGCTAGGTTCAGTTTGTAAAACAGGTTGTCCATGTGAAAAACGAGGCCTTTTTCGGTAACCTTGACTCCTGTAATATCGGAGGCGCCCACTACCCATTCGGCTATTTGGCCGGTAAGTTGATAAAGCTGTCGGTCTGCACCTACCAAAAAAAGTACGCCATCGCTAACGTGTAGTTCTCGAATAACGGACAAACCGGGAAGGGATACGGATTGCCATTGATTGAAATCGTTTAGGTTTGTACGCTGGTCTCCGTAGTATAGGCCGTTTTCTGTCAGTAAATATATGCCTGTATCTATCACTGCGATATCCAAGACAGGCAGTGAGGAGCCTATGTTTAAGAAGGCCCGTTGGATAAAAGCCTCTTTTATGGAAAGAGATGCTACCCCAAAATCACCGGCAATCCAAACGGTATCCCCGGTGATGAATAACTGGTTTACCTGCTTACGAAGGATTAAAGGGTTGTTTTTTAGGTCGTTGATCCGCTGAATGCGTGTTTCTGCGATGAGTTCCAACGTGCCGTCTGCGTAAGCTACCACGAGTGTTTTGGATTGGGGTTCATAGGCCATTCGGCTGAAGGATTGTGCGTGTAGGCCATCTGCTTTTCCGAGTGGGGTTGGTACTGGCGTAGCATCTGAGAAGAAGAATAGGCTGCTTTCAGCTAGGGCAAAGACCGTACCGGCGGCGCCAGCTAGTTGGCTGATCTGGGTGTAATTTCCGTGCGATCTCCAACTGCCCACGGCAATGTTTTCTTGGCACCATGCTGGTGAAAGGCCCAATAAGGCCGATAGGCAGGCGATCACCACCCTGTTACATGTCCTCAAAAAAGCATTTCCTGCACCTTGCCTCATAATTTTGTTTTTCACCGAGTACCACCTTTTCTTTATCTTTGGTCAGCCGATAACTGAACGCTGCCAATCCACCGCATTTCATGCAAATGGCGTGGACTTTTGTGACAAATTCCGCTACCGCCATGAGTTGGGGCATGGGGCCAAAGGGCTTTCCTTCAAAGTCCATATCGAGGCCTGCCAAGATGACGCGTTTTCCAGCCTTGGCCAATTTTACCGCTACGGGGACTATCTGAGAATCAAAAAACTGCACCTCATCAATGCCCACAACGTCACAGTCGCCTGCAAGAAGCATGATGTCATCGGCAAAGTGTACCGGAGTAGATCGTATGGCATTGGCATTGTGCGAAACCACATCTACGGCATGATACCGATTGTCGATCACAGGCTTGAAAATCTCCACACGTTGCTTTGCAATCAATGCCCTGTTTAGCCTACGAATAAGTTCCTCTGTTTTGCCCGAAAACATCGAACCGCAAATGACCTCTATTTGACCTTTGCGTTCTGGATGATTGGGCTTTCCTGGTGAGGGTTCTATAAACATGGGTTCGGCATTATCCCCTTAAACAGTTTTTACTGGTTTTTGTGTCATTTATTTCAATAACTTTACCTGAATTATCCACGCGAACCGTTGTTAAAATGATGCTGTAAAGGCATGCGTAATATCTGATAAAATATTGAACTACCATGGGCATGGCACATTCACTAGATCAAAGTTACTTAAAAGAATATTCACGGCAATTTACCGAGCGGATTTGTTCCAGTTTTTTTGCGACTTCAGAGTTTATATCCGGTATGGATATTGTCAGGCTGACACCCTGCAACCAACTCAATCTGATGGTCATTAAATCATTGTTTGTGGCATGGCAGTCCGAGCTAGAGAAGATGAAGAGGAACCCGTTTTTCGACTATCAGGACGAGGCCGTAGAAGATTCGCTTCGAGTTTTTATGAATACTCTTTCACAAGCTATACGCGTTTCTAGGTCACATTTTGAGCCGTTGCTAAGGCAAGCGGTGGAGGATACGGTCATATTGGCGGTAGATCCTAAAGCATTTTTAGAGATTGAACTTGCCTACAGCGCAGGTATGAAGCTAGAGACTTATTTTAAGGAAAACAGGAAGTACATCAAATGGCATACAGAGCTTTGGTCTGCACTCGTGGCAGCTACCGAACGTTTTAGCCTACCTGAAAGCCTATCGATGGCGTTTGACGATATTTTGCCAAAGTACGAGTCGGATTTAGCTGATCCGGTCGATCTGCTCAAACCATTGCAGGAAGAAATGCCACTAGACATGGATGCGCTGATGGGTTTAATGGCTGAACCGGAAACCGGATATAAACCATTACCTGCATTAGAGGTCAAAAACGAAAATAAAGGTACAATGGATACTGCGTATGAGGATGAGCGTCCCGCTATTGGGTCAGCAGAATCCGATCGCATAGATCCGGCGCTTGCATGGGCTCTTTTTGAACAGGAATCTTACGGGCTAGTCAAGGGAACGGTAAGCAGTCTGAATCAAGATATTGGAATAAATCAACGATTTATGTTCACCCGAAAATTATTTTCCGGAAACCCTGAGATGCTAAACCAGGCCCTCTCGGAGTTGGACGCAGCAGATAGCTTTTATGAGGCTATAGAGTTGTTAAACCGGGATTATGTATCGCAACTTGGATGGGACCTTGAATCAGAGGAGCTGACAGAGCTGCTTTTTTTGGTGTTCCGGAAGTTTGAAGCCAAAAACTAAAGTGATGGATCTGCGTGCACACTACGATTTGCTGGACTTAGAGGCAAGAGAAGCAGTCGGTCGTGTAGGTTTTGGTTTTGATGCACAGATCGATGACCCGGATGATGATCGGAGGGGTTTGACACTTCTTTTGAGGCCGAATGAGAACATGGCCAGGTCCTTCGACCGCTTTACCACGGCTATTGAGGAGGTGTTGCCTGGTCATTATTCCTACAATCGGTCGGACTTTCATGTCACAGTCATGCCGATTGTTTCCTGCTACTCCGGGTTTTCTCTGGATAGATTAACGGTGGAGGCATACCTTCAGCTTATCAAAGGTGCCACAGGAGCAGTAGGGGTTATTCCCATTCGGTTTATTGGCGTATTTATGTCGCAGAGCTGCCTGATGATTCGGGGTTATCCCCAAAACGACGAGCTGGAAAAATTGCGAAATAACCTGAGGGAAACGTTTGGTACCAGTAACCTGGAACAGTCTTTGGACAAGCGCTATAAGCTAGTAACTGCACACAGTACGGTGGTCCGATTTAAGCAGTCGGTGAAGCCTCCCCCTGCTTTTTGGGAGGTGATGCGGTATTTTGAAGCGTTTGATTTTGGTGTTCAGGTGTTTGAAGAGTTGGAGTTTGTGTTTAACGATTGGTATCAGCGGGCGGATTTAGTCCAACTATTAGCCGCATATAGGCTTAGAGAATAGATTGTCCAAAGACCGGGAATAATTATAACTTAAAAAGAGTCATGCGGGGATCCGTGAATCTTTCCTTCATGACTTTCCAACGCGAGTAAAGGCTTGTGGTGTCCGGAACTATTGGTGTTGGACGCGATGTCTTTGTGTAACGTTCAATCTGTCAGCATATCCAAAATAAGAATGGGCATGTGAAGGCTCTGTTCAGTACTTGCTTTGCATGAGATTCCGTAAAAAGCATCCAATCGGTGAGGAGAAAATTGGAAGAATAAACTATCCGTTCAAGTAAGTTGTTCCAACAATTAGCTAGCGCTGGTTGGTGTGGTATATAGCAACTGGCTCCTAGTAAAAAGAATCAGGTTAGTTTCTTTCCAATGATAAAGACCTTAAGTGTTGTACTTTTCTTCTCAGCTATGTGGATGTTGTCTGCACAGGTGAACGGACAAAGCCTGGCTTACCGTACGCTGTTGAAAGCGTACTATGATACCGATTTTCCAATTGTGTATCCCGAAAATGAGGAACTGCTGCAAAAGGCGGTACTGCTGGACACGCGGGAAAGGTCGGAGTATGAAGTCAGCCACCTACAGGATGCCAAGTGGGTGGGGTACGAATCCTTTGAGATTACGGCATTGGGAAACACGCCAAAAGATACACCCCTCGTAGTCTATTGCTCTATCGGAGCCAGGAGTCAAGATATCGGCAAACGTTTGAAACAGGCGGGCTTTCAAGAAGTATATAACCTGTATGGGGGGATTTTTCATTGGGTAAACGAGGGGTTGCCGGTCTATGACAAAATAGGGCCTACGCGAAAGGTACATGCCTACAGCCGTTCCTGGGGAATTTGGGTAAAGAATGCGCAAAAGGTTTATTAATTGGCCCATATGTCCGGTTAGATTGGTAATTTTGGTTATGGTGAAATTATTCCTTTCAATATGGCTTTTGTGGCTTCCCCCCGCCTGTGGCAGTTCGTCACTGGGACAGCAAGGTACCAGTCCCCCCAGTCATGCGCTATTTGATAAACTACTTCAGAAGCATGTCAGTGAAGCCGGTAGCGTGGACTATGCCGGATTCAGGGCAGATAGAGCCCAATTGGAAGAGTACCTAGCCTTGCTTAGCGAGCAGGCCCCAGATCGGCAGACTTGGTCGGAGGCCGAACAACTAGCGTATTGGATCAATGCGTACAATGCGTTCACCGTTAAGCTGATTATCGACCATTACCCTGTCAAAAGTATACGGGATATTGGGCCAAAACTGAGCATTCCGCTCGTCCAAACCGTATGGCATTTGGAGTTTTTTGAGATTGGCGGTCAGAAGGCCTCGTTGGATGAAATTGAGCATGCGATTTTGCGCAAGGAATTCGAGGAGCCGCGCATCCATTTTGCCATCAATTGTGCCTCTATATCCTGTCCGGCTTTGGCCAGAGAGGCGTATACCGCAGATCGGCTGGAAGAGCAGTTGGAGCAGGCAGCCCGGCGGTTCATCAATGATCCTACGCGGAACCGAATCCAATCGCGGAGGGTGGAGATTTCAGAGATTTTCTCTTGGTTCAAGGGAGATTTTACCAAGTCCGGCAGCCTGATTGACTTTTTAAACCGTTATGCCGACGTAAAGATCCACTCTGACGCCCGCATTGGATACTTACCCTATGACTGGAATTTAAATGAGTGAAAGAAACAAGCATATCGTCATCTTGGGAAACGGCATCTCGGGAGTTACCTGCGCCCGATATATCCGCAAATATAACGGGCAGGTTTCCATCACCGTTGTGTCGGGTGAGTCGGTCTATTTCTATTCCCGGACGGCCTTGATGTATGTGTATATGGGACACATGAAGTGGGAGCATACCAAGCCGTACGAGGATTGGTTCTGGGAGAAAAACCGGATCAATCTGTCTAAAGCTTGGGTGTCGCAGGTGGCATTTGACACTAAAGAGCTGGTGCTCGAAGAGGGCAGCCGCATGCCATATGATGTGTTGGTCCTGGCGACAGGTTCAAAACCCGCAGCCTATGGATGGGAGGGGCAGGATCTTCCCGGTGTGCAGGGCCTGTACTCACTTCAGGACCTAGCCTTATTGGAACAAAATACCCGCTCGGCCAAACATGCAGTGATCGTAGGAGGGGGATTAATTGGTGTGGAACTGGCAGAGATGCTGCGTTCTAGGGCTATTCCAGTCACGATGCTGGTGCGGGAGCCCCATTTTTGGGGCAATGTGCTTCCAAGAGAAGAGGGCGAGTTGATTGGGAGCCATATTAAACAACATGGAGTTGATCTACGCCTAAATACGGAGCTGGAGCAAGTAATTCCAGGCGAAGGAGGTAGGGTCTCAAGCATAAAGACGAAAGCCGGAGAAATCATCCCCTGTGACTTTGTCGGACTCACAGTCGGTGTCGAGCCAAATATTCAGTTTCTACGAACAGACGCTGGTGATGGAGGCGCCTTAGAGATGGGACGTGGTATTTTGGTGAACGCTTATTTCGAAACGAGTATTCCCGATGTGTACGCGGTGGGGGATTGTGCGGAATTCCGAGAAGCGCCAAGCCCTGAGAGGAAGAAAATTGAACAGGTCTGGTACACCGGTAGGATGCACGGAGAAACCCTCGGGACTAACCTGGGTAAATCCCAACGACGGCCCTACCAGCCGGGGCATTGGTTTAATTCGGCCAAGTTTTTCGATCTGGAATACCAGGTGTATGGATCAGTTCCCAACGGACAGGAAGAGGGGTTGGAAACGTTTTATTGGCAACATGAAAAAGATCCGGTAGCCATGCGCATGATTTACCGTGCCGGTACTCGGGTGTTGGTGGGCATCCATGCCATAGGCTGGCGCCTAGATCATGTATTCTTTGACGATGCCATCAGCAAAGGATGGACCGCGGAGCAAGTTCTGGAGAGCTTGGAGGAGGCTAGTTTTAATTCGGAATTTTACCGCCATAGTTGCGAGTCGGTACGCAAGGCATTTACAAAACAAACCGGTTTGACGGTTTCAAGAAGCAGAAGATCATGGGTTCAATGGGTGTTTGGGAACTAAGTATGAAAATGATTCAACGGGCCGGACTGGCAGTCTTTATACTGGCGCTGTCGTTATTTACGGTGCTCCCTTTTGTAGGCTCTTACCGGCTGAGTCCCGATTTGGTGGATCAGTATGTGAAGGAAGCGCATCGGGAAATACTGGGGGGGATTTTAGCACCCCTATACGGGCAAGAGTATACCTCTAATGTAGCTTTTGTTCGTGCGTTTAACGAGCATTTTGATACTTATAACGACGAACTCAAGGCTGCTGAGCGTTGGGATGAAGTGATTTGGGATGACTATGCCTTTACCCTGACCAAGGCCGCGGCAGAGGGTCCGGTCTCTCAGCGTCCTTTATTGTATTTTTTCCTGACGTTGGTGTTGGGAGCCGTGGGAGCACTGCTATATATACTTCCCATGTATCGCCGCCAACCCGCAGGCATTAAGCACGATGGGATTTATTTCTCTTCCATGAAGTCCCGCGGCTTGCTTGGCATCATTACCGGATCTTGGTTGATAGCATTTTACGTGATATTGTATTGGTTTCCGGAGTATCTTACTAACCTTGTCCTTATGGTCGATCCCTTAAGTATGGCCCTATCGGGTAATCCCGCGAGTCAGTGGTTTTTATATGGGGTTGTCTACACCCTGGCGATTTTGGTGATGGGTGTCCGGATGTTTAGAAAGTACAAAGGGAACCGGTACCAGCTCATTCGTACCGCATCGGTAATGTTCTTTCAGCTTTCTTTTGCCTTCCTTATTCCGGAAATTCTCGTTTGGTTCAACAAGCCTTGGCATGATTTTAAAAATATCTGGCCGCTGGATTACACCTTCTTTTTCGATTACCGTTTAGATGGGATGATGGCGTCCGGTACCTTGGGGCTGTTTATGCTGTTTTGGGGTGTTTTGCTGATCATTGTCGGGGTACCTGTTATCACTTACTTCTACGGCAAGCGCTGGTATTGTTCGTGGGTTTGTGGCTGTGGAGGCCTTGCTGAAACCTTGGGCGATCCTTATCGGCAACTGTCGGATAAATCTTTGAAAGCTTGGAAAATCGAAAGATACCTGGTGCACGGCGTGTTGGTTTTTGCAGTTTTTATGACGGCGCTGACCCTGATTAATTACGCCATGGAGTTTCAATTGCTTCAGGATGCCACCAATCAGGTGCATGCTGCATACGGGTTTATGATCGGGTCTGCGTTTGCGGGTGTCATTGGTACGGGATTCTATCCGCTGATGGGCAACCGGGTGTGGTGCCGTTTTGGCTGTCCTTTGGCGGCCTATTTGGGGATCGTACAGCGCTTTAAATCCCGGTTCAGGATTACGACCAACGGAGGGCAGTGCATTTCCTGCGGAAATTGTTCGACCTACTGTGAAATGGGTATCGATGTACGCTGGTATGCGCAGCGCGGACAAAATATTGTTCGGGCATCCTGCGTTGGCTGCGGCGTATGTGCATCCGTGTGTCCTCGCGGTGTGCTAAAATTGGAGAACAAATCCGAAAAGGACAGGATCCAGGACAACCCCATAATCATCGGCAACCAATCCATCACTGTCAAATCCTAATGCTGTTTATTTACATCGTCTTAGGGGTTTATTTGATGGCCATGTGCTTTGTGCTGTTTTACAGTTTGACTCAGGCACATCTTGTGTTCTCGTTTCTTCGACGCAGTGCGCATCCTTCCCCTCTGCCAGAGGCATTATCTGAGGAGGAACTGCCGCTGGTGACGGTTCAGCTGCCAATTTACAACGAGCAATACGTTGTCAAGCGACTACTTAGAGCGGTTGCTCATTTGAATTATCCGGCGGAAAAGCTCGAAATACAAATCTTGGACGACAGCACAGATGTGACCTCCGAGATTATTCAGCGACAGATTTCCAAGTATCCCCAAGTGCATTTTGCCTACCTCCATCGGTCTAACCGTGCGGGTTTTAAGGCAGGGGCACTCAAGGCCGGATTGGAAACCGCAACAGGCGAGTACATAGCTGTGTTTGACGCCGATTTTGTTCCAGATCCGGATTTTATCCGTAAAACAATTCCCCATTTCGAAGATCCCGAGGTTGGGATGGTTCAAAGTCGGTGGACGCACCTCAACGAGGATTTTTCCCTGCTCACCCGCCTTCAGGCATTTGCCCTTGATACTCATTTCATCGTGGAGCAGACGGGTAGGAACGCTTTGGGGGCATTTATCAACTTCAATGGGACAGGTGGCATATGGAGAAAGGCTTGTATACTTGATGCCGGTAACTGGGAGTCGGACACCCTGACAGAAGACCTGGATCTTAGTTATCGGGCCCAGCAGCGAAACTGGAAGTTTGTGTATCGATCAGACATCGCATCACCGGCTGAGCTGCCCCCCGTGATGTCGGCCATCAAGTCCCAGCAATTCCGCTGGACCAAAGGTGGTGCAGAATGTGCCGTTAAACACCTCAGGCAGGTTTGGCATGCTGGCTTGCCTCTCCGCGTGCGGTTGCACGCCACGGCACACCTCTTAAATTCCGCCGTCTTCATTGCGATTTTGGTGGGGAGTCTCTGTAGTATTCCTATTTGGTGGGCTTTTTACCAAGATTGGTTACCGGCGTACTATTTTCGTGGGGCAGTGGTGTTCCTTTTGGGATTTGTGGTTATTGCCGCGGTGTACTTGGTAGGGAATCTGTCCCTGAAAAAGTATTCGTGGAAATCCCTTGGGAGATTTCTTTGGGAATTGCCCCTTTTTCTCTCGGTATCCATGGGACTGTCTGTCCACAACGCCCACGCCGTATGGCAGGGTCTTTGGGGCCGAAAAACCGCCTTTGTACGCACGCCCAAATACAATTTGAAGAAAAATCGGAATGCCTGGAGAAAAAACAAGTATCATGAACCCTCCGTTTCGTTAGGAACCTACATGGAGCTCGGTATGGCCTGCTTGTTCACAGTGGTAGTGTTTGTGTCTATCTTCGTACAAACCTATGAAATGTTGCTTTTTCACAGTATGTTAGCAGTCGGATTCTGGGTGGTGAGCTTGGCGTCAATTCCAAATCGTCGATCGCGCCGTGAAGTGGATAAGGAAGAGGTTGCAGGGTTTTAAAGTTGCCGATTTCTGAGAAATGGCAACGTGAACAACCGAAAGTGGTTGCAAATGAAAGCAAGGGTAGGGTTCATTTAACGTAAAAAAACATACAAATCAGATGCATTCAACTACCAAAAAGACTAGTGAAAGGAAGGGCTTCGGTTTATCGGGCTTTGTAGCAGCTGCATGGTTCATCGTGACAGTCATAGCCTGCCAATCCCGTACAGAAGCAGAAAAGCTGGTAGATGCGGCGATTGAGGTCCATGGGGGAAAAGCATTTGAGAAAAGTATCATCTATTTTGACTTTAGGGACCGGGCCTATGAAATTTTTAAATCGCCCAATGCCTTTCGCTACGTAAGAGGGTTTTCGGATTCCACCGGATTTGTACGCGATGTCTTGGACAACACGGGTTTTGTCCGAACGGTGGACGGGCAAGTTGTGCAACTGCCGGAGGAGCGTGTTAGGGCTTTCACCAACTCCGTCAATTCTGTAGCCTATTTTGCCTTTCTACCTTATGGATTAAATGATCCGGCAGTGTACAAAGCCTATTTGGGTGAAACGGAGCTTGACGGAACGGGCTACCACTTGGTGAAGGTTACCTTTTCCGAAGAGGGTGGTGGAGAAGATTTTGACGATGAATTTCTGTATTGGATCAACCGAGATACCCATACAGTGGATTATTTAGCCTACTTGTACCACACCGACGGGGGTGGGGTAAGGTTTCGAAAGGCAACCAAGCGGCACAAGGTTGGTGGATTGATCCTTCAAGATTACGAAAACTATAAACCCAAAGATAAACACACGCCACTCGAGGACTTGGAAATGCTCTATCGAAATGGGGAGTTGGAGTTGCTCTCTGAGATCGAACTGGAAAGCATACGGGTCGAATCCTCCAAATAAGCCGATTGTACGGAATTCTAATCAAGCGTGTCGATACCACGGTATGGAACCTCCCCAACTGTTACATGTAGTTGGGGAGGTTTTGCTTAGGGAAGGCACTTGCGAGGCCAATGTGTCTATGGCAGCCGGGGTGCATTACTTCATCCGGAAATTGATGCCTGCTCTAAACCACCGACCGGGCATTTGGACGGTTCCTGCTTCGATGTATTCGGCGTTTGAGATATTGGAGCATTCGGCAAAATAGCCGACCTTTTTCATCCGATGCACATCTACCCGGGCGTCCAGCAGAAAATAAGGATCGAGCATCATACGCTCCATGTACCTTGCTTTTAAGTTTAGTTCCACCTGTTGTCCATAGGAAGCTCGCACTCCTCCAATGACCTGGTGCCTTAGCGCATTCAATGCATATCGGGTTTCCTGTCCTTCCCGTTCCACTAGGTTGGCATCGATGAAATTGTAGGAGGCTGAAATTTCTTCTATGCGTAGCCCGTTCTCAGCGGGGTAAAACTTGTACATTAAGCCAGCTTCCAGTCCTTGGAAAGTTACCTCATTGAAGTTTTGAGGCTGCCAGGGATCTGCAGCGTCTGCCCGGGCCCATTCGATGAGGTTATTGGTGTGGCGGTTAAAGTAAACGAGTTCTGCCCGTAAGTTTGAGCCACCCAGTTTGATGCCCATCTCGTAGTTGACCGCTTTTTCCGGTTCCAGTGCATCGTTTCCTATGTTGGTTGGTCCCACATAGTACAAATCTGTGTAGGTAGGAATGCGAAAGCTGACACCATAGTTGCCATAGATCCGCATGATTTCGCTTACTTGGTAGCCGATCTCTGCGCCCGGAAAATGACGCCATCCATATTCCGAATAGTAATTCGAGTAGACGCCTGCGCGTATGTCTCCGTTTGTCAGAAAATGGATGCGGTGTTCTGCAAATATCCCCAAAAGGGTGCGTTCACGTCTTCCCAAGTTGTTGCTGTCGATCTTTTCGGTTCGGCCTTCTGCGCCGAATCCGGAAGTACCCGCCGAAGACTCGTACCGCCCATTGATTTCCAAAGCAGTGATGTCGGTGGTATGGATATTTTGAAAGAATGCGGGATCTTCCCGGTAGAGCCTGAATTCGTCTTCGTTGCGTCTCCAATAGGCCCTGGAATTAATCCAAAGGTTGTTTTTCTCATAGGTGTGGCTGATGGCGCCCAAGTAGGTCTGAATGCTTTCCCATTGGTCTGGGAAAGTACTGGAGTAAAACCCATTTGCTCCGAAATCCCGGGAGGTAAATGCCAACATGGTCTTGACCTCGTGCGCATCATTTAGTGCCACGCCACCTTCGTAGAAGATGTTGTTTACTTGGTAGTCTGAATTGTACCAGTGTCCGTTGGATGCATCGTGGGAGACAGCAAGACTTTGCCGGAATTTCCCAACGGGCAAAGCAAGCTGCACGTTTCCGCCCCGCATTCCAAAATCTCCGCCGTACAATCCGGCCTGTATTCCTTTCTCATCTGGCAAGGTGGTAACGATATTGATTGCGCCCGTGTAGGCATTTTGACCATAGATTCGGGAGGCCGGGCCTTTTAGGATATCCACCCGGTCAATGCTGCCCAGCGGAACGGGGATGTTCATCATGTGATGGCCGGTTTGTGGATCTGTCAGTTTGATGCCGTTCACCAGCACTAGGGTCTGTTCAAAGGATCCCCCGCGTATCCCCACGTCCGCTTGTACGCCACTGACGCCACGTTGACGTACGTCTACTCCCGGAGTAAAAGAAAGGACTTCTTGAAGGCTTCTCGCCGGCGCGGTTTCAAGTTCGGGTTTGTGAATGATGGTGATGTTTCGGGAGCTCTTGGCAAAGGGAATTTCCAATCGGTTTTCCTTTATCACCACTTCGTCTAACGCCACCATGGTGCTGTCTTCCTGCGCATACAACTGTCCCAGCTGCACACAGGCAAATGCAAGTAAACAGAATTTTGTCATTAAGGTTAGGTTAAATTCAAAACAAATAACTTTTGATAATTTCAAAAATTCAAGGCTTTCCAAAAAAAATAATGTTTTTTTGGGATGTCTTTGAAATGTATAAGGGATGGCATTTCTTTGCGACCCTTCGTTCCCGCATTTTTCGCCTTATTTTTACCCTGTTTGCCAAGTGCGGTGCAGACGCTGTTTTTTCCTTTACCAAGGACTTCTTAATTTAGCGGAAACTAAATCAAGGAATCTATGAGAAAATTAGTGGCAGCAATGTGGCTGGTGGTCTGCGTACTGACGTGTCATTCGGGGCTGTATGCACAAAGTCCTTCGGAAACCAATCAGGAACTTTTCAATGAATTTACCTACCGACAGGGTTCGATCCACCGAACTGCTTCGGGCAAGCCGGGTCCGGCGTATTGGCAAAATGGGGCAAATTACGTGCTGGAAGCGGAGATTGATGAAAACTCCCATGTCCTCAAAGGGAAGGTCGCTATTACCTACATCAACAACAGTCCTGAGGAGCTACCATTTGTGTGGCTGCACCTAGAGCAAAATCGCTTTACACCTGACTCCCGAGGCACGCTGACAACCCCCATTCAGGGAAACCGATACAATGGCGATATGGATGGAGGCTATACTATTCAGAACGTGACAGCTCAGGTGAGCAAGCGGAACAGCCGTGTATCCAACACCTACCGGATTACAGATACGCGAATGCAGGTGGTTTTGGATGAGCCAATTCCGGCAAAGGGTGGACAAGCGGTTATTTCCATGGATTTTGAGTTCAAAATCCCTCAGAAGGGCATGGATCGGATGGGCCGACTCTCTGTAAAGGACGGCACCATCTATGCCCTAGCGCAGTGGTACCCTAAAGTGGCCGTGTTTGACGACGTGGAGGGATGGAATATAGAACCCTATTTAGGTGCTGGTGAGTTTTATTTAGGCTACGGGGATTTTGAATACAAGGTAACGGTACCGTATGACCATATTGTGGTTGGTTCTGGGGAGCTGTTAAATCCCAAAGAGGTGCTGACCAAGGAGCAACAGGATAGACTGAGTTTGGCGGCGCGTAGCGATACGACGGTATATATTGTCAGGCCAGATGAGCTAAAGAATCCCCAAATTTCCCGTCCTAAGCAGGAAGGTACACTTACCTGGCACTTTAGGATAGAGAATGCCCGTGATGTAGCATTTGCCAGTTCCAAGGCATTTATTTGGGATGCGGCAAAGATAGACCTCCCAAGCGGCAAAAAAGCCATGGCTCAATCAGCCTACCCCATTGAAAGCGATGGGCAGGAGGCATGGGGACGCTCTACAGAATACTCGAAAGCATCCATAGAGCATTACTCTGCTCGCTGGTACGAGTATCCCTATCCAGTTGCGGTAAATGTTGCGGCTGACATCAATGGGATGGAATATCCAGGTCTTAACTTCTGTAGCTACAAAAGCAAAGGGGAATCCCTCTGGGGTGTGACAGATCATGAGTTTGGCCATAACTGGTTTCCCATGATCGTGGGTACGAATGAGCGGCGATATGCATGGATGGATGAGGGGTTTAACACCTTTATCAATCACTACAGCAGCTTGGAATTCAACGATGGTGAATATGGTTCCAACCTCAATCAGACCCGCAGGTACCTCAATTGGTTTTCCAATCCAGCAAGAGAGGGAATAGATACCTATCCCGATGTCGCCAATACGTCAAATTTGGGAATGATCGCTTATATGAAACCCGCAATAGGGTTGTTAATGTTGAGAGAATACATTCTCGAGCCAGAAAGATTTGATTATGCCTTTAAGGCTTACATGGAGGCCTGGGCATACAAACACCCACAGCCAAATGATTTTTTTAATTTGATGGAAAATGTGGCAGGTGAGAACTTGAGTTGGTTTTGGAAGAGCTGGTTCTATGGAACAGATAACATTGACCTGGCGGTTGAAAATGTAGTGTCTTATGGTGGAAACTTTGTGGTGATGCTGGCCAATAAAGGCGGCGTACCTATGCCGGTTTGGATGGAAATCACCTATTCGGATGATTCCACTGAGCGGGTGAAGTTACCGGTCGAAATATGGCAGCGGGGCGATGAGTGGAACTACCTGCACCGTACAGACAAACAGGTCACCAAAGTGGTATTGGATCCGGATAAGATACTTCCGGATATCAACCTTGGAAATGATAGTTGGCCTAACCGAATCTACGAATAAGCCAGTATGCCTGTATTAAAAACCCCAGCCGCACAGTAGTGGCCGGGGTTTTTTAATGCTTTGTAGCTTATCGTACTCAATATTCATCATTGATCTCCAACCAGTATCCACTGGGATCCTGAATGTAGATCTGACGGATGCCGTCTGGCCGGATATTTATGGTCGATGGGTTGCCGCGGGCATCTTCATAGGGGATTTTTTTCTCCACCAATTGCGCAATGAAACCATCCAAATCTGCAACACTGAAGCACAGATGGTTGTCTTTCACAATGCTTGGATTGGTCCAGGGATGTTCTCTGGCAATCACATGCAGGGAGGTGCCCAGACCCATGTCATACCAAATATGTAGCCCGTCCTTAAAGGGCTCTTCAATTTCTTTTAACCCGACGATATTTTCATAAAACGCTCCGCTGGCTTTGATGTCCTTAGCGTAAATGGCTACGTGGTTAATTCTGGTTTGTCCGTTCACAGTCATGATGGATGCAAGCAATAATAAGGTAAAACAGGTGAATGAATGGTTCATTTTTGGCTGATTTTGGGTTTGCCGGAATAGGTTTTCCATGTCGAATATAGCAAAAAAAAACCGGGATCAACCACAAAAAAAGGTCGGAACCGAACTGTTCCGACCTTTGCTAGGGTTCATGATGTGCCTTGATCAATTTATTGAGGCTAGGTCTGAAGCTTCTTCAAAGAGATTTAAGCCCTGTTGATACACTTCGTTGATGTCATTTATCACTTGGTAAAAAGCGTTTTCATCGAAGAGATTTCGTCCCATATGGGCTTTAATGAGTGTTTTAAGGTAGGGTTTCGATTTGTTAAAGTCTTTTTCAACAAATTTAACCTTGTTTTTTTCGCCTACCTTGATCAACTCGTTGAGCATGGCATCAGAGACTTCGTATTTGTGATAATAGTCGTCAAATGTCATGTTAGCATAAATTTTCTTGTTTTTGTCTAGGTAATCCAAAATAAATTCTCTCCAAGCTTCCGAGTTAAACAACCGGTTCACATAGGGGCTGGACATGGTAGTATCCATGGGTACAAAGTAATCGGGCATGATGCCTCCTCCTCCATACACCGTACGCCCTTTTACGGTTTCGTATTTCAGGCTGTCATTGAAGGAAATGGAATCCGCAGTGAAGAATTCTCCGTGTTCCAATCTTCGGAAGTAATCCATGCCGTAGTCATCTTCGTCTTCGCCGTAGGGCTTCTGAATGGATCGGCCGGATGGGGTGTAGTATCGGGCAATCGTCAGCCGGAGTTCTGCTCCGTCGGACAAGTCTATCGGCATTTGTACCAGCCCCTTGCCAAAGGATCTGCGACCCACTATCAGTCCACGGTCGTTGTCCTGAATCGCACCTGCCACGATCTCGGAGGCCGAAGCACTGCCTTCGTTGATTAAGATGACAATGGAGCCATCCTCAAACGCACCTGGCCTAAGCGCTCGCGCTTTTTGATTATATCGCTTCAATTTACCCTCTTGGGATACGATAACCGCTTCATTGCTCAGCAGTTCATCGGCTATATTGATGGCCGCACCCATATAGCCTCCAGGATTGCCCTGTAGATCAAGCATCAGTTTGGTCATCCCTTGGGCCTTGAGATCTATCAGGGCATTTCGGAATTCTTCGTGGGTGTTTGCTGCAAATCGGGTGATTTTGATATAACCCACCTCCTCGTCAATCATGTAGGAAGCATTCACAGAATACTGTGGGATCTTGTCCCTGGTGATGGAAAAATCCAACAGGTCTTGATTGTTTTTTCGCTTAATTCCAATATCCACCACGCTGCCTTTAGGCCCTCTCAGCAGGTCAAAAACATCCCGGGTGGTGACACCGATGCCAGCTACGGTTTTTCCATCCACGGTTACTATCTGATCCCCGGGCAACAGTCCGAGTTTTTCGGAGGGACCACCCGTGAGTGGGGATACCACATAGATGGTGTCTCGAAGGATTCCAAACTCAATACCTATTCCGTCAAATTCACCTTCCAGTTGGGATTTGGCCAATTTCGCGTCCTTGGCAGTGATATAGCTCGAATGCGGATCCAATTTATTGAGCATTTTTTCAATGCCGTACTCCACCAGTTCGTTGGTGTTTACGCTGTCCACGTAGTCACGGTTTATGTAGGTGATGATTTCTTGGAGTTTGTATATGGCAGACTTCAGATCATTCCTGTCATTTTTGGGTTCGGCGAAAGTGGCCCCAAACCATATTCCCGCGGCTACACCGATGGAAAGCAGAATGGGAAGCCGTATTTGCGCTTTCGTGTTTCTTACTTCGCTCACGTTACTTACTAAGTTAGGATTTTTAATAGGATATCACTGCGACTCATAAATTACGTAGAAATTATCCATTTATACAATTAAACCGATATTAAAGGTGTTTCGTTTAGTCTAACGCAACAAATTAAATTTCGATCCTAGATTACGCCTTTTTTGCGTCAAAAAATTTGTACTTTTGTATGAATGGGGTTATCCGGTAACATATTCAAACAGTCGATTGGAGACTTGGTACGTGAAAACCACGTTTTTGCGGCGGTGCTTCACTACTTTGGGATCAGCTTTTTTCAGTATGAGCGAAATTCCTTGGAGGAGGTTTGTTCGAAGTTTAAAGTAAACCCCTCTCAGGTAGTGGCAGAACTGGAAAGCTGGGCCTTGTCCACCGATCCAACTCCCGAGGAGCTTTATTTGCACCCCATTGAGGTGCTGGTGGGATATTTGAAGAAAAAACACCGGTATTTTATGCGCCGGGAATTGCCATTTCTTTCCAGTATGGTGTCGGGCATACAGGCAGAACCCTCTTTTGATTCCCTTCTTTCGGATCTTAGACTTATGTTTCCCCTGTTTGCAGATGATTTTATACACCACATTCACGAGGAAGAAGATACCTTGTTTGAGCGCATCCAATTTTTGCAGGAAATAGAACGTAACCGGTTGCCACTACATGAGGCAATCAAGGTATTTGAGGTGGCCTCTATTATTGAGCTTGCCGAAGAACACGAAGCCCACGACGATGAAATGGAAGGCATTCGGAAGCTTACCTCTAATTACACGCTGGAAAGGGGCGCTCCAATCGCAATCAAAGTCTTGTACTATGAGCTGCAAAAACTGGAAAGGGAGTTAATCATCCATGCCAAAATTGAAAACGACCTGCTTTTTCCCAAAGCTGTAGAATTGGAAAAAGCAGTTAAACGAACCCTCCTTCAAAAGATCAAATCCAACTGATGGGGCGCGTGATAGCCATAGATCTGGGAACCAAACGAACAGGTTTGGCAGTTACGGATCGATTGCAACTCGTTGCGAATCCCCTTGAAACGATTCCTACCCATACCTTGTTTGCGTATTTGGAGAACTACTTCCGAGTGGAGGAAGTAGATACCATCGTATTGGGATACCCTAAATCCCTTACGGGCGTCGATACCCAAATGACTCAGCAGGTGCTTCAGACCCAAAAGAGGCTAATTAAGGTATTTCCCCACAAGGAGGTGGTACTGGTGGATGAGCGCTTTACCTCGAAAATAGCCATGCAGTCCATGATCACCATGGGCAGTAAAAAGAAGGATAGAATGGAGAAAGCTGGCAACTTGGACAAAATCAGCGCAGCCATTATTTTGCAGACGTATTTAGAAAGAAAATGATATATCCGATTGTCGCGTACGGAAACCCAATCCTAAAGAAGGAGGCGGTTGATATTGTAGAAGGCGAAGATATGAAGCCTCTTATCAAAGACATGTTTTCTACCATGGAGCATGCAAACGGTGTAGGACTCGCCGCACCTCAGATAAATAAAGGCATTCGCCTGTTCGTGATCGATAGCAGCTTGATGCTGGACGAGGATTCGGAGGAAAAGGGCATTCGCCGTGCGTTCATTAACCCTATCATTCTTGACGAATACGGTGACGAGTATGTATTTGAGGAGGGGTGCCTGAGTATTCCAGAAGTTAGGGCGGAAATCATCCGCCCGGAAAAACTGACCCTCGAATACTACGATGAAAACTGGAACCTAAAGGAAGAAGAGTTTTCTGGATTAACCGCTCGGGTGATCCAGCACGAATACGACCACTTGGAGGGGATTCTATTTGTTGACTACCTAAAGGGACTGAAGAAGCGTATGGTCAAGAGTAAGCTGATCGATATCAGTAAAGGGAAGGTACCCACTGATTACCGGATGCTTTACCCTATGTGATATGGCGGATAGTCCCCGTTACTTTTTATGTGAACTTAACCACCCCACCCCCCCATGAAAGATCTAAAAGTAGCCGCCATACAGTCTGAGATATACTGGCATGACAAAGCTGCAAATCTGGCCATGTTTGAGGAGAAAATTTGGCAGATTGGCGAGGAGGTGGATCTGATCGTACTTCCCGAAATGTTTACCACCGGATTTACCACCGATGTGGACAGTATGGGCGAGCCGATGAATTTGGATGCGTGCAGGTGGCTGAGTGCTATGGCTGCACAGACCAAGGCAGTGGTAACAGGAAGTGTAATTGTACGGCAGGAGGGACGATATTTTAACCGATTACTTTGGGCTACCCCCGAAGGGGAATTGCTGCACTATGATAAACGGCACCTGTTTCGCATGGCTGGGGAGGACGGTTATTTTTCCATGGGAACCGAACAACCTGTCTTTACATTGAAAGGCTGGAAAATATTGCCTCAGATTTGTTACGATCTGCGATTTCCTGTCTGGTCTAGAAACCGCGTTAACCCCCAAGGAGTATTTGACTATGATTTGTCGTTGTATGTGGCTTCGTGGCCGGGTTCTCGGGCACAGGCCTGGGATGTGCTGCTTAAAGCCCGAGCGATCGAAAACTGGTGCTATACCTTGGGATTGAACAGGGTGGGAGTAGACGGAAATGGAATTGAGTACCTAGGGCACTCGGGGATGTACGATTTTAAAGGAAATACGCTGGGTTTTTTAGGTGCTCAAGAACAAGCGCTACTTATAACCTTGGATGCAGATTTGTTGCTGGAATACCGTAAGAAATTCCCCGCATGGAAGGATGCGGATCATTTTGAGCTAAGAGGTTAGTGCCTTTATTTTTTGATGATTAGTTTTTGGATTAGAACGCGTTGGCCCTCTGTCGTTTTGATAACGTATAGTCCTGGCATCAAGTGAGATAAGTCATAGGGTGTTTCGGCGTTAGCGCTTAGCGAAATGCCCTCAGCGACTAAGCGACCCGCAGCATCTAAAATGTCAGCCCTTGCTTCTCGGTTAGCTATTAATATAATGCGTCCTTCCGATGGGTTAGGGTACATCCGAACCTGTAGATTTTCTTCAGAGGCACCGTTTTCCTCGGATGTATCTCTGAGGTAAATCAACCCGCCAGCGCGGGTACCAAGCATCAGATCCACTTTATCTGAAAATGGATCCACGAGCGGTGTGATCCAAGTATTTCTTCCTAGTCGAGACACGCTAGTTTGGGTTTCTCCCAGCCGGATCTGAAGCTGGGTTTCGCTGGCATTTTCCATGAAATCAGCTATTATCCGTAATATTCCACGTTGGTCTACGGCAAGGAGTTTGGGTGCTGATCCTGGTACGACCGATACGGATAGTCCCCGATTTACCGGATTGTCGGTAAATCCCAAAAAGTCCCGCTCCAGCAGTTCAAACGTCAGGGAGTCTCCGATGCTTACCCGAAAAAGAACCAACTCTCCTGTTTGTCTTGCCAACAGCAGGTAGTCGGTTTCCTGATGCGAAAAGAAATAGGGTTGATCCACACCTCGAAGGACAAATCCAGGGATGGTGGTTGCTCTGAGGGCGTCCGAGTCATTTTCTGACCAGAATATTTTTTTTTCGGGAATATTGTTGACCACCTCTTCCCCAGATACGATTAACCAAACCTTACCCGAAGCCGCTCGATAGGTTTGTACGCTTAACTCCCGCAAGTTTAATTGGGATAGGTTTAGGTAGTCGTCCGATGTTTCCGTCCAGCGGCCATTTTGGAGAGAATAGCGATAGGCCTTGCCACTGATACGTCCAGCCAAAGTTTGGTTGGCTGTCACGGTTAAGTTGCCGTTTAGTCGGTTTCCTTCAAAAAAAGGCCTCGCATTTTCTCCCAAGTCTATCATATGCTCCTGTAAAAACCTGCGGGTAACCGGTGACGCAGTCTCTTCTGTCAGTGGGTATTGGTAAATACTGGAACCAAAATCAATTCCAAAGCCAGCAGAAGTCTCTGAACTGTGTGTGCTTATCAATAATTGGCCTTTAACCAAATAAGCTGCATGGAATAGGGGGAATTGGGGTAGCGTGCCCAAGTTTGGTAAATCCGTTTTGAATTCATCAAACACCGGCGCTGCGTCGGTTCCTTTATTGGGAAGAAAATAAAGGGTGCTGCACTCATCCTGTCCCAGTAAAAGATCACGGATTCCGTCACCGTCAAAATCGTGAAAAAGCATGGAGTGCCCGCCGGCATGTTCGGCCCTGGATGCTTCAGGTATCGGAGTTGCCGAACCGATGGGTTGCCCCGCACAGGTTTGCCCAAAGGAAAAATTTCCGCAACTGCAAAACTCAAACGCTCCCCAACGTACTTCAGCACCGGCAAACCCATCTATATCTGCCACTCCCTTACGTTCCATGCTGGTGTTTCGGTAAAACTCCAGGTAATCCCCCGTAGCAAAATTAAAAGTAAGGATATCCAAATCACCATCCCCGTCCAAGTCCAGTATCAGGGGAATATCAAGGCTATTTGCCGTAACATTTGATCCATTTTCCAATCGCAGGAAAGGCTGGGCTTCTTCCCATTGAATTCGGGAAGGCGTAGTGGTGTTTCTGTAGGCTTTGATGCCAAACGGAGAACCTGTAAAGAGATCCTTTCTGCCGTCTCCATCATAATCTGCCAACACCATAAAGCCGCTTATGTCTGATGGGAACGCGTATGCAAGTTCTGGTAGGTGAGTGAAAGTTCCGTTGTCCTCCCGGAACACGGACACCATGCGGGCATTGATGTCCCACACCACGTATTCTTCCTGCCCGTCGCCATTGGTGTCCAGGGTTTGGAACTGTGCAGCATTTATTCCTCCGGCAAAGGGCATGCTGTACTGCGATCCATTGGGTTCCACTTCTCCTATAGAAACCAAACGGTAGGTTTTCTGCGCTTGGCTCAGCGATGGCCACATCAAGGCAAGGAAAAAAAAGGCAGTACGCATGTCGTTTTAATTTTTAAAGTTAAACGATACTTTTTGAAAGGGGATATATTACTTTTGTTTTTATTCCCTAGGCGGTGATTCACGGTTTTTGGGGTTTTTGACACGATCAAACCAGTCTGGAATAGGCTATGGAGATAGAGCAACTTTACCAAGCATTCCTCGCTTCCACGGGTGTATGCACCGACACACGAAAGATTGCACAGGGGAATCTGTTCTTTGCCCTAAAGGGGCCCAATTTTAACGCAAATACCTTTTCCGGCCAGGCCCTAAAACAGGGTGCCTGCGCGGTGGTGGTGGATGATCCGACCTATACCAAGTCGCAAGATGACCGATATATCCTGGTTCCAGATGCGTTGGTTGCCTTGCAGCAACTGGCCCGTCATCATCGGGATCAGCTCAGGATGCCTGTGTTCGGCCTAACGGGCAGTAACGGAAAAACGACCACCAAAGAATTGTTGTTTGCGGTATTGAGCAGGAAATTTCGTACTCATGCTACTACTGGAAACCTTAACAACCATATCGGGGTGCCACTGACGCTCTTGGAAATCACTGCGGATACGGAATTGGCGATCATCGAGATGGGAGCGAACAAACAGGGGGATATTCAAGAGCTTTGTGCCATTGCCAACCCTACCCATGGGCTGATTACCAATATTGGAAAGGCACATTTAGAAGGTATGGGCGGTTTAGAAGGTGTATTAAAAACCAAGACCGAATTATTTCAGCATTTGAGGGTGTCTGGTGGCCGGGTATTTATCAATACCGGGCAAGAGGTTTTTACCAATATGATACGCAGGTTTAAGGATCCGGTTCTTTTCCCTGAAAAGGGATCTTCCTGCGAGGTGGGTTTTGTTTCAGCAGATCCATTTGTGTGTTTTCAGGTAGAGGGTTCGTCCCAGGTTTTTCAATCCCAGCTCATCGGTAAGTATAATTTTGACAATATCGCAGCCGCGATTGCTGTAGGGAAATTTTTTGGAGTGCCACCTTTGGAAGCAGCAGCGGCAGCGGCTGCCTACCGACCTGCCAACATGCGTTCTCAGCTTATCGAAAAGAGAAGCAACCTTATTCTTTTAGATGCCTATAATGCCAATCCATCCAGTATGGAGGCTGCTCTTTTGGCCTTTGATCGAATGGAGGGGAAGCGGCACAAGATGGTTATTGTAGGCGATATGCTTGAATTGGGAGAACATACGGAGGAGGAACACAGGCGGTTGGGAGAATTGCTGGCTGCAATGTCTGTGGATAAGGTCTGCCTCAGTGGCACCTTGGTGCAACATGCCCTTGGTAAAGCGCCTAAAGCACTTTATTTTCCCGATCCTTTTTCGCTGCGCAACTGGCTGGCGGATTCCAAACTAGAGGACTACCTAATTCTTATTAAAGGAAGCCGAGGCATGCGGCTGGAAACACTTGTAGATTTCATCTAGGGAGCCAATTTGGTCATGGTTTTGTTTTGTGCGCTTTTAGGCGATCTTCTCCTGAAACGACCTTTGGTATTCCTTTCTCAAACGGACGAGGTCCTCCTTGGGCCTGTTTTTCGTCTCTAAAATGGCATATAGCCCTCTCTCTCATTCGTGCGATAAACATATAAATTGTAAGTAATACATACATAAAATATATTAATGCATTTTTATTATAATTTTTACATATTGGTAAAACCTATGATTTTGGTCTTCGTAAACAACACTAAACCAACATTATCTAACTACCAAATAGAGAACGTATGAAGACCTTATTGAAAAATTCCATGCCCATCTTTCTTGTGCTGTTTTTTGCGGTGGGCCTCTTTGGCTTTGCCGGAAGTGCGATTGTCATCAATCCCGAAAATCTCTTGCTCCCGGTTGAAAAGCAAGGCAAGTATGCCAAGCTGGATGTCAGCTCGCTGCCCATGGATCAGCCGGTGACCATTCGTGTGAGAGATGATGCAGAGCGGTTGGTGGACGAGTTTAAGGTAACTAACCGTGGGCAGCAGCACGTGTTGGTTGACTTTAACCGGTTAAAGCCCGGGATTTACTCCCTGAATATCCTTCGCGGGGAAAACGATGTGGTGCGTAAAATCCTGAACATCCACTGGAACCAAGTGTTGGTAGACAACGTGATCGTGATGAAGAGAGATAGCGGCCACGAAAGCCGATGGCCATTGTACATGGTTCGGTAGGGCGTCTGATAGGTTGCCTTCTACAAGAATAAAAGGACATGCAGGCTGATGCCACATGTCCTTTTTTGATTTCAAGGGATCGATTCACCCACCAAGCATTAAGCGGTCATGAGTTGGTCATAAGCGACTACGTCCTTGGCTATGGTTGCCAAAATCTGTTTTGGTTCCATGGTTGGATCCCTGCGCCCGTGTTCTGCCCCTCCTAGGTCGTATTCTGCGTGTATGATTTTTGGCATGTACGGATCCTTAAAGCGGGGATGGTCTAGGAGTAGCCGAAAGTTTACATTCCCCTCGCCAAAAAGGACATTAACAGGTACATCTCCTTTGCCGCGCGGGTTTTTGCCCCAGACAAAATCTTTCAGGTCAAAACTCCGAATCTGATCCGAGACGAGGTGAAAAACGTTTTCATAGGATTGATAGCCCTCCACGGTGGCGTGCCGGAGGTCAAACTGAATGCCGATGTGGTCGGGGTTGATGCCGTCCAGCAGGTAGTAGATTTCCCAAACCGATCCGCCAATTCGGCTTCCTGCATGGTTTTGATAGTGGCCGCATACTCCATAGCGGGCATGCAGTTCTGCTACCTGTTTCATTTGGCTGTTCAGGGATTTTAGCTCTTCCACGATATTTTTTGACGTGAAGGGCATCCACCCCATCCGGTAATTTTTGATGCCCTCTCCGGACAATATTTTAATGAATTCCTCCCATTCGGGTCTCTTGGCAAGGGTCATTTCAGTAGTTAGGACCGGTGTTTCCAAACCCAGATTGGCGCAGTCCCGCACCACGGCCGGGAGCTTGCTTTTCATCTCGTCTATGTCAAAAAAGCCGTTTGAGCGCACGGGAAGATCCACACCGGTAAAGCCTAAATCTTTGGTGGCTCGGGGTACGTCGGTCAGTGGAAGCCATTGCAGGGCTTTGGTAAAAAAATAAAGGGGTCTTGGTCCTACCTTGAATGGGTGGGTAGTTGTGGTCGGAGCTGCATGAGAGAGGATTTCTATGCCGCTTATTCCCAGGGCAGTGAGTGCGGTAAGTTGTTTAAGGCTGGCTCTTCGATTCATCGTTGGGTTTATTTGCTATGTAATAAAGCTACTAAATATACATTAGATAGTTGGCATAATAAACGTCTCTTTTTCGATAGGTTTACCCCAAGGCCCTTGGCTTCCAAACCGATTGTTGCATATCAGTAGACGCGCTTAAACTAAGATAAAGAAGAGCAGCGCAACCGCCAACACCAAGGTCATCTGTTTTGCTTTTTGTTGCAATTCCGGGGCAATCTTTCGCTGCCGAATCACCAATACTGCCAGGCTCATTGCTAACAACTGCAAAGCAATGCCCAGTCCACTTAGCCATCCGCCGAAGTTGCCAATGGCCACAGGGACCTGCATCAGCACCAAAGGCAACAGCGCGAGGGTAATCCCCAGTAAACCAAATGCAAACGAGCGATCCAGTAATTTTTTATCTGATAGGTCTGTCCATTTCATCATCTGCTGGCTTCTTGGCGTTTTTGTTGAAAATAGGTATCTAAATCCGATACTCCCAGCGTGTTGAGTGTCATTTCCCGGGTAAGTCCTCCTTTTCGGCCCACGATCACGCCATATCGCATATCGGCAAACCCGTCCGTCTCGTGTGCGTCTGGGTTGATGGACAGTTTGACTCCCTGACTGATGGCGTAATGCACCCAGCGCCAGTCGAGGTCCAACCTCCATGGGTTGGCGTTGATTTCGATGACTACGCCGTGCTCGGCGCAGGCATCGATGATGGCTTTGTGGTCAATGGGGTATCCTTGCCGTCGAAGTAGCAGTCTCCCAGTGGGGTGTCCCAAAATGGTGGTATATGGGTTTTGAATGGCTTTCAACAGTCTGGCAGTGGCTTTTGCCTGGTCCATACTTAAGCTGGAATGCACCGAAGCCACCACATAGTCAAAGGATTTCAGTACTTCGTCCGGATAATCTAGGCTGCCATCCATCAGGATGTCACTTTCTATGCCTTTAAAAATCTTGAATGGAGCCAATTCCGCATTTAGTTGGTCGATTTCTTCCTGCTGTTTGGCTACCCGTTCGGCGTTGAGGCCATTGGCATAGAATGCCGATTGGCTATGGTCTGCCATGCCGAGGTAGTCGAAACCTTGGGCCATGCAGTAGGTGGCCATTTCCCGTAGGCTATGTTTTCCGTCGCTGTAGGTAGAGTGATTGTGTAAGGGTCCCTTGATATCTTGATATTCCAAAAGCCGAGGGAAGGGGCCATCCTTGGCCAGCTCAATTTCGAAAAACCCCTCCCGCAGCTCTTCGGGTATATACCTCAATCCAGCGGCTTGGTAGGCCTCTTCTTCAGAGGAAAAGGACTGGCTTAGGAAGACGTCAGCGAGGGTTTGGGAGTCGTTTGCGGGTGCCAGCAAATGAGCACGGGCGGCTTTTCGGATCAGTTTTTCATGTATGAATTTTTCGGGCCGTACCAATAGCAGGTCACAGCGTAGTCCATGTTTTTCCAAAAATCCGCCCCATCGATAGGGACTGCTCAGATTGATCGCCTGTTCCAGTCCGCTTAGCTGCGCCAATTTGGACATGGCATCCTTGGGGTCTGTGGTCGGTATCAAAAATTCGAGCAGCGAGATGATTTCCAGTTTACGGCTGTATTCACCGACCACGGCGACCTTCCCAGTTCCGAAGAGGTTGGCAAGTTCTTGGGAAAGCTTTTCCACGTCTGCTTCGATATCCGCATACAGGCATTTCCCCCGGTTGCTGTCCTGGTATTCCAGCGACTCAATGATGGATTGTTGGGTTTTTTCTCCGAAGCCTTTAAGTTTGGCCACCTGACCGGACTGGCAGGCTTCCATAAGCTCATGGGTGGAGGTAATGTCCAGTTCCTGCCAGAGGGTTTTGATTTTTTTAGGGCCCAGTCCTTTGATGGATAGTATTTCTAGGACACCTTCGGGCGTTTTTTCGAGCAATTGCTCCAGCAGCTTGTGTGTACCACTGGCTATGATCTCTAAAATTACTTCAGCAATGCTTTTTCCAATACCGTTGATCTCCTGAAGTTCTGCTTGGGATTTGCCTTGCAGGGAGGGGGATTCCCTATCTAGGGTATTCACGGCTGACTGGAAACTTCGGATTTTAAAGGGGTTTTCTTCATGGAGTTCCATGAGTTGAATCGTCAGTTTCAGTGTTTTGGTGATTTGCTTGTTATCCAAGGTATTTTCTTTTCTTTACGTTTCTACACAAATGTCCATAATATTTGTTTCAAAATAAAATCATTCCCCTTATCTTAAGCAGGTAAAGCCAGAGCGCCCTTGCCGAAGAGGAGCCTGTTAATTTCCGAAAGTAAAACATAAAGTGCATGAATTATTGGTTAGTTAAGACGGAACCCGAAAGCTACTCCTTGGGCGATTTGGAGCGCAAGGGTGAAGATTGTTGGGATGGTGTCCGAAATCATCAAGCACGAAATTTCATGGCAAAAATGAATCCAGGAGACTTGGTTTTCGTGTACCATAGTGGAAAACAAAAAGCGTTGGTAGGAATGGCCAAGGTGATTAGTGAGCCTTACTCCGACCCAAAGGCTGAAGAAGGCGAAAAATGGCTAGCAGTAGATCTGCGATTTGAGACAAACCTGCCCAAGCACGTGGGCCTTGCGGCAATCAAAGCAGCTGACTCGCTCCAAGACCTGTTACTGATCCGGCAGTCAAGGCTATCAGTAATGCCCATAACGTCATCAGAGGCGGAGACGCTGCTTAAAATGGCTAACTCATGAATGTAATCAATAGGATATTTCTTCTTTTAGTTCTTAGTTTCGCCTCAGCGCAGATGATGGGTCAAGTACAGTTTACCCATCGGTTGGAGGTTCCTACCAGTTGGCAGGACGATGATTTTATCGTCTTACCCAAGGCAAACGGAATGGTGGCGTTTAGAGTGATCTCTGAAAGACCGGTGGGACGAAAGAATGTGTTTCAGTACGTTGTGTCAGACCACGAACTTTCCTCCTCAGAGCCTTTCACGTTTCCTGTCAATGACCTGTCGGATCTTGTGGGATTTGACTTGGATGGTGAGCTGCTTTATGTGTTCTTTCAAAAGGGCCCAGCCTACAACAACGAACGCTTTATCTATGAGATAAATCTACAAACGGCCAATGTGAGAGAGGTGGCACTTACCTCGATTCTGAATTTAGACCTACAGGATTTTTTGGTTTTTAACCAAAAGGCTGTCTTTATGGGGAATTTTGAATACCGTCCCGTGATTCAGATTTTTGACTTGACTACCTCGGACGTCATTACCGTGCCGGGAGTGTTCGAAAAAGACGCCAATATCCTCCAGCTTCGGAAAGATCCAGAGCTGAATATTTTTGACGTGCTTATGAGCCGCAGGGACTATTACAAAAAGAAGATTGTCACGATACTCACCTATGATACTAGCGGCGAAAAGCTTCGAGAGGTGAAAATAGACGAGCTCAAAGACCCGTCGATGGAGATTGTGGAGGGGTTGCTTACCTCTTCTTTCGATTACAAACAGGCCTTGATCGGTCCTTATGGCCTTCGTCGAAGAGAAGCTTACCAAGGAATTTATTTTACCAAAATCAATGAATTTGGGGAATATGAAAATCGGTATTACACCATTGCTGATTTTGAGAATTTCTATAATTATCTACCGGAAAAAATGCGCGAAAGGCGGGTGAGGGCCTTGGAGCGTAACATGGACAGAGGCAAAAATACACCTATAAGAAACGTATTGGTAACAAGAGAAGTGACCGATCTGGGGGGTGCGTACTTGGTTTACAACGACCTCTTTATTTCCTCTTCCTCCCGGTATATGCCCCGGGATGGCATGTATGCGAACAGTTTCTATCGAATGAATCCCATGATGGGCGGCCTAAATACTTTCGCAAATCCCCTATGGATGGATCCTCGATGGAGGACGAGTCAGGTAGTGCAGCAGTATAAGTTTTTGGCTTCGCAGTTTATCATCCTAGAGGGAGATGGAACGATCTTATGGGACAATATGCTGCCGCTTAATAACGTAACTCGTTCCAACCCGGCAAAGTTTGGAGAGGTAAGCTTCGATGGGAGTAACCTTTTTTACATGTACTTGGACGAGCAGCAGTTGATGCTCAGTCAATTTCGAAATGGGGAGTTGGTTCGGGAACACGAACCCTTCGAAATCGAGCTGGTCAACGAAAATGAGCGTATTCGGGATACACGTGAAAACAGCCTTCAGCTAATTTGGTGGTACGATAATTATTACCTGCTAAGCGGCAAGCAGCGCGTTCGATTTCAAAACAAGGAAGGCAAAGAAGAAATTAGAGAAGTGAATTTCTTCACCAAGGTGAAAGTGGAGGATTTAATCTGAAAAGCCCCCAAGTAAGGAAATAAATTTTAATATATTTGTGGTCAAATTTTGGCTATGCAGAAACGACTTGTCCTTGATCAGACCCAAATTAACATCACCATCAGTAGATTTTGTTATCAGTTGATAGAAAATCACGATGATTTTGAAAATACGGTGTTATTAGGCTTGCAGCCAAGGGGTTCGCTGGTTTTGGATCGAATCATGAACAGGATGAAGGAAATCTCAGCAGCTACCATTCCCTTTGGTTTCTTGGATGCTACCTTTCACCGAGATGATTTTCGGCGGAGAGATCTACCCCTGCGGGCTAATGAGACTCGGATCGATTTTTTGATCGAAAACAAGAAGGTAGTGTTAGTGGACGACGTGCTTTACAAGGGACGTTCGGTGAGGGCGGCAATGGATGCTATGATAGCTTTTGGACGGCCGCAAAAGGTTGAGCTAATGGTGCTGATTGACCGGAAGTATACCCGTGATTTCCCTATCAAGCCGGATTACTACGGACGGCAGGTGAATACCTTGGAAAGTCAATACGTGAGTGTGGAATGGAGGAGCCAAGGTTTTGAAGAAGATGCAATTTGGATCACCGAAAAAGCACCGAAGAAATAAACATGCAAACACTCAGCACGAAACACCTACTGGGCATAAAAAACATTACGGAATCCGATATCCAGTTGATTTTTGAGACGGCGGATAATTTCAAGGATGTATTGAACCGACCCATTAAGAAGGTGCCTTCGCTCAGGGACATTACCATTGCCAATGTGTTTTTCGAAAACTCCACCCGTACCAAGCTTTCTTTTGAACTTGCGGAGAAGCGGCTTTCGGCCGATGTGATCAATTTTGCGTCCAGCAGCTCTTCGGTAAAGAAGGGTGAAACGCTGATAGATACCGTAAATAACATCTTGGCCATGAAGGTGGATATGGTGGTGATGCGGCACAGCAGTCCGGGTGCCCCCCACTTTTTATCCAGAAACATCCAAGCAAATATCATCAACGCCGGAGATGGTACCCATGAACACCCCACACAGGCATTGCTCGATGCGTTTTCGATCCGCGAAAAACTGGGTGATGTGGCGGGTAAGAAGGTGGCCATCATCGGAGATATTCTGCATTCCAGAGTGGCCCTGTCCAATATCTTCTGCCTTCAGAAGCTAGGTGCGGAAGTCATGGTCTGTGGTCCGATCACCCTGTTGCCCAAGCACATCGAAAGCTTGGGTGTAAAGGTAGAACTGGATGTAAAAAAGGCACTCGAGTGGTGCGATGTAGCCAATGTGCTACGGATTCAGCTCGAACGTCAGCAGATCAAATACTTTCCTTCCCTACGGGAGTATTCAATCTACTACGGTATCAATAAGAAGCTGCTGAGCCAAATAGACCGGGAGATTGTGATCATGCACCCCGGCCCCATCAATCGCGGTGTAGAACTTAACTCAGATGTGGCTGATTCTGAGCATTCCATTATTCTTCAGCAGGTCGAAAACGGTGTTGCCATACGGATGGCGGTCCTTTATTTGTTGGCTGGCGTGAAGTAGTCGTCGTCCAGTTGCCGAAGGCACTACGCCGATTTCCCCTTTTTCACTTAACTGAGACAGCTACTATTCCGTTGAATATTTTTGTAACTTGCCATCTAACCCTAAGCCGATGATATACGACTCAATCATAGATACCATAGGAAATACGCCTATCGTGCGTCTTAACAAGCTCAATGCGGGGATAGCGGGAGAGGTTGTCGTAAAAGTGGAATATTTCAATCCAGGGAATTCCATGAAGGACCGGATGGCAATCAAAATGGTAGAAGACGCCGAAAAGGAGGGGATTCTCCGGCCTGGAGGAACCATCATAGAAGGGACCAGCGGAAACACCGGCATGGGATTGGCCTTAGCGGCGATCGCCAAAGGGTACAAATGTATTTTTACCATGGCGGACAAACAGTCTAAGGAAAAAATTGACATCCTGAAAGCCGTGGGAGCGGAGGTGGTAGTATGTCCTACCAACGTGTCTCCGGAGGATCCCAGGTCCTATTACTCTGTGGCCAAGAAGCTAAACGCGGATATCCCAAATTCCTTTTACCCCAATCAGTACGATAACCTATCCAACTGGAAGGCTCATTATGAAACCACTGGCCCGGAAATCTGGAAGGATACAGCGGGTAAGATTACCCATTTTGCGGCTGGAGTAGGTACGGGGGGGTCTATGTCAGGGACTGCCAAATACCTCAAAGAGCAAAACCCTAATGTGGTTTCGGTGGGAATAGACACGTATGGATCGGTATTCAAGAAATACAAAGAGACCGGTGTTTTTGACGAAGACGAAATCTATCCCTACCTGACCGAAGGGATAGGGGAGGATATCCTGCCCAAAAACGTCGACTTTTCCCTCATAGACCTTTTTGTGAAGGTGACCGATAAGGATGCCGCAGTAATGACCCGGAGGTTGGCAAGGGAAGAGGGCCTGTTTGTGGGTTGGTCCTGCGGATCGGCTGTGCACGGAGCGTTGGAATACGCAAAGGATAACCTGAGGGAGGGGGATTTGATGGTAGTGTTGCTGCCTGACCATGGGACACGGTACTTAGGAAAAATATACAATGACGATTGGATGCGGAACCACGGATTTTTGGAGGACAAAAGCTTTACGACCGCCAGAGATATCATCAAGGGTAGGCCAAGGTCTTACGAACTGGTTGTGGTGGGAAAGGAGGCTAGGATCAAAGATGCCATCTCCCAAATGAACCAAACCAGTGTGTCCCAGATTCCCGTTATGGATGACGGCCAAGTGATAGGCTCTATCACTGATTCCAAGTTGCTGAGCAAAATTATCGATAATCCGGGGCTGAAAGACGCATCTGTCCATGAGGTCATGGAGCCCCCAATGAAATTTGTAGCCATGGACAGTACCTTGGATGTGCTTTCCAGTATGGTAGACAAAGAAAAGGCTGTCCTAGTGCGCGACGAACAGCACCAAATACATATTATTACCAAGCATGACCTGTTGGCTGCAATCACAGGATAATGGTCGGTTGTAATCAATTCTAAACCAATCAAAGGGTATTCTGCTTAATAAGAATATCTCACTGAACGAAAAAAATAACGCACCCGCCTGCACTTCGCAGACTTGGGTTTATCAGTTTTTTTTATAAGAATGAGTCACCAAAAATTAGATCAACTGATTGAAAGAGGCTACGATTTCGATATTCGGGAGGCCTTTGAGCATGCGTGGACGATGTTTAAGAAATACCCAGCTTATTGTGCAGGTTTCTCTTTTTTCGTCATCTCGGTACAGCTGCTTTTTGTGCTTTACTTCCCGGACTACGCCTTGATTTTTGGCGTTTTCTTAGCTGCCCCGCTGACGGCCGGCTATTTCCTGGCGGCGAATAAGATCACCCAAGGACAACTACTCCTATATCCTGATTTTTTCAAAGGCTTTCAGTATTATGTAGCCTTGGTATTGGTTAACTTGGTCGGGCAGGTACTTACCACCCTGGGCTTGTTTGCGCTGGTGCTACCAGGGGTTTACCTGTTGGTTGCTTACCTGTTTTCATCGCTGATGGTCCTGTTTGGGGGTTTTGAGTTTTGGCCTGCGTTGGAGTACAGCCGTAAACTGATACAGGTAAAATGGTTTAAGTTTTTCCTTTTCGGCTTAGTGGCTGTTTTACTGAATATTGCAGGGGCGATGTTGTTCTTGGTTGGACTTGCCATCACCATGCCAGTAACGTATTTTGCCATCTACTACCTCTTTGAGCAGATCACGCGGGACGTTTTTGTGGAGGACATAGAGGAAGTAAAAGTCGGATAGACTATCCTTACTTCATATGGTCATTTCTTGGTAGAAACAACCATAAAGAAAAGATGGGAAAGCTCCAAAGGGCTCACCATCGTTGAATTTTGTGATATCCTTAGATCAAATTATTCTGATCATTTTTCATTTCAGGTGAGATTATGTTTTCAAAAAAATATCGTTCAATCCCAGTTTGTCTTGGCTTATTGTTGCTTAAATAATGCACGGCGCTTGTGGTGCCTAGCCACCTATATGGTAATTTGTGGTTATTTCGGTAAGATAAAAAATTACGTCTGTCGAGCGGAAACTAATTTAGGGTTGTTTCTGTTTTAAATTTCCGGAATAAATCGTTATTTCAATACATAGGATTGGATAGGTTTACGGGGTAGTGCCGTCTCGAAAATGTTTCTCCTAAATAATTCTCCTGACTATCAGCCTAAACCAACTAACGTCTAAAAATATCCTTATCTACCCCTTGGAAGTTCCGGATAAATGGTGACCTTTGCAATCCCAAACGGGGGA
>NZ_JACVCV010000023.1 GCF_017811155.1 Lunatimonas salinarum | reverse complement strand
CTACTGCAACCAGAGATCTTGCGGAAATGGTAGCCCTCGGAGCACTAAAAAGGACTGGTAAACTTAGACATACGCGCTACTATCTCCCAATGGGAGAAAGAAATCCAGATATAATCTGATGCTGTTTTTCGCTAGCGGACGGGGCTAGACCACTCACCGCCCGGCTTATTCTGATCATACTATACCCATTTCAAACAAAGTATGGGGTAACCTACTTTACCATGTATGTGGAAGTATCTGGTGTTTTGGATAGTTTTGGTAAATGGAAATTCGACGATCGTGAAAACTCCTTTGATGATTGATTTTGGGGAAACCAAAGATGTTGGTAACTGGACTGTCATCAACGATGGGGTCATGGGAGGGCTTTCCCAATCCCAGGCAAGGTTGGACGGGGACGCAGTGTTGTTTTCAGGTACCGTATCCCTGTAAAACAATGGCGGCTTTGTATCCCTTCGCAGTGCCTTGGGCAACTACGATCTTTCGGAGTTTACCCATTGTGAAATCCGTTTTAAATCCGATACCGACCGGAAGTTTGAATTGTTGATCGAAAAGGATACCCCCTTTTACCTGCCCAAATTCAGGGCATCGTTTCCAGCAAGTACCCGCGACTGGGAGACTGTTTCGATTGCCTTAGCAGAAATGGAAATCAACCGAATGGGCCAAACGATGCAGCGTGGTATGGATCCCCGACTATTACAGGGTATTCAGCGCATAGGCTTTATTTTGGCAGACAAGCAGGAGGGCAGTTTCCGGTTGTGGATTTACTATGTGAAGTTTTATTGATTCGTGAAAAATTGCCGGCGGCGATGGATCATTTTTCCAAAATGCCGGGCAAGGCTGCCTCTTGGGTATTGTCCTGATACTCCACCTTCCAATAATACCCAAGCAATAAAAAAAGCGGAGAACCATTCCCCGCCTTTTTTGGCAATACCTGATTGCGGAACCCCTGCATTACTTCTGCTTAATCCGTGGGTTCAAGTGTACCTTTTTGCCGTCCATATTCCCTCTGATCCGCATATTGACCAGTTCCACGCCAAGGGAAAAGAACACCGCGAAATAAATGTATCCCTTGGGCACCTCAATGTGGAATCCTTCTACCAGCAGCATAAAACCGATGAGGATCAAAAAGGAAAGGGCCAGAATCTGAAGTGTCGGATGCTTGTTGATAAACTTGCTGATCTTACCGGCGAACAGCATCATCACGACCATAGAAATAACGACGGCGATGATCATGATGACCACATCCTTCACCAAACCCACCGCAGTAAGGATACTGTCGAAGGAAAATATCACATCCAACAGGATGATCTGGAAGATCACCTGGGAAAAACCGCTGGCAGAATTGGCCTTCACTTCCTCCGGCTTTCCTTCCATCTTATGGTGTATTTCAAGCGTGGATTTAAACAACAGAAACAAGCCCCCAAAAGCCAGAATAAGGTCCTTGCCGCTCAAGCTGAAATCAAACAAGGTAATCAGGGGATCGTTGAATTTGATGATGTAGGAAATACCCATCAGCAATCCTACCCGGAATACCATGGCGAAGGCCAGTCCCAGGATCCTTGCTCTTTCCTGCCGGTGCTCGGGGAGTTTGTTGGAAATAATGGAAATAAAGATAATGTTGTCCACTCCTAGGACAATTTCCAGGAATGTAAGGGTAGCTAACGCTATCCAGGTTTCGGTGGCGAGAAAGATTTCCATGTCCTAAATTTTTCCGCAAGGTAAGGAGATTTGACGCAGTAGGAAAAAGAAAAAAACACCAAGCCCTAAAAAAAAATCGATCTATCAGCTCCCATCCCAAAGGCCATGGAAGCATCATAATTGGATCAATGTGGCCGCAATTTCATCACGCAAGCGGGGAGATACCTTTACTTCATCGGCAAATGTTTTCCATTGGCCTATGGTAGTGCTAATTTCCTCAATGGTTTCTGCTGCCTTCTTATTTTTAATGGATTTACCGATTAGCAGTAAATCGTCTTTCGTGATATTGGTGCGTTTGCCATTGATGCTCAAAGCGTGCTGACTTACCCATTGATGCTTGGGTTGATAGGCATGGCAAACATCATAGGCAGGAGACAGCTCCCATTTTCCATCCTTTTTTAATCGGAAGGCGAAGTTCTTGGTATGGTCATCGCAGTTACGGGCCATCACGTTGAACACCATTCTACGAAACAACTGCTCCGCACACGGATAGGATAGCTTCAGTTCCCGCATGGTTTGAAACAACTGCTCATAACTGAAACTGGTTACCAGGTTGTAATCAAAATGCTTCATTGCACAAAAGGTTTGGATATGATGCTTAACTGAACCTCCTTCCCGGTCAAAACGCCTGGTCATAAAATGAGCCCTGCCGTTTTCTTCCAATACCCGGGAAGGCATCATCTCTATGCCACAGGCCACAGCCATGTTGTGATAGGCCATTTCTACCCGGCCATACCCTTCGCTGACCCCCAACTGTACATCACTCACCCCGTCCAACTTTACCAGCCAATGTTCAAAACCCCTGGGTGCATTGGTTTGGCCTGATTTTACTTCGCCGGTTTTTTCATTGTAAGCGATCACCGCCTTAGGCCTTGCGCCACCGGCCGAGGTACCAATTCTCAAAATTTCAAGTAGGGCTTTTTCTTCGTCTTCCTGCAAGTTGGTTACGAATGCTTCCTTTTTCGTGAACATATTCCTGGCTATGTCCACTAGGCTGTCAATTTCTACCGAAAAGGCCCTTTTGCTTTCCTTTAGGGTACTTGGTTCAAACTCTAGGGCGCCCATACCCCGAGTACCTAGGAAACACAATGTTTCTACTGGATTCATACTGTCCAGCGGACGACCCTGTTGGGCAAGCCACAAGTTGATGAGTTCAATACCGTACCGATCGGGAAGCGCATCGGCCAATAAGCCAGGCAACCCCTTGAAGGTATCTAAAGCAGGATCTGCCTTTTTGCGCAAGGCGGGGAAGTAGTAAACACTTCTTTTTTCTTGAATGGGCATTTGCAAAGGAGCCAAATCCCAGGCTTTGGCTTTGAATTTGGAGTCGTACTCAAAAGTGGCATAGCCGGTAGCCTCGTCCCAGGCAACCGCCCCCACTAATTCGCCCCATATCTTTACATAGGCCGTATTCATTTTTTACCAATCTGATTTTTCAGGAAGCTGTGTCTTGGTATTTCTTGCTCTTTTGCGTTTTTCCTGCTCGGCTTTCGCCAAAGCCAGCGGACTGATGCGGGGATGCACTTCAAAAGCCTCCATTACCTGCAGTTGATCCAGTACCCGAAGCACCTGTAGGAAGGTGGCCAGGGTTACGGTTTCACCTCGTTCCAGTAAGCTGAGGGTAGAACGGCTGATGCCCGCCTCATGCGAAAGTACATCCTGCGTTTTGTTCTGCTCCAGCCGGTGATGTTTTATAAAGGCTCCGATATGTGCCGCTAGGGCATGATCACTCATAGAGTGCCAATTTCTGAATGCTTTATCATTCATAATAGTTGATTTTTGGCATTTTCGAATTATATCTCATGTAAAAGTAGGGTAAATCAGGAATATATCAATCAGGAATCTAAAGAAAACCACCATTAATGCCTGATAAAGCCATCACTAATCTAAAAAATAAGTATTAACGACTGAAAAATCATTCGTATAATCATTCTCGATTCCCAGATTCTCCATTAAACCCTGACTTTGGGAAGATCCTGCTGCTCCGCTTTTCTTTCCACGACACTTACAGCCCCGATGCGATCTTAAAAACAGGCAGGCAGTAATCCCACGCCTGTTTTCCCAGGTAGTTTAGGCTAGGTGATCTTCCCTAATTTCCTATGGTATTTTTATTTACCGATACAAAACTTGCTAAAAATATTCGCCAATAAATCTTCTGTCGTGATCTCTCCGGTAATCTCTCCCAGGTAATGGAGTGAACGGCGTATATCCATCGCCAGGAAATCGTTGGTTACCTCTGCATCCAGACCGCCAAGCACGTCCAGCAAAGATTCCCTCGTGCGGGTCAGGCTGTCGTAGTGGCGGATATTGGTCACGACCGTATTGCCGGTTTTGAATTTGTCCAGGTTTACCAGTTCCAGGATACGTTCCCGCAGTTGCTCCAGGTTCTCTTTCTTACCCGCAGATATAAAAATGGTGTCTGGATGAATACTTTTTAATTCATTGATAAATTGAGAATTAGCCTTATCTATTTTATTAGCTACTTTAAGGAATGGAACCCCAAGGTTTTCCAGCTTATTGATATCCCGGTTGATCTCTACCAGGTCTGTATCACCGAGGTCAAAAAGGTAAAGAATCAGGGAGGCACTCTTCATTTTTTCCTGGGTACGGCTGACGCCAATGGCTTCAATGGTATCGGTGGTTTCCCGAAGCCCCGCCGTATCGATAAAGCGGAAGATGACCCCGCCTAGGTTGATCTCGTCTTCTATTAAATCACGGGTGGTACCGGCTATATCAGAGACAATGGCTTTTTCCTCATTCAGCAGGGCATTCAGTAGGGTAGACTTTCCGGCATTTGGCTTTCCGGCGATTACCGTGGGCACCCCGTTCTTGATCACGTTGCCCAAGTCAAAACTTGCGATAAGCTGTTCCACTACCCGCAGTAATTTTTCCACCAGCACACGTAGATCCTCACGGCTGGCAAACTCCACGTCCTCCTCGGTAAAATCGAGTTCCAGCTCGATCATGGAAGCAAAGTGAATCAACTGCTCCCTAAGCAGCTTGATCTCCCCACTGAAACCACCCCGCATCTGATGCAGGGCTGCTTGGTGAGAGGCTTCCGAATCGGAATGGATCAGGTCTGCTACTGCCTCTGCCTGTGCCAGGTCAAACTGACCGTTGAGGAATGCCCGCAGGGTAAACTCTCCGGGCTTAGCCGGGCGGGCTCCCTTTTTGATCAGCAACTTGATCAGTCGGTTGACAATGTAAGAGGAACCATGAGTGGAGATCTCCACGACATTTTCTTTCGTAAAGGATTTGGGGGCTTTAAAAATAGAAACAAGCACTTCGTCGATCAACTGCTCCCCATCGCGAATGGTCCCGAAATGAATCGTGTGGGATTCCTGCTTTTCCAGGTTTTTGCCGTGGAAAACGCCATTGGCGATGTTGATTGCTTGGGGTCCGGAAAGACGCACCACGGCAATGGCACCCACGCCCTGGGGAGTTGCCAAGGCGACAATGGTATCGGATGCCGCACCAAAGGATTGAGTCATCAAGGATTAAAATTTTCCAATAACGATGTGAGTGCGGATACAAAAGGATTGGCTTCCCGGTACCCTGGCAGTTGGGTAATATTTTCCATAGCAGCATCCATAATCACAAAGTTGGGGTAGGACCTTACCTGCATGGCTCGCGCCATATCTTCTTCACTGTACTCTTTTCCCCTGAATTTGAACTTTGTCCTTTTGTCCTCGGCATTTAACTTTACGGCATAAAAATTCTCGTTGACATAGGATATGACCGCCTGGTCTGTAAAGGTCTCTTTGTCCATCTTCTTACACCAGCCGCACCAGTCAGTGTACACGTCTACCAAAATCATCTTTGGATTCTCCTGCGACAATTTAATTACTTCTTCAAAAGAATACCACTGGATTTTATCCTGTGCCATGGACTGCTGTACGGTAAACAACAACAGCCCCATGATCAATAGCTGTTTCATTTTCGCTTGATTATTAGGGAACGAACTGTGGCAAATATAATAGTAATTTTTGCTTCTTTTTTAACGCTTATGCCAATAGAAAGGTTCTTAAGTGCGATGAAGTGTGCTGTGATGGTTATCTCGTTTTACCCGATTTTTCAATATTAAATAATATTTAAAAAAATTGACTGAATAATCACGTAATTAATAGCTGGCCAACAATCAATAAATCAACTGGTTAATTTACTTGAATTTAGGTTAATGAAATCAAAGAAGGGTTTGTCTATTCAAGCCTGCTTGCGTACTTCAGGACAACTAGCCACTTCACAGTTAAAGCTAAAGGTATATTCCAGTCAGGGTACAGTGCCGATTGAGTTAAAAAATACTGTCAACCATCGGGATTAATTCCTTTTTTACCAATAGGTTACGATTAGTTAATTATATTAAACAATATTCAGTAAACCATGGAAAGTATATTGGCCGCCACTTCCTTGGAAATAAACTGCCTACGCTTATTGTCGATCAACAATTCCATAGAACCGTCAAAGTCCACCTTGTCCAACACTAGTATTTTGGCACCGATGTATATGCCTGCTTTGTCTAGATATTTTAGAAAACTGCTGCTGTTGTCATTTACCCCGATGATTTTACCGCTTTGTTCCACCGAAAGATCGAGGATGGCTACCCTTGGATTTTCGCTCATCTCGCCATGCTCGTTGGGTATGGGATCGCCAAAGGGATCAAACTTGGGATAACCCAGGTACTCATCTAGGCGCTGAAGCAAAAGGGGGGAAGAGACGTGTTCCAGTGCGTCTGAGAGTTCAGTAAGTTCATCCCATTGCAGGCGCAGCTTTTCCACTAAAAACACCTCCCAAAGCTTCCGGCGCCGGGTAATTTCCAAGGCCTTTTTTTTGCCGGCAGTGGTAACACTTACGCCCTGATATTTCACATAAGTGATCATGCCTTTTTTGGCCAATTTTTTTAGCATATCCGTGACCGAAGCGGGCTTGGTTTGCAGCAGGGCAGCTAATTCATTCGTCGAGATATCACCGTTGCGGGAAACCCCAAGGGAGTAGATGCCCTTCAGGTAATTTTCTTCAGCAGGAGTAAGGTTCATAAGGTAAGAATTTATTTTAGGCAAATCTAAAAATAAGTTTTAATACAACCTAAAACAGCTGTGGATAACTCCCAAATCAATGTGAAAAACAAATTAAATAACGCTAAAATATATTTTAGTCATACCTAAAAATAAACTTAAAGTATTCTTATACAATAGGTTATGTCTATGGCAGACCTATTCGACCCCTGAAATTGGGTGTCTCAAAATAGTACAATTAGTGTTTTTGAACACTTGTGAGAAGGTGTTCGATCACTTCAAGAAACCGGGCCTTTTCGGATTCCCAGGTAACTTCAGCCCCAGGATGGGTGGTGTAAAAAAGGGTGTTGGAAAGCCTATGCATGCATTCTGGCAACAGGTCCATGCGGCGAAAGTCCACAGGCAGTCCGGCATGGTACCGCTCTAACAACAACCCCCAAGGGTTATTGGGTGTGATCAGAACAGGTATCCCATGCGCAAGCGCTTCATACAGCTTGGTGGGCATTTTGTCAACAATACTAGGGATAGGCTGGTAGGGCATTAACCACACCTGTGCGTCTTCGGTTGCTTGCCTAATGGCTTCGGCCGGTATGGGATTAGAAGAGGTCGTGAGCTGAATTTGGGGGCAATTGGCTTGTACCTCTCGAAGCCTCTTATGATAGGCATCGAGCGGACAGTGTCCAATGACGGTAAGCCGATGCTGGGGCTCGGATAGAGCGAGTACCTGAAACCAGCGCATGGCGGTTTCCACACCATACACTTCGGTTAACGTGCCGGATAGGATAAAGTGTATTCCTGCCGATCGGTTCAGCTTCACCGGACCTGTTGCTTGTACGCTCCCTTGGTATTTGTTTTCCAAAATGGTATGGTTGGGGCCCATTTGCCTGCCCTTTAAATAGCAATATTCTGCCAGCAGATACCAATCTACACAGTGATCGCCTAGGCGCTCGACGAACTTGATGAGGTCGTGTATCGGGCGTTGGAAAAGGCGGGGTAGGGTTTGGTTGTGCAGAATATTGAGGGCGTAGTCCTCTTGCACATCGTAAACTGCTTTGAAGGGCCTCATCCATTTGGCAACGCACAGCGCGGGCAGCAGTTCGTAGGTAGTGACGATGACCAACGCAGGTTTTAGCTTCCAAATGTTCCAAATCAGGCGTGGGCCTGCCAAAAGTCGCGAGAGGCTGACCCTTTTCCCACTAAAAAGGGTTTTAAAGGTGATCTCCGGAAAAATTGAAGGTTTTTTTGCGGGGAATCCTAGGATGTAAAGGCGGTATTTATTTGTTTCACGCAGTGAAAGGCCGAGCTTGTGAAACATGCGCGGCTCGTCCACAGGTTTGAGCACGGAAGCTAGGATGATCTTTTTGGATTCAGCCATTTTTACCAAGTGGGAAAACAAAATCATCGGCGTGTCAACTGGATCTTTTGCCCAGACTGCTGCGCTGATAGGAATGGAATATCGTACCTAACAAATGTATTTAAAATTTAACGATCAACATACAAGGTTTATGGATTTGCAAAACATCATCGAAAATGCCTGGGACAATAGGCAATTATTGAACGAAAAGGATGTACAGATTGCCATTAAGACGGTGATCGCTGACTTGGACAATGGTTCTTTAAGAGTGGCCCAGCCCGAATCGGATGGTTCCTGGAAAGTGAATGACTGGGTAAAGAAGGCGGTGATTTTGTATTTCCCCATACAAAAGATGCACACCATAGAGGTGGGACCTTTTGAATTTCACGACAAAATGGCCCTAAAGACCAATTACGCCAAGCAGGGTGTTCGGGTCGTTCCCCACGCGGTGGCCAGATATGGCTCGTTTCTTGCTAAAGGTGTGGTGATGATGCCCTCTTACGTCAATATCGGTGCTTATGTGGACAGCGGAACCATGGTAGACACCTGGGCCACCGTTGGCTCCTGCGCGCAGATAGGCAAAGATGTCCACCTGAGTGGTGGTGTGGGTATAGGAGGTGTACTGGAGCCGATTCAAGCAGCACCGGTAATCGTGGAAGACGGGGCATTCATCGGATCCAGAGCGATCATCGTAGAGGGTGTGAGGATTGGAAAGGAAGCGGTAATTGGTGCGGGTGTAACGCTCACTGCCAGTTCCAAAATCATCGATGTTACCGGTAACGAGGCAAAGGAATATCGCGGCTATGTGCCAGACCGATCAGTGGTCATTCCTGGGTCTATTACCAAGCAGTTTGCTGCCGGTGATTATCAGGTTCCCTGCGCACTTATTATTGGGCAGCGGAAAGCTTCTACTGACCTCAAAACTTCCCTGAACGAAGCGCTCCGGGAAAACAATGTGGCAGTTTAATTTAAGTTCGAATGATGCATATATCAAAAAGACTAGTAGTAATTGGTATTTCGTTTCTTTTATTGACGGCCTGTGGGGGGAATAGCTCCTCACAGGGCGACATGTATTTTCAAAATCAACAATATGAGGAGGCCATTCGGGCCTATGAATCCTTCTTGGAGACCAAGCCCAAGAATGTCAAAGCGCTGTACAATCGGGGAAGGGCATACGAAGAGATCGGTGACTTAGATCAAGCCGAGGCCAGTTTTAAACGGGCACTTGAATCTGACAAAAGCAATACACAGATCATGCTCAGTCTTTCAAACCTATACCATAAGAAGAAGAGCTACGAGTTATCGCTTTTGTACGCAGATAATGCGGTAAGCATTTCAGGTGCTCCTTCTACCGCCTATTTTATGAAAGGGCGTGCCATGCATCAGCTGGGCAATGTTAACGAAGCGCTACGGGAATACAACGCCGCCATCAAGATGAACCCTGGAAACGGGCAGTATTACTATTATCGGGGCATGCTGCACCAAGCGACCGATAAAAAGCAGTTGGCCTGTAACGACTTGCGAAAAGCAGTGCAGTTGAGTTTTGAAGGTGCTAATGAAGCAGTGGCCAATTATTGCCAATAACTAGTGCAATCTGAAGAAGGCGATGGAATGTACTTCTGTCGCCTTCTTTTTTATTTGTTTCCTATGGATACAAATTGAAAACCTAGTGTTTTGAACGCTGTTCGGACTGGTTGAAAATTGGTCAAGGCTTCGTTTTCTTTGTGAGAACAAATCTGGTCAGACGGTATTAGGCCATCGCCTTCACAGGTTTTACAGGCTCCAAACTCTACTTTAGTGCCTTCACAACGGGGGCAACTAAGTCTGCCAGTGGCATGACAGCGTTCACAGTCGTAATATTCCAAAATATTGAATACATTCTTTTTGGTAACGACCCCTTTCCCTGCGCATCGGCTACAGCCTACCACGCCGGCCATCCGGCACATGCTACAGTCCTGCTGCACCTCCTTTTTTCCATTACAGGTATTGCACGTAGTAAAGCGGTAACCCATTCGGTCGCAGAATTCGCAGGCTTTTATCTCTGCCAGTGGCTTTTCTAATTTCGTTTGTAAAGCTTTCGCTTGTTGGTAATGCTCAGCGCTGAAGCCATTCAAGTCCAAATATTTTTGCAAAAAATTGGCACTGTTGCTGAATTGACCGAGTTGGAAAAGGGTCTCGGCAAAGTAATAGGGCATTTCAGGCGGAATAGGCGCATTACTCTCAACAATTTGACGGAATAGCTCGTTGGCAGCATCGTATTCCTCCCTTTCCATTGCCTGTAGGGCCTGATTCATTAGCCTGGAGGTGGTCCCCAGGTTTGGACCTGTTTGTGCCGTTGAATTGCTGTAGGCAACTAATAACAACAGCAGAATGCAGCATGAAGGTATCTGAATGCGTATGTTCATTTGGGCGGGAATAGGTAGATAGTGGTCTCATTCACCGAATAATCGAAACCATGCTTTTGGTCACGAAACTATCTACAAGTTTAGGATATTGCAACAAAGTTGGCTTAGATTTTTTATTTTTCCACGTTAATAGATCTTAACAGTCCGTTATTTGTATTTTTGGCAAATGCGAAGGATAGGAGTGATTGGCGGCGGAGCTGCCGGCTTTTTTTCGGCGATTCATGCAGCGGCATCCGGTGGTCAAGCCATTGTCTTTGAGAAATCCACCAAACTGCTTTCCAAAGTGAAAGTGTCGGGGGGAGGCCGGTGCAATGTGACGAATGATTGCCGTGAAATTTCCAAACTGGTTAGATTTTATCCAAGAGGAGAAAAATTTCTAAAGAAAGTGTTCGGCAAATTTTCGGTTTCTGACACCATTGCTTGGTTTGAAAATCACAAGGTTCCGCTGAAAACAGAAGCAGATGGCCGGATATTTCCGATCTCTGATAATTCACAGTCGGTAATAGATGCATTACTTGAGGAAGCTTATCGATTGGGGGTATCGGTTAAGACCCAAAGCGCCATTTTGGAAATAAGGGTATTGGAACAAGGGTTTTGTTTGATCTCCGAGTCAGGCCAAGAAATCGTTGACAGGGTGATCATCACGAGTGGTGGTCATCCCAAAGCTACGGCATATAATTTTATTGCTTCATTGGGGCACCGGATAGTAGCACCGATTCCATCCTTATTTACTTTCAATACTCCGGGAGATTCGGTCAGGTCACTGATGGGGATTTCGATGCCAAGTGTACACATTCGGCTGGAAGGTACCAAGCTAGCGTATGAGGGGCCTCTTCTGATCACTCATTGGGGAGTCAGTGGTCCGGCTGTACTGAAGTTGTCGGCTTATGGGGCGGCTTGGCTACATGGGCAATCCTACCAGGCTGTAGCTCAAATCCGATGGGATGCAAGCTTCAGGGAGGACACCCTTCGCTCCGATCTGCAGGCTTACCGAGAGGGCCATCCGAAGCGCAAGGTAGGCGCCCATTCTTTGTTTCAAATTCCTTCGAGGTTATGGATTTTTCTCTTAGGAAAGGCCGAAATAGACCCAGATTACCTTTGGAATCAAATTTCTAATAAGCAAATCAATAAATTATTGGAAAATCTATTTAGATTTACCATCAATATTGATGGTAAAACAACTTTTAAAGAAGAATTTGTAACAGCTGGAGGTGTTTCCTTGGAGGAAATTTCTCCGAGTACCATGGAAAGTAAATTGGTGCCCGGGGTATTTTTTGCGGGAGAAGTGATGGATATCGATGGTATTACGGGTGGATTTAATTTTCAAGCCGCCTGGAGCACGGGATATATTGCTGGCACCTCTGTTAATCAATGAAAACATGATGGTACCGGACTTACGGCATATCGACTATGAGAAGGTTGAGGACATGGTTGAAGGTGACGAGGAATTTCGCACGCAGCTGTTTCAAGCTATTGTGGTAGCGGTAAAGGAATTAAGGGAAACCTATTCCAAGGGTATCACCCAAAAAAACCCGGATTTGATTCGGCAGGCGAGGCACAAAATAAAGCCTACGTTGTTTTTGTTTGGCTTGGAGGTTGTCAACCGTACCTTGAGCGAAGGAAAAAGACTGATCGGGGGTGCCGGTGGATTGGATCAAGATCTGACGGATCACTTGGCGAAATTTATGCAAAATACACAGGACTTGCTAGAGGAAGTGGAAAGCCGTCTATAATGCCTTTAGTCAAACATTCATCCTATCAAGGACCGCCAGCCTATTGCCTCAATGGTCATTTTGAGACCATCATTCCAAGCTTATTTCGAAAGGTGGCAGACCTATCCTATGTCCGGGAGCGGATAAATACAGAAGATGGCGACTTTTTGGACTTGGATTGGGCGATTGTAGGTTCGGACAGGCTACTGATCGTTTCGCATGGGCTGGAAGGTGGGTCTGATCGCCACTATGCCAAGGGACTAGCCAAACTTTTTAACTCGAAAGGTATGGATGTGCTGGTATGGAATAATCGATCCTGCAGTGGTGAAATGAATCTCAAACCAGTCTTGTATCACCACGGATGCTCCGATGACCTTCATTTAGTCGTTAAACATGTACTTTCATTGAATAAGTATAATGAACTCTATCTGAGTGGTATAAGTATGGGTGGTGCGCAGACATTGAAGTATTTAGGTGAGCAAGCTTCGGATCTTCCATCCATTATTAAGGCGGCAGCTGTGTATTCGACTCCCTGCAATCTACCTGCGAGTGCAGCCACATTACGCTACCGGTCAAACCGATTTTACAAAAACCGATTTTTAGGGAAACTCAAATCCAAAGTCCGCCGCAAAGCCCTACAATATCCGGATCTAATCGATCTGCAACTATTGGATCGTGTGCAGGATTTTGACACCTTTGATACGCACTTCACAGCCCGTCTACATGGATTTAGAGATGCGGACGATTTTTACCGATCTGTCAGTGCAGACCGATGGATGGAACAGATTCAAGTCCCGACCTTGATTATAAATGCGCTGAACGATCCTCTTTTAGAAGGAGCTTGTTATCCCGAAGCGATGGCAGAAAACCATCCACATTTGTTTTTGGAAATGCCAAAAAGAGGTGGACATACCGGCTTTATGGTTAGTGGGCGGGAGTTTACCTGGTCCGAAAGACGGGTATGGGAATTTATTTCGGATCAAGCCGCTTTAACGCCAACTCACTGACGGTATCTCCGATAGACAGGGAACTGGTAGCCGCCGGTGATGGCGCATTTAAGACATGGATGCTGCCACTGTTTTCCGTGATCACAAAATCGTCTACCAATCCGCCCGACCGGTCGCAAGCTTGGGCCCGAACCCCGGCGCCACCTTCTACTAGGTCTGTTTCCTGTATATCCGGAATCAACTCCTGTAGGGCCATGGTAAAGGCGTGCTTTGAGAAAGACCGTTTATATTCTCCAAGGCCTGTTTTCCAATATTTTCTGGCTACCTTCTGTAAACCAGGCCAGGTAATTGACTCCATAAATTCCTTTAGGTTGAAGTCAGACTTACGATATCCCTCCTTTTTAAATGCGAGGACGGCATTCGGACCTGCCTCCACACCCCCCTTAGCCATGCGTGTAAAATGCACTCCCAAAAAAGGGAAGTTCGGATCCGGAACGGGGTATATGAGGTTTTTAACCAAATATTCGCGTTCTTTCTTAATCTTATAGTATTCCCCTCTAAACGGAATAATTCGAAGATTTAGGGGAGACTTCTGCTGCATTTCGGCGATCTTATCTGCATAGAGACCGGCGCAATTGACTAGCAGTCTGGCAGATGTGGTTCCCGAATCGTGGATGATTTCCACTCCGGTGGGTGTGGACAGAATGTCCTTCGCAGCATGGCCTAAGAGCAGTTCTCCACCGAGTTCCTGAAATTTTCGGGCATATACTTGCGCCACTTTTTTATAATCCACAATGCCCGTCTGCGGAATATGAAGCGCAGCCACCCCATGGCAGTAAGGTTCGTATTCCTTTAGTTCATCCAAAGTGATCGCCCGGCTTCCAACCAAGCCATTTTCGAGACCGCGCTGCAATAGGTTGTTCAGGAGAGGGATTTGCTCCTTTTTGGTAGCTACGACCACCTTTCCGGTAATCTCAAAGGGAATGGATTCTTCCTCGCAAAAACGGATTAGCTGATGGTATCCGTTTATGCAGTTGGTTGCTTTCAGGCTGCCGGGCTTATAATAAAGGCCGGAATGGATCACTCCACTGTTATTTCCGGTCTGATGTTTGGCAACTTCCTTTTCCTTTTCCAAAACCACCACGGAAATCTTCGGGTTTGTCCGCTTTATTTTCAGTCCGGTAGCCAGTCCGACGATTCCGCCTCCGATAATCGCTATGTCGTATTTCATCCTAATTGTAATTTCAGGCTAAAGATAGCCACAAAGTAGCGTATCAAATTTTTTTTTCAACGTGAAAATTTCCAGGGGTATTTTTCACCAATCATCCAATTCGTTATCGTCCTCCATTGGACGGAGTTGTGTTAATAACTGATCTACCGTAGACGATAGGGCGCTAGGGTATTTTAACTCCCCCTTTCGTAAAAACCAATGGGCTTGCATAAGGTTTTCGTAGTTGCAATCTGGAATGTGCTTTGGAATCTCGTAGATTCTAGGGTCAGACTTGTCAAAAGGAGGCGGAACCTTTGCCCCAAAAAAGTAAGGTAACAGCGTTTTGGATAGGGAAACTGCAATTTTATCGACTCGGTTATTGGCCAGGTAGGCAGTCAGTTGTTCATTGATTTCGGAAAAGAACTGCAGGGATTCGGCTAGTCGCACCCGTGATCCTGCGCGGGACTTTCCTTTTGTTTTCAAGTGTTTGAGTTGGCTTTTTCCTTGTTTCTTTCGTACCATGTAAGCCCGAAATACTTTGTGATGCACTGTTTCACTGTCTTCAAAGTACCCCGTTGCCGCCAAACCAGATTCCACCATGACCAACACGTAGTTTAAAACCTGAAGGCTTTGTGTTAGCGGGTTTATTGGATAGACTACCTGCAGTGGTAAGCGTAGGAAGAGGGTGCAGTCCTGCAGTTCATATCGGATTTGATGCTTCTCGGCGTTGTAGTCACCGATCCAGTTTCTTGCGCAAAGCAATTCATGCAATCGAATGACATCATTCTCTGGAATTAAATGGTGAATCACAGCGTGTAATTTAAGCGAATGCTGCCCCAAATATAAAAGAGCACAAGTTGGGATTTGAGATTCTTTGAATAATAGTTAACTTTAGTCGAAACTATGTCCGGCATACCGACCAAATCAACGCTGTCTACTTAGCGGTATGCAGCTTGGGAGGCCAATAACCCTTTACGGAAAATGAATAAACCCAAATTCCCCTTTAATCCAGAGCAGATGCAGCAATATCAGCGGGATGGATATTTGATAGTTCGAAATTTTTGTTCGAGGAAAGAGGTAGACCGTCTTTACAGTGTAGCCCTAGAGGATGATGCCATGCGCACCAATGCGATGGATCTCAACGATCAATCCGGCAAAAAGACACGTCTCTCTCTTTGGTTTACTCCCGGCAAAGATCCCTTTGGTTACTTAGTGCGAACAGAGAAGATGGTGCATCGGGTTCATCAGCTGATGGGTGGAGATTCACCGGTATGTCATTTTCACTCCAAGCTGATGCAGAAGGAACCCAAGGTAGGTGGTGCTTGGGAGTGGCATCAGGATTACGGTTACTGGTATAAGAACCAGTTCATTTTCCCCGATCGGATGATGAGCGTCATGATCGCACTCACCGAGGCCAATAGGCAAAACGGCTGTCTCCAGGTAATCAAGGGATCCCACCGCATGGGGCGGCTAAATCATGGATTTGCCGGTGAACAGGTAGGGGCGGACATGGTCATGGTCGAAAATGCACTAAAGACCATGGAGTTAGTATACTGCGAACTAAACCCGGGTGATGCCTTGTTTTTTCACAGCAATATTTTACACCGATCGGAGGCAAACCTCTCCGACCACCCCCGGTGGTCTTTGATAGCCTGCTACAATACGTTGGACAATTTAGCTTACAGCGAGAAATCCCCTGCCTGGAAGGTTCCTTTGGAAACCGTGCCCGACCAGGCCGTTACTGAGTGGGAGGTAGAATCCCTTTCTAAGGCGGATTTCCTGACCAAAGACAGAGACCCGGCATTGAAGGGTACCGGGTGGGAATCGGATGTAAAGGTAAAGTAATTTATAGACAGCTGAAAAATAAGAAATAGATGAAGATAGCCATGTTGGGCTCGGGTTTTATCGCCCGATTTTATGCCGATTCCCTGCACGCACAGCGGAGAAAAGACCACATTCACCTTGTTTATTCTCCTACAGAGGCAAATGCAGAACGGTTTGCTGCGGACTATGGGCTAGCACATTTTACCTCGGATATGCGGACTGCCATTGATCATCCCGACACCGAAGTGGTGCTTATTGCGTTGCCAAACCATCGGCATTTGGAGGCAGTGTTAGCCTGTGCCGCAGCAAAGAAGCCGGTTCTTTGTACCAAGCCTCTAGGTAGAAACGCACAGGAAGCCAAAGAAATGCTTGCAGCAGTGGAGCGTGCCGGGGTATTTGGTGGCTACTTGGAAGACTTGTGTTATACGCCGAAATTTTTGAAAGCGCTGAAAAGTGTGCAGGAGGGTAGCTTGGGGAGGATACTTTGGACGAAGTCCAGGGAAGCCCATCCCGGCCCGCATAGCGATTGGTTTTGGGACAAGGAAAAGTCCGGGGGGGGTGCCATCATCGATCTGGGCTGCCATTGTGTGGAAATAGGACGTAATTTCATTGGAAAGGATATCAAGCCGATAGAGGTGATGTGTTGGGCCGATACGCAGGTACATCCCATTGATGCGGAGGATCACGCAATCGGCCTGGTGCGATATGCAAATGGGGCGATCGGTCAATTCGAGGTTAGTTGGACCTTTAGAGGAGGCATGGACCTGCGCGACGAAGTGATGGGTACCGAGGGGACAGTCTGGTTAAACAGCTTCCTCCGAACGGGCTTTGAAATGTTCACTACGGGTAAAGCAGGTGGTTACGTGGCGGAGAAGGCTGAATCAGATGCTGGCTGGTTGTTTCCGGTGGGTGACGAAGCCCATGAACTAGGGTATCCCCACATGTTTACCGATATGTTTGATTCTCTGGAAAATGGAAGTGAGCCATTGGAAACATTTTACGATGGCTATGTGGTAAATGCGATATTAGACGCAGCCTTATTATCAGCCAAATCAAAAAAATGGGAACCGGTATTATTGGATATTTGGCGCGGCAAGGAAGGAGACGTTCAAACGAGCGGGTTCATCGAATACGACGAAAATCATTACCTTATAAAGCGCGAGATACTTCCAAACGGTGATCATAAGTTGATCTTAAAACACAAATCCACCGGCAAGGTAAGCCAAACCGTAACACAAAGGTAATCTCCGTTCAAAACTGATTTTAGCGGAAAATAAAATTAGCTGCACTTACTTCTGTTGAATTCGCCAACTTGCGGACTTATTTCAGGGTAACATGGATCATTTGTTCCAGTAGGATGGCAGTTTTCCTTGCCCCGTCCGTTTTGCCTAATATAAATTCATTAAACTTGCGCTCCTTTTCATCCTAGGGAAAATCTTATGAACATTATTTGGCGTTTAAGCGCATTATTACCCGTAGTGCTTCTGAGCTTGTTTGCTTCCGAGGCATTTGGCCAAAAGATAAATGCGCAATACCAATTGCCCATAAAGCAATCCTCTTCACCAATCCAGGTAGATGGAGTGATGGACGAGCAGGGCTGGGCTGATGCAGACGTAGCTACTGACTTTTACATGATTCTGCCCATGGATACCAGCTTTTCGCAAGTTAGGACAGATGTGCGAATGACCTATGATGATCAGAATTTGTACATACTCGTGATCAACTTTCATGCGGTTCCCGGACCTTATTACGTGGAATCTCTGCGCCGCGATTTTTCCTTTGGGAAAAATGATAATTTTTTGCTGTTCATGGATCCGTTTGACGATCAAACCAACGGATTTAGTTTTGGAGCAAATGCCGCTGGGGCTCAATGGGACGGCATCATGTACGAAGGTGGCAAAGTGGATCTAAGCTGGGACAACAAGTGGGTGTCTAAGGTCCAAAACTACGACGATAAATGGATTTGGGAGGCTTCCATACCTTTTAAGTCTATCCGATACAAAAAAGGCATCACGGAATGGGGTATTAATTTTTCCAGGTTAGACCTTAAAACCACTGAAAAATCCAGCTGGGCACCGGTACCAAGGCAATTTCCCTCAGCATCCTTGGCATATACCGGTTCCTTGATGTGGGATCAGGCGCCTCCAGAAGCAGGGGCAAATATTTCAGTGATTCCCTATGCTATGGGCGGTTCGGTTAACGATTTTGAAAACAACGCAGACCCTAGATACCAGAATAGGGTAGGTGTGGATGCCAAAATTGCTGTAAGTTCTTCTTTAAATTTAGACTTGACAGTCAATCCGGATTTCTCCCAGGTAGAGGTAGATAGGCAATTGACAAATTTAGATCGGTTTGAACTCTTTTTTCCGGAGAGAAGGCAGTTTTTTCTCGAAAATGGCGATCTGTTTGCCAATTTTGGTTACGAAAATATTCGGCCGTTTTTTTCAAGAAGGATTGGATTGGATGCCCCTATCCAATTTGGTGCAAGATTGAGCGGAAAAATAAACAAGGATTGGCGCATAGGTGCTATGAATATGCAAACAGGCGCGGTGGAAGAAACCGGTTTGCCCTCGCAGAATTTTAGCGTGGTTTCCCTGCAGCGTCGGGTCGCGCAGCGCTCTAATATAGGTGTGATTTTTATCAATAAAACGGCATTTGATGCGGCTTCCACCACCGAACCAGTCCAGGCAAATTATTCAGATTTTAACCGTAACCTGGGGCTAGAGTATAATTTGGCAACCTCCAACAACCTTTGGACAGGAAAAGTGATGATGCTAAAATCATTTAGCCCTGGAAGTCAAGGGGATGGAATGGTTCACGCCGCTAATTTACGGTATTCTTCTGGATCATTGACGGCAGAGTGGCGTCACGAGTACGTATCTCCGGAATACACCGCCGAGGTAGGCTTTGTGCCTAGGGTGGGATATTACCGGGTAAATCCCAATTTGGCATATTTGTTTTTCCCAAAGAGCAAGCGCATCCTGCGACACGGTCCCGTGGCCAACACGTCGCTTTATTACAATATGGATTTGAATCAGACGGATAATATTACCCGGATCGGTTATACAACCCGGTTTAGAACTCAGGCAGATTTAACCATTTTCGGAGAATATAACCGCATCTTACTTCAAGCGCCATTCGATCCAACCAATTTCAGCGGCAACACCTTGGATGCATTTACCGACCATAATTGGTATAATTTCGGTGCAGAGTATATTTCCAAGCCCCAAAGCTTGTTTACATACGCAGCCTCTACGCAATACGGAGGCTACTATGCAAATGGAAACAGGTACAATTTTATGGGAGAAGTTGGGTACCGTTTTCAGCCCTATGTTGGGTTATCCCTTTCTGCAAATTACAATAATATCCTCCTGCCGGAACCTTGGGCACGTACCTCGTTTTGGTTGGTAGGGCCAAGGGCAGACATTACATTCACCAATACCATATTTCTTACGGCGTTTGTTCAGTATAACGAGCAGATCAACAATGTCAACCTCAATACGCGGTTTCAATGGAGGTTCAAGCCGGCTTCTGATATCTTCTTGGTGTTTACCGATAATTACCTTCCGGCCCCTTTTTACGTAAAGAACCGATCTGTAGCTTTAAAATTTACCTATTGGTGGACGATGTAGTGTAGTTACCACAGATCAATGCCAAGTAATTTTCTGCCAAGTGGAGTTAGTTCCGCCTGCGGATACCGGTTTTTTTCCCAGTTTCTGGGATCTCCAGGAAATGCATACCCCTCAGGTGTAAGCCGTTCTTTCCATGATCTAATTCGCCAATCCCTCAGGTCACTATGGTGGTTTTCGGCTGGCATCATGGATACATACTGCGCCATTCGTACCTTGTTATTGCTACGATTTGGACGGATCCCATGGGGCAAAGTACTGTTGAAGATCAATAGATCTCCTGCTTTTAAGAGCACCTTTGTGACCTCAAAACCAGAGATGTCCGGAATAAAGCGATTACGGTTTGTCGGCTGCGTCAGTTTCCAAGTGTCATATGTCCGATAAAGCTCCGGGATACATTGGAAACCGCCCACGTTTTCATCAGTTTGATCGTTCAATGCCACGAGCCCCTGCACATTTTGAGGCTTGGTTTCCGGATCATAATCCCAATGAATGAAGCCTAGAAAGTCAAATCCTGGCCTGGCAGGTAGGTTTAGATTGGCCCGATCGATGGTAACCCACAGTTCATCCCTGCCCCATATATCACAGAAGGTCTCATAGACCTTGGGATATTGACGTATATCCCAGAGATACTGATGGTTATAAATCTCAACCATGCCGCTGTTTTTGAGTTCCGTCATCTTCATTTCGGCCCTGCTGGGAGCATACCAAGTATCGGGATCTTCAGGATCCTTTTCTTCGAACTCCCAAAGCAACTTCGCGGTACGCTGTGTAAATTCCAATGGCACCGCATTGCGAAGTACCAAGTATCCATTGGAAACCCAAAAGTCCCAATCATCATCCGTAAGTATTTTGAGCGGACGGCCGTTGCTGCGGTCGTTTAATCTAACGTTGCTTGATGCAGCGGTCGAAGGGTTTCCAGGTATATCCCGGTGATCGTAGTTGGCTGCCATGGCTATTGGGGTTGTGTTAAGTGGAAGCTAATTTGCAAATAAGTTAACTTATTTTCGGGAAAAAACCCAATAACCGCTAAACCCTCCGCCACGTTATTACAGGATATTATTTCCGTTGATATAAATAAAGTTTAAATTTACCCTCGCATACCGTAGTTTGTCTACCTAAACCAACGCCAATGAAACTGAAACATTTCCTTATACTTTATAGCTATTTTTTTGTTTCTCTCTTCGTAGTTTCCAGTAGTCTTGTGGCTCAGACCTCGTCTGAGCTTTATCATGATCTGCTGAAATTGAAGGAAACCAAGCGGGTGCTTTATGTGGCAGCCCATCCTGACGATGAAAATACCCGCCTGATTGCTTACATGGCCAACAGGGAACATGCTGAAATTGCCTACCTCTCGCTTACTAGAGGTGATGGAGGGCAAAACCTGATAGGAAAGGAACTTGGGATCGAGCTTGGAATGATCCGTACACAAGAACTGATAAGGGCCAGAGAAACGGATGGTGGCCGGCAGTTTTTTAGTCGTGCCATTGACTTTGGTTTCAGCAAGCATCCGGATGAGACCTTAAATAATTGGGACAGGGAGACGTTACTCTCCGATGTGGTGTGGATCATCCGGAAGTTTCAGCCGGATATCGTGATCAACCGATTTAGTGATGTGCCAGGGACCACGCATGGGCACCATACCACTTCTGCCATTCTATCATTGGAAGCGTTTGAAAAAGCAGCAGACCCTACCATTTTTTCAGACCAATTAAAATGGGTAAAGCCATGGCAACCTAAGCGTGTGTTTTGGAACGCCTATAGTTGGGGTGGTCAGTACGAACCACAGCAAGGCAAATTATTTCACCGCTTTGAAGTAGGAGAGGTAAATCCGCTTCTGGGAACGAGCTATTCTCAAATCGCTGCTGACAGTAGAACCATGCACAAATCGCAGGGTTTCGGATCAACCGCGCAAGTAGGCAGCAGCGACGATTTCATCGAGTTGGTAAAGGGAGAGGCGTTTAAAGATAGTCCATTTGACGGAGTTAAGAACCGATGGGAAACTGTTTCGGGAGGTGTGGCCATTGAAAAGTCAGTGGATGCTCTGTTGGAAAATTTTGATTTTAGACACCCAGAAAACAATGTGCCAGCGCTGCTTATTATCAAAGACAAGCTGTCAACATTGCCTTCTGGTGAAATATGGGTAGCGGAAAAACAGCAAGCTGTTAATCAATTAATATTGAATTGCTTGGGTTACAAAGCCGAGTTTTTGGCCAACAAGGAACTCTCATTTCCTACAGACGAAGTGAGTGCCAAATTGGTTGTCAATAATCCTTCCAGTTTAAAGCTGGATGTTTCATCCTTCAAGGTATTGGATCAAGTATTAGCGTTGGAGAAATCCGTAGCTGGAAATATCCCCTTGGATGCTACACTATCCTTAAAAATCCCAACTAGCTTTTCCGTATCACAGCCTTATTGGTTGGACAGTTCACCAAGAGACAACCTGTATACTATCCCGGATAGAACGGAGATTGGGAAGCCTTTTAACAAACCCTCCATTTCCGGTACCCTTGAAATAACCGTTGAAGGAAGGCCGATTACCGTGGAAGTTCCCCTTATTTACAAATACAACGACCAAGTGGATGGAGAAATTAGGCAGCCTTTTACGATACTTCCGGAGGTTTCTTTGGAGCTATCAAAAAATAACCTTTTTCTATTGAACGGTAGGGGTGATGAACTTACCGTTGAAGTATCCTTCCAAGATGAACTATTGCCGGGCGAACTTTCCTTTGACGGGCTTAGGGAAACTGATGTAGAGATACTAACTATTAAGGAGGAAAGAGAAAGGCGAAAAATCATCTATCATGTTCGTCTGATGAGTCATGATGGACCCGAAAAGAGTACTATCGGAGTGAAGTACACTACAGCTGATGGAAGAGTGTATAAGCAAGGAACGAGACGAATTAGCTACAAACACATCCCAAATCTCACCTACTTTCCGCCCGCCCAGTTTAACCTGATTCGGTTGGCTTTGAGCTTAACGCCCCAACGTATTGGTTACATCCCAGGAGCTGGAGACGACGTACCTGGCGTGTTGGCCACATTAGGATATCAGGTAGATTTGTTGGACAACGGAGGACTTTCTCTTGAACGACTCCTCCATTATAGTACGGTCATTGTTGGCATCAGAGCCTTCAACGTAAATCAGGTTTTGGCCGATAACGTGGACAACCTAATGAATTATGTGAAACAAGGAGGTAACCTGATCATTCAGTACAATACTTCATCACCATTATTGACCCGTACGTTGGGGCCCTTTCCCATTACCCTTTCCAGAAACCGGGTTGCTGTGGAGAATTCGGCAGTCAATCCTGACTTTGAGGGTCACCCGGTGATGCGTTTTCCAAATGCAATAGAGATGAAGGACTTTGATGGTTGGGTACAGGAACGGGGTCTGTATTTTGCAGGTGAGTGGGACAGCCGTTATGTGACCCCGCTGGAACTGGCAGATTCTGGTGAGTCCCCTTCTAAAGGTTCCCTACTATTGGCAGATGTGGGAGAAGGCACATTTGCATATTCCGGAATATCCTGGTTCCGACTATTGCCCGCAGGCGTTCCGGGGGCCATTAAATTATTTGTGAATTTAATCGAGCAGGGTGGTGAAAAATAAACATGAAAGAGGGCTCTGGATGCGCATGTATGCGGGTCAAATGCTTGTTCTGGCGATCCTGGTTTTTCTATTTTACCTGTTAACCCAAAGCTTTTCATGAGTGCCTTAGACTGGAGCATACTTTTTGGAACACTCGCTCTCATCGTAGGGTATGGCGTATATAAAACCTACGGTCCATCCACCATGGAACGGTATCTGAAAGGAGGCAATGAAATGAACTGGTGGACCATTGGCCTTTCCATCATGGCTACGCAGGCTTCGGCAATCACCTTTTTGAGTACTCCAGGTCAAGCCTATTCGGATGGGATGCGTTTTATCCAATTTTACTTTGGACTTCCCGCCGCCATGATTTTGCTGTCTATCTTTTTTATTCCGGTGTATTACAGACTTAAGGTGTACACAGCCTATGAGTTTTTGGAATCCCGGTTTGACCTCAAGACACGGACCTTGGCAGCTTCCCTGTTTTTGATACAGCGTGGCCTTGCAGCAGGCATTACCATATACGCCCCGGCCATCATACTTTCTACCTTATTGAACTGGAACCTGACTTTTACCAACATTTTTATCGGTGTATTGGTGATCGTTTACACAGCCTCAGGTGGTACCAGGGCAGTTTCCATTACCCAAAAGCAACAAATGACTGTGATGATGGGAGGGATGATCCTGGCAGGGATATTGGTGATCTATATGCTTCCTGTAAAATTTACAGAAGCGCTTCATGTAGCCGGTAAAATGGATAAGTTGAATATTGTAAACTTTGATTTCAACCTTTCAGACCGTTACAACTTTTGGTCGGGGATGACCGGAGCCTTGTTTTTGTTTCTTTCGTATTTCGGCACGGACCAGTCACAGGTACAACGGTACCTGACGGGAAGGTCGTTAAAAGAAAGCCGTATGGGATTGATGATGAACGGTTTTTTGAAAATTCCGATGCAATTTATAATTCTTTTCATCGGGGTGATGGTATTCGTTTTTTATCAGTTTTACCAGCCCCCCGTTTTCTTCAACCAGGTACAGGTAGAGAAATTGCAGGAGAGTGACTATTGGACAGCATATCAAGAACTGGAAACGAGGTATCAGGCTACCTTTGAGCAAAAAAACACCCAGATATTTGACATGTTGGATGCGGTGAAGCAGGAAGATGCCGCGCAGACTGATTTGCTCAGAAGCCGCATTTTGGACAGCGCAAAGGAACAGGAATCTATCCGTAAGCAAGTAAAGGAATTGATTCTGAAAAATGACCCATTAGGCGAAACGAACGATACCGATTACGTTTTTATGCGGTTTGTGATGGACTATCTCCCCAAAGGAATCATCGGATTGCTATTTGCTGTCATTTTCAGTGCAGCCATGTCGTCTACCGCCTCTGAGTTGAATGCCTTGGCATCTACCACTACGGTGGATATCTACAAGCGGTCCATCAATCAACACAGGGCCTCGGGACACTACGTGAAATCCTCCAAGTGGTTTACCGTGCTTTGGGGAGGATTTGCGATTGCCTTTGCTACCTATGCCACGCTTTTTGAAAACCTGATCCAGGCAGTGAACCTGCTTGGTTCCCTCTTTTACGGTACAATTCTCGGCATATTCTTGGTGGCGTTTTTTATGAAATGGGTGAGGGGTCACGCCGTGTTTTTGGCGGCATTGATTACCGAAGCGGTCATTTTGCTGATTCACTTCAATAACGGCGGTGAACTACTGGGTGTTCCGATTAATATCGGGTATTTATGGTATAATGCAATCGGTAGTATCTTGATGCTGGTCATCTCGGCAATCATACAGCTGGGGATGCCGAAAAAGCGGAAGAAAAAATAACCGTATGTACACTAGGAGGTCACGCTATTGGTATTAAAGGAAAAGAGGCTGTTTCAAAAAAAAACAGCCTCTTTGGTTTGTCTATTTGATCGATTTGATCAATCTTTCATTTAGTCCCACATAGTCGGGGTTATTTTCCTTTTTAGCCATATCCATACTGGTCTGGGCAGACTTAAGTGCTGCTTCGTTCAATCCCAGCTTTTGTTCAATTTTTGCTTTCAGATGAACAGTCCAGTACTTCGGATCAGCCTCTACCGATTTGGTAACCCACTCCAGCGCTTTTTGGAGGTCTTTGTTGGTATTGAAGTAGTAGGTTGCCGCCTGAAAATATATCCCGGGATTGCTCGGTGTTTTTTGGATTACCTGCTCTTCGATTTGCTTCATGACAATGGGATCCACTTCGGTTTCAATGCGGAATTCGGCACCGGATTTTTCCCATGAAAGGCGAACGGTACTACCCGTGTCTGTGATGTCAGTGAAGTCAACCTGAAAAGTCTCTACACTTATTTTCGATTTCAAAGCAGGTACTTGGACTCGGAAAGCATCGTCCTTGGAATCATAGCCGATCGCCCCCCATAAACCTGTGTTTTTAGAAAATATCAACGTCCAAGTAGATTTTCCCGGAATAGAATACAGCGCGTATTTTCCTGCCGAAAGTGGATTACCCTCTATCATCACATCGGTAGAAAACTCAAAGGTAGTGGCCGAGTTCGCACCGGTTCGCCAAACTTCCCCAAAGGGTACAAGCTCACCAAATATCTTTCGGCCACGGACACTTGGCCTACTGTATTCCAAAGATACTTGGGTAAGACCCACTAATTGGGTTACTTTTGATGGAGGACTAGCCTGAGGCATTTGTATTTGTGCATTAACGCCAAACGCAGCTATCATAAAAGCCACTGCCAGTAAAATAAAATATTTTGTTTTCATATGGTATATTAATTATATTGGTTTCAACTTGATCACCGGTTCCAGATTGTGTATACCTCAGTGCTATATTATTTATGCAAACGCTGGGCAAATTTATGTAAAAAGAAGAAGGAACCATAAAATCAATTGCGAAGTTCGGATTAACTTTGCTGTAGTGGTTTTTGGATCAAGGAGCTTTTGGAATTGGTTGAATTTTGACGACAATTAAAACACAGATTCTTTAAATGAGCATAGCGATAATTGCCCCCTACAAAAAAGACATACCCGTTTGGAAAGAAACCTTTAAAAAATTGGCTCCCGAGCTTACGTTGGAGATTTACCCTGACATAAAAAACGCAAAGGAAGTCGACACAGTGGTGGTGTGGCAACATCCCCATGGTCTTTTAAGAGACTTCCCAAATCTGAAATTAATATGTTCTATGGGTTCGGGGGTAGACCATATCGTGGCCGACCCGAATTTACCAGAGAATATACCAGTAACCCGGATAGTGGATCCTCGGCTTACGTACAGCATGACGAACTACGTGATTATGGGTATTTTAAATTATCATAGGCAGTTTACCCGATACCAAGCGGATAAGGTGACAAAAAGCTGGGACATGAGTAATCCTGAAATTGATATCTCGGTAGGGGTACTAGGTACAGGTCAGTTGGGAGGAGATGTGTTGGATAAGTTGGCTGCAATTGGAATACCTGCTTGTGGGTACGGAAATAGTCCAAAGGAAGGTTACAGGCATTCCTACTACCACGGGGAAGCGCTAGATGACTTTTTAAAAAGGGTAAATGTCATTGTATGCCTATTACCGCTTACCGAAAGGACCGAAGGCTTTCTCAACAAAGACCTGTTCCGTCGGTTCAATCCGGGTACCTATCTTATAAATGTGGCAAGAGGAAAGCACCTGGTAGAAGAGGATTTACTTCATGCGCTTTCTGAAGGATGGATTTCCGGTGCGCTGTTGGATGTTTTTATTCAAGAACCCTTACCGGTGGAACATCCTTTTTGGGATCATCCCCAAATTATGATCACTCCACATATCGCATGCATAACCATGTACGAAGCTGCCGTACCTCAGATTTTGGAAAACCGCCGAAGACTACACGCTTACGAGCCCCTTGCCAATCAAATAGACCTATCACAAGGATATTAAGCCTACCATAAACCTACCATGCCTATGCCTACGAGACCTTTTACCATACTTTGCCCCACAGATTTTTCGGAATGCTCCCTGAACGCGATTGAATATGCATCCCGGATAGGTGAGCACTATGAGGCGGTATTGATACTTTTCCATGTGCCCAATCTGGAGGATTACAAAAAGTTGGCGAACTCGGAAGAACCTAGCGATATGCACCGCTTCGCAGCTGTTAAACTAACCAGCTTGGCAGAGACCGTCAAATCGGAGAGTCTTAAAAATGGCTTGAACGATTGTCAAACGGTAATAAAAGAAGGAAAAACGGTTCAAACCATTTTGGACTACGCAGATACGCATGCTGTTGACCTGATTGTGATGGGAACGGAGGGAGTAAATGACTTTAAAAAAAATTTCATAGGAACGAAGGCCAGCAAAGTTGTGGAAAACGCTTTGCAGGATGTGTTCATGATTCCTAGAAAAGTTTATTTCAGGCAGCCGCGTAAACTGGTATACGCGACAGACTACCTGGAAGAAGATAAATTAGCTATTCAGAAAGTAGTGGAAATGGCTGGCTATTTCAATTGTGAGGTGGATATTGTGCATGTTGGAACCAGGCTGCGCACTATAGATAAGGCACTTCACCAGACCATGATTGAAGAAATCTATCCATTTATCAAATATGAAAAGACCAATTTTGTGCTCAAAGCCTATAGGGATGATCCAGGCCTAGGCTTGGAGAGCTACTTGATTTCTGCCAAGGGGGATGTACTTTTTACGCTTAGTAAGAAAAAATCGTGGTTTGAATCCTTGTTTACCAAGAATCTATCGCGTAAGATGTCTTACTTCATCAACAAGCCCCTCTATGTGATCAAGAACGTTTGAGGCCCCCTTTCAGAAATTCCCAAAACTCCATTCGGGTGTGGGATTGCGTGAAAATCCCTTTGATTGTATCCCACAGGTGCCCTACGGTTAATCGTTTTTGATTGACCGTGTTTTCGGTTTCACCGGTAGCTTCAATTGGGATATCCCGTCTCACGGGATTTTCACCTTTGAGCTGAGGGTGATCTTGGTTGGGTTTGTATCCTATTAGCGCGTCGGCTTTTTCAAAGCTTTTCTTAGATCTTGATAGGTATCCAAGCCGCTCCTCAACCATTCCTTTATTGTTTAACGAAATGGCATCTTCCGGGTCCAACTCCAAGGCAATTTCATAATCGGCTAAGGCACCGTGTAGGTCTCCGATGCGATCCTTTAAAAACGCTCTGCTTGAATAACGGTAGGGATTTTTGGGGTCAAGGTTTTGTGCCCTATCCAGCTCTGACAGGGCTTCTTGATTACGCTTCATCAAGTGTAAAACCACTGCACGATCACTGATTAAATCACAATCAAACGGATTGCCGGTCAGTAAACGATCAAAATCAGCTAGCGAATCGTCAAATCTACCTATGCGGGAAAACACCCGTGCCCTGTAGATCAACCCGGTTGCGTCGTTCGGGTCGGAAGCCAAATGTAGTTCAAAAAGGCGCAATGCCTCTTCGAATTTCCCTTTCTTATAATTGCTGATTCCTTCTGCTATCCTGCTCACGATTTGCGTTATGGTTTAGGTTAATTAGATATAGTACATACAAATTTTATTTGGAAATTGTTCAGGCACAATACAACCCATTTGCCGGTTATCATCGATTTTGAGCAGTCCTGTGGGTAATTTTCTACCGGACTTAGGAGGGTACTTTGTCCATGGCGGGCGATTCACCGGTAGCATAAGATTTGGGGTACTAATTCCGGAATATATCCTTTTCGAGGCTGCCAATCCTAGTGTATCGTAACAAGGTATTGCCAATTTTCGCTATCTTTGACCGAAGATAACCTGATTCATGGCTAGTACTCCAGAAACTGTTTTAAAGGATCTAAAGAATGGGAAATTTGCTCCTGTCTATTTTATTCAAGGAGAGGAACCTTACTTCGTTGACAAGATAACCCACTACATCGAACAACATGCTATACCACCCCATGACCGAGGGTTTAATCAGGTAGTCATGTATGGAAAAGACGTGACTATGAGTACAGTCATCAACAATGCCAAGCGCTTTCCCATGATGGCTGACCGACAGGCAGTAATCGTAAAGGAGGCCCAGCAAATAGAAGGTTTAGGGAGAGAGGACGTAGATAATTTATTGATTAGTTATGTAAAGAATCCCCTTCCGAGCACCATCTTGGTGTTTGCTCACAAGCACAAGACGTTGGATGGAAGAAAGGCCCTAGCCAAAGAACTGGACAAACATGCCATATTGGTCAAATCCAGCCGGATTTCTGAATACAAAATTATTCCGTATATCGAGGCCTACATCAAAGAGCATAAATTTACCATTGAACCAAAAGCCTTGCAGGTTCTAGCGGAGTCGATTGGCGGCAATTTAGAGGTACTCACCAACGAGATTGATAAAATGCTGATCAACTTTTCGGAGCCGGTGATGATAACCGTGGACCACATTCAAAAATACATTGGAATCAGCAAGGAATTCAATATCTTCGAACTCACCAATGCGCTCAGTTTTAGAAATGTAGCGAAGGCCAACGCCATTATCTATTACTTCAGTCAAAACCCGAAAGCGAATCCGTTAATACCCATGATTACGGTACTATTCACGCACTTTAACAGGATACTATTGGTCTACGGAAATAAAAACCTTCCCGATAGCCAATTGGCTGGTGTACTGAAAGTCAACCCCTATTTTATCAAAGAGTACCTCACGGCAGCAAAAAATTACTCATTAGGCAAGGTTATTGATATCTTCACATACCTAAAAGAAGCGGATTTGCAGTCTAAGGGTGTTGAAAGCAACAACTTGCCGCATTCCCAAATTTTAAAAGAATTGATATTTAAAATTCTGCACTAGGCCCAACAGTATGTATGAAGCATAATTTGATTGTTTTTTTTGTGTTGTTTTTCCACTATAAGGGATCTGCACAGTCCACATTATATCAAAGAAGCACGGAAAATCTTTTCAACGATGCCCTTGAATTGTACCAAAAAGAACAATTCTCGGCATCTAGGATTGCGTTCAGCAGGCTTCTTAACGGGGAACTTTCGGAACACAAGGCGGTGGCTTCTGAATATTATCTGGCATCCTCGGCGCTAAAATCCAATAATCCCGATGGACCCTCTGTATTGGAGCGTTTTATTTTAGATAATCCCAACGAACCCCAAACAACGGATGCAGCAATCGAATTGGGAAACCACTATTTTCTTGCGAGGAACTACACCAAGGCCATCGAAACCTTTCGTCGTATCGATTCAGAGGCACTCTATGGAGAGAGAAAGCCAGAAGTGCTGTTTAAGTTGGGCTATTCATTTTTTATGCTGAAAAAATACGGGGAAGCTATTCCCTACCTGGAAGAAGCCAAACGCTACCGCAGCGATTACCTTGCGGATGCGTACTATTATGCGGGGTATGCGTACATGGTGCAGCAGCAAGATGAGGAGGCGATTAGGGATTTCAAAGAAGCGGAGAAGGCACGAGCCTATTCAGGAAAAGTTCCGTATATGTTGTCTTCCATTTATTATAAGCGCCAACAATACGATGAGCTGATTGCATATGCACCGGGAATTTTGGAAAGGCAGGGCTTGGAAAAGAAAGAAGACGTACAGTTACTACTGGCAGAAGCCTATTTTGAAAAAAGAAACCACGAACTGGCTGCCGAAAATTATGCGGCATTTACCGCTTCCAACAAGGGCAGTTTAACGCGGGAACAGCAATACAAAGCAGGCGTATCCCACTACCATGTCGGCAAATATGCGGAGGCCAGCAACTACTTCAAGGAAGTTGCCCTCGGAAATGATCGGCTAGGACAGGTTTCCAGCTATTACTTGGGCCATGCCTATATTAAATTGAATAACCCCCAGTTTGCTTCGAATAGCTTTAGCGCGGCGTACAAGGCGGATTTTGACCAGGAGATCAAAGAGGAAGCCCTCCTGAATTATGCCAAAGTGAATTTGGAGCGTGGCAGTTTCCAGGATGCCGTAAATGCCTTGGATTCCTATCTAGACCAATACCGAAACGGAGCACATGCACGGGAAGCAGAAAACCTGCTTAGTGATGCACTGATTAATACAAACAACTACCTTAGGGCAATTGAGCACATGGACAAGATGCCCAATAAGTCAGAACGTATAAAAGCGGCCTATCAAAAAGTAGCTTTTTATCAGGCGATGGTGTATTACCGGGACGGGAAGTATGGCAGTGCATTGCAAATGCTAGGTAAATCCCAAACCTTTCCGATTGATAAAAATCTGGCAGTTCAGGCCCAGTTTTGGAAAGGGGAAACACACGCTGTCAACAATAAACCGGAAGAAGCAATTAAAGCGTACGAAGCCGTTCTTTCCATGAGGCCCGCGGCACAGGACCAGAGTCTGATAAAAACCCACTATGGATTGGGCTATGCCTATTACAATACTCAACGCTATCCCCAGGCAGAGGCTCAGTTTAAGGCGTACACTGATAAACTGAGGAATAATAGGGATCGGGAAAATTACGACGATGCATTAATTCGACTGGGAGACACGTATTATGTGCAAAAAAAGTTTAGGGAAGCGTTGGATACTTTTAACCGGGCGATCAGAGAAAATAATCCTTATACAGACTATGCTTATTTTCGCGTGGGTGTGATTTATAATTTTGAAAACCGGAACAATGAGGCCATAGACCAATTAAATCGGGTAATCAATGGCTTTCCTTCCAGCCGTTACTATGAGGATGCCTTGTACCAGCGGGCCCAGATAAACATGGAAATGACCCGATACGAGGATGCCCGGACCGGGTTCTCCGAGCTGATTTCCAACCGGTCCAATAGTCCCTTTATCCCATATGCGCTGGAAGGGCGGGCCGTGGCCAATTATTCCATTCGAGACTATGAAGGAGCGATCAGAGATTATAAAGCCATCTTGGATAACCACCCCAATTCGGCAAATGTAGAATCCGCATTGGTAGGCTTGCAGGAAAGCCTCACCCTGCAGGGAAGAGCTGGCGAATTTTCCACCTATTTGAGCAACTATAAACGGACTAATCCAGGCAGCAGCTCGCTACAGACATTGGAGTTTGAGACGGCCAAAAACCTGTTTTTCAATCAAACCTACAACGAGGCGATCCGTGCCTTTGAAAACTTCATAAGAAGCTATCCCAATGCAACTCAGCTATCTGAGGCCCAGTTTTTTATTGGAGATTCCTATTTTCGCATTGGAGACCGAAATAAAGCATTGGAGTACTTTTACCAAGTAGAGAAGACACAGGAAATCTCCCTTAAAAATAGGGCTATACAGCGAATCGGAACCTTGGAGTATGAAAATGGCAATTACATGCAAGCTATTCGATTTCTTCGTCTCAGCATGCAAAATGCCCGTACAAAGTTGGAAGAATACGAATCTCTCAGCAGCCTAACGGATGCCTTCTACCTAACCCAGCAGTATGACTCCGCGGTGGTTTATGCTGACCGGATCGTGGAACTGGGAGATATTACGATAGATGCCACACCGAAGGCGCTGTTGACCAAGGGAAAATCGCTAGTGGAAAAAGGATTGGTAAACGAGGCTAGAAACACCTTTAAGGAGTTGTATTCCACCTTTAAGACCGTGCAGGGAGCGGAGGCGCTATACCTTATGGCATTTTCTTACCACGAGGCAGGGATGTTCGCGGCTTCTAATGACTTGGTATTTGACGAATCACAGCCTTTCGGCCCGTATGATTTTTGGTATGGTAAGCAGTTTATTCTACTGGCAAAAAATTACCTTAAATTGAATGAGACATTTCAGGCAAAGGCGACGTTGGAATCCATTGTGGAGAACTCGCCCAATGATCAGGTAAAGGAAGAGGCAAGCCAACTGTTAAGAACGATCAACTGAATATGAACCGATTAATAAAAAAACTTTTCATCACAAGCTTTGGAGTTGTTTCTCCATTTTTACTAAATGCCCAGGAGACAACTCCAGGGGCCGAGAGGGGGGAAATAAGGGATACCGAATTTATTATCCGAAAGGACCGGGTATTAACGTTGCCCACACAAAACCGGATAAACGAAAGACCACCCGCCCTGCCCAGTGTAGGGAGCCAAGGGAATTATACCTACGCAGTCAAGGACTTTTTTCTGGACATGGCGCCAGTTACAGTAGCTATTCAGCCTTTTGCAAGGAATTTTCCCAAACCACCTGTAGATGCTTATCATAGCTTTACCAGGCTGGGTTATGGGAATTTTCGCTCGCCCTTAGCAGAAATCCACCTCAATAACCTGCCTGATGATGAACACACCTTTGGTGTGAAACTAAAACATCAGGGATTCTATCGGGGGCCCGTTGACGGGGCCTCTTCGGCAGAAGATCACACAGAAGTTAAATTGAATGGTTCTCTTTTTCGGGAAGATTTGGAAATCTTCGGTGATTTTGGGTACGATCGGGACAAATACCATTTCTATGGATACTCTGAAGGATCGCTTTCTAGCAACGAACCCTTCGATTTGGCCCAGGTATTACACACGGCCTACGGACGCGTAGGAATTCGGAAAGTTGAGCAACTCGATGTATTTAATTATCAGGCGACCTTGAATCTTCGGCTATTTAACGATAATTACTTGGCAAGGGAACACGAAGCTAGCTTACAGGCTATGGTAGGGTTCCGTGCCAATGAAAACCTTCACGGAGGCATAAATACACAGTTGTTCTTTACCTCACCTTCTGACGAAAGATATACAGGTATAAATCGGAACTACTTTAAGCTGCAACCTTTTGCGGTTTACCAAAAGGCAGGAATCCATTTCAAAGTAGGAGCCAATGTGATACACGAGAACGACGTGGTTCCCAATAAAACCAAGGATTTTCATGTGTACCCGCTAGCGGATATCTCTTACCATCCGGTGCAGAGCTTTGGCGTATATGCTTCTTACAAAGGCGATGTTTTGCGGAAGACGTACTATGATTTTGTTCGGGAAAATCCCTTTTTAGGCCCAAGTGAACAGCTGAGAAATACCATTCAAAATTACGAGGTAGACCTGGGCGTATCTGGGAAAATTCTTGATGAAATGCACTACAAGGCAGGGGTGAAATACGGAAATTTTTCCAACATGCATTTTTTTGGAAATAGCGCCGTTGACAGTACCCGGTTTCAGTTGATCTACGACGAAGTCAGCCAGGTTCTGAATTATCATATAGCTGCTGAGTGGAATTTTGAAGGGATGTATAAAGTAGACGGGGAAATTAACTATTATCAATATACGTTAACCGATTTGACCAGTCCGTGGCATCGCCCGGAGTGGGAAGTTAAAGTGCACAATACCTTCCAGCCAGACTCCAAGTGGACGATACAGTTCAATGCCCACCTGATGGGGGGGATTTCAGCCATTAATTTGGAGTCGGATGTGAGTACCACCTTGAAACCAATTTTGGACGTACAGGCAAAATTCGACTACCGAATAACCCCGCGGTTTTCAGTGTTTGCCATTGGAAATAACCTACTGAACCAATCGAATCAGCGCTTTTGGAACTATCCAGTACGTGGAATCCAGGGTATCGGTGGTATCACCATGAAATTCTGATCCCAGTTCGCCGTAAGGTTGATTGCTTAATTTAGGTGTATAATTGGCTATTTGACCGTTTTACCTTAGTTTAGTATATTCAAACAGCTTACTATTTTTGATATGTCTGACAAAGAGCCTTCTGCCAATAATAATTTCTCATCCGAAGACGATGATTTCGGACTGCCAAAAGGAAGCTTTTCTCCACTAGAGGAGAATAAGCCTGTAGAAAATGACGCGGAAAATACATCAGGGGCACCTATGCCTGACCCGGTGGATGATTTGTCGGAACCATCGGCAGACCAGCCGGAACAAAACGACGTAAGTTCCCGCTCGGGGTGGCTGGTTATATTGCTTCTTTTGATCCTCGTAACGGTTTCAGGTATAGGGTTTTACATGGGGTGGTTTACACCACAAGATAGGGGGCAGCAAACAACAGATTTGGGCCAAATTCCCGTAGAGGCGCAGCCGCCAGTTGTTTCCGAGACGCCGTCTGAGGTGCCGGAAATACCGTCTGAAACCAAAAAGCCGACAGAAGAATTAAATTTAACTGAAATTACATCGAGAGGGGATTCTCCACGTTATTTTGTAGTGGTGGGTAGCTTTATTGACGACGACTTGGCCAAAGATTACTCTAAAAAACTAAATGAAGGTGGCTTTAAAACCTATTTGATTCATCCCTATGGAGATATTGATTTTTACCGGTTAGCCGTAGATGCGCATACCGGCGTTGCGGAAGCCCTTACGGTCATCGAGCGTATACAGGGTGATTTTGAAGAAAATTTATGGGTTTTGAAATATTAATATGACATTCTTGCAAACACTTTCTACCGACAACCAACTGGTAGTCGATACACTCACACAGCTTGAAAATAGCAGTTCCGACATTGGGCTGATTGATTTGATGATCAAAGGTGGCTACATGATGGTTCCCCTATACCTCTTGTTTGTATTGGCTGTGTACATCTTTGTGGAGCGGATCATTACACTGAAGAAGGCTTCGAAAACACCGAAGGGCCTGCTGGATCAGGTAAAGATGATGGTTCAAAGCGGCAATGTACAGCAGGCAAAAATGATCTGCCAAGGAGAAAGTACCCCGGTAGCACAGATGATTATCAAAGGATTGGAGCGAATAGGTAGCCCCCTCAAAAACATCGAGGTCGCTATCGAAAACGTGGGAAAGATTGAGATCTATAAGTTGGAAAAGAATTTGGGCCTGCTTGCTACTGTTTCCGGGGCGGCCCCGATGATCGGATTTCTCGGTACGGTTGCGGGCATGATCCGGGCATTTATAGGGGTGGCCCAGGAAGAGGGTATGGTATCGCCGAAGTTGCTCTCAACAGGGATTTATGAAGCGATGGTTACTACCGCTACCGGCTTGGTGGTGGGAATTCTAGCCTACCTGGGGTATAACTACCTTGTGTCTCAAGTGTCCAAGTTGATCCACAACATGGAATACTCCAGCATCGAATTTATAGACATGCTACAGGAAAAGAAATAACGATTATGGCGTTGCAATCCAAAAATAAAATCGAAACCGCATTCAGCATGTCCTCCATGACGGATATTATTTTTTTGTTGTTGATATTTTTCATGCTGACATCCTCTTTTATTACTCCCTCTGGGCTCCCGGTCAATTTGCCCTCCAGTGAGACATCGGATATTGTGATGCAGGAGGTAACCGTAAGTGTCACGAAGGATCTGCGATTTTCAGTAAATGACAAGCGGGTATCCCGGGAAGAAATCAAAGCGGAATTGGAAATGCTATTACGTGATACAAAGGGTCACGTGGTACTTCATATAGATAAAGAAGTGCCCGTAGAATACCTGGTAGAGATAGGTGGTATTGCCGCTACCTTGGAAGCAAATGTGTCTATCGCGACCAAACCATTTAAGTAAGTTAATGAACGCTTGGGAAGCAAATCGGGAAGAAGCAAATAATCGCAGAAAAGCTATGATCATCACGTTCATACTTAATTTACTTGTGCTCTTTGCCTTGTATTTCATCGTTGTTTGGCGCCAACCGGTACCACCTATTCCCCAGTTTGGACTGGAATTGAATTTGGGTTTTACGGATACAGGCTCTGGAAATGTACAAACTACTGCACCACCGGCAGAAACGAGGGAGCAAGTAGCAGAGCCACCTGCACCGGGTGAGCAAGCACAGCAGGTAACCCAAGCTACGGTACCAAAGTCGGCGCCGGAGACTTCGGTGGCCAGACCGGCACCGGCCCAATCCCAACGTCAAGTAGAAACCCAATCGCGGGTCGAAAGTCCTCTCAGAGGTGCTGAGACTACCGCTGAGGCAGTAAAAGACAGTGCAAAGCCTGCACAAACCCCTCCCGCTACCGCACCGGCTACAGCGGAAGCCCCAAAGACAGAAACAAAAGCAGCCGAAAAGCCAACAGTAGACCCTAGAGCGATCTTTGGCGCAGGTGGTACTACCGGTACCGGTAATCGGCCGAGTACAGGAAGCAATCAGGGCAGCACCGGGCGTCCCGGAGATGAAGGAAATCCGCAAGGCACGGTTGACGGACGCTCCATTCTGCAATCAGGTAGGGGAAACGCTGGTGATGGGGCTGGATATAACTTGGACTTGGCCGGTTGGGATTTTGCATCCAAACCAGATATACAAGACAGGGTATCCACCCGAAACGGGCGGATAGTCTTCAGAATTACGGTTGATCAGGATGGCAGAATCCAACAAGCTATTCCGTTGGAATACAATGTTTCCAATGAAGTCCTTAGTTATTATCGAACAGTTGTGAATCAGCTTTCATTTAAGCGCCAAAGCGGCAACCCTACGGCCGATTTTTCCACCGGACGCATCACCTTTATCATCAAAGTCGACTAATCGAGGCAAATGAATTATCAGGAGACTTTGGACTATTTGTTCAATGCCTTGCCCATGTTTCAGCGCATCGGTGCGGCAGCTTTTAAAAAAGATCTTGGGCCAACGATGGCTCTTTGTGGTCACTTGGGCAATCCCCAGCGAGCTTTCAAAAGTATCCATGTGGCAGGCACAAACGGAAAGGGTAGTACCTCCCACGCCTTGGCTTCCATATTACAGGAGCAGGGGTACAAGGTTGGTCTATACACCTCGCCACATCTAAAATCCTTTACCGAGCGAATCAGGGTAGATGGCCTACCGATTTGCGAAAAGGCTGTGGTTGATTTCGTTGCCCAAAACAAGGAGTTTCTTGAGCAGATTAAGCCCAGCTTTTTTGAGATGACTGTTGCACTAGCGTTTGACTATTTTGCACGGGAAAAGGTAGATATCGCAGTGGTCGAAGTGGGGATGGGAGGTAGGCTGGACAGTACGAATGTGCTTCTCCCAATCCTATGCGTCATTACCAATATTGGTATGGATCATATGCAGTTCTTGGGCGATACGTTGCCAGAGATTGCAGCTGAAAAGGCGGGCATCATTAAAACTGGCATTCCGGTCATAATAGGAACTACACAGGAGGAAACCGAACCGATTTTCACAGCCAAAGCACATGAACTAAAGGCACCGATTTATTTTGCGGATCGGCGGATACGGGCATCTCCCGGGCCCTATTTACCCGGAGGAAACGAAAGAGCCTTTTTCGTAGAATCCAGCTCGGGGCGAGTAACAATGACATTTGGGTTGGCAGGTGATTATCAAGCACAGAATTTACCAGCCATCCTGATGGCGGCCGAGATGCTTCCACAGTTGGGACTACCTGTTTCATCCGACTCACTTGAGCGTGGGCTTCGAAATTTGGTGCCAAATACCGGATTAAAAGGGCGATGGCAACGTCTCAATGAAATACCTTTAACTATTTGTGATACAGGTCATAATGAAGATGCTTTTAAAGTGATTATTCAACAGATAAAACAATTGATCTATAAGCGACTTTGGATAATTCTAGGTTTGGTCAAAGATAAGGATGTGGGATCCGTATTGTCTCTTTTACCGACGGACGCCACCTATGTGTTTTGCCAAGCGACTATTCCAAGGGCCATGACAGCGCAGGAATTGGCCAATCAGGCGGGTGCCTTTGGTTTGCTAGGCGAGGTGATAGAAGATGTGAACGAAGCGCTGAATTGGGCCCTTCAACGGGCTGATGATGATGATTTGATCTATGTTGGAGGCAGTACCTTTGTGGTTGCTGAAATAGCGAATTTATAGTTATGGGAAGAAATAAGTTAGCGCGGTTTCGCCAAAACGAAGAGAATAAAAACGTCGTACAACCCGGTAAAGAAATCTACGAAAACATCCAAGGCGGGTGGCAGGATTTTTTTGGAAATGATCAGCCGATCACGGTAGAACTCGCCTGTGGCAGGGGGGAATTTACCGTCGGATTAGGCAGGAGTCATTCAGGGCGAAACTTTATAGGGGTAGATATCAAAGGATCCCGTATATGGAAGGGCAGCACGATGGCTATTGCGGAAAAACTGCTAAACGTAGCCTTTTTGCGTGCACAAATCGAACAGTTGCATACGTTTTTTGCGGAAGGAGAAATCGCCGAGTTATGGATCACTTTTCCTGACCCTAGACCAAAGGACCGGGATGAGAAGCGTCGCCTTACTTCACAGAGGTTTTTGGACATGTATGAAACTTTAGTTGCAAAGGGGGGATTGATCCATTTTAAAACGGATAACACCGGCCTTTACCAATACACCAAGGAAATCCTGGCCGACCGTCCCAATACCCGAATACTAAAGGACACAAGTGATTTTTACGCTTCCGAATGGAAAGAGGATCACTTGGGAATAAAAACACGGTATGAAAAGATCTTCTCGGAAAAGGGAGAAACCATCAAGTACATTTGTTTCACGCTTTCTTCAGCTTAAGTAAGGTAAGATCTTGTCACGCTATTCCGTTTCCAATACTTCCAATATATCTGCCAATTCGTCGAAATCTTTGAGGCCAGGTTTGATTTCTTGACCACCTCGCAGCGAAATGCCCTTAATCCCCGTTAGCTCTAAAACTTGCTCTACATTGGTTCTTTCAAGGCCAAATCCCAAGATCACCGCACACTTTGCCGCCAATTCACGGACTATCCCCAGTATTTCTTCGTTCAAGCTGATGAACCGATCGCTTTCCAATAAAAGCTGAATTCCGTGTGGTTGCAGTTGCTGGGAAAGCGGGATCAGCTCCCTAAGGTCTGCCGTTTCGGCAATGTTTTTCTTAAGAATCAACTGATAACCACTGTTAAATAACATCGGGAGATAAATCTCCTTGGTGACTTGGATAAATGAGATCCCAGGGTACTGAGAGAGGGTTTCAAGTACCTTTTCCGGATCATACGAATCAAACTCTGCTACATACGCCGGCCCGAAAAGCCAGTCGGTAATCTCCTTATACGCTCCTGGACCTAAAAAGTCAGCTTGATGTTTTTCCAGACAAAAGCCCATCAGGTCTACGTACATCCCCGCACAGTACCTAGCGTCGCTGAGGTTGCTCACGGTACTTATTTTTACAAAAGTTTTTAGCGCCATTTTCGGATAAATTGTGTAAATTTTCTGAATTTGTCAAAGATAGCTGAATTGGCTAACATATCATTTACCGGTTTCCCAAGAAATGATTAGGTTTTCACCGCGGGCGGCGGGATGAATAAAGAATAGGATAGGGGAGTCGACCTTCGAAAAGTGACAAGGCAGGGGTGTATGAATACAAAATTGCAAGCAGATGATGAAGTGGATGAAATGGATTTTTTTAATGGCCAGTACTTTTTATTTGCTATCCTGCGACTGGATAGAACGTGAACAGCCGGAATCCTTTTTGCCCAGGTTTTCTCCCTTACAGGTAGGTAGGTTTTGGGTATATGAGGTGGATGAACGGGTGTTTTTTGGCGAAGATGATTTTGAAGATACCCGTTACTACTACCGAGACGAGATCACGGAGGAATTCCTCAACGAACAAGGCCAAGCAGCTTTCCGGGTAATCAGGCAAAAATCCCTCGATAGGCAGGTGTGGGTAAACGAGCTGGCTTTTGGACTGCGGATAGCTGATAACCGGCTCATTCGGCTCATGGACAATTTGCAGGAAATCAGATTAGTTTACCCAATAAGACTATTGGGAGAATGGGATTCCAATGCCCTGAATTCGCGCCCCAGTGAGTCTTTTACGATTGAGCAGGTCGGAAGCTATTCACTAGGTGAACGGGTTTTTCCATCCGCTGCATTGGTTCGCCATATGGAAGATGATGACATGATTACTTTTCGCGATAACCGTTACGAGGTGTATGCCGAGAACATTGGGTTGGTGGAGAGCTACTCAGAAGTATACCGCTATTGTTCGAGGAGTGACTGCCTTGGGCAACAAATCATTCAAAGTGGCCGTTTTATTCATTTGAAACTAATGACCCATGGAATTCTCTAAAAAAGCATTTTTTCTACTCGTAACTACCGTATTGCTAATTCAGGAAACGGATGCACAGGATCGGTATGCCATCCACTACCGATATAAGCCCACGGAACACTATAGCTTGGATCGGCCTGGAGAATTAATGACATCCGAGGCCTTGGCGAGACGGGAGCGGGAGGGAATCCGCTTAGATAGTACAGATTTGCCGGTTTCCCCCAAATATGTGAGTATAGTCGAGCCCAAGGTAACAAAAATCCTTTACCACACAAATTGGCTAAACGCCTCGGTGGTAGTAGCTGAAGAACCGGTAATCTCAGAAATCCGCAAACTACCATTTGTGTCCGAAGTTTTGCTGATAGGTAGAGGATCCGGAAAAGGGAGTGTAGAAAGTGGGAAAATGAGTTCAGAAACCCCACGATCCCTTCGTAAGGTGGAAGAACAATCCCAGCCATATGATTTTCAAAACGAATTGCTTGGAATTCCGCAAATGCACTTGGATGGATACACCGGTAGTGGGATACGTATTGCCGTTTTTGATGCAGGATTTCAACATGTAGATGTGATTCCGGCATTCAAGCACCTTTTTGAGGGCGGCAAAATACTTGGCACGAGGGATTTTGTTATTCCAGCATCATCGGATGTTTTTAAAGACGATACCCATGGAACCGGTGCCTTATCGCTTATAGCATCCAATCACGAACAACTCCTTGCAGGTGCCTATGATGCGTCGTTTATTTTATGTATTACTGAAGATGTAGCGTCTGAATTTAGGATTGAAGAATACAATTGGGTCAGAGCAGCTGAATATTCTGACAGCTTGGGTGTGGATATTATCAACAGCTCACTTGGTTATAACCAGTTTGACGATGTAGACATGAACTACGGGAAAGAGGATATGGATGGCCTTACGGCTACCATTAGCAGAGGTGCCTCAATGGCCGCCCAAAAGGGAATCCTAGTAGTGACCAGCAATGGAAACGAAGGGAACCTTAGCTGGCGTACCATGACAGCACCGGCTGATGCGGCTGGTGTTCTCGCCGTAGGGGCTATATCAAACAGCCTGGAAAAAGCGAGTTTTAGTTCGGTAGGCCCCACCGCAGATGGAAGGGTCAAACCAGATTTGGTGGCCTACGGAACCGGCGTAAATTTGTGGCGCTATGCTACGGGGCCCAGCTTTTCCAGTGGAACTTCTTTTTCGGCACCTCAGATTGCCGCGTTGGCAGCAGGATTGTGGCAGGCAAATCCCACCCTTCGGATGGCACAACTGAAAGAAAAGCTGATGCTAAGTGGACACCTAGCGGCTAACCCAAATATGGAACTTGGCTATGGAATTCCAAACTACGAAAGAGCCATGTATGGTGTGGTGCAGGGAAAGGAAGAAGAAATCCTAGCCGAACAGAAACTCCGTCTCTATCCCAACCCACTGGAAGGGGATAGATTGTTTGTGAAAAATGTACCAACGAACACCTGTTGTGTTCGCCTGATTTCCAGTTCAGGAAACCTGATCAACGAATGGCTATTGGCATCTAATCAGGAGAAGCAACCATTGGAATTTCAAATGAACGACGTAGTGCCTGGATTGTACATAATTGAATTTCAAGCTACTAACTGGTCAGAGCGATATAAGTTGCTAAAAAGGTAAGGATTTGGTCTTCAATTTCCCGTTTTTTGCTGCTAGATTCATTTGAATCTACAGTATCGTGCCCGATGAAAAAACCGTAATCTCCTAACCCGAAAAGCTATGAGACCTTTTATTGCCCCTTCCGTGTTGGCCGCAGATTTTGCAAATCTACAGCAAGAAATAGAAATGATAAATCAATCGGATGCTTCATACGTGCATGTAGACGTGATGGATGGAATATTCGTACCCAACATTTCTTTAGGTATCCCGGTCGTGGAAGCCATTCATCGGCATGCCGAGAAGCCTTTAGACGTGCATTTGATGATTATTGATCCAGATAAGTACTTACAGCGCTTCAAAGAAGCAGGCGCCGCCCACATTACAGTGCACTATGAGGCCTGTAATCATCTACACCGCACCTTGGACGAGATTCGAAGGTTGAATTGCAAAGCAGGGGTAGCATTGAATCCCCATACGCCTGTAGAGTTGCTGAAGGACATCATTCACGAAGTGGACTTGGTTTGTCTCATGTCAGTCAATCCGGGGTTTGGGGGACAAAAGTTTATCGAACATACCTACACCAAAATCGAAAACCTGAAAAAGTTGATAGTGCAGACCGGGTCTAAGGCCCAGATTGAGATTGACGGGGGCGTTAGCATGTCGAATGCATCGGCGTTGATTGAGGCCGGCGCAGATATCCTGGTAGCGGGAAATTTTATTTTTACTTCTAAAAATCCAATCGAAACCATTAATAACCTAAAAAATATTGCTTAAAGTCAAAATTAAGGGGAGAAAAGAAACTTTTGGCGCATTTCTTGCGGTAAAATTTGTGATACTAATTGAAAAGATCGAAATTAGTAAATAAGTTTAATCAAAAAAGATAGCTATATGAAAAAATTACGGTTCTTAGCACTCCTATTTGTAGGTTTCATGAGTTTCCAGGCGTTCGCCCAAGATGAGGCGGAGGAAATAACAGAAGAGGAATTAATGAAATTTGCGGTAATGGAAGACTCTGTGATGGCATTTTTCGAACAGAAAAACGACGAGTTGATTGACCTCATCCGTAACAACGAAGTGATTGACGGTGCCGGCAGGTACAATGAAATCAAATCGGCTTGGGACGATGCAGACAAATTGGCTGAAATCAAAATCACCGAAGAAGAGAAAGCCGCCTATGAAGGAATTCTTGCTTTTATGAGTTCTGTGCAGGATGAAGTCCGGGAATTTAAAATAGATCTGATCAAAAATGATGAAGTCCTTGGTGTGGCGACTTTCAACAAGGTGAACAAAGCCATGAAGGAAAATCCTGAAATCAAAGAAAAAGTCGATAGCCTACAGGCAGAACTTAAAGAGAAGCGCACATCCGAGCAAGATGGCGTCAGTGCAGATAGTTAAGCCTTGTTTCAGTTGAAAAATCAACCAAAAGCCCTCTATATTTGGAGGGTTTTTTTATTTATCTTCGTTAGGTAATAGCGATGCAAACAAAACGTTTGGTTATGAAAAGTTGTTATCCGACAAAATAAGCGATTATGGGAAGAAGCAAAGGCAGAGTTTGGTGGATTCAGCTGGGGTTGGTTTTATTATTTGTCCTTCCGGCGCCGGCGCAAGACGAAGATATTTTCGGAATTGAGCGTAAACTGAAAAACCGCACGAGAAAAAGTGATAGTGAGCTGGGAAATGTATTTCGAAACGTCCTGGGAGGATTTTCTTTTGAAGTTGGAGGAGGCGTTGGCTATCATACCAATTCGATGAGTTTTGCCAGTATGGATCCAACCACCTATCCCATCACTTCTGTAATCACCGAGACAGTATCTGATATCAATCAAGGTGACACGCTTGGTTTTCGCGGAGGCAATCTTGGATTTCCATTTCAGATGGGGATAAAGTTAAATCTAGTTGATCTAATCGAAATTGGCGGTGGATACGGGCGTGAATGGGGCAATATGGATGCGCTTCGTGTGGAAGATTTCCGATTTAATTTTGGAAGTAACACCTACACCTTTGACAAGCTCTATGGTTCCGTGGGCTTGATACTTTACGATGCAGGAAAGCGACAGTCTTTTCTAAACTTAAAATACCGAAAATACGCCGGTTCCAATCATTACATGCAATCTGAGCGTAAGCTTCGCATGGAACAGGACTATCCCTGGCGATTTCTGGTTGACGCCGAATTTGGACAGTTATTTCTTCGACAAGCTTATGACGGTAGACTGAATATTGATAAACCATTTTATTCCATAGGGTTTCGGATTGAAAGGGAGTTTTCGGAATACACGAAGATGTTTGTCCGTCCCTCAGTTACATTTAGGGAGTTTACGTACATTCAAGGCATGGAGCCAACAGAGGTTCAGCAAATCAAACAACAGCTCTTTACTGTTCAGTTGGGTGTAGCGCTGCGGTTGCCGGCCACCAAGCGCTGTAAAGTGCCAGGATGCGGCGTGGTAATGAAGCATTTGCACAATGGGGTAGAGTACCGCGGAAGTTCCATTTGGAATATGCAACACCGCAAAGTGGGCCAATGGTAGTACATTTGGTCAATGTGGCCTAGAGGTTTCTTAAAAACAAACTAAAGTAACTGCATGAATATAAATTAAATACCATGGTTTTTTCGTTTAGGTAAAATTATCTTTTTCTAAAACCGCCGGTTTTGCGTATATTGCCATTTATTATTGAGAATAATTTTGAATATGGCTCAAGGAGAAAACGAGAACATCATACCAATCAATATTGAGGAGGAAATGCGCGGAGCTTACATCGATTATTCGATGTCAGTGATTGTTTCCCGAGCCCTCCCAGATGTCAGAGATGGGTTAAAGCCAGTACACAGGCGAATACTTTTTGGAATGCAGGAGTTGGGTGTCACCCATAATAAGCCTTACAAGAAATCCGCTAGAATTGTCGGTGAGGTTTTGGGTAAATACCACCCCCATGGCGATTCGGCGGTATACGAAACCCTCGTGCGGATGGCACAGCCTTGGTCTCTTAGGTATCCCTTGGTAGACCCTCAGGGTAACTTTGGATCCATAGACGGGGACAATGCGGCGGCGATGAGGTATACCGAGGCCCGTCTGCGGCGGATCGCCGAAGAGTTGCTTATCGATATCAACAAAGAAACCGTTGACTTTCAACTCAACTTTGACGACAGTCTAAAGGAGCCGGTGGTTTTACCAGCCAAAATACCCGCACTGCTACTTAATGGTGCCTCCGGTATTGCGGTAGGGATGGCTACCAACATGGCACCCCACAACCTTACCGAAGTGATAAACGGCATCATTGCATACGTGGATAATCGGGATATCACCGTGTCGGAATTGATGCAGTACATCACTGCGCCTGATTTTCCCACAGGAGGGATTATTTACGGGTATAACGGTGTAAAATCGGCGTTTGAAACCGGTAGGGGCCGGATCATCGTACGAGGCAAAGCCAATGTGGAGCAAAAAGACAATGGCAAGGAGATGATCATCATTTCCGAAATCCCCTATATGGTAAACAAAGCGGGCATGGTAGAAAAAACAGCCCAGCTTATCAACGAGAAAAAGTTAGACGGCATCTCGGCCATCCGGGATGAGTCGGATCGACAAGGGATGCGGATCGTATATGAACTGAAAAAAGATGCGGTGCCCAATGTCGTATTGAATAACCTATACAAGCATACCCAATTACAGACCTCCTTCAGTGTAAATAACGTGGCGCTGGTGAAAGGCAGACCTTACACGCTCAACCTAAAGGACCTTATCGTGCACTATGTGAGCCATCGGCACGAAGTGGTTGTCAGGAGAACGGAGTATGAGCTAAAAGAAGCTGAAAAGCGAGCGCATATTTTGGAAGGTTACCTTATAGCGCTGGATCATTTGGATGAGGTAATAACCCTTATCCGGAATTCCAGGGATCCAGAGACCGCCCGAACCGGGTTGATGGAGCGGTTTTCACTATCCGAAATTCAGGCGCGAGCAATCCTCGACATGCGTTTGCAACGTTTGACCGGAATGGAACGGGAAAAGATCCAAAAGGAATACGATGAGTTGATCCTACTTATCGAAGACCTCAAGGAAATCCTGGCCAACGAGGACCGAAGAATGGACATCATCAAAACAGAGCTTGCTGAGATGAGAGACCGGTATGGAGACGAACGCAGGACTGCGATCGAGCACAATGCCGAGGATTTCAATTACGAAGACATGATTCCCAACGAGGAGGTGGTTATCACAGTAAGCCATCAGGGGTACATCAAGCGTACCGTGCTGACGGAGTACAAAACCCAAAGCCGAGGAGGCGTAGGATCCAAGGGGGTGTCGACCAAGGATGATGATTTTACCGAATACCTCTTCACCGCCATGACCCACAATTACCTGCTGATTTTCACGGATAAGGGCAAATTGTTTTGGCTGAAGACGTATGGTATACCGGAAGGGGGTAAGACCTCAAAGGGAAGGCCCATTCAAAATCTAATAAACATAGAAAGTGACGATAAAATCCGCTCTATTATTCAGGTTTCTGATCTGGATGATGCAGATTATATCAACAATAACTATATTGTGATGATTACCAAGAACGGTGTCATCAAGAAGACTACCTTGGAGCAATACTCCCGACCTCGTTCTAATGGAATCATCGCATTGAATATCCGGGATGAAGATCAACTGGTAAATGTAGAGCTTACGAATGGGGACTCCCATATTGTCATCGCTGCCAGTTCGGGAAGGGCTGTACACTTCCACGAATCAACGGTTCGCCCCATGGGAAGGACAGCGACAGGCGTAAAAGCGATCAACCTAGAGGATGGCAATTACCATGTAATTGGCATGGTTTGTGTTTCTAGAGAGGATGCAACGCTGTTAGTTGTTTCGGAAAAAGGCTATGGAAAGCGCTCTTACCTTTCGGAATATCGAATCACCAACCGAGGGGGAAAAGGGGTAAAGGCCATGAATATCACCGAAAAGACAGGAGGGTTGGTAGCTATCAAAGAAGTAGCAGATACTGATGATTTGATGATCATTAACAAATCTGGTATAGCCATACGCACTCCGGTATCCGGTGTCCGGGTCATGGGGAGGGCGACACAAGGGGTGAAGCTTATTCGCTTGAATGACAACGACGAGATATCATCCATCGAGAAAATCGAAAACATCATGGAGAACCAGGAAGAGGGGGATTCCGACTCGAATCCTTCCGGTGGATCCGGTGGGTTGGCTTCTGACGATGTAGCTACCGAATCCAATGAATAGAAAAATCAATAACCTTTATTTAGTTAATTTAACATAAGAACCAATCGAATTAGATTAAAAACTACAAACATGAAAAAGTTAATTTTATCATTAGCTTTGGTTGGAATAGCCACTACGCTAGCATTTGGTCAAAAGAAAGTCGTCAAATCTGCCGAAAAGAATATGAAGCGGGGCGCCTTGGAAGAAGCGTACACGGAGATTCAATCAGCGCTTCAGGACCCCGAGACTGGGGGGCTATCGGACACTTACCTATTAAAAGGTAAAATAGAGACGATGATGTTTGAAGGCGATTCTTCAAACACCATGCAGACGTTGGATTATGGTCAATCGGCGAAGGAAAGTTTCTTCAAGACTTTCGAAATGGAAGGAATGGACTCGACCACGAAGGTTTCGAAAGACCTGTTTAAAGAAGTGGTACCGGATATGCCGGAAAACTTTCAGGGGCAGGGAATCTATCGGTTGAAGAATGCTTCCTTCAATAAGGCGATAGACCGCTACGAAGACGATGACATGGAAATGGCCTTTGAATTTTTTGCTCTTGCCGCAGATTTGGATCCAAAGGATACGTCGATCGTATTTAATGCAGGGTATACCGGCAATATGGTAGGAGAGTCCCAGCGTGCTAAAAAATATTTCACTTCGCTTTTGGACATTGAGGAGTATAATAAATTGAATGCCTATTACTTCTTGATTCAAATCGCTTCTGCCGAAGATAATAATCCGGAGGAGGCCTATCGACTTGTATCTCAGGCAAGAGACATCTATCCAGATGACAAAGGCTTAGCTGAATTCGAAATCCAGTTATTGTTACAGCTTGATAAGATGGATGAGGCAATGACCTCAATAGAATCTGCACTTAAAAATGATCCGGAAAACACCGCCATTTTGTTGAGATACGGATACCTGAAGGAAAAATCCGGAGATATTGACGGTGCACTTGCTGAATACAAAAAGACGGTAGCGGTAGATTCAGATTTCTTTGAAGGCAATTACTATGCTGGGGCCTTGTATCTTGAAAAGGCCAGAAATATCATCACTGAAGTCAATAATCTCTCCGATGAGGAGTGGGAGGAAAAGTCTCCGATTATGGTAAAAGAGGCTGATGACCTTTATGCAGAAGCGCTTCCTTATTTCACGCGAGCTTCTAATCTAAAGCCTGATAATACCGACATCATGGAGATCTTATATCAGATCCATACCCGCCTTAAAAACGAAGCGAAGATAGAGGAATACGACAAGAAGTTGAGTGAATTACTCGGTCCAAATTGGTTGGAAAGATAATCAGTTTCCTACAACAAAGTCTCTTACTACAAAAAGGAAGCCCTTTGAATTCGGTAATTCAAAGGGCTTCCCTTTTTTATTTCGGTATTCCGAGATCATTGCCATGCATCTTCACGGGCGCTTAGCGTAATTCAGAAGGAAATCCAGCTAAGTCAATACCCCAAACGAAGGGAAGAAAAAACAGAATCAGTAATAAAATGCACGCTATAGACACCAAGTTCATCCAAAATCCCGTGCGCATCATAGCGGGAATGGTCAAGTAACCTGAACCAAAGACCACGGCATTGGGCGGAGTGGCCACAGGAAGCATAAATGCACAGCTAGCGGCTAGAGTTGCGGCTATCATCAGTCCAAAGGGATGTACGTTCATAGCCAATGCCACTGCCGATAAAATTGGTAATAGCATGGAAGCAGTAGCCACATTGGAGGTAATTTCGGTGAGGAAGTTAACAGCAGCAATTACCAGTAACAGAAATAGCCAGAAACTCACATCTTGTAATAAAACAAATTGTTGACCAATCCACTGTGCCAGACCGGTCTGTTGAAAACCAATGGCTAGTGCCAATCCACCTCCAAAAAGGATCAGAATTCCCCACGGAATTTTTTCAGCTACTTCCCAGCTTAGCAAGCGTTCGCCCTTAGGTCCTCCTGAAGGTAGTACAAACAGCACGAGCACCCCCAGCAAAGCAATGATGGTATCGTCCAGTATGGGGATGAGCTTCTGAAGGAGAAATGTTCGGCTAATCCATGCCACAGAAACTAACATAAACACGATCAAAACGCGCATTTCCTCACGGGATATTCTTCCCAGTGCTTTTAGCTGTTGGATAATTTCTTCTTTGCCTCCGGTCGCTTGTCTAGCTAGGGATAGATCAAATGCCACATTGACTAAAAAATACCAACACACCACCAGCAAGACAATGGCAACAGGCAGCCCTATCATCATCCACTCGCTAAACCCAATTTCGATACCGTATGTCTTTCTGATTACCCCTACCAGGATAATGTTGGTTGGTGTCCCAATGATGGTTGCCATACCCCCTATACTGGCTGAATAGGCAATTCCCAACATCAACGCCCTTCCAACGGTATTTTGTGTGTAATTTGCATCCATCAGTTGGCTTCCCATTTGGGTAATGACTGCCACTGCTATGGGAAGCATCATCAATGAAGTTGCTGTGTTTGATATCCACATGGACAGAAAACCTGTCGCCAACATAAAACCAAAAATAATTCGTTTCATATCGGTACCCATCAGGGCAATGATATTTAACGCGATCCGCTTATGTAGATTCCAACGCTCGATGGTAACTGCAATCATAAATCCACCCATGTAAAGGAGTACCATGGGATCCGAATAGGCTACAGACGTTTCCTTTATGCCTAAAACACCGGTTAACGGAAATAAGACCAGAGGTAGCAGAGCGGTGGCCGCAATAGGAATAGCTTCTGTAATCCACCAAACTGCAATCCAAGCAGTTATCGCAATCAAGGATACGCCTTCTGTGGAAAGATCGGCTGGCTTTACAAGCAATAAGATCGCTGAGAAGAGGAGAGGGCCCAAAAAGAGCCCAATACGTGATATACTCATAGTTGTTTAAAAATTAAGAATAACCACTTTTCTTGATAAATCAAAGGTAAATACCATGGATCTTTTCAAAGCCGACCACATAATAGCCTTTGGAAAAGACTAAAATTTATTTTAGTATTGAACTTGGTGCGAATATGATTTCTTTATTGCAGGTAAGTACAGGATGGTATTTTCCGGAATTTCGAGCTTATTCGGCAAATCGTTTATAAACCGCAAATCTTTTATCTCCATAATTGATCGGTGTTTTCACCGAACTCGTTAACTTAAAATATATCCCAATACACCACCAAATGAAAAAACGAACTAACCTGGCCAGGGGATTGGCCTACCTGCTCATTGCGGCTTTCATGTTCAGCTGTGGACCGGAAGAGGAAACCTTGGATCTCCGAAAAAGTCAGCACATCATGCTGATTGGCAATAACCTGGGCTCCAGAATGATGGACTATGGGCTGTTTGAAACTGAAATGCATGTACGCTATCCGGATTCACTGTTGTATATCCGAAACATGTGTGACCCGGGTGATACACCTGGATTTAGAGCTCACTCAGGAAGAAAAACCCCTTGGGCTTTTCCGGGTGCTGAAAAATTCCAGACGGAGTTAGCTACGCCCTCTGGTAGTGAGGGTCACTTGGAATACCCTGACGAATGGCTGACAAACCATAAGGCAGATGTGATTGTAGGCTTTTTTGGATATAACGAGAGTTTTGGTGGCCTAGATGCGCTGGAAATGTGGAAAGAAGAGCTTCAAGCCTTTATTGACCATACCAAAGGACAGAGTTACAACGGTAACCTTCCACCTCAATTGGCGCTGGTTTCACCCATTGCTTTCGAGGACCTCTCCGCGCTGTACGATCTGCCTGACGGGGTGAAGGAAAACGATAATATAAAGCTTTATACGGACGCCATGAAAGAAGTGGCTGAGAGAAATCAGGTATTCTTTGTAGATGCCTTTGAGCCTTCTAAGAAGTGGTATGACTCAAGTAAGGAACCCTTGACGATAGATGGATTCCAGTTAAATGAAGAAGGCTACAAAAAGTTTTCTGTTTTCTTGGCAGATAAGCTGTTTGGCAAAAACAAAGCAAAGGCTGAGAAATACAGGGCATCGATCCACGAGGCCGTTATGGAAAAAAACTGGATGTGGCATAACGACTACAAAATCCCCAATGGGGTACATGTCTTTGGCCGCAGGTACAATCCATTCGGACCGGATAACTACCCATATGAATTGGAGAAAATTCGACAGATGACCGCAAACAGGGACCAAGCCATTTGGGCGGCAAGTAAGGGAGAGCAGTTTGATCTTGTGGCAGCGGATGCCACCACCCGCGAATTGCCGGAAATCGAAACCAATTACAATCCAGAGCGAAACGGTAGTCTGGAATACCTTTATGGTCAAGATGCGTTGGATCAAATCCATGTACCTGAGGGGTATAAATTGGAATTGTTTGCCTCAGAGGTTGAATTTCCGGATTTGGCTAACCCCGTTCAGATGACTTTTGACAACAAAGGACGGCTTTGGGTAGCCGTAATGCCCAGCTATCCTCATTATAAACCGGGAGATCCAAAGCCAAACGATAAGATACTCATACTAGAGGACACGAACAACGATGGAAAGGCAGACAAGCAGACTGTTTTTGCAGATGGCCTGCACCTTCCCATTGGATTGGAAATTGCTCCTGAAGGAGTCTATGTATCTCAGGGAATCAATCTGGTTATCCTCAAAGACCTGGACGGCGATGACCACGCCGATACCAAAGAAATTCTATTAAGTGGTTTCGACGATCACGATACCCACCATAACATCAGTGCCTTTGTGACAGACCCTTCGGGTGCAATCTACATGGGAGAAGGCGTATTCTTACATACCAATGTAGAAACTCCCTATGGACCGGTACGCGCTACAAATGGGGGGTTTTATAGATACAACCCTGCTAGAAAACACTTGGAGCGCACCGCCCAATTACCCATACCAAACCCATGGGGGATTGCATTTGATGACTGGGGCCAGAATTTCTTCGCCGAAACCTCCGGGCCGGACGTTCGCTGGATGATGCCAGGTTCGGTAAAGCCGCGCTATGGGGTGGCTACCCACAAAGGGTTCAACCTAATAGAAGATGCCCACCGAGTGAGACCTACCTCTGGATTGGAATTTGTATCTAGCCGCCACTTTCCCGACGAGCATCAGGGTGATCTGTTGATCAACAACACCATTGGTTTCTTGGGAATGAAACAGCATGCAATCGAAGACGACGGCACCGGCTACCACAGCCGCCATCGATTGGATCTGGTAAAAAGTGACGACCGAAATTTCAGGCCGGTAGATATGGAGTTTGCTCCGGACGGATCGTTGTATTTCATCGATTGGCATAATATCCTTGTAGGCCATATGCAGCACAACGCCCGCGATCCGCTAAGAGATCACGTGCACGGAAGAGTATACCGAATCACCTATCCATCCCGTCCATTGGTAACACCTCCAAAGATTCACGGGGCATCTATTGATGAATTGCTTGAAAACCTCAAATTACCTGAGTTTAGGGCTCGCTACCGCACAAGAACTGAGTTACGAGGCCGAGATGCAAACGAGGTTACCTCCAAAATAAAAGCTTGGGTAGGCAATCTGGACAAGAACGACCCAAAATATGAACATCATGTATTGGAAGCGCTTTGGGTTACCTGGGGTCTAAATAAGGTGGATCAAGACCTGTTAAAGCAAATGTTAAACTCCAAGGATTTCCATGCGAGGGCTGCTGCTACCCGAGTATTGCGATACACGGGACATCAAGTGGCCGATCAAATTGACCTGTTGAAGCAGGCCGCCGCAGACGAACACGGAAGAGTCCGTCTAGAAGCGATCGTAGCCGCTTCTTGGTTGGATAAAGATAGTGGACTTGAAATTCTACAGGTAGCTAACGAGCATCCGAAAGATGACTGGATGATCAAAGCATTTGAGACATCCTTGGCACACCTGAATGGTTTCTCTGTTAGTGACGTTATCATCAGTGCAAGTGGGAGCATTGAATTCAAGAGCAAGACACCGGACGCCCCCACGGAGGCTCCTAAGGCTGTAAATAACTTATCCGGAGCTGAAATGGCATTGTATGAAAAAGGAAAAGTGATTTATGGTAAAGAGGGCTTTTGTATTACCTGCCATCAGGAAGATGGTAAAGGGTTGGCAGCCTCTGGCTTTCCGCCACTTGCCGGAACGCGTTGGGTACTGGGTAGTGAAGAGCGCCTGATAAAAATCATACTAAACGGTTTGATGGGCCCGATAGAAGTATTGGGCAAATCCTACCCAGGTCAGGTTCCCATGACGCCCTATGGAGGTATGCTAAACGATGAAGACATCGCATCGGTAGCCACCTACGTGAGGAATTCGTTCGGAAATAGTGCTTCTGCCATTTCTCCTGCCAAAGTAAAAGAGGTTCGGGAAGCAACCAAGGGCAAATCAGGCTTCTATTCGCCTACCGAGCTATTGCAACAACATCCGTTGGAAAACCGGAATACGCAGACGGCGAGTAGGTAAACCGGTATCATCTAAAACCACCAATAAATAGTAAAGAGCTGCTTCATCCTTGAGGCAGCTCTTCGCTGTTTTAATAGGGTATCAACCGGTAGTTCCCAACCCTATTTCACGGATTCCGGATACTCATCAATGACATCCCCGTTTTCATTGATCATCAAAAAATGCTGGTGGGGTCCATGTAAGGTTACGATGATCGCCGAATTTTCCTGAGCAGACTTCTGCAGGTACCAAACTTCCTCTGGAGTCTTGGGGTTCCGCTTGGACACCCCCCAGGAACCGTCCCCGATATAGACAATACCTTGAGGATCTACTTGGTCACCACGGATCGGAAAGGTACGCTTGTAAGTATGGTCATCGTTTTCGAGGGCCACCCGAACCCCATGAGTTTCAAATAGCGGCACCCAATTGCGAAGTACCTCCTCTGACCAAAACTGGTTTCTTTTTCCACCCGGCTGTACCCTAGACGAGGGGTAGGCAGGCTTGTGGTACACGGGTAGGAGATGGGGGACATGTGTCCTGTTCGCCAATACCTGCTTTAGCCATGCGGTCTGTGTACCGCTGATCAGATTGCTGTGCGAACTGTCCAGAATAATCAAGGAAAGGTAATCACCAAAATCCAGCACGCCATAGCCGGGCTGTCCGGGAAATGCAAACAACCGATAAAAAAAGGGGCCTTTGGCCAGGCGCGACTCGTCGGTAGCTTCCTCCATGCGGCCCTGCTTTACCTTGGCGATAAAACCGGGCATGCCAGATCCCTTGTTGTCAATCTGAGACTCCGATCCGGGGTAGTGATGGTCTAGCACATCGTGGTTGCCAATGCCCACGACGATGGGAATCACCCGACCTTCCGAGGAGATTAGGTCTGTTTTAATGCGGTCAAACCAACGGTGCCAGAGATCCACGTTTTCCGCCAAACCGTTGGCATAGGCCAAATCACCTCCCCAGACAATGAAATCCAGGTCATAACGCATGACAGCCTCGTTCATTTGCCGAAACATATCTCCGTGGGAGGTATCGCCACCAGCTGCAAACCGTACCGGCTGGAAGTTGTGCAAAGGCAGGGTGCGGAAGGAGTATATGCGATCGTAACCTTTGAACCTAAACTCATAGGTGGAATAGGGGATCAATTGATTCAGTTCGACCCGATGGATGGTACGGTCGCTATGGGGAAATGGAAACTGCATCCCGCTAGCGTCCTTCCACTCACCTCCGAGCGGTCTTACCTGAAGCAGGGATTCGCTTGGTTCAGAAGGTTCGGTATGCCAGTCAATCGTGATGGTTGTACTAGGATCCTGCTGCCAGGTCAGGAAAATCCCCTTAGGCTCGTTCTGAGCCACAGCAACCAGCAAAAGAAAGAACAGCAATAGGTGGGTAAGCAAAAGGCGTCTGTAAACCATTTGGAAGGAAGGTATCATAAGGAAAAAGAATTGGTCTTACAAGTATACCCAATAATCGCCGAAATGGCCTATGTGGGAGGATAATTAGATGTGAGACGTGAGATGTTAGACATAAGACGTTAGACATAAGATTTAAGATTCGTGGAATTTACCATCCCTCCTCACCAAAACGGCGAATCCGAAGCGAGCCTCACCTCATAAACATAACTCAATATATCGCCGAAGCATTCGCCACCATATTATGCAAAGGGTAGGGGTGCGATTATACTACTCGGCTTTTTGCGGGATGGGGGGGAATATCCTTTCCATCAAGACCACGTAAGGAACCGACAAAAGGACGGAAATCATGAAATAGGGGAGGTTGAAAGTTGGCCAGTTTAGATTTAAAATCAGGTAAAAGGTCGTAAAAAACAATAGAAAACCAAAAAACAACTTCAGCGAAAAACGGGTGGTTGTGCCCATTTGAATAAATGGGTAACAAATCGAGACGACCAAAGGGGTCGCGATAAGGACAAGTTTATCTCCTAGTAGGCTGGTTAAATCCGAATGGAATGAAATAACAAAAATAACTAGCAGGACGTTTAATGAGACTTTTACTACTTTACGGAGTTAAAAATTACTTGGTTAGGAGCTCCAAAATTGCTATATT